>NZ_JBGFSP010000003.1:1250194-2500388 GCF_041227145.1 Bacteroides sp. AN502(2024) | reverse complement strand
CCATCGCTTGTTTCGGGCTGTTCGCAACGGCCACAATCAAACAGATGGTCAAAAACACGCAAGTGCACATGCGATGGGCATGGCATATTCGTCCCGTGGGTGTCACTTCTGTTCCGTTCACCATCCGACAGTTTCAGGCGTGGTTACGGGTGGGTAACGTAGCAAAGTCCCAACGATGCTTCGGCGTTGCTTCCGGTTGCTTCCGGCTTTTCAAGCCGCTTGCCCCAATCACCTGTCCGCACGGCTCTTTCCATTAAGATAAAAGTATAGACATCCCCCCTACTCGGTCCAATGCGAACCGGGTAATTTGTTGATGTTTGTAGGTCAGGCAATCATCTTTCTATCGAAATTCGTTTTTTTTCATTTTTGAGCCAAGAATCGCAACAACTTTATAAAACTCATGGGAAAGCCTCTCGTAAGCTCAGCCATGCCTTTTCTTTTATCCGGCCATTTTTGAGAGAACAAAACCGTTTTAAATGAAAGGACCGTGCCAATACCTTACTCTATTTCCCGAGACCATACCGTAATCTCACGAATTCTCCGTATATTTGCCGCAACAATCATCGCCAAGATCATTATAATGCAAAATAAATTCGAACGTATAACTATGAAAAGAAATTCAGTATCAGGCAGAAGAAAAGCCTCCGGCGGTTTGTTAGCCGCACTCTTTGCTATTGTATGTATGGTGGCATCCGTGCCGGCAACGGCCGAATCCGATGTTGTGCAATCATGTACAGACAACTTCATGTCAGAAGCATTGCAAGCCGGCATCGAACGAAACGACAATCACGAGTGGGTTGATCTGGGGTTGAGCGTGAAGTGGGCAACATGCAATGTCGGTGCATCTTCGCCAGAGAAATATGGCGATTATTTCGCATGGGGAGAAATCACTTCCAAGCCGGCATACAATACGAATAGCAAAACGGACAAGAAGCATCTCGGTGACATATCGGGCGATCCCCGATACGATGCCGCACGAGCAAACTGGGGCGGCAAGTGGCGACTGCCGACAAAGAAAGAGATCGATGAACTGCACAGTATGTGTACATGGACGTGGACGACCCGCAACGGGTGCAAAGGCTGCAAAATTACCGGGCCGAACGGTAACTCCATTTTCCTGCCTAGCGCCGGTTTCATGTCCGGACGGGTAGCATTGGGAACGGGGGTATGTGGATATTATTGGTGTTCTACGCCTTACGTTGACAACACTCTGAAATATGCTTATGAATTCAATTTCAATCAAAAAAATTACTCCGCCATAAGTCGGGACAGGCGCCCATTCGGTAAGAGCATCAGGGCTGTTTTCGATGACTCTGCAAATAGTACTGTATGTAAATATGTCGATCTGGGCCTGAGCGTGAAGTGGGCGACATGCAATGTCGGTGCATCTTCGCCTTCGGATTACGGCAATTACTATACATGGGGTGAAACGACAACGAAGTCAAAATATACGGTCGGAAACTGTAAGACCTGGAACAAGCATCTTGGCGACATAGCCGGTAATCGTCAATACGATGTCGCCCGTGCCAATTGGGGCGCTCCGTGGCGATTGCCGACGAAAGCGGAGGTTCAAGAGCTTATCGACAATTGCACATGGACAAAGACGACACTAGGTGGCCATAACGGCTACAAAGTCACGAGCAAAATAAATGGCAACTCCATATTCCTCCCCGCCGCCGGTTGGCGCTCCGGGACGTCGTTCAACAGCAAGTCGGAGACTTGCACCTTTTGGTGCTCTACACCCGGCGAGGGCGGTGGGCCGAATGCATACTACCTCTACTTTGACAACCTCAACCACGGCGTGGGTCGGATTGAACGCTACTACGGGTTGAGTATCCGTCCTGTCTCGAAATAGAGTAAAAGACACACCGTTCATATTTCATTTGTGTCCCCCAACGATTGATAAGCCAACCGAAGTCACAAGCTGTCAATTACGGTACCATGTGTTAAAAATCACTTCCCGGCGAGTAACGATTTGAAAACCGTCCTGCTTCATAATTTCGCATTTCACTTTTTATTCATACCTTTGTGATTCGAAATTAAACGCACGTATCTGCATGAGTACCCATAAAAACGACTGTTATCACTTAGGACTGACGGATAACGAAGTCCTGCAAAGCAGGGAGAAACATGGCATCAACCTGTTGACGCCCCCCAAGCGCCCTTCTCTCTGGAAGCTCTATCTGGAAAAATTTGAAGACCCGGTTGTGCGTGTATTATTGGTGGCGGCCATCTTCTCGTTCATCATTTCCATCATCGAGAACGAATATGCCGAAACAATCGGAATCATAGCCGCTATCTTACTGGCCACCGGAATCGGTTTCTTTTTCGAATATGATGCCGGCAAGAAATTCGACTTGCTCAATGCAGTCAACGAAGAGACATTGGTAAAAGTGATCCGGAACGGACATGTACAGGAAATCCCCCGCAAAGACATCGTGGTAGGTGACATTGTGATGCTGGAGACGGGTGAGGAGATTCCCGCTGACGGTGAGTTGCTCGAAGCTGTCTCCCTGCAAGTAAACGAGTCCAACCTGACGGGAGAGCCCGTGATCAATAAAACCACGGTAGAAACGGATTTTGATGGAGAGGCGACGTATGCCTCTAACCGGGTGATGCGTGGCACTACCGTAGTCGACGGGCATGGAACCATGCGTGTGCTACACGTGGGTGATGCCACTGAAATCGGGAAAGTGGCCCGCCAGAGCACGGAGGAGAATCTCGAGCCCACCCCGCTGAACATACAGCTGACCCGACTGGCAAACCTGATCGGAAAGATCGGGTTTACCGTTGCCGGTCTTGCTTTCCTTATATTCTTTGTCAAGGATGTATTACTCTTCTTTGATTTCGGTTCGCTCAACGGATGGCACGAGTGGCTTCCGGTTCTCGAACGGACACTGAAATATTTCATGATGGCAGTCACACTGATTGTAGTGGCCGTGCCCGAAGGATTGCCCATGAGCGTCACTCTGAGCCTGGCATTGAACATGCGCCGCATGCTTTCCACCAACAACTTGGTGCGGAAGATGCACGCCTGCGAAACCATGGGAGCCATCACCGTGATTTGTACGGATAAAACCGGCACGCTGACGCAAAATCTGATGCAGGTGTACGAGCCCAATTTCTATGGTATCCCCCATGGCAGCGACTTGTCTGATGATGACATCAGCGCACTGATCGCAGAGGGCATCAGTGTCAACTCAACAGCTTTCCTGGAAGAGCCGGCCGACGGAGAGAAGCCCAAAGGCGTAGGAAACCCGACCGAAGTGGCTTTATTGCTCTGGCTTGACAAACAGGGAAGAGACTACCTGCAACTCCGCGAGCAGGCACACGTCCTCGATCAACTCACCTTCTCCACCGAGCGGAAATTCATGGCAACTCATGTCGAGTCTCCCCTCATCGGCAAGAAGATACTTTATATCAAAGGAGCTCCCGAAATCGTTTTGAGCAAGTGCAAAGAGGTGATTCTGGACGGACAACGGGTGGATGCCGCAGAATATCGGTCTACAGTGGAAGCACAACTGTCGGCTTATCAGAATATGGCCATGCGTACACTGGGATTTGCCTTCAAGATCGTTGGAGAGAATGAGTCGGACGATTGCACGGAACTGGTGGCGGCCAACGACCTGTGTTTCTTGGGAGTGGTTGCCATCTCCGACCCGATTCGTCCGGACGTACCTGCTGCGGTTGCGAAATGTCAGTCGGCAGGCATCGGCATCAAGATCGTGACCGGTGACACTCCGGGCACTGCCACGGAAATCGCACGTCAGATCGGCCTTTGGAACCCCGAAACCGATACGGAACGAAACCGGATCACCGGTGTTGCATTTGCCGAATTGAGTGACGAGGAGGCATTGGACAGGGTAATGGACCTCAAAATCATGTCGCGCGCCCGCCCGACAGACAAACAGCGTCTGGTACAGTTGCTCCAACAGAAAGGAGCAGTCGTAGCCGTGACCGGCGACGGGACGAACGATGCCCCGGCGCTGAATCATGCCCAAGTAGGCCTGTCGATGGGCACGGGTACTTCCGTAGCCAAAGAGGCCAGTGATATTACATTGCTCGACGACTCTTTCAACAGTATCGGAACCGCCGTTATGTGGGGACGTTCACTGTATAAGAATATCCAGCGTTTCATTCTCTTCCAGCTGACGATCAACTTTGTGGCATTGCTTATCGTTCTGTTAGGCTCCCTCATCGGTACGGAACTTCCGCTGACCGTCACGCAGATGTTATGGGTGAACCTGATCATGGATACTTTTGCCGCTCTGGCTCTTGCCTCCATCCCACCCAGCGAAACCGTCATGCTTGAGAAACCGCGCCGCAGCACCGATTTTATCATCAGCAGGGCCATGAAATCCTGTATCATAGGTGTGGGTTCCATCTTCCTCGTCCTACTGCTCGGGATGATTTATTATTTCGACCACAGCACACAAGGAATGACTGTGCGCAACCTGACCATTTTCTTCACCTTCTTTGTCATGCTGCAATTCTGGAATCTGTTCAATGCCCGTGTATTCGGCACTACCGATTCGGCGTTCAAGGGGCTTTCCCAATCGTATGGGATGGAACTGATTGTACTGGCCATTCTCGGCGGACAGTTCCTCATCGTACAATTCGGTGGAGCTGTATTCCGTACCGAACCGCTCGACTGGCAAACGTGGCTTTTCATCATAGGCACTTCGTCCACGGTGTTATGGGTGGGAGAAGTGATCCGCCTTGTCCGACGTGTTATTCAGAAAAAAAGCAGAAATGGAAAATAAAGGAATCAAAAACCTGCTGATCGATTTGGGGGGTGTGCTGATCAATCTCGACCGGCAACGTTGCATGGAGAACTTCCGGAAGCTGGGGGTCCCCAACGTGGACGACTTGCTGGATATCCGGCATCCGGACGGAATCCTGATGCAACAGGAGAAAGGATTGATTACAGCTGCCGAATTCCGCGACGGAGTTCGTAAAATGATAGGCAAAGCCGTTAGCGACGGGCAGATAGATGCAGCCTGGAATAGTTTTCTGGTAGACATACCCACCCAAAAGCTTGATTTATTATTAAAATTACGCGAGAAATATGTCGTCTACTTATTGAGCAATACCAACCCGATTCATTGGGAATGGGCATGCGCTCATTTGTTTCCTTACCGCACCTTTAAGGCGGAAGATTATTTTGAAAAGGCATTCCTCTCTTTTGAAATGAAAATGGCCAAGCCGGAACCGGAGATCTTCCAGGCTGTCATAGCCGACACTGGCATCGAACCGGAAGAGACCCTCTTTATCGATGATTCTGAAATCAACTGTCAAACAGCCCGGAATGTAGGAATCTCCACCTATACGGCGAAAGCGGGCGAAGACTGGAGCCATCTGTTTAACCTTCAATAAACGGAAAGATATGCAGATTATACGTGACACACCGGCAACGCCCCTCGAACCCTGCGTAGCTACCATCGGTTTCTTCGACGGGGTGCATGCAGGACATCGCTATCTGATTCGGCAAGTGAAGGAGATAGCCGTCACGAAAGGTGTACGCTCTGCATTGGTAACCTTTCCGGTTCATCCCCGAAAAGTGATGAATGCCAAGTATCGTCCGGAACTGCTGACTACTCCCGAAGAGAAAACGAGCCTGCTTGCAGACATCGGGGTAGATTACTGCCTGCTGCTCGACTTCACTCCCGAAATTTCCCGGCTCACCGCCCGTGAGTTTATGACGCGGCTCTTAAAAGAGCGTTATCGGGTCACATATCTGGTGATCGGCTATGACCATCGGTTCGGACACAACCGCAGCGAAGGCTTCGAAGATTATGTGCGTTATGGGAAAGAAATTGGCATGGAGGTGATTCGCGCACAAGCGTATACCGGCCATATAGCCGGGGGGAATGAGCCCGACGTTCCGATAAGCTCTTCCCTGATCCGACAACTTCTTCTGGAGGGAAAGGTTGATAGGGCCGCCCATTGTCTGAAATATGAGTATTTCCTTGACGGAAGGGTAGTGGGTGGCTATCAGGTAGGCAGAAAAATAGGTTTCCCGACAGCCAATCTACGAGTGGATGATCCCGACAAACTGGTTCCTGCCGATGGCGTATATGCCGTATGGGTGACACTGGATGGAAAAACGTATATGGGGATGCTGAATATAGGTGTCCGCCCAACGATCGACAACGGACCGGACCGGACCATCGAGGTGAATATCCTCCACTTTCATTCCGACATCTATGATAAATTCATCCGGCTTACGTTTGTCAAACGGATACGCCCCGAACTGAAATTATCCGGTATCGACGAGTTAATTACACAGCTCCATAAGGATGCTGAAGAGACAGAAACAATTCTTAAAAACAGATTCTTATGCAAAAGCCATTTATGAGCATCTCTTTGGTGGTAATAGTCATATCGATGTTAGCGATGTTTATCTATAGCTTCTTTACCACTAAATAAAAAACCGATGAAAACAGCGATCAAATTAGTATTGATATACCTTCTCATTGCGCAGATCATTGCTCCGATCCTGATGATGATTCCCTGCACAATCTATTTGTGGGCCACCACGGGAAATCTGGATAGAGTCGTTCTGACGCAAATGGTCCTGATTCCGGCACAGCTCGCCGGTCAGATCATGATGGGTGTTTATCTATGGAAAGCCGGTTATATCAGTAAACAGAGGGAGACATGGTTACCCGTATCGGGCCCTTATCTGGTTTGCAGTGCCATCGCCATCCTCACTTGCGGATTTGTAGTCTCCTCACTCATGAGTCTGTTGGATTGGATTCCCAATATCATGAAACAATCTTTCGACATTCTCCAATCCGGCTGGGGCGGTATTCTTGCAATAGCTGTCGTAGGACCCGTACTTGAAGAGTTGTTATTCCGCGGAGCCATCACCCGGGCCTTACTTCAACAATACAATCCGACCCGGGCCATTCTGATTTCCGCACTTCTGTTCGGTGTCTTTCATATAAATCCCGCCCAAATCCTTCCGGCATTTCTGATCGGTATCCTGCTGGCATGGACTTATTACCGGACAGACAGCCTGATACCTTGCACATTCATGCATATACTAAACAACTCATTGGCAGTGTATCTTAGCATCCGATATCCCGAAGCAGAAAACATGGACGATCTGATGAGCGGTACCCCCTATCTCATCACCCTATTCGGGTCGATCCTCCTGTTTATCGGTGTCATACAGATGATGCACCGTCTGACTTCCCCCAAACGGGCATAAAGAAGAGGCGGTCTAACAGATCTCAGCAATTAGAAGTCGAGGCGGTCTGACAAGTCTCGGAAATTGAAAATCGAGGGTGTGTCAAAATTCCCTTTTTGAAGAAATAACCCCTGCTATAGCTATCTGTAGCAGGGGTAAATCTTTATATTCAGGCATTATGACACACCCTCGATATTGTTAAGACAGGACTTGTCGGACACCCTCGATATTGTTAAGATATAGCTTGTCAGACAGCCTCAAAATCGTTAAGACAGGACTTGTCAGACAGCCCCTCCTTTCGCTTTGAATGCCAATGCATACATTCGTATTTGTTTTACCATCGACAGCAAACCGTTGCTGCGCGTTGGCGACAGATGCTCTTTCAGCCCGATCTTGTCTATAAAATAAAGATCTGCATTCAAGATTTCATCAGGAGTATGTCCCGAAAGTACTTTAATCAACAAGGCAATAATTCCCTTTACAATCAAAGCATCGCTTTCCGCTTTAAAAACAATCCGGCCATCCACCTCATCTGCCTGAAGCCATACTCTACTCTGGCATCCTTCAATCAAATTTTGTTCCGTCTTATATTTCTCTTCAAGTGGTTCCTGCTCATTTCCCAGATCAATAAGTAATTGATAACGGTCCATCCAATCGTCGAAGTCGCTGAATTCCGCAATCACTTCGTCTTGTAGTTCATTAATTGACATTATAGTAATTATTTAATTAGACAATAGCCCAATGTGCGAATAACAGATGCCGCATTCAACACCGGCACACCGGTATATCGACACCTTATTATATCATTTCTCATGGTATATCATTTCTCATGGTAAATCACGTCCAATACCGTCTGTCCCACTGCCTTCAACGTGTTCTTATCAATATGTTCCATATCGTCATCGACTGTATGCCATGTCGGGGTAAAGTCACCTTCCTGATTGTATGGAATGATATCAATCGTTTTTATACGTGCCAGACGATTGATGAACAAATGGTCGTCCGTTACAAATCCTCCGTTTCCATCCATGAAAGTCTTTCCGTAACCTGCCTTCTTTGCTGCTTTCCAGACCTTCTTATTGATGTCCGGAGCAAATTCTTCCGAATATCCTTCTTTCATAAACACGCTGCCTTTACCTCCTACCATATCGAGCAGGATGCCCCAACGTGCATTATATCCTTGTACATGAGGATTACGTGCCCAATACTGCGATCCCAGACACCAGAACTCCTCCTTATGCTGCCCCGTGTAAAACTGTGGCGCACCATAATCCTCGGCATCCAAGAGAATGATGTCAACCCCCAATTCCGGTTGTTGCCGATTGACCAGACGGGCTATTTCGAGCAACACTCCCACGCCACTGGCACCATCATTCGCGCCCAGAATCGGAGTTTTATGATTCTTCTCGTCCGGATCGTTATCCGCCCATGGACGTGTATCCCAATGTGCGAACAGGGCGATTCTTTTTTTACTTTCCGGCTTATAAGAACCGATAATGTTTCTCGCTTTCAACAACGTCCCGTCATAAGCAATCAAATCGGCATATTGATTAATCACTTGTGCCCCGAAAGTCTCCAGCTGACCGGCAAGATAATTACCACAGGCAACATGTTCTTGGGTATTGGGAACACGAGGTCCGAAATCCACCTGGTTCTTTACATACAAATAAGCACTATCCGCATCAAAATGAGGTACATTCACCACAGTTTCTTCATTTTGTTCACTCATACGGTTTACCTTGTTACCGCCACCGCAAGAGAATGCTGATAATAACAAAAAGGCACTCATTAATACGATCATAGTTTTCTTTCTCATCGTCCTTTTATCTATTAAGGTCTCAAAATTAGTCATTTTCACCACAGCATCGTTCAGATGGAATGGATTATTAACATATAAACTTCAGTTCCACATTTTTCTTTCCTACCGCAAGTTCCACTTTGGCACCGTTGATAAGCGGGAGATTATGAGTCACATGCCCCACCGGGAAATTGAAACAGACGGGATAATCATACTCTTTTAGCAAATCCGCCAAAGCGGCATACAAATCCTTACCCAGCGAATGGTCTTCCTCATATTCCGTAAATTGACCGATAATCAGTCCGGACAATTTTTCAAGTACGCCTCCCAGCTTCAAATTATACATCATACGCTCGATGGCATGCGGACGTTCGCTAACATCTTCAATAAACAGTATAGTCCCTTCCGCCGGAATATCATAAGGAGTCCCACGCAAACCGTAAGCTACCGCCATGTTACCGCCACGCAAAACGCCTTGTGCACTCCCCTGCTTGTTCAATTTATGCTTCTCGCACGTGTAAGAAGGAATATTTCCCCATAAAATATCCTTCAGATAGTTTGCGCAAAGATCGTTTTCAGGTTCCACCGTAAGATGACGGGCCATCAATGAATGAAGGGACGCATATCCGTTTTTCTGAAACAGATTGTGCAGGACTGTTATATCGCTAAAGCCCAATAACCATTTCGGATGATCACGAAAAGCCGTAAAATCGATCTTATCGATCAAATGTACTGCCCCGTAGCCTCCGCGACTACAAAGAATAGCTTTCACCTTAGGATCGTCCATCGCATCCTGCAGATCCTTGAGCCGCTGCCCGACTGTTCCGGCATATCTTCCCGATGAACTTCCGGCATGCTTTCCTATAGCCACTTTCAAACCCCATGATTCAAGCCGTTTCTTGGCTCCTTTCAGGAATTGCCGGTCTATCTTACTCGAAGGTGATACGATAACCACTTTATCACCTTTCTGCAAAAAGGGAGGAAATTGAATATCCATATATGTTCTTATTTTATTGGGGGATTTGTGTGCAAAAATACAGGAAAAAACGGTTCCACGCACATCCAACAGGTAAAACAAATGAAATATAGCAAAATGTTACATAATGGATGCATTTTTTCGGGTTATAATCGTTATTTTTTCAATCATTTTTCTGATATTTGCTCAAAATCTAACGTTATGGAACCTATTCTAAATTTTGCCCAATTAACGGCGCATCTTAAAACACTAAACCATAGAAAACGAATCGCCGTGGTCTGCGCGAACGACCCTAACACTGAATATGCCATCTCCCGTGCTTTGGAAGAAGGAATTGCTGAATTTCTGATGATTGGAGATTCTACCATTCTGAAGAAATATCCTATGCTCAAACAATATCCCGAATACATAAAAACCATCCACATAGAAAATCCGGATGAAGCGGCGCGCGAAGCTGTCCGCATTGTCCGTGAAGGAGGAGCGGATATTTTGATGAAAGGGATTATCAATACCGACAACTTACTGCATGCTATACTCGACAAAGAAAAAGGTCTGTTGCCGAAAGGGGAAATCCTCACGCATCTGGCTGTGATGGAAATTCCGACTTACCACAAACTGCTTTTCTTCTCGGATGCCGCTGTCATCCCGCGTCCTACGCTACAGCAACGCATAGAAATGATCTGGTATGCGATCTGTACCTGCCGCCACTTCGGCATCAAACAACCGCGTGTCGCGTTGATCCACTGCACAGAAAAAGTGAGTGCCAAGTTCCCTCATTCACTAGATTATGTGAATATCGTAGAACTTGCCGAGGAGGGAGAATTCGGAGATGTGATTATTGACGGTCCGCTGGATGTACGTACTGCCTGCGAACAGGCAAGTGGTGATATTAAAGGGATTATATCTCCCATCAACGGACAAGCGGATGTCTTGATATTCCCGAACATCGAATCGGGTAATGCATTCTACAAATCCGTTTCTCTGTTTGCACAGGCTGAAATGGCAGGACTGCTGCAAGGACCCATTTGCCCTGTAGTGCTTCCATCCCGTAGCGATTCCGGCTTGTCCAAATATTACAGCATTGCGATGGCATGCTTACAAGTATCAGGAGATTGCAAATGCAGGAAACAAATCAGCCCAATCACCGGCTCATCATTCTAAATTCACCACAAAAAACCTACTATTCATGAAAATTCTGGTTATCAACCCCGGTTCTACCTCTACCAAAATAGCGGTTTACGAAAATGACACTCCTCTGTTCGTCAGCAATATAAAACATTCAGTAGAAGAACTTTCCGCTTTTCCCGAAGTGATAGACCAGTTTGAATTCCGAAAGAAACTGGTGTTACAAGAATTGGAAAACAACAGGATACCTTTTTCTTTTGATGCCATCATCGGACGCGGCGGTTTAGTAAAACCGATACCGGGAGGAGTATATGAGGTAAATGAGGCCATGCAACGTGATACCGTACATGCCATGCGTACCCATGCCTGTAACTTAGGAGGCTTGATCGCCAACGAACTGGCAGCTACCTTACCCGGCTGCCCGGCTTTCATTGCCGACCCGGGAGTGGTGGATGAACTGGAAGACATAGCACGCATTACAGGTTCTCCTTTAATGCCAAAGATTACGATCTGGCATGCTTTGAACCAAAAAGCAATCGCACGCCGCTTTGCCAAGGAGCAGGGAACCCAATACGAAAACCTGGATTTAATCATCTGCCATCTGGGAGGTGGCATCTCTGTCGCGGTCCATCACCACGGACGGGCCATTGACGCCAACAATGCATTGGACGGTGAAGGTCCTTTCTCACCGGAACGCGCCGGCACACTTCCCGCCGGTCAACTGATCGACCTTTGCTTTAGCGGTCAATTCACCAAAGACGAATTAAAAAAACGTATCTCCGGACGCGCCGGACTGAATGCTCATCTAGGTACGACCGATGTTCCCGTCATTATCCAATCTATCGAGGAGGGAGATAAAAAAGCGGAACTGATACTGGATGCTATGATTTACAATGTTGCCAAAGCGATAGGTGCCGGCGCTACCGTGCTTTGTGGGAAAGTAGACGCTATCCTTCTGACAGGAGGCATCGCCTATTCGGATTATGTGGTTTCAAGACTGAAAAAAAGAATCTCTTTCCTGGCTCCCATCTACGTTTACCCGGGAGAGAATGAAATGGAATCGTTGGCATTTAATGCCATAGGAGCACTCAAAGGAGAATTGCCGATACAAGTTTATAAATAACATAAATGGTAAACAAGAAGCCTTTAATATAAGAATATAAGCTTCCAGCATTGCCAAAGTCAGACTCTTTCGGGATTCGACCCCAATCAGTTATTCCATAAGGTGTTTGTTTCATCCATTACGATTCCTTTCAATTTATCTATTCTTTATTTCTGCAGACTTTTTTCAATATTCTACAAACGACGTTCTAAAGCAACAACGTTTTCGTCCTCTTCCTTTTCAAAGAAGGGGGCATTCCTTCAAAAGGAACAAAGCCTTGGTTCTAAAGCAAAGGAAACGGCTCCATTAGAGGGTATATTTGCCTGTATCATAAACTTTTTGAGCAAAAAAACTCTTTCAAAGAAATTTTTCTCATATCTTTGCAACGTGTTAAGTTAATAAATTGATTAAGGTCGATTTTTGACTGTTTCGAATCGGAAGGTATGGGGGTACTTTCCGATTCTTTTTTTAAAGAAGAGATAGCAGGGAACATGATTTTACCGGTGAACCGCTTTCATCTCCTCAAAGGGTTTAAGAAATTGGAATGAATCTAAACATATATCGGCTATTATATATAGAACAGGCCACCTCCGAATGTTACTAAAAAAAGAGAGGCTGTCCAACAAGTCTTATTTTAACGCTTTCACCCCTGCCAAAGTATCTTTTGGCAGGGGTGATTTCTAATTACTGAGACCTGTTAGACAGCCTCTCATTCATTATATAGAAAGATAATACTCGTTTACTTCTTTTCCGGTTTGGGTATCAACACTTTTCTCGAAAGTTTGAATTTGCCTGTTTTCGGATCAATATCAATCAGTTTTACTTCAATTTCATCACCTTCCTTAATTCCTGCTTCTTCTACTGTTTCCAGACGCTTCCAATCAATTTCAGAGATGTGCAGCAAACCATCCTTGCCCGGCAAGAATTCGACAAATGCACCGTAAGGCATAATAGAACGAACTTTACCTTTATAAACTTCGCCCACTTCAGGAACAGCAACAATTGCTTTAATCATGCGCATTGCATCATCAATACATTTTTTGTTTGTTCCGGAAACTTCGATGCGCCCCACACCGTCAATTTCTTCGATAGTAATCACAGCACCTGTTTCTTCCTGCATACCTTGGATAATCTTTCCACCAGGACCGATCACAGCACCGATAAATTCTTTGGGAATTGTCATCGTTTCAATGCGTGGAGCATGTTCTTTCAAATCAGCACGTGGTTCGGCAATTGTTTCAGTAATCTTGTTCAGGATATACATACGTCCTTCTTTTGCCTGATTCAAAGCACGTTCCAGGATTTCGTAAGACAGACCGTCCACCTTGATATCCATCTGAGTAGCCGTAATACCATCTTTAGTTCCCGTTACTTTGAAGTCCATATCTCCCAAGTGATCTTCGTCACCCAAGATATCAGACAATATAGCATATTTCTCTTCACCCGGATTCTTAATCAACCCCATAGCGATACCTGATACCGGTTTCTTGATCTTCACACCAGCATCCATCAACGCCAATGTCCCGGCACATACAGTAGCCATAGAAGAAGAACCGTTAGATTCGAGAATATCTGAAACCACACGTACTACATACGGATAGTCAGCTGGAATCTGCCCTTTCAAAGCACGCCAAGCCAAGTGACCGTGACCGATTTCACGACGACCTACACCACGCTGTGCTTTTGCTTCACCTGTAGAGAAAGGAGGGAAATTATAATGTAACAAGAAACGTTCTTTTCCGTGTTCCAAAACATCATCAATGATCTTCTCATCCAGTTTGGTACCCAGAGTAACAGAGGTCAGTGATTGTGTTTCACCACGGGTAAATATAGCAGATCCGTGAGGACCGGGCAGAGGACCAACCTCACACCAGATCGGGCGGATTTCCGTAGTCGTACGGCCATCCAAGCGCTTCCCTTCGTCAAGGATAGAACGGCGCATCGCTTCTTTTTCTACATCGTGGTAGTAACGGTCGATCAATGCCCCCTTCTCATCCAACTCTTCTTCTGAGAATTGAGCTTTAAATTCTTCACAGATAGCTTCGAAAGCGGCCAAACGTTCGTGTTTGTTGTTGTTTCCGGAAGCGGCAACAGCGTAAGCTTTTTCGTAACATGCTTCATGAACAGCCTTGCGCAAATCTTCATCGTTCACTTCATGGCAGTATTCACGTTTTACTGTTTTTCCAACCTCTTCTGTCAACTCCATCTGAGCTTTACAATGAACTTTGATAGCTTCGTGAGCTACTTTCATAGCCTCCAGCAATTCAGCTTCGGATACTTCGTGCATTTCACCCTCTACCATCATGATGTTCTCATAAGTAGCGGCTACCATCAGATCCATATCAGCTTTTTCCAGTTGTTCAAAAGTAGGATTAATAACGAACTGACCATCGATACGTGCTACACGTACTTCAGAAATCGGTCCGTTGAAAGGAATATCTGAAACGGCAAGTGCTGCAGAAGCGGCAAGTCCTGCCAATGCATCCGGCATATCCACGCCATCAGCAGAAAAGAGGATGATGTTCACATATACCTCTGCATGATAATTATCGGGGAATAAAGGACGGAGAGCACGGTCAACAAGACGACAAGTCAGAATCTCATAATCAGAAGCTCTACCTTCTCGCTTGGTGAAACCACCGGGAAAACGACCGAATGCCGCAAATTTTTCTTTGTACTCTACCTGTAAAGGCATAAAATCTGTTCCGGGAACTGCATCTTTAGCGGCACAAACAGTAGCCAACAACATGGTATTTCCCATGCGGAGCATTACAGAACCGTCTGCCTGTTTTGCCAACTTTCCCGTCTCGAGTGTGATGGTTCTTCCATCAGATAACTCGATTGTCTTAACAATTGGGTTAATCATAAAAATTGTTTTATCTATACTTTTTCTTTCAAAATTCCTGCAAAGATATACATTTATCGTGGTAATCAGGTGGAAATGAGGTAAAAAGTTAGCTACAAACCGATTTTTTTTCAAAATTAGGATGAAGAACAGTACAAAATGCTTTGACTAATCTCGAAAAGAAGTATATTTGCATCTTGTTAATAACACACACTATATGAAAAAGGTTACTTTTGCAGCGCTCACCGCACTTACTATTACTGCTTGTAGTTCCGGCCCTACATTCCAGGTGAAGGGGGATGTATCAGGAGCCGAGGGTAAAATGCTTTATCTCGAAGCTTCCGGTCTGGAAGGTATTGTTCCGCTCGATTCAGTGAAGCTGAAAGGGGAAGGTACATTCAGTTTCAAGCAGCCTCGTCCCGAATCACCCGAATTCTACCGTTTACGGATTGACGACAAAATCATCAATTTTTCTGTCGATTCTATCGAAACAATTCAGATCAAAGCTCCGTATGTGGACTTCTCTACTGCTTATGCAGTGGAAGGTTCGGAAAACAGCAATAAAATCAAAGAGCTGACATTGAAGCAGATCCACCTTCAAAAAGAGGTAAATGATTTGCTGGTATCTTTGCGCAGTAACAGGATAGGGCACGATATGTTCGAAGATAGCCTGGTAACATTGCTCGACAACTATAAGGAAGATGTCAAAGTAAACTATATTTTCGCTAATCCTAACACGGCTGCGGCTTACTTTGCCCTGTTCCAGAAGCTCAATAATTATCTGATATTCGACCCGTTGAACAATAAAGACGATGTGAAATGTTTCGCAGCCGTTGCTACGAGTCTCAACAATACGTTCCCTCATGCCGTACGTTCCAAAAACCTTTATAATATCGTAATCAAAGGAATGAAGAACACGCGCCAGCCACAAACGAAAGCGTTGGAGATTCCACAAGATAAGATTGTAGAAACCGGCATCATTGACATCGCCTTACGTGATGTGAAAGGGAATGTGCGCAAGCTAACTGACCTGAAAGGCAAAGTCGTTTTGCTCGATTTCTCCGTATTTCAGTCACCTGCCGGAGCTCCTCACAACCTGATGCTTCGCGAACTATATAATACATACGCTAAAGAAGGACTGGAAATATATCAGGTGTCGCTCGATGCGGACGAGCACTACTGGAAAACAGCGGCAGACAACCTTCCATGGGTTTGTGTGCGCGATGGAAATGGAGTTTACTCCACCAATGTAGCCATATATAATGTCCGCCAGGTTCCATCTCTCTTTTTGATTAATCGCAACAACGAATTGAAGCTTCGTGGCGAAGATATTAAGAATTTGGAAGCAGCTGTCAAGTCATTACTCTAAGTTGTTATAATTTAGCATATTTCTTTTAAATATGTTACATAGCATCTTTTTTCACTTGACACGTATCACTTAAAGAGCTATCTTTGCAAAGAAATAATGAAGAGAGGGTTCCAACATGACTCATGTTGGAATTCTTTTTTGTTTATATGACCATTTAACACAATTAAAGGAGGAAAACATCATGGCTTATATGTCAGAAGAAGGTTACAAGAAACTGATGGCGGAACTGAAGGAACTGGAAACAGTGGAACGCCCGAAGATCTCGGCGGCAATAGCCGAAGCCAGAGATAAAGGAGACTTGTCTGAAAACGCTGAATACGACGCAGCAAAAGAGGCGCAAGGTATGCTTGAAATGCGTATCAACAAATTGAAAGCTACCATTGCAGATGCAAAAATCATCGATGAATCTAAATTAAACACAGATTCCATACAGATTTTAAATAAGGTGGAACTAAAGAATGTAAAGAATGGCATGAAGATGATTTATACCATCGTTTCAGAAAGTGAAGCAAACCTGAAGGAAGGAAAGATTTCCGTTAACACTCCGATTGCACAAGGTCTGCTTGGCAAGAAAGTGGGTGATATAGCAGAAATCACTGTTCCACAAGGTAAAATTGCACTGGAAGTAGTAAGCATATCAATTTAACGTAAAGGCAGGTCTCCGTGTGGGGCTTGCCTTAATTTATCAATAAAAGTTATGGCAACAATATTCAGTAGAATCATCGCAGGCGAGATACCCTGCTATAAGGTGGCAGAAAATGAAAAGTTTTTTGCTTTTCTTGATATCAACCCGTTGGTAAAGGGACATACATTGGTAGTGCCCAAACAAGAAGTTGACTATATTTTCGATTTGAGCGATGAAGACCTGGCTGCTATGCATGTGTTTGCAAAGAAGATAGCCCGTGCCATTGAAAAAGCATTCCCTTGCCGAAAGGTAGGCGAAGCTGTTATCGGATTGGAAGTGCCTCATGCACATATTCATTTAATTCCTATTCAAAAGGAATCGGATATGTTGTTTTCGAATCCGAAACTGAAATTGTCGAATGAAGAATTCAAATCCATAGCACAAGCAATCAACTCCTCTCTATAAAACATGATGATGAAATAATGAAGAGGCTGCCTAACAGGTCTCAGTAATTAGAAGTCACCCCTGCCAAAACATATTCTGGAAGGGGTGAAATCGTTAAAATAGAACTTGTTAGACAGCTTCTTTATTTTCGCCCCTCCTTTATACCTAAAAAATAGTACGATGCAACTTTTGCCAGCATCTGTGTGCATACAATGTTAAGATAATAGTTAATCTCTGTTTTCTTGAAGATAATAAACGTGAAAACAGTTTGGCGTGAGGTTTATTCTAATAAAAATACATCCATACTTTCACCAATCAGAATTTGGCAAAAATTTTCCCCGAAGTTATTGCGATATTAAAAAATATACTTATCTTTGCACCCGCAAACGAGAAAGGTGCCATAGCTCAGTTGGTAGAGCAAAGGACTGAAAATCCTTGTGTCCCCGGTTCGATTCCTGGTGGCACCACTTTTAAAAGACTAATTATTAAGCAGTTATCAATAAAGACAACTGCTTTTTCTTTATATGCTACCCCATTTTTCTACGGATTTAGCCACTTTTTACTATCAGAGTTAAATCAAGAGTTAAACCGAAAATCAATATGGCAACAACCGTTAATGTATTGTGCTCCACGGGCTGGGAATAGTTTATCTACCACCTAAATTGGTGATAGATAAATTTTGAAATGGTAAATAAATCGTTTAGTCCAGCACCATGTATTTTTGTTATACAGGATTAAAAATTCAACTTTAAGGTTGTATCATTTATTTTAATATTGTAACTTTGCACTATGATTACGAAAGAAGATGTAGAAAAGTTTCTGAGCAACTTTTGTGTTAAGGTGAAAATCTTCGGAATAAGATTCCGTGATGACCGGGATAAGAACCGCAACACGTTGCTTGATCTGGAAATCTCGCCGCGTTTGCGAGAAGAAGTGGTCATATCATTGAAATGGCACGATTATTCGGAGGGGCCGATTACAGATGAACTGAATAACTACGGGGAAATGTGGGTGTTCGGAAAAGATGTTAACGGAACCGAGGTTTACATCAAGATTTCAATGGGAACACCAAATTCTCATACTATCTGCATTTCGTTTCATACGGCAGAGCATCCAATGTCTTACCCTCTTAAAACAATTGACGATGAATAAAATAAAACTTGCAGACGGTGAGCAGCTGTTCACGGAATTGCGAACAGTTGTTTTCAGAAAAGAGCAGTTTGACTATATCCATGTAGGCATTATAGATAAAAACGGAGAATTTTGGACGACAACGGAACTTGACGAGGTTAACATGAGTCAAGTTTATAATCAATACCGTGTCCGTCATGGAATACCGTTTCCAGATGAGATATGCGCTCTGCGGAAATATTATGGGCTGTCAGCACTCAAGATGTCTGAGATTCTTGGCTTCGGTGCAAACCAATACCGTTATTATGAAAACGGAGAGATGCCTAGCACCTCAAACGCCCGCATGTTGATCGCGATCAGGGACAAACGTACATTCCTGTCTTTCCTTGAGGCTTCCATTCAGACTATCGGGGAAAAGGATTACGCGAAAATACACAAACGGGTTACGGGTCTGCCACAATACGAGTGTCCAGAAAATCAGCCATCCGCATTATCAGGGTATGTCTCATACTCCCCGACAAAAATAGCTGCTGCCGTAAAATATTTTATCAAGGAAATGAAAGGTGTGTTCGTGACCAAAATGAACAAGCTTTTGTTTTATGTAGATTTTCTGTGTTACCGTCGCAAGGGCTACGGAATTACAGGATTGGAGTATTCGGCATTGCCATACGGACCGGTTCCTGAAAATTGGGGACGTGTCTATGATTCCATTCCGGAGATAAGAATGGATGAGTATATTTTTCCTGACATGACGTCCGGTATTGAGCTGAACTCCAATACAGAACCCGATATGGAGGTGTTTGATGAAACGGAAGTCAACGTACTGAAAGATGTTGCAGAACGGTTCAAGAATACAAAAGCCGGCGAAATTTCACAAATCAGCCATAAGGAAAAAGGCTGGTTGGACAATCACGAAAACAAAAAATGTATTGACTATTCCTATGCCTTTGATTTATCGATGGTATAATTCAATAAAAACGGATCCCGACTGTAATGGTCGGGATTTGCACCTTGTCGGGGTTATTCCGGGCAGTCTCACTAAATCTGCTACAGATTTTTGCATGGGTCGTAGTCGCGCAGGAAGGTTGCCATAGCAATTTTGCTGATGGGCTTCTTTTCACCGTCCAGCTTGCGTAAAATCTGAGAGTTGATTTTACAGCGGTGGCATCGTACAACCATTGCATCGTGGCTTCATAGTTGGTTATGCGGACCGTGCTCACGTTATTCAGGGAAATCAGTTTGTGTAGCTCGTATAGTGCAATCTTAACCCACATTACCACAATAAACCTTTCATAAGGTTTAAACATCTACTTTTAGAAAAGCCTCAAACCTCATTCCTATAAATCCGTTTGACAGAATTTTAGCCTATTAAGGCAAAATTTTAGCCTTTATAGTTCTTGCCAATTCATACATTTGCGCATTATTTATTAATATTACAAATTTCCTATGAAGACAATCACAAAAAATGTATGGAGAAGTTTCTTTATAACGGCAGCCATGACGACAATCTGCTCATGTGCCCCGTCTACTCAAAAAGTTGACGGACAGCCGGAAGAACAAGAGGACTATTATGTGGCAGCCTATATATGGCCGTCATGCCACAACGACCCGATGGCACAAGACACTTTATGGGGAGAAGGTATCGGCGAATGGGAAGTCATCAAAAAAGGCACTCCCCGTTTCGAAGGGCACTATCAGCCAAAAGTACCTTTGTGGGGATACGAAATGGATGATGACACACAAGTGATGGAAAAATGGATTGATGTGGCAACCGCCCACGGCATCAATATGTTTATCTTCGACTGGTACTGGTATGATGGGCAGCCTTTTTTGGAAAGCACCGTCAACAACGGATTCCTGAAAGCCAAAAACAACGAAAAAATGAAATTCTACCTGATGTGGGCTAACCACCACGTAGCACACAACTATTGGAATGTACACCGATACAAAGATGATAAATCGCGTTTATGGAACGGGACGGTAGACTGGGATAACTTCAAAATCATCGTAGAACGGGTAATACGCCAATATTTCCACCAACCGAACTATTTCAAGATAGACGGTTGTCCGGTATTCTCTATCTTCGGTTACTACGAGCTACGCGAGAACTTCGGCGATGCCAAAGGGGTAAAAAAGGCAATGGACTACTTTAGAGAAGAAGTAAAAAAAGCCGGATTCCCGGATTTACATCTCCAACTCATCGGCGATGGCTTCCCCTTCCCCGAATTTATGGAAATGGTGGCCACGGTAGGCGTCAATAGCGTAACAAAATACAACTGGGGATGGCCTTTCGAGGAAGACTATGTATCATGGGGAACAAAAGCTATGCAACGCAGAGAACAATGGACGCAAGCATTGGATTCGCTCGAGGTTCCTTTCTTCCCGAATGTATCTATCGGCTGGGACGATTCACCTCGGTTCCCGAACAAAAAAGCCAACGAAATCGTGCATTACAATGACTCGCCCGAAAGTTTCGCCGCTTTCCTGCAAAAAACGAAAGAGTACGTAGATCAACGTCCCGAACGCCCCAAACTGATTACAATCAACTCCTGGAACGAATGGGTGGAGGGCAGCTATCTCCTGCCCGATATGAAAAACGGATTCGGTTACCTGAATGCCGTAAAACGGGTGATGAACGGCGAGTATGAGAATTTTGGAAACAAGAAATAGAATAAGTACGGGAACGAAAATGATTACAGAGAAAAAATTAGAAAAAATACTACTTACATTGAAATAAAAACCATGATAAGAAAAAGTTTATATTCGATGCTCTTATTATCCGGCTGCGTACTATGCAGTTGCAGCGGACAACGATGGACGGAATCCGTAGCAGACGGATATCATTTGATAACCCAAAAAGACGGTGCCACATTAGGATACAGCCCAACGTCAGGAATCACCATTATCCGACAGGATGGATATGCGTTCAAAGACTTGAACCGCAACGGTAGATTGGACGTATATGAAGACTGGCGGCAACCGGTAGATGCACGTGTGGCGGACTTGACTGCCCAGCTCAGCATGGAAGACATCGCAGGGCTTATGCTCTACAGTAGCCATCAGACCATCCCCGTGAACAGAAACATATACAACGGCAAAACACATACCGAAAGCGGTGTTCCTGCCTGGGAGCTGACCGATGAACAAAAGACGTTTCTCGAGAAAGACGGAGTACGCCACGTGCTTATCACCTCTGTGGAAAGCCCGGAAACGGCTGCCCGTTGGAACAATGCGGCACAAAGTTATGTGGAAAGTCTGAGATTCGGTATTCCATGCAACAATTCTTCTGACCCCCGCCACTCATCGCGGGCGGATGCGGAATTCAACGCCGGCGGAGGTGGCAAAATCTCCATGTGGCCGGGCAGTCTAGGTATGTGCGCCACTTTCTCACCCGAAATCATGAAACGCTTTGCGGAAATAGGCTCCATAGAATACAGAGCATTAGGTTTCACCACTTCCCTCTTCCCGATGGTGGACATAGGAACCGACCCGCGGTGGATGCGCTTCTGTTATACAATGGGAGAAGGAACCAAACTTGCTACCGACATGGCACGTGCCTATTGCGACGGTTTCCAGACATCGGAAGGCGATGCGGAAATCTGTGACGGATGGGGCTGGAACAGTGTGAACACGATGGTGAAACACTGGCCGGGGACTGGAGCATGCAACGAAGGCGGGCGAGACGGTCATCAGGGATATGGAAAATACGCCGTTTTTCCCAATGGCAATTTCGAATTGCATACGCAGCCTTTCACGGAAGGCGCTTTCAAGCTGGAAGGCAAAACCAAGGTATCTGCTGCCTTGATGCCCGACTATTCCGCTTGCGTAGGTTTCGAACCGGACGGTGTAGGTAGTGGTTTCAGCCGGAAGTTTATCCAAAATATGCTGCGCGAACAACAGAACTACAACGGAGTGATTTGCTCCGACTGGGGAATCACGCATGACGAAGTGGGAGTATACGCCTGCAAAGGAAAACCGTGGGGCATGGAAACCAAAAGCGTGGCGGAACGTCATTACAAAGTTCTGATGGCAGGAGTCGACCAATTCGGCGGAAATAACGACCGGGGACCTGTGCTTGATGCTTACCGTATAGGAGTGGAAAAACAGGGTGAAGAGTGGATGCAGAAACGTATGCGGACTTCCGCCCGCCGTTTATTGACCAATATCTTCCGCACCGGTTTGTTCGAGAATCCTTATCTCGATCCGACATACACAAGCGAAGTGGTAGGCTGTCCCGAATTCATGCAGGAAGGATACGATGCCCAATTGAAAAGTGTTGTCATGTTAAAGAACCATGCAGGCGTACTGCCGTTGGAAGGAAAGAAGAAAGTGTATATCCCCGAGCGTTATGTCCCCTCCTACATT
This sequence comes from Bacteroides sp. AN502(2024), assembly GCF_041227145.1. Taxonomy (NCBI): domain Bacteria; kingdom Pseudomonadati; phylum Bacteroidota; class Bacteroidia; order Bacteroidales; family Bacteroidaceae; genus Bacteroides; species Bacteroides sp. AN502(2024). Next base: position 2,477,413 of record NZ_JBGFSP010000003.1, on the reverse strand, counting down.
GACTTCTGGGGTGGACGTATCGAAGAACAGCACATCACCCCGCTGAGCAAGGAATTAGTGGAAAGATACTTCGAGTTGGTTTCCACTCCGCAAGAAGCTGATGCGGCTATCGTATTCATCGAGTCTCCCAACAGTGGTTACGGTTTCGACGAAGAAGCAGCACGAACAGGAAAAGATACGGGTTATCGCCCTATCAGCCTGCAATATAGCGATTATACCGCCACGTATGCCCGGGCACAGAGCCTATCCGGTGGCGACCCGTACGAGGAGTTCACCAACCGCAGCTATCGAGGCAAAAGCGTGAAGACTGTCAACAAGGGTGACATGGACCTGGTCATCCAAACAAAGAAGAGCATGGGAGAAAAGCCGGTGATTGTGGCCATCAATGTACTGAATCCTCCCGTGTTGAGCGAGATAGAGCCTTATGCCGATGCATTGTTCCTGTTGTTCGACGTACAGCGTCAGACGGTTCTCGACCTGATGTCAGGAAAAGCGGAGCCTTCCGCCTTGCTGCCCTTCCAAATGCCGGCAGACATGCGCACGGTAGAGGAACAGGCGGAAGATACTCCACATGATATGCGTTGTTATCACGATGCCGACGGTCATGTGTACGATTATACGTATGGACTAAACTGGAAGGGAGTGATAGACGATGAGCGAGTGAAAAAATACAAGTAATATCCGTTTTCAGTTCTCAATAAAAGTTCCGCACGCATACCGACTGATTCATTCGCCGGACACGTGCGGAACTTTTTTATTCTAAAGCCCGGAAGGTTTACGAAACACTTCTCCTTCTTTTGCCGGTTTGCCCAACAAAGGCAATCCTGCCTCATCCCAGCCGATAGGTTGCATCCGTAAAGAGCAATTATTCTCCACAAGTGTATTATGAGGCGAGTTGTGTACTAGATAAAGCATATACCACTCTTTATAATCCGGTGAAGGTATGAAACATATATTGACGGGGGCGTATACGTTGTTTTCTGGTGATTGTCTGAAAACCGGTTCGGACAATTTAGTCCATGAAGTAGGAGAAAGCAGGTCGCTGTCGGCACTGGCAACTAGTAATCCGATACAGTGATAAGGAGTCCAGTTGGCACTGGCGGAATAGTAAATAAGAAGTTTGTCCTTGTTGCGGGAATGAAAAAGAAAAGGCATCTCATTGACGTAGACAGGATAAGCGGTTTTATTCCCGTCGGTCCCCACCCATTGACATTCCCATTCATACTTAGGTTCGGATATCAGGACACGTTCGGATGCCAACGTCCACGGATCGGACATTTCGGCAATATACAAGCATTGCATTTCCTCAAAGATACGCTTGTTTTTCCAGCCGCTCCAAAGCAGATACAGTTTGCCTTTATGTACAAACGGATGTCCGTAAATAGCAAGATTATTGTGAGGATCGGTGGAAATCTTGCCTTTCAACACAAATTCCCCCTCCAACGGGTTGGGTGAAGCATTTTCCAGTACATACAACTGGCGGTTGTCCAAATCGCCATCGTCCATATTGAAATACACATACCACTTTCCATTGATATAATGTATTTGCGGATCCCAGATATGAGAATAAGATTGATTGTTGTTCACTGGCCATATCGTTTTGGCAGGTACATGTGATATTTCAGTAATGTCTTCCAATGCCCACAAACAGATTTTATCATCCACCCCGCAAATATAATAATACATACCGTCATGAAACAGAGCGCCAAAAGTCGAACCACTATTATACAAAAGCGGATTCGTATAATAGGAAGCGGAATCTATGGTTTCCGATGCGTGAGATGTTGCTACTTTATACTGGCAGGAAAAGTTACTGAACAAACAAGCCAATATCCCCACAATATGTATAAGACGTATCATAAAAAATGAACTTTAAGGCTAAAAACTGTTACAAAGGAAGTATAAAAAAAGCAATTATCCACATTCTGATAGAATTTTATTCTTTATAGGTAGAATTTTAGCCTTTATTCATCCAGAGATTTAACACTTTTGCAAAGTGAACAAAAAACAATGTAAGAAATACATAAAATATTGGTCCTTATGGAAATGGTAATGAAAGGGATGGCGAAGTATTCGTACATCTATGAGGTGTTAATCATGTTAGTGTGTTGCACCGATTCTTATGCCCAGTGGAAACCTGCCGGTAACAGAATTGTTACAGAATGGGCAGCACAAGTAGACGTAAATAACGTATTGCCCGAATACCCGCGTCCTTTGATGGAACGTGCGGAATGGATGAATCTGAACGGACTCTGGCAGTATGCTATCCTTCCATCGGGTAAAGCAATGCCGACAACGTATGACGGTGAGATTCTGGTACCTTTTGCCGTAGAATCCGCACTTTCCGGTGTAGGAAAAGAATTGGGAGAAAATAACGAGTTATGGTATCGGCGCACTTTCTCCGTGCCTTCCCGCTGGAAAGGACAACGGGTGTTGCTGAATTTCGGAGCAGTAGACTGGAAAACCACCGTATGGGTGAACGGCACCAAGCTCGGTGAACACTGCGGCGGATTCACTTCTTTTGCATTTGACATCACACAAGCACTGATAAAAGGTGATAATGAAATAGTGGTGCGGGTATGGGACCCGACGGACAAAGGCAAACAGGCACGCGGCAAGCAGGTAAGCAACCCTGGACATATATGGTATACACCGGTGAGCGGCATCTGGCAAACCGTATGGCTGGAACCTGTCCCCGAACGTGCCATAGAAAACATCCGGACGACTCCCGACATAGACAGTGGCAAACTGACGGTGGAAACAACAGTGAACAATCCAAAAGCCAACGACCGGATAGAAGTGAAAGTCATTGACAATAACAAAATTATCGCCTCCGGCAGTGCATTGAACCATACTTCCGTAGAAATACCGATGCCGACAGATTGCAAGCTATGGTCTCCCGACTCTCCTTCGCTCTATGACCTGGAAATCTCATTCTATGCCAACGGCAAATTGCAGGACAAAGTGAAAAGTTACACTGCCATGCGGAAGTTCTCTACACGAAGAGATAAAAAAGGCTATATGCGCCTGCAACTGAACAATAAAGACATCTTCCACTTCGGACCGCTCGACCAAGGATGGTGGCCTGACGGGCTGTATACCGCACCGACGGACGAAGCCTTGTGCTACGACATCGAGAAGACCAAAGAACTCGGATTCAACATGATACGCAAGCACCTGAAAGTGGAACCGGCACGTTGGTATGCGCATTGTGACCGTCTGGGAATGATGGTATGGCAGGATATGCCCAACGGCGACAAGAATCAAGACTGGCAATACAAGCAATTCTACTATGGTCCGGAGATGGTACGCACTCCGGAATCGGAAGCTATCTACCGGAAAGAATGGAAAGAGGTGATGGACTGTCTCTATTCTTACCCCTGCATCGGCGTATGGACACCGTTCAACGAAGCGATGGGACAATTCAAACCTGTAGAAATAGCCGAGTGGACCAAGAAATATGACCCGACACGCCCGGTGAATCCCGCCAGTGGCGGCAATTATTTCCCTTGCGGGGACATTCTCGACCTGCACAGTTATCCGGAACCTGTCATGTTCCTCTTCGATGCCGACCGTGTGAATGTAATCGGTGAGTTCGGTGGAATCGGCATGGCACTGAAAGGACATCTGTGGAACGAAGACCGTAATTGGGGATACGGTGACCTGAAAGGTAAAGAAGAGGCTACGGAACAGTATCTGAAATATGCCAACCGCCTCAAAGAACTGTCTACATTGGGACTATGCGGTGCCGTATATACCCAAACTACCGATGTGGAATCGGAAATCAACGGACTGATGACCTACGACCGCAAAGTAGTGAAAATGAATGCGGATGCATTACAGAAAGTTAACAGTGAAGTTTGCCATTGCCTGGATAATACGCTTCCTACAAAAAGTTCCCATTAGTAAACATAAAAAACATGTAATTTACTATTATGATAATTATGAACAAAAGAAATCTGTTTTTCTTCATTTCCGCCTGGCTGTTGTCTACACTTCTGCCGGCACAGAATGTCACCATATCCACTCCCCATACACAGTTGCTCCTCTCGGTACCGAACGGTGGTACACCGGAACTACTGTATTACGGTTTACGCACTTCCGATGCGGATATCCGAAGCATTTGCGAAACGACACGCGGGAGAAATGCTTATCCCGTCTACGGAATGGGGTATCCATGCGAAACGGCATTGTCCGTCCGCCATGCCGACGGTAACCTGACACTTCAAATGGCAGTCATAGGCGTAAAAGAGACACGCCTTACAGAAGAAAACGCCACTTTGACGGTAATAGAACTGAAAGATAAAGTGTATCCTTTCTTCGTCAACATCTGCTACAAAGCATGGCAGGATGCGGATGTCATCGAGACATGGACTGAAATCCGTCACGAAGAGAAGAAGCCTGTCCAACTTCAGCAGTTCGCTTCCGCCTACCTGCCTGTCCGCCGTGGCAATGTCTGGCTGGCACATCTTTCCGGTGCCTGGGCAAACGAAGGACAACTCTGTCAGGAAGCGTTGCAACAGGGCATGAAAGTCATCAAAAACACGGACGGGGTACGCAACTCCCAATCGGCACACGCAGAAGTGATGTTCTCACTCGACGGCAAACCGCAGGAGAACACGGGACGTGTCATCGGTGCAGCACTTTGCTACAGCGGTAACTACAAACTGCGTATTGACACGCAAGAAGACGACTGGCACCATTTCCTCGCCGGCATCAACGAAGAAAACTCCTGGTACAACCTGAAAAAAGAAGAAGTGTTCCGCACCCCCGCATTGGCACTGACCTACAGCGATGAAGGGATGAGCGGATGCAGCCGGAAATTCTATCAATGGGCACGCCTGCATAAACTCGCCAACGGGAACACTTACCGCAAAATTCTGCTGAACAGTTGGGAAGGCGTCTATTTCGACATCAACGAACAGGGGATGGACCAGATGATGGGTGACATCGCTGCCATGGGAGGCGAATTGTTCGTAATGGACGACGGTTGGTTCGGCGACAAATATCCGCGCAAGAACGACTCTTATGCCTTGGGTGACTGGACCGTAGACAAGACCAAACTCCCCGGTGGACTGCAGTCATTACTTGACAACGCCCGGAAACACGGCATACGGTTCGGCATCTGGCTGGAACCGGAAATGGCTAATACCCAAAGCGAACTGTACGAAAAGCACCCCGAATGGATTATCAAGGCACCCGAGCGGGAAGTGGTATGCGCCCGCGGCGGCACACAAGTCGTGCTCGACCTTTCCAACCCGCAAGTGCAGGATTTTATCGTACAGACAGTGGACGGACTGATGAACTCCTATCCCGACATTGACTATATCAAGTGGGACGCCAACATGTCCATCATCACCCAAGGTTCGCAATACCTGACCAAAGACAACCAAAGCCACCTGAACATCGAATACCACCGGGGCTTTGAGAATGTGTGCCGACGCATCCGCACCAACCATCCGCAACTGACGATACAAGCTTGCGCCAGCGGCGGCGGACGTGTCAACTACGGCGTACTGCCCTACTTCGACGAATTCTGGACAAGCGACAATACGGATGCACTGCAGCGTATCTACATCCAGTGGGGCACTTCCTATTTCTTCCCCGCCATCGGCATGGGGGCGCATATCAGTGCAAGCCCCAACCATCAGACATCGCGTTCCGTCCCGCTGAAGTTCCGTATTGATGTAGCCATGAGCGGACGCTTAGGTATGGAAATACAGCCCAAGAATATGACGGAAGAGGAAAAGGCATTGTGCAGAAACGCCATTGCCGAATACAAGACGATACGTCCCGTCGTACAGTTCGGAGATATTTACCGTTTACTTTCTCCGTATGACAAACAGGGCGCAGCTTCGCTGATGTATGTATCGCCGGAAAAAGACAAAGCCGTATTCTACTGGTGGAAAACAGAACATTTCTGCAACCAGCACTTGCCACGGGTGAAGATGGCAGGACTTGCTCCGGACAAATATTATAAGGTGCATGAGCTGAACCGCATTGACACCGAACCTTTAAAATTTGAAGGTAAAAGTTTCAGCGGTGCATATCTGAATGACAACGGACTGGAAATTCCCGCTACCCACAGAGTGGAACCTTCGAAACAAAACGAATATGCCAGCCGCGTGCTTTATCTGGAAGAAGATAGCAGAAGCAATATATAGGGTTCTCTAATGCTCCCCGGTTCTTCGCCATTCCATTATTTATACCTGTAGTTTCCACATGATGAGAAACTACAGGTGTATGAATAAAAATCCCAGTTTGAACCCACCAAACACAATTGAATTAGCAATCAATGTTTATCGTATAAATATTCTTTCATGTCATTATTTTACGGATAATATCTTTGGAAATTATTCCATTAATCCTTTATTTTGTACAGAGAAACATAAAATTGTAACATGAGCGAAGAACAAATATTTAACGAAGCATATAAGCTATATTACCGAAAGTGTTTAGTGTTCGCCCGGTCATATACTCATGACATGGTACAAGCCGAAGACGCCGTTGCCGAAGCTATGATTGTGTTATGGGAAAAACTCTGCAATGCGGAAGAAATAGGTGCGACATTACCCTTTCTGATAGGCACTATCCGCAATAAAATACTACAATATTTCCGCAGGGAAGCCCTCAAACTCAAAATCCGCTCCACCCTCGAAGAAGACAGCATGCGCGAATTGCAAATGCGCATATCTACTTTGGAAGAATGTAATCCCCAAAAACTATACAGCATGGACGTGCAGAGTATCTTAAAAGAATCACTGAAAACAATGCACAGCCAAACCCAAACTATCTTCATACTCAGCCGTTTCGAACATAAAACCAATGAAGAGATTGCCCGGGAACTGGGCATTGGGGTAAAAGGAGTGGAATACCATATTACGAAAGCCTTGAAAAAACTACGGACAGACCTCAAAGATTTCTATCCTTTCTTGGACATACTGCTTTAGCCCCTGCTCATACCTCCCCACTCTCCCCTGCAGAAGTATGTATATTCATTACTTTTTCTTCTTAATCTTTTTTGAAAAAAAATCATTATTCCACTAGGGTTATTGTTTTTTCAAGCAACTATTATATAAAACAGCAAAAAATAATGCAATGAAACGAAGTGCAATTCTTAAATACTTGCGGGGAGAAACCTCTGCAGAAGAACGTATCGAGATGCTTCAATGGCTGGAAGAAGATCCGGTGCATTTGGAAGAATACAAATATCTGCGCCGAATTTTTGATGCAACCTTATGCAACGAAGAGAATATACCTCTATCTATACATTCGTCACAGTCCGCCAACCGGAGAAGATGGATGCAAATAGCAGCAACTGTAGCGTTTATCTGCCTTTTTGCAGGCGGAACATGGCTGTACACACAGCATTTCTCCGAAGAGCATGCAACATTATTAGCGACACGAGACATCCACGTCCCTGTAGGACAACGTACGGAAATCACCTTGAACGATGGGACGAGAATATGGCTCAACTCCAATACGACCTTGCACATAGAAAGCCAAAAAGGGGAAAAATTACGCCGCGTCTGCCTGAATGGTGAGGCTTATTTTGAAGTGGCACCGGACAAGCACCTTCCGTTTGTGGTGCAGACAGGCTCTCATGAAGTGCAGGTGTTAGGAACAAAGTTCAGCATATTTGCCTACAAAGACCGGAAAGATTTTTCCGTCAAACTGTATGAAGGAGCGGTCAACGTGAGTGACAGGCAAAACGACACCTCTCTCTGTCTCTCCCCCGATGAAGAAGCGAAGATATCCGACGACGGACGATTGATAAAAGCCCCCTTCGACAAAGCAGAATCGTTGTTATGGATTGAAGGTATTTATTATTTCGAAGACACGGACTATGGCTCCATTTTCCGGCAAATGAAAGAATATTATAAGGTGGACTTTGACGTCCGCAACCCCCAAATACTACACTATAAATGTACCTGCAAATTCCGGCAGGAGGACGGTTTAAAACATATTCTGGAAATCCTACAACAAATCCACCGGTTTGAATACGAATGGAGCAATGACGAACAGACAGTCATCATCCGATAATTCATTAATTCTTATGTTAACCCTATCCATTATGAAAAACAAAGATCCCGTTTATTTAACTCAAAACGGCCGGAAGCGCTCCAACACCATCCGACCGTAGAAGTCGTGCATACTTTCCTCGTTACCCAACGGAGAATGAACTCATTATATTACACAACTTATTTAAACATACAAAGTTATGAATAAAAAAATAACTCTCTTGTGTGGAATAATGTTTTTTATATTAAATATGACTGTTTTTGCACAAAATAAGACAGTTACGCTTCATGAAGAACAAAGTTCCATTCAAACAATCCTTTCCAAGATTGAGAAACAGACGAAATATCTGTTCGTCTATGACAAAGCGCAAATCGACGTAAAGCGCAAAGTTACGTTAAAAGTAAACAACAAGCCGGTTTCACAAGTACTGAATACCTTATTTGCAGGTACACAGGTTTCTTATAGCCTAAACGGAAACAATATCGTGCTGACCGTAAAAAAGGGAAACACTCCGCAAAAATCATCTATAAAAACCGTAGAAGGGGCAATCACCGACCTAAACGGTGAGCCTATCATCGGAGCCACCGTCAAAGAAGAAGGCACCAACAACGGAGTGATTTCCGACATTGACGGGAAATTCTCCATCAAAGTGCACCCTGGTGCTCATCTGAACGTTTCATACGTCGGAATGATCACCAAGACGATTTCTGTAACAGGAAAATCGTTCTTGAATATCACCCTGACAGAAGACAGCAAAACGCTCGAAGAGGTTGTTGTTGTTGGATATGGCACACAGAAGCGTGTCAATCTGACCGGTGCCATATCTACCGTTTCCAGCAAAGATCTGATTGACCGTCCGGCATCCACCGCCACACACATGTTGCAAGGCAAAGTGCCGGGGCTAAATATCACAACCTCTTCCGGTAATCCGGGCAATGGTGCCAGCATCAACATTCGTGGTACCAACTCCATCAATGGCGGTAGTCCATTAGTGCTGATTGACGGAGTGGAAGGAGACTTGTATCGTGTGAACCCAGCCGACATCGAATCCATCTCTATCATCAAAGATGCTTCTTCGGCTGCCATCTACGGCGCACGTGCTTCGTTCGGTGTCGTTTTAGTTACTACCAAAGATGGAGATGAAGGCAAGGTCAGAGTATCCTATAACGGACGTTTCGGATGGACAAAGCCCACAGTATCGGTTGATTATGAAACACGGGGTTACTACTCAGTATTGACAGCCAATGTATTTTGGAATGCTTACACAGGGGTAAACTATATGAACTACACAGAAGATGACATGCTGGAACTGTGGTTGAGAAGAAACGACAAGACCGAAGATCCATCCCGCCCATGGACAGTAGTGAAAAACCGTAACGGACGCCCCACTTATCATTATTATGCCAACACGGATTTTTGGCATCATCTCTTCCAAGAGAACAAACCGTTAATGAACCACGATATTTCTATCTCCGGTGGCACTAAAAAAATGAAATACTTCTTGTCCGGCGGCTATAATCAGGAAGAAGGTATGATTAAAAAGAATACGGACAAATTCAATAAGACGAATTTTCGTTCCAAAATATCATTTGATGTAAATGATTATGTAAATATCAGCAACAATACAGCTTTCTTTCATTCCAAATATACCTTCCCGAACGGTGGAGGAAGCAACTGGTATTTCGATACCAGCCAAACACATGGCCTTGCCTGCTTCCCGACACAGAATCCGGATGGGACCAGCATCGTATCCCATGCATTCAACGGTTATCGGGTCATGAACGGTCTGCTTGCTCTACGCGACAAAGGCAAGCATACAAGCGGCGACCGCACGGACGACTTCAGCACCACCACCGAATTGACTATTACCCCCATCAAAGGACTGGAACTGAAAGGGAACTTCACTTACAACGTTAATAATAGACGTATCATGAACCGCTATGTCCCTACCGAATATTCACAATATCCCGGTGAGGTGGAAATTCTTGATGAACCTTCGTTGTATATGGAAAACCGCTTGAAAGAAGAAACGGACTATGAACATTATCTGGCTACCAACTTGTATGCTACTTACAGTGGCAGCTTCCTGCAAAAGCATAATTACAAAGTGACAGCCGGATTCAACTACGAAACTAAATATATGAAATACACCAGCTCTTACGGCTACAACCTGATGTCAGAAACACTGAATGACTTCAACCTCATAGGAGAAGACAGCGAAGGAGAACGCCGCATGGAAGTAAAAGGCGGACAAAACGAATATGCCTTGGCAGGTTATTTCGGACGTATCAACTACGACTATGCCGGAAAATACCTGCTGGAACTTAGCGGACGCTACGATGGAAGTTCACGTTTCAGTTCAAAAGACCGTTGGGGATTCTTTCCATCGGCTTCAGTGGGATGGAGACTCTCGGAAGAATCATTTATGGCTCCCACCAAATCATGGCTGAGCAATCTGAAATTCAGATACTCTTATGGTAACCTCGGCAATCAACAAGTGGGATATTACGACTACATCCGCACCGTCAACATCAATACGCAGTCTTATCTGTTCGGTGGGAAATTACCATCATCCGCCTCTATCTCGGCACCGGTATCAGGCAATTTGACTTGGGAAGTGGTAGAACATCACAATCTCGGTCTGGATGCCAGCTTCCTCAACAACCGACTCAACTTTACAGGCGAATACTATATCCGTAACACCAAAGATATGTTGACAGCAGGCATCTCCCTACCTGCCGTATACGGCACCAGCTCCCCCAAAATGAACAGTGCCGACATGCAGACCAAAGGATACGAATTGTCATTGGGCTGGCAAGACATGTTCAAGCTGGCAGGAAAGCCCTTCGCTTATCAGATCAACCTAACTTTCAACGACTACATCAGCAAAATCACCAAGTTCAACAATCCAGAAAAAGCTTTTGCCAAAAAGTATTACGAAGGAATGCGTATCGGTGAAATCTGGGGATACCACATCGACGGAATGTTTGCCACAGACGAGGAAGCAGCCAACTATAAAGTAGACCAACGCAGAGTCAACGACATCATCAATAGTTCATCCGGCTCACTGAAAGGACTTCATGCAGGTGACTTGCGTTTTGCCGACCTCGATGGCGACGACATTATTTCTACCGGAGAAGACACCGTGGACGATCCCGGCGACCGCCGCATCATCGGCAACTCCGAGCCTCGTTATCAATATGGAGCCAACATGGCATTCCAATGGTGTGGCTTCGACTTTAGCATCTTCTTCCAAGGCATCGGGCGTATGGATTGGTATCCTGCCAGCGAAGCCGAACTCTTTTGGGGCCCTTTCAACCGCCCGTATGCAACGTTCTTGCCAAAAAATTTTCTGGAACAATGTTGGTCAGAAGACAATCCGGATGCATATTTCCCTCGTCCCCGTGCATACGTGGCTTTCGATAATCTGAGCAACCAAAACCGTGAGTTAACAGCAGCTAATGACCGTTACCTGCAAAACATCGGTTACTGTCGTCTGAAAAACCTGACCATCGGTTACTCTCTGCCCAAACAATGGACACAAAAAATAGGTATCGACTTGCTAAGAGTCTACTTCTCAGGAGAGAATCTTGCTTACTGGTCGGGGATCAAGACAGACTACATCGACCCGGAACAAGCCCGTCGAGGAGGTGATTTAAAAGTATACCCATGGCAGAAAACATTCACATTTGGTATAAATGTTAACTTTTAAAATGAACAATCATGAATAAGAAATTATTAGTAACGATATTTAGTTGTTCTCTGACACTGATGTCATGTGGCGACTGGTTGGACAAACTGCCACAGGACAAAATGTCTCCAGAAACATTTTTCTCCAACGAGAAAGAGTTACAGGCCTATTCCAATGCCTTCTATAACTCATTTCCATCCAGCTCACTCTACAGGGACGACCTTGATAATATCACGCATGGTTCGGCTGCCTCCATTATGAGAGACGGACGGGTGGTTCCAAGTTCCGGCGGTGGATGGGACTGGGGGAACTTACGTAACTTCAACACCTTACTCGAGTATTCGGTCAATTGCGATGATGCCAACGTGAGAACGCGATACGATGCATTGGCACGTTTTTTCCGCGCCTATTTCTATTTTGAAAAAGTAAAGAACTTCGGTGATGTTCCCTGGTATGACCGTCAAATCAACTCTGACGACGAAGCGATGCTCAAGAAACCGAGAGACTCGCGCGAATATGTCATGCAACGCATGATAGAAGACATCGATTATGCCATCGCCAATCTATCGAAAGAACGTTCGCTCTACCGAGTCACCAGATGGACGGCATTAGCCCTCAAGGCACGCTTCTGCCTCTTCGAAGGTACGTTCCGCAAGTATCACAACATCTCTTATCCCGAGCACTCGTGGGAATATTACCTGGAACAATCTGCTGCCGCTGCTTCCGAGCTGATAGAACACAGCGGATACTCCCTTTACACAGAAGGCGGGAAAGACGTATGTTACCGTAATCTGTTCTCTTCGCACAGGGCACAAGAATGTGAGGTGATTCTGGCACGCAATCTCAATGCCGAATATAAAGTGTATTGCGATGTCGGACAGTATCTGACCAACAAAACTTATGGTCGTCCGGGAGTAACCAAGAAAATCATCAATAGCTATTTAATGAAAGACGGTACCCGCTTTACAGACAAACCGGGCTACGACAAAATGAGCTTTATGGAAGAATGCAAAAACCGCGACCCGCGCTTGGCACAATCTATCCGTACACCGGGGTACAAACGTATCGGCTCAACCAAACAGGTAGCTCCCGATCTCGCCACCAGCATTACCGGATATCAACCGACCAAATTCCTCGGTACGGAAGCACAAGATGCCGGTGGAACAAGTGACAATGATTTAATTATTTTCCGATTGGGCGAAGTCTATCTGAACTATGCGGAAGCACGTGCCGAACTGGGTAAACTGACGCAGGCCGATTTGGACAAGACCGTCAACAAGCTGCGCGACCGCGTGGAGATGAAGCATCTCTCCATGAATGTGGCCAATGCCAACATCGACCCTTATTTGGACAATAAAGCTACCGGATATATAGGGGTAACAGGCCCTAATAAAGGAGTGATTCTGGAAATCCGTCGCGAAAGGAGCATCGAATTATTACAAGAAAACTTCCGGACCAGTGACATCCTGCGTTGGAAAGAAGGACAAATACTGACACAACGTTTGTTAGGCATCTACTTTGACAGCATTAACAAAGAAGTAGACTTAGATGGTGACGGAGTGCCTGATGTCTGCTTATACGAAGGTGCAAAGCCAAGCGATAAGGATGGGGTCACTTACTTGGAAGTGGAGAAGGATATTATCCTCAGCGACCGTAACCATGGCTATATCGAACCCCATAGGGACACCAAGTTCTCGTTCAACGAAGAGAGAGATTATCTATCACCTATCCCCTCTAATGAACGTACTTTAACGGGTGGTGCCTTGACACAAAACCCGGGCTGGGAAGACGGACTTCACTTCTAACGAATCGAAAACGATTCATAAAAAAAAGATTAAGACAACAATTATGAAAAAGAATATATTTTATAGATGTATCCTTGGCTGCCTGCTGATATTATGTGCTATCAGTTGTACAGACGACAAGGAGCAAAAACGGACCACATTAGTAGCCATCCGTCCTACATTAGGAACAGCAGGTACGGAAATCACGCTGTATGGCGAAGGATTCCATTCCGTAGCAGCAGAAAACATAATAACATTGTATGGTGAAACGGCAGCAGTGACTGAAGTGAACCCCAACGAATACATCAAATTCATCGCTCCGGAAAATCCATTAGGTTCCTTTCCCGTGATGCTTACCATCAACGGAAAAACCTATACCGGATCTAAATTCACTTATCGTGACTTAAACAACAAAATCAAAGTCTCCACTCTCTGTGGAGGAACACAGGGTACGGCAGTGGGTGACAAGTTTGGTACGAAATTCATAAATGTACACGGATTGGCATGGATCGAGAAAGGCAAGACTATGGCAGTGACAGACCGGGGAAATTCGTCCATTTACAGTGTCGATGTGAAAGGAAACAGTAGTTTTTTGATTACGGGTAAAACGTTGGAAGGCAAGCATCCTTGGAGAATGACTGCCCATGACGGTATGTTATATATCGCCTGCAAAGCCTCCGGTTCGCTATTCAGATATAATCTGAGCACGAAAGAAACGACTGAATTCTGGAAAGGACCCGGCAACGTACAAGACGTGAAGTTTGACAAAACCGGCAATCTGTATATCCTTTGCCGCGAAGCCGGCATTTTCCGTGCGGAAGCCGGAAACCTCAACACTCCGAAATCTTGGGTGAACTTCCAAGAGGAAGAAGGATGCAACCAAATACACGCTATGGAGTTTGATCCCGAAGGCAACCTGATTGTCAGCAGCAATGACCGTGGACAATTCTTCATGGTGACTCCCAATAAAGAGATTACTTGTATCGCAGGTTCCGAGAAAGGAGATTCGGACGGTACACCGGGTAATCCGAGAAGTGCCAAATTCAACCAAGTATATGGCTTTGTCATCGACTCGGAAGGTACCATCTATACGGTAGACGGAAATGATGGCAATACAGGCAGTGCACAAAAAATAAAACGCATTACACGCGGCAAGAATGGTTATGCGGATGGCACAGTAATCACATTAGTAGGTACTTCAGGTGGAGCAATCGCTGACGGCAGTGTCGATAAAGCAGTATTCGGCAATCCGTACGATATTCTGCTAGACGAAGCGAACCGTACCTTGTACGTATCCGACCGTACCAATTATGCCATTCGGAAAATCGAGTATTAAACGTAAACAATCTAAAAGAATATGAATATCAAAAAAAGTTTTTTATATTTATTGGCCTGCACGCTGTTAGGAGCAGGAGGCTGTTCGGACGATGATGAAAACACCACATTCAAAGAACTGAAGGTTTTCTCAATGACTCCCAACGAAGGAGTTGCCGGTGACGAAGTGACCATTACCGGACAAGGATTCAGCATTATACCATCCGAAAACATTGTTACATTGAATGGTGAACAGCTCACTGCCGTGGAAACTTCAGTTACTATTTTAAAGATGACAGTCCCTCCAAACCTAGCAGGAACCTTCCCATTGATGATAACCGTAAACGGACAGACGGTAGAGGGTCCCTCTTTCACCTATACGGAAGGCTCGTATGATGTCAAACTGGAGGTTAATGCATTAGAAAAGACTACCGGATATGCAGGAGATGAGATAATCATTACCGGTAAGGGATTCAGTGCAACAGCCGAAGAAAACGAAGTCTTCTTCGGTGAAAAAGCAGCAATCATTACCGCTTCCAGCACCACCTCGCTGACCGTGACTGTGCCTCAACTTGAACCGGGCGACTATGTGCTTACAGTGAAAGCCGGAGTGCAAAAGAACCAATCCCTGACATTCAGTTGTCTGGCTACTCCTACTCTCAAAGTAGATGGCATCAGCCCGTCATCGGGTCACGAAGGCACCGAAATCGTCATTACCGGCGAAAACTTCAGTACCGTAGCAAAGGAAAACATCGTAACCATCAACGGAAAAGCGGCCGAAGTAAAGAGTGCCTCAGCAATGGAACTGACTGTTATCGCCCCACTTAACGAACCGGGAAGCTACAAAGTAGTGGTAAAAGTAGGTAACCGCACTGTAGAAGGACCGGAATTCGAATATACGAAACCAGAACTGGTATATACTGTCAGCAGTGACGTTCATATCGGAGAAAAATTAGGTGGTATTCATGGGCTGGCATTCTTGCCGGACGGACGACTGGCAGTAGGACAACGCGGAACTGCCCATATTATTCATGCATTTGACCTGCAAAAGAAAGAAAAAACGACATTAGTCGAGGCTCACAATAACGGGCATCCTTGGAACTTGGGAGTAAATCCGGACGACAAGATGCTTTACATAGCTTACAAAGGAAGCGCCGAAATAGGAAGAATGAATCCGAATCAAGGTAATAACCAGCAAGTGGAAGTCGTAGTTTCAGGGCTTAGTAACGCAATGGATGTAAAATTCGACTCCAAAGGCAATATGTATGTATTGTGCAGAGATGAAAGAAAAGTCTACAAATATCCGAAAGGCAACTTCAACAATGCTTCAAAGCAGACTTTCGTACATCTCTCGAATACCCCGAATGGCATTCACTCCATGGACTTTGATGCAAACGACAACCTAATAATAGGAGCACAAGAGGACGGTTTTTATGTAGTGTCTCCAGATGGTAATGCAACCAAGTTTGCCGGCAATGGCAAAGGTAGCACAGACGGTGCAGCTGGACAACCCTTGACAGCCCAACTCATCCAACCGGCAGCCATCGTTGTAGACAAGACGCGCGGGGACATCTATTTCACCGACCCTTACAATAATAAGATAAGAAGAATACGTCCCGGTGCAAAAGGGTACGAAGATGCCACTGTCAGCACCATCACCGGAACCGGTGCCAAGGGAAAGCAAGACGGTGATGGTTCCGTAGCACAATTGAACATGACTCATGGACTGGCAATGAGTCCTGACGGGAACGCTCTCTATTTCACAGACCTCGACAATTTTATCTTGAGAAAAATTACAATCACGGTAAAAGATTAGTTTTCAAGTAACATTCGTTGTTTAATCTTCCTCTGTCCGGTTTCTTCCCGACAGAGGAAGACTTATTAATAGATTTATTCACCATTTAAAAAAGTAATTATGAATTTGAAAAGACTTACTTTCACATTAAGTTTGTCAGCCTTTTTCTTTTTGGCTTATTCCTGTGACAAAAACGAGATGGAGGAATCGGGAAGCTCCCAAGAAGAACAGAAAGACAGCAATATAATTGATATGCTGAAAAAATGTTCGGAAGTAAAAACCGTACAAAAATGGAATGAGACAAAGCTTACAGAAGGAATTACGCACACGAAAGTACAAGTTATCAAAAAATCCGAGCGCCCCGCATCCATTAATATCGTCGTGATGGAAGCCGATGCAGCAGGCGCCGCATTGAAAACAGGATGTTGCGATCCGACCGAAAACAATCCGTTCCCTATGATGAGACCTTCTGAAATAGCCAACAAATTCGATAAGGACGGTGAACGTGTAATGGCAGTAATGAGCGGTGATTTCTTCAGATGGGATCCGAATGAGAACGGAGTCACCCCATTGGACTTCGGTTGTCGGGGACCTGTCCATCATCGGGGAAAAATATTACAAGACCATTTCGTACCGCAACATGGCATGGTACATCAGGCTCTTAGTTTTCTGGCTGTGGACAAAGCGGGTAAAGTGCTCATTGCCGATGCCGACAAATACGACGACATGCAATCCAACCTTCAGGAATGTACAGGTGGCGGTTATCAGCCGCTACGCGACAGTAAGATATGCAAAGGTTTTGATATTTACCTCGATGGGACTTATATCCCATTAGAAGACCAATATCCTTTTTCGTGCATTGGCTATCGCAAAGATGGTACCGTCATCTTTATGGTAGTGGACGGCCGTTCGGAAATATCCATGGGACTGACTTACTCAGAAGCCGGAAGTTTGATGAAATCCATGGGATGCACCAATGCCATCACCATGGACGGCGGCGGTTCGGCACAAATGGTTATCAAGGATCCGAAGACCGGTAACTTCACTCTCCAAAACAAGCCGACGGATGGCGCCGAACGCACCATGCGCACCTTCTGGATGATTACAGTTAAGGAATAATTTCATAGGTCATATAAATCAATTTACATGATAATAAAGAAACTTTTATTTTATGGGATGTTTGTGCTACCATGGTATGTTGCCTATGCACAAACCTCCCGTATAGAAATTCAACAGAACAAATGTTTTTCCGCTGCCAATTACCTGGCCTATCAAGTACCACCCCAAAATAGCTATTCAACGGCACCGCAAGGATACCAACCCTTCTATATCAGCACATATGCTCGTCACGGTTCCCGTTTTCATCTGTCCGAATATGACTATGTCCATGTGCTAACCATCTTGCAGAAAGCGGATTCTGCCGGAGTGTTAAGCACTACGGGAAAGAAAACAATGGAAAAAATAAATCGTATCCGGCAACTTGCCAATGGACGTTTAGGAGAACTTACTCCACTAGGTGCACGGCAACATCGAGGCATCGCCCAACGTATGTACCATAATTTTCCGGAAATATTTTCCGGAAATACAGTAATCGATGCACGGTCTACCAATGTAGTCCGTTGTATCCTATCCATGACAGCCGAATGTCTTCAACTGCAAGCATTAAATCCTCAACTGCGCATCTACAACGACGCCAGTTTACACGATATGTATTACATGAATTATCACGACAATTATCTTGCTTCTCTGCATGCAAATTCGAAAGCAGAGCTTCTCAAAGCATTCAAACAACAGCATATTCACCCGGAACGATTGATGAAAGTGCTGTTTACCGACACAGCATACATACAGAACACCATTGATCCATCACATTTCATGGAAGAGTTATTCTATATAACCATCAATATGCAGTCACATGATGAAAAGGAACTGGATCTTTATCATTTGTTTACTCCCAAAGAGTGTTATGAACTTTGGAGCTGTCTAAATGTTCTCTGGTATCTGGATTCAGGTGATACACCTCTGACCGAACGGATGATGCCTTATAAAGAAGCCAACCTACTTCGGAATATACTAGACACTGCCGATAGTTGTATTGTCCGAGAAGAACCAAGTGCCACGTTGCGTTTCGGACACGAAAGTTGCCTATTGCCATTGGCGGTACTAATGGAATTGGGAGATTGCGGATATGTCACGGAGGATATGGAAACATTAGCTGAACATTGGCAGTGCTACCGATACTTTCCAATGGCTGCCAACATCCAACTCATTTTTTACCGTAAACCGGACAACAAAAATATCTTAGTACGTGTACTATTGAACGAAAAAGAGACATCACTGCCTGTAAAGACTGATTGCGCTCCTTTCTATCATTGGCACGATGTTTCGAAATATTACCGTAATAAATTGACTCGATATACCCCTAAAGATAAATAACACACACGATTTAGTACCTAATACAAGTTATCCTGCCAACCTCATCAATTGGCAGGATTTTATTTTTAGATTTACTTATCTCAATCCAATAATTACTCCAAAACTTTCACACGAATGTTACGGTACCATACATCATCACCATGGTCCTGCAAAGCAATGAAGCCTTCGCGATTTTCTCCGCCGCAATTGTTCAGCAATTTAAATGCCAAAGGCAGACTGCTTTCAGAAAACTTACTTGCCTGCAACATTTCGGTCCATTGTTTTGTCCACAAATGAAATTCGAGTACGTTTTTATCATTTTGTCCATGAACAACCGTGCCTTTATAAACCAAAATCTTGGCCTTGTTCCATTGGCCATACGGCTTCGAATTTTGAGGAACAGCCGGAATCAAATCATACAGAGAAGCCGACTGGCGATTACCATTCCTACCCAATCTTGCATCCGGATGATTTTCATTATCCAGAATCTGATATTCAAGTGCAGAATAATAAAGAGGTTCAAGCACGTCATTACCATCCTTGTCTTTAGAAGTAACCTCCTGAACCAAATACATAATTCCGGAATTACTTCCTTTAGCAACCTTCCATTCTAGTTCCAACTCAAAGTTCTTAAATTTATGAGCAAAAAGCAAGTCTCCACCGTCACCATCTTGTGCTTCACCACCACCGGTTCCGTTAAATTTGATGCAGCCATCTTCGATGGTCCATTTGGAAGGGACACGATCTTTTCCATAACCACGCCACCCCTTGAATGTCTTACCGTCAAAGATGGTGATATAACCATCTTTATCGACAGACAAATCCAAGCTCTGGTCTTCCGGAGCTTTCAATGATTTGGAATATGACAATGTGACCGTACTCTGCCCTTTGGAGGCATTCGCTTTTTTCTGAGTACCGCAAGAAACAAATACTCCTGCTACCAGGCAGGAACAAGCCAATAAATAAACTACTTTCTTCATTGTTTTACTACTAACGTTAATTAATATACTTTTAATCCGGTTATCTAGGCATATCGGGCAGTCTCCAGCCTTCACGATAATTATGTTTCACGAGCTCGGCGGCAAACTGTTTTGCATTGACCGGGTCAGTCCATGTCCTGTCGAATGTCGGATGCCCGTCATGAATCTCAAATCCGTCCTTCACACAAGTGGTGATAGTTTCATTGTCACCGATATTGGTAAAGCACATATTTTCACCGTCCCATTCCAACGTGCGATGCAACCCTTGCAGACGGACAGCAAGTACACCCATTACTACCATTTCATTCATCGGTCCTGCTTCCGAGAAGTCGGATTTAGTCATGACACGATTGGATTTATCTTCTTTACATGCACGTACCCAGTCCATTTCATGACCGCCGCCCATTGCATTGGGCACACGGCGACACACCTTCGGTGCATTGGGCTTGCGCCCGGAGAGCAGCCACGGACCGATTCCATAACATCCGCAAATCAAGGTATCCTTGGTTCCGTGGAAAATAGTCACACCGGCACCCGGCATCAATTGTTTTCCGGCAGGGAACCCTTCCGGACGGTCGGGCAACAGACCACCGTCATACCAATGGATTTCCACTTCAGGCATCGCCACCTTAGGCATATTCTCACGAGCCGGGAAAATCATTTTCACGTGTTGGGCCTGCGGAGCACAAGCGTTCAGCAGCAACGTTGAAGACCCTTCCACTTTAGTAGGATATTTCAACTTCAAGGCTCTGAACGGTGAGTGCAGGATGTGACAAGCCATATCGCCCAACGCACCCGTACCGTAATCCCACCATCCACGCCAGTTCCAAGGATGATAAACATGGCTATAAGGATTCAGCCGGGCAGGACCTGTAAATAAATCCCAGTTCAATGTGCCGGGAATCTTGTCCGCCTTTTCCGGTACATTCAATCCTTGAGGCCAGATAGGACGGTCGGTAATACATTCCACCTTCGTCACTTCCCCAATCTCGCCATTCCAAATCCATTCGCATACCAAATCAGTGCCTTCATCAGATGAGCCTTGATTACCCATCTGAGTAACAACGCCCGTTGATTTAGCAAGCTTTGTCAACAAACGGGACTCATAAACAGAATGAGTCAACGGTTTCTGACAGAATACATGTTTTCCCATTGTCATCGCATCGGCGGTGATAATGGCGTGTGTATGGTCGGCAGTCGCAATAATTACAGCATCAAGCGATTTTCCCATTTCGTCATACATCTTACGATAATCCCAAAATCTCTTTGCTTTGGGGAATTCATCGAACACGCCTTTTGCATACTTCCAATCCACATCACAAAGAGCTACAATATTTTCCGTAGCCTTCACATGGTTAATGTTGGCATGTCCCATACCGCCAATACCCACAACACCGATATTCAACTTATCGGTAGGCGAGATATGCCCGTGGCTCATGCCCAGAATAGAACTCGGAGCAATCGTGATGCCAGCTAAAGCGGCAGCCCCTGTTTTCAGAAATTGTCTTCTTGAAATGTCTGACATAATTTTATTTATTTAAGAGTTAGTAATCCTTGGAAGGTTGCCATGCAACAATCCATATCCATTTTTCATATTTCTTCTCCGCTCGCGGATTTGCTCCAAAGTATACAAATCACCGATAGACGGCAAATCATGTTTACGCGTATCATAAAAAAATCTCCACGCATATTCGGACGCAACGGCCGAATCGCGCATCAACGGCAAGCGCGGACTGCGTTCTCCCGTTTCTACCGAATCAGCAAACAAATCGCACAACACATCTATATTCTTTCCGCCGAAAGGTTTCTCCACACGAAGGGTCTGATTGACACCATGCAGTTCGACAACGGCTGTCTTAAAGTCGTGCGTCATGCGGACAATCCCTTTCGTCCCTATAATATCGACATACGAATTGTGTGTCTGGTCCTTGGACAATTGCCCGTAAACGAATCCTTGGGTAATATCGAACACGACTCCATTCTGGAAAGTACCATGACATTGCACCCACCAGGGGTCTTTGTAGTTCCACATCTTCACTCCCTGTGCATTCCATGTATGGTAATCACTGTCGGCATACCAACGGGCAATATCTACGTAATGCATTCCGCAATCATGAAAAGCGGGTCCTTCGTATTCGTGCCCCTCGCCCGGCGCAAGTCCGGGAGTCATGTGGCAGACACGGATAATAGCCAGTTCTCCTATTTCCCCTTGCCGGATATATTCCTTCATCTGATGATGATACCAAGAATTACGCAAATACAGGTTGACAGTGGACAGCAGGTTGGTATTTTCCGTCATTTCAACTACTTTCCATTCGTTCTCTATCGTGTCCGCAACAGGTTTTTCAGAAATAATATGCTTACCGTAACGGATTGCTTTTTCTATCTGCTCCATCCGCGAATCTGCCAAAGTGAAAAGTCCGACCACCTGCACACTATCATCTTCAAAAATCTTCTGTTCATCCTCCACTACAAGAGAGTGAGGTGATAGTTCTCGTGCCAGTTGACGTGATGCCGAATCGGTATCACATATATAAGCAATATTCCACCGGTCGCTTTGGGTCATCGCTTCCCAATAGAATCTCCCCATCCTTCCAAATCCTATAATTCCAACTTTAATTCTCGTATCTACTAAAGAAAATTGTATATTCATAAATCCAAACATAATTACTTAATAGATTTTCTATTGCAAATGTATGGATTGCAGTTCTGCATTGAGGATAAAATTCTGCCATTAAAGGATAATATTCTCTCAAATGCCACGGTTCTTTCATTTAAAAAGTGTTTGTTCACTCAAAAACGCCCTTATTTTATAGCGAGAACAGAGACTGAGCCCGATCAGGACTTTTTTTTGCAAAGCCTATAGTAAACAGTCATTTAACAAGGAGTAATTTATTTCAAGGCTTGAGACCAAGTGTTTCATTGCCATAGAAACTAACACTACAATATTTAATCACTGAAAACTAGTTCATCCGGACAAAAAAAATTTATATTTGTAAACGTATCAGACTTTATATAATATATGACGATATTTGATGATTATAAGAAATATAAGGACTCATGTTCTGTCTCTCCGACACTATTGTGGGAGTATGACCTTTCTGATTTTGACTAGTGGAAGTCCAGAAAAATCGTGGTACAGCGTATACTTGAAAGAGGGTGGCTAAAAGATTTTCATGCGGCTTTCAACATGTACGGAGGGATAGAAGGATTTCGGGAAATAGTGAAGGAGGTTCCTTATTTGTCGCCCAGGGATATCAATTTTGCATGTATCGTATTTAATCTTAAAAAGGAAGAGTTAAGATGTTACACACGGAAACTGTTGAGGGAACAACTCTTGAACTCTTTCCCCCCTTGTCATTTAATGCTGTCGTATTGAAAGATTTTTTGGAACAGCCTCATATATTTACCTACCACCCCGTCCTTCGGACACCCCGAGGAGAAACCATGCGGATGAAGTTATATCGAACTGACGTTTCTTATCAATAAAAGTACCTCTCTCCTACATAAACTAATTACTTTTGTAGCACATATCAATTCGTTCCACATATATGGAACGAAACAATAACAGATGTGGAACTAAAGGGAAACAACTGTGGAACTAAAGGTCAACAGTGGTGGAACGAATGAACAGTAACTATAAAACCACTAAACATTAGTATATGAGTGCAATATATGACTTATTTGAGACTCCTAGTCCAAACAAAGAAAAACAACCGCTACACGCCCGTATTGTCTCCAAAGGAAACCGTAGGTAAAGACAAGTTTGCCGATAGGAAAGAATAACTTTTCAAGCATTAGAGAATAACTTTAGAAGTGCTTCGCTGCAACTTTTTCAATGATAGATGGTTGCTCAAAGTTATATTCAACAGACGTTAAAATAGACACTAAAAAACTCTTTCTTTGGATAGCATCATCAAAGAAAGAGTTTTTTTAAATTACAGTAAAAATGAAATATGGTTATTCAGCAACCTCTCTTCCATACAGATAAACTTCAGCCACTTCTATAACACCACGCTTTCCCCTATCGGTAAACTCGATGATAAAATATCTGTGTCCCTCTGTCAGGTCGTTCAAACGAATGTATTCTATTGCCGGATTTGGAAGACTTTTCAATGTTACTTCCTCACTTACCGGTATCCAATTTTCTCTATTTTCCCAATTAGTAACTTCTTTCCAGCCAAAATCTTCCCAGACAAACGAATACCAGAATTCATCAGGCTCTTGTGTCCAAACATAGCTAGATTTCCACCAGCTTTTTGGGTCAGAACTAACATAGCATTTCAGTGTATAATTTTGCTGATCCTTAAGTTCATCTCTTCCTATAATTCCGAGTTTACCAAAAAGATGCGACTTCTTCGTATCGATCACCAAAACAGGCGGAAGGTCTTTGGCATTCGGACCATCCCAGTCACTTGCCCAGAATCTGTGCAAATCACCATCTATTGCGTTTACAAATTTACCACACCAGAAATTCCAACGTCCTTCCTCGAATTTACCTGTAACCGACCATTCTGAACGATCCAACGGTTTCATCGCAATCAATGTCCCTTCGACGATGCCCGTTGTCCAATCTTCAACAGTAGTTCCGGATATGGTAGTACTATTCTCACCCACATAGACGTTATATGTATAGCTCTTTCCGGCAATGGCTGGTTTGATTTCCTTCACTTCCTGCGTGGTGCCACCCGTTGTCTCTATACTGACAAATATACCTTCCGCATCACCACCTTCACCCGGCAGTACCAAAGCCGTATATGTATCCTCCGCTTTATACGCCTTGATTGGCTTAGCCGGTCCTTCGGTCCCAACAGAAGAGATTGAAGAATACTGCGAATAGATGTTCAACGACTTTACAGCACCCAATTTCTCCTCAACGCCGAGTATGTTGATGATAACCCGCGCTGTCCGACGATGCATATTCAGTTTCAATACGCCATCAGCCGCTTTTTCTAATAACACCGTCTTAGTGGTCATATAGTCTGCATTGGCAATGTTCTCGTTTGTAGACTGGTCGGCAGGCAAAACAAAAGTGTCGAAAGAAGCATCCGCCCCCACAGGATAATAGGCTTTGTAGACTACCGTTTCCTGATCGGAATCCGCCCACATCAAGCTATTCTCTCCGGCTGTCCAAATCTTATCCGAACCCTTAGTGTATATCACGGGAGCATCGTCACCGCAACTTATAGCAAGCTTGTCGCCCTGGTTGAAAGCGCCCTGTTGGGCATCATCTTCTCCCATAGGATTGCTGCGCGTAAAGAGAGAGTTTGGCTCCACCACAGCATTTATCAACACCTTACCGCCAGTGGTTGTCAGGTCCTGTTCTTGCGATGCTTCATCATCGTTGCCGCATGCTGAAAATGCCATAAGGGCTGCAAGCAAATAAAAATATCTAAATGATTTCATATTAATACGTTCTTCTTGATTTGTGATTAAGTGTTGACAATTAGTTAAAAGCCTTTAGCTGCGTTTCGGAAGTGGCTACATTGATAGTCAATTCATAACAGGTACCTTCAGCCAGTTGAGCTTGTTTGAATTTCCATTCGTAAAATGCATCGCCAATAGTAAAAGCAACAACCAGCTTTCCGGCATCTTGCGGCAACAGAATACATTCATAAGTATTATCAGCATTATTCTTTAATGGCGTAACGGAAGCCGTTCCGGCAGTGGCAGCAGGCGTTACAACGGGGGCTTCCAGAGTCAGGTCGCAGGTTCCTTGCAAAATGGCACCGACTACTTTCAAATCTTTCACCTCAGCTCCGCCATCCACAACGTGGATAAGCAGTTTGCACAGTTTATGCTTCAACGTAATATCCAATTTACCTCCGATTTCCAGGAAATTGACCATTTTCTTTGTCAACAAAAAGTCTGCACTTTTCAATTTAGCTTCCGTACTTTGGTCTACCGGAACATTTATTGCAAGACTTCCTGTCAGGCTTGCTCCGCTTTGGGCAGGAGCAAAAGCGCATACAGGCATTGCCGATTCATTAGGGTCCCAAAACAATGATTCATTATCTGCACTGTTCCATACATCCCCTGTCTTTTGCATCAAAAGGTTGTAGCTAAAAATCTCACTGCTCGGATGGTCAATAATCAACTGAAATGCATCCAGATTATTCCCATCATAGCCCGCACGTGTCTGCAAGTTATCCACTCCGACAGAAAGTTGTATCTGCCGGTTATCCATCACCGAATCATCCACAGACCATTCATCTGTCTGTGAACAGCCAGTAAACAGTCCGATGGACCATACTGTCAACAAAAAACTTTTTCTCATATATATGTATGCTATTATACAATAAAAAAATAAAACTTAACCAATATCCATCAGCGAAATAATCATCCGCCCAACTTATTCAATCATTCCGACATACCCTCCATTACGCGCCAGCCTCAATGTCAGCACCGTGGTAGAACATATATCCGTCTCCTGCCTGACATAATCCATCGCCCAACGATCGGCATTCATGCCATCGGAAAAACCGGTCAGATGAAAAATCTTGTTGGGAGTCAGGAAATCAAGATCCACCGTAACAGTGCGCGGATCGCCATTCGTAATGCCGCCTATGAACCATTTGTTCCCACTCCGACGGGCCACGACCACGTATTCGCCCAACTTAGCCTCCAACACTCTCGTCTCATCCCATATCACAGGAATGTCGGCAATGAAATCCGCACAAGGGCGTTCACGGTAATACAGCGTAGGACTATCCGACATCATTTGCAGACCGCTTTCGAAGACTACATACAGCGCCATCTGATAGGCACGAGTCCCCGACGCACCGGCATTCTTATGCGTCCAGATATCAAAATTGTTCTCCTCCGGATGCACATTGCACATCGCTCCCGGAGTGAAATCCATCGGTCCTACGGCATTGCGGATGAAAGGCAACCAGATGTTGTTGGAAGGATCGCAACGTTTACCCATCTCCATACCCACTACCGCCTCATACGAAAGCACATTGGGATAGCGACACTCCAAACCGGCAGGTTTAAAAGAACCGTGAAAATCGACTACAAGTTTATACTTAGCAGCTTCTTTAGCCACCCGCTCATAGAAATTCACCATCCATTGGTCGCTGCGCTCCATGAAGTCTATCTTCAACCCTGATACGCCCGCCATGGCGTATTTGGCAAACACTTGGTCAAAATGCTTCTCTACAGTAAGCCAGCTCAGCCACAGCAGGACTTTCACATTGCGCTGCATGGCATACTGAATGACTTCCGGCAGGTTTATTTCCGGATTAGGCGTCCATGGGTCGCTGGCGGCTGCCATCCAGGCACCGTCCATCAACATATATTCCAATCCCATATTCGCTGCAAAATCAACGTAATACTTATACGTCTGCGTATTGCTTCCCACACGGAAACCTACATTATACAAACTTGGATTCCACCATTCCCAACTTGATTTTCCGGGTGTCACCCAACTGTAATCCTCCAGTTCGCAGGGAGCGGAAAGTTTGTATACCATCTCATTTTCAACCAATGTCTTTGCATGTTTCGCTATCACAAAGAAACGCCAGGGGAAATTTCTCTCTCCCGATGTCTTGGCAATATACGGGGCTTCTTCCACAATCTTAAGCTTATAATCATTGTCGTCCTCAAACCGAACGGGGCATTTGGGGAACAAGGCGCGCATTCCATTATTGCCGGTACTCTTCAAAAACATACAAGGATAATCTGTCAGGTCGGCTTCCGAAATCAGGATTTTATAACCATCGGGATGCTCAAGCAACGCCGGCAGGTAAGTCATGATATCGTCCGTGCCGTAACTTTCCGTTTGCAAACGGGCATAAACCGACTCATAAGAAGTGGAGAAAGCATGCGCTTCACCCACATACGCCCGATAATCGGAAGGGAAATTGATGTTGAATTCCTCATCAACGACTTCCAGTTTCTTTTTCCTGTCGGTAATAAAACGGTAAGCCACCCCGTCGTCAAACACACGGAACTCTACAGCATAATTTCCTGCCATATCCATGCGCAAATAATTGTAATGATTGTGCACCAGCGCATTTTTCAAAGGAATCTCCCGTCTCTTAGTCTCATCCACAGTGCCTTCCTGCGCATTTTCCAGTACGGGATTCGCTCCCAACACTTCTTTGGGGAGTGTCATGCCCAACGTGCACTTGTTTAACAGCACGTCATCATGAAAGAAAACGGAATAGTAAATTTTATCCTTCAACTCAATACTGACTTTGATGTTTTTGTCAGGAGAGAGTACATCCAGTACTTTACCGTAGACCGTGCTGCCCATTATTTGGGCAACCAACAACGTTGCCCAAATGAATGTATTCTTTGTCTTCATATCAAAAACGGATTTTCTTAGATTACCATTGATTAGCCTGATCTTCATCCGGAATTAACGGGTTAATCTGCCGTTCTAATGTCATAGAGCCTTTCACTTCATAAGTTATCGGGAAATCCGGATTTGTAGTGATATCCTTATAAGTATAGCTCAACTCCAATGTAGTGATATGGCGTTCCAAATATTTGAGAGTTTCATGCTGGACCACTCGCTTCTCATACTTGCACTCTCCTATTGGCTTAATGTCAGTGCCCGCTTCGGGATCGCCATACACTTTTAGCTTTCCTGTAAGAGTACCTCGTGCATCCTCCTCACCTTCTTCAAATTCAACAAACACTTTATAAAGAGAACGATTCTCATCTTCTGCCCAAATAGACCCGGCATAGAAGAATATGGTATTCTCGTCAAACACACGGGCTACCCGTTTGTCAATTTTTGCAGGATTATCGGTTGTACCCTTTATGTAAACATTCATCATCGTTGAATTGTAAGTACCGGAATAATCATTGAACAGGTTGATTCCCAAAAGTGCCTTATAACGTCCCTTATATGTGTTTTGCTTATAAGAAGGATCTTCTTCAACAGTCAACGGGAGTACATACTTTTCATCCAATTCCAACCCGGTAAGGTTGAAGTGGATAGGGTAAAGTTCGATATCCCTTCCCGCCGGAATATTGCACATGTCCGATTCAAAAGAATAATATTGTTGCTTAAGAGGTTTATACCAAAGGTCCTCGCGATTGACCGGGAATCTTTCCTTATTAAGTATATGGAGCGTATCCTCATCCACTCTTATCTTCACCTGGATATCCCGGTCATTTTTCTGCGAACCGCTGACAATGACCGGTAACCGGTATATTCCACTTCCATCCGGCTGATAACGTATATAAATCTCGTTCAAGCCATTATCTCCCACAGGTGCCTTGAAAGAAATCATTTTCTCGTAAAGTTCGTCTTTCCACTCGTCATTACATGCTGCGAACATTGCACAAGCACCTACTATTAGTACTGAAATATATAATTTTCTCATAATCTTTAGTTTTACAACATTAACACTAATCATAATACTGCCATCCCGGAGCTTGTGTCAGATTCTTGTTCCGTTTCAGTTCATCATAGCTCACAGGCCAGAAGTACTGTTTGCGAGAGAAAGAAGACTGTAAGTCGCTTACTCTGACCGGCACATAAAACATATCTCTGTTTGCTTTGTCCATCAGCGTGTTGCATCCATAGATTTGCTCACCTTCGTGTTCCTCTACTATTTTCCAACGGCGCAGATCATAGTAACGCTGAGATTCCGCAAAGAATTCAATCTGACGTTCATGAACGATTCTTTCAAAGAATTTCTTCGGATCCGCATAGACATCCTCCTCATAATCGGGCATACCGGCACGCATACGGACCGGTTTCACCCCACGGCGCATCTGTTCCTTGTCACGATAGATGTCGTAAGTTCCGCTTCCATCCCATTTAGACACGACATAATGCGTTCCTTCAGAAATATTGTTCAGTGCCTCGGCATACATCAATAATATGTCCGCATAACGAAGTGCAGGTTCCGTTTTCTGATAAATAGCTCCACCGTATCTGTCGGCATCATTCGGATTTACATATTTCATAACGCCCAACCCGGTAATGCACCATTGGTCGGTTCCGTTGACACGCCCATTATCTTCTCCGCGATAATACCAGACTTGCTTATTTCGATGTTCTTTTCCTCCGTTTTCGTCTCTCGCACTCAAAGCGTGCCATACAGCTCCATTAAAAGCCACCGAAGCATAGAAACGAGGTTCTCGGTCGGCATATCCCAACCATACATCATTTCTTAAATGATCGTACTTGTGATTCGTGTCATCCGTATATTTGCCATAATACTCTTCATAATATTTTTTATCAAACGGCCTACCGTCCGCCATGTCATAAGCTTCACACTGTTTCAAGGTCACCCCGTGGCAGTTGTATCCTCCTAGAGTTTTAGGTAACTGGTGCTTTACCAAATTTACCATTGAAAAGTCTGAGCCTAGGCCATTATTTTTACCATTAGCTATTCGGGAAAAAATCAGTTCCGGATTTTCGGCGGCATATACATCGCCATTAAAAATAGAACGGTATGATTCAAACGGATCTATATTTGCCCAGCCATCCGGGAAAGGACGTTCGCTGTATTCTTTATGGTAAGGCGGTTCAATAGTAGGTGGATAAGCCTCATCCATACTTACCGAACGTTTTTCAAAAGTATACAATTTATACAGTCCGGTCGCTTCCGCATAATCAATCATGTCTTTGGCTGCTGCAGCAGCTATCGCCCATTTTTCCTCTTTGTATTCTTGTGGAATCAACTTCTTGCCGTCCATATTGGTAAAGTCTGCCATTTCCGTGTTTCCATTTGCCAACGGGCTGGCTGCGTAAAGGAAAACTTTAGCACGTACAGCAAGAGCGGCTCCCTTGGTCGGGCGGGCGATATTCATGTTATCTCTTTTCTCGAACAGTTCGGTAGCTGCAATTTCCAGTTCCGAAGTAATGAACTCCACACACTCCTCATAGGTGTTACGCGGATACGAAAGTTCGTCATACGATTTGGTATAATCGGCTCCTTCCGGTGGCAGGATAGGCACAGGACCGAACTTTCTCAACAGCATCCAGTAGAAATAAGCACGTAGAAAACGAGCTTGCCCTCTTACGTCCGTCACTTCTTCAGGAGTAAGGTCATTATTCTCATGCAATTCATTCAACAGTATGGAAGCTTGATAAATCCCTTCATACGAGAATGTCCAGGCATTATGCCCACCTAAGGAATTTAAATATTCGCCACGCTTGAACTTCGAAAACCTGTCTCCATATTCACTAAATACATGGTCGTCCGAGAAATTAAAAGGACATACTTCACTGTGTCCCACATCCAGGTTATCTCCATGTAAGCGGCTATAGCAGAATGACAGCCATCGAAGTGTATAGTCTTTGTCCGAGAAAATGCGTTCCGTAGTTTGTTGGTCTCTGAAAAAGCGATCTACATTCAGATAATCGGAACAGGAAGTAAGCCCCAAACCGAGCATCACTACTCCCCCTAAAATATATTTACTTATTTTCATGTCTTTTATTTTAATGATTGATTTAGAGTCCTATTGTAAGTCCGACGGTTACTGTTCTGGATAACGGATATTGCTGCCCGTTAGAACTGCCCAATTCCGGATCCCAAAGTTTAAAGCTGGAGAAAGTCAACAGATTTGTCCCCATCAGATACAAACGCACACGATCCAATCGAATCTTGTTCACCAAACGTTTCGGAATATTATAACCTAATTCCACGTTTTTCAGACGAAGATATGATCCGTTTCGCAACCAATAAGTAGAAGGACAATAGTTGTTTTCATTACCGCCATAACTCAAACGCGGATATCTGGCATTCGGATCCTCGTTGACTCCCAATGACCAGTAGTTTCCAACTACATCTGTCAGAATATTACCCCAAGAACCTTCTTTAAACGGATATACGGTAAATCCGTCGATAAAGAATGAAGACTTGCCGGCTCCCTGGAAATGAACGTTCACATCAAACCCTTTCCATTGTGCAGATACACCGAATCCATAAATCATATTAGGACGAGTAGTCGCACCGATAGGCACTTGGTCATCAGTTGTTATCTTTCCGTCACCATTGACGTCTTTGTATTTGATATCTCCCGGCATGACATTCGAACCTTGTGAAGCTCTGTTACGAATTTCTTCATAGTCCTTAAACAACCCTTCGGCTATGTAACCGCGTGCCTGATCTACACGGAACCCATAATTCTTTTTATACGGATAACGGCTGTTCTCTTCATCGTAATTCTTGATTTTATTCTTGCTATAGGTCAGGTTGGCGCGTACGGTAAAGTCTACCTCTCCCAATTTCTGGTCATAAGCAATATTACCGTCAAACCCTTCAGACAACACAGCACCCACATTCGCATACGGCTGGTCTGCAATATGATCCAAACCTATGATACGGGGAATATACCAACGTTGCATATAAATACCGTCACGTTGCTCGTGGAAATAGTCAATCGTACCACTCAGCTTATCGTCAAACATAGAGAAGTCGAGTCCAAGGTCATGCTTCTTCGCCACCTCCCAGGTGATGTTTCTTGCTGCCACTTTCGAATAAGTCAATCCGGTATAATAATAACCGCCTGCACCTATATCACCATAAAAATAAGAGTTTTTATCATCTTCACTGAATTTCGATATATAAGGGAAACGCTTCCTCACCTCATCTTCTACATCATCACTACTAATCTTATCATTACCCACCTTACCGTAAGAGTAACGCAGTTTAAACATATTCAACCATTTGAGGTGTTTCTTCACGATGGGTTCTTCTGCAATATTCCATGCAACGGAATAGGCCGGGAAGAATCCGAATTGATGACCTGTGGCGAAGTTCTCAGAACCGTTGTAACCAAAATTAAAGTCGAAAAAGTAGCGATATTTCCATCCGTAGGTAAAGCGTCCTGCAATTCCCTGGTGACGCTTTTGGATACTCTGCACAATCTTATCATACGTGGCGGTATGATTGTTAGGCGATGTGTTAGTAAGCTTATCCTGCGAGTACTTCATAACAGCTCCTACCATGTGGTCGCCGAATGTGCGATTGTAGTGCAGTTCTGCTTCCAGATTCTCATACCGTTTTCCGGTCGAATACATCGTTCCGGACATCAGTCTTTCCTGTTCTATTCTTCTGAACTGGAGTTCTCCGTCGGAAGTGCGCTGACGTTCTGCCAACCAACTTTCCGGCCATTTGTAACGGTTATCAACATTCTCCGTATAGGTATCGAAACCGAAACGTCCGTAAAACTTCAATCCCGGTGTGATAAACTTCAAATCCTGTTCAAGATTCACTGTAGTCTGTATCTTGTTTTTCCATGTTTCCTGATACCCTTGCTGAGTAGTCAGTACCCACGGATTTCTTTTTCCCGAATTACCGACTGCCGCCCATTTGCCGTCACTATACTGCACCGGTGAAGCAACCGGATTGTATCCCATTAATGACTTCCAGATTTCATGATACTGGGCACCCGGCAAATTCTGTTTGTCCAAGGAACCTGCAACACCAAGTTTTATCAACGTTGTTTTTGTCAAATCGATGTCTATATTCATACGGTAATTCCAGCGATGATAGTTGGCATTGGTGTTATAGTCCTTCATTGCACGATCGGTCTCATACATACCTCCTTCATTTACATAACTGGCAGAAATGAAGTATCGTGCTATGGTACCGCCACCCGTCAAGTCGATAGTGGCACGATAAGTGGGAGCCCCCTTTTTCAATATCATATCCATCCAATTCACATTGGGGAACAGGTCTTGATCCAAACCATTCTCAAACAACAACAAATCGCTGTCGGTATAAGCTGGAGATTGGTTGCGGGCAAGCAAAGCTTCATTCGTTAAACGTGCATATGTGGGTCCATCCACAAATTCAGGAGTCATGGTACGCATATTATAAGAGCTTTCCAATTTGGCATTGACACGAAGTTTTCCTTCTTTACCACGTTTAGTAGTAATCAGAACTACACCATTTGCACCTCGTGAACCGTAAATGGCAGTCGCTGAAGCATCTTTCAACACAGAGAAATCTTGAATGTCTTCCACATTGATTTCGTTCATATTACGTTCAAAACCATCCACCAGCACCAATGCACCTCCTCCGGCACCAAAAGTGGAGATACCACGAATCCAGAACTCAGAAATATTGTCGCCCGGTTGTCCGGAAGTCTGACGCGCCATCACCCCCGCCACGTTACCAGCAAGGGCATTCGTGATACTTGCAGTAGGAGTACGCAGTTGAGACACATCGACCGTAGTAACGGCACCCGTCATGGTCACTTTCTTCTGAACACCTGTTCCTGTGATAACGACATCATCGTAAACGGTTTCTTTCGACTCTTGCATAATCACATTGATATTTTTTTCTTCTTTCACAAAAACTTCCTGCTTTTCAAAGCCTACATAAGAAAATATCAAAAAAGAATAGTGAGGGACTTTTATTCTATAACGCCCGTTTATGTCCGTTACCGTACCAAATCCCGGAATGTTCTTCGCTGTTACGTTTACACCGACCAAAGGCCCTTTATTTACATCCGTGACAATACCCGTCACTTCATACGAAGTTTGCTCGTTCTGAGAGTAGACTGAAGTAGCACAACCTACTATCAATAAAAATAATAAGATTATATTTCTCATACTCATTTGTGCTTAAAATAGTATTATTCCGTTGTCATATAACGAATAGCTTTATTGTTAATATCTCCAATGTAGAAGATTTCGTCTATAGGGTCGTAAGCCAGACCGGCGGGACCATCAAAACGCGCTTCGTGCAACGGAGCACCATCTACATAGCCATTGACTTTACCATCGGCATTTCTGTTGCTCCGCCCGGCTATAATAGTGGCTATCCCGAACGGGTCGATTTTCCAGATGCAATGATTTTCTTTATCACATACATAGAAATCGTATTGGTCCTTGTCAGGTCCCACTCCTTCACCATAATCTTTATTCTTAACAAACACACCGTTCCACAAAGTATTGAACCGGGCACTGGTTTGAACCCCTTCCTGACAACCTTTCTCCTCAATCATTCCGGCAACAATACTAGGACTACCCAATTTTTTAGTTTCTTTATTATAATCCGATCTGATAACAGCACCAACATCGTTGGAAATCATATATATAAATTTATCGGACGGGTGTTTTATTAATATCGAATGTGAGCCTTCCACATTCGATATCGCACTTAAACTGAATTGTTCTTCTGCATTACTGTCCACATTAGGAATACCTCCGTTACGTACCATTTTGTAGACTTTTCCATTCCACCAAACACTATAAAAGACAGTTCCGTCATTCATACATATCACACTATAAGATGTCCTTCCATAATTATAGGGACGAATCCGTCGAAAATTTTCACGACGGAGAGCATAATAAATGTTTGCCCGAGTAGTACCGTCATAACCATGGTCATCGGTAAACAACAATGTATCTCCTTCTATTGTAAAGGTAAAAGAATACATCTTATTATATCCTGTACGTGGGAAGAGGCGTTTCACGGTCCGTTGTGTCAGGTTTACCAAATGAAGACCATTCGTCCAGTTGGCAGAAAAAAGCAACCTGTCATCCCCCTCTTTATACTTCGGGTCGAACACCATACAGTCGTTGGATGGAACAGAGGCACCTTCGTCAAACGAGCCTTCCTGCCAGGGAGAATTTCCATCTTCGTCCACCCTACGCAACATAGTACCTATAATTGTTGCAGGAGTATATTCGAATTCCTTTTCGAATGTATAGTCTGTAACAACATTCCCGTCCGGTCCGTCTACACGAACATTAATTTTGCCATCAAAAGCCTTGGGAGGAACCATACAATAAATATTTGTTCCATCCACACCGATAGTTTTGGCTTTTTCTCCGCCAATCGTAATGTGAACTTTAGCAGGGTCACTGCCAAAATTACTACCTTCAATATACAAGCGGGTTCGCATCCCTCCACTTTTAGGAGTGAAATCCGTAAACACTATTGGTTGAGATGGATCATACTGAGTAGTATCAACCTTATTATCCTTACAACCAATAAAGAATAAGCAGCAAATCAACACTGCAATTAGGTGTTTATTCATAAAATAAAAAATTAAAAAGATTAATAAATATGATCTTCCGTGTTTGCAAATTAAGGCAATTTAAATAAAGAATTAGAACATTATTTTACAATAAAAAGCTAAAATTCTACCATTCTCATAATCCAAGCAAAAAGATATTAAATTGTTTTCGCAATACTGTACTAAACCTATGTTTGGCAGGATTTTATCTTTTTCATGCAAAATATTAGCCTGAATTTCTCACAAAACTTCGGTTATTTGCAACAATCAAACGCGAAGTATATAAATATGCACAGATATATGAAGAAACAAAAACTTTATGTAGTAGGATTCTTGCTCCTATTGCTAATATGGACAAGCGGATGCAAGTCCGCCAAGGAAACAAGCGCTCCTTTATCGCTGACTTGGGAAATGGGCGAAATCCATCCCGAAGAAGGAACGTACGAAAACTCCTTTATATTGAAAAATCTTTCGGGCGCTCCGGTCGGTAAAGACTGGGTGATTTATTATGCACAACTCCCCCACCATATACAACAAGAAACATCACCGAAGGTAAAAGTAGAATGGATTAGCGGCACCTATCACAAGATATATCCAACCGCAGAATTCACTTCACTGGCTCCGGGTGATTCGATGCGGGTAACATTCCAATGCGACGGTGAAGTGCCCAAAACCTCACATGCTCCCGAAGGTAGCTATTGGATAAGCCAGTCGGGTGCGGGAAAGGGACAGCCGTTACCGGTGGAGCTGCGCATCATACCGCTGGCTCCAACCAAGGCACAAACCGCCTTCCTGCATCGGCTTTATGAAACAAATGCACGTTTGCAACAGTACCCTTTACGGGAATTACGTCCCGTTGATATCTTACCGGCAGTGAAACAAGCAATACCTGCCGAAGGTGAGATGCTTATCGGAAGCAAGATTGCCCTGTCATTCCACAAAGACTTTGCCAATGAGGGAAAATTGCTGAAAGAAAAACTGGAAAATACATACGGAGTGGAAGTAGTAACGGAAGCAGAGGAAAGCATCCTATTGGAATATCTTCCCGAAGACAAAGAAGTGCCAAACGATGAGTACTACGAACTGGACATCAACAACCGCCAAGCAATCGTGAAAGGCAGGACATCGCATGGCATCTTCAACGGAACACAGACCCTGCTGGCAATGTTGAAAGGACAGGTAGAGACATTGCGACTGCAAGCTGTATCTGTCCGTGACTATCCCGACCTCTTGTACCGCGGACAAATGCTCGATATCGTCCGGAACTTCACCACAGTAGAGAACCTGAAGAAGTTGATAGACATCACTGCATCTTATAAACTTAACACATTTCATTTCCATTTCTCGGACGACGAAGGCTGGCGTCTGGAGATACCCGGGCTGGAAGAACTTACTTCGGTAGGAGCACGCCGCGGACACACTACGGATGAAGCCGAATACCTGTATCCTGCTTATGAAAACGGATACGATCCGAATGCCCCTACATCGGGAAACGGCTTCTACAGTCGTGCCGAATTCATCGACCTGTTGCGTTATGCTGCCGAACGACATGTACAGGTAATTCCGGAAATAGAGTCGCCGGGACACGCACGGGCGGCCATCACAGCCATGAAGGCACGGCATGAAAAATACATCGGTTCGAACCCGGAAAAGGCTGCCGAATATATGCTACATGACCCGCAGGATAGTTCCCGATATATCTCCGCACAATGGTATACGGACAATGTTATGAACGTGGCAATGCCTTCCACCTACCGTTTTATAGAAAAGGTGGTACGGGAAATAAAAGAGATGTATCGCGAAGCAGGTGTCCCTCTGACAATGATTCATGTCGGCGGTGACGAAGTTGCGGAAGGGGCCTGGACCGGTTCCCCCCTATGCATGCAGCTGATGAAGGAGAAAGGAATGTCACGGACACACGACTTGGCGGAATATTTCATCACCCGTGTATCCGAATGCCTGCAACAACAGGGTATTTCATTCGGCGGTTGGCAGGAAGCTGCATTAGGGCATCGTACGGAAACGCATGCCACTCTCACTCCGCGGGTCGGTGGCATCTATTGCTGGAGCACGGTTGCCGAATGGGGAACAGACGAGATTTCTTATCAAATAGCCAACAACGGCTATCCGGTGATTCTTTGCAACGTGAACAACTTCTATCTGGATCTGGCTTACGACCCTCATACTGACGAACCGGGACACTTTTGGGCAGGATATGTAGACGAATCCAAATCCTTCTCCATGCTGCCGTATCGGGTATACCGCTCTTCACGTACCACAATGGCAGGACATCCAGTGTCGCCCGATTCCATGGAAATCGGTAAAACCGTCCTGACCGCATCGGGAAAACAACGAATCAAAGGCGTACAAGCACAACTATTTACAGAAACCATCCGGAATTACCAACAAGTAGAATATTATACATTTCCTAAAATAATGGGACTGGCAGAACGTGGCTGGAATGCACATCCGGTTTGGGAAAGCTTATCAGGAAACACAGAAGCACAAGCATACGAGCAGGATTTGATACAATTCTATCGGAAAATCAGCCGAAAAGAGATGCCCCATTGGGCTCAAAACAATATCCACTTCCGTTTACCATATCCGGGACTATGTCTGAAAGACGGAAAGCTATATGCCAACACTTCCATTCATGAAGGACAGATACGGTATACTACGGACGGAACGGAACCGACGAAAGATTCTCCACTATGGGAAACTCCCGTAGACTGCCAAACGGAAGCGATCAAAGCCAAACTTTTTTACTTGGGCAAAGAAAGTATGACAGCAGTGTTAGAAAAATAGTTTTCGGTAAAACAAGATTAAGGATAACCAAAAGCAGGAAGAGGGTGTTTTGACGCACCCTCGCCTCAACTTTCAAAAGCCACATTATTGCATGTTACCGGAAAATATATATCTTTGTTCCATGATGATTTCGTTTAGAATATCTGAAACAATGTAGAATTGAAAATATCATGAAAAGCATATTTATTTTTTTCTTTTATATCATTCTTTTTGCAGGACCTCTGTCAGCCTCCGTCATTTTTCCTTTCAAAAAGTATCAAGTATCCGATGGGCTATCACACAACACGGTCTGGTCTATTCTTCAGGATTCTTACGGTTTTATCTGGATAGGGACAAGCAACGGTCTGAATTGCTATAACGGATATACGAGTCGGGTGTATCGACATGTGGAAGGAGTTTCCCAATCATTGGGGAATAACTTTGTATCTTCTCTGATGGAAGATAATCAGGACATATGGATAGGCACCAATAATGGTGTGTATATCTATCACCGTTCTACAGATGATTTCTCTTTTTTCGACAAGAAAACACGATACGATGTATTTGTCAGTTGTGAAGTGACCGAAATATGGAAGTCGGACAATGGATTGATTTGGATTGCCACCTTGGGACAAGGGATATTTGTATACAACCCGCAAACAAGCGTCCTACGACAAAATATCCTACAGAATTCATTTGCTAAAGATATCTGTCAAGGGGTGGACGGACGTATCTATATATCTTCTATCAATAAAGGAATATTTGTATTCGACCAAATGGGCTATTTTATATCTACCCTTTCCACACTTACGGATAAAGCAGAAGAAAAGAAAAAAGTAAATGGTCTGTTAAGTACCTCCGAAGGCATTTGGTTCAGTACTGAAAATACACTGGAGTGTTATTCCGAAAAAGAAAAAATGGTAAACAGTTATCCGCTTCCTTCCCTCCGTCTCTATCCTCTGCATGATAGAATATGACAGCGAGCAACTATTGATAGGCACGAATGAGGGGCTTTTCCTCTTCGGCAGGCAAAACAAAGAATGGAAGAAAGTAGAAACTACAGGCGAATATGCCATGAGTAATCCGGTAGTAAACGCAATGATGCTGGATGCCGAAGGGACTCTTTGGCTGGCAACAAACGGAGGGGTGAATTACATGCCGCGGCAATTACGAAGGTTTGAACATCACACCATCCCCCTGATACAGAAAATCGCTCAAGGTGTCAACACTTTTTGCGAAAAAGAGAATGGAGAGGTGTATATAGGCACCCAACACGGATTATGGCTCTACCGACCGCAGACACAAAGAATGACGGAATGTGTGTTATCTCCGTATACTGAAAGAAAATACAACATCAGTGCTTTACATCTGGATGGTAAGCAGCTTTGGATTGGCACACATGAAAACGGATTGTTCAGATATGATCTGGAAACCGGAATTAGCAAAAATTACACCCATTCCAACCGTATGATTAAAACATTGCCAAGCAACAATGTGATGTCAATCGGCAAAGACCATAAAGGAAACATTTACATAGGAACCAGCATGGGACTTTGCACCTACAATGAGGAACAGGACAATTTCCTTGTGAATATATACGTAGGAGCAATGACTCCCGTCACCAATATACATGAAGATTCCGGCAGAAACCTATGGATTGCCACTTCCAACTTGGGAGCTTTCTGCTATCATCCAAACGAACAATGGAAACACTATGAACAAGGAGGTAACTCCTCGACAATGCCCGACAATACTATAACCACCTTGTTCGAAGACAGTAAAGGGGTGATGTGGCTGGGAACCAATGGAAACGGACTATGTTATTTCTCTCCGGAACAGAAACGTTTTGTCAACAACTGCCCCGAAAACAGGCAATTACAGAATGTGACCATCTATTCCATCGAAGAAGACCGGAACGGTAACTTTTGGATTTCGACAGACAAGGGATTGTATAAAATCGACCGGAAAACAAACGATGCACGCTTATTTACCATCAATGACGGTTTGCTGAGCAATCAATTCATTGCCGGTGCTTCTTTATTAACATCAGACGGCAAGTTGTATTTCGGTGGCAACAATGGTTTCAATGCTTTCATTCCCGAACAGATAACAAAAAACACGTATGTCCCGCAAGTATATGTGACTGACATCCATTTCCCCTATTCCAATGACGAGAATACCTCTCAGAAAGCGGCAAACACACATGAAGAACTTCTCTACCTGAAAAAAGAAATCAGATTACCCTATCAAAAGAATAGTTTCACCCTTGACTTTGCAGCCCTGAGTTACGGAGAGTCACAAAGAAACCAATACAACTATATGCTGAAAGGGATAGACCCGACATGGATTCGGAACACAACTACCAACTCTGTATCTTACAATCATCTACCTCCCGGTGAATACACATTTATGCTAAACGGTTCGAATAACGATGGAGAGTGGAACCGGGAAACTACGATGCTGAAGATTGTAATCACACCGCCATGGTGGCAAAGCTCTTGGGCATACATAGCCTATTCATTACTCCTGACAAGTATCATTATCTACTCAGGATATCGCTGGAATCTATATGTCAAACGCAAGTACAAACGGCGGATGGAAGAATTCAACTTTGCCAAAGAAAAGGAGACTTATAAACTAAAAGTCAACTTCTTCGTCAACCTCGTACATGAAATACGTACGCCGCTCACTCTGATTTGCCTGCCACTGGAGAAATTACGAGAAAA
Source organism: Bacteroides sp. AN502(2024) (assembly GCF_041227145.1). NCBI lineage: Bacteria > Pseudomonadati > Bacteroidota > Bacteroidia > Bacteroidales > Bacteroidaceae > Bacteroides > Bacteroides sp. AN502(2024). Next base: position 2,435,957 of record NZ_JBGFSP010000003.1, on the reverse strand, counting down.
TAAGAGGGAGGATGAATATGTGTCGATGATCGATAAGAATGTAAATTATCTGTTGAATATCACCAACCAGCTCCTCGACTTTCAAAAAATAGAAAGTAATGGAGTGCAATTGAATCCCAAACCTTGCCATCTGAATCTCCAACTTGCCTCCATCTATGAACAATTCAATCATATTGCGGCATTGAAGGATATTGAACTGTCAATCGTTCTCCCGACAGAAGATATATATATTTCTATCGATATTGACAAAATAAGAACCGTCATAGTCAATTTGTTAGGAAATGCAATAAAATATGCCCAGTCACACATAGAATTAAAATTGGAGACTGCGGAGGACACAATCACGATTTTGGTAAACGATGACGGATGTGGTGTACCCAAAGACCAGCAGGAGAAAATCTTCCAATTATTCTATCAAGTACCGGATGCTTCTTCCGGCAAAGGAACAGGTATCGGACTGGCTTTCTCCAAAATATTGGCTGAAGCCCACAAAGGGACATTGTCACTACGAGACATTCCTTCCGGTGGCTCATCCTTTATCCTGTCTCTTCCAAGAGTAAACATGACCGATACCGTGAATGAAAACTCGACACATAAAGAAGATAGTTGCGAAATGGAAACAAACAAGGAAGTAGATATAGAAAAGGAAAAGATTACACTCTTATTAGTGGAAGACAATCCGGATTTGTTGAATATGACACGTAATTCCTTACAACAATGGTACCATGTAAGATGTGCCGAAAATGGTCGGAAAGCCCTGGAATTATTGGCGGAAGAGAATATCGACATGATTATCAGTGACGTCATGATGCCAGAAATGGACGGTATAGAATTATGTCATCAGATAAAATCAAACATTGAATATTCTCACATACCGGTCATCCTGCTCACAGCCAAGACTACATTGTCCGCCAAAATAGAAGGATTGGAAAACGGAGCAAACGTATACATGGAAAAGCCATTCTCAATCAAACAGATACATAAACAAATTGAGAATCTGATGACATTACGACTGGCTTTCCATCGCTTACTTAGCACTTTTCCAAAGACAAACGACAGTATGTCTGAGCCGGGAAAATATGCACTTTCCTCAAAGGATATGGACTTTATTAAAACTCTGGATGAGATATTGGCGGAACAATTGGGCGACATTGATTATTCTGTAAATAATCTGGCAGAAAAAATCAATATGAGCCGTAGCAATTTCCATCGGAAAGTCAAGGCTGTCACCGGTATGACACCCAATACTTATGTGTTGAATTATCGTCTGAACATGGCTGCCCAATATCTATCCGAAGGAATGCGCATCAATGAAGTTGCCTTGCAATTAGGGTTTACCAGTTCTTCTTACTTCGCCAAATGTTTTAAACAGAAATTCGGTGTATTACCCAAAGATTACACAAAAACAAAAGAAGTTTTATCTCATTAACATTCTACAGAACATTTTCAGACCTAACACGCCAGATACTTTATTAAAGCGAAGGATATTATAAATGAATACATTATAAAGTTTCCTGTAATTTTATCCCTATACTATTTGGAGGAATCGAACCTTTTACATATCTTTGCACCGTCAAAAAAATGGCAGCAATAAAGATTGAAATTAGGAATATAGCTAATTCAATGGCTATGAATTTAATGACATAAAATGAGTGCTGTTCATCAGGACTTTGGAAAAAGAAGTTTAATTTTCGATTCCTGGTGGCACCACTTCTTAAGCGATCGGAATGTAGCGCAGTTGGTAGCGCACTACGTTCGGGACGTAGGGGTCGGGCGTTCGAGTCGCCTCATTCCGACAGAACAAAGGGTAACTTTCTGAAATACAGCAAGTTACTCTTTATTATTTTCAGGTTACCGGGACGTAACCGGGACAGTTGGACTGAAATCTATCAACCTATTATATCATGAAGAACAGATTCTACATTTTGACGACAACAGCACTCTCTCTGTTGTGCTTCAGTTGCACAAAGACTCAAGTGGCTCATTCTGAGAATGAGAAGCTAATCACTCCGCCTATCATGGGTTGGAGTTCCTGGAACGCTTTCCGAGTAGATATCAGCGAAGACATTATTAAACATCAGGCCGACCTTATGGTAGAAAAGGGGTTGAAAGATGCGGGCTACCACTATATCAACGTAGACGATGGCTTCTTTGGCAAACGGGACGACAACGGAATCATGCTCACCAACAAAAAACGTTTCCCGAACGGAATGAAACCGGTTGCCGACCACATACACAGTCTCGGTATGAAAGCGGGAATCTATACGGACGCAGGCAATAACACTTGCGGCTCTATTTGGGACAACGACCTTACAGGAGTAGGTGCAGGCATCTATGGGCACGAACCTCAAGACGCTCAGCTATACTTCGGTGACTGGGGCTTCGACTTTATCAAAATAGACTATTGTGGAGGCGATGTCCTCGGATTGGACGAGGAAGAACGTTATATTTCTATCCGCAAGAGCATTGACAAAGTAAACAAAAATGTTTCCGTCAACATCTGCCGCTGGGCTTTCCCCGGTACCTGGGCAAAAGATGCGGCAACTTCCTGGCGTATCAGTGGAGATATCAATGCGCATTGGGGATCACTGAAATATATAGTCAGAAAGAATCTTTATCTATCTGCCTATGCCGGAAATGGGCATTACAACGATATGGATATGATGGTCATCGGATTCCGTAACAATAGCAAAGTAGGCGGAAAAGGACTAACTCCGACAGAAGAAGAAGCTCATTTCGGTTTATGGTGTATCATGAGTTCGCCTCTCCTAATCGGCTGCAACCTAGAAAACCTGCCGGATTCTTCACTCCAATTACTTACAAACAAGGAACTGATCGCACTCAACCAAGATCCGTTAGGATTGCAGGCGTATGTGGTACAGCATGAAAATGAAGGCTATGTACTGGTGAAAGACATTGAGCAAAAACGTGGTAACGTACGTGCCGTTGCACTATATAACCCTTCGGATACGCTATGCAGCTTCTCCGTACCGTTTACCTCACTCGAATTTGGCGGAAACGTGAAAGTACGCGATTTAGCAAGACAAAGTGACTTGGGAAATTTCTCCGATGTATTTGAACGAACACTGCCTCCTCACAGCGCCATGTTTCTCCGCATGGAAGGAGAAACTCGTCTAGAGCCTACATTATATGAGGCTGAATGGTCATACTTACCTCTATTCAACGATTTGGGTAAAAATCCCAAAGGCATTATTTATGCTCATGACAAGGATGCTTCCGGCAAGATGAAAGTTGGATTTCTCGGCGGAAAACCGGAAAACTATGCGGAATGGCGAGAAGTATATAGCGCAAACGGCGGACGCTACCAAATGACTATTCAATATTCACATGGCAAAGGACGACAGCTGGAAGTTGATATCAACGGCATCATCACTAAGATTGACGCATTGGGGGAAGATGAGAAACATAGCCAAATCACAATTCCCGTTGAATTGAAGGCCGGTTATAATACGATCCGAATAGGCAATAGTTATAACTGGGCGCCGGATATCGACTGCTTCACATTAACCAAAGTATGATAATACAGTACATAAAAAAGAGCAAAGATGAAATAAGTCCACCTTTGCTCTTTTTTATCTCAGGCATATAATCACTCCATTACCGTTACACAAGCTTTCCCGGCTAAAGATACATTTAGCTTGGAATCATTTTTCTCAGGAATCCAGATCATACGCTCACACTCTCCTTTTTGAAGTTGCACATTTGCATAATGTGCAGTTAAATATTCCGTACCGATATGGCATTTCTCAGCATTTACAAACCAATTATCCATCATACCCAGATTCAAATACAGATTATTAATAGTCCCACTCTGGAAATCCACATTCCTGCCACTCCTGATGACTTGCAAAGCTGCAAAATCACAAGAATCAACCACAATAGAATTAGACGTGTCAATGGACAAAGAATCCTTCTTCAGATGTTTGAACCCTATTTTCTGCGAATCGATGTCATTTATAATACACTCCACATCTTGCGTCATATCCAATCGCATGTCTCCTATATTTATTCCCACAAATTTGGATTCCTTAAATTCCTGCGGGAGTTGATCCTGCGGATAGTCCAAAAGAATCTTCAACGTGTCTCCCATAACGGTTATTTTCAGATAATCATTTACCTTCTTCGAGCAAGAAAGCAGATTCTTCCCATCTTTTGAAGGCTGCACTTCCAAAAGAGAGTTCGCCAGCCAGACATTACTTCCTTTCGTATACATCTTTGTTTGAGTCAGCAAGATCACCCGGCAAGCCGGTACTTCTTTGGTTAGCTGCTCTCCTTGTAAATTCAGTTGATTAATGAATGGCCTTCCTAAACAAAAAATCATAAACATTCCGCCTACCAGCACACAAAGTCCGGCAACAAAAAGCCCTATCAATATATAAGTTGTACGTTTCATAATATTTATTTTACTGTTCTTTTTTACAAAATTCCCGGTACATATCCGTTATCTCCTTTATAGGAATATCCAGTGTCTTGATTTGGCGGAAGAAGTAGTCCAGTTCTTCCTTCAAAAAGGTATTCTTCCTCAGCGAATGAATCAATTCCCTCGCACCGATAGCGACAAAATAGCCAATGCCGCGCTTATTATAAATAATACTCTGTGACTGGAGATAATCGAATGAACGCATCACCGTATTGGCGTTTACTTCCACAATAGCAGCATATTCTCTAACCGAAGGAATACGTTCCTCCTCTACAAACTGCTCCAGAAGTATCTCATCACAGATTCTATCTGCAATCTGTAAATAGATAGCTTTACTTTCTTTAAAATTCATAGTCTAAAGTATTACATGCGTTGAATGATCTCGGATTCCTTGAAACGGAAATAGGCGAGTGTCCAATTTACGAATGCAAAAAGCATAAAGACCACAGTTACCATAGCGACAACCAGCTCCTTCGTCATTGAAGAAAAAATATAATCATAATCTTTATTGCTTCTGCTAAATAACATATCCCCCACCAACATTCCGACCAGTACGTAAATTAAAACAATTATCGTAACAGAAACAAATGTTTTAAGAAACGAATTTTTCGGCCATACAGAACTGCCTAATACAAACAATGACTGCACAAAGCAATAGATAGAAAGCACCAATGTCAACTCATACGTTTTGTTGAACAAGTACCACCGTTTACCGCTACCTACCAAATCTCCCAGATTGACAGGAAGTATTACTTCTTTTACATCCGGATAGATAAGCGAATAAACCAGTACCCGTGTATAATCTGCCAGTTTAAAGGTAATAAAAAAGACAACCAACAGGACAACGGTTGATACCAACCAACGAGAAAAGAATTTCTCAAAAGGAGTGGCCGGTGTCATTAATATAGACAATCTGTTTGTCTTGCTTTTCATCTTCTCCATTGTCAGCGAACCGCTTAAACAACCAAATCCGAATAGAAACCAAAGAAAAGCTATTAATATAAAGTTCCAGGCAGGATCGGCCTCCACATAACGTTCGAGAAAACGAACCGAGTCGTGAGTACGATACGCAAAATATCCGTTCCAGACCAGCACAACAGTCATCACTCCATAAAGTAATACCATACGAAGCACATTCGACTTCCAGCTCTCCACCATCTCCTTGCGGCAAAGATTCATAAAACGAGGCAAACTAAAAAAAGTATCTTTTATCATCGTCTTTTATTTTTGAGTTTGAAACAATCGGGACATCTCCTCGGGAGCAGCCAGTGTAGCATTAAAAAGAAGTTCCAGGTTTAATTCCGACTCTTCCTGCTTTTTATTAGGAAGGAGCAAATAATTCCCCTGAATAGTAGGAATTGCGAAAAGCGCACTTTTGGCCAATTCCCGATCATCACTCTCCACAAAGAAAAGTTTGTCGCAAATATTACTTGTCGATTCATCCAGCAACACACGGCTGTCATCCATAATCAACACATGATCGAGTACTTTGTCGATGTCACGAACCTGGTGTGTGGAAATCACTATCGTTTTATCCTCCGACATACCCGATGCTATAAACTTACGGAACTGGCTTTTGCCTGGAATATCTAGTCCGTTGGTCGGTTCATCCATCAACAAAAGAGAGGTATTCGTAGCAAGTGCAAAACTCATGAACACTTTCTTTTTCTGCCCCATAGAAATCATTCCAAGATCAATATCTATATCCATTTCAAAATAATGAAGATATTTAATCATCTCTTCCTTACTGAAACGAGGATAAAAAGGACTGTTCAACTCCACATAGCTGACCAGAGAGACCGAAGGCAAATCAAACTCCTCGGGAACTAAAAACATATCCTGTAAAGTAACCGGTAACCGACGGTGCACATCTGTACCATGAAACATCACCTTGCCGCTTTTAGGAATCAACAACCCAGACATCAGATAGAGAAGAGTAGATTTGCCCGCACCGTTCTTTCCCAACAGTCCATATACCCTTCCTGATTCGAACGAAAGCGAGAAATCATGTAGTATCGCACGCTTCGATTTACGATAAGTAAATGAAAGATTTTCTACTGTAATCATAGTATCTCTGTTTAATGAAAAATGTTTTAGTGTATTAGTATAATAGTACACTGCAAAAGTAGATAATCTTTTGAATATTCCAATAGGAAAAGAGAAAAAAGTGCAAAAAAGAAGGAGCTAAGCCCACTCTCCACTACTCCCGTTACGACAAACAACTAAAATAAGAGAGTCATATATAATCTTTGTCAGATACATTTTTACCGCCTTCTCATATTGTATTACTGCATCATATTCTTTCAGACTCTCCAGTAAATGTCTCCATAATACATATAATCCCAATACGAATAATCGGCTTTATCACATTCCTTGAAAAGATATCTGTAGACTTCAATGCTCCACCAAAACGCTTCAAATCAATATAACTATACACTACCAAACGATTGAATGCGGCAGGATGGGATAACATACAATTTATCAGTAAATATTCAGATTTTTCTGATTTTATTAAGCCGAAAGAGGAAATATCGAGAATCTAAAAGTAAGGATCAGTAGATATTAAGTAATCTGAAAGCGAAAAAATATTCCTCAATACGAAGTGACCAAACACAGCAAGCCCCTTGACTCACTTTAGAATCAAGGGGCTTCTTCAAAAACGGCGGCTACCTACTCTCCCACTGTTACGCAGTACCATCGGCGTGACGAGGCTTAACTTCTCTGTTCGGAATGGGAAGAGGTGGAACCCTCGTGCTATAACCACCTGAATAAAGTCATGACATGATGAAAAGTAAAAATTCAGTTATTACAAGCTAAATGTATACAACCAACCACTACATCTCCGAAAGAAAGTCGACGGGCAATTAGTAATGCTCGGCTTTGATGTTACCACCTTTACACCTGCATCCTATCAACGTCATCGTCTTTGACGACCCTGAGAAATCTAATCTTGTGGCTGGCTTCGTACTTAGATGCTTTCAGCACTTATCCAATCCCGACTTAGATACCCGGCAATGCACCTGGCGGCACAACCGGTAAACCAGAGGTCAGTCCAACACGGTCCTCTCGTACTAGTGTCAGAGCCACGCAAATTTCATACGCCCACGATAGATAGAGACCGAACTGTCTCACGACGTTCTGAACCCAGCTCGCGTGCCACTTTAATGGGCGAACAGCCCAACCCTTGGGACCTTCTCCAGCCCCAGGATGTGACGAGCCGACATCGAGGTGCCAAACCCCTCCGTCGATATGAGCTCTTGGGAGGGATCAGCCTGTTATCCCCGGAGTACCTTTTATCCTTTGAGCGATGTCCCTTCCATACGGAAACACCGGATCACTATGCTCTAGTTTCCTACCTGATCGACTTGTAAGTCTCCCAGTCAAGCGCCCTTATGCCATTACACTCTGCGGACGGTTACCAATCGTCCTGAGGGCACCTTTAGAAGCCTCCGTTACGCTTTTGGAGGCGACCACCCCAGTCAAACTACCCACCAAACAGTGTCCTCCAGTAAAGGAGTTAGAACTCAAATAATCAAAGGGCCGTATTTCAACAGCGACTCCACAGATACTGGCGTATCCACTTCATTGTCTCCGGCCTATCCTACACATCAATTACCCAAATTCAATGTTAAGCTATAGTAAAGGTTCACGGGGTCTTTTCGTCCCATCGCGGGTAATCGGCATCTTCACCGATACTACAATTTCACTGAGCTCACGGTTGAGACAGTGTCCAGATCATTACACCATTCGTGCAGGTCGGAACTTACCCGACAAGGAATTTCGCTACCTTAGGACCGTTATAGTTACGGCCGCCGTTTACTGGGGCTTCAATTCAACGCTTCTCTTGCGATGACGTCTCCTCTTAACCTTCCAGCACCGGGCAGGTGTCAGGCTGTATACATGATCTTTCAATTTTGCACAGCCCTGTGTTTTTGTTAAACAGTTGCCTGGACCTATTCTCTGCGCCCAACTCACGTTGGGACCCTTTATCCCGAAGTTACAGGGTCAGTTTGCCTAGTTCCTTAACCGTGATTCACTCAAGCGCCTGAGTATATTCAACCCGACTACGTGTGTCCGTTTGCGGTACGGGTACCTTAGGGATTAAGTTTAGCGGATTTTCTCGGGAGTATGATTACACGCACTATTGGATTGTTCCGAGGAACGCTCCATACTATCAGGTTCGACTCTCTTTGTGGATTTGCCTGCAAAGATCAACATCTACACCCTTCAACGGACTATTCCGTCAGTCCGCGGCGTTGTCACGACTCCGTCTCCACGTCACTCCATAAGGTAGTACAGGAATATTAACCTGTTCTGCCATCGGCATCACCATTCGGCTGAGCCTTAGGACCCGACTAACCCTGATCCGATTAGCGTTGATCAGGAAACCTTAGTCTTGCGGCGAGGGGGTTTCCCACCCCCTTTATCGTTACTTATACCTACATTTGCGTTTCCACACGCTCCAGCAAGGCTCACGCCCCACCTTCGACGCTGAGTGGAATGCTCCCCTACCGATGTCAATTCAATACTGACATCCCATAGCTTCGGTAAATTGCTTTATGCCCGATTATTATCCACGCCAAACTCCTCGACTAGTGAGCTGTTACGCACTCTTTAAATGAATGGCTGCTTCCAAGCCAACATCCTAGCTGTCTTAGCAATCTGACTTCGTTAGTTCAACTTAGCAATTATTTCGGGACCTTAGCTGATGGTCCGGATTCTTCTCCTTTAGGACATGGACCTTAGCACCCATGCCCTCACTCCTGTGATCAAACTAATGCGCATTCGGAGTTTATCAAGACTTGATAGGCGGTGAAGCCCTCGCATCTTATCAGTCGCTCTACCTCACATTAGTAACCCACAAGGCTGCACCTAAATGCATTTCGGGGAGTACGAGCTATCTCCAAGTTTGATTAGCCTTTCACCCCCACCCTCAGCTCATCCGGAAGCTTTTCAACGCTTATCGGTTCGGTCCTCCAGTTAGTGTTACCTAACCTTCAACCTGGCCAAGGGTAGATCACTTGGTTTCGCGTCTACTCCTTCCGACTCGACGCCCTGTTAAGACTCGCTTTCGCTTCGGCTGCATGTCTCAAGACACTTAACCTCGCCGGAAAAAGTAACTCGTAGGTTCATTATGCAAAAGGCACGCCGTCACTGCATCAAGCAGCTCCGACCGCTTGTAGGCGCACGGTTTCAGGGACTATTTCACTCTTCTGTTCGAAGTGCTTTTCACCTTTCCCTCACGGTACTGGTTCGCTATCGGTCTCTCGGGAGTATTTAGCCTTGCCGGATGGTCCCGGCGGATTCACGCAAGATTTCCCGTGTCCCGCGCTACTCAGGATACCACTACGCTTCATTCGGCTTCGAATACCGGACTATCACCGTCTATGGTTTCATTTTCCAAAGAATTCTTCTCACCGAATCTCATGCGATATCGTGGTCCTACAACCCCGGTATTGCCGTAACAATACCGGTTTGGGCTGATCCCCGTTCGCTCGCCACTACTTGGGGAATCATTATTATTTTCTCTTCCTACAGGTACTAAGATGTTTCAGTTCCCTGCGTTTGCCTCCATCTGAAAATGGATGATGTTCCTTCAGAACACCGGGTTGTCCCATTCGGAAATCTCCGGATCAAGGGTTATTTGCACCTTCCCGAAGCTTATCGCAGCTTATCACGTCCTTCATCGCCTCCGAGAGCCAAGGCATCCGCCATGCGCCCTTATTTACTTTCTTTCAAACGTCTTGTCCGTGTAACGGTATTGACATTGGAATTGCTCCCTTTATCAATATTGCATACGCGGACACGTACGGTTTGATATATACTTTTAGCTCTTACTAAAATTTTACTTTTTGTACATCATGTCAAAGATCGTTTCTCATTGCTGAGACTGTGGAGAATAACGGATTCGAACCGTTGACCCTCTGCGTGCAAGGCAGATGCTCTAGCCAGCTGAGCTAATCCCCCAAGAAGTGATTCAAGAATCTATCTCAAGGCTCGCGCACATGGACATCTCTTGAGCTTGGTAGTCCCAGGCAGAGTTGAACTGCCGACCTCTACATTATCAGTGTAGCGCTCTAACCAACTGAGCTATAGGACTATGTTCTACGCATTATCGGCTGCTTTCGGCATAATCGATGCAAGCATCGCTTCTGCTATCTCTTGCTCGATAATCCAACCTTGTCTACCTGTATGTTAGACTCGGCTTCTGTTTTCTCTCGTGTTGATCTATATCTATACTTCTATAGATGGTTGATCCATATCATAAATAAACAAGTACCAGTAGTACAAAAAACAGAACCTTGAAAGGTATCCGGGTGGAGATGGACCTTACATATGATACATATCAAACATACGATAAGGACATCCGACCCCTACGGCATCACTCCAGAAAGGAGGTGTTCCAGCCGCACCTTCCGGTACGGCTACCTTGTTACGACTTAGCCCCAATTACCGGTTTTACCCTAGGACGCTCCTCGCGGTTACGTACTTCAGGTACCCCCGGCTTTCATGGCTTGACGGGCGGTGTGTACAAGGCCCGGGAACGTATTCACCGCGCCATGGCTGATGCGCGATTACTAGCGAATCCAGCTTCACGAAGTCGGGTTGCAGACTTCGATCCGAACTGAGAGAGGTTTTGAGGATTGGCATCCTGTCGCCAGGTAGCGGCCTTCTGTACCCCCCATTGTAACACGTGTGTAGCCCCGGACGTAAGGGCCGTGCTGATTTGACGTCATCCCCACCTTCCTCACATCTTACGACGGCAGTCTCTTCAGAGTCCTCAGCATCACCTGTTAGTAACTGAAGATAAGGGTTGCGCTCGTTATGGCACTTAAGCCGACACCTCACGGCACGAGCTGACGACAACCATGCAGCACCTTCACAAATGCCTTGCGGCGGACCAGTCTCCTGATCATTCATTTGCAATTTAAGCCCGGGTAAGGTTCCTCGCGTATCATCGAATTAAACCACATGTTCCTCCGCTTGTGCGGGCCCCCGTCAATTCCTTTGAGTTTCACCGTTGCCGGCGTACTCCCCAGGTGGAATACTTAATGCTTTCGCTTGGCCGCTTACTGTATATCGCAAACAGCGAGTATTCATCGTTTACTGTGTGGACTACCAGGGTATCTAATCCTGTTTGATACCCACACTTTCGAGCATCAGTGTCAGTGACAGTCCAGTGAGCTGCCTGCGCAATCGGAGTTCTTCGTGATATCTAAGCATTTCACCGCTACACCACGAATTCCGCCCACCTCTACTGTACTCAAGACTGCCAGTTTCAACTGCAATTTTACGGTTGAGCCGCAAACTTTCACAACTGACTTAACAGTCCACCTACGCTCCCTTTAAACCCAATAAATCCGGATAACGCTCGGATCCTCCGTATTACCGCGGCTGCTGGCACGGAGTTAGCCGATCCTTATTCATACGGTACATGCAGAGTCCCACACGTGGGACCGGTTATTCCCGTATAAAAGAAGTTTACAACCCATAGGGCAGTCATCCTTCACGCTACTTGGCTGGTTCAGACTTCCGTCCATTGACCAATATTCCTCACTGCTGCCTCCCGTAGGAGTTTGGACCGTGTCTCAGTTCCAATGTGGGGGACCTTCCTCTCAGAACCCCTATCCATCGTCGTCTTGGTGGGCCGTTACCCCGCCAACTAACTAATGGAACGCATCCCCATCGATAACCGGATTCCTTTCACAGCATCCCCATGCGGGGATGATATGGCATCGGGTATTAATCTTTCTTTCGAAAGGCTATCCCCGAGTTAACGGAAGGTTGGATACGTGTTACTCACCCGTGCGCCGGTCGCCATCAAAGGTTTGCAAGCAAACCTTCATGATGCCCCTCGACTTGCATGTGTTAAGCCTGTAGCTAGCGTTCATCCTGAGCCAGGATCAAACTCTTCATTGTAAAAATATCATTCGAATATCCAATCAAGGATATCATATTGCTCTGTTCAGGACGCCGTAATTTCATTGACCTTTATTACAATACCTGTGCCTGTACATATATTCATATATATCAGACAAGTATTGACGGTTCTATTTCTTTACTTGTACTACTTGTATTGTTTATCAATATTTCAAAGAACTGACGTGTCAGAAACACGCGCTTTCTTTTAGAAAGCGGATGCAAAGATAAGGACTTTTATGTATTAACTCCAAACTTTTTTGAAAGTTTTTTGTCTTTATTTTAAAGGTGCCTTATGCGGCAAGCATCATGTCAAACCTGTCAGGCTGTCCTCCCTCGGAAAGCGGGTGCAAAAGTACCACCTTTTAATTTACAATCCAAATATATCCGGCACTTTTTTCTGAACTTTTTTGCATATCTATACTAACGCGCTGATTGACAACGATGTTGTAGAACATATTTTTTAGTACTGGCTCAGGGTAGAAGCATTAGTTGGCTATCCGAACAACTCGCGTCAACCATGTGATCAACTTACATTAGCTAATGTATGAAGGAGACACTTACCTTAAGTTAACCAAATTCTGTACATGGTATTTTCAGATTGTTCTGATAATAAAGACACAGATCTTTTGCTAAATACGTAGTCGGATCAATAAAGAACTTTTTAAGCCATGCCTGACAAAACCAGTTCAATCGCTGTCAGTTCTTCAACAGTAAAGTCCCAATGTTCCAATGCCTTGAGATTATCCGCCAACTGATTCACGGAACTTGCTCCCACGATCACCGATGTTATTCTTTCATCTCTCAGCACCCATGCCAAAGCCATTTCAGCTAATGTCTGCCCACGGAGACGGGCTATTTCATTTAACTGCCGGGCAGCTTCTATCTTTTCGGGAGTAACTTGCGAACGCTGAAGGAAGCCGGAAGAACGTGCGGCTCGCGAGCCTTCAGGGATACCGTTCAGGTATTTATCGGTCAACAATCCTTGCGCCAAAGGAGAGAAAGCAATGAAACCGGAACCGTATTCCGCCGCCAAAGGGAGTGATTCAGCCTCAACCGCACGATCGAACATACTGTAACGGTATTGGCTGATAAGGCAAGGCACACCTGCGTTCGCCATCATTTCATAAGCAATCCGTGCTTGTTCGGGGGGATACTTGGATATTCCGATATAGAGGGCTTTCCCCTGCTTTACTATATCAATCAATGTTTGAATCGTTTCTTCAACCGGAGTTACTCCATCATAACGATGACTATAAAAAATATCGAAATACTCCAATCCTGTACGACGGAGACTTTGGTCGATACTTGCCATCAGATTCTTACGGGAACTATTGCCACCGTAAGGTCCCGCCCACATTTCATGTCCGGCTTTGGAAGAGATTACCATTTCATCCCGATAGCCTTGGAAATTCTCTTTCAAAATTCGTCCGAAGTTGGTTTCCGCACTTCCGGGAGCAGGACCGTAGTTATTTGCCAAATCGAAATGAGTGATACCGTGGTCAAAAGCATACTTTATCATATCGGTTGCCACGGTGAAATCGTCCACACTACCGAAGTTGTGCCACAATCCCAGAGAAATAAGAGGTAACTGCAAGCCGCTCTTGCCGCAATATTTATACTGCATACGATCATAACGGTTGGTTGACGGTTGATAAGTGAATGAATTATCCATATAATTAACGATTTCTTTTTTCTTTTGCAAAGAAAGAAAAAATATGCCAGATATCACCCTACTAATCAATAAAATGGCATTTTGCAATTTCGACATCCGCAAGTTGAATGGTGCCATGACTACTGCAGAGCGGTTTGATGCACCAACGAGGGTTATTACCACTCTCTCCCCTATTGATTTCGTCAATTCCTCTTTCAACCTATCACCATCGTTCTGAAACTCTTTATTCATCGTATTTACAGAGCGGTGATAGGTTGTTGTTAACCTATCACCGTATCTGTCACCTATCACCCGGACGAAGAGTGTATAGAAGACAGTTGGTCACCCGTAATGCGACACTTGGTTTCAACATAAAGGTGGAACTTTTTTGTTCCCAGCATCCGGGAACTAAAGTCCCAGCAATGAAGCAAATGATTAACCTATATGGAAAAAAAGTTTAGAACTGGAAATAAATAAAAGGCTGAATCTCCGAACTCTTCATCTGGATAACAAGGTAAATCAAAGCTACCATTAATACCGCTTTTCCCACAAACGGCATACGGATAACGCCCCGGCATACCGCTTTCTCCCAACTATCGGGCGCAAAATGAAGCAGGAAGCCAAGCAACATTAATGCAAATACTTTCCAATATCCTTCCAACAATTGTGGGAACAGTTGCGGACGAAAAGTGGTGAATATCTGTCCCAGCATATCCATTGAATTCCGGAAATCGGCATTGCGGAAGAAAATCCAACAGAAACAAACAAAATGAAAAGTAATAATCACTCCGAACACACGCCGCCAACCATGACTTTGTTCTCCTTTCTTGCGCCCGGTAATGGTCATCCACATTTTATGCAATGCCAAAGCAACACCGTGGAAGATACCCCACAGTACAAAATTCCAAGAGGCTCCATGCCACAATCCCCCCAAAAACATGGTAATGATAAGATTCAGATATTGCCGGAACTTACCTTTCCGATTCCCTCCTAAAGAGATATACAGATAATCCCGTAGCCAGCTGGACAAAGAGATGTGCCAACGATGCCAGAACTCAGTAATGGAAGCAGACTTATAAGGAGAATTAAAATTGAGATTAAAATGAAAACCCAACAATAAAGCGATACCGATAGCCATGTCACTATATCCGGAAAAGTCGCAGTAAATCTGTAAAGCATAGCCATACACACCCATCAGATTCTCCACGCCGGAATAGAGAGTAGGATTATCAAAAATACGTTCAACAAAGTTGATACTGATGTAATCGGAAATAATGGCTTTCTTGAAAAGACCGGATACGATCAAAAAGATTCCACGACCAAACATCTCCTGCGAAACAAAGAGAGGTTTTCGAATTTGCGGGATAAAGTCGCGGGCACGTACGATAGGTCCCGCAACCAGTTGGGGGAAGAAAGATACATAAAAAGCATAATCCAGCAGGTTGGTCAGTGGTTTTATCTCTTTCCGGTAGACATCGATGGTGTAGCTCAATGACTGAAAAGTGAAAAAGGAGATGCCGACAGGCAGGAAGATATCGAGAGCGGTAAACTCCCCTCCCGTCAATGATGCGATCACTCCACCCAGGAAATTAGTATATTTGAAATAGACAAGAAGACCCAGATTAATGCCCAAACTCAAAGTGACTAATCCTTTACGCTTCCAGTGCCCCTGCGTACGTTCCATCAGTTGCGCAAGAAAGAAGTCGGCAATAGTCACTATCGCGAGCAAGAAGAAATAAGTACCGCTACTTTTATAATAAAAATAATAGGAAAAGAGAGTGACGAATAAAATACGGGCAGTATGTTTATGCTGCAACAACACATACACTACCATGAAAGCAGTGAACAACCAAAGGAAAATGCCACTGCTGAATATCATCGGCACTTGCGGATCATAGGTAAGTACCTCTTTCAGTCTACTGAAATCTATATCAATCGGAAACATAGTCATTATATGCTTTTATGAAGGCTTGGTATAATAAATTTCCTTGAAGGATATACCCTTCAGGTAAATAATGTACATGATCGGGACGCATCAGTTTGGCATCTGTCCAGTTGGCGCAAGCACGACGCTTCCCTCCGACGACACCGTACATATCCCACACGATCAGATGATGGTCTTTTGCATAACGGCGGATGGTTTCCGCCGCCATGACTGTGCGGGGATTAACAGCAAATGTGCGTCTACGCCTCCGTTGCCGGAAACTTTCATAGGAACCGGGAGGGGTAGTCAGAAGAATAGGTACGTCAGGAAGAGTATCGCGCAACAGCTTTACCAGTTCATCCATCTGATTGTAATGCACATTTATATTATAACGCCGGTTATGACTTTCATTGGTTCCGAAAGAGAGAACCAATAATTCGGGTTTCAAGGCAGCGATTTCGGCAATACGGTCCGGATGGGTAAATGTAAGGCAAGTAGCTCCGTTGACGCCTTTATCTATATAAGAGACAGCACCGAAAGTTTCTTTCAAACGGGCACCGGTAGTCTGGGGATAGATATGTCCGCGTATATGGCTGTCGCCAATATGAACAATGCAGACTGTATCTTCGGAGAGCCCGGCACGCACCAAGCGAAGATGTCCCAAGAGGGGAGCCAGCAGAGCGAGACTGCCAGTAATCTCATTCCGACCAGTTTCTCGGAAAGCCGGAGGAAAGGCTATTTGTACAGCGATCGTATCATTTGCCCAATTCATTTCCCGCAAGGGCTTGACAAGCTTGGCAGCCTTTCCTAATGGAGGACATACAGGCATGCGATCTTGCGCGATGGCTTCTGTAAGAAAACAGGAGGCACTCAGCATACTGGTGAAAATAAGAACAAAGATGGACAGCAGGTTACTCCCTCTCATAAGCACGCCTCCTGTCATATTGTTCCTTACCATAGATCATGGTTTCATAAAGCAATCTCGCCAAATGTTTACCACCACGGAAGTTTATATGCGTATAATCGTAGTTTGCCATAGAGGGTTTGGCGTGAACCAGTTTTGCCATACTCCCGTCTCCACCCATGGCTTCAAACATATTCCAAAAAGCAATACCGCTTTCGGCCGCGATGTTTTGCTGATAACGAATCAGATTCTTAACACCGGGCATCGTACGAAGCTCTCCGTTTTCATCTTTATAATCGCGGTCAGCAATGCTCAACAACAGGAATCCTGCTTGTGGGAAACATTCCTTCAGGTGCTCGATAGCAGTGAGCAATCCTTTCTGGTAGTTATCATAATTACGTCCCCGTTGGGTAGCTACATTCAAACCATATTCGAGAATAATCAAGTCGTAAGGACGTTGGTGGTTAAACTGCTTCAACATCTGTGAAGGAATGCCTCGCAAAGAGAGACCGGAGCTGCCACGCAACGAGAAATTATCGAGAATGATTCCTTCCTTTCCATCCATTGCCAACCCATAAAACAACGTAGAGTCGGCACGGTCTACGGTCCAACGGACAGAACCGATGCGTCCATCTACCTGAATTTGCTGCAATCCATCGGAAGGAGCTAATGAATAATTTTTATTTTCTCCTTTGTTCACACAAGCAGAAAGAAGAACGGAGTCTCTATTATAAAAAAAGATGGAAGCATGCTGACAAGTATCGAGCAGGGAAGCGTATTTATTTTGTCCGCGCAGTTCTACATAAGCTCCATTACGGGGAACGAAATAGTGCCCGGAAATGCCTTGTTTCTTCTTATCGAAATAGACACTGTCTGTCACCGCATGGCTGGACCATCCACCGAACGTGTGTCGCACCGTAGGCCGATAACCGTTTGTCATGGAAGTGATGGTGACAAAACCGACTCCACAACCACCGAAACGTTTCTGAAGCATCTCGCGAAGGTCGGCGGTAAAGATATCCGCTTCGATAAAAGAGTCTCCGAATACGGCAATGCGTACCAAGTTGTCACGGGAACCGGAATTCTTGGAAGAGAGACGGTCGAGGGCTTCGTAAAAAGGAGACATTCCGCGGAGGGTAGAATCGCTGTAATCTTCAATGCAGGTCATGCCCGTACGGCAAGTATCTACAAAAGCCGGTTTTACAACAGGAGGCAAGGGGATACTGTCCGAATCAACAGCGGCAGTCTCCGATTCGGGGTAACGAAGGTCGCTCAAAAGGTCTACACACCTCATCGTGTGTCCGTCCATGGTGATGGGCGGAAGCCAATGCAGCCCCAACAGAGTTGCAAACACAATCAACACAAGCCACAACGAGTATTTCAAATAGTTCTTTATAATCTCCATTTTATCAATCGTAGAAAATGCCTGCAAACTTAGATAAAAAATGCCGGAATAGAAGAATAAAAACAAAAATTATCACTGTACGGTTCACAAATTAAAGTGTTTGCAATAATCCAAACAACCCTTTGTTTCAAGATGTTTCAATTGCTTGAAACACTTTGTTTCAACACGGTGAACACTTTGTTTCAAGCCGCTGAACACTTTGTTTCAACACGGTGAACACTTTGTTTCAATACGGTGGAACACTTTGTTTCTGACTGTTACTGTAGAAAAATAGGCGGTGATAGGTGATAGATGAGGTGACAGGTTAGTGACAACCTATCACCGCTCTGTAAATACGATGAACAAAGAGTTTCAGGACGATGGTGATAGGTTGAAAGAGGAATTGACGAAAACAATAGGGAGAGAGGCGGTAATAACACTCGTTGGTGCATCAAACTGCTCTGCGGTAGCCATTGCACCATCCAACTCGCGGATATCGAAATTACTCTGCTGTATCTGTAGAAAGAACGAATGAAGAGATTAACTCTATCAGAGAAACATTCGTTCCCTTAATAACGTATCCCCCTATTTTTCTACTGCCCCAAAGAAATTACTTGGAACGATGGCAGTTTCTGCAAATCATCAGCATAATAGGCAGTGACGCAAGATGAATGAAGAGGCTATCTTTTAGCTTATAAACTTATTGAAGCAGAAATAAAGGTGAATGTGAATAAAAAGGTAAATTAAAAAGTATTGCAGCAAAACTGACTGAAGAACCCAATCCCGTAATCATGGTTGCAAAAGACAAAACGCTACCGTCAAAGTGGCTACCGTGACCTGAGAAATGAAAAACAATGGGGGAAAATCTCCACTGTACTTGAGATTTTCCCCCATTACTTGTTCCTACCTGACGGGAATCAACTAAATGCTCCGCTCAATGTTCCAGACAAAGGCACGCAAACCAAGTTGTTCCGTTTCTTTATCCATCCGGTGCAAGGCATCCAGCAACGGGTCTACTTTGCTTTCGTCCACCACTGTCAGGATGGCCGAGCACATACTGGGCCAGGCATGACTGCCGTAGTGAGGTTCGCCCGTCTTCGATCCACGTCCCTGCACGCGTTCCATATAGGTAAATCCGCGGCAGTTGAGACGGTCGAGCAACGCTATGATACGTTCATAAAAGGCTTGGTCGAAAGTGATTAATATAGATTTCATACTCCTTGTTCTTTAATTGATTTATTTCTTAATGATTTCGTCCTTATGGAGCTGGAAGTATTCATTCAGCTCGCGGGTCTGGCGAAACTTTCTACGTTGGCGCTTCACTCCCACTCCACCGAAGATGCAGTACATCACCGGCACGTAGATCAGTGTCAGAAGAGTAGACACCGTCAAACCACCGATTACGGAAATCGCCATCGGACTCCACATCTCGGCTCCCTGACCGGTGCTCACTGCCATCGGAATCATACCGAGAATGGTGGTGGCAGTAGTCATCAGCACCGGACGCAGACGACTCTTACCGGCTGTCACCACCGCATTCAGGATGGAGAGTCCGCGTTCGCGGCAGAGGATGGTGTAATCGATGAGCACAATACCGTTCTTCACCACAATACCAATCAACATGATACCCCCCAAAAGACTCATCACACTCAGCGTGGTATGGGTGATGAAGAGTGACATCAAGATACCGCTCACGGCAAAGAACACGGAGAGAATCAGGATGAACGGATAAGTCAGCGATTCGAACTGTGCCGCCATCACGATGAACACGAGGACGAAGATGAGCACTGCAAGCGTACCCAAGTCGCGGAACGAGTCTTGCTGGTCTTCGAACGATCCTGCCACCTGGATAGTGACTTCGCCCGGAAGCTCCATCTTGTCGATAATCTTGTTTCCTGCTGCCACCACATCGCCCAACGGAGCACCGGAGATTATGGCCGAAACGGTCACGATACGTTCGCGGTCTTTACGCTCGATGGTAGGCGGTGCAAAACGTTCGACCACCGTACCGACGTCTTTCACACGTACCGACTGCCCCTGTGCATTGTATATCAGGATGTTTTCCAGGCTCTCCAAACTGGTACGGAACTCAGGTGCATAGCGCACCTTGATGTCGTACTCATCGCCATCTTCACGATACTTGGAAGCCACTGCACCATTGATACGGTTACGCAGATAGCTACCGGCAGTGGAGAGGTTCAGACCATGCATGGCCAGCTTCTCGCGGTCGAAGTCGACCTGATATTCCGGCTGATAGTCACTTCGGCTGATATTCACTTCGGTGACACCCTTCACCTCCAACAACTGACGCTTCAAGTGGGCTGCCACGCTATCGGTCAACGCCATATCGTAACCATACACCTCAAAGTCGGCACTTGCCTGAGCAGACATACCGCTACTGCTACCACCCAAAATGACCTGTGCCTTGCTAAACTCAGGATAGGCTTTGAGGTCTTCACGCATCTCTTCGCAGACGGTTTCGAGCGTGATGTCGCGGTCGCCCGGATCAACGAGACTGATGTTGAACGAGATGATGTGCGAACCATTGTCTTGCATTGCCGCCCAAGTGTTGTCCGAGTCAGCTTGTCCCACGGTATAGTTGCACACCTTCATGATGCCTTTGTATTTAGTCAGCCACTGGTTGGTCAGCTTAGCCGACAGTTCCTGTGCAATCTCCTTGCGGGTGCCGATGGGCAACTCCAGTTTCACCGCGATACGAGCATTGTCTTGCGCGGGGAAAAACTCGGTACCGATAGCCTTGGCACACAGCAGACTGAGTACGAAGAAGAGAATACAACAAGTGAGCACCGTCCAACGATGGCGCACCGCCCAGTTGAGCATCCGTGCATACCAGTTGTCGAGACTATCGAGCGCCCGTTCAATCGGGGTAAAGAATATCTTGAAGGCTTTCGACTGCTTCTTCTGCAACCGGAGCAACTGCGAACAAAGCATCGGGGTGAGCGACAAGGCAGAAACGGTGGAGATAAACATAATGGCACACATCATCCATCCGAGCTGCTTGAACAGCACACCGGACATACCGCTTACCATGGTGAGCGGGAAGAATACGGCAATCATAGTCAGTGTAGATGCCACTACAGAGATTGCCACCTCATTCGTACCGTGCACAGCCGCCTGTTTGGGATCGGAGCCACGCTCGATGTGGGTCGTGACATTTTCAAGCACCACAATGGCGTCGTCTACTACCATACCGATGGCGATAGAGAGAGACGACAGTGAAATGATGTTGATGGTGTTGCCACTAATCGCCAAATAGATAAACGAAGCAATCAGCGAAAGCGGAATGGTAATACAGATAATCAGTGTGGCACGCCAGCGTCCTAAGAAGAGGAACACGACAATGATAACAAACAAAAGGGCGTACATGACGGTCTCCGTCAAGCTGTCGATGGTATTGAGAATGTTGTCGGAAGTGTCGACAATGACACCAATCTTCACATCGCTCGGCAGATTCTTTTGCAAGCGCGGCAAGGCTTCTGCTACTTTCTTGGAAATTTCCACCGAATTGGCTCCCGACTGTTTCTGCACCACAATCATAGCACCTTTCACACCGTTGTTATAGGTTTCTTGCGCACGCTCTTCCACCGAATCGACGATGCGGGCCACATCGCGCAAGAAGACATTGGCTCCGTTGTGCGTACCTACCACGACGTCTGCCAGCTGACGGGAATCTTTAAACTCTCCCTCCACACGCAGTGAGTAGGTTTCGCTACCGATGTCGAAGTTACCGCCCGGGATATTCTTGTTCTCGGCACCGATAATGGCACTGATTGTCTCGATGGTCAGGTTGTAAGCTTCCAGTTTGTTCGGGTCGCAATATACCTGAATCTCACGTTGCGGCGCACCACTGATAGACACTGTTCCGACTCCCGGAATACGTGCCAGCGGGTTAACCACACGGTCGTCCAATATTTTATAAAGAGCGGACTGACTCTCATTTGCTTGTACGGAAAGCAACACAATAGGAATCATGTCCGTACTGAACTTGAAGATAATCGGATTCTCGACATCGTCAGGGAGCTGTGAACTCACCATGTCGAGTTTGTCGCGCACATCATTGGTGAGGACGTCAATATCATTACCAAACTCGAACTCCAACGTAATCAATGACATATTCTCGGAAGAACGGGAGGTAATATGTTTCAGGTTACTCACCGAATTCAAGGTGTTTTCGAGCGGACGGGTTACATTATTTTCTATATCCGAAGCACTTGCGCCGGGATAAGCGGTCATTACCATAATCGTATTTGTATCAATGTCCGGATACAAGTCGATAGGCAATTTGGACAAAGAGAAAAGACCAAAGATCACCACTGCCAGAAAGCAGAGTGAGGTCATAATCGGTTTCTTAACCGCACCTTCGTATAAACTCATGTTTAATAGGTTTTATATCACATTATAAACTTATTTCTCAACTTCTACTTCCATACCGTTCACCAAACGTGATTGTCCGGCAACTACAACCTGAGAATTATCAGGCACACCGGATCTCAGTTCGTATTCCGAGCCCATACGTCTACCTAACTCTACTTTATTATAAGATACTTTACCATCTTTATAAACGAACACATAACGGTCGCCGGAACCTGCCTGCTTCACGATAGCTAAGTCAGGAACAACCACGTTGTCGACCGTACCGAAATTCAACGTTGCACGGGCAAACATTCCCGGACGTACACGCTGGTCTCTGTTGTCCAGCTTGATTTCCACTTGGAATGTACGGGTAACCGCATCTATCGTAGGATACACCAAATTGATGGTTCCCTTGAACACTTCATCACCATATACATCCAGCTTTACATCTACCGGCGCACCTTTCTTTACCTTGGTGAAATAGGTTTCGGATACGTTAATCAGAAGTTTCACCGGAGTGATCTGTTCTACTACCAACACCGGTGTTCCACCGCTGTACATGTCGCCATTGTCATAGTTACGTGCAGTAATCACACCGTTAATCGGACTCAGCAGAAAGGTGTTTTCCAACAAATTATTATAGGCAGTCCGCTTCACGTCGAGCTGCATCTTGGAAGCATCCCACTCGGATTTGGAAGCTCCGCCTACTTTATACAGTTCGTCAATACGGTTGAATTCTATTTCCTGGTTGTCCAGCTGCAACTTTGTCTGGTCGAGGTTGGCCGCATCCATCTGCACCAATTTCTGTCCCTTTGATACACGGTCTCCCACTTCTACAAAGATACGGTCGATACGCACGGGAGACGAAGGAGCGATATTGTTTTTCACTTCCGCTTCAACAGTTGCCGTATAATCCTGTATCTGCTCTACGGGACGAGCTTTTACATCTGCCAGTTTCACGATGGGTTTTTCATCCACATGTTCCACAGTAGCTTTGTCTTTTCCACCTGTACATGAGCCCATAAACACTGTTAATAGCAGGGCTACTAATCGGATACTTTTTTTCATATTCCTTAGTTGTAATTTTTTAGTTGTCTATCTTTATTCTTTTCCCAAAACCTGGTCGAGGTCTGCCTTAGCAACCAGATAATCATATATTGACTGATTATAAGTGAGCTGGGCCTGTGTCAGTGACACCTGAGAACTATTAAGTTCAAGCACCGTGCCTTTACCTACATCATAGCGTTTTTCCGCAATCGCGACCGCTTTCTTAGCCTGCATTATATTTTCTTTATTGCTGACTACCTGCTCTGTACTGGCAGCCATATTGTTACGGCAGCTGACAATCTGCATATTCAGCTGTCTTTCCGTGTCGATACGGTTCCAGTCGAGTTGGCGCATCTGAATACGGGCAGATTTTACTTTCGTAAAGTTGCTTGCCCTATACAAAGGGATACTAAGATTGAACATCAGACTCGAACTGTTGCTCCAATTGTAATTGAAGAAATTGATGTTCGGATTATATAAAGACTGATATTGATAAGAGAAACTCATGGAAAGAGTCGGTATAAAATTCGACTTCAACGATTTTACATTCTTCTCAAGCAACTTCATGTTCAAGTCCAACTGCTTCATGGTAGTATTATTGTCCAGATTCACATTCTCCTCATTCAACTGATTGGCAAACATCACTGTTTCATAGTTAGTCAGATTATCATTAATCTTTATCTCCACATCAGCAGTGATGCCCATCAAGACCTTCAACTGTAGCTTAGCCAAAGTCACCGCATTAGCGGCCGAAATCAGGTTCGGCTTAATGCTGCGCATCTGTACTTCCGCACTGATCTTGTCATATTCGCTCACAGTTCCCTGTTGATACTTGGCATTCACTACATTGTAATTATCTTCTGCCAGTTTATAGCTGCCTTGAAGCACTTCATAGCTATCCTGCGCAAGCATCAACTGATAATAAGCCTTGCTTACCTGATTCACCAGATCCAGTCTGGAAGCACGAGCCTTCTCTACAGCCAATTCAATATCCGTCTTCGTCATCGACATCGCACGGTAAACACCCGGCACAAAAAGTGGCAGGCTAATACTCAAGCCGGCATTGGCGGTATTCGTTCCGTCCTTCCCCATCTTGAACGACATATCGTTCAATTTCATTTCAGCCGCTTTAACCGTATGGTCTAAGGCACCGGCAATACTAACCTCCGGTAACAGGCTCTGCCAAGCTTCCTTGCCGGCAACTTTCTTTAAGGCAATCTCTTCCGTTGCCACTTTCATTGTCGGATTCTCATCCAATGCAATTTCCAAAGCTTTGTCTAAAGTTAAGGTTAGTATATTCTCCCCCACCTGCGTGTCCTGCGCCCTTGCAAAACCAAATGCACAGAGTGCCACAGCCACCAGAAGAATCTTCCGATTTGTCAATCTTTTCATTTTGTCCATAAACTGTATTTCTAATTTAATCTTAATAGTTTGTCAATAGAACCTCATATTTGTTCTAGTCTCCTATGCAGTTCTTTCGATATTCTTGTATAAAGTCTTCCAACACCTTGGCCCCTTTTTCGGTAGAGATACCGCGTATATAAGTAAACATAATGGATTCGTACACCTCAATGAAAGAATATTCGTTGCAGATGTCCGTATTCAAAAGCACGTCAAATTGCTCACGTACCAACAAATTGACGATGGAGAAATTCACATCCGAACGAAAGATACCCTGCTCTACTCCTGTTTTGAAGAAGGACATGGTTTTCATCGAATCACTGTCCTGCCGATTCCTCATCATCTCATATACTTTGGGATATTTCTTAAGATCTTCAAAAAAGCGTTTGTTCGTCTGATGAAACACCTCTATACTTTTCTGAAAGACTGCAAGTATCACCTCCAGCACATTGTGCGACTGTTCAAAAACTTTTTGCAAATACTTATCCCTGTCTGCCTGTATCTTCAGTATACATTCTTTCAACAATGATTCTTTATCCGAAAAGACTTCGTAGAGTGTACGTTTGGAAATTCCTAATGCTGCCGCGATGTCATCCATCGTAATACTCTTGATGCCTTTTGAAGTAAAAGCTTCTGTTGCCGCCGTTATGATCCGTTCTCTTAACTCCACCCGTTGGGAAGCATCCTTTCCATACTCTGTCATCATCCGTTTTTCTATTTTATTAAAATGCAAATTTGGTTTTCTATTCATTTCCAAAGGAAAAACGGCACAAAGATATATAGAAAACTCAATCGAAGAATCAAGTTTCCTTCCCATTTATAGTCCATTTGGGATTTATTATCATTCAATAGAATAAAATGAAAACAAGTGTTAATGGAAAATCTAAAACAAATACCGAATAAAAGACAAAAAGACGACAGTATTATTATCAGAAAGGTATTATTACGTTTACAGTTTAACTTCTGCTACCATATCAGCAGAAATAGACAAAGTTATTTCTTTTGTTTATTCCTCAACTCCAACAAGTATTTAAAGGTATATTTCGCCTCTTGGCTATCATCTTTCAAATATGCCTGTTTCAATTCCGGAGCATTCTTCAATAATTGAAACATTTTATCTTTTCCCAGAAAATCGACTTTTCCAGTTTCACCATTCAGTACATAACAGACACGTTTCGTAACCAGACTTGAAGCAGCAAGAGCATCGCCTATATTCCCTCCCAGTTTCACATCATCTTCCTCCACAAAGTTACCTCCGATAACCGAACCTAAAGGCATTGCACAAAAATAGATATTTTTACCTAACTGAACGGCAGGAGCATACCATGCTCCGAAACGTAACTTTTTATAGCGCAACTTACGGCAATTCAAATATAAATCTCCTTTTTTATCACGAACAGCAAAGCAACGCTTCTTCAAGCGTCGGCACATCGACTCGTCATTACCGGCCGTTATCCGGTAATCAGCCCCTCCTGTTAATACAATTTGATTTCTAGAGCGTTTCTCTACACGCAGCACGGCTATGGTGTCGCCATGCTGAGTCAACAACTCTTTCAAGTTGGAATAAATAATATTCTGCGCAATTAACGGAAAGCTAATCACGCTCATCAACAAACATAAGATACATCTTTTCTTCATAAGCATCCTCTATTCCTGTTTAACGCCTTTTCGAGTGGAAAGTTATAAATTTTAGCGGATAAATACAAGAATGAGAAAAGAAATATTGAAAAAAAAGAGTGAAAACGGGATATTACTTACACCCAGCAAAAGTATTATCTAAGCAAGATATAGCATGAACCAATTATTCCCTTCTACCTTCCGTTAATAAACAGTAAATCTATCTCAACAGAAACAAGCTCTTATCCCGACCGTTATGAATTATATTATCTTTGTGTGGAAAAGAATTAAATTTGTCATGGAAAAGCAAGAACAAATCATTACTACATATCAGCAAATCATTCACAAAGCAGAACTGGAGTTACAGAAAGCACGGAAACGTATCTATTATATCAGTTTCCTCCGTCTGATCTTATTCGTAGTAGCTGTAGCAAATCCTATTATCTTCTGGCCTAACGGGTGGCTATGTCTCTCTGTTTTCGCTATCCTGCCCTTTATCTTATTCATCTGGTTAGTAAAACGCCATAATTTTTGGTTCTACCAAAAAGACTTTATGAAAAAGAAAATAGAAATTAACGAGCAAGAGCTACGTGCCCTGCAACATGATTTCTCTGATTTTGATGATGGAAAAGAATTTGTTAATCCGTCTCATCTCTACACTCTCGATTTAGATATATTTGGTGAACATTCTCTTTTCCAATATATCAACCGTACTGCAACGCCTGTTGGCAAACAACATCTCGCAAATTGGTTCAATACACATCTGGAAAACAAAGAAGCTATTGAAAACCGTCAGAAAGCTATCCATGAGTTATCCACAGACTTAGAATATCGACAACGGTTCCGTTTACTCGGATTACTCTATAAAGGGAAACCTGCTGATACCACCCAAATCAAGGAATGGGTAAAATGCCCTAGCTACTATCGGAAGCATACGCTTCTACGCATTCTCCCTGCAACGGTAACGACCATCAATTTTTTATGTATAAGTTTAGCTATTTTAGGTATTCTCCCGGTCAGTATTGCAGGAGGAGTGTTTATTTGCTTTGTATTATTCAGCACTATTTTCTCCAAAGGAGTCACTAAATTGCAAACGACCTACGGAGAAAAGCTGCAAATTTTTTCTACATACGCTGATCAGATCTTTCTCACGGAACAAAAAGAAATGCACAGTCATGTACTGCAGGAATTAAAAGAGGAACTAACCAGTCAGAATCAAACTGCTTCTCAAGCAGTCCGCCAGCTTTCAAAACTGATGAACGCACTCGACCAGAGAAACAATCTATTAATAAGCACGATACTCAACGGACTAATGTTTTGGGAACTGCGTCAAGTGATGCGAATCGAGAAATGGAAAGAAATCCATGCATCGGACCTTCCACGCTGGATAGAAACTATCGGAGAAATTGACGCCTATTGCTCCTTGGCCACATTCGCATATAATCATCCAGATTATGTCTATCCCACCATTGCTGTCCAACCTTTCCATCTACAGGCGGAAGACTTGGGACATCCCTTAATGAGTCGCAACAAGTGTGTACGCAACGGAATAGACATTGAAAAACGTCCTTTCTTTATTATTATCACGGGAGCCAATATGGCGGGAAAAAGCACTTATTTACGCACTGTAGGAGTAAACTATCTACTAGCGTGTATAGGGGCTCCCGTTTGGGCAAAGCGGATGGAAATATATCCGGCTCGCCTTGTCACCAGTCTTCGAACCAGCGACTCTTTAGCCAATAACGAATCTTATTTCTTTGCTGAACTCAAGCGACTCAAATTAATTATAGACAAGCTTGAAGCAGGAGAAGAGCTTTTCATTATACTTGATGAAATATTGAAAGGTACAAACTCCATGGATAAGCAAAAAGGCTCTTTTGCCCTTATCAAACAGTTTATACACATGAATACCAATGGCATCATCGCTACCCACGATTTATTATTAGGAACTTTAATTGACTCCTTCCCACATAATATCCGGAACTACTGTTTCGAAGCTGACATTACAAACAATGAGCTCACCTTTTCCTATCAAATGAGAAACGGGGTTGCTCAAAATATGAACGCCTGCTTCTTAATGAGAAAAATGGGGATTGCCGTCATTAACGACTAATCCCCTTGTTCTATATGAAAACCAGAGTTATCTATTGCACTACCATCCCAAACCTGCCTCATTTATCAGTAGCACGCTGAATTTTAAGTTTCAAGCTACCTAATATATCGAAAAAAGAAGGTTAAACAGTTGTAAGCATTCGGTAAACCACGTATTTTCGTCTCCAACTTCCATCATTAACTTTACGTCCAAAAAGCCAAGTTATGGTGACACGAGAAGAAGTAGTAGAAATAATGAACTACTGCAAAGAGCACAAAGTGACTTATAAGTCAAGATTAGAGGAACTCAATATCCCTGTATGGCGGTTTTATGACAGCAAATCCCGTTATGCCGCCGAGCAATCATCTGGTAAAACGGCTCAAGGTGAGTTTATCGAGCTTCCGCATAGCGGATCTTTTGTTCCGGTTCCTTCATTTGCCGGTACAACCGGACGGAAACAGAAAAGTACACCGACCACGCCAAGCGGATTGAAAGAGATAGAAATACGTACACCGGCCGGTAGTGCCATACGCATTTGTGGTGAGCTAAATGAAAAGGAACTGTTTTCAATCATCCGGGCCTGCAGCCATGTTCAGCCTTAATGACAGTATGCGCTATCTGTTGTATAACCGCCCAACTGATATGCGCAAAAGCTTCCATACCCTCAGCGGTATCATCACCGACGCCATGGGTCAGGACCCCTGTAACGGCAACGTGTATATCTTCATAAACCGTGCCCGTGACCGTATAAAACTCCTGCATTGGGAGCCTGGCGGCATGGTGTTATATTCCAAACTTCTGGAAGCCGGTACCTTAGGTAAACCTGATTCTGCCAACGACAATGAGGTCTGTACAAATATAGAATGGCGGGAACTTGTCATGATAGTGGAGGGTATCATGGAAGCCCGTGACTCCCGTCGCACGAGACTTGAAAACCTGCAGAAACTTCGAAAATAGTATCGGATTTTTTACTCTGTTTGCTTTTGTATGTCATTGGATTTTAGTATATTTACATTGTGAAAAAATGAGATGCAGATGCTTACAGAGGAACAGGAAAAAGCCTTATTGGAAGAATTAGAGCAGCTCCGTCAGGATAAAGCGGCGCTTATCAGCAGGGTTTCCTCACTGGAACAGTCGCTGTACTGGCTTCGGAAAAAAGTCTTTGGCCGGATGAGCGAGAAGAATCTTCCGCTTGATCCCAACCAACTGTTCCTGTTCTCAAAAGCTGAAATGTCCTCCATGGAAATATCCCGGATGGAGGAGGAAGTCCGCAAAAGCGATGAAGAAATCACCAGAACCATAAAAGTCAAGGAGAAGCCGGCCCGCAAGCCCTTGGATACATCTTCTCTTGCGGTAGAGGTTGTTGATCTTTACCCCGAAGGGACAACAGACGGGGAAGGCAGGCTTAAGGATGATTTCATTGAAATCGGAAAGGAAGAGAGTTCACGCCTGGAACGTGTTCCGGCAAAATTGTATATCCTGAAGACTGTCCGTCACAAAGTGATAAGTAAGTCCGATATGGAGAAATACCCCGAGGAAAGACAGATCCTGATTCACCCTCTACCTCTTGTTCCGGTCAGTAAATGTATGGCAGGCGCCTCGGTCCTGACAGACATTATCATCGGCAAGTTCATGTATCATCTCCCGTTCTATCGTCTGATACAGCAGTATCGCGAATCAGGAATCAGCATAAGCGAATCTACCATGTGCGGATGGTATGAAATGGCGGTGGAGAAACTCAGGTTGCTGTACAACCTGCTCAAACAGAAGATACTCTCCAGTGAGTATATACAAGTGGACGAGAGTGTCATTCCTGTGCTGGACAATGAGAAACATAAGGCGAAAAAGGGGTATGAGTGGTGCGTACGCGACGGCATCACGGGGGACGTCATGTTCCATTATGACCGTGGCAGCCGTTCGGGGACTGTAGCCCGTGAACTGCTGGGATGTTACCATGGCATTGTGCAATGTGACGGCTATGCAGCTTACGAACAGTTTGAGCAGGTGAAAGGAATCACTATGGTCGGCTGTTGGGCACATGTCAGAAGGAAGTACGTGGATGCCCTGGAAGAGAACAGGACCCTGGCCACACAGGCAATACACTACATCGGCAAGTTGTACAAGATAGAATCTGAAGCCAATGATGCAGGGCTCACAGCTGAAGAGCGTAAGGAAAAACGTATCAGTGAGGCCTATCCGCTGATACTTGAATTTGAAAAGTGGCTGCAGGACACCTATCTTAGAGTGCTTCCTAAAAGCCGTATGGGTAAAGCCATCGAATATACGTACACGCTCCTTCCAAGACTTTCCAGATACGTAAACGACGGAAGAATCGAAATTGATGACAACCGTATAGAAAATGCCATAAGACCTTTGGCTTTGGGAAGAAAGAACTATCTGTTCTGCGGAAACGATGCATCAGCATACAGGGCTGCCATCGTATACTCACTGATTTCAACCTGCAAATCAGCAGAAGTAGACCCCAGAATCTGGATGGAAGATGTCCTGAGCAAAATTCCATATTATGAAAGGGATGAGAAGAATATGGAAGAACTTCTACCACGTAATTGGGTAAAATCCAATCAAACTTGTTCCGAATAGATACTATTAGTTCCGAATCGACTACGAATAGCACCGATTCGGAACTAATTTCACAAAAATTGCAACGTGGTTTACCGAATGCTTACAAACAGTTTTGTAGACATATATTTACTGCATTTTACTTTTTGCCAGAAATGCTACTACCGCAGAAGCTTGTTCATCTGTGAAATATTTCACAGATGTTATTGGCTGATACGTATAAGGTATAAATTGGGATAGCTGCACAGCTGCAAACTTTTTATCTGCAGAGAGTATCACATCCATACGTATATTACCACTAACCTCGCTCTTTATATTCGAACCAGCAGAGAATGAACCCGAATTCACAAGATTCGTCAAAACATCTATATACTTCAAGTCAAAAAATAGACTATGCTCTTTAGTCACACTTTTTGTCGGCAAATAGATAACTTCTTTTGACTTCCAGAAAAGACGGAAAATCCCCATAAGGAATAGACCTGTTCCCAAAACCATTAAAGCCATACTAATCGTGGAGGACTTATCATCTAATTCGAAAGTGGATGCAAAAGCTATAATACCGGCCAATAACATTACAGAGGAAATTAAAATTCCTGAGACACTTGTACGTTTAGCGATATAGGGGTGTGAAGATGCGAATATAGTAGCATCAACCGTTTGAGTAGTTGCCATAATATTTAAAGTTTAAATTATTAATGAAAATATAAAGATAAAAAGCAATGTAATCACCAGTAATACAGAAGATACCAGTAACCACAAAATAAACGATACCAATAAATAGACTATTAAATAATTATACGCCTCAAAGCATATACATAGTATTCACTTGATGGCTGGCAATAATAGGAAGTTGTTGTATCATAAATCCGTCCCCAGTGTTGTGAAAGCGCATTTTCACGATCTGCACAACATTGTAGCACATTTTTTAAAGAAAGGAAATACTCTTCAAGTAGCACGCGTTGAATGCGTATCACTGATATTTGATGGCTCGGCAAGTTATTCAGTTCAGCTACAGGCTTAGCGGGAAGGCCCGGTACACTGATTTCCCCCTGTTGTCCTATTGCATATGTAATGACATGATCTTGTTTATCCACCACTTTCGGGGTAGAAACATAACCTATTATGCTATGAAAAGCAACTGTCAGCAATAGCAACAATATAACCTTTACAAATTTTGTCATATTCATCTACAAATATAACAGATTCTCTTTATGAAAAGTTCGATTAAGATATATTTTAATGTATCTTAGTATTAATAAACGGCAGAATCGAGTAGATCGGAAAACGAAAGCTTTCTAACCGACTTTTTCCGTTCCTCTCACCCCATTGTACGTACCATTCGGCACACGGTGGTTGAATTTATTTTCAAAGAGTGTCTAAAAAGTGTATTTCAGTGAATGCTTACGGACTTTCACCACAGATGTATGACATGCCCGTCATACACAAAGAAGAAAGGCTACCTTAAAGGCAGCCTTTCCCATATTTATAAGAATAACTGTAAAATTATTCAGCTGATTCAGCTTTGGAT
This sequence comes from Bacteroides sp. AN502(2024), assembly GCF_041227145.1. Taxonomy (NCBI): domain Bacteria; kingdom Pseudomonadati; phylum Bacteroidota; class Bacteroidia; order Bacteroidales; family Bacteroidaceae; genus Bacteroides; species Bacteroides sp. AN502(2024). The sequence continues at coordinate 2,403,091 of NZ_JBGFSP010000003.1, read as the reverse complement.
TCTTCAGCCTTAGGAGCTTCTGTTGCAGGAGCTTCAACAGCAGCAGGAGCAGCTTCAGCTGTTTTCTTCGAACGACGAGTACGCGTCGCTTTCTTAGTAACTTTTTCCTTAGCCATATTTTCATTGTAGTCAACCAACTCAATGAAGCACATTTCTGCATTGTCACCCAAACGGTTACCAGTCTTGATAATACGAGTATAACCACCCGGACGATCAGCAATCTTAACAGAGATTTCTTTGAACAACTCTGTAACTGCAAACTTATCTTGCAAGTTACTAAATACAACACGACGAGAGTTCGTCGTATCTTCTTTAGATTTAGTAATCAAAGGCTCAACAAACTTTTTCAAAGCTTTCGCCTTTGCAACAGTCGTAGTGATTCTTTTGTGCTTGATCAAAGAGCAAGCCATGTTAGACAACATAGCACTTCTATGAGAAGCAGTACGACCTAAATGATTGAATTTTTTATTATGTCTCATTTTTTATTCTTTATCTAATTTATATTTAGAAATGTCGGTTCCAAACGACAGATTCAGACTTTCCAGCAAATCATCAAGCTCGGTAAGCGATTTCTTTCCGAAGTTTCTGAATTTCAACAGGTCAGTTTTGTTGAATTGTACCAAATCACCGAGAGTTTCTACGTCAGCAGCCTTCAGACAATTGAGGGCGCGAACTGACAAGTCCATATCAACAAGTTTGGTTTTCAACAACTGACGCATATGCAATACTTCTTCATCAAATTCTTCATTGCCATCAGTATCATTACTTTCAAGCGTGATCTTCTCGTCAGAGAACAACATGAAATGATAAATCAGAATTTTTGCAGCTTCTTTCAGCGCTTCTTTCGGATGTATGGAACCGTCGGTACTAATTTCAAGTATTAGCTTTTCGTAGTCAGTCTTCTGTTCTACACGGAAGTTTTCTACAGCATACTTGACATTCCGTATCGGTGTATAAATAGAATCGATTGGAATTACATTAACATCCGTACAATACTCACGATTTTCATCAGCAGGTACATAACCACGGCCTTTATTAATTGTAATATCAATCTGCATAGTTGACTTAGAATCTAAATGACAAATAACTAATTCCGGATTTAACACTTCAAATCCAGTCAAATACTTACCTATGTCACCTGCTTTAAATTCACTGGAATTCTCGACAGTGATGCTCACTTTCTCGCTCTCGAACTCTTCAACTACTTGCTTGAATCTCACTTGTTTCAGATTCAAGATAATGTTGGTAACATCCTCTTTTACTCCAGGTACACTAGAAAATTCATGCTCCACACCATCAATTCTGATAGTAGTGATAGCAAAACCCTCTAATGAAGAAAGAAGGATTCGGCGTAATGCATTACCTACAGTAATACCAAAACCCGGTTCCAACGGACGGAACTCGAATTTACCGAATCTGGAGTCCGCCTCCAACATTAATACTTTATCAGGTTTTTGAAATGCTAATATCGCCATGAAATTAATTATTATTTAGAATACAATTCAACGATCAAATGTTCTTTAATGTTCTCAGGAATGTCTGCTCTTTCAGGTATGTGCAACATTTTACCAACCTTAGAAGCTTCGTCCCATTCCAACCAAGCATACTTGCTGTGATTGAAACCTGCAAGAGAGTTAGCAATTACTCCCAAAGATTTAGATCTTTCACGAACACCAATCAATTGTCCTGGTTTTACTGCGTATGAAGGGATATTTACAACTTCACCATCTACAGTAATGTGCTTGTGACTAACCAACTGACGAGCAGCAGCACGTGTAGGAGCAATACCCAAACGGAATACTACGTTGTCAAGACGGCCTTCCAGCAATTGGAGGAGTACCTCACCGGTAATACCTTTAGCAGTAGCTGCTTTTTCAAACAAATTGCGGAATTGTTTTTCTAAAACTCCATAGGTGTATTTAGCTTTTTGCTTTTCACGAAGTTGCACACCGTATTCAGAAGTTTTTCTTTTTCTTGAATTACCATGTTGTCCGGGAGGATAGTTCTTCTTTGACAAAACTTTGTCAGCTCCAAAAATTCCTTCACCGAATTTACGGGCGATTCTCGATTTTGGTCCAGTATATCTAGCCATTTCTTTTAAATATTTAATTGTTTATTCATGAACTTAATTTGTTGCAGCCGCGATTACAGAGAGAAATTAAATGTAATCCAAAAACAAAATCAAGATCATTGTAAGTTAAAGGTAAATTAAACTCTACGTCTTTTTGGAGGACGACAACCATTATGTGGAAGCGGAGTCACGTCAATAATTTCTGTAACTTCGATACCAGCACCGTGGATAGTTCTAATAGCGGACTCACGCCCGTTACCTGGACCCTTCACATATGCTTTTACCTTTCTTAGGCCAAGATCGAATGCAGTCTTTGCACAATCCTGGGCAGCCATCTGAGCTGCATAAGGAGTATTCTTTTTAGAACCTCTAAATCCCATTTTACCAGCAGATGACCAAGAGATTATCTGCCCTTCACTATTTGCAAGAGAAACAATAATATTGTTGAAAGATGAATGAACATGCAACTGTCCATTAGCGTCTACTTTCACATTTCTCTTTTTAGCTGCAACTGTTTTTTTTGCCATATCAACAATTATTATTTAGTAGCTTTTTTCTTATTAGCAACGGTTTTCTTTCTACCTTTACGAGTACGTGCATTGTTCTTTGTGCTCTGACCTCTTACAGGCAGACCAATACGGTGACGTACACCACGATAGCAACCAATATCCATTAATCGCTTAATGTTCAATTGGATTTCAGAACGAAGATCACCTTCCACTTTATACTCTGCACCGATAATCTCACGAATCTTAGCAGCTTGATCATCTGTCCAGTCTTTAACCTTCAGATCTTTATCTACACCAGCTTTATCTAAAATTTTTGCTGAACTACTGCGACCTATTCCATATACATAGGTCAACGCAATTTCACCTCTTTTATTCTGAGGTAAATCTACACCAACTATTCTTATAGCCATATACTTAATTATTTTTTTTGCAAAAATAACAAAATTATCCTTGACGTTGTTTATACTTAGGATTTTTCTTGTTTATAACATACAAACGGCCATTACGTCTAACGATCTTACATTCTGGCGTGCGTTTTTTTAATGATGCTCTTACTTTCATATCTTATTTTATTTATATCTAAACACAATTCTTCCTTTCGATAAGTCGTAAGGAGACATTTCAACTCTCACTTTATCCCCAGGCAGGATCTTGATGTAATGCATCCGCATCTTGCCTGAAATATGTGCAGTAATCTCATGTCCGTTTTCTAATTCAACACGAAACATTGCATTTGACAATGCTTCAACTATAACTCCATCTTGTTCTATTGCAGATTGCTTTGCCATATTATATTGCTTTATCTCCTAAAACTTCTTCTATGAATTTGAATGAAGACAAAATATCGGCTTCACCAGCTCCAACAGCTACCGTATGTTCAAAATGTGCTGCACATTTACGATCTCTGGTCCTCACAGTCCATCCGTCACGTTCCATAATCACTTGACGATCTCCCAATGTTATCATAGGCTCTATTGCTATGCAAAGACCTCTTTTCATCAAAGATCCATATCCTCTTTTACCATAATTAGGCACCTGAGGATCTTCGTGCATCTCTTTACCAATGCCATGACCAACAAACTCACGCACTACACCATAAGAGTGAGACTCACAATATTGCTGAATAGCATACCCGATGTCTCCTATTCTTTTGCCTTGCACTGCATTCTGAATGCCAATATATAACGCTTCTTTAGTTACCTTCAACAAGTTACGAATCTCTTCATCCACCTCTCCTACACAGAAAGTATAAGCAGAATCACCACAAAAACCATTCATGTAAGTTCCGCAATCCACTGATACGATATCGCCATCTTTCAGTACAATATCCCCTGGAATTCCGTGTACCACCTGCTCATTGACAGAAGTACAGAGAGACGCAGGAAATGGTTCTCCATATTGATTCGGAAACCCCTTGAAAGTCGGAGTTGCCCCATGATCCCTAATGAACTCTTCAGCGACTTTATCCAACTCACGTGTAGTTACACCAGGCTTCACCAATTTAGCAACCTCTGCAAGAGTTTTACCAACAAGCAGGTTACTCTGACGGAGCAATTCTATTTCATCTTCTGTCTTAAGAAATATCATTTCTAGTTTAAAGAATTAATATGCCGCTACACCAGTGCGTCCTTTAATACGACCAGATTTCAACAGACCGTCATAGTGTCTCATCAACAAATGACTTTCAACCTGTTGCAGTGTATCAAGAACAACACCTACAAGGATTAACAAAGATGTACCGCCGAAGAATTGAGCAAACCCTGCTTGCACCCCGAATATACCAGCAAAAGCAGGCATAATAGCAACTAAAGCCAAAAAGAAAGAACCCGGCAAAGTGATACGAGACATTATATCATCAATATACTCCGCTGTTTTCTTTCCCGGTTTAATACCAGGGATGAAACCATTATTTCTCTTCATATCCTCAGCCATCTGAGTCGGATTAATTGTAATTGCAGTATAGAAATATGTAAATAATATAATCATTACCGCAAAGACAAAATTATACCAGAAACTTGTATGATCTGTAAACGCATGCAAGAAACCACCTGCATCATTTACATTTGAAAAACCTATAAATGTAATTGGAATAAACATGATTGCCTGAGCAAAGATGATAGGCATAACACCGGCAGCATTCACTTTCAAAGGAATATACTGTCTAGCGCCACCATATTGCTTGTTACCAACAATCCTTTTTGCATACTGTACAGGAATCTTTCTTGTACCTTGCACCAAAAGGATAGCAGCACCAATCACTAATAATAAGAATACGATCTCAATTATAAACATGATCAATCCACCACTCTTATTTGCTACTCTAGATACAACTTCTTGCAACAAAGCATCAGGGAAACGAGCGATAATACCAATCAAGATAATAAATGAAATACCGTTACCAATACCTTTATCAGTAATTCTTTCACCAAGCCACAAAATAAACATACTACCTGCTGCCAGAATAATGGTAGAGGTAACCATAAACAGAGTCCAATCTAATGAAGCATTTAAGGAAGGACCAGCCTGCATTTTAAGATTGAGCAAATAAGAAGGGGCCTGAACTAACAATATAGCAATCGTCAAGTAACGAGTATATTGATTCATTTTTCTTCTGCCGCTCTCACCTTCGCGCTGCAGCTTCTGGAAATACGGCACAGCGATTCCCAATAACTGGATTACGATAGATGCAGAGATATAAGGCATGATTCCTAATGCAAAAATAGAGGCATTAGAAAATGCTCCTCCAGAGAACATATTTAACAAGGCTAAAAGGCCTTCACTTGTTTGTTCGTGCAATTTTGCCAGCATCGCCGGATTGATACCCGGTAATACGACATATGATCCAAAACGGTAAATTGCCACAAACAATATGGTAATGAGGATCCGCTGTTTCAGATCCTCAATTTTCCATATATTCTTTAATGTTTCAATAGCTTTTCTCATTGAATCAGAGTTTTACTACAGTTCCACCAACAGCCTCAATAGCAGCAGTCGCAGTCTTGGAGAATGCATGAGCTTCTACCTCCAGCTTGTTGGTCAGAGTTCCGTTACCCAATACTTTTACCAACTGATTTGAAGATATAAATCCAGCTTCGATAAAGTCATTCACACCAACTTTCACCAAGTTCTTAGCTTCAGCAAGTTTCTGGATAGTATCCAGATTAATGGCTTTATATTCTACACGATTGATATTCTTGAAACCAAATTTAGGAACTCGACGTTGAAGAGGCATTTGACCACCTTCAAAACCGATCTTCTTAGAGTATCCAGATCTTGATTTAGCTCCCTTATGACCTCTTGTAGAAGTACCGCCTAAGCCAGAACCAGTTCCACGTCCAATTCTTTTTCTTGTCTTAGTAGATCCCTCTGCAGGTTTTAAATTACTTAAGTTCATATTGTAATTTCGTTTTATTATTCAACAAATAATTACTTAACAATGGCAACCAAGTGTTTTACTTTATCTACCATCCCAAGAATTGAAGGAGTACTTTCGTGTTCAACCACACGGTTCAGTTTACGAAGTCCCAGTGCATCAAGAGTTCTTTTCTGATCAGCTGGAGCACCAATTCTACTTTTAACTTGTTTAATCTTTATAGTTGACATATCTCCTCCTTATCCTCTAAATACTTTTTCAACACTAATACCTCTGTTCTGCGCAACCATTCTTGCATCACGCATTTCACTCAAAGCTTCAATTGTAGCTTTAACAAGATTGTGCGGATTTGAAGAACCTTTAGATTTAGCCAAAACGTCAGTAACACCAACACTTTCCAATACAGCACGCATAGCACCACCCGCTACAACACCAGTACCGTGAGATGCGGGTTTAATGAATACTTCAGCACCACCAAATTTAGCTGATTGTTCGTGGGGAACAGTACCTTTCAAAATAGGCACTCTAACCAAATTCTTTTTAGCTGATTCAACACCTTTAGCGATAGCAGCTGTTACTTCACCAGCTTTACCAAGTCCCCAACCAATGATACCTTCTTCGTTACCTACAACAACGATTGCAGAAAAACTAAAAGTTCTACCACCTTTGGTAACTTTAGTAACACGATTAATAGCAACCAATCTATCTTTCAGTTCTATATCGTTAGTAATCTTAACTCTATTATTAACTCCTGCCATAATGATTAAAATTTAAGTCCACCGTTACGAGCAGCATCAGCTACTTCTTTTACTCTCCCATGATACAAGTAACCATTACGGTCGAAAACAACAGTAGTTATACCTGCTTCTTGCGCCTTTTTAGCAATCATTTCACCCACTTTAGCAGCTTGTTCTTTTTTAGCGACCTTCTCAGTCAAACCTAAAGAAGAAGCAGCAGCCAGTGTCTTACCAGAAAGATCATCAATAATCTGGACATAAATTTGCTTGTTACTTCTAAATACACTCATACGCGGACGTTCAGTAGTACCCGAAATTCTGTTGCGTACTCTATATTTAATCTTAACTCGTCTTTCTATTTTTGTTGTCATAATAATCTAATTTTATATGAATTACTTAGCACCGGCTGATTTACCAGACTTTCTACGAATTACTTCGCCAACAAACTTAATACCTTTACCCTTGTATGGTTCAGGCTTACGGAAAGAACGTATTTTAGAGCAAACTTGACCAAGCAATTGTTTGTCACAAGATTCCAGTATAATAAGAGGATTCTTATTTCTTTCAGACTTAGTTTCAACTTTTACCTCTGCAGGCAATTGAATGAAAATATTGTGTGTATAACCTAAAGCCAGCTCAATGATGTTTCCTTGGTTAGAAGCACGATAACCTACACCGACAAGCTCCAGTTCTTTCTTATATCCTTCAGATACACCCACAACCATGTTGTGAACTAAAGAACGATACAAACCGTGGAAAGCATGTTTTTGCTTCGGGTTATCAAGCATTTCTTTATCGTTTTCTGTAAAAGTTACGTGTCCGTCTTCAATAGCAACATTGATAGCCGGATTCACATATTGGCTCATTTCGCCTTTGGGTCCCTTTACGGTAACCACATTATCCTTCAGAGTGACTGTCACTCCAGCAGGGATACTAATGGGCAATTTTCCTATTCTTGACATTCTAATTCCTCCTAATTAATATACATAACACAAGACTTCACCACCGATCTTCAGTTCTGCAGCCTCTTTGTTAGTCATCACACCTTTGGAAGTAGATATTATAGCAATACCCAACCCATTAATAACACGCGGCATATCTTTGTATCCGGTATACTTACGCATACCCGGAGAAGATATTCTTTCTAACTTTTTGATTGCGTTAACCTTGTTAACGGAATCATATTTCAAGGCCACTTTAATTGTGCCTTGAGGACCATCTTCTACAAACTTATAGTTAAGAATGTAGCCTTTTTCAAAAAGAATCTTAGTGATTTCTTTTTTCAAATTCGAAGCAGGAACTTCAACCACTCTGTGTTTTGCACTAATCGCGTTCCGCAACCTCGTCAAATAATCTGCTATTGGATCAGTCATATAAAATAAAATTAAATTAATCAGGACTACCCTGACAATATTTAAACAATAATTACCAGCTTGCTTTTTTTACGCCTGGTATCAGTCCATTAGATGCCATCTCACGGAACTGAATTCTCGAAATTCCGAATTGACGAATGTAACCTTTAGGACGACCCGTCAGTTTGCAACGATTGTGCATGCGAATCGGATTAGAATTCTTAGGCAACTCTTGCAACTTCTGTGCAGCTTCGAAAGCATCAGCAGGATCACCTGTTCTTACAATCTGCTTCAAAGCAGCCCTTTTCTCGGCGTATTTGGCTACTAATTTAGCACGCTTTACTTCACGTGCTTTCATTGATTCCTTTGCCATATCTATTAGTCTTTTTTAGCGTTTTTAAAAGGTAAACCGAATTCCTTCAACAAAGCATACCCTTCTTCATCTGTTTTCGCAGAGGTCACAAAGGTAATATTCATTCCTAAAATTCTTGTAATACTATCGATATTTATTTCAGGGAAAATAATTTGTTCCTGAATACCAAGGGTATAGTTACCTTTACCATCAAATTTACTTTCGATACCTTTGAAGTCACGAATACGAGGAAGAGCTACACGAACCAATTTTTCAAGGAATTCGTACATTCTTTCACGGCGTAAAGTTACCATAACACCAATCGGCATTTTTTTACGTAACTTAAAATTAGCGATATCTTTACGTGAAATGGTAGCTACAGCCTTCTGACCTGTAATAGCTGTCATTTCATTGATTGCAACTTCTATAATCTTCTTATCAGCAACAGCCATACCTAACCCCTGATTGATAACAATCTTCTTAAGTACGGGTATCTGCATTGTAGAAGAATACTGGAACTGTGATTTCAATGCAGGTGCTATACGCTCTGCATATTCTTTCTTAAGACTAGCAGTATTACTCATTACTTAATCTCCTCTCCTGATTTTTTAGAATAACGCACTAAAGTTCCTTCTGAACTCTTTTTTCTCCCAATACGCGTTGCTTTACCAGTTTTTGGATCAACCGGGTTCAAGTTTGAAATGTGGATAGAAGCTTCCTGCTTCACGATACCACCTTGAGGATTCTTAGCATTCGGTTTTGTGCTTTTAGATACCATATTGATACCTTCTACAAACGCACGTCCTTCTTTAACAAGAACCTTCAATACACGACCAGTTTTGCCCTTATCTTCACCAGCATTTACGTAAACTGTGTCGCCTTTTTTAATATGTAATTTACTCATTACTTAAATCTTTTACAAATTAAAGTACCTCAGGCGCAAGTGACACAACTTTCATGTTTGTAGCACGAAGTTCTCTTGCTACAGGACCGAAAATACGACTACCTCTAATTTCACCCGCATTATTCAACAACACGCAAGCATTATCATCAAAACGTATATAAGAACCATCAGGGCGACGGATTTCTTTCTTTGTACGTACAATCAAAGCCTTTGATACTGCACCTTTTTTAACATCACTAGAAGGGATAACACTCTTCACTGAAACTACAATGACATCCCCCACTGAAGCATAACGACGACCTGTACCACCCAAAACGCGGATACACAACGCCTCTTTCGCTCCACTGTTATCACATACTGTAAGTCTGGATTCTACTTGTATCATAATTACTTAGCTCTTTCAATTATTTCTACTAATCTCCATCTTTTAGTCTTGCTCAAAGGACGAGTTTCCATAATGCTTACAGTATCACCGATATTGCATTCATTCTTTTCATCGTGAGCATGGTACTTCTTCGTTTTACTAACAAACTTACCATATATAGGGTGTTTTTCCTTAAACTTAGCAGCAACTGTGATGGTCTTATCCATCTTATTGCTCAACACAACCCCTGTTCTTTCTTTTCTTAAATTTCTTGCTTCCATCAAGCTGATCATTTATTGTTAAGTTCTCTTTCGCGCAATTCTGTTTTCATACGCGCAATAGTCCTGCGTAATTGTTTGATTTGAGCAGGATTTTCCAAAGGAGAAATAGAATGATTAATAACCATTTGGTTATAATTAGCTGTTTCCGCCTCTACTCTTTCTACTAAATCATTAGTAGTCATTTCTTTAATTTCTGCAATTTTCATAACACTTACGCATTTTGATTTTGAATATCATAATCACGTCTTACGACAAACTTCGTTGTAATAGGAAGCTTTTGAGCAGCTAAGCGCAATGCTTCTTTCGCGATTTCGTAAGATACTCCTTCAGCTTCAATAATGATTCTACCTGGAGTAACAGGAGCCACAAATCCCTCTGGAGCACCTTTACCTTTACCCATACGTACATCGGCAGGTTTTCTAGTAATCGGCTTATCCGGGAATATACGGATCCAGATCTGTCCTTGACGTTGCATGTATCTTGTTACTGCAATACGAGCAGCTTCGATCTGACGGCCTGTAATCCACTTAGTCTCCAAAGCCTTTATGCCAAAAGAACCAAAGGCCAACTGGTTGCCTCTCTGAGCATTACCTTTCTGACGACCTTTCTGTTGTCTTCTGAATTTTGTCTTTTTCGGTTGTAACATAGTTTCCTAAAATTCAAATTCGTTTAGCGATTATTTTTCTTTCTTTTGAAGTTCTTTCCGCCGTTGTTTCCACTGTTGTTTCCACGACCACTTTCTTTGCTTTGCGTAAAGTTCGGAGCCAATTCTTTCTTACCAAACACTTCACCTCTACAAATCCAAACTTTGATACCTAAAAGACCCACTTTAGTCAATGCTTCTGCATGACAGTAGTCAATATCAGCCCTGAAAGTGTGCAACGGAGTTCTTCCTTCTTTATACATTTCAGAACGAGCCATTTCAGCTCCATTCAAACGTCCTGAAATCTGGATCTTGATACCTTCAGCCCCCATACGCATTGTGTTTGCGATAGCCATCTTGATGGCACGGCGATAGGCAATTTTACCTTCAACCTGACGAGCGATGTTATTAGCAACAATCACAGCATCCAGTTCCGGTCTCTTCACTTCAAAGATATTGATTTGAATATCTTTGTCGGTAACCTTCTTCAACTCCTCTTTTAACTTATCAACTTCCTGACCACCTTTACCGATAATAATACCCGGACGAGCGGTGCAAACAGTAATAGTAACGAGCTTCAGCGTACGTTCAATTACGATTCTTGATACACTTGCTTTTGCAAGTCTAGCATTAAGATATTTACGGATCTTGCTATCTTCCAGCAAAGAATCACCGTAATCATTTCCACCATACCAGTTAGAATCCCATCCTCTGATAATTCCTAAACGGTTGCTTATTGGATTAACTTTTTGTCCCATCTACCTTAATTTTGATCTTCGTTATTACTTTTAGCACCAACGAACAATGTTACGTGATTTGAACGTTTGCGAATTCTATAACCTCTACCCTGTGGTGCCGGTCTCATTCTTTTGAGTGTAGCTCCACCATCAACAAAAATCTGTGTTACGAACAACTCGCCACTTTCCGCTTTACGTTCGTTTTTCTGTTCCCAGTTAGCAATTGCAGAGCGAAGCAATTTTTCCACTCTTGCAGCAGCTTCTTTTGAAGAAAATTTCAAAACACCAAGTGCTCTGTTCACTTCCATACCGCGGATCATGTCTGCAACCAGACGCATCTTGCGCGGAGAAGTAGGAACATTTTGCAATTTTGCAAAATACATGGTCTTAAGGGCTTCTTTTCTCTTTTCAGCCGATATTTTTTTTCTTGCTCCCATTATTATTTATTACTTTATTATTTCAAATAAATCCTGTTATTTTTTCTTGTTACCAGCGTGTCCTCTGAATGTACGAGTTGGAGCAAATTCGCCCAACTTGTGTCCTACCATATTCTCGGTAACATAAACAGGAATAAATTTATTTCCATTGTGAACTGCAACTGTATGCCCTACAAAATCAGGCGAAATCATTGAAGCTCTGGCCCAAGTCTTTACTACAACTTTCTTACCAGATTCATTCATGGCAAGAATTTTCTTTTCAAGCTTAACGTTAATATATGGACCTTTTTTTAATGAACGACTCATAATTTACTCAATTAATCAGATTACTTTTTTCTTCTCTCAATAATGTACTTAGACGACTGTTTCTTAGGAGCTCTAGTCTTAAGTCCCTTAGCGTACAATCCCTTACGTGATCTTGGATGACCTCCGGAAGCGCGTCCTTCACCACCCCCCATCGGGTGATCAACCGGGTTCATTACAACACCACGGTTACGTGGACGACGTCCCTGCCAACGAGAACGTCCAGCTTTACCTGAACTTTCCAATCCATGATCAGAGTTACCTACACTACCGACAGTAGCTTTACAAGTGCTAAGAATCTGTCTAACTTCACCTGAAGGCAACTTAATTACACAATACTTACCCTCACGAGAAGTCAACTGAGCAAAGTTACCAGCTGAACGAACCAGAGCAGCACCCTGTCCCGGACGTAATTCGATATTGTGAATTACAGTACCCACCGGAATGTTTTGAAGAGGAAGAGCATTACCAATCTCTGGCGCTGCTGTTTCACCTGACATCAGAGTCGCACCAACTTGCAATCCATTGGGAGCAATAATATATCTTTTTTCTCCATCAGCGTAAAATAACAAAGCAATACGAGCCGAGCGATTCGGATCGTATTCAATTGTTTTAACTACTGCTGGAACACCGTCCTTATTTCTCTTGAAATCAACAATTCTAATCACCTTTCTATGACCACCACCAATGTAGCGCATAGTCATCTTCCCTTCGTTGTTACGACCTCCAGATGATTTCTTACCATATACAAGAGACTTTTCTGGTACTGATGCAGTAATTTCTTCGAAAGTACCAATAATTTTATGTCTTTGCCCCGGTGTTGTGGGCTTAAATTTACGTACTGCCATTTTTATTAAATATTGCTATAAAAATCAATAGTATCTCCTTCTTTCAATGTCACGATTGCTTTTTTGAAAGCATTCGTACGACCATTGATAATACCTGCTTTGGTATAACGGCTCTTATTTTTGCCAGCATACTTCACAGTATTCACATCAACTACTGTAACATTATAAAGAGCTTCAATTTCCTTCTTAATTTCCAGTTTGTTAGCTTCAGGACGCACAACAAAGCCGAAACGATTCAGCTTATCTGTGATTGCAGTCATTTTTTCTGTTACCAACGGTTTAATAATAATTCCCATTATTTAAGCCTCCTTTTTAAATTAAGATATTGTCAATAGCCTTCAAAGAGTTTTCAGTAAACACAACCACCCCAGCATTCAATACTCTGTAAGTATTTAATCCCGAGATAGTCTGCACATTAGCACCCTCAATGTTACGAGCTGACAAATATACGTTTTTATCTGCTTCCGGCAAAACCATAAACAACTTTCTGTCAGAAACTTTAAGATTTTTTATCACTTCAACAAAATCTTTTGTCTTAGGAGCTCCAAATGTGAAATCCTCAACGACAATGATTGCATCGTTTTGAGCTTTATAAGACAAAGCTGACTTACGAGCCAATGTCTTAACTTTTTTATTCAACTTAAAGAAGTAGTCTCTTGGCTTCGGACCGAAAACGCGCCCTCCCCCTACAAGAACCGGTGAATTCATATCACCACGACGTGCTCCGCCGCCACCTTTCTGGCGACCGATCTTACGAGTTGAACCACTGATTTCACTTCTTTCTTTTGACTTATGAGTACCCTGACGCTGATTGGCCATAAATTGCTTTACGTCCAAATAAATAGCGTGGTCGTTGGGCTCAATTCCGAAGATAGATTCGTTTAACGTAACCTTTCTCCCAGTGTCTTCACCTTTAATGTTATATACGTTAACTTCCATTATTTCTCAATTAATACGATTGAACCTTTGCAACCCGGGATAGAACCTTTAATCAAAAGAAGGTTATGATCCGCGATTACTTTTAATACCTGCAAATTTTGTACAGTGACCCTGTCACCACCAAGTTGTCCACCCATGCGCATTCCTTTGAATACTTTTGCAGGGTAAGAACAAGCACCGATAGAACCCGGTTTACGAGCGCGGTTATGCTGTCCGTGAGTAGACTGACCCACACCACCAAAACCATGTCTTTTTACTACACCCTGGAAACCTTTACCCTTAGAAGTTCCAACAACATCAACAAAGCTAGCATCGTTAAACATTTCTACGGTAACTGTATCACCCAGATTCAACTCTGTCTCAAATTCTTTGAACTCAGCCAAGTGTCTCTTTGGTGTCACTCCTGCTTTTTTAAAATGCCCCATCAGCGGTTTAGTTGTATGTTTTTCCTTTTTGTCCTGAAAACCCAACTGAACAGCTGCATAGCCATCTTTTTCTACAGTTTTAACTTGAGTAACAACACAAGGACCTGCTTCGATAACAGTGCATGGTACATTTTTACCATCAGCACTGAAAACGGATGTCATTCCGATTTTTTTTCCTAATAATCCTGGCATTTCACTAATTTTTAATTATCAAACTTTAATTTCTACTTCCACACCACTTGGCAATTCCAACTTCATCAGCGCATCTACTGTCTTAGCTGTAGAGCTATAAATGTCGATTAATCTCTTGTAAGAAGAGAGTTCAAATTGCTCACGAGACTTTTTGTTTACGAAAGTCGAACGGTTAACGGTAAAAATACGCTTGTGCGTAGGCAGAGGAATCGGACCGCTAACGATCGCCCCCGTAGCCTTTACTGTTCTTACAATCTTTTCGGCTGATTTATCAACCAAGTTGTGGTCGTAAGATTTCAATTTAATTCTAATTTTCTGACTCATTATATTTTTAAATTAAGATATTTATAATATGATAAAGCAGCAGGCTAAGAGTCATTCGCTAGCCTGCTACCTTCAATATTTTAGAGCAAATCAACACGTCCCTTTACTTCTTCCAATACCGCCTTAGCAATAGAAGTAGAAACTTGAGCGTGGTGAGAGTAAGTCATAGACGAAGTCGCACGACCAGACGTAATAGTACGCAATGCGGTTACATAACCAAACATTTCCGCCAGCGGAACCATAGCTTTTACAATACGGGCACCAGAACGGCTGGACTCCATACCTTCCACCTGTCCACGACGTTTATTTAAGTCACCGATTACATCACCCATATTTTCTTCCGGAGTCACAACTTCCAGTTTCATGATAGGTTCCATCAATACCGGGCCAGCCTTAGCGCAAGCATTTTTATATGCCTGAATAGCACAAATTTCAAAAGACAACTGGTCAGAGTCAACTGGATGGAAAGAACCGTCAACTAATGTTACTTTCAGTGAGTCCAACGGATAACCAGCCAACACACCATTCTTCATAGCAGTTATGAACCCCTTCTGAACCGACGGGATGAATTCCTTGGGAATATTACCTCCCTTCACTTCATCAATAAACTGTAAACCGCCTTCCTTGAAATCTTCATCAACCGGACCGATCTTAACAATAATATCGGCAAATTTTCCACGACCACCAGACTGCTTCTTGTAAACTTCACGCAGATCTACCGTCTTAGTGATAGCCTCTTTATAGTTAACCTGCGGTTTACCTTGATTACATTCTACCTTGAACTCACGTTTCAAACGGTCAATAATAATATCCAAATGAAGCTCACCCATACCGGAGATTACAGTCTGACCAGTCTGTTCGTCAGTTTTCACTGTGAACGTCGGGTCTTCCTCTGCCAATTTAGCCAAACCATTAGAAAGCTTATCCATATCTTTCTGGGTTTTGGGCTCAACAGCAATACCAATTACCGGTTCCGGGAAGTCCATAGACTCGAGAACAATCGGAGCTGTTTCATCACAAAGAGTATCACCCGTGCGAATATCTTTAAAACCAACGCCTGCACCAATATCACCAGCACTAATTACTTCAACTGGGTTCTGTTTATTTGAGTGCATCTGAAATAGACGAGAAACACGCTCTTTCTTACCTGAACGAGAGTTGTAGATATATGAACCAGCTTCAATCTTACCTGAATATACACGGAAGAAAGTCAAACGACCTACATATGGGTCGGTAGCGATCTTAAACGCCAAAGCAGCAGTCTTTTCATCATCACTCGGCTTACGGTCTTCTTCTGCACCTGTATTCGGGTTAGTTCCGATTACATTTTCAGTATCCAGTGGAGAAGGCAAGAAAGCACAAACATAGTCAAGCAATGTCTGAACACCCTTATTCTTGAAAGAAGATCCACAAAGCATAGGCACTACAGCCATCTGAACCGTTGCATTACGGAGAGCTCTCAACACCTCTTCTTCAGTAATAGTAGAAGGATCATCGAAATATTTCTCCATCAAAGCATCATCAAATTCAGCTACCTTTTCAAGCATCTTATCTCTCCATTCATTAGCTTCATCAACAAGATCTGCAGGAATTTCTGCTATAGTATAATCAGCCCCCATTGTCTCATCATGCCAATAAATAGCTTTCATTTTGATAAGATCTACAAGACCTTTGAAAGATTCTTCAGCACCGATAGGAATAACGATAGGACATGGATTAGCTCCAAGAACATCCTTCATCTGGCGAACTACTTCAAAAAAGTCTGCACCAGAACGGTCCATTTTATTAACGTAAGCAATACGAGGAACGTTATATTTATCAGCCTGACGCCATACAGTTTCTGATTGAGGTTCCACACCACCAACAGCACAGTAAGCAGCTACAGCTCCATCAAGAATACGGAGTGAACGTTCTACCTCTGCAGTAAAGTCAACATGTCCCGGAGTGTCAATCAAGTTAATTTTATAAGTATCACCAGCATATTTCCACCTTGTTGTTGTAGCAGCAGATGTAATAGTGATACCACGTTCTTGCTCCTGTTCCATCCAGTCCATAGTAGCAGCACCATCATGAACTTCACCAATTTTGTGAGTCAATCCAGTGTAAAACAAGATGCGTTCAGAAGTCGTTGTTTTTCCGGCATCGATGTGAGCCATGATACCGATATTACGAGTTAAATGTAAATCATGTTTAGCCATCTTCTAATTCCTTTACTTTAAGTTTATATTTAATTTCTTACAGTATTAGAATCTAAAATGAGCAAATGCACGGTTAGCTTCTGCCATTCTATGCATATCTTCTTTACGCTTGTATGCACCACCTTGTTCATTGAAGGCATCCATAATTTCAGCAGCTAACTTGTCAGCCATCGATTTACCACCTCTTTTACGAGCGAAAAGAATCAGGTTCTTCATTGAAATTGATTCTTTACGATCCGGACGGATTTCAGTAGGAACTTGGAAGGTAGCCCCACCTACACGGCGAGATTTCACTTCCACTTGCGGAGTCACATTATCCAAAGCCTTTTTCCAGATTTCGAGAGCCGATTTTTCTTCATTAGGAAGTTTCGCTTTCACTGTTTCCAAAGCGGCATAAAAGATTTCATAAGATGTATTTTTCTTACCATCATACATCAAATGGTTCACGAACTTAGAAACCTTTTGGTCATTGAACACGGGATCCGGAAGGATTACGCGTTTTTTGGGTTTTGTTTTTCTCATTTGTTTGAAAAATAATGTTTTTGTTCTTGGTTGTCTACTTCTTGACTTCTTCAACTCTCCCTCCGGAGAATTTACTCAACCTTTAGCATTTCCAACAAACTAAAACGTAAGTTATTACTTTAATTTTAATTAGGTCTTAATCCTTATTTCTTCTTACCTTTAGCGGGTGCAGCAGCTTGTCCCGGTTTCGGACGCTTAGCACCATACTTAGAACGTCTTTGAGTACGGCCAGCAACACCTGCTGTATCAAGCGTACCGCGAACGATGTGGTAACGTACACCCGGAAGGTCTTTTACACGACCGCCACGTACCAAAACGATTGAGTGTTCCTGCAAGTTGTGTCCTTCTCCCGGAATGTATGAGTTCACCTCTTTTTGGTTAGTCAAACGTACACGAGCTACTTTACGCATTGCAGAGTTCGGCTTCTTCGGAGTAGTAGTATATACTCTTACACAAACGCCACGTCTTTGAGGACATGAATCCAAGGCTGGAGATTTACTTTTCTCCACCAGCACTTCGCGTCCTTTTCTTACTAATTGCTGAATTGTAGGCATTTTAATTGTTTTTTGATTTATATTATTGTTATATTAATTTCGCAACTATACATTTGGGGCTGCAAAAATACGAATAATATTTGAATATTCAATGCACTACAACTTTTTTTTCTTTTTTGATGTTTTTATATTATCCTTACGCTTCTCCTTTTACACCCGTCAAAGGAGGAATAGGAGGTTCATCTGAAGTACGAATCGGTCCGAATACACGTTCATACTTTGCTATATTATCTTCTAATGCCCGTAGTAGACGTTTTGCATGTTCCGGAGCTACAATAATACGAGATTGCACACCAGCCTTCGGTATACCCGGCATTACGCGTACGAAGTCAAGGATAAACTCAGAACTTGAATGAGTTATAATAGCAAGATTTGCATAAGTCCCCTGTGCGACCTCGTCTCTCAATTCAATCTGTAATTGTCCATTGCTATTTTGTTCTTCCATATCTATATGATTAAAAAGTTATCCTGCAAAATAACACATTTTTCCTGAGACTAATGGTAATACACATGAATAAAAAAGAACTAAAAAAGGAGCAATTGCCCAATTTTGCAATCGCTCCTTCCTGTATAATCAATTGAATTGTACTTATTCTACTTCGTTGTAGTCAAGTACTGTTTTCTTGTTAGCCAAGATACGATCATATTCTTCTTTTGATCCAACAATAAGTTTCTCGAATTCACGCTGACCTGTACCGGCAGGAATCAAGTGACCACAAATCACATTTTCCTTCATACCTTCCAGCTTATCGATTTTACCGTTGATAGCAGCCTCATTCAAAACTTTAGTTGTTTCCTGGAAAGAAGCAGCCGACATGAAGCTTGAAGTCTGCAAAGCAGCACGGGTAATACCCTGAAGGATCTGAGTAGAGGTAGCAGCAACAGCGTCACGAACCTCAACAGGCTTCAAGTCACGGCGTTTCAACATACTGTTCTCATCACGCAATTTACGGGCAGTAACAATCTGCCCTGGTTGCAGGTTCTGAGAATCACCAGCATTCACTACAACTTTTTTACCCCAAATACGATCATTCTCTTCCATAAATTCCAACTTATCAACAACTTGTTGTTCCAAGAAGCGAGTATCTCCCGGTTCTTCGATCTGTACCTTACGCATCATCTGACGAACAATAATCTCAAAGTGCTTATCGTTAATCTTCACACCCTGCAAACGGTATACATCCTGAACTTCATTCACAATATATTCCTGTACAGCCGTAGGACCTTTGATTGCCAAAATATCTGCCGGAGTAATTGCACCATCAGACAACGGAGTACCAGCACGCACATAGTCATTTTCCTGCACCAAAATCTGCTTAGACAATGCAACCAAGTATTTCTTAACCTCACCAGTCTTGGAAGTCACAATGATCTCGCGGTTACCACGTTTGATCTTACCCATTGTCACCTCACCGTCAATTTCAGAAACGACAGCTGGATTTGACGGGTTACGGGCTTCAAACAATTCAGTAACACGAGGAAGACCACCCGTGATATCACCCGCCTTACCTACGGCACGCGGAATCTTCACGATTACTTCACCCGCTCTTACCTTCTGACCGTTCTCAATGATTACGTGACCACCTACCGGCAAGTTATAAGTACGGATTAAATCACCGTCCTCTGTCAAAATATGAGCTGTAGGAACTTTGGTTTTATCCTTAGATTCAATAATAATAATTTCGCGGAGACCTGTTGCTTCATCCGATTCAACCTTATAAGTAACGTTTTCAATTACGCCCTCAAATTCGATCTTACCAGTTGCTTCTGTGATAATAACAGCATTGAACGGGTCCCACTTGGCAATCAGCTTGCCCTTCTCAACCAAGTCACCATCACCTACATACAGTGTTGAACCATAAGGAACGTTATGAGTAGAAAGAACAATGCCTGTGTTCACATCTACAAAGCGTACTTCAGCCAAACGGCCTACTACTACTTTTGCAGATTCCCCCATCTCATCAACGATATCTACCGTGCGCAACTCTTCAAACTCAAGACGTGCATTATTCTTAGCAACGATACTTGCATTGGCTGCAATGTTCGCAGCAGTACCACCGGCATGGAATGTACGCAATGTCAACTGCGTACCCGGCTCACCAATAGACTGAGCAGCGATTACACCGACAGCTTCACCCTTCTGAACCATGCGGCTCGTTGCCAAGTTACGGCCGTAACATTTAGCACAAACACCCTTCTTAGCCTCACAAGTCAATACCGAACGAATTTCAACGCTCTCAATCGGAGATTCTTGAATCTTCTTGGCAATTTCTTCTGTGATTTCTTCACCACCAGCAACAAGCAATTCGCCTGTAGTAGGATGAATAATATCATGGACAGAGACACGACCTAAGATACGTTCATACAGAGTAGCAATAACTTCATCGTTGTTCTTAAGGTCCGTACAAACCAATCCACGAAGTGTACCGCAGTCTTCTTCTGTAATAATCACATCGTGTGATACATCCACCAGACGACGAGTCAGATAACCAGCATCAGCAGTCTTCAAAGCAGTATCCGCCAAACCTTTACGAGCACCGTGGGTAGAGATAAAGTACTCCAACACCGAAAGGCCTTCTTTAAAGTTTGACAAAATCGGATTCTCGATAATCTGACCACCTTCAGCACCTGCTTTCTGTGGTTTTGCCATCAAACCACGCATACCTGACAACTGACGAATCTGTTCTTTAGAACCACGGGCACCTGAGTCAAGCATCATATATACAGAGTTGAACCCCTGATCATCCGAAGAAATTGTTTTCATCAGGATATTCGACAACTCGGAGTTTACATGTGTCCAAATGTCGATCACCTGATTGTAACGTTCATTGTTAGTAATGAAACCCATGTTATAGTTGTTTACGACTTGTTCAACTTCATCGTAACCTTTCTGTACCAGAGCTTCTTTTTCTTTCGGAATAATGATATCGCCCAAGTTGAATGACAACCCACCCTTGAACGCCATCTGATAACCTAAATTCTTGATTCCGTCCAGGAAGTCGGCAGCCTTAGCTACACCACAAACCTTAATTACATTACTAATAATATCACGAAGAGATTTCTTAGAGATAATTGTATTGATATAGCCTGCTTCAGGCGGAACGATTTCATTAACAATCACACGTCCTACCGAAGTTTCACGCATTACATCTACAATGTTACCATTTTCATCAACGTCTTTTACGATCACTTTTACCGGAGCATGAATATCTACCTTACCTTCATTGTAAGCGATCAACGCCTCTTCCGGTCCGTAGAATGTTAACCCTTCACCTTTTGCACCGGCGCGCAACTTGGTTATATAGTACAAACCAAGAACCATATCCTGTGCTGGCACAGTAATAGGCGCACCATTTGCCGGGTTCAAAATATTATGTGATTGAAGCATCAACATTTGTGCTTCCAAAATAGCTTCATTACTCAAAGGCAAATGGACAGCCATCTGGTCACCGTCAAAGTCAGCGTTGAATGCCGTACATGCCAACGGGTGCAATTGGATAGCCTTACCTTCGATCATCTTAGGCTGGAAAGCCTGAATACCCAAACGGTGCAATGTCGGAGCACGGTTCAACAGTACTGGATGCCCTTTCATTACATGTTCCAAAATATCCCAAATCACCGGTTCCTTACGGTCAACAATCTTCTTAGCAGACTTCACAGTCTTAACAATACCACGTTCGATGAGCTTACGAATAATAAACGGCTTGTACAATTCGGCAGCCATCAATTTAGGAATACCGCATTCACCCATCTTCAATTCCGGGCCCACAACGATTACCGAACGAGCAGAGTAGTCAACACGTTTACCCAGCAGGTTCTGGCGGAAACGTCCTTGCTTACCTTTCAAGCTATCAGACAATGACT
Organism: Bacteroides sp. AN502(2024); assembly: GCF_041227145.1. Classification (NCBI taxonomy): domain Bacteria; kingdom Pseudomonadati; phylum Bacteroidota; class Bacteroidia; order Bacteroidales; family Bacteroidaceae; genus Bacteroides; species Bacteroides sp. AN502(2024). The sequence goes on along the minus strand of NZ_JBGFSP010000003.1, from coordinate 2,381,162 downwards.
TCAACGGGCGATTAGCGTCTGTCTTCACAGCACTTGACTTACGTGAGTTGTCGAACAAAGAATCGACAGATTCCTGAAGCATGCGCTTTTCATTACGCAAAATCACTTCCGGAGCCTTGATTTCAATCAGCCGTTTCAGACGGTTATTACGGATAATCACACGACGATAAAGGTCATTCAAGTCAGAGGTAGCAAAACGACCACCATCCAACGGAACCAATGGACGAAGTTCGGGCGGAATAACCGGTACGATACGCACAATCATCCATTCCGGTTTGTTGCGTCCACGCGATGCACGGAACGATTCTACTACCTGAAGACGTTTCAAAGCTTCATTCTTACGTTGCTGTGAAGCATCGTTACCTGCACGGTGACGCAACTCGTAAGACAAAGCATCCAAATCCAAACGAGCCAGCAAATCATAGATTGCCTCAGCCCCCATCTTCGCAACAAATTTGTTCGGATCATTATCTTCGAGATATTGATTATCTTTTGGAAGCGTATCCAAAATATCCAGATATTCTTCTTCAGAAAGTAAATCATATTCAGCTACACCATCTTCAGCTTTTACACCCGGCTGAATAACAACATAACGTTCGTAATATATAATCGAATCCAGTTTCTTTGTCGGCAGTCCGAGCAAATAACCGATTTTATTAGGGAGCGAACGGAAATACCAGATGTGAGCCACCGGCACAACCAACTGAATATGTCCCATACGTTCACGGCGTACTTTCTTTTCAGTAACTTCCACACCACAACGGTCGCAGACGATACCTTTATAACGGATACGCTTATATTTACCGCAATGACATTCATAATCCTTGATAGGACCAAAGATGCGCTCGCAGAACAAACCATCACGTTCGGGCTTGTACGTACGGTAATTAATGGTTTCAGGCTTCAAAACTTCACCACTCGAGTTCTCAAGGATTTCTTCCGGAGAAGCCAGACCAATTGAGATCTTCGAGAAATTACTTTTCGTCTTATTTTCTTTTCTAAAAGCCATACTCTATATAATTGAGATTTGATAATTGAATCATTGGAAATTGAAAAGACACGGATGTCAACAGACCGTCATCGGCTCATTGACATCACGTATTTTTTATTATTTTATTCTAGGTTGATACTCAAACCTAATCCTCTCAACTCGTGCAACAATACGTTCAAGGATTCCGGAATACCAGGTTGCGGCATCGGTTCACCTTTCACAATTGCTTCATAAGCTTTCGAACGTCCTACCACGTCATCAGACTTGATAGTAAGAATTTCCTGCAGGATATGAGCAGCACCAAAACCTTCGAGTGCCCAGACCTCCATTTCTCCGAAACGCTGACCACCAAACTGTGCTTTACCACCAAGAGGTTGCTGAGTAATCAATGAGTACGGACCGATAGAACGAGCGTGCATCTTGTCTTCAACCATGTGCCCCAACTTCAACATGTAAGTCACACCCACAGTAGCTGCCTGATCAAATTGCTCACCTGTACCACCATCATAAAGATAAGTTTTACAGTAGCGAGGCAATCCTGCCTTATCTGTCCACTGATCCAGATCTTCCATTGTAGCACCGTCGAAAATAGGAGTTGCAAATTTCACACCCAATGTTTTTCCGGCACGTCCTAACACAGCTTCGAAAATCTGACCAATATTCATACGAGAAGGCACACCCAACGGATTCAATACGATGTCAACTGGAGTACCATCTGACAAAAACGGCATATCTTCCTGACGAACAACACGGGATACAATACCCTTGTTGCCGTGGCGGCCTGCCATCTTATCACCCACGCCAATCTTACGCTTCTTAGCAATATATACTTTTGCCATCTGAATAATACCAGCTGGAAGTTCATCACCAATTGTAATAGCAAACTTCTTACGCTTCAATTCTGCATCCAGCTCTTTGTATTTCTTAATGAAATTCATGATCAGATCACGAATCATACCATTAATATGCTCATCACTAGTCCAATTGCTCAATTGAATAGAAGTAAAGTCGAGTGAATCAAAATCAGAAGCACTGAACTTAGCACCTTTCGCAATTACTTCCGCACCCAGATAATCCTTCACGCCTTGAGAAACCTTGCCTTCAGTCAAAATCATCAGTTTCTTAACCAAGATCTGTTTCAAATCAGCCGCCTTAGACTCAAATTCATCATCGATCTTAGGCAACAATGCCTTATCGGCTAATTTAGAGCTACGGTTCTTAATCACACGTGAGAAAAGTTTCTTATCAATCACAACACCCTTCAAAGAAGGGGAAGCTTTCAAGGAAGCATCTTTCACATCACCCGCCTTATCACCAAAGATAGCACGAAGCAATTTTTCTTCCGGAGAAGGTATCGGATTCCCCCTTCGGTGTAATCTTACCGATCATAATATCACCAGGCTCAATACGAGCACCGATTCTCACGATACCATTTTCATCCAGATCTTTCGTAGCTTCTTCACTTACATTCGGGATATCAGAAGTCAACTCTTCCATACCACGTTTTGTTTCACGAACTTCCAAAGAATATTCCTCTACGTGAACCGAAGTCAACAAGTCTTCGCGTACCACACGTTCGTTCAATACGATAGCATCCTCATAGTTGTAACCTTTCCAAGGCATGTAAGCCACCAACAGGTTCTTGCCCAATGCCAATTCCCCCTTTTCTGTAGAATAGCCTTCTGTCAAGATATCTCCCTTCTTCACACGCTGGCCTCTGTCACAAATCGGACGCAGGTCAATTGTCATGTTCTGGTTAGTCTTACGGAACTTAGGTATTCTATATTCTTTCAAAGCTGGTTCAAAACTTACAAACTCTTCGTCCTCTGTACGGTCATACAGAATACGGATAGTGGTAGCATCAACGTAGTCAACAACCCCATCCCCTTCTGCAGTAATCTGAGTACGAGAGTCCCTTACCAACTGACGTTCAATACCTGTACCTACAATCGGTGCTTCACTTCTCAACAAAGGAACCGCTTGGCGCATCATGTTTGACCCCATCAATGCACGGTTAGCATCATCATGTTCCAGAAAAGGAATCAATGAAGCAGCGATAGATGCAATTTGCTGAGGAGAAACGTCCATTAGATCAACCTCCGTCGGTTCAACAACCGGGAAGTCAGCATCCTGACGAGATTTAACTTTATTACGCACAAATGTACCGTCATCATTCAACGGAGCATTTCCCTGTGCGATAACCTTTCCTTCCTCTTCTTCAGCAGTCAGATAAACCAAACCATTATCAGAAAGATCTACTTTCCCATTTTCCACCTTACGGTACGGAGTTTCAATGAATCCAAGATCATTAATCTTAGCAAATACACACAATGAAGAAATCAAACCAATGTTCGGACCTTCAGGAGTCTCAATCGGACAAAGACGACCATAGTGTGTGTAGTGAACATCACGAACCTCAAATCCGGCACGTTCACGGGAAAGACCACCAGGCCCAAGGGCAGACATACGACGCTTATGCGTAATTTCTGCCAAGGGATTTGTCTGGTCCATAAACTGTGACAATGCGTTTGTTCCGAAGAATGAGTTGATTACTGAAGAGATTGTCTTCGCGTTAATCAAATCGATCGGAGTAAACACTTCATTATCGCGAACATTCATACGTTCACGAATCGTACGAGACATACGAGCCAGACCAACAGCAAACTGATTAGAGAGCTGTTCACCTACAGTACGCACACGACGGTTGCTCAAGTGGTCAATATCATCCACATCTGCTTTAGAGTTAATCAACTCAATCAGATATTTGATGATTTCAATGATATCTTCCTTTGTGAGGACACGCACGTCCATATCAGTCGTCAGATTCAACTTTTTGTTGATTCTATAACGACCTACATCACCAAGGTCATATCGTTTTTCAGAGAAGAACAAGTTGTTAATAACCTCCCTTGCACTTGCGTCATCAGCCGGATCAGCATTACGCAACTGACGGTAAATATACAACACTGCTTCTTTTTCCGAGTTACTCGGGTCCTTCTGCAGCGTATTATATATAATAGAGAAATCAGACTGGTTCGGTTCATCTTTATGTAAAAGGATGTTCTGAACTCCCGATTCCAAAATTTCATCAATATGCTCCTCTTCCAGTACAGTTTCACGATCGATAATAACTTCGTTACGCTCAATAGAAACCACTTCACCGGTATCTTCATCAACGAAATCTTCAATCCAAGTTTTCAAGACACGCGCAGCCAATTTACGGCCTAACACTTTCTTCAGATTTGTCTTATTCACCTTCACATCTTCTGCAAGGTTGAAAATCTCAAGAATATCCTTGTCATTCTCGAAGCCAATCGCACGCAACAGAGTAGTTACCGGCAATTTCTTCTTTCGGTCGATGTATGCGTACATCACATTATTGATGTCAGTAGCAAACTCAATCCACGAACCTTTAAACGGAATAATACGAGCCGAATAAAGTTTCGTACCATTGGCATGCACACTCTGACCGAAGAACACACCCGGAGAACGGTGAAGCTGTGACACAACTACGCGTTCGGCACCGTTTATGACGAAAGTTGCCTTATCAGTCATATAAGGAATCGGACCGAGGAATACGTCCTGAATCACTGTATCAAAATCCTCGTGATCGGGGTCCGTACAGTAAAGCTTAAGTTTTGCTTTTAAAGGAACACTATAAGTAAGCCCACGCTCTATACAATCATCAATGGTATAGCGCGGCGGATCAATATAATAGTCCAGAAACTCAAGAACAAAATTGTTTCTAGTATCGGCAATAGGGAAGTTTTCGGCAAATACTTTATACAATCCCTCATTCTTACGCTTTTCAGGTGGGGTATCTAATTGTAGAAAGTCTTGGAATGACTTCAATTGTACTTCCAGAAAATCCGGATATTCGAGCGGATTCTTAGTCGAAGCAAAATTAACTCTTTGATTTACAGTATTTGAAGACATCTATTAATGAATTTGGAGAACTTAATTTGAAATATATACACAAAAAGGTTAAGAATCCTCTTGTGAAGGATTCCTAACCGAATTACCTGATTACCAGGCCAATGTTATTTAAGTTCAACTTCAGCTCCAGCTTCTTCCAATGTTTTCTTCAATGATTCTGCTTCGTCTTTAGCCAAACCTTCTTTAACTGTGCTAGGAGCACCGTCTACCAAGTCTTTAGCTTCTTTCAAACCAAGACCACAAGCTTCCTTAACGGCCTTAACTACCTGAAGTTTAGCTGCACCAGCGCTCTTCAATACTACATCGAAAGAAGTCTTTTCTTCTGCGGCAGCAGCACCAGCTGCAGGACCAGCAGCAACAGCTACAGCTGCAGCAGCAGGTTCAATACCGTATTCTTCTTTAAGGATAGTTGCAAGTTCATTAACTTCTTTTACTGTCAAGTTAACTAATTGTTCTGCAAAAGCTTTCAAATCTGCCATTTTTTGTATGATTTTAATTGTTTAAATACTTTGTTGATTTTTGAAAATAATTCGGGGATATTCCCCAAAAGTAATGACACCTTCTTCTATTTTACGCTTCGGGACGTTCACCAAGAGTCTTGAGAACTCCGTGCAAGGTGTTACCACCTGATTGAAGAGCAGAAATAACATTCTTGGCCGGAGATTGCAACAAGGCAACGATATCGGCAATAACTTCATTTTTACTCTTGATTGAAACGAGAGCATCCAATTGGTCAGCACCAATATAGAAGCTTTCTTCTGCATATGCCGCTTTCAGTCCGGGAATACCGTCTTTTGCTTTGTCTTTGATCAGCTTAGCAGGAACGTTTGCTGTATTGCTAAACATAACAGCAGTAGTACCTTTCAAAGAACTGTAAAGAGGTGAAAAGTCTCCTTCCAAACTTTCGAGTGCCTTGTGAAACAGAGTGTTTTTAACCACCATCAATTTGATATCTGATTTAAAGCAATCTCTTCGCAATGCGCTGGTAGCAGCAGCATCCATAGCTGTAACATCTACCAAGTAGAAGTGACCATATTCCTTTACTGTAGCAGCAATTTGCTCTATAATCGTACTTTTATCTTCCTTTCTCATTATTTCTCTGTTTTATTAGATTTCATCCACTGATTTCGGGTCGATCTTAATACCCGCACTCATTGTACTAGAAAGATAAATACTCTTAATATATGTACCCTTTGCTGCGGTCGGTTTCAGTTTGTTCAGAGTGGAGATAAACTCTTTCGCATTATCGCGAATCTGATCAGAGCTAAATGACACCTTACCGATAGAAGTATGAACAATACCGCTCTTATCAACCTTAAAGTCAATTTTACCTTGTTTTACTTCTTTTACAGCCTTAGCAACATCCATAGTTACAGTACCACTCTTAGGGTTCGGCATCAATCCACGAGGACCGAGTACACGACCGAGTGCACCAATTTTACCCATAATAGATGGCATAGTAATGATTACATCAATATCAGTCCATCCACCTTTGATCTTTTCAATATATTCGTCAAGACCAACATAATCAGCACCAGCTTCTTTTGCAGCAGCTTCAGCATCCGGTGTACAGAGTACCAACACACGTACCTCTTTACCAGTACCATGAGGAAGTGAAACAACACCTCTCACCATCTGGTTAGCTTTACGTGGGTCAACCCCTAAACGTACATCAATATCCAGTGAAGCATCAAACTTGGAAAAAGTGATTTCTTTTACCAAAGATGCAGCTTCTTTCAGTGAGTATGCCTTCCCTGCTTCAATTTTTTCTGCAGCTAACTTTTGATTTTTTGTCAGTTTACCCATTACAATTGAAGTTTATTAGTTATTAACCGGGAACTCCCCTTTTACAGCGATACCCATACTTCTAGCTGTACCTGCAACCATTCTCATGGCAGCTTCCACAGTAAAACAGTTCAAGTCAACCATTTTATCCTGAGCAATCGTACGAATCTGTTCCCAAGTAAGCTCGGCAACTTTCTTACGGTTAGGCTCAGCAGAACCACTCTTTACCTTAGCTACTTCAAGTAATTGAATAGCAACGGGAGGAGTCTTGATTACAAAATCGAAAGACTTATCTGCGTAGTAAGTAATGATAACAGGCAGAATTTTACCTGCTTTGTCTTGGGTTCTGGCATTGAATTGCTTGCAAAATTCCATGATATTGATACCCTTAGAACCCAAAGCAGGTCCAACGGGAGGTGATGGATTTGCAGCGCCTCCTTTAATCTGTAACTTGATTAGTCCAGCAACTTCTTTAGCCATTTTTTATTGATTTATATATAAACATTAAACGAAGAACAACAACAGTGTAACAATTCCGTGTTATTCCTTTTCCACTTGCATAAAGCCCAATTCAAGCGGAGTTTTGCGCCCGAATATCTTTACCATAACCTTCAGTTTCTTTTTTTCACTATTCACTTCTTCAATGATACCACTGAATCCGCTGAAAGGTCCAAAAGTAACTTTTACAGTTTCACCCACCACGTACGGAATATTGAGTTCTTCACCCGTTTCCTGCAGTTCGTCCACTGTACCAAGTATACGATTCACTTCTGATTGTCTGAGCGGCACCGGTTTTTCGGAACCACCTAAAAAGCCTATCACATTCGGAGTATTGCGTAGATGATGAGCGACCTCACCAACCAAGGCAGCCTCCACCAAAACATAACCAGGAAGATAACTCCTTTCTTTCACAATTTTTTTACCATTGCGAACCTGGTAAACTTTTTCAGTAGGAATCAATACCTGAGATACATATTCACCAAGGTCGCTGTTCTTCAGATCAGCTTCAATATATTCCTTTACCTTAGCTTCTTTTCCACTAATAGCACGCAAAACGTACCATTTTTTTTCAATCTCAGCCATTTTCAATTCCTATTTTTAATGTGGATAAACGATTTTTTCCATGAAATTCTGGAAACAGACATCCATACCCCATACTACCAATGCAATAAGCAGGGAAGCATATAAAACAACTACTGCACTGTTAGCAAGTTCAGAATACGTAGGCCACGATACTTTATGTACAAGTTCGTCGTAAGATTCTTTAATATAAGCTATAACCTTTTTCATTTCAATAATATTAGCACGGGAGGAGAGGCTCGAACTCCCGACACCCGGTTTTGGAGACCGGTGCTCTACCAACTGAGCTACTCCCGTGTGTAACATAATCAGTTCCCGATAAAAACCGAGAACTGATTATTTATTGTGTATTAGTCGATAATTTCAGTAATCTGACCAGCACCTACTGTACGCCCACCTTCGCGGATAGCAAAACGAAGACCTGAGTTCAATGCTACAGGATAGATCAACTCAACTGTAATAGTTACGTTGTCACCAGGCATTACCATTTCTGTTCCTTCCGGCAAAGTGATTTCACCTGTACAGTCCATAGTACGCAAGTAGAACTGAGGACGATATTTATTGTGGAACGGAGTGTGACGTCCACCTTCCTCTTTCTTCAAGATATAAACCTCAGCCTTGAATTTAGAGTGCGGCTTAATCTGACCTGGCTTACAAAGAACCATACCACGTTTGATTTCGTTCTTATCAATACCACGAAGCAACAAACCTACGTTATCACCAGCTTCACCTTGATCCAACAGTTTACGGAACATTTCAACGCCAGTTACAACAGACTTCTTATCTTCACCCAGACCAAGGATTTCAACTTCATCACCAACATGGATAACACCAGTTTCGATACGACCTGTTGCTACAGTACCACGACCTGTGATAGAGAACACATCTTCAACTGGCATCAAGAATGGTTTATCAACATCACGCGGAGGCAGCGGAATCCAGTTATCAACTGCATCCATCAGTTCCATAACTTTATTTTCCCATTTTTCAACACCGTTCAATGCGCCAAGAGCAGAACCACGGATGATAGGAGTATTGTCACCATCGAAATCATAGAATGAAAGAAGTTCTCTCATTTCCATTTCAACAAGTTCCAACATTTCTTCGTCGTCTACCATATCGCATTTATTCAAGAATACAACCAGACGAGGTACGTTTACCTGACGAGCCAACAAGATGTGTTCACGAGTCTGCGGCATCGGACCATCAGTTGCAGCACAAACGATGATAGCACCATCCATCTGAGCAGCACCAGTTACCATGTTCTTTACGTAGTCAGCGTGACCCGGACAGTCTACGTGCGCATAGTGACGGTTAGCTGTTTGATATTCAACGTGAGAAGTATTGATAGTGATACCTCTTTCTTTTTCTTCAGGAGCGTTGTCGATAGAATCAAAAGAACGCAATTCTGAAAGACCTTTCTTTGCCAACACAGTAGTGATAGCAGCTGTCAACGTTGTCTTACCGTGGTCTACGTGACCGATTGTACCAATGTTTACGTGCGGTTTGGTACGTTCAAATTTCTCTTTAGCCATAGCTTTACTTGTTATTTATTTGATTAATAATCAGCATTTACATCCTTTATGAGCTGTTACCGGGATTTGAACCCGGGACCTCTTCCTTACCAAGGAAGTGCTCTACCACTGAGCTATAACAGCAAGAAAAGAGCGGAAGACGGGACTCAAACCCGCGACCCTCAGCTTGGAAGGCTAATGCTCTATCAACTGAGCTACTTCCGCATTCTTGCCAGAGTTATCACTCTGATTGTGGGCAAAGATGGATTCGAACCACCGAAGGCGTAAGCCAGCAGATTTACAGTCTGCCCCATTTGGCCACTCTGGTATTTGCCCTTTTCAAAATCAAGAAATAAAAGAACTATTTTTCAAAACAATACGCTAAGACAAACGCTCTATCTTGTTCTTATATTTCTTTTCGAGCCTCTTGTCGGATTCGAACCAACGACCCCGAGATTACAAATCACGTGCTCTGGCCAACTGAGCTAAAGAGGCAAGTTACTAAAAAATGCAACCGTCACGTTCTAACGTGAGCGAAACGGCTGCAAATTTAGTTATTTATTTCTTTCCCGCAAAATATTTGGGATTTTTTATTTATTACGTTGCTTTTCCTTGTATTTAACCAGTTGTTTTCCGAGCGCTTCCACATCTAAATCAATTGCCTCTTCAAATGTATCGCATACTTTGCTTGCATAAAACTCCCCATTGGGGATCAATACTTTAATGCCAGCTTCTTTATTTTCAGCAACTTCTGGTTTTACTACCTTCAATGACACCTCTACTTTCTTTATATCTTCGTAATATTTTTCCAACTTGGCCACTTTCTTCTGAATAAATGCCTGTAATTGCTCTGACGCATCAAAGTGAATTGATTGAATTCTAACATCCATACTTACCTCCTTTTTTTAAGCTCTTGGATGAGCTTGTTTATACACTTTTTTAAGTTCTTCAAATGTGGCATGCGTATAGATCTCGGTCGTCGTAATACTCTCGTGACCCAAAAGTTCTTTTACCGCGCCCAACTCTGCTTCATTATTCAGCATTGTGGTAGCAAAAGTATGCCTCAATACGTGAGGACTCTTTTTTTTCAGCGTCGCCACCTTTGACAGGTTTCGTTTCACTAAATTATAGACTAGACTCTTATAAAGCCGTTCACCATTCTCTCTAACAAAGAAAGCTTCTGGCCTTTCCCGAATCGTTTCGTTTCTTACATTAATATATTCAAGCATCAACTCCCGTAGCTCATCACCAAACGGTATCAGCCGTTGCTTATTTCTTTTCCCGGTTACTTTCAGAAGAGAAGCCGAAAAATCCACATCCTTATCATCCAAACCTATCAATTCTGAAAGCCTCATGCCTGTAACATAAAACATTTCAATAACCAACCGATCCCGACAACCTTTAAATCCTTCGCCAAAATCCATATCATCCAATAACCGATTCATTTCGTTCTCTTTTAAGAACACAGGCAACGCTTTTTTGTTTTTAGGTCCTTTTATTTTACACAATGGATCTACAACCGTTTCTCCCTGTCTTATAAGATACTTGTAATACGTCCGGAGTGAACTTAGCTTACGATTTACAGAAGTTGAGGTATACCCTTTATCCATCAATGAAACAATCCAGTCACGAATCAGTTCAGCCTCGACCTCTAACGGATTAAATTTTCCATACTCTTCCTGAGCAAACTCCTGCAGTTGCTTTATATCTTCACCGTATGCAAGAACGGTTTTCTCAGAATAGTTCCGCTCATACTGGAGATAATCAAGAAAAGATTCTATCAACATAATATCGCTACATCTAAAATCGTGCAACGAATGTATGAAAAGAATTCAATAAATCAAAGGAATTTACGAATTATTAATCTTCTACTTGCTGAAGTTGTTGTACGTAAACTGCGCGTTCTTTCTTAAGTCTTTTAATTACAGACGGTTTATCAAACTGCTGTCTACTTCTCAATTCTTTTACGATGCCAGTTTTCTCGAATTTTCTTTTGAACTTTTTCAGCGCTTTTTCAATGTTTTCGCCTTCTTTTACAGGTACTACAATCATTTTGTTACTATTAATATGTTATGATTAAAAAAATTCCGCAGTTGAATTGCGTCGCAAAATTACACATACTTTCTTTATCCACAAAACTTTCGGCAAAAATTTCTCAAAAACTATTCATAAACAAGTCATTAAATGCAGAAAGTTAGTACCTTTGAACACTTACATGTCTATAATAATATAATTTATGAAACAGAACATAAAAGAACGAATACATGCACTACGCATGACATTCCATGCCAATCACATTAAAGCATTCATTATCCCTAGTACTGACCCCCATCTTAGTGAATATGTAGCCGCCCACTGGATGTCACGCGAATGGATTTCTGGTTTTACAGGTTCTGCAGGAACAGTGGTCATCCTGATGGACAAAGCGGGATTATGGACCGACTCACGTTACTTTCTTCAGGCAGCGAAAGAACTGGAAGGCAGCGGTATCACACTCTACAAAGAAATGTTGCCGGAAACTCCAAGCATAACAGAGTTTCTCTGTCAGTACTTAAAAACCGGAGAATCTGTAAGTATCGATGGGAAAATGTTCTCCGTACAACAGGTCGAACAGATAAAAGAAGAACTAGCAGCACATCAGTTACAGGTAGATATAGTTGGAGATCCATTAAAAAACATCTGGAAAGACCGGCCCTCCATACCTGATTCTCCAGCCTTTATCTATGATATCAAATATGCAGGAAAAAGCTGCGAAGAAAAAATATCCACCATCCGTACGGAGTTGAAAAAGAAAGGTATCTATGCTTTATTCATATCTGCACTGGACGAAATAGCATGGACTCTCAATCTACGAGGAAACGATATACATTGCAATCCAGTCATAGTGAGCTACCTTTTAATTACACAGGATCAGGTAACTTACTTCATTTCACCGGAAAAAGTGACGTCGGAGGTCAAGACCTATCTGAAGAAACAACAAATAGGAATACAAAAATATGAGGAGGTAGAGACATTCCTGAACTCTTTCCCCGGTGAAAATATCCTTATTGATCCACGAAAAACGAATTATGCGATTTACTCGGCCATCAATCCGAAATGTTCCATTATTCGTGGCGAGTCTCCCGTCACATTATTGAAAGCCATTCGTAATGAGCAGGAAATAGCCGGCATACATGCTGCCATGCAACGGGATGGAGTGGCACTTGTCAAATTCCTTAAGTGGCTGGAAGAATCTGTATGCACTGGAAAAGAAACGGAATTAAGTATAGATAAAAAATTGCATGAGTTCAGAGCAGCGCAGCCTCTCTACATGGGAGAAAGTTTCGATACCATTGCAGGATATAAAGAGCATGGGGCAATCGTGCATTATTCAGCAACTCCGGAAAGCGATGCACCTCTTCAACCTAAAGGGTTTCTACTCTTAGATTCAGGAGCCCAATATTTGGATGGGACCACTGATATCACTCGTACTATCGCATTAGGTGAACTGACGGAAGAGGAGAAAATGGATTATACCTTAATATTAAAGGGACACATCGCATTGGCCATGGCCAAATTCCCAACCGGAACCCGTGGAGCGCAACTCGATGTACTGGCGCGTATGCCTATTTGGAATCACAGAATGAACTTTCTCCATGGCACAGGGCACGGTGTCGGGCATTTTTTGAGTGTGCACGAAGGACCGCAAAGTATTCGCATGAATGAGAATCCTGTAATTCTCCAGCCCGGTATGATTACCTCCAATGAACCAGGTGTTTATAAGGAAGGCAGTCACGGGATACGTACAGAGAATCTGATGTTAGTCTGCAAAGATGGAGAGGGGATGTTTGGAGAATATCTTAAATTTGAGACTATCACTTTATGCCCTATCTGCAAAAAGGGAATCATCAAAGATATGTTGACAGCAGAGGAAACAGAGTGGCTAAATAATTATCACCAGACAGTTTACGAAAAGCTATCACCATCGCTTAACAAAGAAGAAAAAGTTTGGCTGCAGGAAGCTACTGCTCCTATATAAAAACAATAATATAGCATAACATTCAATTAAAAACATTACTAAAACAGATATATCTTATGGCTTTAATCAAATCAGTACGAGGATTCACTCCCGAAATCAGCGAAAACTGTTTTCTCGCAGATAACGCAACTATCATAGGAGATGTAAAAATAGGAAATGATTGTAGCATTTGGTTTAGCACCGTTTTGCGAGGTGATGTCAATTCCATACGAATTGGCAATGGAGTCAATATCCAAGACGGAAGCGTACTGCATACATTATATCAGAAATCAATTATTGAAATTGGAGATCATGTTTCTGTAGGACACAATGTGACCATCCATGGAGCGACTATTAAAGATTATGCACTAGTCGGAATGGGGTCAACGATATTAGACCATGCCATAATTGGAGAAGGAGCTATCGTTGCCGCTGGATCTTTGGTCTTAAGTAATACGGTGATTGAACCTGGAAGTATTTGGGGCGGAGTACCCGCCAAATTTATTAAAAAAGTAGACCCGGAACAAGCCAAAGAGTTGAACCAGAAAATCGCTCACAATTATCTAATGTATTCGCAATGGTATAAAGAAGCTGAAGAGACATTATAGACAATTTTTACTTCACATGCTATCCTACTTCCGATTCACAGTTTCCCGCGTGGGAACTCCCGTTTCCAGGCAGGAAACGCTAATTCCAAAGTAAGGAAACGAAAGTTTCCTCTTATGGATACTGGGGTTTCCACGTATGGAAACGGAGGTTTATGCGTAGCTGTTTGTGTTGCAGATACCATTATCTGCAACTATCTGCAACACTATAACTAATTGCTAATTAATCTATTTTCTCAATTTTGTTGCAGATGGCAGATGTTTCACACTTTTTATATTATATGAGAGAGAATATTTTGTGCAAAACCGTGTGGGAACGAACCGGTTTTAGCCCAGAGCTGCGTAGGATATGAATACAATTATCAGAAGTTAATCATGTGCATAATCTTCTCCGTCGCACCAGCATTGCTAGTCACATAATAACCGGCATTCGTTCCGGTTTCCCGCAAAAACACCTCATCTGTCAGGAAACGATCCAATAAAGTTTTCAGCTCATCATAGTCTTTGATAGAATAGGCCCCTTTTGCTTCAAGCAGTTGAACAGCCTCCATGAATTTCTGATACTTCGGTCCGAAAATCACCGGAATGCCATATACAGCCGCTTCCAATGTATTGTGGATGCCTACTCCGAAACCGCCGCCAATATAAGCTATTTCACCATAACGATAAATAGAGGATAACAAACCGAAGCAGTCTATAATAAGACAATCCGCTTTCAATACATTTCTTTCGTCGGCACGGGTATAGCGCACATACGGACGTTTCAGTTTACCGATGATCTCAACCAAGTGATTCTCATCGATCACATGCGGAGCAATAATCAATTTCATTTCCGGATGATGATTGAAATATTCGAGAAATAAATCCTCATCTGGTCCCCATGAGCTTCCGGCAACGAAAGTAAAAGATTTGTTTCCTTTGAATTTCTCCACCAACAGAAGCTCTTTGGCCTCTTCACAGATTTGCAGCACCCGATCAAAACGGGTATCCCCCACCACTGTCACACGACTGATGCCGATTTTTGACAAATAACGTTTGGATGCCTCATTCTGAACAAACAGATGATCGAAATTCTTCAATACATTGCGATAAGTCCCACCGTACCATTTAAAGAATATTTGTTCGCGACGGAAGATAGACGCCACACTATATACCGGAATACGACGCTTGTGAAGTTCATCCAAATAATTTTTCCAAAACTCATATTTGATAAAGAACGCCATGCAAGGATTTGCAATATCCAAGAACTTCTTCACATTCCTCGACTTATCAAACGGCAGGTAGCAGACAATATCCGCCCCCCGGTAATGCTTGCGCACTTCATAACCGGAAGGAGAGAAAAATGTCAGTAAGATCTTATAAGCAGGATATTTCTCACGAATCATTTCTATCAGAGGGCGTCCTTGTTCAAACTCCCCCAGTGAAGCAGCGTGAAACCAAATATACCGTTCCCTTTTTTCCACTTGTTGGCGTAAGAGTTCATACACCACCCAATGCCCTTTCATCATCTTCCGGGGCTTGCGGCTAAACGGAGCAGCCAAATGGACGATAAAGTCATAAATGACTATTGCCAGGTCGTAAAGCATAGTACTGTTCGATTACTTCAAAACCTCTACCGCTCGTTTCATACGAGCTATCGTCTCCTCTTTGCCCAATACCCAGGAAATATCGAACATGTGCGGACCTTTTCCTTCCCCCACCAATGTCAGACGGAAGGCATTCATGATATTACCCGTATGGTAACCTTTCTTTGCAATCCAGTCCATAACGACTTTTTCCTGTCCTTCAATACTAAAATCTTCAATACCGGCAATCACCTCCGCCAATTCGGTCATACATTTTGCAGAATCCTCTTTCCAGCGTTTCTTCACCGTCTTTTCGTCATATTCAGTAGGAGCCACAAAGAAGAAGCTACATACATCCCACAGTTCTTTAATGAAACTTACCCGGTCTTTCATCATACCAACTACAGTCACTACCTTTTCGAAAGAAGCCTCTACACCTTGTTCTTTCAAGAAAGGCAAGAACAGTTCCGCAATTTCTTCGTTAGGTTTCTGCTGTATATATTGATGGTTGAACCATATACCTTTTTTATAGTCAAACTTAGCTCCCGACTTGCTGCAACGGTGAAGATCAAACAATTTTATCAATTCATCCATCGACATCACCTCCTGATCATTACCCGGATTCCATCCCAATAAAGCCAGGAAATTAATCACCGCTTCGGGCAAATAACCGGATTCGCGATAACCTGAAGAGATTTCTCCGGTTTTCGGATCGTTCCATTCCAAAGGAAATACAGGGAATCCGAGACGGTCACCGTCACGTTTGCTTAATTTTCCATTACCTTCCGGTTTCAACAACAAAGGCAAATGAGCAAATTCCGGCATCGTATCTTCCCAACCGAAAGCACGATACAACAGTACATGCAAGGGTGCGGAAGGCAACCACTCTTCACCGCGAATCACGTGAGACACTTCCATCAAATGATCGTCTACGATATTTGCCAGGTGGTAAGTAGGCAGTTCATCTGCCGATTTATAAAGCACCTTATCATCAAGAATAGATGAATTGATAATCACTTCACCACGAATCAGGTCATTCACACATATATCTTCATTCGGTTCTATCTTGAAACGGACTACATATTGTTTGCCTTCAGCAATCAGTGCATCCACTTCTTCTTTAGGCATAGTCAGTGAATTGCGCATCATGCCACGGGTAGATGCGTCATATTGGAAGTTAGCAATTTCCGCGCGTTTAGCATCCAGTTCTTCCGGAGTATCAAAAGCGATGTATGCCTTTCCATTTTCCAGCAAAACCTGCACGTATTTTTTATATATTTCGCGGCGTTCGGACTGACGATACGGTCCATGCTCGCCACCGAAGCTCACCCCTTCATCAAAGTGGATACCCAACCACTTGAAAGATTCGAGTATATACTCTTCCGCTCCCGGAACAAACCGGTGAGAGTCAGTATCTTCAATACGAAATATCAGGTCTCCGTCGTGTTGACGTGCAAATAGATAATTATACAAAGCTGTACGCACACCACCGATGTGCAATGCTCCCGTAGGACTTGGAGCAAAACGAACTCTTACTTTTCTTTCTGCCATAATTTGGGTTAGTATAGGTAAATCGCAGCAAAATTAACCTTTTTTTTCCACACTATTGTTTTTTTTTGTACTTTTCGCAAAAAATTCAGTGGATATGGAACATTTGAAGAAGAAAAAGAGTTTTTCAGGAAGAGATTTACTATATAAATCACTGTTATTTGTGTGCACTGTGACACTGATTGTCTATTTTCTGCCACGTGACGGAAAATTCAATTACCAGTTCGATATCAACAAACCCTGGAAATACGGGCAGTTGATAGCCACTTTCGACTTCCCTATTTATAAAGAGGATGCAGTAGTAAAAAGAGAACAGGATAGCCTGATGGCTTTCTTCCAACCTTATTATCAACTGGATAAAAATATAGAGATAGACGCAATTGCCAAGCTGAAAGAGAATTACCACACGAATCTGAAAGGGCTCCTCCCTTCCATCGATTATTTACGGTACATCGAGCGCATTTTAAAAGAAATCTATCAGGCAGGTATCGTATCTACCGAGAATATACAACAACTCCAGAAAGACAGTACTTCATCTGTCATGGTGATTAATGATAAACTGGCTAATCCACAAGCTACCGAAAATATTTACACGGTAAAAAAAGCCTATGAGTACTTATTATCAGCAGACTCCACCCATTTCAACCGAGAAATTTTAAGGCAATGTTCACTGAACGACTACATTACTCCCAACCTTACCTTTGACGAGGAACGTACCCAGGCTGCCAAAGAAGAGATCCTGAATAATTATTCCTGGGCCAACGGATTAGTGGTCAGTGGACAAAAAATTATTGACCGAGGAGAAATTATCAGCCCGCATACCTATAATATCCTAGAGTCATTACGCAAAGAATCCATCAAACGGAACGAGTCTATGGGACAGAGCCGTCTGATTCTCGCCGGGCAGATTCTGTTTGTAGGAATGCTGATGCTTTGTTTCATGCTTTATCTAGACCTCTTCAGGAAAGATTACTATCAACGAAAGGGTAGTCTGTCATTACTATTCACATTGATTGTGTTTTACAGTATCATAACCGCTTTCATGGTAACGCATAATCTATTTAATGTGTATATCATCCCGTACGCGATGTTACCCATTATCATCCGCGTCTTTCTTGATTCAAGAACAGCTTTTCTGACACATGTCATTACTATATTGATATGCTCCATATCCCTACGCTTTCCCCATGAATTCATTCTGACACAATTGGCGGCAGGGTTGGTGGCAATATTCAGTCTAAGAGAACTATCGCAAAGATCTCAACTTTTCCGGACAGCCTTATTGGTCATACTAACTTATGCAGCCATTTACTTCGCCTTTGAATTGATGACAGAGAATGGTCTTTCCACCGACTTTTCAAAGTTAAACATACGAATGTACACTTACTTTATCATCAATGGGATCTTGTTATTATTCACCTATCCTCTACTCTTTTTATTGGAAAAGACTTTTGGATTTACATCCAATGTAACACTGGTAGAACTATCGAATATTAATAATGACCTTTTGCGACAAATGTCCGAAACGGTTCCTGGCACATTCCAACACTCCATGCAAGTGGCCAATCTTGCTGCGGAAGCAGCCATCCGTATTGGTGCCAAAAGCCAGTTAGTACGTACAGGAGCCTTATATCATGATATTGGCAAGATGGAAAACCCTGCTTTCTTCACAGAAAATCAGTCGGGAGGTATAAACCCGCATAAGAACCTGAATTACGAACAAAGTGCGCAGGTTGTCATCAATCATGTGACGGACGGATTGAAGCTAGCTGATAAACACAATCTGCCCAAAGTCATCAAGGACTTTATCAGCACTCACCATGGACGGGGAAAAACAAAATATTTCTATATTTCCTGGAAGAACGAACATCCGGACGAAGAGCCAAATGAAGAATTGTTCACCTATCCCGGTCCGAATCCATTCACCAAAGAGCAGGCTATCCTGATGATGGCGGATGCCGTCGAAGCCGCATCCCGCAGTCTTCCTGAATATACAGAAGAAACAATTAGCAACCTGGTCAACAAGATTATCAATTCCCTGATCACTGAAGGTTATTTTAAGGAATGTCCTATCACTTTCAAGGACATAGCAACTGTGAAAACTGTGTTCAAAGAAAAACTAAAGATTGCTTATCATACCCGCATCAGTTATCCTGAATTAAAGAAGTAAGCAAACCTGCGCAAGCATCTTCAAGAACATCCAGTACATATTCAAAGCCCTCGGTCCCTCCATAATAGGGATCAGGGACATGATCCGCAGGAATACGGGTACAATACTCCGTCATGCGATGAATCTTCTTCCATTCTTCGGGAGAGGGCGCTTTATCTTTTAAATCATCGATGTTCCGGTCGTCCATACCAATTATCAGATCAAAATGATAGAAATCTTCCGTACGGACGGGGCGCGAACGGTGCACCAATTGATAACCACGACGGGCTGCGTGAGCACGCATCCGGCTATCTGGCAATTCACCTTGATGATAAGAAAGGATTCCGGCAGAATCTATCACAAAATCTTTTTCCAGTCCCGCTTTTTCTATTAAATGAAGCATTATTCCTTCTGCTGTAGAGCTACGGCAGATATTTCCCAAACAAACAAAGAGTATCTTCCTCATAATTTCACTTTTAACAGATTCAAAATAAACTAAATGATAATTTATAAGTTCACCACAGAGGACACGGAGGACAAAGAGGTTTACTATTCTTCTTCACTATAGAGTAACACAAAGTCTCACGTATTTATATCGTATTTATCGTTCCATTTTACTTGCGGAAAGAGAGAGAAAAAAGAACTCTGTGTCCTCTGTGGTGAACTTATAGATTCCCATTTAACAAACAATCACTTAAAATGTATTTAGTATCTGATTAGCCCGGTTCACGGTGACTGCAGCCGGAATTTCCGGCATACTTCCCAAGTTGAACGGAGCAAGCATTTTTTCAATTTTCTTTAATCCGGCCTTATTTCCTTCTTTCTCAAATTCCTGACGAAGAATATTAATCTTTTCATGCGCCTGTATCCCTTCAATCAAACGTTCGAAACGGATACAACTACGAGCTCCCGGATATACAAGATAAGTATCTCCGCCTGCCCAGCTACGAAAACGGGAATCGAGCAGCGGTTCCAACGGCCAGCTGTTATATGCCCAACGCAAATAACCATCCAGTTGTTTTTTAGATGAATAATAACTTATCCAGGCTGCTTCTGCAGGTTCTGAGAAAGTAAACGTATTAGGATGGGCTTCCGTACAGCAAGTATAGTAATTAGTACGTTTATTCTCGGCAATACGACGAAGGCGCACCTCTTCCGGAAAATCCTGTCCGATGACAATACAGTAATCATACAGCTCCGGTTCAATCTCCGCATGATAGTTTCCAGCCAATGAAACTTTAAAATTCGGATCAGCTTTACGAATCACTTTCAAAGTCTTCTGCATCACTTCCATCGGACGTTCGTCCATCGCAATGGTACAAATATCAAACCATCCTTTTTCTTTCAGATGCTTGGAGAAAGAAGCAAGCATCGCTCCCCACATTTCTTCATAAGCCGCTTCCCCCGGTGCAGTTTTCACAAATTGCAAAGAGTTGGTTGCCTGATCGTAATATTGAAATGACAACTTCCAAGGAACCATTGAATAACAACTGATCTGTTTATCAATACCTACACTCATCATAAATTCCACCCAACGGTCGAAAATGGTATAATCAAAAAACCATGTTCCATCCGCCCGTTTTATCCAAGTAACCATTGTATCAAAATAGTCTTCTGTCTGACCATTCCAAGGTTTGTACGTCAAAGTAGCCGTGATAATCTTTTGTCCGGCATTTGCCAACATTTTCATTAAAGGGCGCATGGCGTCGAAATGCTCCTGACTCCATAAAGGAACTTGATAATAGCGTGCCACTGCATAGGGACTTTGCCATAAATCCAAGTGGTAAGCCCATTCCGAAGGTTGAGGAAGTTCACGGGAAGAAACGGTAATTTCCAAATTCAGACGTTGCAACAAACGTGAACCGTCATTGATTAATAATTCCCCTTTGTAAGTTCCGGGAGTAACCGATTGAGGAATCCAACACTGTACCCAAACAGGTTGAACAGTACGGGCAGGCAAAACCATCGTTTTCAGATTGGCATCAATAGGGTC
Source organism: Bacteroides sp. AN502(2024) (assembly GCF_041227145.1). Lineage (NCBI taxonomy): Bacteria > Pseudomonadati > Bacteroidota > Bacteroidia > Bacteroidales > Bacteroidaceae > Bacteroides > Bacteroides sp. AN502(2024). The sequence goes on along the minus strand of NZ_JBGFSP010000003.1, from coordinate 2,359,999 downwards.
GGCCACCAATAATGAATCATAATCCACAGATTTCCGGTATCCGCACGCACCTCTCCCATCTTTGTTCAATTCATCCGTCATCACATAACGGACAAAACCACCTGTAAATGCATCTTTCGGAAGAATATTTCCCTTTTTGTCCTTGAAATCACCAAAGCTGAAATTCAAGTCTTTCAGTTCTATGCCTGTCCATACAACAGCCTGCGCGTTCACACGTTCGCCACGCCAGCCTTTCAGGGAAACAGTCTGTTGTTTTTTCAACTGCGGAAGTTGATGTTTTGTATATCGGACATCCGTTGTACCCCAAGAAACTTGAGTGGAAGTCACCGCTGCCCACTCTTTATCAGAAGATACAGTAGGATCAGGTAACTCCTGATAAGTCAGTAAAGGGAACTTCGGTTGTCCTGTCGGAACACCGCATTGAGTGACTCCTTGCTGAGCAAAAACTGCACCCATGCTAAAAAGATAAGTCAGAGAAAAAATAGTAAGTCGTTTCATGGCTAGTTAATTAAATTAATAAAGGTTATTATATAGGGGGAAAATTATTAAATCACATAGGATCTACATCATAATAAACAATCAAAGATTTATAGCGCTCATCTGCCAAAATCTCTCGTTGAATACGTAACAGCAATTCCCGGGCACGCCCCATCTGGGCATTCTGCTCAATCTTTACGACAATCTTTTTGATAAACAAAGTTTGGATGCGGGCAACAGGAGGTTTGTCCGGTCCTAATACCCGATTGCCAAATACTGCCCGCAACTTATCCGCCATCACTGCCGCCATCTGATCCAACAATGTTTCATTATGATTTTTCAAATAAACATATACCATCCGATAATAGGGAGGATAATGGAACATCTGGCGTTCCGCCAATTGTCCGCCTACCATCTCCTCATAATCATTGGCAATGACCTGATGAATGATAGGATGATCGATGCTCCTGGTTTGCAATACTACCCGTCCGCGTTTGTTCTTACGTCCGGCACGTCCAGCTACTTGTCCCATCAATTGAAACGCACGTTCATAGGAACGGAAATCGGGATAATTCAACATGGTATCGGCATTCAATATGCCTACTATACTGACATGATCGAAATCCAATCCTTTTGAAACCATTTGCGTACCGATCAATATGTCCGTCTTTCCCTGCTCGAAGTCTGCAATAATCTTCTCATAGGCAGAGCGGGTACGTGTGGTATCCAGGTCCATCCGGGCTACGGCAGCTTCCGGAAAAAGAATTTTGATATCATCTTCAATCTTCTCCGTACCGAAACCACGGTTCACCAGTTCTGTACCCTCACAGGCAGGACAAGATTTCGGCAGTTGATAGGTATAACCGCAATAGTGACAGGTTAATTGATTAATACCTTTATGATAAGTCAGACTTACGTCACAATTCTTACACTTGGGCACCCAGCCGCAGGTACGACACTCCACCATCGGGGCAAACCCACGACGGTTTTGAAAAAGAATCACTTGTTCTTTCTGTTCCAAAGCCTCTTTCATATATTGTATCAGAAGCGGTGAAAATTGTCCGACCATTCGCTTTTTGCGATGCAGTTCCTTAATATCCACCGGAATAATCTCCGGCAACTGGATTTCTTTATATCGTTCTTTCAGTTGTACGAAACCATATTTCCCCTCCCTTGCATTCTGCCACGATTCGATAGAGGGAGTAGCCGTACCCAACAGGGTCTTAGCTCCATACATGGCAGCCAGTACAATAGCCGCGCTACGTGCATGATAGCGGGGAGCGGGATCTTGTTGCTTATACGTATTTTCGTGCTCTTCGTCCACAATCACCAATCCCAGATTCCGAAAAGGCAGGAAAATAGAAGAACGAACACCCAGAATAATATCATACCCGTTCTCTCCCAGTTGCTTCCGCCATATTTCAACTCGTTCAGCATCGGGGAATTTAGAATGATAGATACCCAGACGAGCACCAAAGACCCGTTGCAAACGCTCCGTAATTTGAGTGGTCAATGCAATTTCCGGCAATAAGTATAATACCTGTTTTCCTTGACGAATCACTTTTTCTATCAAATGAATATAAATTTCAGTCTTACCGCTGGACGTTACTCCATGAAGCAGACAGACGTTTTTCTTCTGGAAAGACTGCACGACTTCATTAAATGCACGCTGCTGAAACTCATTCAATGGATTTAATCCAACAATCTCCTTCTCCTGTTTATCCAACCGTCCGACTTCATGGTAGTATATTTCAAAGATCTTCTTATCTACCAGTCCATTCAAGACAGAAGGAGCTACATTAGCCCGCTGCAACAGTTCTTTCTTGGAGACTTCTTTCGGAATTCCCGCTCCTAAGATACCGGAATACTCCACATATTTCATGAGTAAAGCCAACTGCTTTGGAGCACGAGACAAAATATCAAACAGAATATGGAGCCGTTTTTCATCCGCTGCACCCGTAAGCCTGACCCGTGCCTCTGTTTTCGGTTTATAAGTACGCCTCAATTCCTCCTTTACAAAAATCGCTTCTTTATCAAGCAAAGACTTGATGACAGCAAGGATATTTTTGATGCCGCTGTCTTTCTCCAATTTAGTGACGCACTGCTGCGAATCGGCAGCCAGCAAATCCAAAATGCGCTGTTCACGTTCCGGCAATGGCGCGTCTGCTTCGAAGTCGGGATTATATTCTACAATCGTTTCACTTTCAAGTTTCAGTCCCGAAGGCAAGGCTGCTTTATATACATCGCCCTGCGTACAGAGGTAGTAATCGGCTATCCATTCCCAGAATTTGAACTGATTCGGCAATAAAATGGGAGAAGCATCCAGTAATGCAGATATATCTTTCACTTCGTACTCTGTTGGAGCACAATAATGAACGTTAAGAACGATAGCCGTATAAAACTTCTTCCGTCCAAAAGGGACTACCACACGGCAACCAATCTTCACATCTTCCGCACAGTCATCCGGCAAAGAGTAAGTAAAACTCTTCGGAAGCGGAAGCGGTAATATGACATCCACATACTTTTTCATTGCAGCTACAAAAATACAATAAAAAAACGGGGAATTAAAAGAAGGAAGGGAGAACACTTAAAAAGAAAACTCTCCTTCATACGAAAATAGAAGGAGATATATTCGAGAGTGCAACAAGATTATCTCAAACAAGAAAAAGAGTTTCCGGTTATCGAAAACTCTTTTCATATACTACGTAAAGCAATAGGCTACTTAAAAAATATAGGCCACAGATACTTGCCAAGTCTTAGTCTTATAAGAAGCATTTGTTCCTTCAATATCAGCAGTATCGCCCAATGGGATATTGTAATTAGCGCCCACCTGCAAATGGTTCAGCAGTTTCACACCCGCACCCACATTGATACCTACTTCTGATTTCTTCTTATCAATTCCCGATTTCTTTTCAAAATCGAAATAAAAATCAGGACCAGCAGCCAGATAAATGCCTGCCAGACTTCCCAACCCAATGGTATATTTCAGGTTCACAGGAATATCGATACCATTTTGTTTAATAGTAATATGACCATTCCCTTCTGAAACTTTTATACCCCGTTGAGCAAAAAGCAAAGAGGCATCTACTCCCAACCCTACGATTGGAATATTAAACTCGGCCATCGGACCGATAAAGAAACCGGTGAAATTATCCTTCTTAAAGTTATCGCTCACATTAGAGGAACTCGCCTTTGACAAGTTCAAACCTCCTTTTACACCAAAGTGTATCTGCGCCTGAGCAGGCATTGCCATAGCTATACATACAGCAATCATTAAAGCACCAAAAATCTTTTTCATAAAATTACGTGTTTATAATTCGTGGCAAAGATATATATTTAGATTAAATAAGCACAAATTATTAACTTTTTGTTCGCTCAAGATTGCTATTGTTCACCCAATCCTGATCTCATACTTTTATATTCCTCTTTTTACCATTTATGGATATTGGAAAAAAATACCCGATAGCTTCTGATAACAGTTATCGGGTATTTTTATATGTTCGGTCTTCTTAAATCAATACTCTTCCTCGTTAAAGAAAAAATCCTCCTTACTAGGATAATCCGGCCAAATATCTTCGATACTCTCATAGATTTCGCCCTCATCTTCCATCTCTTGGAGATTCTCAATAACTTCAAGAGGAGCACCCGAACGCATGGCATAATCAATCAATTCATCCTTGGTTGCCGGCCAGGGAGCATCTTCAAGTTTTGATGCAAGTTCCAATGTCCAATACATAATCTTGAGTATTAAAAATGAATACTAAATTTGTCTCGTTTTCTATTTTTCGGCAAAAGTATAATAAAATCTATCATTTCCAACTATTATCCCAAAATATTTCATTATTTTGTTCATCAAAATTAATTTTCCGAGATAATACAAACAGATAATCTGATAATCTATTGACAAATGCTAATACCTCGGGAGAAATTGTACAAGTTTCGGACAAGGCCAGAATACGTCTTTCAGCTCTCCGGCAAATAGTACGGCAAACATGGCAAACGGCTGCTCCACGACTTCCACCGGGAATAATAAAAGCACAAAGCTCCGGAAGTCGTTCGTCCAGCTTATCAATCTCCCGCTCCATATTCTCCACGTTTTCGGAAGTTATGATGCTGGCAGGTTTCAGTTGTGTTTTCTCCTGATCAGTGGCCAGATGTGAGCCGATGGCAAATAGCTTATGCTGAATTTTTAAGATGAAATCACGGTCTGATTCATCCTGCAGATAGGTGTTCAACCATCCTAGACAAGAATTTAATTCATCTACAGTTCCATAAGCTTCCAAACGGATATGGGTCTTCGGGACGCGGCTTCCACCGACAAGGCTGGTGGTTCCTTTATCTCCGGTCTTTGTATATACAAGGCTCTGTTTCATAATCTTCGTTTTACAAATCTATAAGATAAACTTACAAAGTTTTTTTTAGAAATTGATAATATACTGCTGCTTTATCTTCGTTTTATCAAAAAAGAGTAAACCGACGTCATAGAGATCAAAGGTGACACCTACCTTTTCATCAGTCTGCAACTTTTTCCAAAGTGCCTTCATTGCTTTGGAATAGCAGATTCCGTGGACAACAAACACACTTTTAGGAGTAGTGCGATGTGCGCAGACCCGGAAGACTTCTTCCAGCAAGTCGGGATTCCTGTAATCATTCAGATACAGAAAGTCGACTGAAGTGTCCGTATCCAAAAACAGCTCCGACGAGTCGGAAGCAAAAAGGTAGGAAGCCGACGGTTTAGCCGACTGCAGGTAAAGAGCTGTCGAAGAAGGACGCCCCACCTCGATGATCGTATCAGGCTGTACTCTGTTTACCAACCGAAACAGAAAACGGTTTACCTTTTGAGAACCTTTAATCCATCCACGCTCTCTTACCATCTTTTGCTGCTCCTTTTTCAAGGAAGAATAAGCATAATAAGGCGTCTTCTCATAAATCACATCAGTGATCAGAGTGAAAGCAAAAGGGGAATGTACGCCATACCCGCGACGATAACGAAAGCGGGAAAGCCAGATAAAAGGTCTTTTTATACAGAGTAGAAGATCCATAGAACAATCATTTATTTTTTCTCCCGACAAAGATATATTTTTTTACAATATTGTCCTAAATAAATTTTGAGCATGAGCTAACTGACTATACTGTTAAGTATAGCCTCGAGAGTTCAAAATCAATCCCCCCTAATCGTTTTCGATGGTTTCGGGAGGTGGTGTAAATGGTTGATCAAGCCATTTTTGGAGGTCGATTTTGGTAAATGTGTTCAGCCGGAGCGTGACCACAAGGTTAGCCAATGCCCATTTGTATCTTGCGATGTGCTTTAGCCATGTCAGAATCAGCATTGTAGTCATAGCAGTCCATATTTGGGTCTCTACGGCATTGCGGGATGTGCCGATAAAGCTCTTGATGCGTAGCAGTTGCTTGAGGTTGCGAAAGAAGATTTCTATGTTCCACCGAGCCTTGTACAGAGCCGCTATGCTTGATGCTGCCAATGTGAAGTTGTTTGTGAGTAACTCAATTTCAAAACCGTGTTCATCGTTCCATACTGCGATGCGACGTAAACGTTTGGGATATTTGGATTTGGCCGCCGAGAGTTCGAACTCGATTATTTCGTCAATAAGTACATTCTGAGCGTGTTTTTCAGGCAAAGGCAACTCCTCTATGGCTTTGTACCGGATATTGTCTTTATGACGCACTACAAAGAACACGTTGCTGCTGTCCCAATTATTCAGCAATGAGTAGTCACAGTAGCCTCGGTCGGCTACTACAATACTATACGGATGTAACTCAATATCAAAAGCAGCTTTGTTGTCGGTGGTTTTGCCATCGGTGATATTCACGAACTCCGGCAAAAGACTGTCATAGTCCAATAGCGTGTGCATCTTGACCGCCCCCTTGGTGGTAGTGTAATGTGCCCAGTCATATATTGACAGAGTCAATGACACCAATGTGGAGTCGAGCAGTTTTATCGGCATCTTGAAACGGAACTTTCTTCGTTGCCATAGGGCTTGCTGTCCGAAATACTGAAACAACGAGTAGAATATGCCGCGAAAAACCGAACTGTCTCGGTTGGCGTTCTGATATGCTACCGTTGACTTGGATGGTGCACGGTTGATTCCCAAATGATTGAGGTTGCCGGTGGCTGATTTCAGCCCGTTTGAGATATCTCTGACTGAATCACATCCTGAGAATTGGCTGAAAATCATGCTAACAAACTGACTCCATGTATTGTAGCCCTTGCAATGCTTGTCTGACCCCGAAGATTTTATGATTTTCCTGATATTTTCTTTCGGGAGATGTGATATTACCTGTGCGAAAAGTGTTATATTTGCCATAGGAAGTAGATGAGTTGGTAGCTTGCTACTAAGGTAGTCATTTTACCTTAGTTCTACTTCCTTTTTATTTGTTCCCCCCAATTTATTTAGGACAATATTGATTTTTTTATTGAAAAAGGGTCGGTTCTCATCAAGAACCGACCCTCATACCCATTTATTCCAAGTTACTACTGTAGTCTGAATGACACCGGTACAGTATATTTCACTCGAACTTTCTTACCATTTTGCGCTCCAGGAGTCCACTTCGGCATAGAACTTATCACGCGGATAGCCTCTTTATCCAAATAAGGATCAACCCCTCGCACAACTTCAGGATTAGAAATTGTTCCATCTTTGTCTACCACAAACTGAACAATGACTTTTCCTTGCGAACCTGTTTCCTGCGAAATCGTCGGATATTTGATATTACTACTTAAATATTTCATTAAAGCAGCTATACCTCCGGGAAACTCCGGCATGACTTCAACACTTACGTGAATAACGTCTTCATCTACCGTTTCTGTTTCCACCACCGGTGGTATCCAAATAACGTCATGAACCGCATTCATATCCTCTGACACTATCGAAACGTTATCCGTCACCTCTATATCGTTTTCCACTATTTGGAACAATTCTGTTACCTTAGTTTCGGGAGGAGGAGGCGGTTCCAGTTTCTCTTCAGGGAATGTGATTGGAACTAGCTCTGTCACAAAGATGGATTCATCATCTGATGATAGTGCCGCAACTCTGACATCATGTTGTGTCCATTCGAACGAAACGAACATGAAGGCTAGCGCAACAACCAAACCCATCAACAACCAAGAACCCCGTTGATTCTCAATTGCAGCCTTTTTTGATTTCTTGGCTTCCATAAAAATGTGTTTAAGTAATTAATAATAGAAAATATATAGTATATATACTACTTTTCATTTCTCCTTTTAAGCATTACTTAAAGTGCTCTCTTGCTGCAATAAATATAGTCTTTTTATGGATAGGTTGTTACAACGACTCTTGTTTATTTCATTCTTTTCTCTTCTTTTGGATAAATTTTATGAATAAATATCGGTAATCTGTGATAGTCAAGCTTTTCCCAGACGCCCACCGGCCTTACGACTATTCTTTTCCGTATGTCGTTTATGAAGCAGAATATCATCAACAGCTGGCATAGGTGCTCATAATGATTTCACATACACGGGTTATTTTACCAGCCTAAAGCATAGCTTTAGAGAATGAAAAGCATTGCTTTAGATTGGCTAAAGCTATGCTTTTGAGAGTTAACCTCTTCATTCTTCTACAGACATAAATTTTATCTATCCTCTTCACCTTTCTTCTAAACAACCGATAAATAGGATGTTCACAGGTGAAGGGAGACATCTCCATCACTACATTCATTCCGAGTTTGCAGCAGGGTAATTTCGACATCCGCGAGTTGAATGGGCTATACTACAAAGCAGTTTGATGCGCCAACGAGTGTTATTACCGCTCCTCTCCCTATTGATTTCGTCAATTCCTCTTTCAACCTATCACCATCACCCTGAAACTCTTTGTTCATCGTATTTACAGAGCGGTGATAGGTTGTTGTTAACCTATCACCCGTATCTGTCACCTATCACCACCTGTTTTTTGAAAAAGCATCTAGTAAACAATACATTAATAAGGAATAATTCTTGTTTCCTCATGGGGAAACAGGTGTTTCCTTATGGAGGAACAAGTGTTTCCTTACGGGGGAACAAGTGTTTCATTTACGGGAAACCAGGTGATTGACTTATACTAGAAATGGTTGTCACTTTTAGAGGCTAGTTACTAAATAAGTTGTCACATTCTGTTATTCATAACTAAAACAGTTGTTAGTTTCTTCCCTTTGCTCCTAAGATAGTTGTCATACGTAAAAACAATGGACAAATCTGAGTGTGCTCGGGCTCTCGGTAAAAGTCAATAGGGTTCGACACCCTATTGGCTTTTGTGAGACAATGGCTTAAACCGTCATGTCCCGGGTTCTCGGTATCGCAAATATAGTATTTATTTATCATATGGAACCTTATTTTTTCCACAATGATTTTCCCGGCACCTCTCCATGATATACGTCCATGGGTTTTTTCATACCTATGCTCATATGCGGTCGTCCATTATTATAGAAGTCAATCATTCGCGTAATCTGCTCCCGTGCCATCTCTTTATCCCTGAACAGCGACATGCCGTATATCCATTCCGTTTTCAGGATGCCATTCATCCTTTCTGCTACCGCATTGTCCGTCGGGTTGTAATCTTCAGTCATGCTCACACGTATATGATGAGTGACCAGTGTGTCGATATAGGCATCGCAGGCATACTGTACCCCCCGGTCGGAATGGTGGATTGTGCCGCAAAGATTGCCACCTCCAGCCTCATTGATGGCCTGTTCCAGTGCCTGTAGCGTATATTCGGCATGCAAACTGGGAGAGAGCACCCATCCTAAAACGGCATGTGAGTACATGTCCGTTACAAGATGGAGGTAGCATACGCCACCTTCAATCCAGATGTAAGTGATGTCACATACCCAGATATGGTTCGGGTATTGTGCCGTTACCCCCTTGATCAGATTCGGATACTTCTTGTAAAGATGGTGGGAGTCCGTCGTATGCCTGGGTTTCTTCGGGGGCAGCATAAGGCGTTCCGAACGCAGCAGATGAAGGAAGGCATCCCGCCCTCCGGTTATCTCGCTTCCATAAAGGGAGCGGAGCTCATGGTATAATTTCAAACCACCGATGCCCGGAGCCTTTGAGCGGTAGAAGAAGACGGCATCCAAGATGGCTGTTCTGATCTGATGACGCGACAAAAGATTTTTTTTCTTTTTGTAATAGGCCTGGGAAGACATGCCAAACAGTCCGCAAAGGGTTTTCACACTGATGTGAGGAAACTCTTCACGAAGGCCGGTGACTATTTGGCACCATCTTTTTTTAAGATGGAAATCCCTTCTTCTCTTTCTGTGAGTTCAATCAGTCTTTCAAAGGCATGGGAACGAAGTTTTTCAAGTTCCAAAGCCTTTCTCAGACGCAAATTTTCCGCTTCAAGAAGTTCTTCTTTAGATTTTGATTTTGGATTCTTTTTCATTTGAAGATCTGACAGAAGTTCGGGGGACAAAGATAAGGAATCCGAATCAATTGCATAACACTTTTGCCAACGCAGAATATAAGTATGGTTGGGTAAACCCCATTTCTTGGCAGTAGCAAACATTGACAAACCGCTACTGAAGTAATCACGGAGAACTTCCAATTTGAAAGTCTCAGAATAAATCTTACGAGATAATTTAGACATAATTTTTCTTTTTTTATGTCTCTAAAAAGGTGTCAACCTAAATCCGTATAAGACATGATTCGAAAAAAATACGCCAAAAGTTTACGTGAGAGTACCCAAGAGCAAAAGAAAAATAAAGAGTTCAGATTATAATCTACCCATACACAGCATAATATCAGACTATTTTTATACCTTTGCAATCGGATTAAGACAACCTTATCCAAGACATATTAGAAAAAAAGAAGCGTTATGCTTATCTTGCGAATGAAAACCTGAGAAACTTTCATAAATGAGCAAAGATAGCATAGTGGTTCTCACGCTACAGCGTGGGCTGCTATTGTTACATCTGCTCATTAGGTTTTCTCAGGACCTTCATTCAAGACGTGGCATTACAGTTCCACGCTTCGTGATATTATAAAATCCTTGTGGTAGCTGGAGGTGTCTAATTAAAATAGTTAGTTGATATGAAACAGAATATATGTGTGGTAATATTTTTATTACTTTCAACCATATGTAAAGCACAAACATTTATATATCCTCAAAACGATTCTATCCTGACAGAATATAATGATGGGAAATTTTGGGCCTATTTAAACAAAAATGATTTTGTTGTAGGGCTTTCATGTTTTGAGGAAAAAGACGATTATGGAAAATACTATCACTTGGATATTTTCATCAAGAATTTAAGTGAAACACCTATTATATTCCAACCAGACAGCGTACACTCTAATCTACTAACAAAAAAAGATGATACTTTAAAACTGGAAGTATATACAAATGAGGAATATCAAAAAAGATAAAACGCTCACAAGCATGGGCTATGGCATTGTATGGAATCTCCGCTGGTATTAATGCAGGAACAGCAGGATATTCAACATCCTATTCTACGTCTTATTCTCCTAATGGTTATGCTTACACTACCATAACCAATCATTATGATGCTAATGCAGCATACCAAGCAAATGTAGCATCTACCAATCAAATGCTTACATTAGGACAAATGATGGATAATGATCGAACTATACGCGAACAAGGATATTTAAAAACCACAACTATTTATCCCAATGAAGCTATTATTGGTTATATGAATATCAAAAGGAAAAAAGGTAAAATTTTGATTGTAAACATTCCTATAGGCGATTATATTTATACTTTTAAATGGGATGTAAATAGAAAGAAATAAATACAACATTAGTTATATTATTATTCCTAATAAAAGCACTGACAGTATGTCGATACACTCCAAATGATTTGGCTATACAACTTTGAGGTATATTGAATGCAAAAGTACTACTTTGCGAAATTTGAAGGAAAAGGAACGAACAAAAGTTATCTGACACATTTCAACAAATATGAATATTTTGATACAATTTTGATTTTGAGGGAAATATACCTGAGTAATTGCACTTTATGACGAGAGCAGTTAATGTGCGTTAAAAAACGGATGAATTATACTATTTATAAAAAAATAGAATATATTTGCAATCTTTCATATTGAACTGATGTAAAATCTGAAAACAATAATGAAGAAAAATATTTTGTAGATTTGTTTTTGCATATGCACGCATGCATATGCACGTTAAATGGCAAATCTCCGTAAAATTCAATAATCAAAACAACTCTTAGCTATAGTACATCTATTGAACAAATAAAAAAACATTAAATACATATTTATATCAACTTTACACTACTGTCCCATTAAAATTTGAAATTGTTCTTTGAAATTATTGAATTATAGTTAGTTATAGATATTTTTCGAGCGAACGGACTTGAAAATGTAACTTTGCATTCATTTTATTTGATTGCACATGTTTCAAGACAAATACGTTTTTGCTCAGTTAGTGACATTTCTTAATCGAAGTAAGTTTAACCGTATCGTTGCCAAGTACAACGGTGACAAATATGTCAAACACTTGACTTGTTGGAATCAGTTCCTAGTAATGATGTTCGGACAACTTTCCAACTGCGAAAGTCTGCGTGATTTGATTGTTGCACTCGAAGCACATCACTCCAAATGTTACCATTGGGGTATGGGCAAGAATATATCAAAATCGTCTCTCGCACGCGCCAACCAAGATAGAGACTACCGCATATTTGAGGAATTTGCTTTCTATCTTGTAAGCGAGGTGCAGAAAAAGTGCGGTATTGATGTTTTCAAACTCGACGGCAATGTGTATGCCTTTGACTCTACCACCATAGACTTGTGTTTAGCAGTCTTCCGGTGGGCGAAGTTCAGAAAGAAAAAAGGAGATCTCAAGGTACATGCCTTGTATGATGTGGAAACACAAATTCCGACTTTCTTTCATATAACTACAGCATCAACACATGACTCCAAGGCAATGAGCGAAGTCTCTTACGAAACAGGCTCTTACTATATATTTGACCGTGCTTACAACAAGTTTACACAACTATTCAGCATACATCAAATAGGTGCATATTTCGTGGTTCGAGCAAAGAAGAACGTGCAATACAAAATTATTAAGTGGAAACGTCGATTACCTAAAAATGTACTCTCCGACTGCATTATTGAGTTTACGGAGTACAAAGCAACCAAGGACTATCCCAAACAACTACGATTGGTACGTTTCTTTGATGAGGAACAAGAGCGAGAATTCGTTTTTCTTACGAATGCCACGCATATATCCTCATCGTTGGTTACCGAACTTTAAAAGAATCGATGGCAGATAGAACTGTTTTTCAAATGGCTGAAGCAGCATCTCAAAATAAAGAAATTTTGGGGTACTACTGAAAATGCTGTAAGAATACAAATCTATGTTGCTATCTGTACTTATCTACTAGTTACAATCGTCAAGTACGATATGAAATTAGAGAGAAGTACATACGAAGTCTTGCAGACTTTAAGCATTTCACTTACTGACAAGACTCACTTGAAAGACCTCTTCGACAAAACTAAAATTCAATATGACAAAGATCATTTCGGCTTTAATGAGCCTAATTTATTAAACAATTAACCAGTCCCTAATTTTTATGGGACGCTAATGTCAACTTTATTATAAATAAAGTTGATAGGTGTTAAAAATATCATTAAATGAATACATTAAAGCCATATATTGATTCAACAATTATTTGTATTAGTATTCTTATATGTTTTACACATATAGAATACCTATTATGGATGTTTGTAATGTGGTTTATCATTGAATATCTCCTTAATAATGAAATAAAAAACACTAAACTGAAACCGATTAATCAGGCAACAATAAATTATAGGGTGGAGTTAGCATGTACATTGGAAATTATACTTTGTTTTTATTCGATTTTCTTGCTAAATACTATAAAATCGGTATTTGTTATTATCAATTTAATACTTTTATATAGACTGATCAAATCTACAGTGACCAACCAACGACAATTAGATTATATAAAAATATTTATTAATATAATTGCTTTTGTTTTTGCATTAGTGACAATTCTTTCTTTTGGGTTTCATTACTTGAGATTTTCTCAAGTAAATATTGAGGATTTATCTTATTTAAAGCACTTTTATACTCCATTAGGCATAATAGCTAATGATTGGGCAGCTATTTTTATATGTTTCTTACCATTTCCTTTTTCATTACTTTACACGTACGCTAACAAGGTAAAACTTATATTAATAGGTATAAGTTCTTTTATCCTATATGCTATTCTAATTACGTTATCAAGGGGAGCTATATTATCAGTCCTGTCTTTCTTTTTATGCTTGTTTATATTTACATTTTTATGGAAACGAGAATACGTAAAAAAGCTTTCCATTCAGATCTTGACAGTTTTGGTCATTTCATTTACATTTTGTATCCCTATCAAACAATCATTGATAACAACATTGGAGATGACAAAAACTATTTCTCAAAAAAGAAGTATAGAAGGGCGGATTTCTAAATGGGAAGAATCATTATATCTATTTCAACAGCATCCTATTGTTGGCGTAGGAGCTGGAAATTATGCCTTTGCTTCTTATAATACCAGAGGAAAAAATAAAAAACAGTTCAATCCTCGTTGCACTAATTCATATTTACAGGTCCTTGTTGAAAAAGGCTTAATAGGAGTTGCGATGTACAGCTATTTATTAGCTTACGTTTTTATTGCATCTTACAGAAAGATGAAAACTGGGCATTGGGATTGTATTGTATTTAGTGCAGGATTAGTTGCATTGTGTGTGAAAGAATTCTTTTTTTCTTCGTTATTAGAAAATCAAATCGTTCTAACCATGGGGCTATTGATCATATTTTTTATTAGATTTTCACCTATAAATACAAAAATAGTTTTAGCATGAAGATCTTTTTAAAAATATTACAATATTGTAATTGGACGGGATTTCTGATAATTACTTTGAGTACTATAGCGATTGCTTGGGCAGACAATCGAAATAAGTTGGCATGCAATATGACAAACACATACAAGGCTATTCAAACACTGCATCAAGCCATAAAAGTAAACGCTATAAATCCCCTGTATTATGCTAACTTAGGATTGCTATACGTAAGGATAAATGCTATAGATAGTGCGCTTGTTCAATTTCAGAAAGCTTATGTTCTCAATTCTAATGACGCTGGTTTTTGTTTTAATTTAGGACTATTATATCAACTACAGAAGGATAATAACAAATCTTTAGAATTTATAGAAAGAGCAAAGGCTATGGAAGAATATAACGCTCTGTTTTTAGTTTATCTTGGACTATTTTATGAAAATTATGGAAATATAGAAAAAGCGAAAAGTCTATATGCAGAAGCGATCTCCTGTGATCCATCTATATTAGATAGTAGTTTCTATTCAGAATTGAAGCAAAGAGATAGTTTGCTTACTACTAATATATTAGATCAGTCTTATAGAAATTTACTATATTCCAATCTTCCAGAAGATCCGATTCAACTTGCTCATTTAGGCAAAATATTGGAAGTTAAGGGTAATATCTTAATTGCAGATAGCATCCTCAAAAGATCTATTTGCTTGCTTCCTAATCTTAATTGACCATATTTATATTTGGGACAGATTGCTTTGTTAAACAAAGACTCAATAACAGCAAAAATGTATTTTGAAAAAGCTGTTTTATTAGATCCTTATGATATGTTTGCGCTCTTACATCAATCAAAAATGGAAAGGTCTGACAATAAAAAACAAGTATATCATTCTTCAATATTATATCTTTTAAAATATCGGGCATCCTCTAGGTATGATATGAATATGGGGATATACAAAACGGCTTCTCTTGGCAGAACCGAAATCTGTCCAGATATAGAGAAATACATTCAACCACAAATAGAAAAAGCACACACTATTTGGGATAAGGATAAAATGGCGTTACCGAAAAGCCAATAATAGAGTAGGACAGAATCTTTTTAATTCTTATTATGAAAAGAAAAATTTTAGGTTTAATGATTAGCGTGACCGTTATGGGAGGAATTTATTCCTTTGGTTCTCATTCGCAGAAAAATGTGAAGGTAGCGGGATGGTATGGAGGAAATGTTGCTGCTGAATATGGTGGTACTGTTGGTGGCATCGCTGGAGGTTATGTTGCAGGACAAGCCGGAGCAGCAGTTGGTGGAGTTGCAGGTTCTTGGATTGGAGGTGCTATTGGCTCTTTAGCCGGTCCAGCGGGGACTGTCTTTGGAGTATGGGCAGGTAATGCTGTTGGTAGTGTTGTTGGTGCAGCATGAACCAAGATTAGCTAGAAGCTCTCTACACATTACCCTTGTTACAATTCCTGTAACAAGGGTAAAACTGTCTACCCGTTTTTATTAGATAATTTTAAATATTCAAAATCATGTATAAACTTGAATATACATATGCTTTTTTTATCTGTTTTATTGTAATCATAAGCGGATTCAGTTTGGCATATTATCTATCAGATACAGTGATGATTTTTCCGCGAATTACAGATACTCCAGCTTCAATATTGACTTTTAAAATGACTGTTTTTTATGAGATTTTCTTTCGCAATTTTATAGTGGCTGTTTTGATCTCAATAGTGGGATTCTTCACGGGGGGGGGGGGATTAGTGTTATAGCAGCGCTGTTTTGGAATGGTATGATAGTGGGCAGCTTACTTAAGTCTTATCAATTTTCAGATTCGATATTACAATATTTTGTTTATCATGGAATTTTTGAAGTCTCTGCATTTATCTGTTTTGGTATGGTAGGCTTACAAGGGATTTCGTTCTATATTAATTTATTCAAAGATGATATATGCGTGATAAATATTCATAAAAGGTTACTGTTGTATGCATCGGTATTGTTATTAATTGCAGGTATCATTGAGACACTTTTAATTTCAAATTTTATATGAAAGAACTTATCAAATCGGGGTGTAGAATCCTATTATGCTATTTTGTATTCACGTTTATTTGTGGAATCTTCAGAGTCGAATCGTTATTGACCCATGTAGATCATGATGTTCTATCTATGGCAAGATTGAGTAGCTATATAAATCTTGTGATCTCGGAAATATTGGCTATGGTTTTTATAGTAGCCCTTTTGAGTGGATGTTATTTTATTCTTGCATTGTTGAAAAATGCTCCAGAAAAGGCTGCTTACATTACGTCAACTAAGGTATTTATTACAATTTATGCTTTGAACGAATTTGCAAAATCAGTTGTTGTGATATTAACATTAAAAAGCGGGGATCCCTATACTATTAGTTCAGCCGATGATGTCACCAGTATATTCCAAGAAAACAATCTATTTTACTTATCTTATATAATCGATTTTATTACATTTATTTGTGCGTCAATTGGATTCAATTTACTACTATATATAAAAAGTAAGAAGCGAAATATTGTAGATACCATAATAGTCATACTATTTTTAATAACTGTATTTGCATTTACTCATCGAGATTTTATAACTATATTATAATAAATAATTCAATATTTTTTAAACTATACAAATATGAAAAAGATAATTTTAAAGAAGGCTTATTGCTATAAATTACCAGAAACAATCTTTGGAATTGTTATTTCTACGGCTTTCTTAACTTTGATTTTGTTTGATATATTATCAGGGGCAAGAAAAGTGTCAGATAGCAATCTTATAGGTGGCTTTGTTTTTTTTGGCACGTGTTTAATTTTCTATTTATGGCGATTATTTGCGAAGAAACCTCAAACTCATTACATCAATATTAATAGCTGGGAATACCGACTGTTCCGGAAAGTAAGCAAATGGAAGTTTATTTGCATAAATGGTTTCATAAGCTCAATGCGCTTAGGTCTTATTATTGCAATATTATTCCTTTCTCATTTGATAAAGAATGAAATGCCTCCTTTTCAGGTGATTCTGATTGTCATAGGTGCATGCATGATATTCACTGTTCCGTATGGATATATGAACTATAAGAGTTGCACTTCTGTGGATATAGACTCTGATTTTACCCATCCTTTTTATAAGAAGCAGAATTAATGTTCGGGAATGAAATTGAATTATTGCAAGAAACTTATTATTCAATCAAGCATAATCAAAGACGCAGCTTCTTGTCTGGATTTGGCATTGCATGGGGTATATTATTACTTGCTATTCTACTTGGAGTCGGTTCTGGTTTCCAAGCCGGAATAATGGGACTGTTTCAATCATTTGCCCAAAAAAGCTTATATGTATATGCCGGGACAACTTCTCAAAAGTATGAAAGCTTCAAAGAAGGACGTAGGATTACCTTCAGTGAAGATTTTATTAAGACTTTACGTCTTAAATACACAGAAATCGATGCCATTTCACCAGAAATATCCACTTCTATTCCCGTACGGAATAATGCAAGAGATGGAGTATTTAGAGTCACTGGTATTAACGCAGATTATATGCATATCCGTATTTTGGAAGTAGGTGATTCCGGTAGAATATTAACCAAGGCGGATATTCAGCAAACACGGCCTGTCGCAATTGTGGGGGAAAACGTCAAATCCATTTTATTTGGAGAGAAGGAAGCTTTAGAAAAATATATCAATATATCAGGAATGCTTTACAAGATAGTTGGGATTTTAAAGAATGATAATATATTCAGCGCATCGGAAATCAACTCTATCTATATTCCAGTTTCTTGTTTTTTAAGAAATGTTGCTTCAGATAATCAGTTTACATCATTCTCCTTGTATTTGAAACAAAATGCCAATGCCAGTAAATTTGAGAATAATTTGCGAAATTACATGGCGCATTATTTCCGTTTCAAGGTAAAAGACGAGCAAGCTGTTTATATAGCTAATTTGGAAAAGCAGACTTCTACTTTTGAATCATTTTTTAATTGGCTTCAAGGCTTTATATGGTTTATAGGAGTCTGTTTTTTAACAAGTGGCATGGTTGGTGTTAGTAATATTATGTATACTGTAGTTAAAGAAAGGACGAATGAAATCGGCATCAGATTGGCTGTCGGAGCTACACCGCATTCTATTATTAGGCTAATATTGCTCGAATCCGTACTAATTACGGTCATATCTGGTATCGTAGGACTTATAATAGGGAAAAGTATCTTGTTATTCATTGACTGGTTGCTCTCAATGCATGAAAATATACTTATGCATAAGACAGAGTTGAATATGCAGACAGCCTTAGCTGCTCTGTCAATTCTTGTTTTATCAGGTATAATAGCTGGTTTATTCCCAGCAATCAAGGCATCATCAATCGAACCAGCAGATGCCATCCGTTATGAAAACAGAGGATAAAAATGAAAACATTCAAAATAAGTTTATTAATAACCTTTTCATTAGCATTGGGATTTATTGTTTACAGTTCTTTCAAAAAGAATCTGAGAAACGACTATTCCACAGTAAACTTGCAGCAAAGGGATATAAGGGAATCCATATTTATCCCCGGCAATATTTATCCAGCAAGAGAAATAGAAGTCAAATCTCAAATATCAGGTATTTTGGAAGAGATAACCGCACAAATCGGGAATTGTGTCCGTGAAGGTACCCCGATAGCCAGAATTAAATTGATTCCCAATACGGCTGACATAGAACGATTGGAAAGTAGTATAAATATGGCTCAAATAGAATTTGATGCTCAAGAGCAAGAATACAAACGGATGAAAACAATTTATGAGAATAAATTAATTTCAGAATCCGACATGGATATAGCAACCAAGATTTTTTTGAATGCAAAAGAAAATCTGTATTCAGCCAAAAACCAACTAGAGCTTTTGCAGGAAGGACGCATCGCTTCTAAAAACATTTCCAACATTGTCACAGCGAGTACTTCGGGAACAATTATAGACATCCCAATAGAAGTTGGTGCGTCTGTTATCGAACGAAATAATTATAATCCGGGAACAACGATAGCTGTTGTTGCAGAAATAAAACTTTTTAAATTTAGAGCTTTAGTTCCTGAGCAATATTTGAAAAACATCTCTCTTAATGATTCTGTAGAACTTTCTTTCAACGCTTATCCAGACTTAAGTGTCAAGGCTTTTATAAGCAAAATTTCATCGAAAGGAAATCCTGAAAACGGGATAATGAAATACATGATGGAGGCTGAATTTTTCATCACTCCGGACATCCCTATGCTACGTTCCGGCTATTCTGTAACAGCAGAGATCGTGCTCAATAAGCGTAAAGGGGTTTATTCCATAGAAGAAAAATATCTTTCATACCAGAATGATTCCGTATATCTTTACACTTTAGATAAGTCAGGAAAAATAGGAAAGAAGAAAGGTGTTATAATAGGTATATCTGACGGTACTAACACTGAAATAATTGAGGGTGTTAGTACCGATGAACATATTATTACCAATTATGAAATTAATGAATAACACACATAAAGGATTTGTACTATATACATTGTATATAACTACTCAGGTATAATACAGAGCATTTTGATATATTTTCATACAAAAGGGAAGTTTACAAAGTAAACCGTCTATCAACTACTTTTCAGGTTGATAGACGGTTTCTTTGGGAAGAAGCAATATCTAGTAATTCCACTCAAGAGATTTACTACAAAATGATGAAAAGATCTATGTCTTGAACATTCGTAGGCGTTCTTTTTGTGATAAAATTGCGTGCTTCCCTTTAAATGTGAATGAAACATTTAAATATTGTAATTAAAACTAAGAAGTAAATGAATAACAAAATTTTCTTTTGTATAGTTGAATCAATTCTACTTTTGGTTATGACTTGTTGTCAAAATCCAAAGTATGAAAAATATTCATCCCAAATAGACAATGTATTGAAGCAAGCAAAAGGTAATAGGCCTGAATTAGAAAAGGCATTAGACTATTTCATTTCTCAGAAAGACTCTTTGAAGATCAGATCCATATTCTTTTTGGTTGGGAATATGGCAGATAAGTACAGCCTCATTCCAGCCAATGAACAAGATCCTTTTCATTCCATTATCTTAAATAATCACATTAAAGAAAAAGAAGCGTGGGATCCCAGCAAGTCTCGGTTAGGGATGGCATTGGATTCCGTATATAAAACATGTATTGACCCTCCGCGCCCCAAAATAGTAAGAGACATCGAAGTTATAACTGGCAACTTCCTGATCAACAATGTAGAAGAAGCGATCAAAGTCTGGCATCGCACTAAAAAATTTACGAGGGTGTGTCATAATGCCTGAATATAAAGATTTACCCCTGCCACAGATAGCTATAGCAGGGGGCATTTCTTCAAAAAGGGAATTTTGACACACCCTCAAAAAATTTACGGAGTGCTCTTTCGATGATTTCTGCGAATATATTTTACCCTATCGTATTGGAAACGAATCACTGAGTGATTGGAGGGGACAGGCTTATCAAAAATTCTCTTACCTGTTGGATTCAATCAGCGCCCCTTTGGAATTGACAAAAGCAATTGTGCAGGTATCCGGCATTTACTATAACGCCGGAATGAGTAAATACCCTTTTTTCCCGACTTTCAGTGAGTTAGATCAGTTACATTGGGGAAGTTGTGACCACTTGACCGCATATCTGACCTTGTCACTCAGAGCCATTGGCATTCCTTCTACCATCGATGTGGTACCCGCATGGGCAAACAGGAGCAGCGGACATGCGTGGAACGTGGTGATGAACAAAGACGGGAAGTTTGTGGATGTCGGATTTAACGGAGAGGGACACAACAGCATCTCGTATAAGATTCCTAAAATCTACAGAACCAAATATTCAAGCAATAAGGGCGACATTGGTTACTTAGATCCCCTTTGGAAAGACGTCACGGGAGAATACCCGATGCCTGTATCAAATATTACCTTATCCGGTTCGGATCCCAACATGAAAGGTGACGTACTGTTCTTATGTATATTTAATAATAAAGATTGGACACCTGTAGCCGTTTCCGCAACTGAGAATAAAAAGACAATAACTTTCGGAAACGTAGCGCGGGGAATCCCGTTCGGCGACAACAAGATCGCCGGATATCAAAATGAAGGTAAGGGCATCGTTTATCTTCCGGCATCCGTGCGAAACGGCGTGATGGCTCCTTTCGCGACACCTTTTATTCTAAAAGAGAATGGAGATGTACATGTGTTGGCTCCCGATCATTCCGCCCTCCGGAGCATTTCTTTATATCGCAAATACCCTAAATACGGGCATATCTCAGTTTATGCCGCAAGAATGACAGGCGGCTGTTTTGAAATATCGAACCAGGCTGACTTCCCGACTCCAAAAAGGATCTATACAATCAAAGAACCTCCCAAGCACGCCATGGCAGAAGTCAACTTACACGCTCCTACTACCTGCCGTTATATCCGATATAAGGCACCTGACCAATCTTGGGTAAACATCAGTGAACTGCAATGCTATTCGCCCGAAGGAAAACTGTCCGGAACACCTTTTGCCTCAGATAAAAACAAGTCTCCGGAAGAACTCGCAAAAATATGCGACGGGAATATTGACACTTTCTATGCCGGTGAAGTCCGTAACGCTTATGTAGGAATAGATTTCGGGAAAAAGGTTGAAATTGACCGAATCATATATTCTCCGCGGACAGACGGGAATGATGTTATCCCAGGAGAAGAGTACGAACTGTTTTATTGGGAAAACCGGTGGGTTTCTTTGGGACGCAAAAAAGCGGACTGCTTACGTCTGCAATATGACAGTGTTCCAGACAATAGCCTTTTATGGCTGCATAACCGGATAAAAGGAGTTGAAGAACGCATTTTTACTTATATGAATAACGAACAGATATGGTGGTGATTTATAAAATTATACAAAAATAATCCATCCCTTTCTGGGTTCCAGATGCCACTGATGCAGTAAAAGAGCTATTATACTTGGGGGTAGAGCCTAACGCGATTGAGGAAGAATTAAATTTTGAATCCTCCTCATGGTCTGTCCTTTTGGGTGCGTACATAGGTATTGCACAAAGTGATAACATTGCACGTTCAAAGGCGACCAAAAACGGTATCAGAGGTACATTAAAGAGTGGAAGATGGTCAAACAAAGCACCGAGGGGATATAAGAATATTCGTGAATCGAAACATCGTTGCTACATTGTAGTCAATGAAGAAGCTGCAAAACCGATACGTACAGCATTTATTGAACTATCCAAAGGTGTAATCAGTGCCAACTACGCACGGAAGAAATACTGTCCTCATATACCCGAAAGCACATTTTTAGATATGCTTCGCAATCTATTTTATATGGGTAAAATCCGAGTGCCAGCGTATAAAGACGAACCCGAAGAATTGGTACAAGGTCAGCATGAGGCATTGGTATCTGAGGAAGTGTTTTACAAGGTGCAAGATGTTCTTGATGGTAAAAAGAAATCCAAACCTAAATTGGAGAAGGCTATCAATCCCGACCTATTTCTGCGAAAATACATTGTCTGCCCCAAATGCGGACATGCTTTCACTGGTTCAAGGTCAAGGAGAAATGGCAGCTATTACACTTATTATAACTGTTGCGAAGATGCGAAGCATATCAGAGTTAGAGCGGAGGAAGCCAATGAAACTTTTGCCCGATATGTGGGCTGTTTGAAGCCTAATGAGGCCGTGCTACGTCTCTATGAGGCCGTATTGCTTGATGTGCAAGGTGGTGCAAAACAAGAAATCAAGTCTAAAATATCAGCTTTGCAGAAGCAATTAGTTGATAAACGCAAGCAGATAGTAAATGCCGAAGATATGCTGATAACAGACACATCTCACGCTGACCGATATGCAAGAATTCTTGAACGATACGAAAAGGAAGCTCTGGAACTTGAAACTCGTATATCATTGCTTGAGACAGGGAACCGTGGCAACATAGAACCCAAACTTGACTATGCTATCTCCCTGATAAACAACTTAGATAAGTACATTAAAGATGCACCCATAGAGGTAAAGATGAAGCTAATTGGTTCTATCTTTGATGGGAAAATCGAATTTGACGGAAAATCATATAGAACCGATATAATGGTTCACCGGTAAAATCATGTGGTCTTCTTCTCTCCAATTCTTATCTTTGCCTTCAAAAAACTCTTATGACTAGTTACGATACTCTTTTAGTTCTTGCTCGCTTCATACTCCCAGCTGACCTGTTGGAGTGTTTTGATATTGTTAAAATAGAGAACACCGCTGAAATGTTAACCATTCATTTAGATGAGCAAAATCTTCCTCCCTTGTCCTCTAGGGTTCACTCTTTAGAGTCCAAAGGTTTTCTTCCTCCGGTTTATATTCGTGATTTTCCTATCCGTGACCGTAAGGTAAGCTTATGTGTACGGCGTCGTAAATGGCTCGACAAGGAAACTGGTTCTATCATCTGTAACACTTTTGAGCTTACCGCTCAGGGAACGCGACATTCAAAAGAATTCGCGTCTTTTTTAAAAGGATTGCTTGGAGAAATACCCGATTACGGCCCGCTCTCTTGAACGTTATTATCATATTGACGGTGATCAGTTTGAGCGGCAATATAAAGAGTATCTAAGTGACTACCGCATGTGGGATCAACTGTCCCATGCCGCAAACTGGCTGCTGTTTTCCGAGAACCTGGGACCGTACTTGAGTATTGATGAAACTTCCCTTTCTAATGGTGAGTTATATACTATAATCATCAACAGAGAGGCACACGGTGGTAAAGGTGCTATCGTGGCTATTGTCAAGGGTACCAAGGCTGACGATGTCATAGCTGTGCTAGAACAAATCCCTGAAGAAGCACTTCGGATGGTGCGGGAGGTCACTCTTGATTTGTCAGAAAGTATGCGCAAGATCGTTCGCAGATGTTTCACCTCGGCTATCCGTGTGATAGATCGCTTCCATATTCAAAAGCTGGCGTGTGATGCTGTACAGGAAATTAGAATCGGACACCGTTGGGAAGCTATACAAGAAGAGACTGATGTCAGGCAGGAAGCTAAAGGTCTGAAAAAGAAATATACCCCTTTTACCTTTGAGAATGGTGATACACGCAAGGAATTATTGGCAAGGAGCCGGTATCTGCTTTTCAAATCTGCTGAAAAATGGACTGAGGCACAGAAGCTCAGAGCTACAGTCTTATTCAGAGAATATCCGGATATTAAACGGGCATATTCACTTAGTCATTCTTTAAGAATGATTTTTAATAAACGATCGATAAAGGCAGGAGCAAGAACCAATTTAGCGAAGTGGTATCAAGAAGTAGAACAATCTGGATTTGACTCGTTTAACACAATAGCTGCTACATTATATGACAGAAGTGAGCAGATACTAAACTTCTATATTAATAGGGCATCAAATGCTGCTGCAGAATCATTTAATGCGAAAGTTAAACTGTTCAGAGCACAACTTAGAGGGGTTATAGACATACCCTTTTTCTTGTATAGACTAACTAAAATTTATGCATAAAACCACAGGATTTTATCGATGACCCCACAAGACTTTACCGGTGACCCGATATAATCTGAAGAACATTGGATCAGAAAAATAAAAAAGAGATAAACCTTCTGATTTACCTCTTTTTCTGCTCTTCCTCTTGGACTTGAACCAAGGACCCTCTGATTAACAGTCAGATGCTCTAACCGACTGAGCTAAGGAAGAATGTTTGCAATCAAGATTTTCAACTTTGCTCTTCCTCTTGGACTTGAACCAAGGACCCTCTGATTAACAGTCAGATGCTCTAACCGACTGAGCTAAGGAAGAATGTTTTTCTCAATTGCGATGCAAAAGTACTAGCTTTTTTTGAAATATGCAATATCTTTGCAAAAAAAATATTAGTAATGGACAGAATAATAGGATTAGGCAACGCCTTGGTAGACGTACTTGCAACCCTAAAGGATGATGCTCTCTTGAATGAAATGGGTTTACTCAAAGGAAGCATGCAACTTATCGATGATGCTAAGTTACAGCAGATTAACGCAAAATTCTCACAGATGAAAACCCATTTGGCAACAGGTGGGTCGGCGGGAAATGCCATACTTGGACTGGCTTGTTTGGGAGCCGCAACTGGGTTTATAGGAAAAGTAGGAAACGATCATTACGGAGATTTTTTTCGTGAAAATCTGCAGAATAATAAAATTGAAGACAAATTATTGATTTCGGATCGACTGCCTTCCGGTGTGGCATCTACTTTTATTTCACCGGATGGAGAGCGTACTTTCGGAACTTATCTAGGAGCAGCTGCTTCTTTGAGAGCGGAAGATT
Source organism: Bacteroides sp. AN502(2024) (assembly GCF_041227145.1). NCBI lineage: Bacteria > Pseudomonadati > Bacteroidota > Bacteroidia > Bacteroidales > Bacteroidaceae > Bacteroides > Bacteroides sp. AN502(2024). The sequence goes on along the minus strand of NZ_JBGFSP010000003.1, from coordinate 2,334,444 downwards.
TAACGCTGGATATGTTTAAAGACTACGCGTACCTATTTATAGAGGGGTACCTTGTTCAGGATCATGAAATGATTCTTCATGCCATTGAACTGGCTAAAGAAGCAGGTTTGCAGATTTGTCTTGATATGGCTAGTTATAATATTGTGGCCAATGATCTGGAGTTCTTCTCTTTACTAATAAACAAATATGTCGACATTGTCTTTGCGAACGAAGAAGAAGCAAAAGCCTTTACCGGTAAGGGGCCGGAGGAAGCTTTGGAAGTGATTGCTAAGAAATGCAGTATTGCTATTGTAAAAGTCGGAGCAAGAGGTTCTTATATCCGCAAGGGAACAGAAGAAATAAAGGTTTCGGCCATTCCGGTTCAGAAAGTGCTGGATACTACTGGTGCGGGTGACTATTTTGCTTCCGGATTCTTATATGGATTGACCTGTGGATATTCGTTAGATAAATGTGCAAAAATAGGTTCTATTCTCTCGGGAAATGTTATTCAGGTAATCGGAACAACGATTCCACAAGAACGCTGGAATGAAATTAAGTTAAATATTAACAGGATTCTGGCAGAATAACAAAGGATTAAGCTACTTTTACGACTCATTTAGATAAAAAAGAGGTATGAAAAAATTGCTGAACAGGAAGAGCATTATTGTTGCAGTAGCAGTGATAGCTACAGTTGTCTTCTTTAGTTTCAAGAGCGGAGACGACCGTCATTTTCAGATAGCAAAGAATCTGGATATATTTAATGCGATTGTGAAAGAACTGGATCTGTTTTATGTAGATACCATCGATCCGAATAAAACGATTCGGGAAGGAATCGATAATATGCTTTACACCTTGGACCCTTATACGGAATATTATCCGGAAGAAGATCAGAGTGAGTTGGAACAGATGATTAAAGGATCATTCGGTGGTATAGGTTCTTACATTGCTTATAATACGAAACTAAAGCGTTCGATGATTTCTGAACCTTTCGAGGGAACACCTGCTGCAAAAGCCGGTCTGAAAGCGGGAGATATCCTGATGGAGATTGACGGACAGGATCTTGCCGGTAAGGATAACGCGGAAGTCAGTCAGATGTTACGCGGACAGGCAGGTACCAGTTTTAAGTTAAAGATTGAGCGGCCGAATGAGAAAGGCGGACGTACACCGATGGAATTCACGATTGTGCGTGAGTCTATTCAGAATCCGGCAATTCCTTATACTGGCGTATTGGATAATAAGGTAGGTTACATCAGCCTTAGCACTTTTTCCGGCAACCCTTCCAAAGAGTTTAAGAAAGCATTTCTGGATTTGAAGAAACAGGGCGCTACTTCGTTGGTGATAGACCTTCGTAGTAATGGCGGCGGATTGCTGGATGAAGCAGTAGAAATTGCGAATTATTTTCTGCCGCGTGGAAAAGTGATTGTGACGACCAAAGGAAAAATCAAACAGGCCAGTAACACTTATAAAACGTTGCGTGAACCGTTGGATTTGGATATTCCGATTGCAGTACTGGTAAATAGCGGAACGGCTTCTGCTTCTGAAATCTTATCTGGTTCTTTGCAGGATCTCGACCGTGCCGTTATCGTTGGTAACCGTACTTTTGGCAAAGGGTTGGTGCAGGTTCCACGTTCTTTACCTTATGGTGGAACCATGAAAGTGACTACTTCTAAATATTATATTCCGAGTGGACGTTGTGTGCAGGCTATTGATTACAAGCATCGCAATGAGGATGGAAGTGTAGGCACTATTCCTGATAGTTTAACTAAGGTATTTCATACAGCTTCCGGACGTGAAGTCCGCGACGGAGGTGGCATAATGCCGGATATTCTTATCAAACAAGAGAAATTACCGAACATCCTCTTCTATCTGGTACGTGATAATCTGATTTTTGATTATGCAACGCAATATTGTTTGAAGCATCCTACCATCGTCGCTCCGGAGAAGTTTGAGGTGACAGATACCGATTATAATGATTTTAAAGCGTTGGTGAAGAAAGCGGACTTTAAGTATGACCAGCAAAGCGAGAAAATTCTGAAAACGTTGAAAGAAGCTGCCGAGTTTGAAGGGTATATGGATGATGCTTCAGAGGAGTTCAAAGCACTTGAGAAGAAGTTAAACCATGATCTTGACCGCGACTTGGATTATTTTTCATCTGATATAAAGAAGATGATTGCTACTGAAATTATCAAGCGTTACTATTACCAACGTGGTAATATCATCCAGCAGTTGAAGGATGATGAAGGTTTGAAGGAAGCAATGAAAATTCTGAATGATCCGGTGAAATATAAAGAAATGCTGAGTGCTCCGGTTGTTAAAAAATAAGTGAATATATCTATATTCAAAGGTAAACGGTCATGTAAGTGGCGTGTCCGGGTATAAAAAAACGGATAGCTTTTGCTCTACTAATCTGAATATTCTATCTTTGTGTTCATTATATATAAATGATTTATAATATGTCTACAGAATTATTCTCTACTCTGCCTTATAAGGTGGCAGATATTACACTTGCTGATTTCGGACGCAAGGAAATCGATTTGGCAGAAAAAGAAATGCCCGGGCTGATGGCTCTTCGCGAAAAGTATGGAGAATCCAAACCGTTAAAAGGTGCCCGTATTATGGGGTCGTTACACATGACCATTCAAACGGCAGTGTTGATTAAAACGTTAGTGGCTTTAGGGGCTGAAGTACGTTGGTGCTCTTGTAATATATATTCAACGCAGGATCATGCCGCCGCCGCCATAGCTGCTGCAGGTGTACCGGTGTTTGCATGGAAAGGCGAAACGCTTGCCGATTATTGGTGGTGCACACTGCAGGCATTGAACTTTGACGGTGGTAAGGGACCGAATGTGATTGTAGATGACGGCGGTGACGCGACAATGATGATCCACGTGGGCTATGATGCGGAAAATAATGCTGCTGTATTGGATAAGGAAGTACACGCCGAGGATGAAATAGAACTGAATGCTATCTTGAAAAAAGTGTTGGCAGCAGACAGCACTCGCTGGCATCGTGTAGCGAAAGAGGTGTGTGGTGTATCTGAAGAGACTACGACAGGCGTGCACCGTTTGTATCAGATGCAGGAAGAAGGCAAACTGTTGTTTCCGGCATTTAATGTGAATGACTCGGTAACGAAATCCAAGTTTGACAACCTGTATGGCTGTCGCGAATCGTTGGCCGATGGAATCAAGCGTGCAACGGATGTGATGATTGCCGGAAAAGTAGTAGTGGTATGCGGTTATGGTGATGTGGGTAAAGGCTGTTCTCACTCCATGCGTTCTTACGGAGCACGAGTACTTGTGACGGAAGTGGACCCTATCTGTGCATTGCAGGCTGCCATGGAAGGTTTTGAAGTTGTGACGATGGATGAGGCTTGTACGGAAGGCAATATCTTTGTGACTACGACAGGTAATATCGATATTATCCGTATCGACCACATGGAGAAGATGAAAGATCAGGCTATCGTTTGCAACATCGGTCACTTCGATAATGAAATTCAGGTAGATGCTTTGAAACATTATCCGGAAATCAAATGTGTGAACATCAAACCACAGGTAGACCGTTATTATTTCCCAGATGGACACAGTATCATTCTGCTTGCCGACGGTCGTCTGGTGAATCTGGGATGTGCAACAGGACACCCGTCATTCGTGATGAGTAATTCATTTACCAATCAGACATTGGCACAGATAGAGCTGTTCAACAAGAAATATGATATCAATGTATATCGCCTGCCGAAGCATCTGGACGAAGAGGTGGCTCGCCTGCATCTTGAAAAGATCGGTGTGAAATTGACTAAGCTAACTCCCGAACAGGCCGCTTATATCGGTGTGTCAGTGGATGGGCCTTATAAGGCAGAACATTATAGATACTAATAAGATTTACGATTAGACGATTTATCATTGACGATTGATAAAAGTGGGTGATCGATATTTCTCCGTTATCAATGTAAATGGGAAGTTGTCTAATCGTATCTATTTTTATATTCAAACTTCAATTGTAAATAGTAAATCGTCCAATCGTAAATGAAAAAGTTTCTTCCCGACTTAATTGCCATTCTGGTTTTTATCATTCTTTCTTTTGCTTATTTCTTTCCGGCTGATATCGAAGGTCGTATCTTGTTTCAGCATGACACGGCTGCCGGAGTTGGTGCGGGACAAGAGTCGAAAGAGTATCTTGAACGTACCGGAGAACGCACTCGTTGGACGAATTCGATTTTTGGAGGTATGCCTACCTATCAGATGTCTCCGAGTTACGACTCGACAACGTCTATGAAAGTGCTGGAAAAGGTTTATCGCTTCTTTCTCCCGGATTATGTAGTGCTGACTTTTATCATGATGCTGGGATTTTATATCCTCTTGCGGGCCTTTGGTATATCGGCCTGGCTGGCAGGATTGGGTGGAGTGATATGGGCATTTTCTTCCTATTTTTTTATTCTGATACCGGCAGGGCATATTTGGAAATTTGTGACGTTGGCTTATATTCCACCTACGATTGCGGGTGTCGTTTTGGCTTACCGGAAGAAATACTTGTTGGGCGGAATTATTACAGCGCTGTTTATCGCCCTTCAGATTCAGTCGAATCACATTCAGATGAGCTATTATTTCATGTTTGTGATCCTGTTCTTCGTGGGAGCGTACTTTGAAGATGCTTATAAAAAGAAAGAACTGCCCCATTTCTTCAAGGCCAGCGGAGTTTTGGCACTAGCTGCCGTGATAGGAGTCTGCATCAACATCTCCAATCTGTATCATACTTATGAATATAGCAAAGAGACGATGCGTGGCAAGAGCGAATTGAAGCAAGAGGGAGCTGCGGCCAATCAGACAAGTAGCGGATTGGACCGTGATTATATAACCAACTGGAGTTATGGTATCGGTGAGACTTTGTCATTACTGGTTCCGAATGTAAAGGGGGGAGGATCAGGGTCTACTATGTCGCAGAGTGAAGTTGCCATGGCAAAGGCCAACCCAATGTATAGCGGTATTTATGCACAGTTGCCGCAATATTTCGGTGAGCAGCCGTGGACAGCCGGTCCGGTATATGTCGGAGCATTTGTGATGTTCCTGTTCATATTGGGGTGTTTCATTGTGAAAGGTCCTCTCAAATGGGCATTGCTGGGAGCTACTATTTTCTCGATTCTGCTTTCATGGGGAAAGAATTTTATGGGGCTGACGGACTTCTTTATTGATTACGTCCCGATGTACAATAAATTCCGTGCCGTATCTTCTATCTTGGTGATTGCTGAATTTACCATTCCTTTGTTGGCGGTTTTTACCTTGAAAGAGATATTGAGCAAGCCGGATACTCTGAAGTTGAAAGAGAACCGCGGAGGGGTGATTGTCACTTTGGTACTGACTGGCGGTGTTGCGTTGATTTTAGCTGTTGCTCCGGCCACTTTCTTCTCCAGTTTTATTACGACACAGGAGATGGCTGCTTTGAAACAAGCACTTCCTGCCGAACATTTGACTCCGTTTGTGGCAAACTTGACTGAAATGCGTGAAGCTATTATTGCTTCGGATGCTTGGCGTAGTTTTTTGATTATACTGATCGGATGCCTGCTTTTGTTCTTGTATCAGCAGCAAAAGTTGAGAGCTTCCTTCACGCTGGCCGGCATTGCGCTTTTGTGTCTTGTAGATATGTGGAATATCAATAAACGCTATTTGAATGACGAACAGTTTGTGCCGAAATCTAAACAGGTAGAAGCGTTTGTTAAAACACAGGCGGATGAGATGATTCTTCAGGATACTACTTTAAATTATCGAGTGTTAAACTTTATTGGCTTTCCCGGTAATACGTTTAATGAAAATAATACGGCATACTGGCATAAGAGTGTCGGTGGTTATCATGCAGCGAAGCTCCGTCGCTATCAGGAAATGATCGATCATCATATCGTGTCCGAAATGCAGGAAACCTATCAGGCTGTGGCTACTGCCGGTGGACAGATGGACAGTGTAGATGCTTCTAAATTCCGTGTACTGAATATGCTGAATACAAAATACTTCATTTTCCCTGCCGGAGAGCAAGGACAGGCTGTTCCTGTTGTAAATCCTTATGCATACGGTAATGCGTGGTTTGTTGATAAGGTGCAGTATGTAAATAATGCAAATGAAGAAATTGATGCTTTGAATGATATTCTTCCAACGGAAACAGCCGTAGTGGATGTGAAGTTTAAAGAACAGTTAAAAGGTGTGATAGAAGGATATAAAGATTCCCTATCAACCATCCAGTTAACCAGTTACGAACCGAACCGTCTGGTTTATAAAGCTTCCACTTCTAAAGATGGAGTTGTTGTTTTCTCCGAAATATATTATCCGGGATGGCAGGCAACTATTGACGGTCAGCCGGTAGATATTGCCCGTGCAGACTATATCTTGCGTGCGATAAATGTACCGTCAGGGGAACATACCATCGAGATGTGGTTTGATCCACAAAGCATACGCGTTACGGAAAGTATTGCTTATGCAGCATTGGCTTTATTGTTAATCGGGGTTATGCTTTTTGTATGGACGCAACGAAGTAAGATAGTGAAGAAGTTTCCGGCAGCTTAATGTTAAATTTGCTGCAGGATGAAGAGGCAGTTTCAAGGCGGGAAACACTTTGTCTCAAGCCTTGAAACTGCTTGTTTCCTGTAGTGAACCTACTTGTTTTCCGCCTTGAAACAAATTGTTTCATCGGTGGATTATTCTTTTTCACCATAGGCAAGGTCTCCTGCGTCACCCAGTCCCGGAACAATGTAAGAATGTTCGTTGAGTTCAGGATCGATGGCTGCACACCAGATCGTTGTCTTGTCTTCAGGAAACACTTTCTTTATATGATCGATAGCTTTTTGACTGGCAATGATAGAAGCAACATGGATTTCGGCTGGGTGTCCTTTGGTCAGCATTGCCTGATAGCTAAGTTCCATACTGCCTCCTGTTGCCAACATAGGATCAGTGATAATCAGTGTCTTGTCATCAATGCGGGGAGAAGCGATATATTCTATATGTATATCGAATTTTAGCGTGTCCTTATATTTGCGATAAGCAGAAACAAATGCATTTTCCGCCCCGTCGAAATAACTGAGGAAACCTTGGTGGAAAGGCAGGCCCGCACGCAGAATAGTACTGATTACTATATGGTTGTCCGGCGTACTTACTGGAGCAATCCCCAGTGGCGTCTGGATATTCTTTACCGAGTATTTAAACTCTTTACTCATCTCATAAGCCATAATTTCTCCGATCCGTTCAATGTTACGGCGGAAACGCAGGCGGTCGTTCTGAACTTCTACATTTCTAATTTCCGATATGTACTGGTTTAGAATCGAATTAGTTTGGCCAAAATCAATTACTTTCATATTATATTTTAATCAAAATTTAATCTCATTTTTACAGTATTGTCAGCATACCGATTTGCAAAGTAAACGATAATCTTTCAAATTGCAATATTCAGTTTGCAGATATTGTTAGGAATTTATAAAAGAGTTTCAATTAAGGAAAAATTTCTTCAATACCTTCTTCCTTTCCAAAGAAAGTATTACTTTTGTTGCCGGATTTACAAGGGGTATCCAAAGTTCCCCATGTCAAGGTAAAAAGAGATAGAAAACAAAATACCAATTTTAATTAATTCAAAGAAAATGGCAAATTTAGATTTAAGCAAGTACGGCATCACAGGTGTGACTGAGATTTTGCACAATCCGTCTTATGATGTTTTGTTCGCTGAAGAAACGAAACCGGGTCTGGAAGGCTTTGAAAAAGGTCAAGTAACTGAATTAGGCGCTGTGAACGTGATGACAGGTATCTATACCGGTCGTTCTCCTAAAGATAAATTCTTCGTTAAGAATGAAGCTTCTGCTGATTCTGTATGGTGGACTTCCGAAGAATACAAAAACGATAACAAACCATGTACTGAAGAAGCTTGGGCTGACTTGAAAGCGAAAGCTGTAAAACAACTTTCCGGCAAACGTTTGTTCGTTGTTGATACTTTCTGCGGTGCTAACAAAGCTACTTGTATGAAAGTACGTTTCATCATGGAAGTAGCTTGGCAGGCTCACTTCGTAACTAACATGTTCATCCGCCCGACTGCTGAGGAACTTGCTAACTACGGAGAACCTGATTTCGTATGTTTCAACGCTTCTAAGGCAAAAGTTGACAACTACAAGGAACTGGGCTTGAACTCTGAAACTGCTACAGTATTCAACCTGAAGACTAAAGAACAAGTAATCCTGAATACTTGGTACGGTGGTGAAATGAAGAAAGGTATGTTCTCTATCATGAACTACATGAACCCGCTTCGTGGTATTGCTTCTATGCACTGCTCTGCTAACACTGATATGGAAGGAACTAGCTCTGCTATCTTCTTCGGATTGTCTGGTACAGGTAAGACTACTTTGTCTACTGACCCGAAACGTAAATTGATCGGTGATGACGAACATGGATGGGATAATGAAGGTGTATTCAACTACGAAGGTGGTTGTTACGCTAAGGTTATCAATCTGGATAAGGAAAGTGAACCGGATATCTACAATGCTATCAAACGTGACGCTTTACTTGAAAACGTAACTGTTGATGCTAACGGTAAGATTGATTTCACTGATAAGAGTGTGACTGAAAACACTCGTGTTTCTTATCCTATTTATCATATCGAAAACATCGTTAAACCGATTTCTAAAGGTCCTCACGCAAAACAAGTGATCTTCTTGTCTGCTGATGCATTCGGTGTATTGCCTCCGGTATCTATCCTGAATCCGGAACAGGCTCAATACTACTTCTTGTCAGGATTTACAGCTAAATTAGCTGGTACAGAACGTGGTATCACTGAACCGACTCCGACATTCTCTGCTTGCTTTGGTGCTGCTTTCTTGTCATTGCACCCGACTAAATATGCAGAAGAATTGGTTAAGAAGATGGAGATGACTGGTGCTAAAGCATACTTGGTTAATACTGGATGGAATGGTTCAGGTAAACGTATCTCTATCAAAGATACTCGTGGCATCATCGATGCTATCCTTGATGGTTCGATTGACAAAGCTCCTACTAAGGTAATTCCTTTCTTCGATTTTGTTGTTCCTACAGAACTTCCGGGTGTTGATCCGAAGATCCTTGATCCGCGCGACACTTATGAATGTGCTTGCAAATGGGAAGAAAAAGCAAAAGATTTGGCTGGACGTTTCATCAAGAACTTCGCTAAATTTACTGGTAATGAAGCTGGTAAAGCTTTGGTTGCTGCTGGTCCGAAACTCTAATTGGAGAATCAGATATAATATGGAAGGCGGTTCGATTTTCGAATCGCCTTTTTTTGTTTATGCCTATGCCTTTTTATGGGAATAAATGCTGCCTGTTTAAAACTTTTCCCTATATTTGCCAAAACAGGAGTACTAACCTTTAAAGGCAGTTATGGTATATCTAGCTACTGACAAACAGACCTATGCGGATCTAAGCATTACAGAGACTGCTAGTAATGAGCAATTTCTTTTCTCTTTGTTTTCCCAAACGGAGACAAAAGAAGGAAGAGCCCTGATGTTGAACTGGATTATTATCCACTAAGTGATTTGGAGACAATCCATAAAAGACAGGAGGCTATTGCATGGGATGCTTTGCCCGAACTTCTTTTGAATGAAGAAGAGCTGCAAACAGCTTTAACCGGAAAACACTGTTTGGTGGTATTGGATGAGATGTTTCGCGAGACGAATGCTAAAGATGCGTTCGAGGCTTCCGTTGCTGTCAATGAATTATTGAAAGGCTTCTCTCATTGTCATTTTTTGATATCGACACATATTCTGGAATATGCGAAAGCCTTTGAAAAGGATTCTTCCTGTTGCTTTTATTATATGGAAGCAGAAATTATTGATGATTCGTTTGTCTGTCCTCATCGGTTGCTGTCGGGGATTTCAGAAGCCAGAGTCGGGTATTGGGTCGTGAAAAAAATACTGTCGGGTTTGATATAGCTTCAATTTGTTGTATCTTTATTAGGATTTCTAATTATACTAATGCTATTCCGATACCTTGCCTTGCAAACTATAGCGACCGGATATCTGATTGCATCTGTCAGTTATGGGTTGAACAGTATATGGGAAACTACTATGCAGTGTAGTTTAGCTTTGACAACTATTTGATTGTATTTCTGATATAACGAATGATGTATAAACATGGAATGTTTTTGAAAATATAAGACGGTACTTTATTTTTTAATAGAAACATATTTTGATTACTTTTGTGCGGACTATAAAACTAATAATCTTAAATAACGACGTGATGACCATGAAGAATTTTTATTCCCTTCTTATCAGTTCCTTATTCTTTACTTCCACGCTTTATGCGGGAGCAACAGATTATACTCAAGGACTCTCTATTTGGTTTGATACACCAAATACTTTGCGGGGATATGCTGCTTGGTATGGCGGAAGACCGGATTTGTGGCAAGGTGAAAATAAACTGATAACAGCAGGAAGCGGACATAATCCGGATACTAGTTGGGAGTCACAGTCATTGCCTATTGGTAACGGTAGCCTCGGTGCAAATATTATGGGATCGGTAGAGGCCGAACGTATCACTTTCAATGAAAAAACGCTTTGGCGCGGTGGTCCGAACACTGCGAAAGGTGCGGACTATTACTGGAATGTCAATAAACAATCGGCTCATCTTTTAGGTGAAATACGCAAAGCATTTACAGAAGGAGATCAGAAAAAGGCTGAAATGCTGACTCGACAGAACTTCAATAGTGAAGTATCGTATGAAGCTGACGGAGAAAATCCTTTCCGTTTCGGCAGTTTTACTACAATGGGGGAATTTTATGTGGAAACCGGACTGAATTTAATAGGGATGAGCGATTATAAGCGTATTCTCTCTTTGGATTCCGCTATGGCAGTCGTGCAATTCAAAAAGGATCGTGTGACTTACCAACGTAACTTTTTTATCTCTTATCCTGCCAATGTAATGGTGATACGTTTCAGCGCGAATCAATCAGGAAAACAAAATTTGGTTTTCAGCTATGCGCCTAACCCCCTGTCTACCGGTAGTATGGTTTCTGATGGGAATAAAGGACTGGTTTACACAGCTTCTTTGGATAACAATGGAATGAAATATGTTGTTCGTATCCAGGCAGAAACAAAAGGAGGAATACTTTCTAATACAGATGGAAGGTTAACGGTGAAGGATGCGGACGAGGTTGTATTTTATATCACAGCGGATACTGATTATAAGATTAACTTTGATCCGGATTTCAAAGATCCGAAAACTTATATAGGTGTCAACCCCGAAGAAACCACCAGGCAGTGGATAAGTAATGCAATGGTACAGGGATATACTGCTTTATTCAATCAGCACTATAATGATTATGCTACTCTGTTCAACCGGGTCCATTTGAAGCTGAATCCAGCGGTGAAAGGAGCGAACCTGCCTACTTCTCAACGGTTGAAAAATTATCGGAAAGGACAGCCGGATTATTATTTGGAAGAGTTGTATTATCAATTTGGGCGTTATCTTCTGATTGCCAGTTCCCGTCCGGGCAATATGCCTGCTAATCTGCAGGGAATCTGGCACAATAATGTTGACGGGCCGTGGCGTGTAGATTATCATAATAATATCAATATCCAGATGAATTATTGGCCGGCTTGTTCTACCAACTTGAATGAGTGTGTGCTTCCGTTGATTGACTTTATCCGTACGCTCGTGAAGCCGGGCGAGAGGACTGCGCAAGCTTATTTCGGGGCAAGAGGATGGACGGCATCTATTTCCGGCAATATTTTCGGTTTTACCACTCCGTTGGAAAGTCAGGATATGTCTTGGAATTTCAATCCGATGGCAGGTCCTTGGCTGGCTACTCATATATGGGAGTATTACGACTATACAAGAGATTTGAATTTTCTGAAAGAAACTGGTTATGAACTGATTAAGAGTAGTGCTGATTTTGCAGTTGATTACCTGTGGCATAAACCGGATGGAACTTATACGGCGGCTCCGTCCACTTCGCCCGAACATGGCCCTATTGATCAGGGAGCTACTTTTGTGCATGCTGTAGTGCGTGAAATTCTGATGGGTGCGATTGAAGCAAGCAAAGTATTGGGTGTAGATAGGAAAGCACGTAAGCAATGGGAGCATGTGCTTGCTAATCTCGTTCCCTATCAAATAGGTCGTTATGGACAGTTGATGGAATGGTCGGTGGATATGGATGATCCGAAAGATGAACATCGTCATGTGAATCATTTGTTTGGCCTGCATCCGGGACATACTGTTTCTCCGGTCACTACTCCCGAACTGGCGAAAGCTGCTAAAGTAGTATTGGTGCATCGTGGTGATGGGGCTACCGGTTGGAGTATGGGTTGGAAGTTGAATCTGTGGGCACGTTTGCAGGATGGTAATCACGCTTATACTTTATTCGGCAATTTATTGAAGAACGGAACCATGGATAATTTGTGGGATACACATCCGCCTTTCCAGATTGACGGAAACTTAGGTGGAACAGCAGGAATCACCGAAATGCTCCTCCAAAGTCACATGGGGGGTATTCAATTATTACCGGCTTTGCCGGATGCATGGAAAGATGGTTCTGTCAGTGGTCTCTGCGCCAAAGGAAACTTTGAGGTGGACTTGTCATGGAAAAACGGACAGCTTGCAGAAGCAACCATCTTCTCGAAAGCAGGTGAACCTTGTATGGTGAGATACGGAGATAAAACTCTCTCTTTCAAAACAAGTAAAGGAAAAGTTTATAAATTGGCTTTAGATGCAGACCGACTGATCATCAAATAATGCTTTATTACACGGAGTTCGCTCTATCCGGAGAAGTATATTCATCATATAGAGATAGCCAAACCTAATCTTACCGTCATCCGGATCTTACTACTAATTTTCTACTATCTTTATTGTAAAATTCAAAAAGTATCCAATTTAACATGTTGGTATTTCTTGACTCCAACATTCCTAAATATAAATAACGTGAGTTCGATATAACAGATTAAAATTGAATAATAAGAACATAGCAATAAAAGTATTCAATTTATAGTGTCCCCAAAATAACATTTAAACGATTACCACTATGTTCTCAGAGGATAAAGTCACAGATGTTTATTGTATGGCAGATGATTTCTGCAAAGAATTTGCATTGCAACAGGCAAAATATATGGTTGCGGAGAAGAATCATAAGCATCGTAATAAGGCTAACCGGTTGAGTGATACGGAAATCATGGTTATTCTTATCTTGTTTCATTCCGGCGGTTTCAGATGCTTCAATCATTATTACAAGGAGTATGTGAGTAAACATCTGCCCCACCTGTCCCCTAAACTTGTCTCCTACAACCGTTTCGTGGAGTTGGAGAAGGGTATGGCGTAACCAACGCATACTCATTCACAAGACTTTCTATAATTATGAGCCATGGCAATGGAGCCTCTCTGATTGAGAATTGCATGATGAGGGCCCGTTGAGACAGTTCTATAGAAGATGATTTCCACATGCATCTCTAATTGGGACAATAGCCTGCCAGGATGCTGTCCGTTAGGCAATTTTATTTCGTATAACTATAGTATACTTTGCGTATGACTATAGTTATACGCAAGGGAGACTATAGTCATGCGCAAGGGAAACTATAGTCATACGAAGTCGGAATAGGCAAAGCGGTGAATCCGATTAGGCAATCAAAGGAAACCGGATTGAATAAATCCGGAGAACCGATTTACTTATGCGTATGTGGCAATGTGTGATGCAACCCGCCATTGATATGAATTTTATCAATGACGGGTAACTTTTCATTTCCTGATTTTATATCAAACTTACGTTAAATACTATTAGACAGAACCGGATAGAAAGCCGGAATGAAAAGACAAAATCTTAATGTAAAGTCTCAAAACAAAAAGAGAGAAAATTTTTCTCGGGAAAGAGGTTCTCATTATTAATATTAAATAATGCTCACCATGCATTATGAATGGAATAAAAATGGGATAAGTTCTAACAGAACTTAGTAACTATTTTCATAGTCTTTTATTAAAGAAAGAAACCTATGGCATATCACCCATGAACTGTTTCATATTTCTATGAATATTTGCCGTTTATTTCATTATGTAATACTATGATGGGACAAAAGTATGTATTTTTTTTGCATAAAGCAACAGAAATATGTTTTTTTTCAAGGAGTCATTCAACATCTTGCCAAGTACTGTTAGGACTTAATTACTTTTTAATAAACAAATTAACAAAACAAATCAGCATGGTTCAGAAAGAAGTAAGAAAAGAATGACATACATACATTAACCTCCAATAATTATGCTTATGAAGTAGAGAAACAAATCTTTTACAAACCTTATTCCGGAAATAGAATAAATCCGGAATCTCAAAACAAACAATCAAATTAATATTTAACCGAACAATTTAGCGTATGGCAGAAAAAATTAACCTGTTTCCGAACCTAATCCGGTTTCGAGAAACAATTTGCCTGAAAATGGCAATCGCAGCTTCTATCATGCTATGGTGTGCTACACCTCAGCAAGCGGCAGCCGATACTTACGAAAAACACGAAATCACCTCCGTACAGCAGCAGAAAGTGAAAACAACAGGTACGGTACTGGACCAGAACGGAGAAGCCATGATTGGTGTATCCGTCAAAGTGAAAGACAATGACACTATGGGTACCATCACTGATATGGAGGGAAAATTCTCTATCGATGCACCTAAAGGCGCTACGCTCGAGATCTCCTACATTGGCTATCAAACCGTTACAGTCAAAGCTGAAGGCGCAACTCTCCACATTACGATGAAAGAAGACACCGAAGTACTGGATGAAGTTGTTATCGTGGGCTATGGTTCACAAAAGAAGGTGAACGTAACCGGTGCTGTCGGTATGGTAAACTCTGAAGTACTCGAAGCCCGTCCGGTGCAAAATGTATCACAGGCATTACAGGGTGTAGTGCCGGGTCTGAACCTCTCGGTGGGCAACTCCGGCGGTGCGCTGGATAGCTCAATGAGTATCAATATCCGTGGTGCCGGTACTATTGGCGACGGCTCCGGATCTTCTCCTCTTATTTTGATCGATGGCATCGAAGGTGACCTGAACTCGGTTAATCCGAACGACATAGAAAACGTATCCGTACTGAAGGATGCAGCTTCTGCTTCTATCTATGGTGCCCGTGCCGCATTCGGTGTAATCCTCGTTGCAACGAAGAGTGGTAAGAGCGGCAAAACAAAAGTTAGCTATAACGGTAACGTACGTTTCTCCGATGCGCTTTGTGTTCCGGAAATGATGGACTCCTATCAATTCGCACTCTACTTTAATCGTGCAGCTGAAAATGCCGGTGACTCAGGTCCATTCAGCCAAGAAGCACTCGACCGTATTCTTGCCTATCAAGCCGGAACCCGGAAAGAAACAACGACCATGGACGAACGAACCCGTAAATGGCAGGCTTATGGCGGTGCTAATGCCAACACCGACTGGTTCAAAGAGTTCTATAATGACTGGGTTCCGTCACAAGAGCACAGCCTGAGCATCAGTGGAGGTTCGGAGAAAACGCAGTATACCATCAGCGGAAGCTTCCTTGACCAGAACGGTCTGCTTCGCCATGGCAGCGATAATTTCCAACGTTATACGATGAACGGTAAAATCACAAGCCAGATTGCTGATTGGTTCACTGTCACTTACTCAACCAAATGGACACGCGAAGACTTTGACCGCCCGTCATACCTGACAGGTCTCTTCTTTCACAACATCGCCCGTCGCTGGCCGACCAACCCGGCTTACGACCCGAACGGACATCCGCTAGAAGGCATGGAAATCGAACAGTTGGAAAACGGTGGAAAACAGATCAATCAGAAAGATCTGAACACTCAACAGCTACAGTTCATTTTCGAGCCCATCAAAAACTGGAGAATCAACGTGGAAGGTAGTTTACGCACAATGAACACGAACGAACACTGGGATGTATTGCCGGTATATGCATACAACGCAGATAACGAACCGTACCTGATTTCATGGAACGGAGGCGCACTCGGCCTCTCTCAGGTAAACGAGTATTCATATAAAGAAAATTACTATACGACCAACATCTACTCGGATTACTTTAAACAGTTTGACAGCGGACACTACTTCAAAGTTATGGCCGGTTTCAACAGTGAGCTTTATAAAACCCGTTCTGTCCAGGCTCAAAAGAGTACACTGATTTCAAGTTCAGTGCCTACCATCAGCACAGCCACTGAAGATCCGAAAGCATGGGGAGGATATGCCCACAATGCCGTAGCCGGTTTCTTCGGACGTATCAACTACAATTATAAAGACCGATACATGGTGGAAGCTAACGGACGTTACGACGGTTCGTCACGTTTTATAGGTGACAAACGCTGGGGATTCTTCCCTTCGTTCTCTGCCGGATGGAACGTTGCACAAGAACCATTCTTTGAAAGAATCGCCGAAAAATGTAGCATCGGTACATTGAAACTCCGCGCCTCTTGGGGACAATTAGGTAATACAGATACCAAAGACGCATGGTATCCTTTCTATCAGACTATGCCGACAGGCTCCAACTATGGCTGGTTGCTGAACGGAGGATTACCTAACTATGCCAACAATCCGGGCATTGTCAGCATGAAGAAAACATGGGAAACCATCGAAACATGGGATGTCGGTTTGGACTGGGGATTATTTAACAACCGCTTGACCGGTTCGTTCGACTACTTCGTTCGTTATACTTACGATATGATCGGGCCGGCCCCTGAATTGGCTGCATCTCTGGGTACCGGAGTGCCAAAGATCAATAATGCGGATATGAAATCCTACGGCTTTGAACTTGAACTGGGTTGGAGAGACCGTATCCGGGATTTTTCTTATGGCGTGAAATTCGTTCTGTCTGATTCTCAGCAGAAAATTCTGAAATATCCGAATGAAGACTACAACATCGGTACTTATTACAAAGGTCAGAAACTCAATAATATCTGGGGATACAAAACAATCGGTATCGCACAAAGCCAGGAAGAAATGGACGCTCATCTGGCAAAAGTAGACCAATCGGCCTTGGGTAATAAATGGGGAGCAGGTGACATTATGTACGCCGACCTCAATGGTGATGGCAAGATCAGCACAGGAAGCAATAAGCTGGGAGATACAGGTGACCGCGTTATTCTGGGGAACAGTACACCGCGCTTTAACTACGGTCTGACTATTGATGCAAGCTGGAAAGGAATCGACTTCCGTGCATTCTTCCAGGGTATCGGCAAACGTGACTATTGGCTGCAGGGTCCGTACTTCTGGGGGTCAACCGGTCTTGGACAATGGCAGGCTACCGGTTTCAAGGAACATTGGGATTTCTGGCGTCCGGAAGGTGATCCTTTGGGAGCAAACACCAACGCTTACTACCCACGTGTAGCAAGAAACGGTGGTAAGAATACGAATGTACAGAGCCGTTATTTGCAAAACGCAGCTTATTGTCGTCTGAAAAATATCCAGATAGGCTATACTTTGCCTAAAACATGGACAGAAAAAGCAGGTATGTCGTCTGTACGTGTCTATGTATCCGGAGACAACCTGCTTACTTTCTCTGATATCACAGGCATCTTCGACCCGGAAGCAATCGGAAGTACATATGATGCGAATAACGGTAAACTGTATCCGTTGCAGAGAGTCATTTCAGTCGGTTTAAATGTTAACTTCTAAAAAACACCAAGATTATGAAAATTAAAATGAAATATATCGTGGCGCAGGCTAGCCTCGTAGCGGGAGTATCCATAGCTCTGACTTCGTGCAACGACTTTTTGGACAGAGAGCCGCTGGATCAGGTCACCCCGCAAGAGTATTTCCAGACTGTAGACCACCTGGCGGCATATACCATTTCAAAATACAACTCTATGTTCTCAACACATGGCGGATGGAATGCCGGTACGGTAAACAATGATGGCGGTACAGACAACATGGTAGTGGGTGGCTATAACTCTACTTACTATGAAAAAGGAATCTGGAAAGTTCCTTCAAATAATAACAACTGGTCCAACGGATTGTCACTGGCCCGTTATTGCAACTACTTTTTCGAACAGGTGCTGCCTAAATACGAAGCTGGAAAGATTTCGGGGGCAGAAGATGAAATCAAACACTACATCGGTGAAATGTATTTCATGCGTGCCTTGATATATTACAACCAGCTACGTAAATACGGGGATTATCCTATCATTACCGAGGTGCTTCCGGATGATGAAGCGATACTGATTGAAAAGAGTGTACGTCAGCCACGCAATAAAGTGGCCCGCTTCATTCTCGAAGATCTCGACAAAGCCATCGGAGCAATGAAGAACCAAGGCTTCATGAACAATAATCGCCTGAATAAGCAATGTGCATTGCTGCTCAAATCACGTGTGGCATTATACGAAGCCACATTTGAGAAATATCATCAGGGGACAGGCCGCGTGCCGGGTGACGAAACATGGCCGGGAAAGAGAGTACATCCGAATTTCTCACTTGATGTAGCGGCTGAAATCAACTTCTTCCTCGACCAGTGTATGGATGCAGCTTCACAAGTAGCGGACGCTATCACACTGACTGAAAACACAGGAGTATTCAATCCGCCCAGCGACAGCGAATATTCCGGTTGGAATCCTTACTTTGAAATGTTTTCTGCCGAAGATATGAGTGGTTATTCCGAAGTTCTTTTCTGGAAAGACTATCTTCGTTCGGGAAGTATCAACATTAGCCACGGTGCTCCCAACTATATTTATTCAGGTGGAAACAATGGAATGTTGAGGAGTTATGTACAGACTTTCCTGATGGAGAACGGATTGCCTTGGTATGCCAGCAACAGCGGGTTTAAAGGTGACAGCAGAATTCAGAAAGAAAAGGAGGGACGTGACCAGCGCCTGCAACTTTTCTTATTCGGTGAGAAAGACAAGCAAGCCCCGAGAGCCGATGGTGACGGCGTTATGCCCGAGTTCGGCGAACCTGCCCTCTTTGAATTGCAGGAAGTCAGAGACTTGACAGGATATCGCATCCGTAAGTGCCTGACTTATAAGAAAGACCAGATCATTTCCGGTTCCGACCAGTCGACCACAGGATGCATCATCTATCGTGGTGTGGAGGCTTACCTTAACTATCTGGAAGCATATTACCTGAGAAACGGTAAGATCGATGGAAAGGCAGCCCAATACTGGACCGCTATCCGCAAACGTGGCGGAGTGGACACAGATTACGAAAAGACCATCCACAATACGGATATGAGCAAGGAAGTAGACTGGGCTAAATACTCCGGTTCTACATTGATAAACGAAACTTTATTCAATATCCGCCGCGAACGTCGTTGCGAATTCATCGGTGAAGGTATGCGTTGGGACGACCTGATGCGTTGGAGAGCCATGGATCAGTTGCTCACAACCAAATATATTCCGGAAGGATTCAATTTTTGGGATGAGGCTTATGATGACTATGTGGCAATGAAGAATGACAAAGGCGATCCCAAATACAAAATTGTATCAGACGGTAGCTCAACGGCCAATATGTCAGCCAAAGAATTGGGTAAGTATGTACGTCCGTACTCAATCGTAAAAGCAAATAACGCTGCATTTGACGGTTACACATTCGCTAAGGCATACTACTTGTATCCAGTGCCGATACGGCAAATGGAGCTTCTGTCTCCGGACCGTTCAGTCGACAGTTCTGTGCTTTACCAAAATCCATATTGGCCAAGCAAAACAAGCGAACCTGCTATCGAATAATAGTTTTTCAATAGGAACTAAAATATAAAAAAGTATTGATTTTTAGTATACAATAAAGTTGTTGTGGTAAGAGATTTATAGCAGTTACACAAATTTGAAAGAGGTAAATTGGGAAGAGGGTACCTTTTTGGACACCCTCTTTTAAATAATATAGTAGTATACAGGAAAAACATATATAGACAGAAAAGAGGGTGTGTCAAAATTCCCTTTTTGAGGAATTTACCCCTGCTATAGCTATCTGTGACAGGGGTAAATCTTTATATTTAGGCATTATGGCACACCCTCTCTCGTTATATAGATATCCGCAAATATCAGTTCTTGTTTGCACGTTTACGTTCGATTTCATCCAAAATCACTTTACGTATACGCATTGCTTTGGGAGTAACTTCTACATATTCGTCTTCCTTAATATATTCCAGTGCTTCTTCAAGTGAGAACTGAATGGGCGGAATCAGACGTGCTTTTTCATCTGAACCGGAAGCACGCATATTCGTCAATTTCTTCGATTTAGTTACGTTGATAACCAGATCGTTGTCATGAGAGTGTTCGCCTACTACTTGTCCTGCATAAACTTCGTCTTGCGGGAAAATAAAGAATTTACCACGATCCTGTAATTTGTCGATGGCATAAGCGAAAGCTGTTCCGCTTTCCATAGCAATCATAGAACCGTTGGTACGGCGTTCGATTTCTCCTTTGTACGGCTGATATTCTTTGAAACGGTGCGCCATAATGGCTTCACCGGCAGAAGCTGTCAGTACATTCGTACGCAAACCGATGATACCGCGTGAAGGCATGTTGAACTCAAGGTTGATGCGTTCGCCCGTATTTTCCATCTTCACCATCTCACCTTTACGACGGGTGACCATATCAATAATCTTGCTGGAATATTCTTCCGGTACATTGATGGTCAACTCTTCAATCGGCTCGCATTTCACTTCGTCGATTTCTTTGAAGATAACCTGCGGCTGACCTACCTGCAATTCGTACCCCTCGCGACGCATTGTTTCGATTAATACGGAAAGGTGGAGTACACCACGGCCGGAAACAATCCATTTACCGTCTTCTTCACTCTTCTTCACGCGAAGAGCCAGATTCTTATCGAGTTCTTTCATCAAGCGGTCATGGATGTGTCGTGAAGTCACAAACTTACCGTCCTTTCCGAAGAAAGGAGAATCATTGATGGTAAACAACATACTCATGGTCGGCTCATCAATAGCGATTGGCGGCAATGCTTCCGGATTTTCAAAATCACAAACTGTATCTCCAATTTCGAATCCGTCGATACCTACTAGTGCGCAGATGTCACCGGAAGAAACTTCGTTTGTTTTCACGCGGCCTAAACCTTCGAAAACATGGAGTTCTTTGATTTTGCTCTTGAACATATCACCGTTACGTTTCGCGAGCGTTATATTCATACCTTCTTTTAATGTACCGCGATGTACACGACCTACAGCGATACGACCGGTATAAGAAGAATAATCTAGAGAAGTGATCAACAGCTGGGGAGTACCCTCCAACTGTTGCGGTGCCGGAATGTTTTCGATGATACAGTCCAGTAACGGAGTAATGCTGTCAGTCTGTTGCTTCCAGTCAGTGCTCATCCAATTGTTTTTGGCGGAACCGTAGATCACGGGAAAGTCCAGTTGCTCTTCTGTTGCGTTCAGGCTGAACATCAAATCAAAGACCATTTCGTAAACTTCTTCCGGACGGCAGTTAGGTTTATCTACCTTATTAACTACCACGATAGGTTTCAAACCTATCTCCAGTGCTTTTTGTAACACGAAACGAGTTTGGGGCATCGGACCTTCAAAGGCGTCCACCAGCAGAATACAGCCGTCGGCCATATTCAATACACGCTCTACCTCACCACCGAAGTCACTGTGTCCCGGAGTATCAATAATATTAATTTTTGTACCGTTGTAATTGATGGATACGTTTTTGGAGAGAATCGTTATACCACGTTCACGTTCCAAATCGTTGTTATCCAGAATAAGTTCACCACTATTTTGGTTGCTGCGGAATAAATTTCCAGCCAATAACATCTTGTCAACCAGCGTTGTTTTCCCATGGTCAACATGGGCAATGATTGCAATATTTCGAATATTTTGCATATAATACCTATTATTTGGCCGCAAAGGTACGAAAATAGGATTAGAAATATATGCAATGGTAGCAATTTTTTCTTGTAAATCGTTGTGTGATATAAAGATAATGTCTATCTTTGCACGCTCAAAAGAATAAATTATCAATTAAAATTCTAAGAATTATGTATTTAGACGCTGCTAAAAAGCAAGAAATCTTTGGAAAGTACGGAAAGTCTAACACTGACACCGGCTCAGCTGAGGCTCAGGTGGCTTTGTTTTCCTACCGTATTTCTCACCTGACTGAGCATATGAAGCTCAACAGAAAAGATTATAGTACTGAAAGAGCGTTAACAATGTTGGTAGGTAAGCGTCGTCGCTTGCTCGATTACCTGAAGGCAAGAGATATCGAAAGATATCGCGCTATTGTTAAAGAGCTCGGTTTGCGTAAGTAATCTACTTGTCGCAAAAAGATTAAGAGCCGTTCCTCATGATAAGAAGAGGAGCGGCTTTTTTGTTTTTTTCTTTTTCTTCCCGATAGTCGTATTTTCTTTGGCTATAATTGTGTTTATCTAAAGATTTTACTATTTTTGTATTTTAATTATTATGATTTGTCACCTTTGATCACTAAAATTCTTTCAAAATGGATACAAGTAAGATTGTTGGCGAAAAAATTAAAGCCCTTCGCGAAGATAAATCAATAACCATAGAAGAGTTGGCGCAACGTTCGGGTTTGGCTATCGAACAGGTTGAGCGTATTGAGAATAACATTGATATACCTTCTCTTGCGCCACTGATTAAAATTGCACGTGTGTTGGGGGTACGTCTGGGTACTTTCCTTGATGATCAGGATGAAGTCGGGCCGGTGGTATGTCGTAAGAAAGAGGCTAAAGACGCGATTAGTTTTTCCAATAATGCAATTCGCTCTCGCAAACACATGGAATATCATTCGTTGTCCAAGTCAAAAGCAGATCGCCACATGGAGCCGTTTATTATTGATGTGATGCCAACGGAAGATACTGACTTCGTGCTTTCTTCTCATGAAGGGGAGGAATTTATCATGGTTATGGAGGGAATTATGGAAATCAGCTACGGTAAGAATGTCTATTTACTGGAAGAAGGTGATAGTATTTATTATGATTCCATTGTCCCTCATCATGTACATGCTTATGAGGGACAGGCTGCAAAAATATTGGCAGTAATTTACACGCCGATTTAATGAAATAAGTCGGGAACATTTGATCGTACGTGGGGGCAGTGACCCGAGCACTGGGCTGGAGAGACTCCCGATAAGGAATATAATTCAAAAGTAAGGTAGATTGTCCCGATGTGATAAATATGCAATATACATCGGGAACTACCGTTTTTCACACGCTGCTAAATAAAATCATCACCCAGTTGTATTTGGGCGTCATTCACATATTTACGGATGGCATGTTCTTCATCTTTGCGGCAAATTAAAAGAACGTTATCCGATTCTGCTATTAGAAATCCTTCCAGTCCATCGATTACGGCCAGTTTTCCTTTTGGAAGTACTACCATATTATCTTTGCTGTTATAAATGAGTGAATGACATTTCAGGGTAACGTTACCTTCCGGGTCTCTTTCCGATAAATCATAAAGTGATCCCCAAGTCCCAAGGTCAGACCAACCGAAATCTCCTAATGATACATATACGTTATCCGCTTTTTCCATAATACCGAAATCGATGGACACATTTGGACATGCAGGGAAATTCTCTTGAATAAATGCTTTCTCTTTATCGGTGGCATAAATGTTTTTTCCCGGTGCTAGTTTGGAGGCTAATTCAGGCAATAAGTCTTCATTCGCTTTGATGATTGTATTTACATTCCACATAAATAGACCGGAATTCCAGTAAAATTCTCCGCTTTCTACAAACACTTTGGCTAATTCCTGTTCCGGTTTTTCGGTGAATGTTTTTACTTTGTAGAAGTTGTCTCCTGCGGGTTCGTCTATTTGTATATATCCATATCCAGTTTCCGGACGATTGGGTTTAATGCCTAATGTTAATAGCTTTTCAGAGCGTGAAACAAAATCAAGTCCTTTTTCGATAGCGGCAAGAAACTCATCCTCTTTTAAAATTAAATGGTCTGAAGGTGCGACTACGATATTGGCATTTGGATTCAGTGCTCGGATGTGGTAAGAAGCCCATGCTATACATGGAGCGGTGTTCCGTCTAGCAGGTTCCAGCAGGATTTGGCTTTCATTTACTTCAGGCAATTGTTCCTTCACCAAGTCTGCATATATTGTATTGGTGACGATGAAAATGTTTCCTGTGGGGATAATCTTTTGGAACCGGTCGAAAGTCTGCTGTAAAAGTGAACGACCCGTTCCAAAGAAATCTAAGAATTGTTTGGGCAATGTTTTGCGGCTAAACGGCCAAAAGCGGCTTCCAATACCGCCACTCATAATCACGCAATAATTATCCTGATTTGTCATGATAGTGACTCTGTTTTAAAGTTTTTGCTAATGTACGGTTTATTCTCTGAATAGAGAAGTGTTTAAGGTATGTTTTATTATTTTTTTCCAATATTGTCCTAAATAAATTTTGAGCATGAGCTAACTGACTATACTGTTAAGTATAGCCTCGAGAGTTCAAAATCAATCCCCCCTAATCGTTTTCGATGGTTTCGGGAGGTGGTGTAAATGGTTGATCAAGCCATTTTTGGAGGTCGATTTTGGTAAATGTGTTCAGCCGGAGCGTGACCACAAGGTTAGCCAATGCCCATTTGTATCTTGCGATGTGCTTTAGCCATGTCAGAATCAGCATTGTAGTCATAGCAGTCCATATTTGGGTCTCTACGGCATTGCGGGATGTGCCGATAAAGCTCTTGATGCGTAGCAGTTGCTTGAGGTTGCGAAAGAAGATTTCTATGTTCCACCGAGCCTTGTACAGAGCCGCTATGCTTGATGCTGCCAATGTGAAGTTGTTTGTGAGTAACTCAATTTCAAAACCGTGTTCATCGTTCCATACTGCGATGCGACGTAAACGTTTGGGATATTTGGATTTGGCCGCCGAGAGTTCGAACTCGATTATTTCGTCAATAAGTACATTCTGAGCGTGTTTTTCAGGCAAAGGCAACTCCTCTATGGCTTTGTACCGGATATTGTCTTTATGACGCACTACAAAGAACACGTTGCTGCTGTCCCAATTATTCAGCAATGAGTAGTCACAGTAGCCTCGGTCGGCTACTACAATACTATACGGATGTAACTCAATATCAAAAGCAGCTTTGTTGTCGGTGGTTTTGCCATCGGTGATATTCACGAACTCCGGCAAAAGACTGTCATAGTCCAATAGCGTGTGCATCTTGACCGCCCCCTTGGTGGTAGTGTAATGTGCCCAGTCATATATTGACAGAGTCAATGACACCAATGTGGAGTCGAGCAGTTTTATCGGCATCTTGAAACGGAACTTTCTTCGTTGCCATAGGGCTTGCTGTCCGAAATACTGAAACAACGAGTAGAATATGCCGCGAAAAACCGAACTGTCTCGGTTGGCGTTCTGATATGCTACCGTTGACTTGGATGGTGCACGGTTGATTCCCAAATGATTGAGGTTGCCGGTGGCTGATTTCAGCCCGTTTGAGATATCTCTGACTGAATCACATCCTGAGAATTGGCTGAAAATCATGCTAACAAACTGACTCCATGTATTGTAGCCCTTGCAATGCTTGTCTGACCCCGAAGATTTTATGATTTTCCTGATATTTTCTTTCGGGAGATGTGATATTACCTGTGCGAAAAGTGTTATATTTGCCATAGGAAGTAGATGAGTTGGTAGCTTGCTACTAAGGTAGTCATTTTACCTTAGTTCTACTTCCTTTTTATTTGTTCCCCCCAATTTATTTAGGACAATATTGATTTTTTTCCCCTTTTTTTTGCCGAACTATTGTGGAATCAAAATAATGTCGTATATTTGCACCGCAATTGAGAAATCAAGTATGCGCCCAGATGGCGGAATCGGTAGACGCGCTGGTCTCAAACACCAGTGGATTCACTTCCATCCCGGTTCGACCCCGGGTCTGGGTACTGAAACGGGGGAGAGGAGTTATCTTCTCCCTTTTTTGTGCCTTGCCGCCTCGTAGCTCATTGGTCTGCTCATAGATAAGCTCAAGCACCTTGTTGTAAGAAAAATAGTGGGATAAATTTTGTCTTAATCTGAAAAATCGGAGAAGAGTTTAAAAATTTGAGTAATGTGCTTCAAGGTAGCCTATCCCCCAAATAGTTCGTTTCCATACGGTAAGGCACAAAATAATATGTATATGAATTGTTCGATCCGGTACTGAAGCAATCCGAATCATGTACTTGAGTTGCCCAAGTCTCCTGCATTATTTCATTGAGTGTAGTATTTGTTACAGGCAATTCTCCTACTAATTACAGTCAAATCTCCCACTAACTATTAAAAAGAAAAATCGCCTTCAGCCTTCAGTTCTTCACCAAAGTCCCTGTTCATCGACGTTTGGGCCTGAAAGCACTCCTGAAAGCGAATGTGTATAACTCCGGCTCCTTACTTACTTCCAACAGAGGCTCTATTATAGCAAAACAAAGCCTGCATTTCATGGTAACAGAGCCTCTGTTATAACCAAACAGAGCCTACATTTCATCTCACAATAGATAGTTCTACCGGCAAGTCTGAAAAAAACTGAAAGCGCTGAAAGCACTACCCCTTGCCTACAATACCTTCCTGCAAGGGTCAATATGTTCCGGTTTCAGCCGCTATCTCCTTCCTGCAAAGCGTTTGCGGGTAAAACTGAAACGGCTGAAAGCAGATTATGGTATGAAAATTCAATAAGATATATGATTAGGTCTATATTAATGCCGGAATTAAATTGTTTAGGACTATACATGGAATGGCGGACAGAAAATTCTTTCTTTGCAGGATTGCGAAGAGTTGGCTCTATCCCCACTAAATTTCTACTGTGCCATTATATCGGAATTCGGGGTCAGTAGAAAAATAGTACGATTTGTTTCAAGATGTTTCATTTGCTTGAAACACTTTGTTTCAAGGCGTGAAATTTTTAAAATGACTGTTTACAATAGGAAAATAGGCGGTGATAGGTGATAGATGAGGTGACAGGTTAGTGACAACCTATCACCGCTCTGTAAATACGATGAATAGGGAGTTTCAGAAAGATGGTGATAGGATGAAAGAGGATTTTCGTTTTTATGTATGAGAGAGCCGTGTACTCATTGACTGAATTCTCTGACATTTGCTTGCGGATGTCAGAGAATTTTGCGAATACGGAATATTGTATGTAGCCTGCCTTGTTCACGTTCACGATTCAAAATAACTTCATCTCTTGATAACGTATACCCACTAAGTTTCTACTGATCCCGGAATTCTGGGATCATGAATCATATTAATAACCTCCTATATTATTTATTCATTGCCTTCATATTTATTCCACTGTCGCCAACGTCAATATACTAATCCGTATTCCCTCCACATTCACCAGACAAGAAGCACATGCCAGCGTAGTAGAACCGGTGGTCAATACATCGTCAACGATCAGTATGTGTTTCCCTACAAGTGCTCCGGGACGTTGAAGTTCAAAGATACCTTCCACATTATCCCGACGTTCAAGTATGGATTTGTGTGTTTGTGTTTCCGTATTTTTCTTACGCAATATGGATTCTGTATCTATGGGGATTCCTGTTACAGCAGTGATTCCACGGGCAATCCATTCGCTCTGATTATAACCGCGAATTTGCAGTTTTTTCTTGTGAAGCGGTATAGGGATTATGACATCAATTCCTTGAAAAAAGTGGGAAGATAAAAGTTCTGCTGCCATATACCGCCCCATAATTGCACCGATTTCCTTCTGTCCACCATATTTCAAACGATGAAGAATCAGCCGAAAGTCACTTCCTTTCTCATAAAAGAAAAAGGAAGTAGCCCGTTCCAAAGGAATTTGTCCCCAGAAAAGCCGTTCCACCGGATTATCTTTTCGAAGATGATAGTTCGTACGAGGTAGTTTGATATTGCATACCGTACAAATACATTCCTCTCCCTTTGCTAACGGTCGGCCGCAAACAACACAGCAACGGGGAAACAGTAAAGATAAAAAAGAACTAAGCCAGTCTT
This sequence comes from Bacteroides sp. AN502(2024), assembly GCF_041227145.1. Taxonomy (NCBI): domain Bacteria; kingdom Pseudomonadati; phylum Bacteroidota; class Bacteroidia; order Bacteroidales; family Bacteroidaceae; genus Bacteroides; species Bacteroides sp. AN502(2024). The sequence goes on along the minus strand of NZ_JBGFSP010000003.1, from coordinate 2,306,634 downwards.
TTACAAGAAGTGTGTGTCTCATAGTAATAGAGATTTTAAAGTTGCAATACCACTTACATATTCAATGGAGGGACTTCTGCCAAAAGTTTCTGAAAGAAAGAATGCAGAATTCCGTTCGTTGCAATAATATGGTGGCCTTCCATGAAATTATCTTCGCCATAGAAGTTAGTAACCTTTCCTCCCGCTTGCTGGACGATCAATGCCGCTGCGGAGTAATCCCATTTTCCGAGAAACGCTTCCATCCACGCATCGAAACGCCCAATAGCTACATAGCAAATTGCAACGGCAGCCGAACCATTCATGCGAATACCTCCCGCTACCCCATAAAGCTGATCGATAAGATGAAGAGCGGTCTGTTTATATTGTAGATAATTATAAGGTAGTTCTGTAATGACAAATGCATCTTTGATGTTCTCAACGTTCGACACATGAATTTCTTCACCGTTCATAAAAGCCTTTCCGCCTTTCCAGGCATAAAAACATTCATCCCGGCAAACCTCATAAACAACACCTAAAAGAAGTTCTGTGCGATTGCGCAAAGCAATAGACACACAGTAAGGAGCCTCATCATGAATATAATTTGTAGTTCCATCCAATGGATCAATGACCCAGCAGTAGGGTTCATCCTGATAAGTGACAGAGCCTTCTTCTGTTATGAACCCTGCTTCGGGCAGTAGAGCTGCAAGTGCTTTCACCACCCGCACCTCTGACTCTTTATCTACATAAGACACATAATCATGCACATGTTTTTCCACCACATGTTCACGACGGAAGTTCTTTCGTTCTTCTTTCAAGAAATGTCCAGCCTCTGTAGCAATTTGGCATACATCAGTGGTAAGTTGCTTTAAATCCAACATTTATTACTCAAATTAAAAAGTGCTCCGAAGTTATAACTTTTCCTGCAAAAAGCATAGAAGAAAATAATATTTTCGTGTTTGACACCAATATTGTCCTAAATAAATTTTGAGCATGAGCTAACTGACTATACTGTTAAGTATAGCCTCGAGAGTTCAAAATCAATCCCCCCTAATCGTTTTCGATGGTTTCGGGAGGTGGTGTAAATGGTTGATCAAGCCATTTTTGGAGGTCGATTTTGGTAAATGTGTTCAGCCGGAGCGTGACCACAAGGTTAGCCAATGCCCATTTGTATCTTGCGATGTGCTTTAGCCATGTCAGAATCAGCATTGTAGTCATAGCAGTCCATATTTGGGTCTCTACGGCATTGCGGGATGTGCCGATAAAGCTCTTGATGCGTAGCAGTTGCTTGAGGTTGCGAAAGAAGATTTCTATGTTCCACCGAGCCTTGTACAGAGCCGCTATGCTTGATGCTGCCAATGTGAAGTTGTTTGTGAGTAACTCAATTTCAAAACCGTGTTCATCGTTCCATACTGCGATGCGACGTAAACGTTTGGGATATTTGGATTTGGCCGCCGAGAGTTCGAACTCGATTATTTCGTCAATAAGTACATTCTGAGCGTGTTTTTCAGGCAAAGGCAACTCCTCTATGGCTTTGTACCGGATATTGTCTTTATGACGCACTACAAAGAACACGTTGCTGCTGTCCCAATTATTCAACAATGAGTAGTCACAGTAGCCTCGGTCGGCTACTACAATACTATACGGATGTAACTCAATATCAAAAGCAGCTTTGTTGTCGGTGGTTTTGCCATCGGTGATATTCACGAACTCCGGCAAAAGACTGTCATAGTCCAATAGCGTGTGCATCTTGACCGCCCCCTTGGTGGTAGTGTAATGTGCCCAGTCATATATTGACAGAGTCAATGACACCAATGTGGAGTCGAGCAGTTTTATCGGCATCTTGAAACGGAACTTTCTTCGTTGCCATAGGGCTTGCTGTCCGAAATACTGAAACAACGAGTAGAATATGCCGCGAAAAACCGAACTGTCTCGGTTGGCGTTCTGATATGCTACCGTTGACTTGGATGGTGCACGGTTGATTCCCAAATGATTGAGGTTGCCGGTGGCTGATTTCAGCCCGTTTGAGATATCTCTGACTGAATCACATCCTGAGAATTGGCTGAAAATCATGCTAACAAACTGACTCCATGTATTGTAGCCCTTACAATGCTTGTCTGACCCCGAAGATTTTATGATTTTCCTGATATTTTCTTTCGGGAGATGTGATATTACCTGTGCGAAAAGTGTTATATTTGCCATAGGAAGTAGATGAGTTGGTGGCTCGCTACTAAGGTAGTCATTTTACCTTAGTTCTACTTCCTTTTTATTTGTTCTCCCAATTTATTTAGGACAATATTGGTTTGACACACTAATTAGTGAAGTAACACCCAAACTACCATAATCAATATTGAGGAAACATCTAAAAAAACAAGGCCGGTTCATTTTCTTTTTTTTGAACCGACCTTTCTAAACTTTTACATCTAAATATAAATGTATAATTCTTTATTCTTTAAATTATAACAACTTTACTTCTGAACCACAATTTTCAACTTGCATGTACGCCCATAGAGTAATGCTACGCCATCATAAGTGAGTCCTGTTATGCCAGCTCCCGAGTAGGCTGGCCCCTGGCTTCCTACCACTCCTGTAGGAGTAGCTATTTTACATCCTCCGGCAACTAATGCATCCATATCATTTGCGGCCTCAATAACATGAATCACACCGTACTTGCCCATTGCGGTAACAAAAGCAATATAAGTATTGTCTTTTATCTGCAAGCTACAAGGATCATTCGGATACGCTTCAGACGCATTGACTCTTTGCATTAACATATCAGCACCTCCTTTAGCTATACTTTCCAATACGTTCAACGCCTCAAAAGTCTTGACGTCCGAAGCCGCATTCGCCATCATTACATCAATGCCAAGGTCAGTAACCTTATCATCAGGTATAAGAGTAAACAGCGTTTTGTTGGTGGCTACGCCGGCCGGTTTAATCCAGTCATTTACATCGTAAGCTCTCCCTATTGGGCCTCCACTAATTCTTGACGCACTGACATAAGAAAACCCTCTGTTTTTAACAGCAACAAAACTTGGATTTCTCCATATATTGATGAAAGCAAAGTCTACGCCGTTTGCCTTTGAGCCATATCCTTTAATTTCCTTCAAACTTAACACATGCTTCTGCACACCACGTATCATTATTCCCTCTATGGAGAAAATATAAGGTTGATCCGGTTCTATTGAATGTTCCCATTCGGGTGCCATTTCAATATCGTTGAAAACAAGCGCAACATTATTGTCAACACCCTCAATGCCCTCGATATTGATAATCTTCTCCTCTTTCAACCCTTCTATATCTTCCACTACAATCTTGATTCCATCGGTATCTTTATTGTCTACGACAGTTTTCAAGATAAATTCCATTTCTAATGGATCACCTGATACCGGAATAGTTGTATAGTCCTTCAGATCACCCAATACCTTATTACACAAAGTATGTTTTACGGACTTAATGCCCACTGCTGAACGGATCATTACAGACAGAGAAACCTCTTCATCGGGTACTAAAACAGGTAAATCTGATGGTTCTGTAAATATCTGGGACGGAAGTTTGGTTATCTTTTTAATAGGTATTACCTTTTGTGTCGTTTTTGTCAAAACATCTGTCGATGTCACTAGTATTCCGGCTGCTTCACGCGTGTTGACCTTGACATTTAAATCAAATTCAAGTGTCATATCAGTTTCCAGAGTATCAATCTTTAAACGTTGGCGTTCATTCGCATTTATCTCTTCATATTCTCCACTTTCATCCACCTTCAACAAGGTAGCATATATACTATGTATCCCCACAGCAGAGAAACTTCTGGCAGATACAGTCACCGTAGAGTTATACTCCACCACATCTATCTCGGAAGGAGAAGTTAGTTCTACAGTAGGTGGCGGATATGCATTGTCATCCGAATAATCGGCTTCACTATCACTACAATTTGTCAATAACAAACCCCATGACAGGGTAAGCATCAGGATCATTGTGTTTTTGATATATTGCTTCATGACTGTTCATTTTTTATTTTAAAGATTCGATTTGTAATTGAAAACAATGTAAATCCCCACTTACACTTGTTTCGGTTACCCCCCTAAAAGCCCATTTATGTGAAGTCAGGACAAATATACAATACTCGGAGTCTCTATTTCTATTTTCCACTTCCGAGAAAAAATAAGTATCAGAAGTTAAGTTAGAAGTAATTGCCGACTCAAGATTAGATAACAACGCACGTTTAACAGTGCCCACCAGAACTGTCTGTTCGTTTACTCTTTTCTTGAATACATCAACGGCCGGAACTATCAGATCTTCACTATTTAGCGACACAGAACAGAAGAGCATATCTATTCCGTTCACTGCTTCTGTTTTTGTTTCAAGATATCTGCAATCGTTTTTTACCACATATTGTGTCATCTCGGAAATAGTAGAAGGGAAAAGCACAGTACTACCGATTATCTTTTTTTCTCCGCTACTATAGCTGACAGGTACAAACACCGGCACTTTTTTACTCTCTCTAGCAGTCTCCGTACCCGTATTTATGATTGCAGTTTGCCCATAAATAGCGTTCGTTCTATCCAACAACGCCACTGCATGAACAGTGTTCCTGATAGACGCCGCCACCTCTTTATAACTACAAGAACTAAATAAATTTTGCTCTGACAAGTGTGCATAAACCAACACGTTAGTTGTTCTGAACCGATTCCATTCAGGGATTTCTTCTCTCTTGTTATCCTCATCACTACATGAAACGAACAGGCAAGAGGTAATACATATAAATAGCAGATATAGATAGTTTGGTTTCATATTTCATTCATTTTACAAATTCAACTTCGGTAAACAAAGCTCTGTGGTCAGATACCTCCGGATTAGATAAAACTTCAAACGACTTCACCTTCCACTTATTCTGTGGAAGCCCGAATATATAATCAATCTTGATTGTCGGCTGATCTGCCGGATAGGTGAATGTATCATCGCAGATTCTCTGCCAGTTCTTCATTACTTCACAAATCACATTAGAGTCGGTCCTGGCATTAAAATCTCCCCCCAGCAACGTCGGGGTATCTCCCGTACCGATCCGCTCATTAATCTGTTCGGCCATTGCGCTCCTTATCAAATCCGTCGAGTGATCCAGATGAGTCGTTCCTATTCTGATTACATCTGAAGTTCCGGGTTCCTGAATATCCACATATAATAGCGTCCGGGGTTCTTTGGCTCCGTCTATACCTTCAAAGGTTTTGTTATTGATATAAACAAAAGGATATTTTGAAAGTATGGCTACTCCATATTCTCCATCCCCAGTATTCATCGCTTTCCCGAATACGGAAAACAATCCCAATTCTGCAGCCAGCTGAGTGGTAAAATCTTGATTCTTATTCCTTTTTGTGTTGTAATCTATCTCTTGCAACATGACGACATCCGGATTGTATTTCCTGATAAATACCGCATACTCTTTCACCGAGTAACCAGTCATCTGTCCGGACATCCGGCAATTATAGCTCATTATTTTAAGAGCCTGTGCATACGTACTTTGATATGCAAAGAAGAAAAGGCATACCCATACAATGGGCTTCAAAAGTGTTTTCATAAAATTTTGTTATTAGATTAAGTTTACTTATTCAACAGTATATGTATATTCTGATATCTTTTTAAAGCTAACCGGTGTTATTGATTGCATCACCTCCAAGACATAGTTCAAGTCGTTCCCTTTACAAACGAAGTTGTACGTAAATGAAGCAATCTTTTCATTTTGAACTGTAATCTCTATATCAAAATGCCGTGAAAGTGTTGTCAGCACTTCTTTTAGCGATGCATTTCTGAAAATAAGCCGATTACTCTTCCAACTCGAAGCATCATCATGATATCTATCAGTTTTTATTTTTATTACATTACTCCTTTTTTCATAAACTGCCGTTTGCCCGGGAAGCATTTGCTGCATAGGTCTACGGCTTTGTACATGCCCGATATTGATACTTCCTTCGTCGAGTGTAGTTTTTACGACTTTATCCGAAGCATACGCTTTTACATTGAAACATGTTCCCGTCACCTGTATTTTTACATTCTCGGCAAGCACCTGAAAAGGTGATTTTTTATTTTCTGCTATTTCAAAATAAGCCTCTCCCTCCAGCGTAACATTCCTGTTGTATTTCGCAAACTGTTCCGGATAAGTCAATTTAGAATCGGCATTTAACCACACCCGGCTACCATCAGGCAGTAATACGAGTAACTTTTCACCTCTTACAGCACAGACCTCACGATAAACAAGATTTGCCTCACTATGACTTTGATAGAAATTATATCCTACACCTATCACAAGTAAAACAATAGCACAGGCCACCGTCCACTTAAAGAACAATGGTATTCTGATTCTCCTGTTCTTTCGTTTTTCTTCCTGCATCACGGCTTCCTGAATATTCTTATAAATGCGATATTCATCAAAAGGAGGCAGTTCTCTGTCGCCCAGTTCGATCTGTTTGCCTTCTACTATCCTCTGAATGTCGTCATCAATATATTTCCCGATGCCGTCAACTACTTCAAAGTCCTGACTTGTATGTTTCTGTTTTGATTTCATATTTCAATATCTATTAGTAATACACACTGTTACAAAAAAAGTATTATACAGACTACGTTAAACCGTGTTAATTCAAAAGAACATTTCATATCCGCAAAAAGCGATAGAATTACATCATACAATAAAGCAACAGTAGGCTAAGCTCTCCCACTGTTGCGCGAATCTGTTTTAAAGATTGGCTATATTGAAATTTGATTGTATTTATCGAAAGATTGAGTTTATCAGCTATTTCCTGATTGGAGTATTTTCCTGAAACTTTCATTTCAAAAATCTTGCGACGTTGCGGCGAAAGTTGCTCAAGAGCTTGTTGTATGATGTTCATTTGTTCTTGCTTAAGATTTTCGTTTTGAGAATTGTCTTCCAATTCCAAAACCATTGAAAGGCAATCCTCAAGTAAATAGATATTTTTCTTTGAATCTCTTAACGTATTGAGCAGATCGTTCTTCAACATCGTAAAAAGGTATCTGTTTATAGGTTTTGTTTCATCGATCTCTTCTTTTTTCAGCCAAAGTTTTAAGAATAAGTTCTGCACAGCATCTTCAGCCAATTCCTTATTGAGCAAATATTTAAATGCCAAAGAAAAGGTCTGCGCCGCATATGTCTTGTATACAATACTAAATGCCAGCTGGTTCCCCTCTTTCAGAGCCTTAACCAAAGCTTGGGCTTCATCCTGTGAGTATTTCTGGGACATCTTAATCATTTTAAATATGAAAATAAAAAGCTTATTATATCAAGTCCTTATTTTCAAATATATTAATTCTTTCTGATATAGCATGAACCGCAAACAATAAATGAAACAAGCAGGCCTCTTGTTTATTTCACCAGTCTTTGGTATTTGCTAAATAAAAAGGTGGAGAATGATAGCAATCCGTCATTTGTTGAATGAACATCTTTCCGGATATCTTTCCGACCCGTTGCATTTACCCAACCTGCTTCTATTTCTTTTAATTCATCTTCAAGTTGTTTCTGATCCACTTCCACACCTTTCCCAGCCGCATTGATAAATGTATGGATATACACCTCCCAACGTTTTGCATAATAATCACTTATCAGTCCTGCCCATGAACGGCTGGCATAATCGTTCAGGCTTCCTCCCCAAGTAGTAATCAAGTTGCGAGCGTTCTTTTCATAATAGTCTTTCAACTGGGGAGAATCCCCCATCTTCCGCGCATCATCAATCCATTTATCCAGAGAACAGTAAGGATGAAAGGCATTCAGTCTATCCAAATCATTCAATATTTCTTTCATTTTTTCGCCACAAGCTTTCAAAGCCTGATAATCTTTAGCTTCGACCATCCTGTCAAACTCCATTTTCACATCAAGAAAATAGTTTCCAAGCACCTGCCTGCCTACAGTAATCAAATCCAGACGAAAAGCATCCCTCCGGTCAGAAGGCGCTTCGTTCAGTTTTCTCCAAACCTCTAATAGTTCAACATTACTGTACACATTACTGGTCCGTTTTTCACTATTCTTATTCAATACGGGGCGATATCCGGGTAAAGTGCCCAATGTGCGCGGCACCTGTATATAAATATCATTGAATAATATTTTCCAAGCATCGCGCACAGGTTGCGACACGCATCCCACATGTCTGTCTGCCAGACATTCAATCCATTTATTATCATCCACATTCAGACTCCATGCTTTCTCAAGGATGTATTCGTAAGGAAACTGTACAACATCCAATCCTTCCAGTGTAGAGCCGATTCCCTTAAGGTTGTCTCCACCATTAATGATAGCATTCTCAAGTCGTGCGCCACTTTCTTTGACGTTACCTGTCAAGGTTGTGTTTCCTCCGAAATTGCCTAGATAACACCAAATATAAGGTTGTCCATAAAATTTCTCGGTAGTTTTCCAAAGCTCAATGTTTTCACAATGATAATCAAGCAGATATGTCTTATTCTGCGGAACACCCGTCAATAAAGCTTCTATTCGTGGAGACGTCCACTTCTCTTTATCATGATAAAACATCCATGTCATTTGCATCCATTGGGCTTTGGGATCAGCAGCCGTCAATGTAGCGTACATATCCGAAGCTATCTTCCGCAAATATTCGGGTTCGAAACTTGGTGGGTCCACCTCATTGAAAGGGTCTAAACCATAAATATGATCGGTTCCGAAAAGTTTTTTTTGTTCATCAAGAAATAGCTTCTGAATTTTCGCAAATAAAGCGTCGTTAGGATTCAGAAAGTTACAACGGTATGTATCAGTAAAGCCAGCCCATTTGCCCAAATGTTGGATATCGGCCTTGGGATAAATCCGTTTTAAATCGGCAGGAACATGTCCGGCAAAGGCTGGTAATACGGGCTTCATATTCAATTCACGCTCACGTGCAAGTATTTTTTTCTGCAAACTTACCTGATGTTCCAGCCATTCCATCGGCAACGGACCATTCCAACGATCGATGTTAGCCATCCGATGCCAAGGCAGATACGGGGGGCCCGTGAAGTAAGAGCGTATTTCGATGTCCGACATTCCCATTTTCGACCAGACTTTATACCACACTGCTTCTTGTCCGGTGATTGCCAAAGGCATATTTATGCCATTAAGGGCCATCCAGTCAATAAAACGTTCCCATTCTTTCCATTGCCACCAAGGCATAGTGTAACCATACGTGCAGTAATTCAGGAAAAAACGAGTATCTACTCTCGCTTCCGAAACGACCTTCTCACCAAGCATTGGCAATTCTGCAGGAATTTCAACGGCTATATCCGCATACCATGACACCGTAGTGAGACAGTAATACTTCAGGTAATGGTTCAACCCCATCGCCATTGAGTTAGCGTTGTTTCCACCTATTACAATTTTATCTTTTACGGATTCTATCGTAAAGCAGTCTTTAGCTCCTTTTAACTTTTGAAACTGAAAACTCTCGATGTATGACGGCAGCAAACGTTTCACTAATGCTTCGGCAACAGCTACGTCTTTGTCTTTAGCCTGAAGAACCAACGACATAAAAAACATAACCAGACACATGTATACACTTTTTCTCTTCATTCTGATTTATAATTTTATATAGATTTTTCTTTTTAATAAAACATATCCCAACAGCCCATTGAACAACAGAAAAAACACACCATACATCAATGAACCGAAGTAATTTCCGAATAATGGGTTAAGCAAATTGCTGAATATAGTTGTATGAATATGCCAATGCACAAGCAATCCTCCGGCTATGCAACTAAACATATAGATTACAAGCGGATTCGCTCCAAATGCTTCGAAAAACGAAAACCACTTTTTATTCTGCTTCACATCAATGATATAGAGCAGCAAAGCCAATGACAATGCTGCAATCCCACAAGTGACCAAAACAAACGAAGGAGACCACAAACGTTTATTCAAAGGGCAGGCATAGCTTAACAAATAGCCGACAAACAACAGAGTAGTACCCATAAGGAATAGATTTAGCATCCGGCGGTCATTGTCTTTAATGTCGATGATTATTTTTCCGCAAACAAAACCTATCATCACTTGAGATACGGCGGGAATAATGCTAAATATCCCCTCCGGATCGACAAACTGACGACCCTGAAGATACATGTGATTAGACCCTAAAACAGCCGAGTCAATCATCCCGATGATATTATCCGCACTTTTCTCAAACCCGTTTCCAAATAACTGAAAAATAAAGTAGACAGCCAACAAGATGATAGCTAATAGCATAAACCGCTTATGCGATATTGTTACAGCTAATAGGGCTGTAATGGCATAACAAATTCCAAGCCGTTGCATCACTCCCATTAACCGGAGCTGACTCAAATCAAAATAGTTACCACTATCCACTGCTGTAATGAACCACTCCATAACCAGACCTATAAATATTAATAAGAGACTTCTTTTTATGATTTTCGCAATAGCCGGTCGACACAGGAAGTTATACTTACACAAAGAGATGTAGGTCGAAATACCCATCAGGAACATAAACATCGGAAATACCAGATCGGCTGGCGAAAAGCCATCCCACTTGGCGTGTGTAAAAACAGCAAAGTTATACCCACACTTTCCTGTGTTGTTAACCAAGATCATCCCGGCAACAGTAATACCCCGAAGTACATCAAGCGAAAGTAACCGTTTGTTCGGATTCATATATTTTATTCTTTTAATTACTTATTATATCTAAAATAGTCGTTCCGGCAGCTAACACTATCCCTATAAGAGATTCATAAGGTATCAACTTCAGACGTTCCTTAAAGTTGAGTTCGCATACGCCTCCTGTCGCATGAAAGAACGAACCATGTGGCAAATGGTCAAGAACTGTAGCTCCCGAATTAATCATAGCTGCCCCCCAAACCGCAGAAATCCCTATAGCCAATATTGTTTCAGCAAACGAAGAAGAAGCCAATGTCGCTCCGGCTGTTGTCGATGCCGTAGCCGCTGACATCAATGCGCCTGATATAGGAGCAATCAACACATCACTAATATGAGCATGATCCAATCCTGTAAGAATCCAGTCTTTCAAAGAAGAGTTCTTTATGATACCGGCAATAGTTCCGGTTCCTATCAACAGAATAGCTACCACAGACATCTTCTGCAGTCCATACTCTATACTTGGAAGAATATTTTTCCATTGTCTCATACAGATAGCGCCACACAAACCACCTACCGGCAAAGCTATCAAAGGATCAATATTGATTCCTGCTATAGGGCGTAATGCCAATAAAACAACAGTAACAACAGGAGCAATCAGACTAGCTATTAGCGACGGCAGATTTCTCTCTTTCTCTTTATTCACAGTTTGTATCACCACCTTTTTATTTTTTACTGTTTGAGGCATTAGACGGACAATAACGAAAACGGTGAAAAACAAACCGATCACTGCCGGTAAAATATTGGCAAACATTACAGCCGATAGATCTGTATTAAAATTTCCGGCTGCTATAATGGTATTCGGGTTAGGTGATATGATATTTCCACACTTACCTCCCCCGATCATAGCAATAAGTAACACGGATGGAGACAGGTTAAAACGCTTACCTATCGAAAGAGCCACTGGTGCAACAGTTATCACAGCCACATCAATAAATACACCTACAGTACAAAGTAACATAGTTGCGAGTGCCAATGCCATAAATACCCGCTTCTCACCCATTTTATGTATAATTGCATTGGAGATGACAGTGGTAGCTCCGGTTTGTATTAATATACCTGATAAGACTCCGGCCGTCATAATCCGCAATACCGCCGGAGCGATTTCTTTCACCCCTTCGGTCATCACCGTTACAGTCTCATTTAAAGATAGTCCTCCCAACAATCCTCCAACTATCGCTCCGATAATCAGACTGTATGTCGGAGAAAGCTTTCTTATGATTAACAGTATGGATAATGAAAGCCCGATTAATGCACCTATCGCTGTCATTGAGTATTATTTAGTAAATTGTTTGATGATTCTCACCACCTGTCGCACCGTTCTCTCTATGTTTTCTTTCGTAAACTCCGGTTGCATCGCCTCTTCAAGTGTTACCGGGAAAGGCTGGATAGGAAGTACGGCTGTAAAACCCATCCTATTAAGTGCCTCAGTGGCTTCGACCGCTCCCCCTAATGCTATCACCGGAACCTGACATCTGTCACCGACACGTAAGATTCCGTCCAGTGCCTTTCCCATACAAGTCTGGCGATCCAGTTTCCCTTCTCCAGTCAGTATCAGGTCTGCCTGTTGAACGACTTCTTCGAAACGAAGCGTTTTCAATATAACTTCTATCCCGGATTGCAATTTTGCATTCAGAAACGGAAGCAGGCCGCCTCCCATTCCTCCGGCTGCTCCGGCACCGGGAAGTTGCGATATGTCCATATCTGTATATTCCTTTATCACCTGTGCATAATGTCGCAACCCATTGTCCAACTCTATCACTTGCAGCATAGTTGCACCTTTTTGAGGAGCATATACATAGGCTGCACCTTCTTTTCCCCAAAATGGATTACTAACATCACAGGCGATCGTAAAATTACTCTCCTTCAATGCCGGATTTAATTGAGAAATATCTATTTGATGAACTTTTATCAGACTTTCGCCGACAGGTTCCAGTTCACAGTTCTCTCTATCCAGAAAACGTGCCCCTAAAGCCTTCAGCATACCCATTCCCGCATCATTTGTCGCACTTCCGCCAATCCCAATAATGAATTCCCGACACCCTCGTTTTAATGCGTCAGCAACCATTTCTCCAACTCCATAAGTCGTAGTCTTCATTGGGTTTCTTCGGCTTGAATCAATCAATGGAAGACCGCAGGCCGAAGCCATTTCGATAATAGCCATCGCACCATTGTTTACGATACCATACGATACATCAATTGGCTTCATGAATGGATCATGCACCCGACATGACACCGTTTGAGCATTAAGAGCAGAACATAAGGCTTCCGTAGTCCCTTCGCCACCATCAGCTATGGGGAAACGTATAATCTGACAGTCAGGTAATTCCTCCTGAATCGCTTTTTCGGTCGCTTTCGCTATTTCAAAAGAGCCGACCGAACCTTTAAACGAGTCGAATGCCAATACAATCTTTTTCATAAAAAGCTATAACTTATTTGTTTTCTCTATTAAACCCAATGCAGCCTTGACCGGGTCATCAAACGGAGTTGTAGTGTTGCTCCAGGGAGATGTAATCCATTGTTCTTCCCATTTTCGAATTTTATTCCGATCTTTTGTGAAATAGAGCTGTATGCGAGGAATATAGTAATCTTTAATTAACCCGCTCCAGAAACGAGCAGCATAATCTCCCTGAATACCACCCCAACTTGTAATCAAGCGTTTGGCATTTGCTTCATAAACATCTTTTTCCTGAAGAGTTGTTCCGCTATTACGTGCAAGTTCCACCCATTCTTCTAATCGATATAAAGGATGAGAAGCCAACAGCCTGTCAACGTCAATCAACAAATCAACGGTTTGTTGCAGATTACGTTGCGCTGCGAGAACACGATTCTCCGAATCATCTTTCAAGGCCTGCTTATAAAAATTTTCAGCTTTAGCCGCTACATAATACGAAACAAACTCAATGAGGTCATTTCTGTATAATTCAGAGCTTTTCAGTTCGCCAGCGCAACTAGCATACAAACGTATAGCCTGCAAGTAATCATCACTAAGGTCGATTTTACTGATCCGCCGTTGATCGGGTACTACAGTTTGCCAAGTAAAACGGGGGTATGAATAGAGAGAACTATATGCTGTCTTCCGGAAGAGTTTCCAAGCTTCCTCCATGGCATCGGGATATCCTCCATAACGGGCCTCGCAATATATTTTCATCCAATCGTCAAGATCAATGCTATCTGATGTCCATCCCATATCGGCTAACAGTTCGTAAACAACCTCATTGTTTTCGAGTCCTTCAGGGGCAGAACCAAACCCAATCAAGTTACCTTTATTTGCAGCACGTAACGCTTTGACCGAAGAATTAGCATACATGTCCAGATCTCCTGTCATTGTGTTTTTCCCGCCAAAGTTGGGTACATAGCTGAATATCCATTTCTTTCCGTAAAATCCATCGTGTACTTTCCATGTCTGTTCGGTGTTCCATACCCATTTGGGATAATCATTGCCCAAATCAATGATAATCATTTTATCATCAGGTACATTGCTTAACAAGGCTTTAAGCGATTCTTTATCCCAGAATGAATGTTGATATCCGAATGTCCATCCTTGTGTAACCCAAACAGCATCAGGGTTTCCGGCTGTAATTGATTTATAAATCGTTTCTCCATACTCGGCCAATAACTTATATTTCGCTTCTTTATCTTCCTTATCTATAGGTAGTTCCATTTCGTTAAAACTGTCCGACAGGTAATAAGTATTTTCTCCAAACTCTTTTTCCCATTCTTCGACAAACAGTTTGCCTATTTCTTCGAAGAAAGGCGAGTCCGGTGGCAATACATAGGCGTTGTACTCTTCATCAAAACCACCCCACCGCATATGCCGGAATTGTGTGTCGGGATGTTTCTGTGCGAATGCTTCCGGCACAAAACCTGCAAACGCGGGTGCTATGGGTTGCATGCCCAACTCGCGCATACGGATCAGGATTTGGTGTTGCAAGCCGATTTGATTATGTTGCCAGGCATCAGATAAAGGACCGTCCCACTTGTTCAGATTACCCATACGATGCCAGGGAAGATGTGCAGGGGCAGTGAAAAATTCACGGATTTCTTCTTTGGTCAATCCCATACGAAGCCATACCCGTTCCGCAATAGCTTCGCTGGCCACTGTAGCCAAGGGCATATTTACACCATAAAGGGCCATCCTGTCAATTTCCTTTTCCCAACGCTCCCAGTCCCAGTAAGGGGTCGTGTAGCCGAATGTACAAACATTCAGGAAGTAACGCAACTCATAAGGGGACACTTGTTCATACAATTCATAATCGGGCCACGGCATCACCGATGTTATATGTTCACCGCTCCATGTTTTCATGCTCTTACAAGCTTCTTTCATGTAAGTATGAAAAGCGTAGCAAATAGCAACGGAGCTACTTCCCCTTAAAGTAAGCCTGCCGTCACTTGCTATCACTTCGAATATATCTTTACCTTCGGATGGTTCAATATATTCAAAGTGGATAGACTTTGCTCTTTCCCCAATCTGACGTTCTATTAGCAGTTTGGCGGGGGTGATAATATCCGTCTTAGGCTTGTGGCATGAGCAGAAAAAAAGCGTTGTTGAAATTAATAAATACTTGATTATCGTATGTATCATAAAAAATCAGAATGTTATAAGTGAGTATCAATATTTCTTTTTCGATGCTTCTTTCACATATTCCAGTTCCGTAATAATCGGTAAATGATCTGACAAAAGCGACTGGACAGTTTGTGTATTAATCACACGCCATCCTTTTTGCGGGTATGCAAACAAGTAATCTATCTTAATCACAGGTTTCCATGCCGGCATTCCAAAATCATCGTTACTCGCGGCAAACCAACTATCCATACCGCGTATTGCCTCGGAGTAATGACGCGCATTGAAATCGCCTCCCAAAATTACAGGATATTTATAATTCTTGAAATGGCCGGTAATAAATTTTATTTGCTCCGCCCGTGTTTCTTGAGAGTTAACGTCCAGATGCGTAGAGGTAAAAACAATGGTATCATTACCCATTTCGAATAATCCCTCCAGCATAGCCCGTCTCTCATGTTCTTTGACCAGATGTGGCAGCATTGTCTTTTGAACAGAAATATATGGATATTTACTTAACATTCCAATGCCGTAATAACCGGTAGAATAATCAATCGTTTTTCCATAGAGCCCAAACATCCCCGTATAATAGGCAAGTTCGGATATAAAATCCTTTCCCTTCTGCTGCGGGGTACGCTTACGGTCTGTTTTGCTGTCCACTTCCTGAAGCGCCACAAAATCAGGTTTGAAGGATTTGATGTGATGAGCAAGTTCTTCTAAAGATGCCAGTTCGCCAAATCTCAAATTATAGGTCATTACCCGCACCCGTAGAGTGTCTTGTGCATAGGCAACGCCCAAAGTCAGGCATAAAAACAATAATAAATATTTCTTCATTAAATACATGGTTTCTATTTTTTAATGATTACTTTTCCCATCCTGGATTTTGTCCTAACAAAGGATTTTTCTGACGTTCGGGATTAGGCACAGGCCACAAATAATGTTTCGCTGCATCGAAGTAGCGTGCTCCACCTTCTGCGGTAGACTTTTCGTAAATTACATCGCCAAATTCATCTACTCCGGTATCGGGATACGGGTTGGCACCCAAATCGTTCATACATACTTTCAGGCTGGGACCGGTGATGGCACGTCCAAAACGAAGTTCACCTTCACGCCAGCGCATCACATCGGCATATCTTGTACCTTCACCCGCCAATTCAATACGACGTTCTCTTCTCAATTCGGTTTCGAGATCCATCCCCCATGCACTAAGTTCGTCAAGGTTCATACGATGCATATTCACACGATCTCTAAGTCTGTTGATGGAGTAATCAATCTGTGTTTGTGTCAGTTTCTTGCCTTGTAGTTCGAAGGTGGCTTCAGCATAAATCAGCAAGATTTCGGCAAAACGGATGACATTGAGATTACCGTGTCCACCTACACTTGAGCCGGCCAAATCAATGTCGTTATACTTTTTCAGATAGAAACCTGTACGGCTATTTGCTCCCACACGGTTATTGTCTTGTAATGAAGCAAAACGAGGTAGATTAAATATCTCGTTGGCCTTATCTGTATCAGGGTCACCGTCATCTCCTCCCGGCCATTTGTCACCCGGAGCATATAAAGTCATCTTCATTCTAGGATCCCTGTTTTGGAAATAATCAGCATAATGCTCTTCAGGCGACTTGTATAATGATGAGGTCTGCACACCAATCTTTTTATAATATTCCAATCCGGTTTTTGCCGGTTTACCGTCTGTACACAAATAAGCATCCACCAACGACTTCGTTGGATTGAGACGTATATAGTCTGTCGGGCTACAAGTCTCATTAGGTAAACTTTGTGTACGGACCTCGGGTACAAAAAGGCTATATACGATGGCTTCGATATTCTTCGGATCATTCTCGACATCCCCTTCGTGATGAAATAGTTTTTCGTATTCATACAAGCCATAGGGGCTGTTTTCGATGATATATTCACTCGTTTTTGCAGCCAGTTCCCACCTTTCGTTCTGCAAAGCGATACGTGCCAATATGGCTAAAGCGCCCCAGCGGTCAAATCTTCCCAGTTTATCGCCTGTATACCTTTCTTCAGGCATACGCTCTGCTGCCCATTTCAAATCCTCGACAAGTTGGTCAATGACTTTCTCTCTGGGAGTACGTTCGATATATGCATCTTCGGGTTGGATAACTTCTCCTACCCAAGGTACATCTCCCCAAAATGTCGTGAGGTAAAAGTACATAAGCGCCCGGATAGTTTTTACTTCTGCAGCATAAACGTCTTTTTTGTTTTGAACCACTTGAGCTTTATTATAATTGTCTAAAAAATTATTGCAGCGATAAATATAGCTATACGCTCCTGTCCAATAGGTAGTAAAAGGAAAACCGTCAGTATAAGAGTGCTTGCCTCCCGAAACCTTACTTAGTCCACTAGTAATATTCCCCCACATAACTGTTTCGGCCGTCGATTCACTCCAATTCACGAGATAGTCTTTTTGTAAAGCTTCATAGCAGGGTGGCAAAGCATTTTTAAGCTGCTCTTCATTTACCCAGAATGTTACATTGTCCGGCTCGTTAGGGTTCGTTCTATCCAGGAAATCGCTACATGAGGTAACTATACCAAATAAAGCAATGATTAAAAAGTATTTTAAGTATTTCATCTTTATAGTCGTTTAATAGGTTAGAATGTTATTGATAATCCAAAAACATAGGTTTTTACTTGCGGATAGACATCTCCGCTGGTGGTCCTCACTTCAGGATCATAAGCCCCGAAGTAATTGGTTTTAGTAAACAAGTTATCTGCCGAGGCATATACTCTAAGACTATTAATACCAAGAGGTGCCACCATCCGGGCAGGAAGACGATAACCTATCTGAATATTCTTCAGACGCAAGTACGATGCATCCTCTTTCCAGTAGTCACTGAAGAGCCTGTTGTGCTCCTGCGACTGATAAAGTCTGGGATAAGAAGCATCTGGATTCATAGGCGTCCACCTGTCAAGATGTTCTTTTTTAGGGATCGAGTAGTCATTAATAAATGCATGCCGAGCCTCATCCTCAAGGTAACCGGCAACTTTACCTACACCTTGCAAATAGAAACTGAAGTCTATACCTTTCCATTCCAAACCACCCTTGATTGCATAGGTGTAATGGGGCTCTTTCTCGCCAAACACCACTTTGTCGTAGTCATCAATCACCCCGTCGGGAGCACCGTCAGGACCACTGATGTCCCGATACTTAATATCTCCGGGCTGTACAATGCCATTTTGTGAGGCAACAAGAGGAAATTTTGGTTTCTGATACTTACCTGTAGTTGTATTCACCGATTCGAAGTCATACACTTGTGCCAACCCATCCGTAAGATAACCATAGAAAGCACCTATCGGATCACCTACCCGACGATACGAACCGGAAGCCGTACTGGTCAGAGACTCCGGAGTTCCGCCCAAATCGGTGATCTTATTACGGGCGTCCGACAGATTGAACCCGAGATTGTAATTTACATTTCCGATCTTATCACGCCATGACAGATTGAGTTCCCATCCTTTGACATCAATCTTACCAAGATTGACATAGCCCACGTTACTGCTGGAAACCCCGACAATAGCCGGAACATCGGGACGAACCAACGCGTCAATATTTTCTTTCTTATACCAATCAAAGTCCACATTCAGTCTATTACTCAAAAAACTAAGGTCTACTCCAAAATTAATCATGCGAATGGTTTCCCACTTGATATCGGGATTACCGATTTTGTTCTGCCAAAGTCCCATAACAGGTGTATTAGAAGCTCCGATAGGATAGGACTCCTCGGTAATGATAGGCGACAAGTAGGGATAGTAATTACCGGGAATATTTTGATTTCCCAACTCACCCCAAGAAGCACGCAACTTACCCGAGCTCAATACCGAAGTAGCAAACTCCATGAATTTTTCACGTGAAAAGTTCCATCCTGCCGAGAACGATGGAAAATATCCCCAACGATTCCCCTTAGCAAATCTTGAAGTTCCGTCGGCACGCAGGTTGGCTTCAAACAAATATTTATCGTCAAAAGCATAGTTGACACGGCCAAAGTAAGAGCGCAAAGCCCACTCATCTTTTGTTCCGCTATTCATGAAATTAATCATTCCGGCGCTGATAACGTGAATATCTTCAACCATCACATTATCACGCGTAGCACCCAATGTGCTTCGGTTTTCCCATTCCTGCGAAAATCCCAACAACGCTCCTAACTCGTGGCATCCTAGAGCTTTATTAAAGTTCAGGGTGAACTGCAACGTTTGGGTCATAATATCGAGATGGCTTTGGGAAATATAGTCTTTGGCATCTTCATTTGCTTTCAACGGGCTACCGTCCGAATAATAAGACAACATCTTCGGGTTAAACTCATCCACCTGGCGGGTGTATATATTAGTAGAGTACTGCATACCGACATTCAATCCGTCTATAATTTTGAGATCTGCATTGAATATTCCATTGAGCACACGAGTTTTCCGTTCTTCCATTCCCGACTCATAGGCTACCTGCAAGGGGTTACGCACCGAACCATACGACCAATTCTCGCTATCTACCATCCGGCCGTTTTCGTCAGGAATTTGCCACTTGACAGGAAGTAGCGGAGACATACGCTGTGACAGGCGAAATACCCCTGATGTGCCACTATAACCTAAGTCCTTTTTGTAGAAATCGACATAGCTCATCTGTCCATTCAGTTTCAGACGATTGTACACTTCTGTGTTTACACTGATACGCGCATTATGTCTTTTGGAACTATATCCGTCACCTACAATCAGCCCATCCTGATCCAAGAAACCATACGACATAAAAAATCCGGTTTTCTCGCTTCCACCCCGTGCACTCACATTATGCCCCGTCTGAAAAGCCCGACTTTTGTATATTTCGTCAATCCAGTCAGTATTGGAATATTCATTGGAGTACAGTCCCGAACCATATTTATCGAAAGCCTCCTGTGTATAGGGCTTGGAAAATCCGGCAGCACTCATGGCTTCGTTGGAGAGTTCCATGTATTCTCTTCCGTTAACAAGCTCCGGTAATGCTGTGGGAGTCTGAAATCCGGCATATCCGTTATATTGGAATACTACCCGTTCTTTCTTTTCTCCCTTTTTAGTAGTTACAAGAATAACACCATTGGCGGCACGTGCTCCATAAATGGCTGATGAGGCGGCATCTTTCAGCACTGATACACTTTCAATGTCCGAAGGATTCAATAAATTGATGTCTCCCCCAGCTACCCCATCAATCAAGATCAAAGGCGCTGTACTACTGTTGATGGTTCCCGTGCCACGAATGTTGATACTAGGCACAGCACCCGGCTGTCCCGAAGAAGAAACGATGCTAACTCCAGGCAACAACCCTTGTAACCCCGTAGTTACGTTAGCAATAGGTCTATTCTCAATAGCCTCCGCTTTAACCATAGATACAGCACCTGTTACATTCACTTTCTTTTGTACGCCATAACCCACAACTACTACATCTTCCAAGCTGACAGCATTCTCTTTCATCACTACGTTTACTGTCGTTTCTTTCGCTATGATGCTTTCTTCACGATAACCGACGTATGAATACCGAAGTGTACTCCCATAGGGTACTTTGATGGAATACTGACCATTGATATCAGTTATTGTACCTGTAGCCGATCCTTTCACAGACACGGTGGCTCCGATTATCGGTTCTGCATTCTCATCAGTAACTTTACCTTTCACATACAGTTCCCTCTTACTCTCTTGCGAATCAGCAGTTTCAGACGTGCTTTTATTTTGAAATTCTTTATTATAAAATAAAATGCTGTCATCCAGGAAACGGAACCCAATCTTAGTCCCTTTTAGCAAAAGAGTTAATGCTTTGTTTACATCTGTGTTTTTCACCTCCAATGACACTTTCCTACTCGTATCTACAAATTCTTTGCTATAGGCTACATTCATCGATGCTTTCTCTGCTATCTGACTGATAGCTTCTTTAAGAGGAAGCTCTTTGATACTAACTGATATTTTTTGCTGCTGTGCATAAACAAGAGCTGAGACAAATATGCACATTAGGGCTACAATACACCTCCTGCCGGTGGATGAAAAAGGAAAATCTTTTTCCATAATATTAGTCATTTAAAGTTTATAGTTCGATATCTATTAGCTAATACACAAGAGATATTAAAAAGTATTATAGCAAATAAGTTAATGAATATTAATTTGAAAAGAAAAACACTTTAAAAGTATATTTTTAAGAGTAAAAATAGAGAGGGTAAACTATTGAAAAGAGGGAATTATACGAAAAGACAAAGGAGGCAAAACGGTGGTATATTTAAAAAGATAGAAGCATTAACAGAGGTATGGAGGGGAATTCGGAACAACGCTATTTCAGAGATGATTTCAAAAAAGAGGTTCGTACATAGCTCTAAAAAGTATATGGAATAACTATTCTAGACAGCCGGATTCAATAAAACATAACCGATATTAGAGGAAAGTTTTTGCAACTTATTTTCTTTAATTCAGGGAAAAATCATATTTTTGTTATGTAAAACAGAAAAAATCATGAAAAAGATGTCATTAAGTCACTTATTGCTGTCAAACAAAATAAAATTCCGTTTAATGTAATTGAACGTGATGTTAATGTTGCTTGCTAAATATATGAATATTGTTCTTATAGGCTTGAAACATCCGGCCTTATAAAGACAGGCAAAAGCATTTTCTTAAGTTAAATAAACCAACATATTATTTTATGATTTCCATTATAGTCCCTGTGTACAACACTTCCCGATGGCTCGGTCAATGCATCGAATCTTGTCTCAATCAGTCTTATCGCGATATTGAACTGATATTGGTGAACGATGCCTCTACCGACAACAGTCGTTCCATCTGCCACGCCTACGCCGCCAAGGATTCTCGCGTGAGAGTGATCGACAAGCCTGTCAATGAGGGGGGTGGAACGAGCCGGGTTTACAGGCATGGATCATGCCCAGGGAATGTATTTGATGTATGTGGATTCGGACGATTATCTGTGCAATCCGGACATCTTGTCCATCATGTACCGGAAAGCGGAAGATACGGATGCCGATTATATGGAAATGGCATCGCAAAGAGTGATGGGCAGGCATATCCGGATCAAGCGACGGACAATCTCACCCGTTCAAGGATTGATCGCGCGTCCCGAACTCTTCGATACCTATTACATCAGTTTCTTCGGTGTAAATATTCTATCTGTTACAGCGTGGGGCAAACTATACCGAATGGAAACCGTAAGAAATGCCGGATTACGGCCTTCCGGTGTATTTATGGGCGAAGATTTGGCTTTTAACATTCAGCTATTTCCTCACTTGAGGCGTATTTATATACTCGATGTAGTAGGCTATGCCTACCGTTTCGGTGTAATGACCAACAGATACAATCCCCATCTCCTTCCCGACTTGAAGGTACTTTATCATTTGAAAAAGGAGCTGATTGAACGATACGGCTACACTCGGGCTGCCGACTTTATCCGTATTGAGTTGAAAAATGTATTTCGTTCGGATATATGCCAGCGTATCATTCATCGTACAGGCAGCAAAGAGGAAATTTGCAGACAAATTCGTGAGGAGCTATCGGATTCTGTTTATCAGAAACTTGGTGAAGTCACCGACCACCCGGATTTTTTGAAAGAACCCATTGTCGGGGCGATGTTGGCAAACGATGCCCCTGCAGTGTACGATATAGCACTCCGACAGGTAAGAAACGGACGTGCCACCCGCCTGATCAAGCGGTGGGTGTCCGGGCTTTTATAAGGAATCCTTAAATAACGATTCATATACTTGCAGATAGCCTTTTACCATACGCTCAATGCCATACAGCCCGGCGCGTTCCCGGCAACGGGCGGCAACCTCCCGCGCCGATGTCTCGTCCTCACATAATTTCTCGATTTGTTCGGCAAGGCAACGATCGTCTTCATGCGGGAAAACAATTGCCGCACCCGAGGCTATCTCATGCAGCCCGTCCACATCGGTAGCCACGAAAGGCGCTCCCGATGCCATAGCTTCGATGGCAAAGAGAGGAAGCCCCTCGTAGTGTGATGACATCACGACTACCTCTGCCGTTTTCAATAACGACGGCACATCACTCCGTAGCCCTAAGAAAGTCGTTCTATCGTCTACTCCCGTCTGCTTTGCCAACTCCTTGCAGGCAGTGAGACATTCCCCCTCGCCTGCCAGCAGTAGTTGATAATCCGCGGGTAGCCACCGCATGGCACGTATCAGGGTGGGCTGGTCTTTCTGTTTACGGAACGCCGCTGCCATCAGCACCAAGTGTTTGCCGGCATACCGTTCGTCCAGCTCGCTGTTGGGGAGGGCATGGGCAAACCGTTCGGTGTCTACACCGTTGGGCACGGTGCAGATGCGATCCGCTGGGAAATTGTTGCTAAGCGAGGTGCGGAGTGTCTCTTCGGCTTTGGTGCTGACGCAGATAATACAGCTATAGTGGTGATACATCCATTGGTCGACGGGGCGGTACCAACGCCATGTCCGTCGGCGGTTGGTGGTGTTGTGTTCGGTGGTCACGAACTTTGCGGTGGGGCAACAGTCGCTTGCCAAAGCGAGTAGGAGTTGGCAGGGCGTGTTGTGCGCATGAAGCACCTCGAAAGCGTTTGCTTTGAGATAGCGCCTCAACCGAAGCAAGAGTAAGGGGTTGTGCATGGCACTTTCGCCGTTGCCCAACGAATGGATGGGAATACCCATTTGCTCTATCTGCTCGTAGATAGGCGTATGTGTGCCGTCCATCAACAACAGCTTCACGGCATTTCCGGCATCGCGTAATCGAGGCAGCAGGTCACTCATCAGTTGTTCCGCTCCGCCTGTACGCAGAGACGTGATAAAATGCAATATTTTCATTTCTTACTCCAAGTTACTTTCCTGCCACTTCATGGAACAGCTTATCCCACCTTGCCATAATCACATCCTTTCCGAATAGTTTTGCTTTTTCCATGGCCGCTTTACCCATTTGCGCACGTTCTTCGTCGGTTTTCTCCATCATGCGGCAGATGGCGGCAGCCAACCCGCTCACCTGTTCCTCTCGCGGCAGATTCTCGAATGGAACCAGTATGCCGTTCATTTCGTGGTCTATCATCTCGGCAGGTCCGGTGGGGCAATCGAACGCCACGCAAGGCATGCCGCAGGTTATGGCTTCGAGCAACACTAATGGGAAACCTTCGGAGCGAGAACTTAGGATAAACATGCTGTGGACTGCATATTCGCGTGCTATCTCCTTGGTGGGCTGATGTAGCAAAACCGCATCGGCCAGTTCATTGGTTTCGATTTGTTGCATCAGTCGGTTCTTCTCCGAACCTTCTCCATAGATATCGAGCTGCCAGTCGGGGTGTTGTTGCTTTACGATACGCCAAGCATCTATCAGCAGGTCGAATCCTTTCTGATCGGTCAATCGCCCGGCAGCCATGGCACGTTTTGCTCCCACGTTGCATGGAGCGATTGGTTTAATATTGGTAAAGTTGGGTATCACCTCTACCCGGCGTGCTTTGTCCCAGTGGGATACCTCGTGGTGGGTCAATGTGATCAATGCCTTACAGCGGCGTGTCGCATATTCCAAAGGTCCCCAATTCAAGACGTGTCGCCATCGAAGCTTTTTCTTAGGAAAGTACATGTGTGACTCGATGATGGAATAAGTGCGGAAATATACGCCCGGACGTCCCACCTGTGTGGGTACGATTGTGATATCCGGCTTAATACCCCGCAATACGGTCCGAACCCGATGTAAGCATCGGTAGTACCATCGAAGGATGGCATAAATATACATAAAGGGCTTTTCACGGGGTAAAGCGGGGAATTCAAACTTTTCGAGTCCCAAATTGATTTGTTTGACGAGTGGGGAACAAGGATAGGCGTTACCCACCCCCTCTTTCTGGCAGAGGCAGATAATGGTGACCTCATGACCATATTCCTCGGCAAGAGCATTTGCTTTATCCGCTATGATCCGCTCCACACCTCCGAACAGATTCAATTGATTTATGATATACACAATTTTCATGCGACAGTCCTTCATTTATTGTTTTCTATTATTGTTTTCTTTCCTCTTTCCATCCGCCACACGCGATAGCGTATATATGCCCAAAGTGCCATACCGAGAGGTGCCATGCAGAGGGTTGTCAGCTTTCGGGGTGAGTTCCTGAGCCAATCGCCGTCGCGTGCGATGAGGCATTCCGCCACATAGTGGATCGCGGCGCGAAGCCTGTAGGCGAACGTGCTCCGTTTCAGACTCATGGCTTGCAAGCGGAGTTTGGCAAAGCTGCGCGGGCTGTCTGTATACTGGCGGAAGATGGCGCGCGACATGTTGTCGCCCACCCCGTAGTCCACCATGCAGAGATTTTCGTTAAGTACCAGCAAGGGATACTCATCGCATACTTGCAGCAACATGTAGATGGGGTTGAAGAACCTTTCGCCTTCAAATCCCGTTTGCGGCGCCACGCGGCGCATCAGTTCCGTGCGCATCACCTGTTTGGTGTCACCATAGTGGATGTCGTGCGTGTAAAGGTCGAGCAGGTAACATTCCTTCAATCCATCGGGAAACCCGCCCCCTATGGGGCGGTCGGTTTCGGCATAGTGATCCAAACCGATGATGCCTGCATAGCGGTCGCTGCCCCGCTTGCGCCACGTGTCCAATATCAGCTCCACGGCACGGGGAGGCATGTAGTCATCGCTGTCCACACAGACACAGAGCGGCGTGCGGATATTGGCGTAGGCGGTGTTGTATCCGGTATGGAGTCCGCCGTTTTCCTTATGGATATAATGTATCGTCAGCCGGTCTTCGTTGGCAAGGCGGGCGATGAGCGTACGCGTGTCGTCGGTAGACCCGTCGTCTATCACCATCCATTCGAAGTCCTTGCAGGTCTGGCTGCACAGGCTGCGATAGGTACGTTCCAAGGTATGTGCCCGGTTGTAAGTAGGGGTAAAAACGGTCAGTGTCTTCATCAGGACCAAACGAAAAATTGCATGAATAGGGTAAAGCCGCAATAAGCCAGCAGAATCTGTCCGGTCTTGCGGTCCTGGTCTTCCCATACGGGAAGGTTGATAAGCGGGTAGGCTATGACGATGGGGTAGAGAAACCACGACAGATAGGCGAAGCGGTTGCTGAACGAACTGCGGATTACCATCACCCAAAAGGCATTGCACAGGCAATAGACCACGGCGATGACGTTATACCACGAGTCCGATGCCGCTTTCCTGACACAGACATACCACACCATCAGCACCGGCATGGCGCTATAAAGCAGGAAATCCCAGCGGAAGCCGGTTCGCGAGAACTGTTCCATGTCGTTGGTGTCATCGGTATAGCTCGTCATGCGGTCGTCGAACCCCAAGGAGGCGAAAAATCCGGTAATGCTCTCTCCCGCCACCAATGACACGCCGATGGACGCTATCCATACATAGACGGCATGTTTGGGATTCCTTAACAGATACATGCCTGCCAGGGTGGCGGCTATGGGCAAAGCCACGCTGCGGTGGATTCCGAAAGCCAATAGGGATAGTGCGGCGGCAGCCGCATATTTGTCGGCAAAGAGAAGACCCATTGCCAGCAGCACGATGTGGCACGCCAGACCGTTGCGCAGTCCGTTGGTGCCGAAACTGAAGAACATGAGCGAGGCGCAGACAAACAGCATGCCCAACCCCGGATTCCCCGGCATGAACCGTTTCACCGCCCACAGCACAGAGAGGATGTATCCCGCCTCCACCAACGTGAAGAACACATGGATGCTCAGTCCGCTGTTTTTGCAACTCGCCATGAACAGTTGCCAAATCCATTCACCCTTCCAGTCCATCGGTACATCGGTAACGCCCATAAGCCTGTATTCCCGGGCGTAGTTTACCGTGTCGCCGAATGCCGGACTGACGGGGCGCATGCCGATCCAAAGCACCAATACAACGCTTATGGCGAGCGGTAGCATGAAATCGTGCCACCGCTCTTGCAGGGCGTAACCCGCCGATGCGAGGTAACGCCCACCGATGCCGATGGCAAAGAGCATGACACCCGCGAGGAAAAGAGGTTGGTAGAGTGTAGCGTCCATGTGCAGTGTGTGTCAGATGCGTATGAATCGTTTGAGCCATGTCAGGCTGCCCACCCCGAACAGGCGGTGCACCCGGCGGGTGACCCATCGGCGTACCGGTCCGTAATGAGGCACCCATGTCTTGGCGTACCAATGGACGCTCCGGGTATTCGGGGTGATGATCAGCCGTCCCGTGGCATCGTCCAAGGGGTTAAAATAGTCGTTGGGATAAATGTGGAGTCCCGCTACCTGTTGATAACGGTTCTCCGCCACCCAGCCATGAGGGCGCAGGCAGTCGGTGGTATGGCTGACTACCGTACCGGGCAAGGGCACACCTGCGGCATCGGTAAAGACAAGGGTCGCATAGTGTTCCAGCACTTCCCGGAAAAACGGATGATAGGGCTCAGCTGCCAATCCCAATCCGGGATTTACTCCTACAAGGTGAGCAGACTGTTCTATACCCATAAAGACTCCCTGTGCAATGAGATCATCCAAGGGACGTATCACCTCCACATCGGTGTCGAAATACAATCCCCCCTCCCGATACAGTATCCAAAAGCGGGCATAATCGCTCACAAAGGCATACTTGCCCAAGGTGTAGGCTTGGGCGGTATAGGGAACCACATTCACATCGAAATTGTTTTCGTTCCACTCCCTAATCTCGTAATCGGGCAGGTATTTCCGCCACGAAGCGATACACTTCCGGGCGGAACGCGGTAACGGATTGTGTCCGAACCAGCAATAATGAATGGTCTTGGGAATCATAGTCATGTAATGTATGCCTCTTCTTTTTTCCGTTCGATTTGCCGATAGGTTCCCGTCAGGAGGATTTTCTTCCCCTAATCCGACAATAACCTGCGTAAAGCCACTGACCGGAATCGGTGCTTATAAACATCGTTATCAGGGTTTTAAAAGAAAGTTTGCTCCAATCCTCACGAAACATGGTTCGGATTTTCTGTCTCATATCGGCTATTTCTGACTTGTAGAGCTGTTGTACCGCGCTATCTCTGAGCGCGCGTTTATAGTGCAGATAGCCATGAAGTAGCATGATGTTCGCAAACTCTTTTTGTTCTTTGGCGGAAAGAATTTGCTTCCACTTCCCGTAATCCCACTTTTTATAAGTCATCAGAATGCTGTGATATCGGGATTTAACGGTCATCGTGTGCGAGGCACTGTCACTCCGTTGCCAATAATAATATAAAATCTCGGGAGTATAGACCACACTGCGGCAATTTTCAAACCATAACAGCGAGGTGAAATAATCTTCGTGCATATATCCTTCGGGGAAAGGAACAGCCTCTACAATCTTCTTGCGATAAATCCTTGCGCATGGAATCCAAGTGGTCTTCTGCAAGAGTCCCAGCCGTAGCATCTCCATACCCGTGTAAACCTCCTTTTTCGACTGTCGGAATATGCTCTGTTCCACTTCCCTACCATCCTCATACACCAACGAAAAAGAACAGAATGCCATGTCGGCATCGGTGCATTGCTTCAGCCGATCCATCAAGATTTCGCACATCGTGGGAACGAGGTAATCGTCACTATCCACAAAAGTGATGTACGAAGCAGTAGATTGTTGTACACCCGCGTTTCGAGCCGTAGACACATCTCCTATCTCCAAATGCACCACCCGCACGCGGGAATCGCGTCGGGCATACGCGTCGCATAGTTCGGGTGTGCGGTCGATCGATCCGTTTTCCACGAGAATGATTTCAAGCTCATGATAGGTTTGACCAAGCACAGAGTCCATACATCTTTCTAGGTATGCCTCTACGTTGTGTGCCGGAATGATGACACTGATACGTTCTTTTTCCATTTTAGTTTATTCCTTTTTGCCAACCGCTAAAATTGTCTATTCCTCAAACGGTGGTAATACCGGCGAAGCAGGCATCCTGCAGTTGTATGCTTAAACAACTCAAACATGCTCCGGGGAGAAAGCTTACACCACTCCTCATGAAGCATCTCCTGAGTTTTCCGTTTCATGTCGGCTATTTCCGCTTTGCAAGGATGCTGAGAAGATGAGGTATCGACCACTTTCTTATAAAAAAAGTGGTTTTGAGTGATGATACGGTTGACAAACTGCCTGTAATCATCGCGATTTAACATCTGTCTTTGCTTTGCAAACTCCCATGCCATGAAGCCTATAAGGAAATGCTGATACATATGCCTGATACTATATGTGTGAGTGATACTGTCACTACGTTGCCAATAATAATATAATGGCTCGGGAGTATAAACCACTTTACGGCACTTCTCGGACAAGAACAGTAAGGTGATATAATCTTCGTAGAAAAAACCTTCGGGGAACTGTACTCCTTCAAAAATCGTCTTACGGAAAATACCAGGCCATAGTGTACAAAAAGTTTTATCCAAAAGCAACATTCGCACTTGTTCACAGCCGGAATAAGTATATAAATCTTTATGTCGAACTATTTGTTGTTCCTTTTTCCGCCCGTCCTCATACGTAGAGAAGTAAGAACAGTACGCCATATCGGCATCAGTGCAGCGGGTCAGTTTATCCATCAAAACTTCACACAAGCGTATATCGAGGTAATCGTCACTGTCCACAAAGCAGATGTAGGGAGCGGTGGAAAGGCGCACGCCCACGTTGCGTGCCGTAGACACATCTCCTATCTCCAAATGCACCACCCGTACACGGGAATCGCGCCGGGCATACGTGTCGCATAGTTCGGGTGTGCGGTCGGTCGAGCCGTTCTCCACGAGAATGATTTCAAGCTCATTATAGGTTTGACCAAGTACAGAGTCCATACATCTTTCGAGGTACGCCTCTACGTTGTGTGCCGGAATGATGACACTGATACGTTCTTTTTCCATTTTATTTTTTCGTATTCACATGATGCGTTCGGGAACACCCGTATCACATCGAAGCTAAGGATATGTCGGTGGGTGGTGGAGCATGGTGCATACAGGTCATCCGATTAGTGCAATCACTTTGTTCACTTCGGTTTCATTGCCGTAGTCGTGTGAGACGAGA
Source organism: Bacteroides sp. AN502(2024) (assembly GCF_041227145.1). NCBI lineage: Bacteria > Pseudomonadati > Bacteroidota > Bacteroidia > Bacteroidales > Bacteroidaceae > Bacteroides > Bacteroides sp. AN502(2024). The sequence continues at coordinate 2,276,489 of NZ_JBGFSP010000003.1, read as the reverse complement.
TGGCTGATGATGGATTGACGCAAGGTCTCATTGGTCAATGCGCGTGACATGCCTTCCGCACACGACTCCGCGGGCAGAGGTACAACAACCCCGTCCACCCCATGGGTCACTTGTGAGGCGGCTGTGGGATATGCGGTAATGATGACGGGGCGACCCAGCATTTGAGCCTCGCGCACCACCACCGATTTTCCCTCGTAACGCGAAGGTTGCACATACCAGTCGCATGCCTTTATATACGGATAGGGATTGACACGTTTGCCAAGCAGCACGACACGCCCCTCCATGCCTTCGGCGGATATGGCGCGGCGGATATAGAGGTCGCTTCCCCCGTAGCCTATGATATACCACTTGATATCCTGTCCTTTTTCGATGAGCAGACGGCAAAGCAAGGGTATCTCCTCCAGCTTTTTGGGGAAGGAATAGCGTCCTATGGTGAGCAGAATCGTTTCATTGTCTTTCCGCGCCATGTCCGCGGGGAGTGGCTCTTCATCCGCCCGTTTTCGGACGAATGCGGGCGAAAGGATATTTTCTATCTCGATGACCTTGTCCGCCAGTGTAGGGAATTCGCGAAGAAAAGTCTTGGTAACCTCTACCGAGACGCTCGCGATATAATCGTATCCGTTCCACACCGGCAGTTCTAACCCGCCATCCACATCGATGCGGGTATAGTCGGTGTGAATCCATGCCACCCGCTTGCGTGCCGACACTTTCCGCAACACCAGATCGTGCGGAGTGAGGAAAGAGATGGCGAGGTCGTACGTGCCTAACCCGCGGAGTGAGGGCAGTGTGGGGGTGACGTATCGACCGATGTAGCCGAAGATGGCGCTGCCATCGGTCGGGCGCTTCCTTTTTATGTAGCGGTGGAAGTGCCATTTGGCACGCAACCGTGCCCATACCAACCGCAGGAAACCGTGTCTCAAAGCCTCTGTCAGGGGGCGCTCGATGAAAGCGTATACGGGAATCTCAGGCAACAGGTTTACCCACGGGGGGATGAAACGCATCAGTTCGCCCCGATGGGCATGCAGGAAGAGATCCACCTCCACCCGTGCCGGGTCGAGTGCCTTCAACAGCCCGATGAGGCTGGTCTCGGCACCGCCTATCTCGAGGTAGTGCATGCTGATGAATATGCGCGGCTTCATGGGTTTCCTTGGTTATATATCATTCAGTGTATTCGATCAGGCGATACAATTTTTCAATCTCTTCCGTATTGCCTTTCTTCTCTTTTTGAAGGTTATCCACCAACGAAGCATACAGTTGCTTATCTTTTAATAAACGCTCGATAGCATCAGCGACCGCGACCGGCGTTTGCGATACTACCAACCCGTTTTTCCCGGGGCGCATCTGGTTATATACCGCATCGAATTCCGTTGTCACCACCGGTTTATTCAATATTCGGGCTTCGGCTATGGCAAGCCCGAACCCTTCGTGGCGGGAAGTTTGCACATACAGTGTGCACGCGTCGATATAGGGATAAGGATTGGGCGTTGTTCCTAACAGGACGAAAGAATCTTCCAACCGGTTTTCCCGGATAAACGTCTCCATCTCTTTTCGGTAAGGTCCTTCTCCCAAGGCATACCATTTGAACGGGACACCTCTGTCTCTCAATATTCGGCACGCTTCCAAAGCGATGTCATACCCTTTCTGAGCGGAGTTAAGACGCGCGATTGTAAGCAGAGACGGAATGTCTTGCGAGAAGGGAAAAGGAGGCTTCTCGGATGCCATATTCCGGATGGTCTTTGCATCGAGCATGTCCCATATCACTGTCATTTTATCGGAGGATTTCGGGAAGACTTCTTGAAATATGGACAAAGCGGAAGTTGATACTGCCACAATGTGATCCATTTGCTGATAGAACGGCTCTTGAAAGAGCGCGTTCTTTCCTTCTAATTTATAGCCGACATTTACCCACGCCATTTTTCTACGCGCTTTCACCTTTTCCGCCACATAGAAAGTCGGTAATCCCTGCGAGTAGGCTATAGCCGCATCATATTCGACAAGATTCCCGGGAAGACAGGGAGATACATGTTTCCAAAAGATGCGTGCCTTGTCAGCATGTGTGGTGCGGTGCAACCGCATCAGAATGGAGTATGCCGACCTCGCCCGAAGTTTCCTGAAATCAGCGGAGGCAATCTGTTCCCAAACGCTCTTCTCTGCAAAGTCGGTATAGTTGAAAGCCGGCAACAGATGTACCTCGGGAGGCAGGTAACGCTGAAATGCTCCGCCATAGGAGAACAATTGCAGATCCACCTCATACCTTGAATAATCCAGTACGGAAAGCAATGTGATGAGGCTTTTTTCAGCGCCGGCGCTATTCAACGACTCAATGACAAATAAAAGTCTCTTCTTGCTCATACTGTTTCATTTTCCAATTTGTCCAATTTCTCCCGAAGCATGGTCGAGGATGTCCCTTGGGTATACGGGAAGTACACTATCTCCACACCTGCCCGACGGAACTTCTCTTCCAGTGCGGCAAACAGGGGAGAACCTTTCCAATCATCGCCGACAAACATCTTGTCGAACTTCAAGGTTTCCCAAGCTCTGAATTTATCCCTGTCCTCCTGCGCGACGACCTCGTCCACATAGCGGATGGCTTGTATGATCCGCTTCCTTTCTTCAAAAGGAATCACCGGTTTCTTATGTTTGTAGGAAAGACACAGCTCATCCGTGCTGACTCCCACGATAAGATAATCGCATTGCTCCTTGGCGCGGCGCAAGATATTCAAATGTCCCACATGAAACATATCGAATATGCCTGTGGTGTATCCCACTGTTTTTTTCTTTTTCTCTTCCATTTTATATGACCGTATTATTTTCCGGTTGACTGTGATATGAGATTTGCGACATTCGCTGCGGCACAACCGGTCTCATACGAGCCTATCCGTTCGAGGAACTCCGATACCTTATCCGTGTAGGCTTCGCTCCGGAATGTGGCTACTTCCTCTATCAGTCCGGTATGGCTTTTGGCAATAGGGAAAGGCAATTCGTCCATTTCAAAATATAACTTCCGATCCTTTGACAGATATTCCGTCAAATCGGGTACGTACAAAAAACAAGGACGCTTCATGATGACAAAATCGAACATCAGGCTGGAATAATCGGTGATGAGCGCGTCGGACACCCAAAGCAGTTCCTGTACATCGTCATAGGTGGTCGCATCGATGACCGCTGTGCCGTCGATGCCCAATTGCCGCGACATATTACTCAGATGAGGGTGCAAGCGGACAGCCACACGCCATCTGCCTCCGAACCTCCCTTCCAAGGCACGGATCAGCTCTTCGTATTTCAGGTCATAACATTCCAGTGAGTTTCCTTTACGGAACGTAGGTGCATAAAGTATCAGCCGTTCATTGTCCGAAACGCCTATCCGTTCCCGTATTTTATCTTTCAGTCCGTTATCCTGTTCAAACAACAGGTCGTTGCGCGGAGTTCCCGTAGGGGCTATCTCGCCGTCGTACCAAAAGCTGCATCGGAAAATGGCGGTGCTGTAGCGGCATCCCGATAGTAGCAGGTCGATGTTCTTGGAATCTTTTTGAGCCATATCCACATAATGTGCGGGCAAGGTGTCGGCTGCATCCCGTTCTATCATCTTGAGCCGTAATGAACTGTGCCAAGTCTGAATGTAGAGCTGCTCTTTCCGTTTCCTGAACAAGGCTGTCATCCGGTAATTGGTGACGATGACTTTGCTGGTACACAACTCGTAGAAATAGCGTAACGACAGATAGCGCACTTTCCGTATGCCTTCTATATCATATTGTCCGGGGTTGACAAAAGCCCACACCACATCCCAATTCTTGGCTTGACGCACGAGGTATCGGCTCAGGTATTTGGGGTTGCATCCGTACTGTGCCCCATAATAGCTCATAAACAAGATCTTATTCGTGAGGATGGGGCAGAGCAAGTTAAAGAAACGGATGACAGCGAGGTAAATGAATTCTTTCATCGGATAGGGATTTTCTGAAAAGGAGAGATGCGGAAACGATTCCGGACACGTTTCAGAAACAGATATGGAGAAAGCCACGGCGAATGGTGTCCGACCAGCCGGTAAGTCAATGAGTGCCTCAGTGCTTTCTTGAAATCATCGCCATACACGTCATTGGCGTACGTCCAATAGTCGAGATAGCATTTCCTTACCGCGTCTTCCGGATGCGATAGGGAAGAACGGTAAAAGGAATAGGTGATGTGCCAGTATTTCGCCATCAGTTCATCTAAAAAAACGGGATAATGTGCTATGATAAATGCTATTCTCTCTTCGTAGCCTTTCAGCAAATCGGCATTGCGCAAAGAAAATGCGGATGAAATGCCGGTGCTCCGCTGACGATAATAATACAAAGGTTCGGGAATAATACCGTATCTCACGCTTTTGTCTATGATGAGATGCTGCCAGAAAGCGTCTTCAAAACAGACTCCTTCCTTGAACGGAAACTGCTTGACAATCTCTGCCCGATATAGTTTCCCCCATGCGAAATTCTTGATCTCCTCGTTCCTGACGAGCAGTTTCATAGCCTCTTCTCTTGTCAGCAAGATGGGTGCGGGCTTTATTTTTTTTAGACGGGTGTCGTAGAGCAGGTGGGTGTCGTAGGCATAATAGAATCCTCCCTGAACAACCTCACAGCGGTACTTCTCGGCAAAATCATAAAGCTGTTGCAGTGCATCCTCAGAAGTCCAGTCATCTCCATCCAAGAAATAAATATACCGTCCGGAGGCCGCCTCGACACCTTTATTGCGTGCCGCGCTCAGTCCTCCATTGGGCGTGTCGATGAGGATGGTATCGGGATACCGCTGTTTATATCGCTTGCAGATGGCAAGAGAGTCGTCGGTAGAGCCATCGTTCACCAAAATAATTTCCATGGTGGCGGCATCGTATCCGTGATAAACGCTGTTCAGGCACTCATTCAGATACGATGCTACGTTGTATATGGGAATGATGATGGAAATACGCTTCTGCATACCGGTACGTGAAAAATAAATAGAACGACGTGCACTTGCATCATCGTTAGTAGGCTCAATCCGTGTATATAGGGTATCGGACCTTCTCATCGCAATCCGGAATCGGTTCTGTCTATCCGTTCCAGTCCCATGAATCCTTGCTCTTTCAGTAGCACGGGCTTTCCCATGCCTTCCTGATATCCGTCGGAATGGATCTCGGCACAGGCGGGGGCCTTCATCAGCCATTCCAACATGGGGTAATGCAGGTGGATATCAGCAACCAAGTCGCCGCTGCAAAGGAATTTGGGTAGTTCGATGGTGCGTTCGATGACAAACCTGCCTTTTCCAAATTTTTGTCCGCTACCTTTACAGTCTCCCTCCGCAAACGATGCCATGGGTACCTCGTCGCGGGTTTTCAGAATCAGCATCGCCTCGGCCCACATCTCCTCTTCGGTCTCGCCCTCGATGCGCAGGGTTATCTCGCGTTGCCCGCTGGCAATGTGTACGGACGCGCTTTCGCTGCCGTTCAGCGAAATCTGATGGATGCGGATACCCGGCTTGACAAAGGTGATTTGCTCTTTCATCGTTTTCTCGCTCTGCACCCTGTTGCTTGCCAAATAATGTTCGATGGCGGCCGCGGTCTTTCCGATAAAATCGACCCGCCCGTTGCTCAACACCACACCGTGCGTGCACAGGCTGTTGACCGCCGCCATGTTATGGCTGACAAACAGTACCGTGCGTCCGCTGCCTTGCGATACGTCGTGCATCTTGCCGAGGGCTTTCTTCTGGAACTCCGCGTCGCCCACCGCCAACACCTCGTCCACCACCAGGATTTCCGGTTCGAGGAAGGCTGCCACCGAGAATCCCAGGCGGACAATCATGCCGCTGGAATAACGTTTTACGGGTGTGTCGATGTAACGCTCCACACCGGCGAAGTCGACTATCTCGTCCAGTTTGCGGCCGATCTCGTCGTGCGTCATGCCCATGATGGAGCCGTTCATGTAGATATTCTCCCGTCCCGTGAGCTCGGGATGAAAGCCCGTGCCCACTTCGAGCAGCGAGGCGATGCGTCCCCTGGCACGGATGACGCCCGATGTGGGAGCCGTGACGCGCGACAGGATTTTGAGCAGGGTGGATTTGCCCGCTCCGTTCTTGCCGATGATGCCCACCACATCGCCTTGACGCACATCGAAGCTGATGTCTTTCAACGCCCATACGTAGTCGGATGAGCCTTTCTTGCTTCGGTCGTTCGACTCTCCGATGCGCAGGTAAGGGTCTTCCTTGCCTAAGACGGTGGTTTTCCACCAGCGGTTGAGGTCGTGGCTCAGTGTGCCCGTGCCTACCAATCCCAAGCGGTAGAGCTTGCCCACGCGGTCGAACTGAATGGCTGTATTGTCCATAATCGTTGTTTCTTTTTCTTTCAAATGGTATCCATGAAGTTGCGCTCTGCCTTGCTGAACACCACCACGGCGATGAACACCGAAGCGAGCGTGAACACCGTGCTGTAGGCCAATCCGCCCCAATCGAACGAGCCGGTTCCCAAAGCGCCGTATTTAAACGCCTCGAATACCGGGGTCAGCGGGTTGAAGGAGATGAGCGCGCGGTATTTCTCGGGGGCGGCGCTCAGCGGGTAGATGACCGGCGTGGCGTACATGAAGAGCTGCACCCCGAAGGAGATCAAAAAGTTGAGGTCCCGGTATTTCGTGGTAAGCGTAGAGACAATGAGTCCCCACGACATCGCCGACAGGGCGATGAGCAGCACCAGGTAGGGAAACAGCAGCAGCTCGGCGCGCGGGTGCAACGCCGCTCCCCGGAAGCAGAAGTAGAGGTAGAGCGCGATAAACAGCAACAGCTGGATGCCGAGCTTCAGCAGGTTGGAGGTGGCGCCGGACAACGGTACGACCAGGCGGGGAAAGTAGACCTTGCCGAACACATGGGCGTTCTTCGTGAACACCTCCGCCGACTCGTTGAACACCGAGTTGAAATAATTCCACAGCATGATGCCCGCCATGTAGAACAAGGGCTGGGGCATGCCGTCGGTCGAGATGCCCGCCAGTCCGCCAAACACGAACATGTAGATCACCGTGGTGAGCATGGGCTGTACCAAGAACCATAAAGGCCCGAGAATGGTCTGCTTGTAGAATACGGCAATGTCTCGTTTGACGTACATGCGGTAGAGGTCGCGATACCGCCACACCCCGCGCAGGTCGATGTCGTACCAACGCCGGCGAGGCTTTATCTCGATGGTCCAACCGGCGTGCGCTGTCTTTTCACTTTTTGTTTCCTGTTCCATATCCTCCATATTGGTATCCGTAGCGATAGCCGTATTTGTGATAGCCGTAACGGCCGAATGATTCTGTTCCGTTGAGCAAAACGGAGAGATTCTTGTATCTCTTCTCCTCATACCAGCGGTCTATTTCGGGCAGGAATACCCGCTCCATCTTATGCGCGCGGACAATGAAGAGCGTCAGGTCCACATACCGGCTGATGATGGCGGCATCGGCGACGATTTCCGCCGGCGGACAGTCGATGAACACATAGTCGTACTCGGCGCGTGCCCGGCGCATCAGCTCCTCGAAACGGGGCGCGAAAAGCAACTCGGTGGGGTTGGGCGGAAGAGTGCCGCAAGGCAGCATGTCGACCTGTCCCAACGGGCGGATAAGGGTGTGATAGTCGGGCTCCTGACCGCTCAGGTAATTGGATACGCCCCGGTGCTTGCCCTCGAGATAACGCGAGAGCGACCCCTTGCGCAGGTCGAGGTCGATCATCAGCACCCGTTTCCCCTTGATGGCAAGGGCCGCCGAGAGGTTGGCGGTGGTAAAAGTCTTTCCGCTTCCCGGGTGCATGGAGGTCGTCATCACCACCTTGTGGCTGCTGTCGAATCCGAGAATGAACTCCAGGTTGGTGCGCACCACCCGGAAAGCCTCGTTCATCGCGTTGCGGTTCTCCTCCATGACGAGCACCCGGGGCGATGAGCCGGCACCTTTACGGCGTGTTTTCTTATCGGAGTCGTCCAGCGGTATCTCGCCGACGAAAGGAGTGCGCATCTGCTCCAGGTCCTTGCGCCCCCGCACGGTGGTAGTCATCCATTCGCGCAGGAAGAGAAGACCGCCGGGCACCGCCAGCCCCAGCATGAACGCAATGGCCAGGATGTTGCGGCTCACCGGCTCGGTGGGAGCCATGCTGCCGTGGGGGGCTTCCAGCAACTGGCTGTTGTAGGCGGTGAAGGTCTGCGACAGCTCGTTCTCCTCCCGCTTTTGCAGCAGATAGAGGTAAAGCGACTCCTTGACCTTCTGCTGGCGTTCCACCGAAAGCAGGTACTTCGCCTGTCCCGGGTTGGAAGCGATCTTGGCGACAGCCTGACTGCGATTCGCCTGCACACTTCGCTGCTTGGCTTGCAGCATCGCCTGCTCGTTGTCGAGCGACTGCACGATGGAGACCCGGAGCGTGTTGAGGTGCTGCGTGAGGTCGATGACCAAGGGATTCTGCGAAGAGGAGTTGGCGAGGTGATTGTTCCGTTGCAGCATGATGCTGTTGTACTCGTTGATCTGTCCGGCGATGTTGGCGCTGTTGATGCCCGAGTTGGAGGGCAGCAGTTGGTTGTCGTGTTGCCCGTTGGTGAGGTAGTCGCGCACGTATCGGATGGCATAGATCTGGTTGCTCAGTTCGTGCGACTGCTGCTCGGCGGAATTCATTTGCGCCACAGCCATGCTTCCCATCTGCTCCACATTGGGCATCAGGTGCTCCGCCTTATAGTCGGATATGTCCTGTTCCACGCCGCTGAGTTCCTGCTCGATGACTCCCAACCGCTCGCGGATGAACTCGTTGGTGCTGACCATGCGTTGGTTGCGGTCCTTCACCCAGTTCTCGTTGTACACCGCCACCAGCATGTTGAGCACGTCTTCGGCACGGGCAATGGATAAGTCCTTGTATGCGATGTCGATGATGGTGGAGTTCTTGTCGCGCAGCGATACCGACAATCGTCCGCCCATTCCGCCCGCCACGCTCGAGGCGGGTATCCGGCCGACTTCGAGTTCGTCCGTCTCGCCCTGTTTATAGTAAGGTGAGGGAGCCACGGTCAGTTTGCCGAGAGGCGTTTGCGCGGTACTCCCCAGCTTCATCGTCAACGCTCCCTCCACGCGGTTCCCGTTGCGTTTCATGTCGCGCACCGCCACCGTGCTGTCGGCATTCAGCGTGAGCTTCAAGGCGGCGGTTTCCTTGTCGCCCAAGTCGTGGAAGCTCACGGTCACGGGCAGGTCGGTCCCATACGCCACCAGTTTGTGGAAAGAACCGTCGTGCGCGTAATCCACATCTAAATGGAGGCGTTTCACAATCTCCAGCAGCAGTTGGCTGCTTTTGAGTGCCAGTATTTCGTTGGTGATGTTCACGGGAGTCTGTCCCATGCCCAGTTCGTTCATCATCTCTTCGGACACGCTCTGCTTGTTGCCCGTTTTCAGCAGCATCGAGAGGGTGCGGGTGTATACGGCGGGCGTGCTTTTGATGTAATAGACCGCCGCTCCGAGGGTGATGAGCAGGGAGAGCGCGAACCATTTCCAATTGCCCAGGCAGAGGTAAATGACATCCTTTATCTGCACGCCCATCGATGCGGCGGCGGAAGGACGGGCGGCTCCGCCCTCTCTGTTGTTCCGGATATTTCTTTCCATGTCGGATGCGGATTATTTGGTAATGAACAAAATGACGGAGGTGAGCATAGAGAAGATGGAGAACCAGAAAGCCGGCGTGCGTGCGCTGTTGGCGTTCAGCTTCGACTGGTTGGCGCGTACTTCGGTGGGCTCCACATAAATCATGTCATTCTGCTTGAGGTAATAGACGGGCGAAGCGTAAATGTTCGATGCCTGTCTGAGGTCGACCCGGTAGGGTATCTGTTGGTCGTTTTCGGTGCGCAGCACAAGCACATTGTCGCGTTTGCCGTTGATGGACAGGTCGCCCGCCTCCGCCAATGCCTCGAGCAGGGTGACACGGTCGCGGTCTATCAGGTGGCGTCCCGGTTTGTTGACCTCGCCCAACACATAGAAGCTCAGGTTGCTGAACTCTACCGTCACTACGGGGTCGCGCACCAGCTTGCCGGAGACCAGCCTGTACTTGATGAGGTTCGCCAGATCCATCCGGCTCAGCCCCTCGGCGCTGATGAGCCCCAATATGGGCATGTCTATCTTGCCCTCCTTGTCGATGGTGTAATAGGAGGCGTTGTTCGTGCCGCCGAGGTTCTGTGCGCCACCGTTGAGGTTGAACATCTGGGCCAACTCGTTGTCGCGGCTGTGCACCACGATGCGCAGCTTGTCGCCGGGTTGCAGGGTGATGGGTTTGTTCTCTTGCAGCGCCACCATGACATCGGGTTGGATGTCCTGCATGTAGACGATGTTGTGCGAAGCGCCGCAAGCCGACAATAAGAATACAAGTATGCCCATGGCCGCTGTTTGCAGGATGGACGAACATGAATATCGTTTCATAATTAAACGGATTGAAAAAGGATTGATTGTGGTTGAGTATATTCTTGTTCCGGGAAAAGGACACCCTGTCACCGACCGGCAACAGGCGGCAGTAATTCGATGTAGTCAGGACATACCTCTGCAGCGACGAAAAAAAATCCCGGCAGCTCAACGAGCAGGTATTTCTTTTTCGAGCCGCGCACGCTGAGCAGATGTCCTTCGTAGCCATCCAACGGACTGCCCACGATACGAACCTTGCGACGCAACATATCAGGAGTAACCTCTTGGGGAAGATAATAACGAGGCGATTCCGCCTCGCCTACGGCACGGATAAAACGATCCATCTCGACACCGGGCACCATCATCGGTATCTTGTATCCTCCCTTGAGATAGCGGTACTGGATGGTACGGTTCTTATCGACAATGGCATCAATCTCTTCGCGGGTACCGCATACAAAAAGCAAGTCGGGGATAAAAGGCGCCTGCTCACGTATCATTTTTCCGCCCACGTTACGCAAACAGCATTTCATCGGAGTGAATACTTCCACTTGTTTTTCGCGAAACAGCCGGTAAGCCGGAAGCGCGGCATTCGGACGTTTGAGATCGCGCATCACATACCAATGTCTTTGTTTGTCCTCAACCGGAGAGGCAGAAGAGAGGAGGCCGTCGGGGGCGACCGCTGTTTCGGTGGCTATGGAAATCATTTGTTTGATTTGTGTAATAAAATTAATCCTGCATTTGAACTCTAAATTAAGAATATCAAGCAGTTATACTATGTAACCTACTAAGTTTGAAGAGTCATGGCGCCACTGTCCGTACGTTGTTCGACCTTCGTCTTTGTTGTATAAAAAGCCCCGTCGGATCAAGTCGGTTCGGGACGTGTGAAATACGGGTCAGCAGTGTCGTGCCTCCTCAGATGAAGTTTTGTTTTGTATATGTAAACAGATAATCAAAATCGGGGCAAAGATAGATGTTTTTTGTGAAGTTTCAAAATCTAAGTGCAAAAAGTAACTGAAATAGATTGCTCAATCACGGCATTCTCATTTAAATCTTGCAGAATGTCCTAATATGAAAGAGAATTGCCGATGATGAAATCAGGAAAGACCCCATTCCCGATTTTGGACAAGAATCGGAAACGGGGTCTTATGTCGTTGCACGAATGCGCTTCGAAGTACGGTTTATTTATCGCTCTTCAGCATGTAGTGAATGCGGATCTTGGTACAACGGTTCAACTTGGCATCCAGACCGCGTGTACTTCTGTCTTCTACCGGGCTGATGCCGTTGTCCATCCTATTTACAAGGTATATCTGCGAAGCGACCTCGTTGAGCTGCTTCTTACCCTTGAGCCAGGAAATCACGGTGTTTGCACGGTTTTGCGACAATGCCGAGTTACGTTGGATACCCACTTGATCGGCATTTGCGCCCGTATAGTTGTCCTGACTGGTTGCTAAGCCCTCTGCCTGTATCATGGTGATGTATCCGTTTTCCAAAATATCTTTGATGCGTTCCACGGTGGCTGCATCGGTAAATTGTGCAATATATCCTTCGTTTGAGTTCATGGCTGCATACACATCGGCGAAACTCACCAATTCGTCCTTTTCATCTACACTCATGTGACGGCGGATAATGTCGAGTCCGTTGTGTGCATTCAATCCGAAGCTGGCAGTTTCCATGTAGTTATCGCTGCTCAACAACTGCTGACGCTGAGTTGCATTATCGATGCGGTACTGCCATGCATGCAACCCGTCGAAGATAGGTGCATAGTAGAACCCTGCTTTCTGCCGAAATGCCTTCATGTCATCGGTGTTCAGACTGAGAGACAGGGGTCGGTCTTTCAACATCTCGTAACCGCGTGGCACATAGTTAATGTCGAAGTTCTTGTCGGCGTTTTCGGTCGGCAGGTCTGCTATTGACAAGCCCTCGAGTGCCAGCCCCTTATTCATGCGGGTATCTACTGCTTTGTCATCGACATACTTCTTTTGCGTGAATATACCGCCCGCCAGATAGTCGATAGCATTGACTGTTGCTGTGGCATTTTGCGGTGCGTCATCGCGTCCGGAGTAGTTGTTGGGATAGAACACATAGAACGTCATGGTTCCGTAGTCTACCATCTTCTCGCGTTCGCGTACCACGAGAATCTTGCGTTCGCGGTAGTCGCGTTGGTAGAGTTGTGTGCGTCCATGTGCCCATCCGTTGGAGCGTGCCTTGTCCAAATACAGCGTGAATCCTACGTGGATACCGGCATTCAAGTCCCATTTGTGTGCGGCATAATTGTTTTGCCCGTATTCAAGGTCGAAGTTGGTCTGATAGAACAGTCCGCGTGCTTTAATGTCGAGCGACACCCGTTTCTTTTTGTTGAAGAACCGGCTGTACTGAAGCTCCAAGTGTCCACTCCATTCGTTGTCCGAACCATGACTATGTTCATACCCCAAGTGGTGCACACCACCGATACCGGCATTCAGCATGAATTGGTTCATGCGTTTGGGACTGTAGTATCCCTCATAGCCGAGGAAGAGCCGTGAAAGGTTCAGGATGGCACTGGCACTGATGTCCCACCATCCGGTTTTCATCTTGCGATATTCTCCTTTCGACCCATTGAGAATGTCGCCATATCCGTAGTATCCACCCTTTGTATAGGCAGTGTAACCTTTGGATTGAGAACGGATGAACTCCATTTTCAGACCTATACCCGGTGTGAACCACTTACCCATACCAACGCTCCATTCGGGCGAAAGCGTCCCGTTGAATTTGCCCCAATTAGAGTAATCGCCGCGGAAAGTATGCAGACCTCCTGTGGCAAAGAAGAACCAGTTCTTGCCGAACTTGTTTGTCACTACCCGCACGGGGTCGAGAATTGAATCTCTTCGGACTTGTGTCTCCAACGGTGCCACATAGTCGGCGGTATCACGGAGTACTTCGCGATAGTCTTTATACCGATTGTAGAACTCGTCTTTCTTCTCTTGGGATTGGACAGGTAAAGCGTATATCGCCAATATCCCGAGTAAAAGCACCCAAGTTTTGTGTACAAAAGTAATTTGTTTCATTGTTGATACAATTTGTAAAAATTGATTATTAAGTATATTTCGATGATGTTATTTCTTTATGCAGTGTACCATTGCTTCAACGATGCAGCGTGCGTCTTCCTCGCTTACACAAGGGCCGCTGGGTAGACAGAGTCCTTGTAAAAACAGGTGTTCGCTGATGCCATTGACATAAGTCGGCGCGCCTGCGAATACCGGTTGCAGGTGCATGGGCTTCCACAACGGTCTGCTTTCCACCCCGCATGTGTCAAGATATTCACGTACAGCGTTACAGTCAGTACCCGTTTTGTCGGGATCAATTTGTATCGTTGTCAGCCAGTAGTTGCTGTTTTGTTTGGAAGTGGGATTCTGATGCACCGTTATTCCGGGAACATCGGCAAGCAGCTCACTGTATAATTGATGCAAGCTACGGTGATGAGCTATATGCTGATCCACAATGGTCATTTGCCCTCTGCCTATGGCTGCACAAATGTTGCTCATTCTGTAATTGTAGCCTATCTTTTCGTGCTGGTAATAGGGAAACGGTTCCCTTGCCTGCGTGGCATAGAATTGGGCGCGAAGCTTGCTCTCCTCCGACGGACATATCAACGCTCCTCCACCGCTGGTGGTTATCATTTTATTGCCATTGAAGCTCAGTATGCCGTAATCGCCCATTGTGCCGCATTGTCTGCCATTATAGGATGCTCCCATGGCTTCGGCAGCATCCTCCACAATGGGGATTTCGTAACGGCGGGCTATTTCGGTGATTTCGTCCATCATTGCGGGCATACCGTAAAGGTGTACCACTACCAAAGCTTTGGGCTTGCGTCCGGTTACCCGTATGCGATCCTCTATGGCCTCCTCAAGCAATTGGGGCGACATGTTCCAGCTGTGGGGCTCACTGTCCACGAACACAGGAGCGGCACCTTGGTACACGATGGGGTTGGCAGAGGCCGAGAAGGTAAAACTTTGGCAAATGACTTCATCGCCCGGCCCGACCCCCAACATCAGGAGTGCCAAATGAATGGCTGCCGTACCTGAGATAAGGGCAGTCACATGCTTCTCTTCGCCCAAAAAGTGCTCCAAGGATTCTTCAAATCCGGAGACGCTGGGACCGAGAGGTGTAACCCAGTTCGTGTCGAACGCTTCTTGAATGAACCGCTGCTCTTGTCCGCTCATGTGAGCGAGACATAAATGTATCTTGGTATGTTTCATATCACAGTTTTTATTATAATCTCTATGTCACCACAGAGTGAATGGTTGTTTAAATAGTCGAGGTTGATGCGCACCTTGTCGGGCCACAGTATCTCGTCGTTATATCGTTTCGGGTCGATTTGTGCTGCGAGTAGCTCTTCTTCGTTGCGGTACTTCAATGTGGCCGGTCCGGTGATTCCCGGTCGGAGCAACAACATGCGCCGGTCGTCTCCTTGCAGGCGGTCGGCATACCCTGGCACATCGGGACGCGGACCAACAAAGCTCATGTCGCCTCTGAGTACGTTCCACAATTCGGGCAGCTCATCTATCTTGTGTTTCCGCAACAACCTGCCTAAAGGTGTGATTCGCCTGTCGCCGGCCACGCTCACGGTATTCTTGCCGGAGTTGACCTGCATGGTGCGGAACTTCACCAGAGTGAACAGCTCGCCGTACCGTCCCACCCGTTTCTGCCGAAACAGCACCGGTCCGCCCGGCATCTTCACGGCAATAAGCAGTGCCACTACAAGCAGTACGGGCCACAGCACCGCCAGCCCGAGAGCGGCAAATACCATATCAAACATACGCTTACTCATGGTTCTTTGACATTTGAGGTAAACATCTCACCAAGAGGAAATCGTCGGCCAATATCTTTTCCAGTTTCAGCGTAGTACCTCTTGCGGCCGATATGATCGAAGCCGGATTGTGCCGAGAAATGGTGGCATACATGGCAATGTCGCAAGCACGGCAAATCTGCTCGGACACACCCCACATGGCCGTACCTATTCCTTTACCCCGCATTGCCGCATCGACAATCAGCCCATGAAAAGCTCTGCCGATGAAAAAACCGCGCAAGAAGAAATAGCCTGCGAAACGTTCGGTAGACTTATCGATGGCTTTCATCATTAAGAAAGCACGGTTGCTATGCAAACGCTTCAAGGTGTGCAAGTCGAACGGATGAGGTGCAAAATAGCGCAGGCTCTCCTCCGGTTGGGAGGTCAAAAAAACGTGCAATGTGCTTAAATCGGCTTCCTCAAGCGGTGCGAGCCTAAAGTCTGTGGCGTGATAGGCCTGCAATATGCGGGCGACTTGAAATCGGAACATACCATAGCGCAATCCGAAAAGCAATCCGTTGATGACATCCACCATCCGCCACAAGAAGGGAAAGCGATGTTTGAGGTATATCAGCAGGGCAATCATGGCAATACCTCCTCATAATATGATTTCAGACAACCACGCACATAGCCTTGGTCGTATCGCAATGCCACAAGTGAACGCGTCTTTCCGGCCATTTGATTTCTCATTGCTGCATTCTCCGTTAACTCTTGCATTGCCCGTTGAAGTGCTTCGGTATTTGCCACAGGCAATATGATTCCATTCTCTCCCGTTGTAATAATCTCTCGTGAACCATTGATGTCTGTCACGATAGCCGGCAATCCCATCGCCCCCGCTTCTATCACTGCATTAGGGAAGCCTTCACGGTGGCTCGGAAAGACAAATATATCCGAAGCAGCATACCATGCACGCACATCGTCTTGCCATGGTATGAGATGAATGCCGGTGTTCCGTGCCATCTCCTTACGTGTTTCGTTGGCAATTGCAGGACCTTGCGTCTCTTCACCTCCCACCAACAACAAATGCGTTTCGGGGTGCAATGCTTGCAATCTACAGAATGCGTCCACCAATTCGGCGATGCCCTTATCGGGTACCAGCCGACCTACAAAAAGAAAGACGATAGCCTGCGGAGATACATTCAACGAAGTACGGATTGTTGCTGCTTGTGCCAGAACATCGGGAGTACGGTCGTATAAGTTTAGATCGATGCCCCGCAGGCTGCCGTACCCCAAAATGCGTATGGATTTCTTGGTGATTTTGGCATCCAGCAAATCTTTCCTCACTCCCTCGCCTTCGGCATGCACATCAGTGGCGCATACGCAAGTCAGCTTATCCGTCAGTTGCAGCAGTCGTTTTTTCACACCTTTGGCGGTCGGGAACAATAACCCGGTGAACGTGTGCACTCGTACCGGAACCCCGGCAAGTCGCGCTGCCACCATGGACAGGAGTCCCGCCTTCGGGGTAATGCTGTGCACCAATTGCGGACGTTCGACACGGAATAGGCGAAACAGTTTCCACAGCGCAATGATATCGTGCAACGGGGCAATGTTGCGCTTCATGGATACAGCAGCCGCACGTACGCCCTCGCGAAGGGCTATTTGTTCATAGCCCTCACCCGGCGAGGTGACAGCCACCACTTCATACCGCATTGCCAACTCAGTCAGCAATCCTCTGCAAAAGATATTCATGGAGAGAGGTATGGTGGATAAGCGCACTATCTTTTTCTTTCCCGGCATCGGTTGGAGGGTATCAGAATTTGAGCACCAATGAAAATCCCGTTCCATCCTCTGTTGCCATGGGTACCAAGGCCACCTGCGTAGCTTTGGGCTTCTTCACAACCAATCGGGCGGAACCTTTGGAAACAGCGGCATCAATGAGGTTGTAGAGATACAGCCCGCCGGCCAAGCCGATGCTGATATTGCGCATGTTTCGCCAGCCTCGAGCCTTACTCTGCCAACTGTTTTTAAATTGCGGCTGTTCATCCATCATGTCGAAGCAGTAACGGCTCTTCATGTTGAAAACGATGGCACTTGTCACCAAAGCCACTTCAGAGGCAAGTAACGTATACCCCTTTGCTTTCTGTCCCTTGTATAATTGTCCTATACCGGGGATAATGGAAAGCGCCGTGGCACGACCGTTGTAGCTCCGAGTCAGTTCAAACTCATCAAAAACATCTGGAGTTCGGTTATTCGCAGCCACCGCGTAGAGTTGGTAATATTCGAACTCATAACTGTTGTCGGCATAATCCTCATACACGCAATATTCATCTATCTTACGGGCATATACCACAGATTCCCCGGTCGGGTTCTCCCAAGTCATCCGGTAGGTAGTTACCGAATCGGTTCCCATCCGCAGGCTATCTACTCGCATGGCGTTCGTAGAGACCCCGTATTGTTCACCCACAAAAGCCAATAGTCCAGCCAATCGACCGGCATGGAGTTTATTCATATCCACATCATGTGTATGGAATACCTTGAGGCGATACCCGTCATTTGAGCGTTTCTTGTTCAGCGATGCTTCGCTCTGTCTCATCCAGTTCGGTTTCTGCTGTGCAGTTGCAGGTATACACGTCAATAAGAAGGCAACTCCCAAAAGTAGAGCGCCCACTACTTTGTTACTTTTCAATCTCATTGTTAATTCTTAATATTTCTATTCTGATATATAACATTCTTCTATGTTTTTTGTTTGGTTAGCCTGATTATTTATTAAAATTAAATACATGTATTATAATTATTGATATTGCAACTCATCAGTCTCAACGTATTCTAAGCTTGTACTGAAAAAAATAGGGTAGCAAAGATGAATAAAAAGCCACAAAGATATGGATTCATACCTTCGCGGCCCCACTAATGTCTTGTTTGTGTACTTTTTATAATTGAATATATCAGACAATTCCTTTCATTCTATCGTCAAAGGCGGAAAGCGCAGCTTTCGCTCCTTCTCCCATAGAGATAATAATTTGCTTATAAGGAACCGTAGACACATCTCCGGCCGCATAGATACCCGTCACATTCGTACGGCAATGTGCATCAATCAGAATTTCGCCCGGACGATTGGTTTCCACGATGTCACGGAATACACTGCTATTCGCAGAAAGCCCGATCTGTACAAATACACCAGCCAACTCAACCAAACGTTCTTCTCCCGTTTGACGGTCTTTAATGCGTAAGGCGGTCAACTTATCCCCATTTCCTATCACTTCCGTAGTCTGTGAACTTACAAACACTTCCACATTTGGCAATGATTTAAGTCGCTCTTGAAGTACACTGTCCGCTTTCAGTTCACCCATAAATTCAAAAACAGTCACTTTGGAGCAGATACCGGCCAAGTCGATGGCTGCCTCAATGCCGGAATTTCCTCCACCGACTACTGCTACATGCTTTCCTTTATAAAACGGACCGTCACAGTGAGGACAGAAAGCAACACCACGACCGATATATTCGGCTTCTCCCGGAACATTCAGCCTACGCCAGCTTGCACCGGTTGCAATAATCAGTACCGGAGCCAAAAACTTTTCGCCGACAGAAGTAGTCACTTGCTTTAGTCTTCCAATCACTTCCACTTTTTCTACTTTACGATGTTCCAGCAAATCCACCGGATAACGCAAGAGATGTGTTTTCAGGTTATCAGCAAGTTCGCTGCCTGTCGTTTCCGGAACAGAAATTAGATTTTCAATGCCCACCGTCTCTTTCACTTGTCCACCGACACGCTCGGCTACGATAGCTACACGAAGTCCTTTACGGGCAGAATAAATGGCTGCCGATACTCCTGCAGGTCCTCCACCGGCTACAATCACATCATATTCTTTCACCTCTGCATTCGCTTTGGTTTCGTCAATGCCATATTGTTCTTCCAACTTGGCAAGCAACTCACCGAACTCCCCACGGCCTACATGAAGTAATTTACCGTCTGCAAAGACAGAGGGCACACCCTGTATCTTTAAAGCATCTACTTCATCCTGATAAAGCGCGCCGTCTACCATTTCATGCGTAATAGCCGGATTCAACGTGGTCATTGCATTCAGAGCCTGCACTACGTCAGGGCAGTTCGTACAAGTCAACGAAACATAAGTGGTCAGATGTATCGGTCCTTTCAGTGCTTTCACACGGTTGCAAACGCCCTCATCGGGAAAGTTTTTCCCTTTGCCATCCAGATTCAGGATAGCCAGAAGCAACGATGTGAACTCATGTCCGTTAGGAATACCACGGAATGTGATTCCGGTACGGTTGCCATTCTTCAGTAAAGTAAACGTCAACGCGTCTCCTTCATTCACAACACAAGTGATGTGATCGGAACAATCCGCTACATCTCCCAGCAGTTCCACCAGTTCGGTTTTGTTTTCGTGGCCGGATGATACGGATATATCAAAAGTAAAGTTTGCCTCCAGCCCAGCAAAAATCCCCTTCAGTTGTTCTTTTAATGCAGATTCTAACATATCTTTTTCCTTTCGTTTTTTGAGAAAAAAAGGCCGGCAGCGTCTTCCGTTACCGACCTCCCATAATCACCATTATCAAGATCTATCAAATCTTACCTACCAGGTCGATGCTTGGTTTCAAGGTAGACTCACCCTTCTTCCATTTGGCCGGACAAACTTCTCCGTCGTGAGTCGCTACAAACTGTGCAGCTTCCACCTTACGAAGCAATTCACTTGCATCACGGCCAATATTGTTATCATTCAGTTCAACCACTTTTATCTTTCCTTCCGGATTGACAACGAATGTACCGCGATAAGCCATACCCTCTTCTTCGATATATACACCCAGTGCACGGCTCAAAGAGCCAGTCGGGTCTGCCAACATCGGATATCGAATCTTGCGAATACTTTCAGAAGCATCATGCCAAGCTTTGTGCACGAAATGAGAATCAGTACTTACCGAATAGATTTCTCCCCCCATCGCTTTGAACTGATCGTACTTCTCAGCCATATCCACCAATTCGGTAGGACAAACAAAAGTAAAGTCGGCAGGATAGAAGAACAAAATCGCCCATTTACCTTTCAGGTCATTGTGGGTTACAGTCTTGAAAGCTCCGTTGTGAAAAGCCTGAACGCTGAATTCAGGAAGTTGAGAATTTAAAATTGGTTCCATAATCTTTATTGCTTTTATTGTTATTAATTGATTCGACTTATAACATCAGAAACAACGTTTTGTTTTTGTTTTGATGCAAAGATAAAGGCAGAAACCCTGCCTTTGCAAAAAAAGTCCAATCGAATATTTCTATGCTATGATAGATGAAATTAATAAAAGCATTTTATAACTTTGCAAGTATAAACAAAAACCGGAAAGTATATACGATCATGAAACATCCTCTTACCCAGTTCCTATATTGCCCCGAATGCGGTTCCTCTCATTTTGAGGTCAACAACGAGAAATCTAAAAAATGTGCAGATTGCGGTTTTGTCTATTACTTCAATCCTTCTGCCGCCACAGTAGCATTCATCTTGAATGAGAAAAATGAACTGCTTGTCTGCCGACGTGCCAAAGAGCCGGCCCAAGGAACTCTCGACCTACCCGGCGGATTCATCGATATGAATGAAACTGGTGAAGAAGGTGTTGCCCGCGAAGTACTGGAAGAAACAGGGTTGAAAATAAAAAAAGCCGTTTATCAGTTCACACTTCCCAATATTTATGTCTATTCAGGTTTTCCTGTACATACTCTCGATCTGTTTTTCCTCTGCACTGTAGAAGACATGAGCCATTTCTCCGCCATGGATGATGTAGCAGATTCTTTCTTCCTACCTCTCTCCGAGATTCATCCGGAAGATTTCGGACTGGATTCTATCCGGCGAGGACTTAAAAAGTTCTTATCTGGCAGATAATTCGTTAAAATATAACAAACTACAGAAACATATCCCTTTTCATTCTGTACTTTTGCATAAACACCCGATTATGAAGAAAGAAATTACCAGATTTATTTGTGCGGCTATCTGCTGCACGCCTATGATAGGATTTGCCCAGACAAGTGATAAGTTCACGTCGACCGCCAACCTTTACAAAGAAGGGAAAGAACTTTTCCAGGGAAAAAATTATGCAGCCGCCCTGCCGGCACTGAAAGCATTTGTAAAACAAAAGCCGGACGCCAGCCTTCTTCAAGACGCAGAATACATGCTGGCCAGTTCCGCTTATGAACTGAAAGACAAGAACCGGATCGAAATCCTGCGCAAGTATCTCGACCGCTATCCTGACACCCCTTATGCCAACCGTATTTATGCACTATTAGCCTCCTGCTATTTCTATGAAGGAAAATACGATGAGGCACTGGCACTCTTCAATTCTGCCGACCTCGGTCTACTGGGTAATGAGGAACGGGACGACTGCACGTACCAATTGGCTACCTGTTATCTGAAAACCGATAACCTACGAGAAGCAGCCATCTGGTTTGAGACATTACGTGCCAACAGTCCCCAATATGCCAAAGACTGTGATTATTATCTCTCTTATATCCGCTATACGCAAAAGCGTTATAACGAAGCACTGAAAGGTTTCCTGCCACTGCAGGACGATTCGAAGTACAAGGCACTTGTCCCCTACTACATTGCCGAAATTTATACACAGCTTCAAAACTACGACAAGGCACAAATTGTGGCACAAAACTACCTGTCGGCTTATCCGAACAATGAGCACGCCGCAGAGATGTACCGCATTCTGGGAGATGCCTACTACCACTTCGGACAATATCACCAAGCTGTAGAAGCATTCAACAATTACCTGAACAAAAATCGTTCGGCTTCCCGTCGCGATGCTCTTTATATGTTAGGGCTCTCCTACTATCAGACGAAAGTCTATTCCAAAGCAGCCGAAACATTAGGCAAAGTCACGACCGCCAATGATGCCCTTACTCAAAATGCATTCCTCCACATGGGGCTTTCTTATCTGCAACTGGCGGAAAAAAGCAAAGCCCGCATGGCTTTCGAACAGGCAGCCGCCTCCAGTGCCAATATGCAAATCAAGGAACAGGCAGCTTACAATTACGCTCTTTGCCTGCACGAGACTTCCTTCTCCGCTTTCGGCGAATCCGTCACTGCCTTCGAGAAATTCCTGAATGAATTCCCGACTTCTCCGTATGCTGAAAAAGTCAGCAGCTATCTGGTGGAAGTCTACATGAATACCCGTAGCTACGATGCGGCTTTGAAATCCATCGACCGGATTGCCCAACCAAGTACGCAAATATTGGAAGCCAAACAGAAGATACTTTTCCAATTGGGAACTCAATCTTTCGCTAACGCTGACTTCGAACAAGCTCTAAAATATCTGAACCAATCCATTGCCATCGGACAATACAATCGTCAGACCAAGGCAGACGCTTACTACTGGTGTGGAGAATCCTATTACCGTTTAAACCGAATGGTAGAAGCGGCACGTGATTTTAATGCTTATCTGCAACTGACCACCCAACCCAATAACGAAACGTATGCGCTTGCCAATTATAACTTGGGCTATATCGCTTTCCATCGGAAAGACTATACGCAAGCAAGCAATTACTTCCAAAAATACGTTCAACTGGAGAAAGGTGAAAATGCAACCGCACTTGCCGATGCCTACAATCGTGTTGGTGACTGCCACCTGCATGTACGTAATTTCGAAGAAGCCAAACATTATTATTCGCAAGCCGAACAGATGAATACCTCTTCCGGCGATTATTCTTTCTATCAACTGGCTCTTGTATCCGGTCTGCAGAAAGACTATACCGGTAAGATTACTTTGCTGAACCGACTGGTAGGCAAGTACCCTGCTTCCCCATATACCGTAAATGCTATTTATGAGAAAGGGCGTTCCTATGTTTTGATGGATAACAACAATCAAGCCATTACCTCTTTCAAAGAGCTGCTAAGCAAATACCCCGAAAGTCCTGTCAGCCGGAAAGCCGCTGCAGAAATCGGATTATTGTACTATCAGAAAGGAGACTACAATCAGGCTATCGGAGCTTATAAGGAAGTGATCGAGAAATATCCGGGCAGCGAAGAAGCCCGCCTTGCCATGCGTGACTTGAAATCTATTTATGTAGACCTCAACCGCATCGACGAATTTGCTGCTTTAGCCAATGCCATGCCGGGACATATACGCTTCGATGCTAACGAACAAGACTCACTTACATACGCCGCCGCAGAAAAGATTTATGCACGAGGCAGAATGGAAGAAGCCAAAACAAGTCTCAACAAATACCTGCAGACTTTTCCGGAAGGTGCTTTCAGCTTGAATGCGCATTATTACCTCTGCCTGATCGGTAGCGAACAGAAAAATTACGATATGGTTCTTCTCCATTCCGGTAAGTTGCTGGAATATCCTAACAATCCGTTTGCAGAAGAAGCACTGATTTTGCGTGCCGAAGTACAATTCAACCAGCAGAATAGGACGGAAGCATTGGCCAGTTACAAAATGCTGAAAGAGAAAGCAACTAACGTAGAGCGTCGCCAACTTGCCGAAACGGGTATTCTGCGTTGCGCCTTCCTGCTGCGAGATGATATAGAAACCATCCATGCAGCTACCGACTTGCTTGCAGAGGCCAAACTTAGTCCGGAGCTAAGAAATGAAGCTCTTTATTACCGTGCTAAAGCCTACGCCAAGCAAAAAGCTGACAAAAAAGCAATGGAAGACTATCGTGAACTGGCCAAAGACACACGTAACCCTTACGGTGCCGAAGCGAAATATCAGGTTGCACAATCCCTCTACGATGCCAAAGAGTATGCCGCTGCAGAGAAAGAACTGCTCAACTATATAGAACAGAGTACGCCACATGCGTATTGGCTGGCACGTAGCTTTGTCCTTCTGTCCGACGTTTATCATGCTACAGGCAAAGACCTGGACGCACGCCAATATCTGCTAAGCCTCCAACAGAATTATCAAGGGAATGACGATATTGAAAGCATGATTGAAAGCAGACTTCGCAAATTGAAAGTTGAGAATTGAGAATTAAAAAAAAACAGTATGAAACGATCTCATTATATAATAGGAGGACTCGCATTGGCAATCTCAATGCCATCCTCCCTTCAAGCCCAAACCACCCAACCGAAAGATACCACAATGACCCGCACAGTCGTTGTGGAACAAGAATATAACCCGGACATTATGGACGCTTCGAAAATAAACGTCCTGCCTAAAGTAGAAGAACCGACAGTGAGCAAGAAAGAGGTAGAGTATGCTACCACATTCTTTCCGGCCACTTCCGTTCCGGCAGGCCTGATGCGCCCCTATACCGGCAAAGAAGTTCAACCCGGCACTCCCCCGGGATATGTACGTGCCGGATATGGTAATTATGGCAATTTAGATGTTCTGGGTAATTATCTATTCCGCCTGTCGAAGAAAGATAAGCTGAATGTTCGTTTCCAAATGGATGGAATGGATGGTAAGCTAACTCTTCCCTTCACAGATGGAGAGAAATGGAACGCTTTCTACTACCGCACACGTGCTAATGTGGATTATACGCATCAATTCGATCAATTCGATTTAAATATTGCCGGGAACTTCGGATTGAGCAACTTCAACTTCCAACCGAAAAGCGTAAACAGCAAGCAGAAATTCACATCCGGAGATTTCCATGCCGGAATTCACCACATTGACGAAACTGCTCCGTTGCGTTTCCATGCAGAAACCAATCTGTTGATGTATGAACGTCAGCATAACATGTTCAACGAATCTGAAGCCAATACAGGTATCAGGGAGACAATCATACGTACCAAAGGTGATGTCACGGGAGCTATCGGTGACCAACAATCGATAACTATCGCTTTGGAAATGAACAATCTTCTCTACAGCGGATATACAAAGGATGTTGCTACCGAAGATGAATATTTCAAGAACTACACCACACTTCTTTTAAATCCATATTATGAACTGGATAATGATGACTGGAAGTTACATATCGGAGCCAATGTAGATTTATCTTTCGGATTTGACAAGTCTTTCCGTATCTCACCCGATATTACTGCACAGTATATCTTTTCTGACAGCTACATTGTTTATGCCAAAGCAACTGGCGGTAAGCAACTGAATGATTTCCGCAGATTAGAAAGTATCTGTCCTTACGGTGAACTGCCGGAGGCAAATACCACTGCTACTTTGGGATACGTACAACGTCCTTATGATACTTACGAACAAATCAACGGTAGTATCGGATTCAAAGCAAGCCCTTATCCGGGACTCTGGTTCAACGTGTTCGGTGGTTATCAGAATCTAAAGAACGACTTATCCTATTTAGGTTTCGACCCAGGTAATATATCTTATCTTTCTTTTGCTCAAGATAATACAAATAATCTCTATCTTGGCGGTGAAATCAGTTACGATTACAAAGATATCCTCGGAATATCAGCTAAATATACTTACCGTAATTGGGACAGCCAAACAGAGAAATATCTGTTGGCTGTGAAACCGGTCAGTGAAATGTCTTTCAATGTACGCGTTCATCCGATCTCCGCTCTTAACATCAATCTGGGTTATGATTATGTCGGCCGCAAAGAAGTGAAAGAATATGCAAAAATGACCGCAATTAATGATTTGCATATCAGAGCCAGCTGTAATATATTCAAAGGAGTATCCGTTTATGCGCAAGCACATAACCTGCTGAATAAGAAATATCAATATTATTGGGGCTATCCTACAGAAGGAGTCAATTTCTTGGGAGGATTGAGTTTCCGGTTCTAAATTAACGTCAATTACTCAAAGTTATATTGAGTTGATTCGTGCGATTTTCTCATAACAATAAAGTTGAAAAGTGTGCAAGTATCTGCAACGCTGCAACAATATCGATGTATGTTATTAGTAAATAGATCGTTATGACGTTGCAGATACCTGTTTCAGATGGTTGCAGATACTCTTTATCTGCAACATACATCATGCAGTTTAGGAAAGCTTTCTCATTAGAGAAAAGTTTATATCTACGTTTATGTCACAGTCAGTCCATACAGAGAAACTGGAGTATCCCTATATAGAAATTGGCGTTTCCATATGGGGAAACTGGAATTTCCAGCCTTGGAACTGACGTTTCGATGTAGGCAACCTACATATCATATATAGGATAAAGCATTTACAAAGTAATATTTGTTGTTTATACCCTGTTGCAGATAAAGGGCATCTACTACCATCTGCAACAGCTATCTACAACACTATAACTATTTGTTTACCAATAAAATACAGTAACATTGTTGCAGTGTTGCATTGTTGCAGATACTTATATACTTTTCACCCCGTTAGGGGAAAGTAAAATAGTGCCTATTTAACTCTGCCAATCGTTTCCTCCTTACCTACCAACAATTTCAGATAAATGGCTGTACACCCTCTCACAAACCGTTTTATAGCTATTTGTGCACCTTATTTGGAGAATATTGCACATCCGTTTTCCACACCTCATCTAACTTTGCAACATTGTTAAAAGCCAACAAATACATCAAGTGTTGACCTTACTTTAAATCAAGCAGATTATTAGTTTAACATATTATTCATCTTTCATTATTAATTAAATTAAACAGTATGAGAAACGCGCTCAATTTAAGATTCTGCTTTTTTGTTACGTTTCTTTTATTCATACCGTTGATGTATGCCTTGCCCCCGGAAGGTATCACAATTAAGGGTAGAGTAACGGATGAAACACTCAAAGAAGGCATTCCCGGAGCTAATGTGACTGTGAAAGGCACGAGTATTGGGACAATCACAGACTTTGACGGTAACTTTACGATCGTCGTCCCAAGCAAAAAATCCGTATTGAACATTTCCTTTATCGGGTATGCAACCCAGGAAATCGTGGTCGGAGACAGAACAATCATCAATGTTTCCTTAAAAGAAGATGCACAGAACCTCGGTGAAGTGGAAGTTGTAGCTATCGCCTACGGTAATCAGGACAAGCGCATGCTTACCAGTGCCGTCTCCTCCATCGACAACAAAGAGCTGATCAAATCTCCGGCAACAAGTATCACGAACCTCCTCGCAGGATCATTGCCGGGTGTATCTTCCGTACAGACTACCGGACAACCAGGTAAAGATGCTGCTGCCATCTACGTACGTGGCGTCGGTTCATTAAATGATTCACAATCCAAGCCCCTGGTTTTAGTAGACGGAATAGAACGTGAGTTTTCACAAATCGACCCGAACGAAATCGAAAGTATTTCAGTATTGAAAGACGCCTCTTCCACCGCTGTATTCGGAGTAAGAGGTGCTAATGGCGTTGTATTGATCACCACCCGAAGAGGTAAAGCAGGCAAAACGCAGATTTCCGCCAGCACCAAACTGGGTCTGCAACAACCCATCTCACTGGTAGAGCAGACCGGAAGTTACGAGTTCGCACGCTTCTGGAATATGAAGCAGGAGATGGACCACGTTACGAATCCTAAGTTATACTTCACTCCGGAACAGGTAGAAGCCTATCGCACCGGCTCAGACCCCATCATGTATCCCAGTATGGACTGGAAGAAGTATATTTTTAATAATATCTATCTTCAAAGCCAGAACAACCTAAATGTCTCCGGCGGTAGTGATAATGTACGATACTTCATCTCAGTAGGTTATACTTATCAGAACGGACTTCTGAAAAAACTTCCCGGACAAATGTACGACAATAACTATCGTTACAACCGCTATAACTACCGCGCCAATATCGATGCCAATCTGACCAAGACCACTTCAATGAAACTCGGTGTCGGTGGTGTTTTAGGTAAGATACAGGAACCGCGCAGCGTCGTTTCGGGTACAGGAGAAGACCAGAATCCTTGGGTAATCGCACAGATCTGGTCACATCCGTTTGCCGGACCGGGATTTATCAACGGAGTACGTACACTAATTCCTAAAGATATGGTTCCGCTGGGAGAAGTGATGCGTGACGGTATGTTCGTATTCTACGGACAAGGTTACAATCAAACGTATGACACGACATTGAATCTGGATTTGGACATCACACAGAAACTGGACTTTATCACTCCGGGACTGAGCGTTTCCGTGAAAGGTGCTTACGACAATAAATTCAAACTGGAAAAAGTACGTACGGGAGGCGCCATCGAAGCGCAGACTGTGTACTACAAATCATACTTTGACACCAACGGTACGATGTCACAGACCGATCCCGACTACGATAAATCACTTATCTATGTACCCAGCGGCAGCGATACTCCGCTCACTTACTCGGAAAGCAGCGGACGCGGACAGAACTGGTATCTGGAAGGACGTATCAACTATGACCGTACATTCGGCGACCACAGAATATCCGGTCTGTTCCTTTACAATCAGTCGCGTAACTATTATCCGGACAGCTACACTTATCTGCCCCGTAACTACGTAGGATTGGTAGGACGTGCTACTTATGCCTATCAAAGTAAATATCTGCTCGACGTAAACGTCGGCTACAACGGCTCGGAGAACTTTGCTCCGGGCAGCACACGTTTCGGTGTATTCCCTTCCTTCTCTGCCGGATGGATCGCAACTGCCGAGAAGTTTATGGAAAACCAGAAAATCGTAGACTACCTGAAACTCAGAGCATCCTGGGGACGTGTAGGTAACGACAAGGGAGTAGACTCACGCTTTATGTACATGCCTGCCGTATGGGGATCATCGGGCAGTTACAGCTTCGGTGTGGACAATCCGATTTCCCAATCGGCAGCAGCCATCTCACGTATGGGTAACCCGGCAGTAACATGGGAAACAGCCGACAAGCAGAACTACGGTATTGATCTTAAGTTCTTCAACAGCCGCCTGTCCGCTACCTTTGACTACTTTATCGAACACCGCACAGGTATTCTGATCTCTCCGGAATCGACTCCAAGCATCATCGCAACTGCACTGCCTAACCTGAACATTGGTAAGGTAGACAACCACGGTTACGAAGTTTCTCTCGGCTGGCGCGATAAGATCGGAAAGGATTTCACCTATAATGTGGATGCCAACGTCTCTTTCGCACGCAACAAAATCCTCTATATGGACGAAGTGCCCAAGCAATTCTCTTATATGAACCAGACCGGTGGCTCTACCGGACGCCAGACCGGAGTATACAACTACATCCGTCTCTATCAGTACAGCGACTTCATCACCGGAGCCGACGGCGAACTGACCTTAAAGCCGGAACTGCCTCAGCCTTATCAGAAGGTATATCCGGGTGACGCCATGTACGCCGACCTCAATGGAGACCATATCGTGGACGGTAATGACAAGAGCGTAGCAGGTTATGCTACCCGTCCGGAATACGTTTTCGGTATGAACATGGGATTCGACTGGAAAGGATTCAACTTCACCATGCAATGGGTGGGTTCCAAGAACGTTAACAGAATGTATGACATCGAATACCGTATCCCCTATACGAATGCCGGAAAGCGTGGTTTGCTGACTTACTTCTACGATGGTTGCTGGACTCCGGAAAACCAACTGGGAGCTGTTTATCCACGTCCGTCGGAAGAATCGGAAAGCTGGAATTCCGAACCCTCTACCCTCTGGTTGGTGGATGCTTCCTATCTCCGCTTGAAGAGCCTGAGCTTCGGTTATACCATCACCGGAAAGAAATTCCTGAAGAAACTGGGGCTCAACTCACTCGGATTAAACTTCAGCGGCTACAACCTGCTGACCTTCTCACCGCTTAAATATCTTGATCCGGAAAGTGATCCTAACCGATTCGGAGATTATCCGCTGATCAAAGTATATAGCTTCGGTTTAAATCTTAACTTCTAAAAAACGACTGTATGAATAGAATAATAAAAGGACTCGGAATAGCATTAGGTTGCGTACTGATAGCCTCCTCCTGTTCTGAAATCAGCTTCGGGGATAAATTTCTGGGCGACCAGCCTGAGAGTTCCGGAGCGACTACCGAAGAAATGTTCTCTTCGAAAATAAATGCCGAAAAGGTGCTGACCAAAGCATATACCGGATTACCTTATGGGCTACCGACCGGCTCTGACTACAAATTGGGTGTGAACATACTTGAATCAATCACAGACTTATGTTACAGTTTCCGTGACAATATCAGTGATGGACCTGTCAAGCTCTATTACAACGGAGCACTCAGTGCCAACAACGTCCCAAAGAATTCTGCTTACCGTTATGGAAGCAAGTCCGACTGGACCACCATCCGTTACGCTTGGTTATATATCGAGAACGTAGAGAAAGTGCCCGACATGACAGCCAGCGAGAAAAGTGAACGGATCGCGGAAGCCAAAGTTTTGATCTCCCTCTGCTATTTCGAAATGCTGAGATATGTAGGCGGTGTGACATGGCTGGACCACTATGTAGACGTAAACGAAACAATGAATTTCCCCCGTATCACTTTTGCCGAAACGGTAGAGAAAATCGTCGGATTGCTCAACGAAGCCATTAACTCCAACCTGCCTTGGAAAGCCGAGAAAGCAGATGACGGCCGTATGACCCTGGCAGGAGCGATGGCATTAAAATTCAAGGTACTGCAATGGGCGGCCAGTCCGACTTTCAATTCCAATACTCAATGGCATCCGGAAGCAAATGAATATACCTGTTATGGAAATTACAGCGACCAACGCTGGAAAGACGCCGCCGAAGCAGGTGCAGCCTTCTTCGCGGAATTACAAAAACGGCACGAATATGAACTGATTCAACCTGCGGAAGAGACGCACCGGGCAAGACGCTTGGCCTATCGTAAGGCCTACTACAACCGTGGCGGAACAGAAATATTAATCTCTACGCGTCAAGGGTATAACTCCGACGTTCACAGCAGTTTTATCGGCCAACGTTATTACAGTGGCCCTACATTGAACTATGTAGATATGTTCCCGTGGGAAGATGGAACTGATTTCCCGGCAGATTTCGACTGGAAGTCACCCTCTAAGCAACCGTTCTTTACGAAAGGCGATATGGTACCTACACGCGATCCGCGTCTGTATGAAAACGTTGCCTGTCCCGGAGACACTTATTGTAATGGAACAACCGCCCCTGTTTATATCAATCATGCCGACTACAAAGATGGCAGCGGATTCTTGATCATGAAGTATATCCTACAGGAAAACAGCGATCGCAGCGGTCCGGTACAATGGTCACACACCCGTCTGGCGGAGATTATGCTGGGATATGCAGAAGTACTCAACGAAGTCAACGGACGCCCTACCGACGAAGCTTATAAAATGATAAACGATGTACGAAAGAGAGTAGGCCTGCCCGAACTTCCCAAGACGATGAATCACGATCAGTTCCTGGAAGCTGTATTGAGAGAAAGGGCACTGGAATTAGGATTCGAAGAAGTACGCTGGTTCGACCTTGTTCGCAGAGACCGTCAGAACGACTTCAAAAAGAAGTTGTACGGACTCAGAAGCAGGGGTAACGACCTGAACAATCCGACTGAGTTCACCTTCGAGAAGATTGAACTGGGAGACCATTACTGGGCTACCAACTGGGATACCAAGTGGTATCTGGCTCCGATTCCTCAGGAGGAAATCAACAAGCAATATGGAATGACCCAAAACCCGGGCTGGTAAATGACACGTTAACTAATATCGTTTGAACAATGAATAAAATAAATTATATATTAATCACTCTGCTCCTGGGAGGTTCGGTATCCCTGAATGCACAGACATCGAAAGCTGCTTCGGAAATGCAGCTGGCAGATACACTGAGCATCGGCTACCAGATGAACGTATCTTCCCAGACCAGCAGTTACTCTATCAACGGAGTCAATGCTTCCGCATTCGAAAAATCCCCGTACATAGATATCAGCAAAGCTTTGTATGGAAAAGTGGCAGGTCTGAATGTATATCAGGGTACAGGCTCGTCAGCCGATAACGTATCCACCCTTTCTATACACGGAAATGCCCCGCTAGTATTAATTGATGGTTTCCCACGTGATATCAGTGACATCACTTCGATGGAAATCGAATCATGCTACGTTCTGAAAGATGCGGCAGCCGCTGCTCTCTACGGTATGCGTGGTGCGAATGGAGTAGTACTGATTACGACTAAACGCGGAACAAGCAATGGTCTGAAGGTAAATGTGGACTATAATTTCGGTGTCAATACCCAATTCCGTTCTCCGGACTTCGCAGATGCCTATACGTATGCGAACGCTCTTAACACCGCATTAAGCGGAGACGGTCTGCCTGCACGCTACAATGCACAGGAACTGGATGCTTTCCGGACAGGAATCTATCCGTATGATTATCCGAATGTAGACTGGTGGAATGAAACGCTGAACAACACAGGATTGACCCACAACCTGAAAATGTCTTTCAGCGGAGGTAGTGACAAGTTCCGTTTTTACACGGTAGTTGACTATTACCGGGATCGCTCCATGTTGAAGAAAAACACGGAAGATACACGTTTCGACACTACACCTACAGACACACGTCTGACCGTACGTACCAATCTGGACGTAAAAGTGACGGAAAGCACATTGCTGAAAGCCGGTATTGTGGGCAGACTGAAAGAATTCAGAGGTACCCGCTATGGACGCAACACTATTTTCAATAAAATCTATGGCATTCCATCTGCTGCATTCCCCATTCGTTATGAGAATGGCATTTATGGAGGTAGCTCTGTGTACGGAACCGGTAATCCGGTAGCTCTGTTGAAAGACTACGGACACATCCGTAACGTATACGGAACACTACTCGCCGACCTGAGCATCCGTCAGGATTTAAGTGCGTTGACCAAAGGACTGGCAGCCGAAGCATCCGTCTCTTTCGATAATATCGGAGGAATGAATGAAACCACCAATAAAGAGTATCGTTACATGAACAGCAATGCAAGTATCACCAGCGATGGTACACTGGTGACAACTCCTGCTATTTATGGTACAGACTCCGAAATACTGGGACATACACAGCCTTTCGAAAGGCTGATGCTACGCAGCGATTTCCAGGCAAAGGTGGATTATAACCGCACTTTTGGCAAACATCAGGTGGGAGGAGCATTGATTTATGATATGCAGTCTGTTGTCAAAAACGGCAGAAACAACTCTCAGAAGAATCAGTCTGTGCTGGTGAACGCCACATATACTTACGACAACCGTTACAGCCTCAATGCCGTATTCAACCGTTCGGGATCAGCTTACCTGCCCGACGGAGACAAATACTCGAACTATCCTGCCGTTTCTGCTGCATGGATCGTCTCCAACGAAGCATTTATGGAAAAGGTGACACCGATCAATCTCTTTAAGATTCGCGCCTCTTACGGTCTGTCCGGATGGGACGGCAATCTGAGCCACGAACTATGGCGTCAGTCTTATGGCAGCAGCGGTGCCGGTTATAACTTCGGAGTGAATGCCGGAGGACACTCCGGTGGCAGTGAAGGCGATCTGCCGGTTATCGGCCTGGTAGCGGAAAAATCACAGAAAGCGACTTTCGGATTTGATCTCGCTGCTTTTGATAATCGTTTGAATGCAACAGTAGAAGGTTTCTACGAAAAACGTTCGGATATACTTGTGTCAGGTGCCAATTCTACTTCCGGTATTATCGGTATCACAGTAGGTCAGGTGAACGAAGGAATCTATAAATACAAAGGACTAGATGCTTCTTTGAGTTGGAATGATAAGATCGGTGATTTCCATTATGGTATTGGCGCTAGCATGTCATATCTGAATACAGAGGTAGTCAATGTAAATCAGGCATACCAGGAATATGACTACTTGTACACCAAGGGCAATCGTATCGGACAAATGTATGGCCTGGAAGCTATCGGCTTCTTCAACAGCCAGCAGGAAATCAACAACAGTCCGCAACAAACCTTCTCGGACGTAGCTCCCGGTGACGTGAAATACAAAGATCAGAACGGTGACAACCGCATTGACGAGAAAGACGTTGTGAAAATGTTCGGTTCATCTGTTCCACGCTTCTATTTCGGATTCAATCTGAACTTCTCATACAAGAGACTGGAGCTTTCCGCCGATTTCCAAGGAATGACCGGAGTCACTGTTTCATTGCTCAACAGTCCGCTTTATAGTCCACTTGTAAGCAATGGCAACATTTCAAATACATTCCTGAATGAAGAAATAAGCTGGACACCGGAGAATAAGACCAATGCAACCATGCCGAGACTGACTACTCAAGAAAACTTGAATAACTATCGCGCCAGCTCTCTGTGGTACCGTGACGGTTCATTCCTGAAACTGCGTAACCTATTGGTAGCTTACACTTTCCCGAAATCGCAGACTCGCTTTGCCGACCTGAAAGTATTCGTACAAGGCACCAATCTGTTCTCATTAGACAATATCCATTTTGCCGACCCGGAACAACTTGGCATCGCTTATCCGTCGACAAGAAGTTATTGGGCAGGTATCAAACTTAATTTTTAATGCAAAGTAACAAATGAACATTATGAGAACCAAATACATACTCTTAACCATTTTGTCTTCATTGGTCTTTGCTTCGTGCAACTACCTTGACTTTAATGAAACGAACAACCTGAAGACAAAAGAAGACATGTACAAGTATTTCGGTACAAGCAAATCAATGCTTACTCACGTATACTCATACATGCCACAAGGCTACCAACTGTTTGCGACCTCCGGCGGAATTTTCACCGAAGACAGATATTCCATGCGCGACTGTGCCAGTGATGACGGCGAATTCGGAGCCTATGCAGATAATATCCAGAATACCAATAACGGTAACTGGTCGCCTATTAAAACTTATGACGATTCATGGACCCTGTATCGTGGTATACGTGCTGCCAACAGCTTTATAGCAGAGATGGCCCAAGTGGACTTCACACGCTACGAGCACGACGGACAATATACAAACTGGATGAAGCAGCTGAAATATTTCCCTTACGAAGCCAGAGTGCTGCGGGCACACTACTTCTTTGAACTGGCACGCCGCTACGGTGACATCGCCATGCCATTGGAAGTACTGACTGAAGAGGAAGCCAATACAATCGGCAAGACACCATTCAGCGAAGTTATCAGCTTCATTGTCAGTGAATGCGACGACGCTGCCAATAACTTGCCAGACAGCTATGTAAACGAACCGGGAGCAGAAATCGGCAGAGTGACCAAAGGCTTTGCAATGGCAGTAAAGTCAAAAGCACTGCTATATGCTGCCAGTAAGCTACATAATCCTTCTATGGATACCGAATTGTGGAAAAAGTCTGCCAAAGCAGCAATAGATATTATCAACACAGGGCTTTACTCTCTCGACCCCCAGGAGAGTGCCAACAACCTCGACTCAAAAGAAGTTGTACTGATGAGGATCAATGGTGATGATTCGAACTTTGAAATGTTTAATCTCCCGCTTCGCATGACTGCGGGAACACGCACTTCCAGTCTTATCCCATACGGCAATTACCCATCACAAAACCTTGTGGACGCATTCGAGACAGTCAACGGTTACAAAGTAACCCTAGAAAACACAGGATGGGTTTGCGAAGACCCTGCATTTGACCCGCAATCACCTTATGAGAATCGTGACAAACGTTTCTACCGCGCTATTCTTGCCAATGGAATGTCGTTTAAAGACTACACCATTGAAACCTTCAAAGGTGGCGCCGACGACGGGATTGTATCACAAGGCGGTTCACCGACAGGATACTTCCTGCGCAAGTACATTCAGGAAGCTACCAGCTTTGAACCGGGTAAAGAAGCTGTCAGCAAGCATCATTGGGTGATTTACCGCTATGCGGAAACATTACTAACGTATGCGGAATCTATGGTCAACGCTTTCAATGATGTCAATTACACAGATGAGACTTATAAGTATTCTGCTCTGTGGGCTATCAATGAAGTGAGAAAGAATGCCGATATGCCGTTGATTCCTTCCATAGGAAAAGATGAATTCATGGAACGCCTGTACAATGAATGGCGTGTAGAGTTTGCTTTCGAAGATCATCGTTTCTGGGATGTACGGAGATGGAAGATTGCCGATACTACCCAGCGGGAACTATACGGAGTAAAGATCGAGAAGCAGGCGGACGGTACGTTCAACTTCTACAAGAACCTTTACGAAACCCGTAACTGGAGAGATTGCATGTATCTGTATCCGATCCCTCAAAGCGAACTATACAAAAATACAAACTTAAATCCTCAAAACACAGGATGGTAATTAATTGTCTAATCTAATATTTAAAAGATATATGAAAAAGTTATATAGCAATACGTTAATGCAACTGATTCTTGCACTGTGCACATTCAGTTTTGTAGCATGCCAGGAGTTTGACATCGACTCACAGCCGGAAGGTCCTCTCAATATCCAGATAGATGCTCTGGAGTCTTACACTGCTTTGGCAACTTCTCCAAGCAATGTAGTGTTCAATATCAGCTCCAACACTCCATGGACGATCGAAAGTGACCAGCAGTGGTGCAAGCCGACTCCTTCGATGAGTGCAGCCAGCTCACTTGTATCGGAGATTGTGGTGACAATGGAAAACAATACAGGAAAGAAAGCACGTACAGCCAAACTGACTATCAAGGCAGAAGGCGTTGAAGGCACCAAGGTAGTTACTATCGAGCAGGCTTCGAAAGAAGACCTGGTGGTGGTTCCTTACGATGAACTGGTACCGACAGAAGGCGGCAGCATCACCTTTACCATTGCTTCCAACAAAGCTTGGGAAATCATTCCTTCCACCGCTTTCCTTTCCAATATCGACAAAACATCCGGTACAGGTAATGAAGATGCCATAGCAGAAACCGTAACCGTGACGCTGCCTGCCAATGCAGGCGCCAAGAGAGCAGGCACACTGACTGTAAAAACTGAGTTTGAAGAATACACCTTTACCATTACTCAAAATGGAGTGATCATTGAACTGGAAGAAGATCCCGAAAGTACAACAATCAGCATGCCTGGAACAGGCAGTGGTATGGAAAAGACTGTACTGATTCGCGCAAACAAAGAATGGAAAGTTGAAGTTCCTAAGGAATATCAGAGTTGGCTGAAAGCTGAGGCACTGAGTGAAACAGAGTTGAAAGTAACGACAACAACGACTAATAATCTGATGGTAAACCGTGTCGGCCACATCATTATGAAGACCAAAGAAGTCATCGACGGATTTGACGGCATTACGTTCGACATCAGTCAGGGTACTGCTTTCTGGAGAGAAGGAGGAGCAGATAACTATGCTGTGGATGAGGAAACCGGTTACATGACACTCTATGGCAGTGGAATAGTCACCAACTATTTATTCAAAAAAGGACGTCTCGCATTCGATTTCGAATCTATCAATTTAACCGGAGAAGATTGGATTGAGTTTAATATGTGGCCCAACTCAGGAAATACAAACTTCCATTTGCATTTCTACGCAAATAAAAAAAGTAACTTCACTTGTGGAGGTTCAGGCTTAAACTGGACTCAGAAAACATTTACCTGGACATCAGAACAAACGAATGTAGTAAAGAAGATCGAATTCCTTGTTGTCAACAAAGAAGAAGGTTCGAACGCATTAGTTCTTAAACTGATTATTGATGGTGTTGAGGTTGCCGTATTAGATAATAACATAACCGATCCTTATGCAACCGAACCGGGAGCACCTGTATACTTCAGGATGCATACCACAAATAAAGCTTCCAATTTCACCGTGAAGTCTATCACATGGGAACCAGTAGAATAATAACCGAACCCTAAAATTCAAGAGTATGAGATTAAATATCAGAAAATCAATAATTACAGGCATTTCTCTCGCTACATTGCTACCTGCATTCTCTTTATTGCAGAGTTGCGATGACAGTGAAGCAGAGAAATGGGTAGACCTGCGCTATAGAGTAGAAGACTCCTATCTGGTTGAAGCGAAAAATCCGGAACCAGTCTCCTTCCAGGTCAAGTCAACTGACCCGTGGGAAGTATTCGGAAAATATGATTGGTACACCATCTCACCCAGTACAGGTGAGGCAGGTGAGACCTACACCGTAACTGTTACCTGCAAAGAAAACACTGAATTGGACGACCGTATAGACACGCTCAACATTAAAAGTGACTACTGGACCGGAAAAAGATTCGTTCTGACCCAGAAAGGTACTGCTTACCTGAATGTAGAAGGCGTGGATATGATCGACCAGGAAGGAAACAGCGAAACATTCAGCGTACTCAGCAATCAGAAATGGACTGCTAAAGTAACAGACGGTGATGTTTGGCTCTCCATCCAATCCGGAGCATCGGGCGAAATGAACGGAGAAATTACTGTCACCGCTTCACCGAATACAGGCGAACAACGTACCGGTATTGTAACCATCTATGACCGGCACGGGAAAATAGCCAGAGAAGTACAATGTATACAAGACGGTGTATTGCTGACACCAGATACACCGGAAAACGGTAAGTGGTTTGCTATGTATGAACAGGCTCAGCAATTCACCATCCACGTAGAATCGAATGCAGAATGGGAAGTATCCAAAGAAAACGAAGCGGATGATACCTGGTATCACTTCGAAAAGACTTCATTCGACGGTTCTGCCGACATCGTGATTAACGTAGACGCACACGAAGGCTCTTCTGTCCGTACCGGAATTATCGTACTGAGCACCAAAGCTGCCGAAGGCGCTACTCCGCTTATGAAGACAATCAAGATTAAACAAGCGAATCCGCAAAGACCTGTGGTTACTGAAGTAAACAGATCCATCAGCGGTGCTTACTACGGACCGGGTGGTTTAATGCCGGGTCATTACAGCTTCTATTGGGAACCGCTTGGCGACGCCAGTCTGACTACTTTCTTCTCTTGGAGCGGAAAAGCATTTGACGGAGGAGACGTAGAACTTCGCTTCCATATTCTGAACAAACGGACTCAATTAAGTACAAGACCGTGGAACGGTGACGTATACAATGAGAACAGCGGCCGTGATGTAGATACCAGCAAGCCAAACGTATTATCATTCGAGATACGCGAAGCTATAGATGCCAATGATCCAACTCAATCATGGATCTACTCGGAATGGATTCTCAACGGTACAGTCATAGGAAAAGCAACCAGCGACGGTGTGATAGACGCTAACGGTACAAGTGATACTTACAAAGTACCATTCTCGGATACCAAAGATGGTGGTAATTTCTCGATGACAATTTCCGGCGGCAGTGCCACACTGACTAAATGGGAATACATCGCTCCACTAGTATGGGGAGACTAATTCTCTAAAGATAGTGATTGCCTGAACTCCCCCAATCAGGCAATCGCTTCTAACAAACTCAAAAATCAATAAAAAGAAAAGAGTATGATGAAAAGAAAAATATTACTTATACTGAACATGGCAATCATCGGATTTTCCACTGCTGCCTGTTCGGATGATGAGACCAATTACTTCACTCCGGAAAAGAAATATCCGCTCACCGCTTTTGCTGTAGCAGTAAATAATGTGTCAGCGAATACGACTTCCTATTATCATGGGAAGATAGACCAGACAACCCACAGAGTGGAAATCGGTACGATCGAGGATGCCAATACCATCACCGGCGTAGACTATACGCTAATGAGCGATGGAGCCACCATCTCACCGGACCCGGCAACATTTGTACACAACTGGAAAAAAGAACAGACAGTGACCGTCACCACCGAAGACAATCAAACAACGACCTATACTATCGTACTGACCAAGTTTGACGACACCATGAAGGACGTTCTCTTCATGGACGAGTTTGACGTGGACGGCAATCCGGACCCGACCAAATGGGTACTCTGCCAGAAAGCAGGCTCTGACTGGAACGACGAAATGTCCGAAAGTTATGATCAGGCTTACGTAAAAGACGGCAGACTGATACTCAAAGCTGAAAAAATAGGTGACGAATACAAAGCCGGAGGTATCAAGACACAAGGCAAGTTTGACTTCACCTTCGGACGGGTGGAAGTAAAAGCCAAAATCACCAGTTACCCCAACGGCGCATTCCCCGCTATCTGGATGATGCCGAAGAAATATATCTATGACGGATGGCCTAATTGCGGAGAAATCGATATCATGGAACATGTGAAACAGGAATCTGCGATCCATCATACGATACATACTCACTACACGTATGATTTGAACATCAAAGATCCGTCCAACACTACACAAGTAACTTGCAATTATCAGGACTGGAACATCTACGCTTTAGAATGGAGCGAAGACAAACTGACTTTCTTCGTCAATGGACAGGAGACTTTCTCTTATTCAAACCTGAAACTGGAGAATGAAGCAGAAATGAAGCAATGGCCGTTCACAAAAGATTCTTCATTCTATCTTATCCTGAACATGGGATTAGGAGGAGACAGACCGGGCTCATGGGCAGGTCCTATCGATGATGCCAACTTACCTGCCATCATGGAAATTGACTGGGTAAAAATAACCAAGTTAGATAAATAGGTTTTAAGGTAGGAGCAAAGTTTTTTAGGAACTTCTAAAGAAGGAGGAATGGAAGTATAGAGACTATTCAAAACTTTCATTCCTCTATTTGTTTTCGGGTATTAAATCTTTTTTACTTATTAAACATGAAACATTTATTATACGTATTATTAACGGCTGTAAGCATTTTATTCACTAGTTGCGGACCCTCTTCCAATACCAACACCCCACAGGAGCCCAATGTGCCTCAACCGCAGCCTCAGTCCCAACCGGAAGTCACCCAGAAAGTAATTATCGGCTACCTTGCGCTTGATGACTGGGAGTTTGAAAATTTATTTCCTACAATAGAATGGAAGTATCTGACGCATATCAATGCCAGCTTTGCAAGGGTAAAAGCAGACGGCACATTAAACATCGATCCTGTCCGGAAGAGGATTGAAAGTGTACGTGAAACGGCTCACAAGCATAAGAACAGTCCGGGAGAATTCACTACCGCCATCAATGATCCGAAAGCCAGAAAAGAACTGATACAGCAGATTATTGCATTCACTAAAGAATATAAACTGGACGGCTTCGACATCGATTATGAGGAATATGACAACTGGGATAAGAATTTCCCCTCATTATTGGTTTTTGCCAGAGGTTTATACCTGGCAAAAGAGAAAAATATGCTGATGACCTGTGCCGTCAACAGCCGCTGGCTTAATTACGGAACCGAATGGGAGCAATACTTCGACTATATCAACCTGATGAGCTATGATCGGGGAGCGTTTACCGATAAAACGGTCCAGCATGCTTCATACGATGACTTTGTGAAAGACCTCAAATACTGGAATGAACAATGCCGGGCATCCAAAAGTAAAATAGTGGGAGGGCTTCCTTTTTATGGATATTCCTGGGAGGAAAGTCTGCAAGGCGCAGTGGATGCCGTTCGTGGAATCCGTTATAGCGGCATACTCAAACATCTTGGAAACGAAGCAGCGGACAAGGATAATATAGGCAAGACTTATTATAACGGCCGCCCTACTATAGCCAACAAATGTAAGTTCATCAAAGAAAACGACTATGCCGGCGTGATGATCTGGCAATTATTCCAAGATGCCCACGATGATAACTATGACTTAAAGCTCATAAACGTTGTAGGCAGAGAAATGATGGGATAGACGAGCTTTACCGCTTTCTCTTATGCAGAAGAACCTATTCTGTCGTACTTTTCACCTATTGTTATCAGATTTTTAATAGGACATCTTCATCGTTCCACCCAAGTGGTCTGATCTCATCACTGTAGTGAACAGATCTCTCCACTCTGGTGACACGATCGTTTCACCCGGGTGGAACGATAAAGATGTCGGTAAGAAAACATAAGTATATAGGCTTGATATGGCAAAGATATAAGGTATCCGAGCTACAAAGTTCCTGTTATTTGAAACTGATATATGAGATATTACCCCTCAAAAGGTAGACAGTTTTACCTACTTACGCAAGGAAAGGGAATGAGAGATGCTCTGAAAAAGGATGAGAGATAAGCTAAATTGAAGGCATTTTGCGTAGAAAACAATGAGAGATACCTTATAGAAGAAGTATCTCTCATTGTATATCACACTGATTATATGCTATTTACCTCATATAGAATGAGAGTATGAGACTAATATTTATTTTTTTATTTCTAGTATATGTTCCTAAGTTCAAGTTATCAATGCGATTTACTTATCCTGCTTCCTATAAGCGGAAGGAATCTCTCCTTTAATAGACTTGAAAACCTTACTGAAATAACGCAAAGAAGAGAAGCCGACCACTTCGGAGATTTCAGTAATGTTCATGGTAGTAGTAGTAAGTAACACGATTGACTGCTCAATGCGCTGCTTATTCACATAGTCTACAATCCCCATACCCGTGATGGCCTTCACTTTATTGAATAATAACGAACGACTGATACACATATTAGTAGCTATAAACGCAACATCCAGATCCGGATTACTCATATTATCCGCAATCAATGTATTCAATTTCAGCAGGAAAGTCTCATCCGCATTACTAAAGCTCACTTCCTTATGCGTCAAGAGCTTATCATCTTTATATCTTGCCCGTATCTGTTCGCGCTGCCTCAACTGATTATGAATCAATGCCAGCAAACCGTCTATTTCGAAAGGTTTCGGCAAAAAGGCATCCGCTCCGGTCTTATAACCGGTATACATATTCTGAGAATTATGATAGGCGGTCAATAAGACAAAAGGAATATGGCTGATATCCAGATTAGTCTTCACTTCCCGACAAAGTTCAAACCCATTCATCCGGGGCATCATGACATCACTGATGATAATATCTGGCAATCGGTCTTTGATCTGTTCCAATCCCTCTTTACCATCCTTGGCAACATATACACGGGCAAAATAATTACTCAGCGTTTCTTTCAGATAACTTCGCAGTTCGGGAGTATCTTCTACCACCATCACTGAATATTTTTTCAGGAAGGTATAATCGATTCTATCTGGTTCATTCACTTCCACGCCTGTAGCTGCTTCCACAGAAGCCGGTTCCAGCTGTCCGCAAGTATCCGTGAATAAGGGTAGTTCAAAATAAAAGATTGCCCCTTTTCCCGCTGAATTCGAAGCGCCCACTCTTCCTTTATGGTGTGTGATGAGACTCTTCGCATAGGATAATCCGATGCCGCTTCCTCCTTTTTCATGTCCCCCCTGATAGAAACTGGAGAAAAGAGAGTCTGTGTCTACCATATTCAGTCCCATCCCTTCATCCCTGACAGAGATCCGAACCCAGTCTTTCTCTTGTGACAAGGTGGTAATCAGTGTAGTAGTGGTGCCCGATTCGCTAAACTTCAACGCATTCATCAGGAAGTTGGAAAGAACGAATTCACACTTATCCTGATCGAAAGGTACCCCTTTTATCTGTTCGTCCAACTCATATTCGAGTCTGATGCCTTTCACATAAAACTCATTGATGAACTTATCTCCCACAGAGCACACCCACTCATTCAAAGGATGCGGCAATATATGCAGCATATCTTTTCCTTCTTCCAGCTTCCTTACATCAAGTACCATATCAATAATATTCTTCATCTGGTATGCCTGCTTATAGATCGGAACCAACAACTTTTCCACATCCTGCTTGTCCGACTCCTGATTGATAATACGCTTCAATGGTGCACAAATCAGTGTAAGAGGAGTACGAAGTTCATGACTGATGTTCGTCAGGAAGTTAATCTTTTCTTCATACATCTTATTCTTCAGACGCATAATCTCCCGCTTCTGTTTGGCTTTCTTCTTGCGATAGAAGTAGTAGACAATGCTATAAGCCACTGCTCCCAACAATATATATAATCCCACATAGAACCAACTGGTCTTCCACCAAGGCGGAGCAACCACAACATGCAGAATGGGTTGTTTCATACTCCACCCTCCGTCACGGGTATAATAAGAAGCGGTAATCGTATACTCCCCTATCGGCAGATAATTGATAACCAAAGAGTTTGAATTGGAACTCGCCAATTCCTGATCGAGCCCCTCTATATTGAAACGAAAGAAATTCTTGCGGAACACATCGCTTTCATTCAGCAGAACTTTCAGTTGCAGGGAAGAAAAGTTCCAGGGAATTTGAATTGTTTCAGCCGCTTCATGCCGCTCTTCGGATAACGAAACAGGCAGACCGTTTAATAATACATCCAGCAGTTCGACCGTATAATCCGCATCTGTATCAAAATGAACGGCAGAATTTATCACCGTCATACCTGTAGTTCCACCGACAAAAATATCTCCGTTTTTGGTCAGAAGAGTAGCATGAAAGATGAATTCGTTAGGCAAAACTCCATCTACTTCCTCCAAGGTAGTAAAATTATGGATACGGGAAGAATAAACAAATAAATGACTTCTCGTTCCTATCCAGATTCGATATTGATTATCGGCAATAACAGAAGCTACATCCTGAAACAAGCTTGTATTTATCAGTTCACTCTTCCCTGTCCGTGGATCATAACGCACCAAACCTTCGGTAGAAGCCAGCCAAAAAATACCATCCTGATCCATAGAGGCGTCATTGATAGTGTATTGTCCTTGATAAATCGTCCGGAAAGTCCCTTCCGAAGAATCATACTCACAAATATTCTTCAGATCGGAAAGGTATGTCTTTGCACCTTTCGTAGCTATTATCAGTGGAGAATGACGCTCGTACTCTTCTCCCATAGTAGCCACTATATCAAATTTACGGGTGACCATATCATATATAAAAATATGCTGGGCACTGAAAAGAATTTTAGTCTTCGTTATCCGCTGGATATTGACAGAAAAACCATTGATACAGGTCTGATCATTCATTTC
The DNA here is from genome assembly GCF_041227145.1 of Bacteroides sp. AN502(2024). Taxonomy (NCBI): domain Bacteria; kingdom Pseudomonadati; phylum Bacteroidota; class Bacteroidia; order Bacteroidales; family Bacteroidaceae; genus Bacteroides; species Bacteroides sp. AN502(2024). The sequence goes on along the minus strand of NZ_JBGFSP010000003.1, from coordinate 2,231,807 downwards.
CTTGTCAATCAGCATAAAGGGACGTATCTGCCCCGTTTGCTTATGAAAGATAAAGAGTCCTTTATTAAAGGAGAAGAACAACAGTTCGTCAGGAGTATATTCCACAATGGAAACAACTTTCTCATATTTGGTGGCAGGATAATGTTTGAAGGTACCCGATACCGGATCAAACCGGTTGATACCTCCCCCATCGGTTCCCACCCAGACTATTCCGTCACTATCCTGAAAGAAACTATTAATAGTCTGGTTGCTTAATCCGTACAGATTGCCAAAAGGAACGTTCTGATAAGAACAGGCATACACATTCTTTATACCAATCAACCCTTTTCTGATACTGCCTGCCCACATATTATTGGCCGGGTCCAGATAGAGGCGGTATATAGTATTGGCTGGAAAGGAATGAACATCATCCTGTTTTTGCTGAATATTAGTAAATGAGAAATCATCTAAAGAGATTATATTGATTCCACCACCATCAGTGGCTACCCAAAGCTGATTATCTCTCTCTATAATATCATGAATGACATCATACGTCAAAGGAGAATTTGACGCCGTAAAGTGTTTTATCAGCTGGTCTCCCTGATAGCAATACAGTCCGTTACCATAAACACTTACCCACAGACGCTTGTAGGAGTCCAGATAGATACTGGTATAGTTATTTTCTGTAAACGACTCTATTTTCTTCACTTCATACGTCTTCATATTGAAGGAATATATGCCGTGCCAACGTGAATTGAGCAGGATATTCTCTTCATCATAACGTATCATCTGCCAAAAGGGATTGTAATAAACAGGGTCTTGCGCATAATACAAAGGTTCCAGCTTATTAGTGGCATAGACATATTTGTATATAGCTCCTGATCCTCCCAGTAAGATTCCTCCTTCAACCAATAAATAGGAAGCAACATAGATCGGTTTACCATTATTCGATAAAGTCCTGAAACTATCACTCCCTCTGTCGTAAAGGCAAATGCCATTCATCGTAGCTACCCATAGATTGCATAAAGAGTCCTCGGCGATAAAAGTGATATTGTTGGAAGGCAGTGTTCTTTCATCTCCCGGCCGATGCAGATATTGCTTCAGATGGTCACGGTCATAACAATTCAAACCGGATTCCGTACCAATCCAAAGATATCCCCGATGATCATTCAGAACACATTGTACTTTAGACCGTGAGAGTCCTTCCTTTATTCCGAGTTGTTTGTAATAATAATAAGGAGACTGGCTCAATATAGGTTGTGCAATACCTACAAAGAAAAACAATAGATATATTTTAAATAGAATCTTTCTCATAAATAGCCATATAATACTGTACAAAGGTGTAAATATAGGAAATTCTATTTAAATAAAACTGTTTTATATTAATTTCCCCTTAATTATATATAGAACATTTCTTTAATAATACTTGCACATACAAAAGAAATGCAGATTTACTCAAAACCTATTTTTTTCCAAAAAAATATTAGTTTCTCCTTATATTATAAGGTAGGGAGAATCTTTTTTTTTACTTTTGTCCCCGAATATTGTGGTACAAACCATTATAAAAGAAAGAATTATGCAGAAAAACCTTGTCATAGTCGAGTCTCCGGCAAAAGCAAAAACGATTGAAAAGTTTCTTGGGAAAGATTTTAAAGTCCTTTCTAGTTACGGTCACATACGCGATCTGAAGAAAAAAGAATTCAGTATCGACGTAGAGAAGGATTTTAAACCCAGCTACGAAATCCCGGCAGACAAGAAGGCGCTGGTCAACACACTGAAGGCAGAAGCCAAAGGGGCAGAAACCGTATGGCTCGCATCCGATGAGGACCGCGAGGGAGAGGCGATTGCCTGGCATCTGTATGAGGTATTAAAACTAAAACCGGAAAACACCAAACGAATCGTATTTCATGAAATTACAAAAAGCGCTATCTTAAAAGCAATTGAACAACCACGCGACATTGACCTCAACCTCGTAAACGCACAGCAGGCACGACGGATTCTGGACCGTATCGTAGGTTTCGAACTCTCTCCCGTGCTTTGGAGAAAAGTGAAACCGGCACTCTCTGCCGGACGTGTTCAGTCTGTTGCCGTCCGCCTGATCGTTGAACGCGAACGTGAAATACATGCTTTCCAAACGGAAGCCGCTTATCGCATCACTGCCGTATTCCTCGTCCCGGACACGGATGGAAAACCGGTGGAGATGAAAGCCGAACTGGCTCGCCGTATCAAAACCAAAAAAGAAGCAAAGGCTTTCCTCGCTATTTGTCAGGGAGCCAGCTTTGCAATCAATGATATTACAACCCGCCCGATTAAGAAAACGCCTCCTGCTCCGTTCACAACGTCTACTTTGCAACAGGAAGCCGCACGCAAACTGGGATATACCGTAGCGCAGACCATGATGCTCGCGCAGCGTTTATACGAATCGGGATTCATCACTTACATGCGTACGGACTCTGTCAACCTCTCGGAATTTGCAACGGTGGGCAGCAAAGACGCTATCATCAAAATGATGGGTGACCGCTACGTACATCCCCGCCATTTTGAGACTAAGACCAAGGGGGCGCAAGAAGCCCACGAGGCCATCCGTCCTACTTATATAGAAAACCAGACTATTGAAGGGACACCACAGGAGAAAAAGCTATACGACTTGATATGGAAACGCACCATTGCCTCACAAATGGCAGATGCGGAACTGGAAAAGACGACTGCTACCATCACCATAAGTGGCAGCAGTGATGTCTTTACAGCTATCGGTGAGGTGATTAAGTTCGACGGATTCCTGCGTGTATACCGTGAATCTTATGATGACGATAATGAACAGGAAGATGAGAGTCGTCTGCTTCCTCCTTTGAAAAAAGGTCAGCAGTTGGAGCATGGACCTATTATCGCAACGGAACGTTTCACTCAACGCCCTCCACGCTATACGGAAGCAAGCCTTGTACGTAAGTTGGAAGAACTGGGTATCGGACGCCCGTCTACGTATGCGCCTACCATCTCTACCATCCAGCAACGTGAATATGTGGAGAAGGGCAATAAAGACGGTGAAGAACGTCAGTTTAATGTCATGACATTGAAAGATGGTCAGATAGAAGACGAAAATCATACTGAAATTACAGGTGCAGAAAAGGCGAAGTTATTTCCAACGGATACCGGCACTGTGGTAAATGATTTCCTGACCGAATATTTCCCGGACATTCTGGATTTCAACTTTACCGCCACCGTAGAAAAGGAATTCGACGAAATAGCAGAAGGAGAAGTGAAATGGACCTCTATCATGAAGAACTTCTATGACAAGTTCCATCCGTCTGTAGAAAACACATTGGCTATTAAGACAGAGCATAAAGTAGGCGAACGCATTCTGGGAGAAGACCCGGAGACAGGCAAACCCATTTCCGTTAAGATTGGGCGCTTCGGTCCTGTTGTACAGATTGGTACGGTGGAAGATGAAGAAAAACCACGCTTTGCACCAATGAAAAAAGGTCAATCTATGGAGACCATTACATTGGAAGAAGCGCTGGAATTATTCAAATTACCTCGTACACTGGGCGAATATGAAGGAAAATCAGTCAGTGTAGGGGTCGGTCGTTTCGGTCCGTATGTCCTGCACAATAAGGTATATGTATCGCTCCCGAAAACACTTGACCCGATGGAAATTACTTTGGAAGAGGCAGAACAGCTGATTCTGGAGAAACGTCAGAAAGAAGCGGAACGCCACATCAAGAAATTTGAAGAGGAACCCGAACTTGAGATTCTGAACGGACGTTACGGACCTTATATTACTTATAAAGGTAATAACTATAAAATTCCTAAGGATATTGTTCCACAGGATTTAAGTCTGAATAGTTGTTTGGAACTAGTTAGGATACAAGACGAAAAAGCAACAACATCTACGTCTAAAGGAAAATTTAAAAGAAAAAAATAAGCCTCTAACAGAAATTATGTCTATATTTGTTGCAAAATAAAAAATGATGCCTATGAAATAAAAACAGCGTATTTGTACGCACATTATAAAACATTTTGGGAAAAGCGTTTAGCTTGCATTCTTGTTCTTGAAACTTCGACAATTTCAATTAACAACCAAGAGTAAAGCGATGACGCTCACGCCATACGGCGTGGGCTTTACTCGTATATTTGGTTGTTAGGTAGTCGAAGACCTCAAGAACAAATTGCAGAGTTTTGTCCGCGCTTTTTTTATGTGCGTACTCCAAACAGACAAAGGACAATACCTAATTATTGTTTAATGCCCCCAAGGGCGCAAAATCATGTATATTATGAAAAAATTATTTGCCTATTTAACTTGTGCGACATTATTATTGGGCACTGTTGCTGCGATTTCTTCTTGTAAAGATGATGACGATGATTGGAAAGGTTGCCAATGCATAGCCGAATATAGTGATGGTGAGGAAAGAGAAAATATCACTGCCGACGACGCACGCAAAGAAGGTGCCAACAGTTGCAAAGATCTAGAAAGAATAATATCTGAATGGGACGATGAATTAATCGACGTTACTTGTACCAATTTATAACCGAATAGTAAAAGAGAGAATGTGTAAACAATGAAACACATTGCTCTCTTTTTTCTTTATCTCTCATTATTTATGAAAAACGTTATTTGTATTTGTACACTTTTCACAGGTCTTTTCTTTTGCCTTTCAGGTATCGGAAAAGCAATAGATATCACAGAATTTGAGAAAATATTCTCTCAATACGGCTTACCTGATATTGCTTTCACCATCCCCATTCTGACATGGGTGGAAGTAGCATTAGGACTATTTCTGATTTTCAGAATCCGCCTGCGGGAAACAGCCTTCACTGCCCTCATGGTATTGGCAAGCATTACATTGGTATTTATGTACGGCTATCTATTCCGTGAGGTGGAAGACTGCGGATGTTTTGGAGCATTCTCCGTACTCAATTCTTCGTCAATTGCAACACTTATCCGCAATGTCGTTCTTGCTATTCTACTTATTATTATTTTCAAAAACAGCCATCAGATACCATCCGAGCCCTCTTTATCTTCAACACGATTGATAAAGGCTGCATTTATCCTCACCGTCATGAGCTGTGTGATCTATTTATCTGGCTACACAGCACATTACAAATTCAAATTTCACCATCCAAAGGAATATACAGAAAATTATGTAGGCAAACCCGTCTGCCAAACACCATTAAAAGAACTTATCACGACTTCAAAAGATTCTACTTACTTTGTGTTTGTATTCTCTTATGGATGCCCTCATTGTTATAACTCTATCGAAAATTTAAAAGAATACGAAACATCCCAAATCGCAAATAAAGTCATCGGACTATCTTTCATAACAGATACGGCACAAGTCGCACGTTTCTCCCGGATATTTCATCCCTCGTTTCAAATACAACACGGCACAGCGCAACAATTGATGAAAATCACGGATACTTTTCCCGTCTCTTATTATATCTCAAGCGATACGGTACGCATGAGAGTCAGAGGTGAACTCCCATGCGCTTATGTATTACAAAAACAAAAGAAAGCATTACATCCGTGAAGGAACTTCAATACCCAGCAGATTCATTCCTAAACGAACCACTTTGGCTACATTGGCAGACAGAGCGATACGGAATACTTTCACCGCCTCATTCTCTTCATGCAAAATGCTGAAGTCGTGATAGAACTGGTTGTATTCTTTCACCAGGTCATAGGTATAATTAGCGATAATAGAGGGGCTGTAATCTTCACCGGCTTGTTTTACAACCGCAGCAAAATCGGCCACCATCTGAATCAGCCCTTCTTCCTTCTCACTCAATTCAATACCGGCCGGAATCTGTTCGGGAATGACAATACCCGATTCGGCAGCTTTGCGAAGTACGGACTGGATACGTGCATAAGTATATTGAATGAACGGTCCTGTATTGCCGTTGAAGTCGATAGATTCTTTCGGATTGAATGTCATATTCTTACGGGCATCGACTTTCAGAATGAAATATTTCAACGCACCCAGGCCGACAATACGGGCAATATCATCCGCTTCTTCCTGTGTCAAACCATCCAGTTTACCAAGTTCTTGTGAAGTTTCTTTAGCAGTGGCAATCATTTCCTCCATCAAGTCGTCAGCATCAACTACCGTACCTTCACGGGATTTCATCTTACCTTCCGGCAGTTCCACCATTCCGTAAGAGAAGTGCACCAGGCTCTTGCCCCATTCGAAACCGAGCTTATCGAGCAAGATAGACAGTACTTGGAAGTGATAGTTCTGTTCGTTACCCACTACATAAATCATCTTATTAATCGGATAATCGGCAAAACGAAGTTTAGCCGTACCGATATCCTGCGTCATATAGACAGAAGTACCGTCACTACGAAGAAGAAGTTTATGATCCAGTCCTTCGGCAGTCAGGTCGGCCCATACGGAACCGTCCTCCTTCTTGTAGAAGAAACCTTTTTCCAATCCTTCCAGTACCTTTTCTTTGCCTTCGAGATAGGTATTGGATTCATAATATATCTTGTCGAAGCTAACGCCCATCTTCTGATAGGTTTCATCGAATCCGGCATATACCCAGTTGTTCATCATTTCCCACAATCCGCGTACCTCCGGATCGCCGGCTTCCCACTTCACCAGCATTCCCCGGGCCTCTTGCATCAATGGAGATTCAGCTTCTGCCTTTGCTTTAGCTTCATCGCCACTCATTCCCTGCGCTGTAAATTGGGCCGTCAGCTCCTTTACTTCTGCTTTATAATGCTTATCGAAAGAGACATAATAATCGCCTACCAAATGGTCGCCTTTCTTCCCGGAAGTCTCCGGAGTTTCACCGTTTCCATATTTCTTCCATGCCAGCATGGATTTACAGATATGGATACCACGGTCGTTTACGATATTAGTCTTTACCACCTTATTGCCATTTGCCGCCACAATATTTGCCAATGCATTCCCCAAAAGGTTGTTACGCACGTGTCCCAGGTGAAGCGGTTTGTTCGTATTCGGAGAAGAATACTCAATCATCACCAACGGAGCACCTTCGGTAGCCTTTACCAAGCCATATTGTTCGTCAGCATGAATCTCATTCAGCAACTGAATCCACGTAGCTGATGCGATAGTCAGGTTCAAAAAACCTTTTATCACATTAAAAGCAGCTACTGCCGGTTCGTTAGCCTTCAGATATTCGCCAACCTCCTGCGCCGTCTGTTCCGGACCTTTTCTCGACATCTTCAGAAAAGGGAACACGACCAGTGTCAAATGTCCTTCAAATTCTTTCTTGGTCTTTTGAATCTGCACCATTTTTTCAGGGATTTCCTGACCGTAGAGTGCCTTCAGTCCGCTAATGACGGACGCTACAAGTTTATCTTCTATCTTCATAATCAATTGTTTCTTGCGCGCAAAGATACAAAAAAAGGAGACGTGTCACGCCTCCTCTTTCTAAATTCTTTCAACTATCTATCTTATTCAACAGCTGCAGACAATTCAGCACCGGCTTTAAACTTAGCTACTTTCTTTGCAGGAATAGTAATAGCTGCCTTTGTAGAAGGGTTAATACCAGTTCTTTCAGCTCTTTCGCCTACAGAGAAAGTACCAAAACCAACGAGGGATACTTTTTCGCCAGCTTTCATAGCATTAGTAACTGAAGTGATGAAAGCATTAAGTGCTTTTTTGGCATCGGCTTTGCTCATTTGAGCTTCTGCAGCCATTGCGCTAATAAGATCAGACTTATTCATAATACGTAAAATGATTAATTAATATATATGTTACACAAAAGATTATCCCACAATGGATTGATTCCACAAATATAGCCGAACAAAACAACATATCAAATAAAAACATAAAAAAAACGCAGCAAATTATTGAAAAAGAGCTAATAGGAAGCACTTTTCATGCTTTAAAACAGAATTTATTCGTACTTTTGCGTCTATTATCTAAAATATTCAGAAAATAAAATGATGCCAACTGTAACTAAGAACCTGATAATTATCAATGTACTGGTATTTTTTGGAACGTTTGTAGCCCAACGTTACGGCCTGGATTTAACGAATTATCTGGGATTGCATTTTTTCCTTGCAAATGACTTCAATCCGGCGCAGCTAATCACTTATATGTTCATGCATGGCGGATTCAGCCACATTTTCTTCAATATGTTTGCCGTTTTTATGTTCGGATCGATTCTCGAACAAACCTGGGGTCCCAAACGCTTCCTCCTCTACTATATTCTCTGCGGTATCGGTGCGGGACTAATTCAGGAGGGGGTACAGTATATTCAGTATGTAACAGAACTTAGCCACTACGCGCAAGTGAATATAGGTACAGGTATTATCCCCATGGAAGAGTATCTGAACATGATGACCACCGTAGGTGCTTCGGGAGCCGTTTACGCCATATTGCTGGCATTCGGTATGTTATTTCCCAATAACCAGCTGTTTGTCTTCCCACTACCTTTTCCTATCAAAGCGAAATTCTTCGTTATAGGATATGCTGTCATTGAATTATGGTCAGGACTTGCCAATAGCGTTGGAGACAATGTCGCTCACTTTGCTCATTTGGGAGGAATGCTGTTCGGACTGATCCTGATTTTATACTGGAGAAAAAAAAGCAATAACAATGGGACATATTATAGCTGATTTAAAGGAGACATTCAGAAGAGGAACTATTTTTATCCAACTGATTTATGTCAACGCAGGCATCTTTGTGATCGGCACGTTGATCCATATTTTCTTGCGACTGTTTGAAGTAAGTACCCCCGATATATTCGGTATATTTGCCTTACCGGCATCCTTGAACGGATTTATTCATCAGCCCTGGTCGTTATTTACTTATATGTTTATGCATGCCGGCATCCTGCATATTCTATTCAATATGCTTTGGCTCTATTGGTTCGGAAGCTTGTTTCTCTACTTTTTCTCGGCAAAGCATTTAAGAGGTTTATATGTACTGGGAGGAATTTGTGGAGGTTTGCTATATATGGCCGCCTACAATGTATTTCCTTTATTCAGTTCGCAAGTAATGGGGGTAACATTAATAGGAGCATCAGCCTCCGTGTTAGCCATTGTAACTGCCACGGCCTATCGTGAACCTAACTACAGGGTACAACTTTTTCTTGTCGGTGCCATCCCCCTCAAATACCTGGCACTGATCGTTATCGGAATTGATGTATTGTCCATTACTTCAAGCAATGCCGGAGGACATATCGCCCACTTAGGCGGTGCCCTTGCAGGACTTTGGTTTGCTGTCAGCCTAGGCAAAGGAACTGATTTAACGTCCTGGATCAACCGGATGCTGGATGGCTTCCTCTCTCTGTTTCAGAAGAAAACATGGAAACGGAAACCGAAAATGAAAGTACACTATGGCAACAGTGCTACCGGTCGTGAGAAAGATTATGATTACAATGCCCGTAAAAAAGCACAGTCTGAAGAAGTGGACCGGATTCTGGAAAAGCTGAAAAAATCCGGCTACGACAGCCTGACAACAGAAGAAAAGAAAAGCTTGTTCGACGCAAGCAAAAGATAATACAATGGAACATATTGGCAAATTTGTCGCATATCTGATACTCGCTGTCAACGCTCTCTTCGTGGGAACATTGATCTTAAGCGCTTATAGTCCTTATCTTAACCCGAAAATAAATCCGCTTGCTTCCAGTTTGGGACTTGCATTTCCGATATTCCTGACTATTAATCTGATTTTTATCGGCTTCTGGGCATTCGTCAATTACCGATATACGCTCTTGCCTGCACTCGGTTTTCTGATTTGTATTCCACAGATACGGACTTATATTCCTTTTAACTCCACCACTAAAACAATTCCGGAAGGAAGCATCAAAATCCTATCCTATAACGTGATGAGTTTTAGCAATCTGAAGAAGGAAGATGGGAAAAATCCGGTATTGTCTTATCTTGCAAATAGCAATGCCGATATCATCTGTCTGCAAGAATATAGCACTGCTACCAACAAGAAATACCTGACGGAACAAGACATAAAAAAAGCATTGAAAGCATATCCTTACCAATCCATCCACCAACAAAGGAAAGGAAATGCGCAACTTGCCTGTTTCTCCAAATTCCCCATACTTTCGATACATCCCATCAAATATAAAAGTGATTATAACGGTTCCATAAAATATGTACTGAATGTAAACAACGACACTCTTACATTAATCAACAATCACTTGGAATCTAACAAACTTACCAAAGAAGACAGAGGTATGTATGAGGATATGATTAAAGACCCGAATGCCCAAAAAGTAAAAACCGGACTTAGGCAATTGATAAGAAAACTGACGGAAGCATCAGCCATCCGAGCTTCACAAGCAGATTCGGTGGCTAAAGCCATTGCTGAAAGTAAATATCCGACCACCATTGTATGCGGTGATTTCAACGACGGCTCCATTTCGTATACACACCGTATCCTGACCCAAAAGCTTAATGATGCATTCACACAGTCCGGTAAAGGGTTGGGAATCTCCTACAATCAAAATAAGTTCTACTTCCGCATAGACAATATCTTGATCAGCCCCAACCTGAAGGCCTACAATTGCACTGTAGACCAGTCTATCAAAGCATCAGACCACTACCCGATCTGGTGCTATATCAGTAAACGATGAGATCTGAAAATTCTAATAAAAAAACACTTATGATGATTAAAAAAACACTAACCATTTTAGCAGTAAGTTGTATGATGTACTCCTGTGCTACGAAAACAGAAAGCAATCCTTTCTTTACAGAATTTCAAACCCAGTATGGTGTTCCTCCTTTCGACAAGATTAAATTAGAACACTATGAACCTGCCTTCCTGAAAGGTATGGAAGAGCAGAATCAAAATATCGAAGCGATCATCGAATGTCCGGAAATTCCGACATTCGAGAATACGATTGTGGCTTTGGATAACAGTGCACCTATCTTAGACCGGGTAAGCGCCATTTTCTTCAATATGACAGATGCGGAAACGACTGATTCACTGACTGCGCTTTCCATCAAACTGGCACCGGTTCTTTCGGAACATGATGACAATATCTCCCTGAATAAGAAACTATTTAAGCGTGTAAACACCGTCTACCAAAAGAAAGATTCATTAAACCTGACATCGGAACAAAAACGCCTGCTGGACAAGACTTATAAAAGATTTATCCGTTCCGGAGCAAACCTTAAATCCCAAGACCAAGCCCTCCTCCGCGTAATCAACAAAGAGCTTTCTACACTCAGCATCACTTTCAGTAACAATGTATTGAATGAGAATAATGCTTTCAAACTTTTCGTTGATAAAGAAGATTTGGCAGGATTGCCCGAATGGTTCCGCCAAAGTGCCGCCGAAGAAGCAAAAGCAGCCGGACAACCCGGGAAATGGCTGTTCACCCTGCACAACGCCAGTCGTCTGCCTTTCCTGCAATATTCAGAAAATCGCCCGCTCCGGGAACAAATATACAAAGCTTACATCAACCGCGGCAACAACAACGACGGAAATGATAACAAGGAAAACATCCGCAAGATCGTTCTTCTCCGTTTGGAAAAAGCTGCATTATTAGGTTTCGACTGCTATGCAAACTTCGTTCTGGACGAAACGATGGCAAAAAATGCCAACAACGTAATGAACCTTCTGAATAACCTTTGGAGTTATGCACTGCCCAAAGCGAAAGCAGAAGCTGGCGAACTCCAAAAGTTAATGGACAAGGAAGGAAAAGGAGAAAAACTGGAAGCATGGGATTGGTGGTATTACACCGAAAAACTAAGGAAACAAAAATACAATCTGTCTGAAGAAGACACAAAACCTTACTTCAAACTGGAAAACGTACGCAATGGTGCTTTCGCCGTAGCCAACCAATTATATGGCATCACTCTGCGCAAACTGGAAGGCATACCGACTTATCACCCAGATGTAGAAGTCTTTGAAGTGAAAGACACAGACGGTTCCCAACTCGGTATCTTCTATGTAGACTATTTCCCACGTTCCGGAAAAAGCGGTGGGGCATGGATGAGTAACTATCGTGAACAACACGGAACAACCCGCCCGCTGGTATGCAATGTCTGCAGCTTTACCAAGCCGGTAGGCGATACTCCTTCCCTGCTAACAATGGACGAAGTAGAAACTTTATTCCACGAATTTGGTCATGCTCTGCACGGACTACTGACAAAATGTGAGTATAAAGGAACATCAGGCACCAATGTAGTACGCGACTTTGTTGAACTTCCTTCTCAAATCAACGAACACTGGGCAACTGAACCTGAAGTATTGAAAATGTATGCCAAACATTATCAGACTGGAGAAGTGATACCCGATGAAATCATCGAGAAGATACAGCAACAGAAAACTTTTAATCAGGGCTTTATGACCACCGAATTACTGGCTGCCGCCATCCTCGACATGAACTTGCACACAATAACAGATATAAAAAATCTGGATATGCTTGCCTTCGAAAAAGAAGCGATGGACAAGCTGAATCTGATTCCCGAAATAGCACCGCGTTATCGCGTGACTTACTTCAACCATATCATCGGCGGATATGCAGCCGGATACTATAGTTACCTATGGGCCAACGTATTGGACAATGATGCTTTCGAAGCCTTCAAAGAACATGGAATCTTTGATAAGAATACTGCCGACCTGTTCCGCTACAATGTATTGGAGAAGGGAGACAGCGAAGACCCGATGGTGCTTTATAAGAATTTCCGTGGAGCGGAACCAAGCCTGGAACCGCTACTGAAAAACAGAGGAATGAAATAATTCAGCAAAAAAGCCCTTAAACATCAAATATTTGAAGGCTTATTACACATGAATGTGAAAAAAAAACTATATTTGCAGCCTTGTATACGGCAAAAAGAACTTGTGTACGACAGAATTTAACTGAAAATTAAATTAAAAAAGTAATCATCATAAATTAAAAGTAAAATGCAAAACAAAGGATTTGTAAAGGTTTTTGCGGTATTACTCACACTGGTATGTGTGTTCTATCTCTCCTTCTCCTTCGTAACACGCCATTATACCAACAAGGCGAAAGAAATTGCGAACGGTGACCCGAAAGTGGAACAAGACTACCTCGACTCTCTCGCCAATGAGAAAGTGTGGTTGGGTAACTGGACGCTGAAAGATTGTCGTGAAATGGAGATTAGTTTAGGTTTGGACCTGAAAGGTGGTATGAACGTTATCCTTGAAGTTTCCGTACCTGATGTTATCAAAGCATTGGCAGACAACAAGCCGGATGAAGCTTTCAACAAGGCACTGGCGGAAGCTGCAAAGCAAGCTGTCAACAGCCAGGATGACATCATCACCCTGTTTGTCAGAGAATACCACAAAATTGCTCCGGATGCAAAACTTTCCGAACTCTTCGCAACACAACAGTTGAAAGACAAAGTAAACCAGAAATCAACAGATGCCGAGGTTGAAAAAGTGCTGAGAGCAGAAGTAAAAGCTGCAGTTGAAAACTCATACAACGTACTCCGTACCCGTATCGACCGTTTCGGTGTTGTTCAGCCGAACATCCAGAGCTTGGAAGACAAAATGGGACGTATCATGGTGGAACTGCCGGGTATCAAAGAACCGGAACGTGTGAGAAAACTTCTCCAAGGTTCTGCCAATCTGGAATTCTGGGAAACTTATGCAGCCAGAGAAGTCCTTCCTGCCATGCAATCTGCAGACGCAAAATTGCGTACGATATTGGCTGAAGAGACAACTGCTGACGGAGATACAATCGAGGCAGCACTCCTCACCGAAGCCGAAGCCACTCCGGTCGAGAAAAAAGCCGTAAGCGCTGCCGACAGCCTTGCAGCCGCCCTGAAAGGTGATGCAGCCGCTGAGAACAAAGCAGCTGCCAACATGGAAGAAATCAAAAAGCAATATCCTCTGTTGTCTATGCTTCAGTTGAATTCTAGCGGACAGGGTCCTGTTATTGGTTATGCCAACTACAAAGACACTGCCGATATCAACAAGTACCTAACTATGCCGGAAGTCAAAGCTGAACTCCCGAAAGACCTTCGCTTGAAGTGGGGTGTTTCTCCTGCTGAATTTGACAAGAAAGGACAGACTTTCGAATTGTATGCCATCAAGTCTACCGAACGTAACGGTAAAGCTCCGTTGGAAGGTGACGTAGTAACAGATGCGAAAGATGAGTTCGACCAATACAGCAAACCGGCTGTAAGCATGACTATGAACTCTGACGGTGCACGTCGCTGGGCTCAGTTGACCAAGCAGAACATCGGCCGTTCTATCGCTATCGTTCTTGATAATTATGTATATTCAGCACCAAACGTAAACTCTGAAATTACAGGTGGACGTTCACAGATTACAGGTCATTTCACTCCTGAACAGGCAAAAGACTTGGCAAACGTATTGAAATCAGGTAAGATGCCGGCTCCGGCTCATATCGTACAAGAAGATATCGTTGGTCCGTCACTGGGTCAGGAATCAATCAACGCAGGTATTTTCTCATTCATTGTAGCTCTGATACTGTTGATGATTTATATGTGCTCCATGTACGGTTTCATCCCGGGTATGGTTGCCAACTGCGCATTGATTCTCAACTTCTTCTTCACGCTGGGTATCCTTTCATCCTTTCAGGCTGCATTGACAATGTCAGGTATTGCCGGTATGGTATTGTCACTGGGTATGGCAGTGGATGCGAACGTACTTATCTATGAACGTACCAAAGAAGAGCTTCGTGCAGGCAAGGGAGTGAAGAAAGCACTTGCTGACGGTTATTCCAATGCATTCTCCGCTATTTTCGACTCTAACTTGACATCTATCATCACAGGTATTATCCTGTTCAACTTCGGTACAGGTCCGATCCGTGGTTTTGCTACGACATTGATTATCGGTATCCTCGTATCCTTCTTTACTGCCGTATTCATCACTCGTCTGGTTTACGAACACTTCATGAACAAAGACAAGTGGTTAAACCAGACATTTACAACCAAGATTTCAAAGAACCTGATGACCAATACGCATTTCGACTTCATGGGAACCAACAAGAAGTCCATGATTATCGTCAGTGCAGTTATCATTATTTGCATCGGTTCGTTTGCTATCCGCGGTTTGAGCCAAAGTATCGACTTCACCGGTGGACGTAATTTCAAGGTACAGTTCGAAAACCCGGTTGAACCGGAACAGGTGCGCGAACTGATCTCCAGCAAGTTCGGCGATGCCAACGTCAGTGTAATCGCTATCGGTACAGACAAGAAGACAGTACGTATCAGCACGAACTACCGCATCGAAGATGCAGGTAACAATGTGGACTCGGAAATCGAAGCATATCTGTACGAGACATTGAAACCGGTACTGACTCAGAACATTACATTGGAGACTTTCATTGACCGCGACAATCACACAGGTGGTAGTATCGTAAGTTCGCAGAAAGTAGGTCCGAGCATCGCAGACGATATAAAGACAGGCGCTATCTACTCTGTAGTATTGGCATTGATTGCAATCGGCTTATACATCTTAATCCGTTTCCGCAACATAGCCTACAGTGTAGGTTCTATCGTAGCTTTGACAAGTGACACTATTATGATTATCGGTGCCTACTCACTGTTCTGGGGTATCCTGCCGTTCTCTCTGGAAATCGACCAGACATTCATCGGTGCTATCCTGACAGCTATCGGTTACTCTATCAATGATAAGGTGGTAATCTTCGACCGTGTGCGTGAGTTCTTCGGCCTGTATCCGAAACGTGACAAACGTCAGTTGTTCAACGATTCATTGAATACTACACTTGCGCGTACGATCAATACATCATTGAGTACATTAATTGTATTGCTTTGTATCTTCATCCTTGGTGGTGATTCCATCCGCAGCTTTGCATTCGCAATGATCCTGGGTGTTGTCATCGGTACATTGTCATCACTGTTTATTGCATCTCCGATTGCACACAACATGCTGAAGAACAAAAAAGCCGTAGCAGCAACGACAGAAGAATAATAAGTTCCAGAAATAGAAAAAGCCTCTTCTGAACATTCGGTAGAGGCTTTTTCTATTGATTATTAAAACAAATAGAAGCTATAAGACGTTCATCTTAAAAGAAGCTGTTGTTAAACTTAAAACCAGATACAATATGAAAACAAAACAACTTCCCATAGATTCTTCGTAGTAGCCCCGAGGGGAATCGAACCCCTATCTAAAGTTTAGGAAACTTCTATTCTATCCGTTGAACTACAAGGCCGCTTCAAATTTGTTTGCAAAGATAACGGTTTCTGTCGATTTAACAAGAATAAAAATACAGGTTCCTTTCAGATATTTCAAATAATTAGCGTCAATAGGACAATAAAGTACGATTTATTTTCATAATTCGATTAACTTCACGACCTTTACGCTCACAAATTGAAAGTAAAACTAGTTTTTAAATTAAATATAGTAATTAAAATTATGGCAGACGAAATGATGGTTAAAGAATTGGAGGAAGTAGTAGTACGTTTCTCCGGCGACTCCGGTGATGGTATGCAGCTGGCCGGTAACATCTTCTCGAACATGTCGGCTACGGTGGGAAATGACATCTGCACCTTCCCTGACTATCCGGCAGACATCCGTGCCCCGCAAGGTTCGCTAACCGGTGTTTCCGGTTTCCAAGTCCACATCGGTGCCGGACAAGTTTACACGCCCGGAGACCGTTGCCACGTATTGGTGGCTATGAACCCCTCCGCTTTGAAAACACAAATCAAATTCTGTAAACCGCAAGGGCTTATCATTACCGACTCCGACTCGTTCGAAGCCAGAGATTTGGAAAAGGCACAATTTAAAACGGACAATCCTTTTGAAGAATTAGGAGTAAAACAGGAAGTGCTGGAAGTTCCGATCTCTTCTATGTGCAAAGAGAGCCTGAAAGACTCCGGACTGGATAACAAATCTATTCTTCGTTGCAAAAACATGTTCGCACTGGGATTGGTTTGCTGGTTGTTCAACCGTAACCTTGCCGCTGCTGAAAAAATGCTGCGTGAGAAATTTGCCAAGAAACCCGAAATTGCAGAAGCTAATATTAAGGTATTGAACGATGGTTTCAACTATGGCGCCAATACACATGCTTCTACTTCTACTTATAAGATTGAGAGCAAAGCTCCGAAATCAAAAGGACTTTATACAGATATCAACGGAAATAAAGCAACCGCTTACGGACTGATTGCCGCAGCTGAAAAAGCAGGTCTGGAACTCTACTTGGGTTCTTATCCTATCACTCCGGCCACTGATATTCTGCACGAATTAGCCAAACATAAATCATTGGGAGTAAAAACCGTACAGTGCGAAGATGAAATCGCAGGTTGCGCTTCTGCTGTTGGTGCCGCTTTTGCCGGTGCTTTGGCTGTTACAACCACTTCCGGTCCCGGTATTTGTTTGAAGAGTGAGGCTATGAACCTTGCTGTAATTGGTGAGCTTCCATTGGTAATTGTGGATGTGCAACGTGGCGGTCCGTCAACAGGTTTGCCTACTAAATCAGAACAGACAGACCTGTTACAGGCTCTTTACGGACGTAATGGTGAAAGTCCGATGCCGGTGATTGCCGCAACTTCACCGACCAACTGTTTCGATGCTGCATATATGGCATGCAAGATTGCTTTGGAACACATGACCCCGGTTATATTGCTGACTGATGCTTTCGTAGCTAACGGCTCGGCTGCCTGGAAACTTCCTGACTTAAACGAATATCCTGCCATCAATCCTCCATACGTGACTCCGGACATGGCTGGTAACTGGACTCCATACCAACGCAATGAAGAAACCGGTGCACGTTATTGGGCGATTCCGGGAACTGAAGGATTCATGCACCGCATCGGTGGTCTTGAAAAGAGCAATGAAACAGGTGCGATCTCTACCGAACCTGAAAACCACAATAAGATGGTTCATCTCCGCCAAGCTAAAGTGGATAAGATTGCAGACTATATCCCCGAACTCGAGGTACTGGGTGATGAAGATGCAGATTTACTGATTGTCGGCTGGGGCGGTACTTACGGTCATCTCCGTCTGGCTATGGACTTTATGCGCGATCATGGAAAGAAAGTGGCTTTCGCCCACTTCCAGTATATCAACCCGCTGCCAAAGAATACAGCCGATGTATTGCGTAAATACAAGAAGATCGTAGTAGCTGAACAGAATTTGGGACAATTCGCAGGTTATTTGCGGATTAAGATACCCGGATTAAACATCAGCCAGTTCAACCAAGTGAAAGGACAGCCTTTCGTTACGAGAGAATTGATAGATGCATTCACTAAATTATTGGAGGAATAAAAGATGAGCAATAAAGTATATACCGTACAAGATTATAAATCAGGCCAACCTCGCTGGTGTCCGGGATGCGGTGACCACGCCTTCCTGAACTCACTGCACAAAGCTATGGCTGAACTGGGAGTAGCTCCACACAATATTGCCGTCATTTCCGGTATCGGTTGTTCTTCCCGCCTGCCCTACTATGTAAATACATATGGCTTCCACACGATTCACGGACGTGCTGCTGCTATTGCAACAGGTGCAAAAGTGGTCAACCCCAATTTGACGATCTGGCAAATTTCCGGTGACGGTGACGGTCTAGCAATTGGCGGTAACCATTTCATCCACGCCGTCCGCCGTAACATTGACCTGAACATGATTCTGTTGAACAACCGTATCTATGGTTTGACAAAGGGACAATATTCACCGACTTCAGAACGTGGATTCGTCAGCAAATCATCTCCTTACGGAACAGTAGAAGACCCATTCCATCCGGCAGAATTGGCATTCGGTGCTCGCGGACGCTTCTTCGCACGCTGCATTGCTGTGGATGGTGCTGCTTCTGTAGAAGTGTTAAAAGCTGCAGCTAATCACAAAGGCGCTTCTGTGGTAGAAGTTCTGCAAAACTGCGTTATCTTCAACGACGGAACTCACGCCAGCGTTGCCACCAAAGAAGGACGCGCCAAGAATGCCATCTATCTGGAACATGGTAAACCGATGTTGTTCGGTGAAAACAAAGAATTCGGATTGATGCAGGAAGGTTTCGGACTGAAAGTAGTGAAACTTGGTGAGAATGGTATCACAGAAAAAGATATCCTTATCCACGATGCACACTGCCAGGACAATACACTGCAACTAAAACTGGCGTTAATGGAAGGTCCTGACTTCCCGATTGCACTGGGTGTAATCCGTGATGTGGATGCTCCGACGTATAACGATGCAGTTGCAGAACAAATCGAAGAAATCAAAGGCAAGAAGAAATATCACAATTTCCAGGAGCTGTTGATGACTAATGAGACTTGGGAAGTGAAATAATTCACTGCTCGCCAATAACATAAGAAGGGTGTATCAAAATTCCCTTTTTGAAGACATTACCCCTGCTATAGCTATCTGTGGCAGGGGTAAATCTTTATATTTAGGCATTATAACACACTCTCTTCATTATAAATACATCTCAAGTTCTCTTAAAGGTCATCTTCGGTCATCCCAAGCATACTGGTCGTCACCCCACAAATTACGATATACTGAACTTACTCAAGTCTCCTACACCATTTCACTGAGTGTAATACTTATCCCGGTCAATTCTACTACTAAATAGTAAAAGTAAGTTTGAAGTATGATTAAAACATTCCATTAAATCTCCGAAAACTTAAGGTATAATTAAAACTTTCAGCCTCATGAACCTTCCTCGAATCCTCAAAAAAAGGAAAGGCTATATTGACCGGATAAAACCTTTATGCAAAAATCTGTAGCCAAGATGTTAACAGGATAACGCCGTGTAGGCAAAAGTTTCCTCTTTACCAACTTATTGAAGAAATTTTAGGGATACATTCAGTGGAAATAGCTACGAGAGCATACGCCATTGTCCTATACACCAGTTCTTTATGGAGTAAACCATACGATTTACGAAAAATAAATACAGCACACCGCCGGGCTTCCATAGGAAACCAAATATCCTTTGGCGTGCTGGATTAACATTTAAGTCAAGTCATCTACAACTCATTATTATGCCATTTATGCAGAAATCGCATACTACCATCTGACCATAACTTTCAGAGGCAAACGATTAGAAGCTGGACCGACAAGAATCTCAAACTCCCCTTTTTCCACTACAAAGCGGTGCAGATTCATATCGTAATAAGCGAATGCATCCTCATTCAGCACTACAGAAACCCGCTTCTTCTCCCCTTTCTTCAAGAAGACCTTTTCATATCCTTTCAGTTCTTTTAAGGGACGGGGGACGGAGGATTGTACATCATGCACATACACCTGTGCCACTTCCAAAGCGTCCATCTTGCCTGTATTCTCTATATCAAAGCTAACGGTAGCCTCGTGCTCACCCGTTTTCTCCGCAGCCATATTGCTATAAATAAAAGTGGTATAGGACAAACCATAGCCAAACGGATAGAAAGGTTCTTTTCCCGAACGGTCATATCCACGATAACCGACAAAGACACCCTCGGAATAATCTACACGCTTAATCTCAGCTTTCAAGTTCTCATAATAACTGCCGTGCACTGGATTATCCTCCCATGTCTTCTCGATAGAAATCGGCAGCTTTCCGCTTGGGGAAATCTTGCCGGTCAGGATTTCAGCTATCGCCCGGCCGCCTTCCTGTCCCGGATACCATGCCATAAGAATGGCTTTTGCGGCATCATACCAGTTGGTGAAATCCACACCGCCACCGGCGTTCAGCACAACCACGACATTGGGATGCATGGATGCAATCTTCCTGATAAACAATTCCTGATAGCGAAGTAATGCAAACGAACGGTCAAAGCCTTCGCCTTCCGTGTTACTGTTGAAGCCTGTGCAGAACACCACATTGTCCACTTTTGCCAGTCCTTGACGAAGTTTAGTCTCATTAAGGCTATAAGCATTGAAACGGATGATGGCCGAAGAAATATTATCAAAGAATTCAATCCGGAAACGGTATTCCTTACCACCCTTAACCGGCAGTTCAACCTCACGGCTGGAATAAGAATGATTACCCCAGTCGCCCGTAATATGCTTATCGTTCACAAACAGACGGTAACCGTCATCACCACCTATGTGGAGTTTCAACTGACCATCTGCCTGTGGTACATAACAGGCTGTCCAACGGACTGAAAAGCCATCTGTCGGAAAACTGTCCAACGGTGCGCCATAGCCCCAATCATAATCAACTGATGATTCCGTACGTACAACTTCCGGCTGTCCCGAAAGCGTCTTGTTCTTAAAGTATTCAGCCTTGAAGCCTTTCACCTGACGATTAGCGTCAGTATAAAACTCATTAACAATATCTTCATAAATCACATCGTCCGTCAATAATACCAGATTCTTTTTCTTAAGTTCCTTCAAGCCTTGAGCCACTGAGACAGTAGAAAAAGGAGTGACAAAACCACTGCCGCCACCGGTAGGAATCAAATCGGCATTAGGACCCATAACGGCTGTTTTTCCTTTCAGCGGAAGCAGGTTTGCTTCATTCTTCAACAATACCACACCTTCGCGTGCCAGCTCTAAAGCTGTCTGGCGAGAGAAGGGATTATCCGATGGAATATCAGCATCCTTCTGTTCCTTATCCAACATCCCATAAGCAATCAATGTCTGCAAGATATGTTGTACTTTCAAGTTGATGGTTTCTTCGGTCACTGTACCGGTTTTGATGGCGGGGATAAGATTGTCGGCATTCATGAAATGCCCTTTGGGCATTTCGAGGTCAAGGCCGGCGTTAGCTGCTCCGATAGCGGAATATACCGAAGTCCAGTCCGACATCAGAATACCTTTGAAGCCCCAAAGATTGCGCAAGACATCAATATTCAGCCATTTGTGTTCGGTCGCATGGACACCGTTCAAGAGATTGTAGCTGTTCATCACAGCACTCACGTTCGCTTCCTGTACAGCCTTGCGGAAAGCCGGAAAATAAATTTCATGCAAAGTACGCTCGTCTATGTCCGAACTCGCATGATGGCGGCTCCATTCCTGGTTGTTGCCGGCAAAGTGCTTGATGGTCGCAATGACTCCTTCCGATTGCACACCGAGGATATATTGCTTGGCCGTTTCACCCGTCAAGTAAGGGTCTTCACCGAAGTATTCAAAGTTACGGCCGCACAACGGAGCACGATAGATATTCACGCCCGGCCCCAACAGGATACTAACTCCCCGTGCCTTGGCGTCCTGTCCCAAGCCTTGACCTAACTTATAAAGCAATTCCCGGTTCCAGGTAGAAGCAGACAGGATGCCCGACGGATAAAGGGTACTCTTCGGAGCATGATTGCGGACTCCCTGCGGCCCGTCGGCCAACTTGATTTCAGGGATTCCCAAACGGGGAATCGCACGTAAGGAAAAACTCGTATATCCGGAGATATAATCTATTTTCTCTTGCAAAGTCATTTTTGATACAATCTCCTTTGCGCGTTGCTCTACTTGAGAAGTAATTGTCTGTGCACTAGTCAGAATGCTGCATACGAGCATACATAGACCGATAATGCCTGTTTTCTTTTTCATGGTGGTCATGTGTTTTAATCTATCAATTCTATTTTAACGGCCTGTCCCAGTACGTGAATATTGTATTCTCCAGTTTCGAGGAATCGTTTACCGTCCTCATTGACAAATCCGAAATCACGTTCCAGGTCCATGTCGAAACGGAAAGTTTTCGTTTCTCCAGCTTTGATAAGCTGCTTTTCAAAGTGTTTCAGTTCTTTTACAGGACGCGTGATTGAGCAATACGGGTCGGAGATAAACCAATGGACAGTCTCTGCTCCGTCACGGACACCGATGTTGGTGACAGTCACTTCCGCCGAAAGCTTCTCACCACGCTTCACTTTAGTGGCAGAAGGGGTAACAGTGCCATACTTGAATTCAGTGTAGCTCAGCCCGTGACCGAAAGGATATAACGGTTCACTTGTAATGTCCTTATAGAATCCTTGATGCCCGCGTCCGCTCTTACGATGGTTGTAATAGATAGGAATCTGCCCCGTTGAATAAGGGAAAGTCATGGCAAGTTTACCGGAAGGATTAATACGTCCTGACAATATCCCCGCCATCGGCAGCGCACCATTCACACCCGGTTGCCAGATTTCCAGTATGGCATCAGAAACCGGTTCCAGACGGTTCAATTCCAACGGACGACCGTTTACCAATACCAGTACGACAGGCTTGCCGGCTTTCTTCAGTTCTTTTGCCAGTTCTTCCTGCATCTGCGGTAGTGCGATGGAAGAACGGGAAGCATTCTCACCGCTCCAAGTCATCATCTCGCCCAAGCAAAGAACAACAACGTCAGACCAACGTGCAGCTTCCAATGCTTCTGCAAATCCTTCGCGGTTATCTCCTTGTGTATTGCAACCTAATGCGTAACGCAGTTCGGCTTTTCCTGCAAATTCAGCAGCCAGACCGTCATAAAGCATTGCCACATCGGTATCCTTTCCGTGACCACGCCAGGAGCCTAACAAGTCCCAGCCATTTTTTGCCATAGGGCCTATTACTGCAATCTTCTTTTTATCTGTCAGCGGTAAAACGTTGTTTTCGTTTTTCAGCAATACCATGGATTCGGCCGCAAGACGGGCGGCAATATCCATGCTTTGCGGACGTAAGAAACGTTCTTTCTCAGTTGTAACCGGAGTATAAGGGCGTTCGAACAAACCGAGACGGAATTTCAGAAGCAAGACACGGCGGACAGCCTCATCCACTTGAGCCATTGATACCTTGCCTTCTTCTACCAACTCCTTCAAATGACGGTCATAAGCATGAGACATCATATCCATTTCAAGACCGGCGGTAAACGCATGCCGGGCTGCTTCCTTTTTGGTCGCTGCCAATCCCTGATTTTTTAGCTGTTCGATAGCTCCCCAGTCGGAAACGATAAAACCGTCATGCCGCCAACGGTTCTTTAATATCTCGGTCATCGTATAAGGGTTCGCCGAGCCCGGTACACCGCTGATATCATTAAAAGAACTCATCAGAGTTGCCGCACCGGCTTTCACGCCCATTTCATAAGGGAGCAGATAAGTGTCCCAAAGAGTTTGTCCGGAGATTTCAGTATATACATAATCACGTCCGGCTTCGGATGCCCCGTAGCCTACATAATGTTTCAGACAAGCTGCCACACGGTTTTCTGCCGACATATTAGCACCTTGATACCCTCTGACAGAAGCCGCTCCGAACACTCCGTTTGCATAAGGGTCTTCACCATAACCTTCCGCCACACGTCCCCAACGAGGGTCACGTGCCACGTCAATCATCGGCGAGAACGTCCAATCCACTCCCGACATACGTGCTTCCTGCGCAGATACGGCACACGCCTGCTCCACCAAATCCGGGTTCCAGGAACAAGCCTGCGCCAACGAAATAGGATACACGGTACGGAATCCATGAATCGCGTCATAACCGAAAATAATAGGAATACCCAGGCGGGATTCTTCCATTGCTTTCTTCTGCATATTATTGCGCAGTTCGGGATTTGTCTCGAAATAAATCAGGGAACCGATTTCCGCCGGCACTTTCTTTACCTCTTCGCCTACATTATTCACATTATTGTTCCGTCCCAGGGTATATTGATTGAGCTGCATCACTTTCTCTTCCAAAGTCATGCGGGATAGGAGATCATTTACGCGTTTCTCAATTGGAGCCTTCGGATCTTTATATAGTGCAACATCTTTTTTATCTTTTGCTAAAAGGGCAGATACGGCACCTAGCAGACACAAGACATAAACTAATACTCTTTTTCTCATTCGTATTTTCGTCGGTTAGTTAGCAATAGACAGGTCGGTTACCTTATACGGATGCTTTACTGCCGCATGGGCAGCTTGCTGAGCAATAGCTTTCCGTGCCTCATCCAGCCCTTCCGGAGCATAAGGATTCCCGACTACATTATGTTTGAAGATGCGTTCGAACCAAGTGCAGGCAGCGGTATATCGACCTACCTTCACATCCAGATGATAGCCGTCCCGGTTCAGATGGTCGCCGATGAAAGAGGTACGGGCGTTCTGGATGGCAGTGCCCGAAGGGATAACAATCTTTATCTTGTTCACCTTAGCAGCTTTCTTCACAGCATCGGCAATGGCCTGATACATGGTCAGTTGATTGCTGTTATAGTTTTTAAAACCACTATGCTTGGAAGTAGACGCATACGCCCAAGTTTGGTGCAGCATCAGCTTTGTTTTCTTGGGTAAGCGTACTTTCACATATTCTATAAGTTCCGGCAGAGAGGCTTCATACGTCTCATACATTCCCGAAAAAGGACTTGCCTGTTGCAGGCTGACGTAATCCCAGTCTTCATCTGCCAACACCGCTTCCAAAGACATCTTGCCCTTTTCCCGTTTCTTTCCATCCGTACCGATTTTCCGGTAGGCATAGGCAGGAGCATTGTCACGAGCATTTTTCACATGACGTTCCAGGGAACAGCCACCAATATACATATTGCCGATTATGGTTGAAATGCCTTCGGCTTCTGCAAGTTCATGCAGATATTGCTCCACAGCATCTTGGGAAAAGCTGTTGCCAATGGCAAGTATTCTGACCATTTTCTGCTGCGCATATGCTCCTCCGGCAAGAAGGAACAGTATACACATACAAATCACTACATTTTTATATCGCTTCATTGTAATCAATATGATAAAAACCAGACTTTATTTCACCAGACTAATGCATAGTGCATTGATATGTCCTTCCGCAGCACTACCGGTATCAATCCCTTTCACCTCGACAATGACCTTACCCTCCAAATCCGGTTCTACACTCTCAAACTTGGCAATGTACTCCTCGAAGTTTGCGGCATTAAATGCAGCAACATCCTTAATACCAGTTTTCATTTCTTTAACCTCGCTCTCCGTTTTACCTACCAAGTGATAAGAAGAGATACGGGCGTCTTTGCTTCCATTGAAACGGATGGCTAAGATAGTGAAATTATATTTCCGGGATGCATCCAGTTGAGAGATTTCTATTCTTCCCGGGCCTACTTCACCCATATTTTTCTCTCCTCCCACTAACAAACCGTCTTTCCATGCAGTCAGCGGAAATTCCACGCCATCCACCGTTACCAGGCTGGCCGGTTCGCCACCGACTCCGGCATAATTCGCAGTAAATCCGCCAAGCACTCTGACGCCAATATTCGTATAATTGTTTTCCGCATCTTTTATCCAACTGGTGGTTGAACTTTCCAGATACGAGGTTACATTATTCCACGGAGTGGCAGAGAGTGCAGTCGGACCGAAATCAATATAGATGGGAGCTTTCAAATCGGTGCCAGCTATTTCCGGCTCCTTGAAGTTAACCATATCAGTCACTTCATCGGGTTTCTGCACAGCGTAATGGGCAGCATTTTGTGCAATCTTCACTACCTGCGGGTCAATCGTTTCGGGAGCACACGGGTTGCCTACAACGTTTTGTCCTGTAATCATCTCAAACCAGGTGCAGGCAGCGGTATAACGCCCATAAGTAACTTCCAAATGATAGCCGTCGCGATTGAACGCGTCACCCAAGAAAGAGGTACGACCATTCTGGATGGCAGTGCCCGAAGGAATCAGCAGGTTCAGTGCCGTATGATTCGTCACCGCCTGTCGGGCAGCGGACACAATGGCATTGTACATAGTCATCTGATTGCTGTCATAATCCGGGAAACTTTCATGAGTGGAACTAGAAGCGTATGCCCAAGTCTGATGCCACATCAATTTAGCCTGCGGGCAACGCGCCTGTATACTGGCAATCAAATCGGCAAGCGCTGTGTACGTATCATATTTACCGGATTTTCCGCTCGCCTGTTGCAAGCTGATATAATCCCAGCTTTCATCGACCAATGCCTGAGACAACTTATATTTGTTTTTCAGCACTTTCTCGCCATCTACCACTTTGCGGTATTCATACGCCTCGGCATCCGACTGTAAATTAGCCAGATGCTTGTCCAAATCGCATCCGCCGATATACATATTGCCAATAATAAAATCATGTCCAGTGGCTGCACCCAATTCATACAGGTATTGCTCTACCGCATCTTGAGAGAAACTGTTGCCGATGGCAAGAATCCGGATTGCCCCTTGCTCCACCGTAACGGGAATCGTAGCAACAAGCGGTTTGGTATCCGTAGGGCATTCGATAGTTATGGACGTGTTTCCGGCAGATACACCTGTGATTGTGACATGCTTACCGTCTGCATCTACCGCTACGGTAGCTATGTTTGGATTTTCGGAAATACAGGTATATTCAGGCTTCAGATTCTCGTCACCGCCTACCGATACATTCAATGTAACCGTTTCGCCTGTGGTAACAGTAACTTCTTTGGAAGCTACCACCATCCATTTGCCGTTCACATAAACGATTTTCTCTTCAATCTGCGTCACTATTTTCTCCGATTCGGAACAGGATACCAATACTCCTCCGACAGAGAATAGTGACACTATAAATAATAATCCTGCCAACAGGAAGTTATTTCTCCATTTTATGGTTCTCATATTCATTATTAGTTATTGTTTCTCTTTTTCATGTAATAATCTCTCATCAGATACCACGATTTCTTACGCATACCCTGGTCGGATATGAGTCCTTTGCGGTTCCAGCCATCCTGATTGGTGGGGTGGAAGCGGAACGGGGAACGGAAGTCGAACAGAATCCACGGAGATACGCCGCGCAGGTTCGGGATATTGTCGAACATACGGATATTGTCTCTATACAGACGCGCCTGGTATTCTTCACTCCAGGAGCTGACCACGTTCTCATCACCGGACTGACCGTACAATGCTTCGCCGCCAAATTCCGAGATAATCAACGGTTTGTCCGTCACTACTTCCCAGATAGCATCTTTCGGCTCTACAGGCCACGAATGATACCAGCCCATATATTTATTGACAGCTACAACGTCCAGTTGGGAAGTAAAAGAGTCTTCCATTACAAAACGTTGTTTCTCACTGTTAAAGCGTACGAGGTCAAAAGCGGCAACATACAGGCGGGTAGTGTCCAGTTGCTTTCCCGTTTCGAGCAGGGAAGTAAGGAATTCGTTCCGTTCTTTGGAAGGCTGTGTTTCATTGGCAACGCCCCAATAACCTACCGCACAGCGGTTCTGATCGCGCTTAATCATTTCAGAAAGCATTCTCTGCGCTTTCTGACGGGTGTCATTGTCTGTAAAGTCAATACCCTGCCAAATGGGAATCTCCTGCCAGAGAAGGAAGCCCATCTTTTCCGCCAGGCGTACTGTGTGTTCATTTTGTGGATAATGCGCCAGGCGAATCATGTTCACGCCAAGCGCTTTCGCTTCATTCAACAGCATGGCTGCATCGGCTTCTGAGAAAGCACGTCCCATGCGTTGGGGAATTTCTTCATGGAAAGAGATGCAGCACATAAATGTCGGTTTCCCGTTCAAGTAAATATCTGTTCCTTTCACGGTGATGTTACGGAAGCCGATTTGCTCTTCCACGCGGTCGATTCTTGAAGAAACAGTCACACCATAGAGTTTCGGTTCTTCCGGCGACCAGCGTTGCAGCTTCTTCGCGTTCAATACGGTTTCCGCCTTTCCTTCTGCATCAGTAGTGAGCTCCACATTGATTTTGAGTTCAGGAATGGTAACTGTTACTTTCTCACCTGCTTTTTTATCAGAAAGACGCACGCGGGCGATGATGCGGTCGGGAGCATTTTTATCCAGTTGGACGAAATAATCTTCTATAAATGTCCGGGGAGTTTTCACCAGCAGCACATCTCTTGTGATGCCGCCATAGTTCCACCAGTCGAATGCCAAAGCGGGAATAGCGTCTTTGGTACGGCGGTTGTTCACTTCTACTGCCAGGAAGTTGTCACCGTCTTTCAACAGGTCTGTCACTTCCACTTGGAAAGGGGTGAAGCCGCCTTCGTGTTCTGCTATCTCTTTTCCGTTCAAGTAGACTTTGCTACGATAGCTGACAGCGCCGAAATAAAGGAACTGGCGTTTGTCTGCCAGGCGTTTAGCATCAAAGTGACGGGCATACCATACAGTGCCTTCGTAATATTTCAGTTCGGGCGATTGGGAGTTCCAGTCTCCCGGAACGTTAAGACGCAACCCGCCTTCAAACGCGTATTCGTAGAAATCAATATTTCTTTTCGGTTGCTGGTTCTCATAGATTTTCATTCGTTGTCCCTGGTCGTACAGGTCGATGATGGCATTCCATTTACCATTCAATGAATGGATGTCACGACCATACACATTCGTTATCAGCTCTTGTGCCACAACGCTTCCAGCAAAAGCAATCAGCAACAATAAACATAGGTTTAATTTCTTACCTGTTTTCATTTATCTATTAGTTTATGGTATTAGTATATTATTCGTTTTTCGACTCATTTTTCAGGAAATTCATTACCCAGTTCCAAGCTGCACTCCACTGTTCGGCATAGGCATAATGGGCGGTCGTCTCAGCTACAAACAGTTCTTTCGGAGCATTAATCACGTTATAAGCGGAATAAGTGGTGGTAGGCGGACAAACCATATCATTATAGCCAAAAGTATAAAATCCCGGCACTTTAACCTGACGGGCAAAGTTGACTACATCAAAATACTGAATAGTTTTCATCTTTTCCGGTGTCCGGTTCTTCTCATCCTTCAACATATGCGGCCAACCGCCCGCACGACCGTGGGCATAGCCCGCCATATCACACAAGGCTGGATAGAAAGAAACCAATCCTTTGACACGAGCATCCAGTCCGGCAATTACAATAGAAAGCGCACCGCCCTGGCTTCCTCCAAAGGTCGCCAGATTGCCATTGAACTCGGGAAGTGTGTAAATGAAATCAATGGCTCTCACACAGCCGGTATAGACCCGCTTGTAATAATACTTGTCCCGATTGTCCATATTGAACGAGTGGTAATTCTTCAAAGCTCCGTTATAAAGGCGATAATAGACATCCCCCTCTATATTGACCGGGATGCCGTGAATTCCGATTTCCAATATGATGAAACCCTTTCCGGCACGTTCGGCTTCTCCGTTATAGGCACGGATGCCTGCACCCGGCACTTTCAGAATCGCCGGATATTTCCCAGAAGCCTTCGGGATACAAAGGATGCCGTACATACGGGATGCATAGTCATTGTTCGCAAAAGAGACATGATATACGTTCACTTTATCCGTACACCTTTCCGGCAGTAAAGTCATTATCGGTTCCAGTGTCCACTTTTCTGCGGCTTCCTTGGTGCTTTTCCAAAACTCCAGAAAGTCGGCGGGCAACGGAGTGGTCGGTTGCAAATTCTCAGGAGAAAAGCCGACGGTAGCCACACCTTCATACTCACGCCCTTGGCAAGTGACAAAAGCACGGCAACGCAGGAACCCTTCTTTTTTCATCGTCCCTGCATTAATCTCAAGCTTTTCGTTCTTCAAAGGCTGTTTGCCTGTCTGATGAGGTTTCATCATGTCTTCCGAAATCTCATAGCGCACTTCCAGGTTATCTTGTGGGATATTACATTTCAATACCTCCACTTTGAATTTCACTTTTTCTCCCGGTTTATACAGCCAATTGGCGTGGTCGGGAGTGACCTGCACTTGAGTCAGTCTTTCTGCCGGTTGCCCGTATGCAACGAATTGCAAGGCAACAAACAAAGCAAGAAAAACAAAACGCAAACTTTTTATCATAATTCCGTTATTGTTAATAGTCTTTTCATGGTTTCACTTCATATTGATAAAGCGCGAAAGAGTTCTTATCATTCAGTTCGAAACTGACTTTACCCTGTGCGCCGATTTTAGCGGCAAACTTCTTACCACTTCCCATTACAGGGGTAAAAGTAACTTTCTTACCCTCGGGAAGCCAGGTGTCAATAGTCCCTTCAGTTTGCTCATTATCTTCGCGGTAAACAACAAGATATCCTTGCGTGCTGGAGACGGTCGATTGGAATCCGGTCCACGAGCGTCCTGAAGGTTCTTCACCAACGGGCAGTATGACGCCTTGATGAAACCGGAGTTGCAAAGGTTGGTATTTCTTGAGTAGAGATGCCGTAGCATAGGCCTCTTCGGGCAGGTTCGAAGCTTCCATCCAAGCCAACGGCTGTGCCGCCAAGGTAATGGCAAAGAGGTAATCGAAACTGTAACGGGCGGGGGCAAAAGGGTCGGCAGCGTCATACTTGTCGGCATTGCGCCATTTATTAAGGAACTCTATCTGCATCTTCTCCGCCGGTACATAGCGGGACAACATCCAGAGGTTGCGCAAGGTGCGATAAGGGTAATAGTTACCCCAATCGGTATAGCGGTTTTCCAAGAAGATGTTGCCGTACTCGTTCATATAGTGGTATCCGCCGCGACGACCGGCAGTGGCATCAAGGTTGAAAATCACTTCATGGTTGGTTTGTTCCAACACGGTATCAAACAGTCGGCGCAGGTTCTGTTCGGCTGTCTTGGTAGGTATCTGCAAACCGTCTATCTTGAAACAGCAGATGCCGTACTTCTTATAAAGTCCGATAATGGCTTGCGCATCTTTTTGCCAATCGGCAAAATCATTCTGTGTGCTGGGATTGAACCATAATCCGATGCGAATACCCAATTTCTTGCCTTTTTCTACAATAGGTTTCAGTCCATGAGGGAACTTTGTGGGGTTGGGCGTCCAGTAATCGCCACTTTTCCAGATATCCTTAAAACTACCTCCAGTAGTTTTCGAGTTAGGGCTTTTTCCGCTCTGCCAGCCATCGTCCAGTTGAAAGAGGGTGATGCCCATGCGTGCGGCACGGTCTAGTTCTGTCAGGCAGAAAGCCTCATCTATTTTGGAATCCTGACTACGGTCGCCCCAGGTATTGAGCATAATCATCTCATCCTGTGCAGCGGTGTGGTGGCGCAGTTGTTTCTGATAAAGGCGCAGGGCAGTAAGCGCTTCTTGTTCGCCGCCGGTATAGATGCCGGTGACGCATCCATAAACGCGAGTCCAGCTATCCGGCTTTACATCATGAGACGCAATGCCCAGCCCCACTACCATAAAATCGCTAAAGTCCGCCACGAAGTCAGAACCCGGATAATGTAATTGGGTACTGCTGCTAGGAGCCTCTTTCAAGAAAAAGAAGCCTTGCCGTGTAACTACGTCATGAGCAAAAAGCAAATTACCACGATACGTATTGCGACGGTAAGGAAGCCAGGTACGCCCGGTCACCAGATTGTCGTTCCAATCGGTGTAGTCGAAAAACTCTATTGTGCGGGCACTCCAATGATTGCCGGATAGTTGCAACCTGTCGAGCGTGGGAGTTTTCACCCCCGTAACCATATCAGCCGTGTGTTCTATATTTTTGCGGTCAGCGTTAGAGCGGTTATTCTCCTTGTTCTGATAAAGTTCCACTTGCCCTTTCAGATAGGTGTCGCAAGCAATGGCGGGACAGTCTGCATAAATGCGATAGCGACGCTCTATATTCAGCGAACCGATAGTGCAAGCCACGGTAGCCTGCAGATAACTGGCGTGGATGCCATTCGTTGGTATCTCGTTCACGGTGAGCGCAGCATCCGTAGGGATACCTTTCACAATCGAGAAATCGGGTTGTTTGCCCTGTGCCGGAATGGTTTTTCCGTGCTGCTTGTCAGTAAGGCTGATGGTAACAGGTGCACCGTTATTCCACAGCATGGCGCGTTCCATATAGTTATTGCCCATACGTAGTGTGTCACCTTTCAGAAAAGCGTAATACTGTTGTCCTCCCCAAAGCGGCAAGGTCCATATTGCCGATAGAAATATCGTGATAATATTTTTTTTGCTCATAGTTTGTCTACGGTTTGACGTAAGCTCCCGGAACTTCCAACAATTCGTTGGGTTCGTTGAAGCGTTGGTTATCGGGCACATCGCGTTTGCCCAGGCCCGCTTGCATAAGTTGCTTCAGTTCGGGCAGGTGATGATGATAGATGTCGCGCGGCTCTACCCTATGCTTGTGGCAGAGTCCGGCTGCCATACCTACTACTTCACCCATCATGCCGGTAGTACGCATCACACGTACCGTACCCAAGGCTACATGGGTGCAGCTCATATTACGGCCTGCCATAAAGAGGTTGTCCACATTGCGAGAATAGAGACAGCGATAAGGAACGGCATAAGGATGAATCCAACGATGCACCGTAGCCGACTTGAATTCATTGCCGGGAAAGCGGACACTGTTCACGCTGTCGGGGAAGTGAAGGTCGATGCTCCAAGTAGTGGTGAACGAAGCATCCTCATGCGCCACATTCTTATCTATATCGTCCTGTGACAGTACGTAGTCGCCCAAGAGACGGCGTGATTCGCGTTTGCCTGAAACATACGCCACCCAGTCGAGGGAACGGTTGGCGTACTTCTTATGGTCTTTATAGTGATTCTTCAGATAACTCCAGTTGGAATATATCACCAAAAGCCCATAGTCGCGTACACGTTCAGCCTCACTGACCTGATTACGGTTCATACCTGTTTCCCATTTCCACTCGCCCATGTTTACAGGCTCACAGTTTTCAGCGTCAAAACGCACGCCATATTCAAAATGAGGGAATGAGGTTTTCTTTTTCATATCCTTACTATACCATTGTATAGAGGCGCCCATCACCAATGAGTCGGGCTGTTCGGGAGCAAGGCTCTCGCCATACTCATCACGGCCTTCGCGTCCCATCGTCCAATCGGCACCTGCCAAATAGCCTATGGTAGCATCGCCTGTGCAGTCGCTGAAGAGAGGAGCGGTCAGTTCGGTTTGTTCACCCGTCTCGATGTGCTGGATAGTGACTGACGCTATGCGGCCACCCTGCATCTTCACGGCTACAGCATGCTGAGAGGCATAGAGGGTGATGTTCTTTTCGGCAGCGATAAAATCTTCCTTTTTTTGGTCTTCATAGTAGTCGCCTGGTTGGGCATTGCCGGAACGTGTATGACCGAACTCGCGTATCATACGGCCCAATCCTTCGTTAGGTCCCATTTCAATGATACCGCCGAGGTGTACACGTATTTCCGACGAGTTATTGCCGCCCAGCACAGGACGGTCGTTCACTAAAGCTACCTTGCAACCTAACCGGGAAGCCGATGCGGCGGCACATATACCAGCTATTCCCCCTCCTACTACCACAAAGTCGTATTGATGAGTGGGCACCGTCTGCTGTTGTCGCAAGCGGGCACGAAGTGCGGCTGTCTCTGCCGTATCCCAGGTAGCGGGCTGCGTATTCACATCGGTCGTAAAGTAAATGGCATCGCAACGACCGTCGAAACCGGTGAGGTCTTTCAGGGCAAGGGTGGTAGTCCCTGCTTTCAATACTGCCTTTCCGGCAAATTGCCATTGCCAGGAATTACCAGTATGTCCTAACGTCGTTTTCAGCAATTTGCCGCCTAAAGCCAGGCGGAACTTTCCGGGACCTTCGGCATAGGTCCAAGGTGAAGTCCAGTTGTAAGTACGGGCATATACGTAGTAAGTGCCCGCTTGGGGAATGTTGATTTCTGCCTTAGCATCCGCCACAGGGATGCCCATGCCATGTGCCATGAGATAGGGCGAACCCATCTGATCCATGAACTGCTGGTCAAGCACCCAGCCGCCTCGCTGGCTGAAGCTTTCTGCTTCAATGAGCAGTTCTCCGGCTACAGCCACAAGGCTACAGGCTACGGCTATGCATGTCAGTAAGATTTTTTTCATCACAGCACAGCGTTTTTATGATTATTGAATAGTTATATCTCCCACTTTCACCCAACCTTTGGCGGTTTGGTACTCATCGCGGGCAGAGAGTAAGATACCGATAGCGTTCTCTTTGGTAGTATCTACCAATCCCACCGCCCAAGTGTAAGTACCTGCGGATACATCGGTGAGTTTGATGTTGGTAGTGTAAGTTTTGGGTTTTCCGCTCATCCAGGTAGCAATATCCGCTTTCTCTTCTATATAGATGCGGGCAGGCTCTTCCGTGCTCTTATCAAGCAAAGCGATAGCCAGTTTGTATTTGTCACCGTACTGCGGCAGATTGGTAGGACAGTACCCCCAGCCTAAGTTCGACCAGCGGTGAGTAAGCGATACGTTGCTACCGCTACGGGCTGTAGTAGGAATAGACAGACGATCGGGGTAGAGACGGTAACCTCCTTCGGATATAAATTCCTTTACCAGATGGAAAGCGGTGTTAAACCAAGAGTGCGTTTCACCGGTGTTCACGTTGGTATCAAAGCGAAGGTCCATCATATTGACATAACCACCCTTAGCTTCATCATATTCTCCCTGGCGCACTTCGGCAAAATTCTTATAACCGTCACCGGCAATAGAACCACCGTGAGATGATTCCACCCAACCACCTTCCATAGTGATAGGTACAATGCCACGATAAGCTGCAGCGATACCACGCTCCCAATCCTTATAATATTGCTTCATACCAAAAGCATCGTGACGCAGGCAGAAGCCTTTGGCTACAGCACGTTTCACCAAATCGGCAGATATACCGGTATCAACATCACCAGATTCTTTGGTAGAAAGCAGGCATCGGTGATAGTTTATCATGATAGGCACTTTGGTGAAAAGGCGAGACATTACGTCGGTAATCCATTCGAATACAGCTTGTCTGGGGCTCTCATCACCTGTCGAGTATTTCAGTGTGTGAGTTTCCCCCCATTTGCCCAATCCAAAGCCGCTTACAAATTGAGTGACATCGGGGTCATTGTATTTGGCAGCAAAAGCGGTGAGGAACGCTTCATACTCTTTCTGAAAGATGGGGTCGTCAGGATAAGGCGTCCATACGTCCACACTACCGGTAGTAGTGGTGAATCCTTCGGCACCGGCTTCTCTCACATACTCGGGACAGGCATTTTCATGCTTGTCACGACTGTCACACACAAAGGTGAAGGCGAGTTTCAAGTTTCGTTCTTTAGCTCCTTCCACCAACATGCGGAAGCGCTTCGCCGGTTCAGTCTGCAAAGTTTCATCCCATACATATTTACCTCTCTCAGGATTGAAATGACTCCAAAGACCACGTACATAGAGAGTATTGCCATAGTCGGATACCTTCACAATACCATCGGACGACTCAAAATTGTCGTAGAGATTCCAAAAATCCATCATCATACCACTTCCGATACCTGAGTAGATAACCCACCCACTCATGGGGTTACGCAGTAGTTTGTAGCGTTCGGGCTTAATACTGACGGTAGTATTGCCTTCAATGTTCCAACTATAGTCGGTTGTAAGGTCATCATCTGAACAAGCAGTACCTATGAAAGCCGTAGTAGCCAGCAGACACATCGACAAGGCTTTGATGCCATTTTTTATTATTTTGTTCATAGAATATATGTCTTAATTGTTATTGTTTAAAGATAGAATAAGAAGTGAAGTGATTAAAACTTCCCCCCTTATCCTATTCAATTTTGGATTTATTTAATATCAAAGAGTACAGTGTTATTCTCTATATTCACTACCACATAGTTACAGCCTTCAGGGATGAGGAAGTAAGCGTAGCGGTTATGACTCTGACCAACTACAGCCCCCTCTATCTTACCAGTCTCGACTTCTTTATAACCGTTATATTTATTCCGTTCAGCAGCAGCTGTAGAACCAACGAACCATCCGTTATTAGCATATCGCAGCGTACTGAAATTCACCCAACCGGCATTAGCCTTACCATAATTATCAGTATATTTTGTGCGAGGCAAAACATCACCCTTATAAACAAACACTTTCGGATTAGCAAGACTCTGAATAAGGTCATACTTCACTTGACAGTATTTAAGAGACTTTCCGGTTTCTTCGTCAGTACCTGCATCGTAAGCAAAACCGTTGAAACCACCATACATGTGCAACACATTGACATCTTGTTCCCAAGGATTTTTCCCCAATTCGGTATTATTGAACGATACTCTAAGCGGTTTCAAATCAGTAGCCGCCGAATAGATGGTAATGGTCTTTTCCTCCTTATTCAATACAATACGATAAGTGCCATCAGACGGGATAGTCCAATACTGCCTGTCTACTTTGTTAATGAGTGCTTGCCTGAACGTTGCCAACTGACCATCTTCGATATCATGATTATCTGCAACTTCCGGCACAATAGCCATCGATTGTTCGCCTTCGAAAGTGAGCGGTATATAAAGTCTACCGGCTTTCAATTCACCGCGCCAAGCATAAAGTCGATCATTTTCGAGAGTTTGAGCTATCTCAATTTGCTCTTCACCTACAGCAGTACCCGCCAAGAACATTTGCTCAGCCTCAACTACCGCACCGGCTTCTACTATCTTCACAGTCTGCTTGCTCATATTCACAGTGATGCGATAAGTAGCCGCTGACGGAATCACCCACGAATGAGCTTCGGCACAATCGGATATAACACCTGTCATTTCACCAGTGGTTATAGGAGCATCGGCAGTTTCCGGCCCAATGGCATTCAACTCATCGGCATAATCAACAGGGAAGTTTATCTTACCGGCTACCAAAGCACCTTCATAACTATAAATCTTGTTTACCTCGTCTTTCAACGTCAATTTTATATTGTCTTCACCCACTGCGGAACCTCCGACATAGAGATTATCGGCTTTGTACTGTTTAGGACCATACGTTTTTATCTTTAATGTAGCCGTAGCAATATCAGGCACCATCAGACGGGGACCTTCAAAGTTGGCTGTTACAGTAAACAGTACTTCGCCAATGGTACTGGTAGTGAGTCCGAAATGGTCGACCAGTATTTTCTGCATCTCCTCGTTGGTATACGAGCGAAAGAATTCTCCATCGTCATCAAACTCCTTGATATTCGTAGCCTCACTACCGATGAGCTGCATCTCGTATTTGTAAGTCGTGATATAATCTTCACCAAAATCGTGAGCGGCACTCCACTTCAGAGTGACAGCAGTTTCGTTGGGTTTGCTCTCATCGAGCTTGATATATTCACCCGAAGGAGCCAGCTCGATCTCCGACCGGTTGCGTGAAGCGGTATTATCTATATCTTCTTCGCACGAGGTAGCAAGCATGCTCATCATTCCCACAGCCACCACCCCAAGGCTTCTATATAAATGCATTGTTTTCATGTTCGTAATAGTTTATAGGATTAATAACCCGGATTGTTGGGCAATAAGTTGGGACACAATTCCACGTCATGTGTAGGCAGTGGCCACAAGTATTCGCGTTCGGGGAAGATGCGTTTAGCACCCTGCGAACAATAACCGGCATTGAAGAGAGCCGAAAAATCAGCCAAACCATCTTCGTCGATTTGAGGGGTCATTCCCCAGAACCAGAGATTCTTATTCACTACATTATTCAGCAGTTCCGTAGGATTGATTAGCATGATATAGTTATAACCGTTCAATGCTTTTCCTGCCAATTTCCAACGCATCAAGTCTTGCAGACGTTGGTTCTCCATGGCAAACTCCATACGGCGTTCTATACGCAGGGCACGGCGCAACTCTGTCTGGTCGGTAGTGGTCACGGCAGGATAGCTGTCCGTTGCCGTTACATTTACGCCATAAGCGCGGGCACGTACCATATTGATAGCTTTCAACACGCTGTCGTCAATCCGGTTCAGTTCTATCATGGCTTCGGCATAAATCAACAGTACGTCTGCGTAACGCATGATAATGTAGTCCTGCTCTACCTTCTGGTCTACTGTCCAGGAAGCATCAATACCTTTCTTCCATAACAATCCCGTATATGAGCTATATTGATTTACGATACGGGTGTCCTGGTTGCTTTGCATTTTACCTGTGGTGTAGTTCATCACAGTTTTAGCTGCCGGACTGGGGTCGTACTCGAAGCCACAGTGCTCGGTGTTGAACTCAACAATAGTCATCGCACAACGCGGGTCGCGGTTCTTGAAGGGGTTGCGAGGGTCGAACAACTGGGATTCATCGATAGGCAGTCCGTCAGTACAGAGGTATGAAGCGAAGAGGTCCCATGAAGGATTATATGAACCATATCCTCCGGCATTACGGGGAAGACCGTTCTTCACAATCCAAGAGTCGAGTATCACACTGTTTTCAATAGAGCGAGGTATCACAAACACTTTCTCATCATTCAGTTTGGTGCTCTGCTTGAAAAGCTTGGCATAGTCGGGCTCCAAAGAATAAAGTTTGAGATCCATACAAGCTTTGGCAGCTTGAGCAGCTATTTCATAGTCGCCCATATAGAGGGCAAAACGTGCTTTCATAGCCAATGCCGCGCCTTTGGTGGCATGGATATTCTCACCCTGTCCATAGCTTTCGGGCAAACCGGCTATCGCTTTATCGAAATCAGCGTATACCAAAGGAATCACTTCTGCTTTAGGCTTACGACCACGCTGCAAAGCTTCGGAAATGGTAATAGTCTCCTCTTGATAGGGTACATCACCATAAAAGAAAATCAATTCGGCATATTTACAGGCACGGCAGAAGTAGGCCTCACCGGCATAGCGGTCGTACACTTCCTGAGTCACAGAGCCCTGTGCCTTGTGAATATTCTCAAGCATTGTGTTGGCGCGGGCAATGAGTTTGAATGATTGTTGCCACAAAGCATATACTTCGTACTGCTGACCGTTCATGGTTCCATCAAGTATGGTTCCGCCACTTCCCGGATTACGGTTCGTCTGACGATAGGTAGTGTTATCCGACCATTGTTCGGACGAACTAAGAGGTTCTTGCCAATAACCCAAAATGTAAAAGTCATTGGAAGCCAGGCGCAATTCTGTTTCGGTTGTGTACCATGATTCGGTATTACCTTGTGATTTGGGTACCAGGTCCATACTCTCACAAGCAACAAGCCCCAGGCACATTCCGGCTAATAATAATATCTTTGTTTTCATATTCTACTCCTATTTATTTAAAAGTTAACTTGCAGACCCATTACTAAAGAAGTGGTAATCGGATAAGCTTTGTAGTTCATTTCAGGATCCCAACCATCGGGGAAATTACTCAAACAGAAAAGGTCACTACCGCTCACATAGAAACGGACACGATTTATGCCAGCCTTTTGCGTCCAAGTCTCAGGCAGGGTATAACCCAATGTGAGGTTTTTCAAACGGAAATATGAACCGTTGAACATCCAAAAGCTAGATGTGGCGTAGTTATTGCTCTTCGATACGTTCGAAAGGCGGGGATATTTGGCTGACAGATTCTCTTCAGCGGTATTGAAGGGACTCCAATAGTTACCTTCGAGAATTGACGGCACGTTACCAAAGTTATCACGCAAAGGTTGCACCATGGCAGTAGAAAGGTACGAATTCTGTTTGCCGATACCCTGGAAAGCAATGCTGAAGTCAATCCCTTTGTAGGAAGCATTGAATGTACCGCCATACTGGAAGCGAGGAAGCGAGTTACCCAAGGGGACACGGTCGTACTCGGGGCTGATGATACCATCGGGTACACCATCAGGACCACTGATATCACGATATTTCAAGTCACCCATCGTTACGGTAGTACTCGTACGGGCCGAATTGTTCACTTCTTCCTGAGTCTGATAGATGCCATCGCACACATACCCATAATATTCATTGAAAAGAACACCGGCACGCTTAATCTTACCATTGCTG
Organism: Bacteroides sp. AN502(2024); assembly: GCF_041227145.1. Taxonomy (NCBI): domain Bacteria; kingdom Pseudomonadati; phylum Bacteroidota; class Bacteroidia; order Bacteroidales; family Bacteroidaceae; genus Bacteroides; species Bacteroides sp. AN502(2024). The sequence goes on along the minus strand of NZ_JBGFSP010000003.1, from coordinate 2,191,624 downwards.
ATTTGCTCGCCATCATTCATATAGTCAATTTTTGAGAGAAAGTCAGAGAAATTCACATTCACTCCATACTTGAAGTCTCCTATCCGGTCGTTCCACGCCAGTTCAATATCATAACCATGGGTAGACATCTTACCCGCATTTGTACTGGGATTATTGTATCCCATGAAGTAAGGGATCTCGATATTCAGCAACATATCCTTAGTCTGCTTCCAATAATAATCAAAGTGGAACTGTAGACGGTTATTGAAGAAGTTGGCATCCAAACCGATGTCGGTACTGGTAGTAGTTTCCCAAGTAATATCTTCTACAGCCAACACGGCAGGGCGGGCTGTCTTATCAGAAACAACGCTTCCGTCGGCCATATAGAATAGTGAATTACCAAAACTCATCAAAGCAATGTAGGGGAAATAATTGTCACCAATACGTTCGTTACCCAACATACCCCATGAACCGCGCAACTTCAAGAATGAAAGCCAGTCCCAATTGAGGTTCTTCATGAATTTTTCTTCGCTCATTACCCAACCTGCCGAGAATGAAGGAAAGGTACCCCAACGATAGCCTTTGGCAAAACGCGAACTACCATCGTGGCGTACATTAGCCTGAAACAGGTAACGATCGGCGTATGAATAGATAACACGGCCGAAAACTGAATTAGAAGTATACTCATTGCCTTTACCGCTATTGGTCTGGAAATCTTCCGAACCAATATTGAGGTAAGGATAACCGGTAAGCTCGTATTTATCACGAGCAGCAGTCAGTTCTTCGTCCTTCATGTAGTAGTTCTCAAAACCTGCCATCACTGTGAGATTATGCTTGCCAAAGGTTCCCATATAATTAGCAATAAGCTGGCTGGTAACATGATAATTATCCTTACGGGTTTCCTCAAGCGAATTGGTAGTCCACGTGCTGCCAGAGTCGAAATAACCGCCAAAAGTTTTGGGGTCATCAGCGAGAGTATATCCGCATGAGTTTTTAAACGCTTTCTTCTTTTGATAATTGATAAAAGGAGATACGATACCTGAGATGCTTAATCCCTTGATGGGCTTGAAAGTCAGCGAACCTTTACCAGCCACCTGGGTACTGTGAGCCACTGAGTTACCACCGGCTACAAGCAACCCGTAGGGGTTCGCGCCACTCTTACCTGAAGCCAGGCGACCATCGTCCCAAGTAGCGGGATAGATAGCAGGCATCTTACGCATGGTATCGAAAGGATCAAAATTTTTAGTACTACTCTTAGCATGACGGATATTCACGTCTATTTGGGCACTAAGTTTGTCGTTGATATTAAAGTCGTTGTTCGAACGAAACATATAACGTTGGAATCCACGACCATCGTAAAGTCCGTCCACCTCGTCATACGAAAGAGTAGCTACCGACTTTACCGCTTTGTTACCGCCCGATACGGAGAGAGTGTGAGTCATACGGGGAGCGCTTGACTTCAAAATCAAGTCAGTCCAGTCGGTAATAGGGTAGTTGTTGGGATCGGTAGCATTATACTTTACCCAATTCTTTGTTTGGTCGGCCGTGTATTCCTGAAAAAAACCGCCGGTAGGATTATCGTTGTACTTCAACTCGTTACTCATCTCCAAGTAACGGGTGACTCCTACCATGCTGGGTTGTTTGGTAGGGATTTCCCAACCAAATTCAGCATTGTACTTCAAGTTGATTTTACCGCTATCGTTACCGCGCTTGGTAGTAACCAAGATAACACCGGCAGCAGCTTTCGAACCGTAAATACTGGCAGCGGCAGCATCTTTCAGTACTGAGATACTCTCGACATCGTTAGAGTTCACATAATCGAGCGAGCTTTGTACACCGTCGACAATTATCAACGGACTCGATTCACCCATAGTAGTAATACCACGCACACGGATAGATGCGGCACCTGAACCGGGAGCCGAGTTATCACGTGTCACCATCACTCCCGAGAGTGAACCTTGCAAAGCATTGGAAAGCATGGCTGTACGCTTGTTCACCAGTTCTTCTCCTTTCACGGCTGCCACGGCACCGGTAAGGTCTTTCTTCTTCACCGCACCGTAACCGATAACCACAACTTCATTAAGTGCTTTACAGGCTTCTTCCATAACAACAGCATACATGTTCTTGCTGTCTATCCGCACGGTTTTGTCATTATAACCGACATAGCTGATGAGCAGTTCGCTACCCTCAGGAACATCTATCTGAAACTTGCCGTCAAGGTCGGTAATAGTAGCTGCATCACTACCTTTCACACGAACCGTAGCACCAATCATCGGAAGATCAGTTGCATCGACTACCTGACCAGAAATGCGCTTCGCCTTTTTCACTTGAGTAGTAGCCTTTTTAGAAGGATTAGCAGTGATGGTTACTTGACGGTTCTGAATGGTATATTTCAAATCGGCTAGCCGACATACTTCCGTCAAAATAGCATCGATCGACTTTCCTTTCAACTCGATGTTCACTTTGTTGTTGAGACGATCTTTTACAGGTTGATCATAGACAAAAACATATTGGCTATGTTTTTCAATGTAGTCGAACACTTGTTTCACTGTCGAATCTTCGGCTTTAAGGATATACATTCCATTTACCTTTTCGAACGAAACAGTCGACGCGCTAGAATAAGCGGGCACAGACAGTAGTCCAGCCAAACAGAAAGCTTTTGCTAAGCTTACCACCGTAGTTGTGATTGTTTTTCGATTCATAATATAAGATTAATAATTAATATTTATTGCATAACGATTTATGAGTAATCTACCAGTTAGTTGTTGATTTTAAGTTTACCGACTTTGCACCATCCCTCAAATAGAAGATTCTTGTCGACCGCCATTTTCAAGCCCGGCTGGCATGCTTTGGTTGTATCAACCAAACCAATAAGCCAAGTGTAGTTTCCCTTTTGAAGTCCATCCAAATTGACAGTTGTGGTATAATGACCATCACGCCCTTGTAACCAAGTTGAGAGATCAGCCTCATCTGCAAGCTGTTTTTTCACAATGTTATGATTGTCATCCATCAAAGCGATGCAGACTTTATATTTTCCTTTCCATTGAGGAATATTGGTAGGACAGTATCCCCAACCCAGATTGCGCCAATTGTGTTGCACGCTCACACGCTCGCCTGAACGGGCTTTATTAACAAAACTTACCTCAGTGGGATAGAGCCGGTATCCTCCCTCACGTTCGAAACGCTTCACCAAATCGAAAGAGGTATTAAACCACGAGGCTACTTCATCACCAATGCGAAGATCCATCATATTGACATGGGCATTACGGCTTTCTTCGTACTCGCCCCACCGCACATCTTCCGAATGCCCCTGGCGATACTTGCCACTAGGATCAATCCAGTAACGGTGGTGCGCTCCGGTAATCCATCCTCCCTCCATAATGATGGGCAAGCGAAAGCGGTAAGCACGAGCAAAATCTTTTTCCCACTGTTCGTAGTAACCAGTCATGCCAAAAGCGTCGTGACGAATGGTGTATCCTTTGGCAATGGCTCTTTCGAGCAATCTTTTACTATCAGGGTGTGGTTCTGCCCAGCTGATGGTATCTCCCACCAAACGATGGTAGTTTATCACCAATGGCACACGTTTGAAAGCTTTTGCATAGGTATCGGTAATCCACTCGAATACTTCTACTTTATTTGAGTAGTTATTATACTTCACGCCATGTGCTTCTCCCCATTTACCAAGCCCATAAGCATCAATAAAATCTACTTTATCGGGATCGTCAAAAGCAACAGCAAAGGCTTGAAGGAACTTTTCGTATTTCTGTTGAAACACAGCATCGTCAGGATAAGGCGACCATATTTGGGGATTATTAGGATCTTGAAAACCTTTCGCACCGGCTTCCTTTACATAAAGAGGTGTGTTCTGTCCTTGGTCGCGGCTGTCTACATTGATACGGAAAGCCAGTCGCATGCCACGTTCACGCACCGAAGCAAGCAATTTATAGATACGTGAGTCCGGATCGTTCCATACATAATCTCCCTCTTTACTCTCAAGCATATTCCAATTGATGCGAATATAACATGTACCGGCGTAATCGCTCACGCGAACAGTGGAATCCCCACCATTTACGGGCATAGCATCATAATGGTGAGTTTGCCAAAAGTTTTCATCCCATGCACGTCCCAAATACATCACCCAACCTGTTAGGGGATTTTTGAGTACCGAAAGAGTATCCGGCTCAAAACGTACTGTTTGAGTAGGAGTCTTTACTCCTTTTGTCATAATAGGTTGTGTAAGCGCCGAAAACCATCCACAGAGTATTAGAGCTGCTATAAAAAGCATAAATGTGTGTAATAGAGTATGTCTTTTCATCTTTTTCAATGGTATTAATGGAATAGAGATTTCCTTTCGAAAAAAGGGTGTGAATCTCCTATACCTTGCTATGAAGGTATTACAAATTGGTTAATAAGAAGTTTCTATGTAATTATTTTATTCGGGAATAATCAGTTACAAAAGTAATTACTCCTTCACCAAGTAGATTGTATCACCATGAATTTTCATTCGGGTTTGTGTCATGGTTTCAATGACTTTCAAGACGTCCTTTACCTGATTGCCAAGTACCAGTTTGCCATACAATTTATTTGCCGATATCTTATCATCAAACAAAATAGTCACCCCGTAATAATGACTGATCCGTTGGGATACAGACTTTACACTTTCACCGACAAGATTTATCATCCCTTGCATCCAGCAAGTATATTCGTCAGTATTCACTAATCGTTTTTCAGCAAAACCACCCTCTTGCAAATTCACCAGTTCATTCGGTTTCATACGAACTCTGTCATTGTTGGACGTTTTTAGCTCTACCGAACCCTGAACCAACACAACTTGTGAATCTGAAACATCATAATTGTTCACATTAAATTTGGTTCCAAGTACCTTCACTTTAAAGTTATCAGAATTGACTAAAAAGGGATGTTCCGCATCATGTGCCACATCGAAGTAGGCTTCACCTTTCACGTACACCTCACGGAACTCACCATCAAAACGTTTGGGATAACGGACAACGGTACGTGAGTTGGCGATAATTCTGGTACCATCAGCTAAAATCAACGTCATCTTTTCGCCAACAGGCACTTCTACTTCTTCATCGTAAGCATCAGCCATCAATTCCATAACTTCCGTACGATGCAAACCGTCTGTTGTATTCTCCCCGACTATATATTTAATACCTATTAAAAGAAGTAGCGTAGCAGCCACCGAACCAATATGCATCATAATGCGTCGCTGCCTGGATTTGCGTTCCTGCTGGTGCATTTTCAAAAAAACTCTTTTCTTGATGCCGGAAATATCTATATCGGCTGGAGTGCTATGTTGTATGAACGACTTCAATTTGATGTCGTCCGGCAAATCACCATACTTATAATCATTAATATCTTTATCCATCTTCAATTTTTTTAATCCTTTCAATATTTTTCCTGCTAACAATCTTTTCACCCAAAACTTCTTTCTATATATAAAGACGCAGGGGCCGGATTTATCTATAGGTCAAACTCCCACTTTTTTTCTTCCAATGCTGTTTTTTCGGATTACCCGTCCACAAGTTTCTTCCGTAAGGCATTCATAGCATATCCTATATGGTAGTTCACTGTAGGAAGTGAGATTTGCAACATATCCGCAATTTCCGCATAAGGCATTTGTTCGAGTTTTGCCAGGAAGAATACATGCTTGCATTTGGGTGGCAAACTATCGATCGCTTTATTCAATCCCTGTATTTCCTCGCGCGAAAGCATATCATCCATCGGAGTCTGCATATCAGGGAAAGAGAAATTTTGAAGTTCCTCAAAAGAAATTTCCTGATTACTCTTTGCCTCTTTGCGCAAATAAGAAATTGATTTACGATAAACAATTGTATTCAACCAACTCAGCATGCTGGCAATTTCCAAAAGCGTACTACGTAGTTTCCACACTTCAAAGAAAACATCACCGACCACTTCTTCTGCCATCTCTTTATTACCAAGAATACCAAAAGCGTGATAGTATAACCTCTTCGAATATCGGTTCATGAAACTGTTAAAAGCCAGTTCATCCCCTTTGGAAATCAACAAAAGTTCTCTTTCCAGGTCTTCCATTTAAGATATATTAGATTACTACTTTATATATTGACACCTAAACTTCATGTATTATATAGGTACATTATATTACATTAACATTTTCAATCGATTAATGAACACTTTCAAATGACTTATCTTTCAACAAATATTAAAAAATAATGTGGAGTTACCTGGCCATTCCCTAAAAAACTTATTTCATCAAGATTCTATCCATTAAGTTATCGCGATATTTTTTCAATTACACAAGGTATGATAAAATAAATTCATGCATGCCACAAATGTATTGAAAATAAGGAAACACAGAAATATTTATGCCACGAAAATATTCGTTTTACTGATTATTTCTAATTTTAGTATGTTTTCTATGAAATTATTCTTTTCCAACAATAGAGGCAGATTAAACTTGTTAGACGGCCTCAGATATATCGAATTCAAAATATATAGTCTCTCCTATTCTGAATTTCTTGAATTCCACGGACTAATAGAAAGTGAAACGAGCTATGAGCTATATAGCCGTTACGGCGGACTCCTATATTTACTAAACCTCTCTCGAAGATGAAACGGTTAATGAATATTTGAAGAGTGTATATTCCACGATTGTATTTCGTAATGTTGTCAGTAGATACAAGCTACGCAATACTTTGTTCCTCTTTTCGGCAAAGAATATCAGTGATTATTTAAAATCACAACATACCAACATATCAGTTAACCAAATACAAAGCTATACAGAATATTTAAACAATGCTTCCCTTATCCACCGGGTAGAGCGGTATGATTTGATTGGGAAACGCATATTTGAGGTAGGAGAGAAATATTATTTCGAAAATATGAGAATCCGAAACATTGTCATCGGATATCGCATTACTGACAAAGCTAAAATAACGTAAGTTCAATATAAAATCAGGAAATGAAAAATAAAGGCCGAATAAAACGCCATCAATCATAGAAAAGTTTATATAACAGATACAACAATACCCGATTACAAAAGCCGCTTACTTAAATAGCGCACCGGATACCATACGGAAAGGAAGCCAACAGCCAAAACTGTTACAAAGACAAGCACTACATCCCAAACATGAACACTAACCGGATAGGCGTCCACTACAAAAGTCCCACCATCTCCACCAAGCGATATTATCCCAAACCTCTGCTGGATAAAACATAGTATCAGACCTAGAATAATTCCGGAAACGGCACCGAAGAGAGAAATAAGCCGACCTTCAAATAAAAAGATACGGGAAATAAGTTTGTCGTCAGCTCCAAGATTACGTAAAGTCACAACATCCTCTTTCTTATCCAAAATCAACATAGAAAGAGAACCGATCACATTGAAACAGGCAATCATTAAGATAAAGGTCAGAAATAAATAGGAAATAAATTTCTCTATTTCCATGATACGGAAAACATCCGCCTGCTGCTGATAACGGTCTTGAACTACAAAATCATCGCCTAATATATTCTCTATTTTGGATTGTACAGATGAAATATTGACATTAGGCTTCAATTTCAATTCCATTGCAGAGACTTCTGTTGTATAATCCAGAAGCTGACGGAGGAAATCAAGAGAAGTCAGAATATACTTCCCATCATACTCCTGCTGGTTTACTACAAATACGACACCGGGAGAATACAGATAATCACGATTAAAGGAAGCACCGGGATTTGCCATGTTTACTTTGATATCCCGTTTGGGGAGATAAACTTGGAGAGGATCGACAAATTGCAAACCTGTACCCAAAGTCGATACTAACTCTACTCCCATCACTCCATAGTTCACAATTGAGTCGTGCAGAAGGAATTCACCGGCACCATAGAGAATACTATCAATGGCTGTCAATTCTTCAAAATTATCTTCTACCCCCTTCAACACAACCATAGCTTGGCGGTCTTTATACTGCACCATCGCATTCTCTTCAAGTGTCTCCGTAAAGACATCGATTTCGGGAAGCGCACAGACAGCACGAATCCGCTCGTCCTGCCCGTCAAAGACTTTACCCTCACGGACAGTAATTTTCAGTTGCGGATCAAATGCGGTAAAGAAACTGGCCACCATATCCTGAAACCCATTAAAAACGGAAAGGGTACAAACCAATGCAAGTGTAGCAAGAGCTACTCCGCACACAGAAATGCCGGATATGATATTAATAGCATTATGCTTCTTTTTTGAAAAAAGATAACGCCGTGCTATATAGAAGGGAAAATTCACCTCTGCTATGAGTTATTTTACTTCAGCAATGAATCAATCTTCTCGATATAATCCAATGAATCATCCACGAAAAATTTCAGTTCGGGGATAATACGTAGTTGATGACGTACACGAGTGCCCAATTCATAACGGATGGATTTCATATTGCCATTGATATTCTTCACTATTTCTTCCGCTTTCTCCGACGGAAAAACACTGAGGTAAACACGGGCAATACTCATATCAGGGCTGATACGCACCGCGCTAACGGATACCAACACACCCGGCATTGCTTTTGTCTGAAGCAGGAATATCTCGCTTAGTTCCTTTTGCAACAGGCGAGAGATCTTATTCTGTCTTGTTGTTTCCATAAATCTACTCCTTTATTTTTTTCTTATAATTGTTAACCCATCACGCAAGGGTAATATCACTTTCTCCACTCGTTTATCTTCGGCAACAAGATCATTGAAAGCCTTTATTCCAATTGTCTGGGCATCACTGCTACGAGGCTGTTCCAACACATGACCATCCCAAAGCGTGTTATCGGCAATGATATACCCACCTTCGGAAAGATGTGCCAGCGTCATTTCATAATATTCGATATACTTACGCTTATCACCATCGATAAAAGCCATATCAAAGATAACACCTAAATTGGGAACAAGCTCTAAGGCATCACCAATATAGAAACGAATCTTATCTGCATACAACGATTTCTCCAACCACGGACGGGTAAAGTCTTCTTGCTCATCATTTATTTCGAACGTATGCAACATTCCACCCTCCGACAATCCTTCCGCCAGACAAAGAGCGGAATATCCGCTATACGTTCCGATCTCCAATATCTGACGGGGCCGAATCATCTCTACAAACATTTTCAACATTCGTCCCTGCAAATGTCCGGAAGCCATCCGAGGCCGAAGAAGCTTTACATGTGTATCCCGATAGAGCGATTTCAAATAATCGCTCTCGGGATCAATATGCTGCAAAATATATTCGTCTATCGATTCGGTTTCCTGCATAAAACTTATCTCCTACAATTACAGATAGCGGTTGTTGTTCGGTAGTACAGTATCCTCCGCATGCTTTAACGCATCCTCTACTACATTGATTTCGAGGAATGAAGTCTTTGTACCCGCTTTACCACTACTCAAATACCCTACCATGTCAGTTGGCTGCAGGCGACCCTCTTTCAACAATCGGCGCAATGCTGCAAAATAATATTCCTGTCCGTTTGCCAATTCCGGCATATAGATAGCCTCCACTCCGTAAGAAAGAGCCAAATGACGCATTGTCTTTTCCTTATAGCAGATAGCCAACACCGGATATTTTCCACGGAAAGCAGCCAAATTACGGGCAGTACGCCCACTATAACTGTCAGTTATGATAGCACGTATCTTCAATTTAGAGGTAGCTTTCACAGCCTGTTTGGCAAGGAACGCTGTTACATCATTACTATTCTCATCCAATGGGATACGAATGTCATTCTCTTGCAGTTTATCCTTTTCAGCCTGGGCTGCGATTTTAGTCATCGTTTTTACCGCATCCACCGGATATTTTCCATAAGCAGTCTCACCGCTCAACATCAAAGCATCCGTACGATAATAGATTGCATTGGCAATATCAGTCACTTCCGCACGAGTCGGACGAGGATTATTTATCATTGTATGGAGCATCTGAGTAGCAACGATTACCGGTTTCTTGGCAAGGATACATTTCCGGATCAATACACGCTGGATTCCCGGGATACGTTCCTGAGGCACTTCGATCCCCAAGTCACCACGGGCAACCATTACGCCATCTGCCACTTCCAGAATTTCATCAATATTATCCACCCCTTCCTGGTTCTCTATCTTAGCAATAATCTTGATATCACTGTTGTGAGCATCCAGAATTTCACGGATATCAAGTACATCCCGGCGATTACGCACAAAAGAATGAGCAATAAAGTCGATATCCTTCTCGATAGCATAGAGGATATTATTACGGTCTTTCTCCGTTAACGAAGGAAGATTGATCCGAACCCCCGGCACATTCACGCTTTTGCGACTGCCCAAAGCAGCTTCGTTCTTCACTTCACAAAGCAGATAATCAGCAGTCTTATCAATAACTTCCAGTTCCAGTTCGCCATCATCAATCAAAATCGTACCACCGATATTCAAGTCAGACACAAAGTTCGAATATGAAACAGCAATACATTCACGAGTTGTTTCCAAATCCGGATTACCTACAATCTTTACTTTCTCTCCTATTTTATAGAGAATCGGCTCCGCATTAGCCGTTGTGCGAACCTCCGGACCTTTTGTATCCATCAAAATCGCAATACGGTTAGACACAGCACGTACATTTGCAATCAAAGCTTCAAAACCTTCACGACTAGCGTGCGCTGTATTCATACGCACAACATTCATCCCAGCTTCAAACAACTGTTTGATAAAATCCACATCACAACGTCTATCCGAGATGGAAGCCACAATCTTAGTCTGTTTCAACAACATAATCTTTTTACCTATTTATATTATTACCTTATTTATTACCTATCCAATTCATTACCTATCCAATAAAGCTTCCAAAGCCAAGCGGTACGAATTTAGTCCAAAGCCACAAATCACTCCCTTACAAGCACAAGCAATCATCGACACATGCCGGAAAGACTCGCGACTATGCACATTGGAAATATGTACCTCAATCACCGGAGATGTCACAGAACGAATGGCATCCTGCAAAGCTATGGAAGTATGTGTATACGCACCCGCATTCAAGATGATACCATCCGCATCAAATCCCACCTGCTGTATGCAATCTATCATCTCCCCCTCAATGTTCGATTGAAAATAGCCGATCTCCACGTCAACGTATCTTTTACGAAGATCAGCCAAGTAATCTTCAAATGTAACGCTTCCGTAAATGGAAGGTTCACGCTTACCCAACAGATTAATATTCGGGCCATTAATAATTTGTATCTTCATCGCGCAATCCTGTTTTTTTTATACCTTTGTATCTGAAAGGATGTGCAAAGGTAGAAAAAAGAAATGGAAATCAACGAAAAAAAGCATAAGAAGGAGCAACAAGAGCTGATAATCAGAAAGTATCAGCAATATCTCAAACTGGAAAAGTCTTTATCTCTTAATACGCTGGATGCCTACCTTACGGATCTGGACAAACTGATGAGCTTTCTGACATTGGAAGGGATTAACGTATTAGACGTATGCCTGTCCGATCTTCAACGTTTTGCGGCCGGATTACATGACATCGGTATTCATCCCCGTTCACAAGCCCGCATCTTATCAGGAATCAAATCATTCTTCCGTTTTCTTATCATTGAAGACTACTTGGAAGCAGACCCCAGTGAGCTATTAGAAGGACCAAAGATTGGCTTTAAGCTTCCCGAAGTACTGACTGTGGAGGAAATTGACCGGATTATCTCTGCCGTCGACCTCAGCAAAGCCGAGGGACAGCGAAACAGAGCTATTTTAGAGACATTATACAGTTGCGGGCTTCGCGTATCGGAGCTTGTCACCCTCAAGCTGTCCGATCTTTATTTTGATGAAGGTTTTATCAAAGTAGAAGGAAAGGGAAGCAAGCAGCGACTCGTCCCCATTTCTCCGCGGGCCATCAAAGAGATAAGACTTTACATACCAGACCGCAATCAAATTGAAGTGAAAAAAGGGTATGAAGATTTCGTTTTCGTCAGTCAACGAAGAGGTAAAGGTCTTTCCCGAATTATGATCTTTCACATGATAAAAGAATTAGCGGAGAAAGCGGGTATTACCAAAAACATCAGTCCGCACACTTTCCGGCATTCCTTTGCCACTCATCTATTGGAAGGTGGAGCCAATCTACGAGCCATTCAATGCATGCTCGGACATGAATCTATTGCAACAACAGAAATCTATACACACATCGATCGCAACATGCTTCGCAGTGAGATTATTGAGCATCACCCACGAAATATCAAGTACCGGAAAGAAAAAGAGAAACTATTTCATTAAATTATAATAAAATCGCCCCTTTATCTATATATTTATTTTAAGAATTAATATCTTTGCGTTACTTTTTCTGCATTGAGTGGAAGAAGGTTGGCGAATAGACGATATTTCAATTATAAACATTTAATTTATACCTAAAATGACTAAGAAGTTGTACTTGCCTTTACTCATGGCAATGGTTGTTGCATTATTCTCTTCTTGCAGCAAAAAAATGGGTGAATTATCAGCTGACTACTTCACTGTTACTCCGCAAGTGCTGGAGGCAGTAGGTGGCAAAGTCCCTGCAACCATCAATGGAAAATTCCCTGAAAAGTATTTTAACAAAAAAGCGGTTGTTGAAGTAACTCCGGTTTTAAAATGGAACGGTGGCGAAGCTAAAGGCCAACCAGCTACTTTCCAAGGTGAAAGAGTGGAAGGTAACGACCAGACTATCTCTTACAAGATGGGCGGTAGCTACACCATGAAAACTTCCTTCGACTATGTTCCTGAAATGGCTAAGTCTGAACTGTACCTCGAATTTAAAGCTACTATCGGTAAGAAAGTGATTACGATCCCTGCTGTGAAAGTAGCTGATGGTGTCATTTCTACTTCTGAATTAGTTAACAATACATTAGGTAATGCAAACCCTGCATTGGGCGAAGACGCTTTCCAACGTATCATCAAAGAAAAACACGATGCTAACATCATGTTCTTGATCCAGCAAGCTAACATTCGTTCCAGTGAGTTGAAGACTGCTAAAGAATTCAACAAAGAGGTAGCTAATGTAAACGAAGCTGCCAACAAGAAGATCAGCAACATCGAAGTATCTGCATACGCTTCTCCTGATGGTGGTGTAAGCTTGAACACTACGCTTGCCGAGAACCGCGAAAACAACACAACCAAGTTGTTGAGCAAAGACCTGAAGAAAGCCAAAATCGACGCTCCGATCGATGCCAAATATACTGCACAGGACTGGGAAGGTTTCCAGGAACTGGTTTCAAAATCTAACATCCAAGACAAAGAGTTGATTCTCCGCGTACTGTCAATGTATCAAGATCCTGCACAAAGAGAACAAGAAATCAAAAACATCTCTTCAGTTTACAAAACTCTGGCTGACGAAATCCTTCCTCAGTTGCGTCGTTCTCGTTTGACTTTGAACTACGAAATCATCGGTAAGTCTGACGAAGAAATCGCTAAGCTGGCTTCTTCCAAGCCTTCCGAACTGAATGTAGAAGAATTGCTGTATGCTGCTACGCTGACTAACGATCCTGCTAAACAAGAAGCGATCTATGCTCAAGCTACCAAACAATTCCCGAACGATTACCGTGGTTACAACAACTTAGGTAAATTGGCTTACCAGGCCGGTAACGTTGACAAAGCAGAATCTTACTTCAAAAAAGCTGCCAGCGTTAACGCTACTCCTGAAGTTAACATGAACTTAGGTTTGGTTTCTTTGATAAAGGGTGACAAAGCTGCTGCTGAAGCATCATTCGGTAAAGCTGCCGGCACCAAAGAACTTGGCGAATCTATGGGTAACCTCTACATCGCTCAAGGTCAATATGAAAGAGCAGTTAACTCATTCGGCGACGCTAAGACCAACAGTGCAGCTTTGGCTCAAATCCTTGCAAAGGACTACAACAAGGCTAAAAACACATTGGCTAATGTAGAAAGACCGGATGCTTACACTGACTACCTGATGGCAGTTTTAGGCGCCAGAACCAACAACTCTTCTATGGTAACCAAGAGCCTGAAGAGCGCAGTTGCTAAAGATCCTTCATTGGCTAAGAAGGCAGCTACCGACCTGGAATTTGCAAAATACTTCACGAATGCAGATTTCATGAGCATCGCTAAATAATAGAATTACCACTCTATTTTAAATATTAAGCATTGCCTGTCCATTATAAACGGGCAATGCTTTTTTTTTATCCGTAAAAACCGTACTTTCGCAGAAAAGAATTCAACGCAATGAAAAAGAACAGCATTTTAATCCTTATAGTCATTTGCTTATTCGGTTGCAGCAAAACTCCCCAAAACGAAGTGAGCATAACCGGAGAAATCAAAGGATTGGGTACAGATACACTTTATCTATATGGAATGGACGAGAGACACGACCATATAGATACTATTTTTGTGAAAGACGATAAGTTCTCTTATTCAACCCCGATAGATACGATTACTTCCGCTTTTCTTCTCATCAGGAATCACACTGAATACCCTATATTCCTCGACAAAGGAAACAAGATCAAAATTAAAGGAGATATCAGCGCCCCCGAAGTCCTGACTATTGACGGAAACATATACAATCAAGAATTTACAGCCTTCCAGAAAGAGCTGAATGACCCGGATACCCCGTCCGAACAAGCATTGGAACAGAAAGCGGAAGAATTTATAAAACAGCACCCTTCCTCCTTTGTCAGTCTCTACCTTTTAGACAAATACTTTGTCCAAAAGGAGTCCCCCGATTTCAATAAGATCAAGAAGCTGATTGGAACCATGACAGGTATATTACAAGATAAACTTTATATTGAACAATTGAACGAAAGCATCTCACAGGCGGAAAAAACGGAAATAGGCAAATACGCACCGTTTTTCAGCCTGCCTAATATAAAAGGAGTACATATCACCCGTTCATCCGAAGATTTCAAAAAGAAAAATCTACTCATCAATTTTTGGGCTTCCTGGAGTGACAGTGCTTCCAATGATCGCAGTAACAGCGAGCTAAAAGAACTCTATAAGAAATACAAAAAGAATAAGTATATAGGCATGCTTGGCATTTCACTCGATGTAGACAAAGAACAATGGAAAGACGCCATCAAACGTGACACACTGGATTGGGAACAAGTATGTGACTTCGGCGGGCTTCACTCGGAAGTTGCCAAGCAATACTCCGTCAAACAGCTACCGACTAACATTCTCCTATCTGCAGAGGGCAAGATCTTAGCTAAAAATCTCCGTGGAGAAGAGTTGAAAAAGAAAATCGAGGAAGTCGTTTCCGCAGCAGAAGAGAAAGAGGCGCAGGCCAACAAAAGAAAAAAATAACCAGTAATCAAACGTGTTAATAAAAGTATTCGGAGCGGCAGTTCAAGGGATTGACGCAACCCTCATCACAATTGAAGTAAACAGCTCGCGTGGCTGTATGTTCTATCTCGTCGGCCTTCCGGATTCTGCGGTCAAAGAAAGCCATCAGCGTATTATTTCCGCACTGCAAGTCAATGGCTACAAGATGCCGACCAGCAACTTGGTGGTCAATATGGCACCGGCCGACATCCGCAAAGAAGGTTCGGCCTATGATTTACCGCTTGCCATCGGACTGCTCGGGTCCAATGAGACCATCTCTTCCGAGAAATTCTCCCGCTATTTACTTATGGGAGAACTAAGTCTGGACGGAAGCATCCAACCCATCAAGGGAGCACTTCCTATCGCCATCAAAGCGCGTGAGGAGGGATTCGAAGGATTAATCATCCCGCAACAGAATGCACAGGAAGCCGCTGTGGTCAATCAATTGAAAGTTTACGGAGTCAGCAATATCAAAGAAGTTATCGAGTTCTTCAACAACGAACGTGAACTGGAGCCGACCATTGTCAATACCCGGGAAGATTTTTATCAACAACAGAATCATAGTGAGCTGGACTTTGCAGACGTAAAAGGGCAAGAAAATGTGAAAAGAGCCTTGGAAGTTGCAGCGGCCGGAGGGCACAATTTAATCATGATAGGCGCTCCGGGCAGCGGCAAATCAATGATGGCTAAACGGCTTCCATCCATTCTTCCTCCTCTTTCACTGGGAGAAAGCCTGGAAACGACCAAGATACACTCGGTTGCCGGGAAGCTGCAACGCGGCTCCTCATTGATTGTCCAACGTCCATTCCGTGACCCTCATCACACGATCTCGCAAGTAGCAATGGTGGGTGGAGGCAGTTTCCCACAACCGGGAGAAATCAGTCTGGCACATAACGGGGTCCTATTTCTGGACGAGTTACCCGAGTTCAACAGGGGCGTACTGGAGGTATTGCGTCAACCGCTGGAAGACCGGCACATCACCATTTCCCGTATCAAAAGCACCATTAGTTATCCGGCCAACCTGATGCTTATCGCATCTATGAACCCATGCCCATGTGGATACTACAATCACCCGACAAAAGCATGCGTATGCAGTCCTGGGCAAGTGCAAAAGTACCTGAATAAGATATCCGGTCCGTTATTAGACCGTATAGACATCCAAATAGAGATCATTCCCGTACCTTTTGACAAGATATCCGATCAAAGACCGGGAGAGCCGAGCAGTGTCATCCGGCAGCGAGTGATAAAAGCCCGCCAGATACAGGAGAGACGGTATGCCGAATGTGCGGGCATTTATTGCAATGCACAGATGAGCGGCAGGTTACTGGCGATGTATGCCCAACCGGATGATGAAGGACTTGCATTATTAAAAAATGCCATGGAGCGACTCAATTTATCTGCCCGCGCCTATGACCGGATTTTAAAAGTGGCTCGCACAATTGCCGATTTGGAAGGAACGGAACAAATACTTCCCGGTCATTTGGCAGAAGCCATCAGTTATCGAAATCTCGACAGAGAGAACTGGGCGGGATAACCACCATGAATCTAAAACAAATGAGAATGGTTTATCCTGATGCCATTTCTACCGTTTTATTCGTTTATTTCGGAGATTTTGCATCTCTTTACTCTCGCAGACTTTTCAAAAACGATTTCAAAAGCATGTAAATGCCCGCAGAGATAAAAGAAACGATGTCAAAAGCATGTAAATGCCCGCAGAGATAAAAGAAACGATTTCAAAAGCATCTAAATGCCCGCAGAGATAAAAGAAACGATGTCAAAAGCGTGTAAATGCCCGCAGAGATAAAAGAAACGGTTTCAAAAGCGTGTAAATGCCCGCAGAGATAAAAGAAACGATTTCAAAAGCATGTAAACGTCCGCAGAGATAAAAGAAACGATTTCAAAAGCATGTAAATGCCTGCAGAGATAAAAGAAACGGTTTCAAAAGCATGTAAATGTCCGCAGAGATAAAAGAAACGATTTCAAAAGCATGTAAATGTCCGCAGAGATAAAAGAAACGATTTCAAAAGCATGTAAATGTCCGCAGAGATAAAAGAAACGATGTCACAAGCATGTTAAACGTCCGCGAATTTACAGCAACCGTTTCGCGAGACTGTCCGGGACCCGGAATCTTTCAGAGAATCGGTCTGTACATTCACACATTCCTTAATGGGGGGTCATTCCGGCCATTATAGCATGTTATCGACATCAGGTCTACCAAAATCCACCCTTCTATCTGCTTTTTCCGTACCGATGGAGGTTTTCCGGCTGAGAGCTGTCCTCTGCTCCGTCCTGTGAGTCGGGCAGGGACACCATTGCTCTGCGACCATATCAATTACTTTCTGATCATAACCGGACATATAGTCTTTTAGTTGGGCAAGGGCACCATTGCTCTGCGACCGTAGTTAAGTTTCAACCCTTTTTTATAAACTTCGGGACCATGCAGATCTTGGATATCCATTTCGCCCAAGTTCACGAGGATACCCCGTGCCATGAGTCCGGCATCTTCATTTTCAAGGCGTGGCAGGGTCTCTGCGGCTTTCCTCAGCTCCGGCAGGAAAGGACGGATACAGTCACGCATGTCAGGATCTAAAGAGAGGCATTCCAGTGAAGAGTACCCTATTTTTCTATCCTCTTCCTTTGCGGGAGTAATCAGGCGGGCAACACCTTCCTGACTTTTACCCAGATAGGCTGCGGCATAAGCGGCTTCGGAAGCGATGTAAGGATTACTGTCTTGGAGGAGTGCCGACAAGACTTGCGGGCAGGAAGATATTTGCTTTTCCCTGGCAAGTTTGGCACATCCTACCACTCCCCAGAATCTCATTTCAGGTAGCGGACTGGCCATTGCTTTTTCCAACACAGGCAAAGAGGCAGCGGTTGCTGTTCCTGCCGTTTCAACAAGCGTATAAAGTTCGTTCAGAGGGTATTTCTCTTCGCGCACTTTATCGTAAAGAATGTGACCGGTGCGCGAGGTGGGAAGGAAGAATCCCAAATCAACGGTGGCGCGAATATGGTTGGATAGTGCTTGGCGCATCTTGGACAAAGTCTCTGCATATTCCGGAATACCGGATAAGTCGTGCAGCTCGCCCGGATCTTTTTCAAGGTCAAACAGCATTTCTGCCGGATGGGCTTCGAAAGTCAGTTTCCAGTCGGGGTTGGTATTGTGTCCTCCCAATACCAGTTTATCCCATGCTTTGTTGGAAGGCATTCCCCATTGATAATAATTGCGCAGGGCAAACTGACGGTAAGGGATGTAACTGCGGATATATTTGAAACGCCCATCGGTAACGGCGCGTACCGGCATGAAATGGTGCAGTTGGTTGGCAGCTAATGCGAATTGCATTTCACGTTTTTCTTTGTTTGCATACTTGCCGTAAAGTGCTTTGCCCTGCATCTGTTTGGGTGGTTTTACTCCTGCAAGACTAAGTACGGTAGGTCCCAGATCCGTGAAGTTGACCAAGCCGTACTCTTTGCCTGAAGCCTGATTGGCCAAATGTTGCCATTTGGGAGGGAAATAAGCGATCAGAGGCACTCGCAGACCGCTTTCGTACAGATATCCTTTACCACGAGGCACACAACCACCGTGGTCACTGAAGAAAAATATAATCGTATTTTCATCCAGTCCTTTCTCCTTCAGGTCTTTTAGGAAGAATCCCAGCCAGGTATCTACGTCTTGTACCGCTTCCAGATGACCGGCATAGTCGGAACGTACTTCCGGCAAGTCGGGGACATAAGCAGGCAATGAAAGTAATGCCGGGTATATGCCTTCCTGCGTGTAGTCTCTGCGTCCGTCGGTATGGAAGGTACGGATGCGCCCCATGTGCGAGGTTACCGTGTTGAATACGGCGAAGAACGGTTGGTCCTTTCTTCGTTTGGGACTATTGTATGAAGCTTTATTATTGCATTCGTCCCAACATATTTTATGGTCGGTGGTAGAATTATAGTGCGTCTTGCTATTGTTTGTGCAGTAATACCCGGCTTCGCGTAATTTCTGTGGAAAGAAGATGTCAGCAGGTGTATCATAAGGCACGGGATGGATGTCCATACCGTAGGTAGTTGAATAGCATCCGGTAATCAGCGAAGAACGGGCGGCCGAACTCTGAGGAGCTACGGACCATGCGTTCATAAACTGTATGCCGCGGGAAGCAAGGCTGTCCGCATGGGGAGTATGTACTCCTCTGTTGCCGTAGCAACCGAATTCGTATGCACTGGTGTCCTCAAAGGTGAGCCAAAGAATATTGGGCTTTTCGTTTTGGGTGTCTGCCGCCTTTGTCTGTGCGGAATACAATCCGCAGAAAGCGGTACACATAAATAAAGATAGGTGTCTCATAAAACGTTAAGAATTAAGGATATTTGTTTCCTGCAGCTAAAGTAGTCCGTTTGTGCTTAACAGCGACTTTCTTATGTGTAAAAGTGTGCCAATATTGTTTTAATAAGTAAGTTTTCAACAATATTGGCATCGATTCAACAATATTACGAGAGGCTTAAACGCTCATTGACATGATATTGAATAAAAAAGAATAAAATACCGACAATAAAGGACTAATTTTGACTATTAAAATTAACCATATAGAGAAATATGAAAAACTGGTTGTTTATGATGGTACTGTTTTGCGTATCATCTTTGTCAGGACAAGTACGGAAGGTAAGTGATAACTCTTCGAATGATTCATTACGCAATGAAGCGAATAAGTTGTTGACCGAATGGATGGATGCTTTTCTGGCTCATCAGTGTACCTATTCCGATCCCGCACTTGACGGAGGTGTCTTGTGCCCTGCATGTGCCCGTATGCACGGACGTATAGGAGATGCCGTACTTCCATTGATGTACTTGGCTGAAAAGACCGGAAACCCCAAGTATCTGCTTGGAGCCAAGCGACTGATGGCGTGGATGGAAAATGTGCATCGTCCGGATGGTTCATGGATGAACGATGTACACGTCTCGGATTGGAACGGTACGACGGTATTTGCGGCGATTGCCCTTTACGAAGCTTTGCATTATCACGGACATCTATTGGATGATTCAACCCGTAATCATTGGAAACGGCGATTGGTGGAGGCCGGTGAATTTATGATGAACAACCCTTTCATTTATAGCCGGAAGCGGGAAGGCATGAGAAATATGAATGTAAACTACTCCGCTTCGGCAACCTATGCGCTATACGCTATCGGTGAAATGTGCAACCGCCCTGAGTTTAAAAAGGAAGCCGGAGAGATTGCTGCCGGATTAAAGAAATATTTTACCGCGAATGACTGTTTCCTGTATGGCGAGGGACCTAATATCACCACCGAAACCAAAAATGGCTGTCGTCCGGTGGATTTGCTCTACAACGTAGAAGAATCGCTACCCAATATGGCCTACTATGCAGTGATGGCAAACGACACGACACTGCTCTCACTTGTAGAACGTTCCATGGAAACCCATCTTGAGTTTATGTTGCCCGATGGCGCTTGGGACAACAGTTGGGGAACACGAAGCTTTAAATGGACCTATTGGGGCGGACGTACGAGTGATGGTTTCATGGGAGGTTACTATCTGATGAGCGCTCATCATCCGAACTATCCGGAAGCCATTCGCCGCAATATCCGTTTGCTGCGTAGGGCTACCCACGATGGGCTTCTTCATGGGGGAATGCACTATTTCGTATCCGGTGTCCCTCCCTGTATTCATCATACGTTTGGGCATGCCAAAGCATTGGCCTCTTTTTTGGAACAACCTCCTGTCAAAACGAATGCTTTGAAGAAGCTTCCCCGTGACTCGGTTTACGGCGTGAAGCATTTTAAGGATATTCGTACGTGGCTTTTATCCCAAGGGGATTGGCGTGCCACATTTACCGGATATGACGCTGAATATAAAGTGAAAGGAACTCATCCTATGGGAGGCGCCCTTTCGTTGTTGTGGCATGCTCAGGCAGGACCTGTATTTGCTGCGACGATGAACCGGTATCAACTGATTGAGGCTCCCAATATGCAGAGCAATGCCCGTAACTATTTGATGGGAGGAACTCCCCGAGTCGAATGGTCTCAGGAGGACGTTGTGTATAGCAATCTGGATGATTTGGATACAGACATTACTTGTCTTATGGAAAACGGATGCTGTCGGTTCAATGTGAACACCCATTTGGTGGATGTCAATCAACACGCTCCCAAGCAGGGAGAAGTACCTGTAGAGATGAATTATACCTTTTCGGAACAAGGAGTGAGCATCACCGTGGAACGTTGCCATGAATCAGCCTGCCTTATGCTACCGATTATCTCGTCGCCTGAAGAAGTGGTGAAGATAAGTGAACGAGAAGCTTGCATCAAGAAAGACAAAGGAACATTGTACATCGCTTGCGAAGCAGGACGTATAAATGTTGCACCCACAGACAGCGATGGACGGATCTTTAATCCGGTTCCCGGGTTTTCTTTGCTACCTTTGCAAATCATACCAGAAGGTATAGGCAAAAAAATACAAGTTGCTATTTATTTCCGCTAATATATTTTGTTAATTTGCATTGTAATCGATTACGACAATGAAAATATTGCAATATTTGTTAGTGTTTTTAGGAGCATTATTTCCTACATGTTACATGCTGCATGCCGATGTAACAGAAGATATTCACTTTTCCCACATAGGCTTGGAAGAAGGATTGTCGCATAGCACGATTTTCTCAATCAATCAGGATAAAGAGGGGAATTTATGGTTTGCGACGTACGATGGTGTGAATAAATATGACGGTTATAACTTTACTGTATATCGCCATCAATATACCAATCCCAATAGCATTGCCAGCGACATATCCCGTTGCATCACGGTAGATGATTCGGACAGAATCTGGGTAGGCACCCGCGAGGGGTTGTCTCTTTATAATCATCATAAGGATATGTTCTCCAATTACTATTATAAGAAAAACGGTTTGAACGTAGCCGTGACCAGTATCGTCCCGATAAAGAAAGACTGGTTGATGTTGGGGACTTCCGAAGGAATCTTGCTTTTTGACGTACAGAAAGAGTGTTTCCTTTCAGATACCTTATCCTCTTCTTTACATGGATTGCAACCGATTGTGCTGGTACGTCAGGACGATTGTATCTATATAGGTGCTGAGGGAGGTGTATATATCTATACTTTGTCGAACGGTATTTTGGAGAAACTGGTGGATATACCGGCAGGGATTAAAGTACATTCCATCCTGTGCCAGATGTTTAATCGAATATGGCTGGCTACGGAAGGAGATGGACTTTATTTGTACAACGTGAAGACAAAAGAACTGAAAAATTATCATTATGAAGATGGCAAATCCGGATTAAACTCAAACTATGTGCGTTCTTTGGCGTTAGATACGGAAAATCGCCTATGGGTAGGTACCTATGGCGGACTGAATATCTATAAAGAGGGAACGGACAACTTTCTATCCTTTAAAAGTTCGGAGATTCAGGAAGGCAGTTTGTCGCAGAATTCGGTTCGGAGCATCTTTAGAGATTCGCAAGGTGGCATGTGGCTGGGCACTTATTGGGGTGGACTGAAC
Source organism: Bacteroides sp. AN502(2024) (assembly GCF_041227145.1). Classification (NCBI taxonomy): domain Bacteria; kingdom Pseudomonadati; phylum Bacteroidota; class Bacteroidia; order Bacteroidales; family Bacteroidaceae; genus Bacteroides; species Bacteroides sp. AN502(2024). The sequence goes on along the minus strand of NZ_JBGFSP010000003.1, from coordinate 2,168,873 downwards.
TATTACCATCCTTTGTGTAACCGTTTCCAGCGAATCAAACATGTTCCGTTTCTGAATTCACTCAGCGATAATGTGGTCAGTTGTATTGTGGAGGATAATAAGCATAATTTGTGGATTGGCACAAGCAATGGCGGTTTGAATTACTATGATAATGCCTCCCAACTATATAAAAATTACCTGTCCGATCCGGACAACCAGCATGTGCCTTTCAAAGATATCAAGACAGTGTATGTGGATGAGGCACAAGACAAAGTATATGTGGGAGCACACGCCGAAGGGATGATGGCTTTGCACCGTAAATCCGGTCGTATCGAATATTACAATCGTCATAACAGCAACTTGCCAAGCAATAACATCTATTCTATTATTTCAGACGGTAATGGAGGGCTCTGGGTGGCCTCGCTGGAATATCTGTTACATTTTGATGCGAACAGCCATAGTTTTACGATTGTGAATGAAGATAAAGACGGAGATCAATTAAAGCAATACAACCGCTTGCTGTTCCGCGACTCCAAGCAACGTATATGGGCCGGAGGAGAAATGGGAATTTCCGTTTTCAATCAGACAGGTACCTCTTTGCTCGCCAATACGGATTTTCAAATCACTCCTGCATTGAAGCAAGCGTTTGTAAACTGTTTCTATGAAACCTCCGGATATATGTGGATTGGTACACGCAACGGATTGTTTGCCTTAAAAGAGAATGACAAGCAGTTTCTGCAGTATACCACAGCAAACGGTCTGCCCAGCAATGTCATCTATGGGATTTTGGAAGATGCTTACAAGCGACTATGGATCAGTACGAACCAAGGGCTGAGTTGCCTGAATCCGGAGAGCGGCAAATTCCGTAATTTCACCATCATGGACGGACTGCAGGGCAATCAGTTCAATGCCGGAGCTTATTGCCGGAAAGAAAACGGCTACATGTTGTTTGGCGGAGTTAACGGTATGACTTCATTCCGTCCTGAAACGCTGGTTGATAATCCTTATACCCCTAAACCTATTATCAATAAACTGTTTGTTTATAACAAAGAGGTATTGCCGGATGATGAAACCGGTATTTTGAAGGAAAGCATTGCTTATGTAGATCATATAACCTTATCCTCTTCTCAGAATTCATTCGCCATTTCTTTTGTCGTTTCCAATTATATCGCGGGTAAACATAATACATTTGCTTACAAACTGGAAGGGTATAACGACGTATGGTACAGGCAAAATGATATCAGCCTTGTCTCTTACTCTAATTTGCCGGCAGGGGATTATACCTTCTGTGTAAAAGCAGCGAACAATGATGGCAAATGGAATGAGGAGCCTGCCATGCTTCACATACGCATATTGCCGGTTTGGTATGCTACTTGGTGGGCGCTTTCTTTATTTGCTTTGTCGTTTGCCTTGCTGGTGTTCGGTATCGTACGGTTCTTCTGGTTGCGCAAGAGCATGCAGGCTGAAATTCGTATGGAGCGGCTTGATAAAGAAAAACGGGAAGAAATCAATCAGATGAAAATCCGTTTTTATGTGAACATCTCGCACGAGTTACGAACTCCATTGACTCTGATTGTCGCGCCTTTGCAGGAGTTACTTAGCCGTGTCAGCGGGCATTGGGAGCATGAACAGTTGCTTTATGTGCAGCGGAATACCAACCGCCTGTTGCATTTGGTCAATCAGTTGATGGATTTCCGGCGTGCTGAGCTGGGGATATTTGAGTTGAGAGCAGTGTACTCCAATGCTTACAAACAGGTGCTGAATTGCTTTATGAATTATGAAAGCTTGTCTAAAAGAAAGGATATAGACTATAACTTCTACACGGAGCTACAGGATAAAAATGTGCTTTTCGATGAAAACTATCTGGATCTCATTGTAAATAATCTGCTCTCGAATGCCTTTAAATACACCGAAGTAGGCGAAAGCATCACTGTGAAACTTTACATAGAAGACCTTAACCTGGTTTTGCAAGTGATCGATACAGGAATCGGCATCCCGCCGGAAAAACAGGAAAAGATTTTCGAACGTTTCTACCAAGTGGAAAATGGACATGAGGGGAGTGGCATCGGACTTTCATTGGTTCAACGTCTGGTGGAATTACATCATGGGCGAATTGTCCTGCAGAGTGAAGTCGGTAAGGGTTCGACCTTTACGATTTATCTACCGCAAGATGAATCTGTATATACACAGGAAGAGTTGCTTGGAAGTAGTGGAGATGCCGTAGAACAACGGGTATATTCTACCAACGCCAATGATGTTTATATCGGTGATGAGGAAGAACTGAAGGAGGAAGAGGATACAGAGGATGAAAGAGGCAAACGCGGCACTGTCTTGGTGGTAGAGGATAATCGGGAGTTGAGGCAATACATGGTAAAAGGTCTTTCTGCTTTCTGCAACCTGCTGGAGGCTGAGAACGGTCAAAGGGCGTTGGAAATATTGAAAGTTCAGGAAGCCGACCTGATTATTACGGATGTCATGATGCCCGTAATGGACGGTGTGAAATTGTGCAAATTGTTAAAACAGAACCTCCGTACTTGCCACATCCCGGTCTATATGTTATCTGCAAAAACAGATGTAAAGAACCAGCTGGAAGGTTTACAGGTCGGAGCAGACGATTACATAGCCAAGCCTTTTTCGATGGAAGTATTGAGAGCTAAAATTTTGAATATGTTGCGTACGCGTTATCGTATTTTTGAGCGATATTCCCAAATGACGAAAATAGAACCGGAAAAGCTTACGAACAATACGATGGACGAGGAATTGTTACGGAAAGCCATTGCTGTTGTTGAAAGGAATATGGACAATGTTGAATTTTCCACCGAGCAGTTTGCGCGTGAAATGAATATGAGCCGTTCAAATCTTCATTTGAAATTAAAAGCGATAACGGGAAAATCGGCTATTGATTTTATCCATAAAATACGGTTTAACCGGGCATGCCAGTTATTGAAAGAAGGGAAGTATACTGTTTCAGAAATCAGTTTTATGGTGGGATATAACACCCCTTCTTATTTTGCAGCACGTTTCAAGAAGTATATCGGTTGTTTGCCTACAGAATATGGAAAAAAATAGTATAAATCATCAGGTTATGAAGATGCGTATGATTGGAGCATTGATAGCCATCCTGGGGTTGTCAGTCTCGTGCAAGCAAACGGATTTATGCCGCCCATCTGTGTTTAAAGATGATAGCATCCGGAACGGAAGTGATGTGATAGAGAGGTTCACCTTGACCAATGGGAACGGAATGTCTGTCAAAGTGACGAATTATGCCGCTTCGCTGACTGACGTTTTCGTCCCAGACAGACAAGGACGGTTTGAGCATGTAGTTTTAGGATTTGACAGTCTGAAATCTTATCTGGGAAGACATCCTAAGTTTGGAGCCACCGTAGGAAGGTTTGCCAATCGCATTAGAAATGCAGAGTTCAGTCTGGATGGACACACTTATCATTTGGAGAAAAATAATAAAGGACATTCCATTCATGGTGGGACAAACGGGTTCAATCGTCAGGTCTTTAAAACAGACACATTTTATGCTGTAAAAGATACAGCTATCGTGGTTTTCAAATACAAAAGTGCTCACTTAGAAGGCGGATTTCCCGGCAATCTGGAACTTTCAATGGCTTATAAACTGACTAATCATAATGAGGTTGTTCTGGAATATACAGCTACTACGGATAAACCCACGGTGGTTAACCTTACAAATCATAGTTATTTTAATCTGACAGGCTGCAAAAGAGACGTATTGAATCATATTTATAGGATTTACTCGGATTCCATAACTCCTGTAGACTCTACGGGTATTCCTACTGGAGAGTTAATGTCAGTGACGGGTACCGTATATGATTATACTTCTCCACAACCGGTGGAAAAAAGAGTACGAGAAATGGGCAAAGGGTATGATATTAATTATAAGCTGAATGGGTCTCCCGATACTTTGAAGCTGGCAGCAGTGGTTGCAGATTCTGTTTCAGGCAGACTCCTGAAGGCATATACCACCGAACCGGGTATGCAATTTTATATTCCGCATTCGAACATGGGTTACCTGAATGGCCACGACAGCAGAAAATACGGCCGATATTATGGCTTCTGCCTTGAAATGCAGCATTTCCCCGATGCGCCCAATCATCCTCAATTTCCTGCTACAAGTCTGTTCCCGGGAGAAACATATCGGCAGGTTACGATGTATAAATTTGAAACAATATCAGAATAATGTATTAAACCAACTAAAATTTATGAATTATGAAAATGAAAACATGGAAAAGATGTGTATGTATGATCGGAGTAGCTCTTTTTGCTGTAACAAATTTAAATGCCCAAACCAAAATGAATGATAATCCTGTAAAAAAGACCAGAAGCACCACTTTTATTTGTGAGAAAGATAAAGCGTGGGAACCTGCCGGTGAAGGGGTGACCCGACAAATCATGGGCTACGACGGACAGGTGATGTTAGTGAAAGTGAAGTTTGAAAAGGGAGCTGTAGGAACTTCACACACGCACTATCATACGCAGACCACTTACGTGGCAAGCGGTAAATTTGAATTTACGGTAGGCAATGAGAAGAAAATCGTGAAAGCCGGAGACGGTATTTATATCGAACCGGACATTTTGCATGGATGTGTTTGCCTGGAAGCCGGAGTCTTGATCGACTGTTTTGCACCGATGAGAGCAGATTTTTTAAAATAAATTCTGAAAAGAGGCTTTGTACAATCCGTTTTTTGTGCAATCCAAGCTAATAAAAACTACTGCTTAATCGGGTAATCACCCGCTTCCAGCCATCCGTAAAGTCATTTTTGCACAAAAACGATGTGTAGTGAACAATATTAGTATGGGAAAAGTGTAAAAGTAAGAGTAACAAAAACAATTCTTTTACACTTTTTTTATTCCTTGTCGTATGTTTGCCTTCTGAAAAAATTCTAAAATTAAACCTTAGATTTATTTATTATGTACAGGTTAAAAAAATGTATTTTAATGTTTATTCTCGCTTTTGTCAACATGCTTACATACGCACAGAGTTTGACAGTAACCGGTAAGGTGGTTGATAGCGAAGGATATGAAGTAATTGGAGGTAGCGTAACTATTAAAGGAGTTACCGGTGTTGGAACAGTTACCGATGCAAATGGTAACTACACTCTGAAAGTGAATAATGCATCCAAAGATGTATTGGTTTTCTCTTATGTAGGCATGACTTCGCAAGAAGTGAAAGTCAATAATCGAAGTGTAATAAACGTGACTCTACAAGCTGATGCCGTATTACTGGAAGACATTGTAATTATCGGTTATGCCGCTGTTCCTCGTAGAGATTTGACCAGCTCGGTAACCTCTGTTAGCAGCAAAGAACTTGCTAAAGTACCGGTAAGTGATGTGACACAAGCTTTAACCGGGCGCATGGCAGGTGTGATGGTGCAACAAAGTGAAGGAACTCCGGGTGCCGCTATTTCCGTACGTGTACGTGGAGGTATCTCTATCACACAAAGTAACGAACCCCTTTACATTATTGACGGTTTCCCCAGTGAAGACGGTATGTCTACCCTCGACCCCGCTGAAATTGAAACCATCGACGTGTTGAAGGATGCTTCGGCCACTGCCATCTATGGTGCTCGTGGCGCTAATGGTGTAGTTGTTATTACGACAAAGAATGGCAGTAAATCAGGTGGCAAGGCTACAGTGACTTTCGACAGTTATGTAGGTGTCAAAAAGATTGCAAACAAGTTGGATGTACTTAATGCCGGTGAATTTGCCAGACTGGATTACGAACGTACATTGTGGAGAATGGGTACGGGAGATTCCGGTGCGGATGGTATAACCAAATGGGAAGAAAGATATGGCAAGTTCAGCGATTTTGCTTCCATATATAACGGTCGCAAGGGTATCGATTGGCAAGATGAAGCCTTAGGGCGCAATGCCATTACCCAGAACTATCGGGTAGGTGTATCCGGAAAGACGGAGAAAATGAGTTACAGTCTGGCTTATTCATACTACAACGAAGAGGGTGCTATGGTATACAGCGGTAGCAAAAAACATAACATCTCATTCAACATGAACCATGAGATAAATAAATGGTTGACAGTAAATTCACGTATCAGCTACGACCAAATGCGCGTGGAAGGCATGGGTACATCGGAAGGCGGTGACCGCTTCAACAAAATGCAGCACATCTTGCAGTACCGCCCTACAGTAGGTATTATAGGGGTAGATGAAGATTTACTACACGGTGAAGACCCGCTGTTGGCAGATGATAATGGCAATGTGATGCAGAATCCGCTGATTTCGGCAGCAGAAGAACTTAAAAACAAAGAATGGCGCACTTTCCAAGCCAATGGTGGTGCTACCATCAAACTGCTGAAAGGACTCTCTTTCCGTAGTACGGTAGGTATGCGCTATCAGACTCGTCGCAATGATATATTCTATGGAGATGAGTCTATTACAGGTAAGCGTTCCAGTATTCAAGGTTCAATTACCAATCTGGAAAATAGCAGTTTCCAGACTTCCAATGTTTTGACCTATTCTTGGAAAAACAAAATTCATGACTTTACAGCCATTGCCGGACATGAATATGTGGAAAGATGGTCACGCAGTTTTTCTGCAAGTGCCAACCAGTTCCCGAATGATGAAATAGGTTTGGGAGACCTCTCACTGGGTATTCCGGGAGTTCCCACTTCCACTGAAAACTACGATGACAAATTGCTCTCCTTCTTCGGACGTATAAACTACAACCTAATGGAGAAATATCTCTTCACTGCTTCGATTCGTGCCGACGGTTCTTCCAAGTTCGGTAAGAACAACAAGTGGGGTTACTTCCCGGCTTTCTCAGCTGCATGGCGTATAGGCGAAGAAGCATTTATCAAGGATTTGGGAATCTTCTCCGACTTAAAATTCCGTATCGGTTATGGTCTGGCAGGTAACAACCGTATTGACAGTTATCAAAGTCTTGCTCTTATGGGGTCTGTTACTGCTGCCAATGGCAATGGTGCACAGGCCGGTTATGCTTCCAGCCAAATAACTAATTCCGATCTGAAATGGGAGGCAAACAAGACATTTAACGTAGGAATGGATTTTGGTTTCTTGAACCAGCGTATCACATTCACTCCTGAATTCTACATCAATCGCAGTAGCAACCTGCTGCTGAATGCCAAATTACCGAACTCTTCCGGTTACACCAGTATGGTTATCAACGCAGGCGAAACTGAAAACATGGGTGTGGATTTGACTATCAATACGGCAAACATTGTATCCAAAGATTTTACTTGGAACACTTCAGTTACTTTCTCCCACAACAAAAACAAGGTGAAGAAACTGACAGGTGAAAAAGTACAGTTGTATCTGGCTAACTTTGGTTATAACGGTGCAGGGGCATCTCACCAGATTGGGGTAGACCAACCGTTGGGACAATTCTACGGTTATGTGACTGACGGATTGTATCAGGTGGAAGACTTCAATTATGATGCTACCACCAAAACGTATACATTGAAAGATGGTATACCTTATCATGGCGACAAGAAAAATATCCAACCGGGTTACTGGAAATTTAAGAACGTAGACGGTAGTGAAGACAACCAAATTACCGAAAGCGATAAGACCATTATCGGTAATGCCCTGCCTGATTTCTATGGCGGTATCAACAATACTTTTAATTGGAAGAATTTCGACCTGAGCATCTTCTTTACTTATAGCTATGGTGCAGAAGTACTGAATGCTACCAAGTTGACCAATACCAAAACCGCCCTTACCAACAAAAACGTTTTATCGGTGGCCGATGAAGCCCATCGTTGGGTGACCATCAATGCCAATGGAGAATTGATTACGAATCCTGAAGAACTGGCAGCAGTGAACCAAGGCAAAACCGTAGCTCATTTCGGTGACAACGGTTCAAACAACACCTACATTCACTCCTGGGCCATTGAAGATGCTTCTTATTTGAAGTTGAGTAATATCACTTTAGGATATACCTTCCCCAAGAAAGTGATCAATAAAATCGGTCTGACTAAACTACGCTTGTATGCAACGGGTAATAACTTATTCACATGGACCCCTTATACCGGTTTCGATCCGGAAGTATCTACCATGAGCAGCTCATTAACTCCTGGTGTTGATTTCGGTGCTTACCCCAGAAGTCGCTCTTTCGTTTTTGGTGTGAACGTAGCATTTTAATTAGAATTTAAAAGGAAAAATAAAATGAAAAATAAAATGATATATGCGCTTGGCGCAATGATGCTTGTAGGGGTTACTTCCTGTGACCTGACTGAAAAGCCCAGCTCATTCTACGATAAAGATACTTATTTTGTGACAGAAGAAAAAGCCCAGATGGCTGTAGTCGGAATCTATGACTGTCTTGAAACTACAGACTATTATGGACAAAATATCATGCCGTTCTTTGGATCGGACGATATGTTCATGGTACGTGGAACCGGTTCGGACGGAACTCGCCGTGACATATCCCACTATCTGTACAACTCTTCCAATACCTGGATTGCCAGTGTATGGAGATGTGCTTATCAAGCTCTCGACCGTGCCAACGTAGCTATTGCCGGCATCGAAGCTATGTCAGGTTTTGCAGAAAACAAAAACCTGCAGGAAATTGACGGGCAAGCTCGATTCCTCCGTGCTTACATAGCTTTTGACCTGGTGAAATTCTTTGGTGACGTACCGTTTAGCACGGAATATACGAATAGCTTTGGCAATACATCCAAACCTCGTACCGACCGTGAACTGATTTATGACCAAATCATCGAAGATTTGAACTATGCAAAAACACATTTGAAATCCGGTCGTGAAGTAGCCTCTTCTGAAATACCTTGTAGCGGTGCTGCCCGTACGTTACTGATGCGTGTCTATTTGCAACGCGCCGGCTATAGTCTGAACCGTTCATCACGTCAATTGACCCGTCCGGACGATACTACCCGAAAGGAATATTTTAAAGCAGTGATTAAGGAATGGGAAGCTCTGAAGGCTGAAGGCTATCATAATTTTTACGCAGAGGGTTATGAGCAACTGTTCAAAAACTATTCTCAACTGATATTGAACAATCAAGAATCTCTTTGGGAAATTGCTTTTGAACCCAACCAGGGTCAGAAAGACAATGCCGGTGTATGGGCTACTTACAACGGACCACTTGTAGATGCTCCGGGAAAGTACCCCGGTACAAGCAGTTATATGGGACGCGCCAATGCTTTCTTTCTGGTATTGCCATATTGGAAGTCTTTCTATGAATCAAATGAAGATGGAAGCATAAAAGATATACGTCGTGACGTGAATTTTGTGGACTATGCTATCAAGTGGAACAAGAATAAAGAAATCCAGGAAAAAAAGTATACTTCTAACGAAATCAGCAAAAATCTGTACAGATATCCGGGTAAATGGCGTAGAGAATGGATGGCTCCGGGTTTTGTGGACCCCAACAATACAGGCGTCAACTATGCTCCGTTGCGTTATGCCGATGCTGTTCTGATGGCAGCTGAAGCTTATAACGAAACCGATAATACCACTGAAGCATGGAAATTATTAAATGACGTCCGTGTCCGTGCCGGTGCTACTCCTATAAGCGCCAGCAATTATTCAAGCTTGTTGAAGGCTCCGAAATTGTATGATTTACCATTCATTCCGGATGGTGACGATGCCGGCAAATTCCGTACAGCCTTGTATTGGGAACGCGCTTTTGAACTTTGCTACGAAGGTCAACGTAAATATGATCTACTACGCTGGGGTATCTTGAAAGAATCTTTAGAAGCTGCTCAGAACTATATGGAATCATGGATTCCAGGACCGGATGAATATATAACGAATGCTGCACGTAATGATTGGAATCCGGTGAAATGGGCTAAGTCCAACTACGTAGCTGGCCACAACTTTACCAAAGGCAAGCATGAACTCTATCCCATTCCATTGGCCGAAATCCAATCGAATGCAGCTTTGAACGGAGAAAACAATCCGGGATTTGAGTAATTTCATTTTGTATGAACTGACAATGGATGGAGAAATAAGTATAAACTCTTATTATTTCTCCATCCTCATAATGCAAGGATGATAATTTGAGCAGATATAACCAATAGAATAGACACATATATGAAAAAATTTCTACTATTTTGTTACGCAGTTGCTACACTACAAGGGCTCTCCAGCTGTTCACCCAGTCGATCCAAAGAAGATTACAGCTGGTTGAAAAACGCAATAGATACTTCTGTGCAACAACTGGAAGAAACAGTGGCCGATATAGGAGATTCAGTCTTGTTACCCCGTTCCATTTGGACGGGATACGATATGGATTTTCTCTGTAGTCAGCTACAAAGAGATCCTGCAACGTTCAAAGACTCCTTGCGGGTAAAACCTATGAAAGATGCTCTGGGAAGCCGTAGATATTGCAATTCCATTTATGATTGGACAAGTGGTTTTTTCCCCGGAAACTTGTGGTACGCATACCAGCTGACCGGCATTGAAGAGTTGAAAAAAGATGCTGTGAAATTTACGAATTACCTGTACCCGGTGAAAGATTATAAAGGTACACACGACATCGGCTTCATGATGAATTGCAGTTATGGCAATGCATATCGCTTGGCCCCTGCTGATTCTATCCGTCAAATATTGGTACAGACTGCTGATAATTTGTGTAGCCGTTTTGATTCGATCATAGGCTGTATTCGTTCTTGGGATTTCGGGAAATGGAATTTTCCTGTGATTATTGATAATATGATGAATCTGGATCTATTATTTTACGTCAATCACTTGACCCATAATCCGAAGTATAAAGAAATCGCACTGAAACATGCTGAGACAACAATGAAGAACCATTTCAGAAACGATCATTCATCTTATCACGTAGTAAGCTACAACAACGATGGCAGTGTAGAGATAAAATGTACGCATCAGGGGAAAAATGATGATTCCTCATGGGCGCGTGGACAAGCCTGGGGAGTATATGGATATACATCCTGCTATCGTGAATCAAAAGATACAGCTTTCTTACAGCAAGCCCAAAATATTGCAGCGTTGATCATGGCACGTGTAAAGACTGACGATGCGATTCCTTCATGGGACTATGATGCCCCGGTTACACCGGAAACGCCTCGTGATGCATCAGCTGCCTCTATCACAGCTTCTGCTTTGATAGAACTCAGCACTTTGGTAGAGGATGGACAGATATATTTCGATTATGCCGAGAAACTGCTCAAGTCTCTCTCCTCCAATGCTTACTTGGCAAAGGTCGGCACTAACCAAGGATTTATCCTGATGCATTCTACAGGCTCATTGCCTAATGGTTCTGAAATTGATACGCCTATCAATTATGCCGATTATTATTATTTGGAAGCTTTAGCCCGATATATGAAAGTTAAAAAACTTGACTACAAATCACTCTAAAGGATATTAATATACCATGAAAATAACAAAGTATATTCTTAGTTTTACTTTTTTGCTGGTTGCCCTATGCACGGAAGCACAGCAACTGAGGAAAGAAGCTTTTAGCTTGTTGAATCTGGATTATCCGGGATTGGAAAAGGTAAAAGCTGCATGTGACCAACAACAATGGGACGAAGCAGCCAAAGCTTTATTGGACTATTACCGTCAACGTACTGGTATAGGGCATCCCGATATCGATATGAAAAATATCAAAATCTCCAAAGAAGAACAGAAATGGGCAGATGATGCCTTGGAACATACATTTTTTGTACACAAGGGATATCAGCCTTCCTATAATTATGGCAAAGATATCAACTGGCAATATTGGCCAGTACAGGATAATGAGTTGCGCTGGCAATTGCACCGCCACAAATGGTTCACGCCAATGGGCAAGGCGTACCGAATCTCCGGAGATGAAAAATATGCCAAAGAATGGGCATTTCAGTATATGGATTGGATTAAAAAGAATCCTTTGACAGCAGTAGAGAAAGAAGAATACGAACTGGTCAGCGCAGGTGAAGTAAAAGGAAAAGCGGAAAATGTACGCTTTGCATGGCGTCCTCTGGAGGTGAGTAACCGTTTACAGGATCAAACGCTGCAATTCCTGTTGTTCATTCCTTCAAAGGCTTTCAGTCCGGAGTTTCTGACTGAATTTCTGATTAATTATCATCGGCATGCCTTGCACATTCTTGGTAATTACTCAGATCAGGGTAATCATTTACTGTTTGAAGCTCAACGAATGGTATATGCAGGTGCATTTTTTCCCGAATTCAGGGAAGCAGCCGGATGGAGAAAAAGCGGTATAAACATATTGAACCGCGAAATAAAGAAACAAGTTTATCCGGATGGTGGCCAATATGAACTGGACCCACATTATCATCTGGCGGCAATCAATATTTTTTGCAAAGCCTTGCGCATGGCGGATGTCAATGGTTTCCGTCAGGAATTCCCTGTCGAATACGTAAATACAATCAAGAATATGATTGAATTTTATACTAATATCTGTTTCCCGGATTACAGCAATCCCTGCTTCAGTGATGCCAAGTTAGGAAGCCGTCCGTCAGAAATCCGTAATTACAAAGATTGGCTCAAATTATTTCCGGATTGTGAATGGATTCGTTATTATGCCACAGAAGGCCGTGAAGGCGTTCCCTTGCCCAACCTATCTCATGGTGCGCTGACTTCCGGTTTCTTCACTTTCAGAAACGGTTGGAAGCAAGATGCTACCGTCATGGTTGTAAAGGCTGGTCCTAAAGGGGAATGGCACTGCCAACCGGATAATGGAACTTTTGAATTTTGGTTCAATGGCCGGAATCTCTTCCCGGATAGCGGTTCCTACGTTTATGCCGGTGATGATGAAGTTATGAAACTTCGTAACTGGTTCCGCCGGACAAGTTCTCACAATACGTTGACATTGGATGAAAAAAATCTGCAAACAACCCAATCTGTCACTAAACTTTGGAAGCCCGAAGGCAATGAGCAAATCCTGGTGACTGAGAATCCGCATTATGATGGTTTGAAACACAGACGCTCCGTCTTCTTTGTAGACCAATCTTATTTTGTAATTGTAGATGAAGCCGTAGGAAATGCGAAAGGGACAGTGAACCTAAACTATCATTTGTGTGAAGGTACTGTAAACATAGACAGAAAGAATAATATGCTGACTACAGCCTATGAAGGACCAAGCAACGTGAAACTGCAATGCTTTGCCGAAAAGAAAGTTTCAATGAAAGAGAAAGAAGGCTGGCGTTCAACGGCCTATCGTGTGCGTGTACCTCGTACAGCCGTTTCTTTTGATATAGATAAAAAAGATTCAGATGCCGTACGCTACATAACCATTCTTTATCCGTCGAAAAATGCAGCTTCCTTCCCTGTACTCAAAGCTACGTTCCTGAACAAGGCATTTGACGAAAATGGGGTGAGAATAGAAGTTTCTGTTGATGGAAAGAAACGTCAATTGGAATATAAATTATAAGAAAACTTTTATAATGAATCGTTTATCATACATATTTCTGCCTTTGACTGCCATCGGGATGTCCGCTTGCAGTTCCGGCAAAGAGGAAGCGAAACGTCCGAATATAATCTTTATGATGACGGACGACCATACTACGCAAGCCATTTCATGTTACGGTGGACGTCTTCTTCAGACTCCCAACATGGACAGGATTGCCAATGAAGGTATTCGTATGGACAATTGTTATGCGGTCAATGCTTTATCCGGTCCGTCAAGGGCTTGTATCTTGACGGGCAAATTCAGCCATATCAACGGATTCACAGACAATGCCAGCACTTTTGACGGCAGTCAACAAACCTTCCCCAAATTGTTGCAAGCTGCCGGTTACCAGACTTCCATTATCGGTAAATGGCATCTGATTACCGAACCGCAAGGGTTTGACTACTGGTGCATCCTGACAGGACAGCATGAACAAGGCGATTATTACAACCCCGATTTTAATGAGAACGGGAAGCAAATTGTAGAGCAGGGATATACAACCGATATTATCACAGACAAGGCCATCGAATATCTGGAACATCGAGATAAAAGCAAACCTTTCTGTATGATGTATCACCAGAAAGCCCCGCACCGTAACTGGATGCCTGCCCCCCGCCATTTGGGAATGTTCAACAACACGGTATTCCCCGAACCTGTCACACTTTTCGATACATACGAAGGCAGAGGTTCTGCTGCCAGAGAACAGGATATGTCCATTGAACATACACTGACCAATGACTGGGATTTGAAACTGCTGACCCGTGAAGAAATGCTGAAGGATACAACGAATCGCCTCTATCAAGTTTACAAGCGTATGCCGGCTGATGTACAGGATAAGTGGGATTCAGCATACGCCCAACGTATTTCAGAATACCGCAACGACAACTTAAAAGGAAAAGAACTGATTAGTTGGAAGTACCAGCAATATATGCGCGATTATCTGGCAACTATTGTAGCCGTGGACGAAAACATAGGAAGACTACTCAGTTATCTGGAAAAAAACGGTGAGCTGGACAATACGATCATTATCTATACTTCGGATCAAGGATTCTTCTTGGGCGAACATGGCTGGTTTGACAAACGCTTTATGTATGAAGAATGCCAGCGTATGCCACTGGTTATCCGCTATCCGAAAGCAATCAAGGCGGGTAGTGTATCGAGTGCCATTGCCATGAATGTGGATTTCGCTCCTACATTGTTGGATTTTGCGGGAGTAGATATACCGGCAGATATTCAAGGAAAGTCTCTCAAACCAATTTTGAACAATGAGGGGAAAACTCCGGCAGACTGGAGGAAAGCTGCCTATTACCACTATTATGAATATCCGGCAGAGCATTCGGTCAAAAGGCATTATGGCATTCGCACCACAGACTTCAAGCTGATTCACTTCTATAATGATGTGGACGAGTGGGAAATGTACGACTTAAAGAACGATCCGAGTGAACTAACTAATGTGTTTGACAAACCGGAATATGCCGACAAACGAGCGGAACTTATATCACTGCTGAAAGAAACCCAGCAACAGTATAAGGATGATGACCCTGATGAAAAGGTAAACGAACTGTTCAAAGGCGACAGGCGGTTAATGAAAAATAGATAATCTAAATAAATACCATGGATAGAAGAAAATTTTTAAAGCATACAGGCTGGTCCCTTATCGGATTGGCCGCTTCCAGCAATTTATTATCTGCATGTCAGCAAGGAACTGCCGCAGGAAAGAAAGTCATGCCCTCTGCCAGTAATCTGAAGTATTTCTGGGGAGATTTGCACAACCATTGTAATATAACCTATGGTCATGGCGACATGCGTTCTGCATTTGAAGCAGCCAAGGAACAATTGGATTTTGTATCCGTCACTCCTCATGCCATGTGGCCCGATATTCCGGGCTCGGACGATCCTCGCCTGAAATGGGTGATTGATTACCATACCGGTGCTTTCAAGCGGTTGCGCGAAGGCGGGTATGAGAAGTACGTAGCTATGACCAATGAATACAACAAGGAGGGAGAATTCCTGACCTTTGTCGGCTACGAAGCCCATAGCATGGAACATGGCGATCATGTAGCTTTGAATTACGATTTGGATGCTCCGCTGGTGGAGTGTACATCCATTGAAGATTGGAAGCAGAAAGCACGCGGACATAAGGTTTTTATCACACCGCATCACATGGGTTATCAGACCGGGTATCGCGGATATAACTGGAATTTCTTTACTGAAGGAGACCAGACTCCATTTGTAGAGATGTATTCCCGTCATGGATTGGCAGAGAGCGATCAGGGAGACTATAATTATCTGCATGATATGGGTCCTCGCCAATGGGAAGGTACCATTCAATACGGATTGGAACAAGGTAAGAAATTCGGCATTATGGGTTCGACCGACCAACATGCTGGTTATCCAGGCAGCTACGGTGACGGTCGCATAGGTATCCTTGCAGAGTCATTGACTCGTGATAAAATCTGGGATGCCATGAAGAACCGTCACGTCTGCTGTGCCACAGGTGATAAGATCAATATAGATTTCCGTCTGAATGACGCGTTTCCGGGTGATGTAGTACGGGGAAACAGCCGCCGTATTTATCTGAATGTGGAGGGAGGCAGCTGTATTGATTATATTGACATCATCAAAAATAGAAAGTGCATTGCCCGTTTAAGCGGCCCGTTGTTGCCCGAAATACCGGAAGGAGATATGGTACGTTGCAAGGTAAAGATTGATTTTGGGTGGAATCGTGAAGAGCAGTATGTACATTGGCAAGGAAAGCTGTCCATAAATAAAGGGAATATCAATGCCGTGGAACCTTGCTTCCGTGGCGCTGCCTTCACCTCTCCGCAACCTGGAGAAGCTGAGTTCGAAACAAAAGTAAACCGTATTGTGTCTGTTACGGACAAAGATACAGAGTTGGATATGTACAGTTCCAAGAACCCAAACACAACCACTCCTGCCATGCAAGCTGTCATTTTGGATGTGACTATGCCTAAAGACGGCATGATTACAGCCGAATTCAATGGCAAGAAATTTGAACATTCGTTGGGTGAACTTTTGGAAGGTTCCCATTCACATTTCATGATAGGATGGCTCAGCGAAGCTATTCTCTTCAACCGTGCAATGCCGGAAAGTTGCTTTACGGTTGAACATTATATGGAAGATACCCAACCCGAAAGAGATACAGACTATTACTATGTCAGAGTCCGCCAACGTGACCAGCAATGGGCATGGAGTTCTCCTATATGGGTAGAAAGAACATAATGTTTCCTTATTTGATACAGCAAACTATGGAATATGCGATTGGTATTGACTTAGGTGGCACATCTATAAAATATGCTTTGGTAGATAAAACGGGTAATTCTTTCTTTGAGGGAAAATTACCCTCTTTTGCTTCTGTTTCAGCTGCAAAAGTAATCGAACAGTTGACAAAAGCTGCCATGTTGTTAAAAGATGAAGCTGTCAAACAAAACTGGACTATACTCGGCATCGGAATTGGTACACCTGGGATTGTAGATGAGACGAACCGTATCGTACTGGGAGGTGCGGAAAATATTATTGGTTGGGAAAACATAGATGTGGCATCTCTTCTGGAAGAACAGATGAAAATACCGGTAGTCGTTGGAAATGATGCCAACCTGATGGGGTTGGGAGAAACGAAATATGGTGCAGGAAGAGGTTATACCCACGTGGTGTTTCTGACTGTAGGAACCGGTATTGGCGGAGCCGTCATTATTGATGGCAAATTATTCAACGGTTATGCCAACCGGGGAACGGAGCTGGGACACGTGCCGTTGATAGCCAACGGTGAACGTTGTGCTTGCGGAGCGGTTGGCTGTCTGGAACATTATGCCTCGACTTCCGCTTTGGTAAGACGTTTCAGCACGTTGGCTAAAGAGCAGAACCTGAGCTTTGATACGGAAATAAACGGAGAACTAATTGTCCGCCTGTATCATGAAGATTTTCCGATAGCTGTTAAATGCATGAATGAACACTTCTACTATCTGGGAAGAGGAATCGCTGGATTTGTCAACATATTCAGCCCCCAACGGTTCGTAATAGGAGGAGGTGTTGCAGAATCCGGCACTTTTTACTTAGAGAAGATAAGGGAAGTGGTTCGGGAACATGTTATAACAGATTGTGCCTTACATACAGAAATTGTAGCCGCATCATTAGGTAATAAAGCCGGACTTATCGGAGCCGCATCATTAATTCTATAAACGAACGATATATCATGAAAAATAACAAGAAATGGGGTATGCTGACATCAATCATGATGTTCTGGTTTACCATTTCATTCATTACGAATATTCTCGGGCCGCTAATCCCTGAGATTATCCATAACTTTGAACTGAAAAATCTGGCAATGGCAGGGTTTATACCGACCTCTTTTTTCCTGGCTTATGCCATCATGTCGATACCTGCAGGCGTATTAATCGATAAATATGGAGAAAAACCCGTGCTATTTACCGGCTTCCTAATACCATTTATAGGTACTATCCTGTTTGCATGTTTTCCTTTTTATCCGATACTGCTTCTGTCTTCCTTTATCATTGGTTTGGGAATGGCCATGTTGCAGACTGTAATCAATCCTCTGCAACGTGTTGTCGGCGGAGAAGAGAATTATGCATTTATAGCAGAGTTGGCACAGTTTGTTTTCGGAGTAGCCTCTTTTATCAGTCCTTTGGTTTACACCTGGCTGATACATGCACTAAAACCGGAAGTTTATCAGCAGGGACAGAATTTCTTACTGGATATCCTGGCAAAAATTACTCCGGTCACTCTCCCCTGGGTTTCCCTGTATTGGATATTTACAGCACTGCTGCTGGCTATGTTACTCATTGTATTATTCGTTCATTTTCCGCACATTGAACTGAAAGATGATGAACGTAGCAGTTCCTCTTCCTCCTATAAGCAATTGTTCCATCAAAAATACGTATGGCTTTTCTTTTTGGGAATCTTCTGCTATGTCAGTACAGAACAGAGTGTCTCTATTTTTATGAGCACATTCTTGGAACAGTATCATGACATTGATCCAAAGACTGTCGGTGCACAAAGCATTAGCTATTTCTGGGGGTCGATGACTGTTGGTTGCCTGTTTGGCATGTTCTTGCTGAAGCTGATAGACAGTAAACGTCTCCTGCAAATATCAGGACTACTTTCCATGAGTTTACTGTTGATGGCATTGTTCGGTCCTGCAAAAGTTGCGATATGGGCATTTCCGGCAATCGGTTTCTGCATTTCAATGATGTACTCCATTGTATTCTCATTAGCTCTGAATACAGTAACCCAGAATCACGGTTCTTTTGCCGGTATTCTTTGCTCTGGAATTGTGGGAGGTGCAGGCGGCCCGCTACTTGTCAGCCTGGTATCCGATGCCACTTCATTACACACGGGAATGCTCCTTATTCTAGTTTTCATGGGATATATTACGTTTATCGGCTTTTGGGCACACCCGCTGGTTAACAATAAAACAGTCAGCCTGAAAGAACTGATTGGTTTCAAAAACAAAAATAAAAGACTGAAATGAAAAAGATATTATTGGGCTTACCAGCCTTTTACCTGTTGATGGCATGCGGTAGTTCTAATCAATCTGCCGTCATAAAAACTTCTGATGAAACATTGATGCACGAAGTTCGTGCAACTCCCTCTCCCGCAAATGGTACCTACGTCAAGGTAAATCCGCCGCGTTTTATGTGGCCAGACAAGTTCCCGCATTTAGGTCCGGTATTGGATGGAGTTCCGGGACAAGTGGATAAAAAGCCGAAGGTAGTCTATCGGATTCGTATCTCCCAGGACAAGAACTTTCAAAAAGAAGTGTTGACCGGGGAACGCCCCTGGGCCTTTTTCAATCCCTTCCAGTGCCTGGCTCAGGGAAAATGGTACTGGCAACATGCTTACGTCACTCCTGAAGGCAAAGAAGAATGGTCACCGGTTTATCAATTTTATATAGGTAAAGACACACCGGAATTTAATCCCCCCGCATTAGAAAAAGTCCTGGCAAAATACCCTTCTCACCACCCACGCGTATTATTGGATGCGAATGACTGGGAGGAAATTATAACGAAGAATAAGAATAATCCGGAAGCTCAGGCCTATATGAACATGGCTTCCCGGTGCATTTCTCATCCATTGAAGCATCTTCAGGAGGAGATAGATACAACAAATGTAGTTACATTAACCAATGCCGTACAACGTAAATCAGCCCTTATCCGCGAGAGCCGTAAGATTGTGGACAGAGAAGAAGCCAATGTGGAAGCATTGGTACGTGCCTATCTGCTGACAAAAGATGAAAAGTATTATCGGGAAGGCATCAATCGGTTGAGTAAAATTCTTTCTTGGCAAACAAGCAAATACTTTGCAGGTGACTTCAATCTATCCACCTTACTGTCTATGAGTACATCAGCGTACGACGGGTTCTACAACCTGCTGTCTCCGTCAGAAAAACAATTACTATTAGACAACATCCGGAATATTGGAAATAAATTCTATCATGAATACGTTAATCATCTGGAGAACCGTATTGCAGATAACCATGTATGGCAAATGACTTTCCGTATTCTGACAATGGCAGCCTTCGCCACAGTCGGTGAAATTCCGGAAGCATCCGTGTGGACGGATTATTGCTATAATGAATGGATTTCCCGTCTTCCAGGACTGAATGAGGATGGCGCCTGGCATAATGGAGACTCTTATTTTCACGTAAATATACGCACACTGATAGAGATACCGGCCTTTTTCTCACGCATATCCGGCTTCAACTTCTTTGCCGATCCGTGGTATAACAACAATGTTTTATACGTCATTTACCAACAACCTCCCTTCTCTAAATCCGGAGGACATGGTAACTCACATGAGGGGCAGCGCACTCCAAATGGAGGTCGCGTGGGATATGCCGATGCGCTGGCACGCGAATGCAACAATCCGTGGGCGGCAGCTTATGTGCACGAAATTATGCAGGAAGACCCTGACATTCTGTCGAAAGCATTCGAAGCTAAACCTGCGGATTTGACTTGGTATCGTTGTACAACAAAGAAGGAAAGACCTGCTTATAGCGCTCATCTGTCGGAACTGCCTCAATCCAAAGTTTTCAGCCAGACAGGCACTGCACTGATGCACACCGACATAGGGCATCACGTCAACAATGCCATGCTCTCTTTCCGTAGCAGTCCCTATGGTAGCACTTCCCATGCTTTAGCTAATCAAAACGCCTTCAATACCTTCTTTGGCGGAAAGGCGATTTTCTATAGCAGTGGACATCGTACCGGATTTACAGATGACCATTGTATGTATGCCTATCGGAATACCCGCGCCCATAATTCCATATTGATGAATGGTATGGGACAAAAAATAGGAACGGAAGGTTATGGATGGATTCCTCGTTATTATGAAGGAGAAGAAATCTCCTACGTCGTAGGCGATGCTTCCAATGCTTATGGAAAAGTGGTTTCTCCGTTGTGGCTGAAACGCGGACTTTTGTCCGGTACTCAGTATACACCGGAAAAAGGCTGGGATGAGAATAAACTGGATTTCTTCCGAAGGCATATTGTTCAGCTGGGACGTTCGGGATTGTTTGTCGTTTACGATGAAATGGTTGGTAAAGAGCCGGTGAAATGGGATTACCTGCTGCATACGGTAGAGCTACCTATGGAAGTCACTGAGGAGAAAGGCGGATTGCGCATTTTAGGAAAGAACAAAGCAGACGGAATATCCATAGCTCATCTGTTCTCTTCACAAAAAATGACTTATGCGCAAACAGACACCTTTTTCGTAGCTGCTGTCGATTGGAAAAAACGACTTGGCAAAACTCTCTCCAATCATTATCATTTCACAGCAACAACAACTCCTTGCAGCAAGGTATGTTTTCTCAATGTGATTGATGTGCATGGAAACAACCGTGCCGATGCTATGGTTAATCATGAAGGGAACCGCATAACAGTAGAAGGATGGATTATCGAATGTAATCTGGAAAGTGAAGGTGATGCATTCCTGCATATAAAGAATGAACAAAGCGGAGTTTCGCTGGACTTCAATTATGACTCGAACAAAGGTGCCACAACCATTATAGATCGGGTAGACGGAAAAATAATAAAGAAAAAGCTGGTTGATTCCTTACCGGAACTTGAAATATAATGTCATTTTAAAGCAAAATCAAATTATTAAAACTAGTAATATGGCAAAAGAAATCTCAATGAGGCATCTGGCATGTTTTTCGTTGCTATGCTCTTCGATGGCCTCTGCCACCGAACGTCCCAACATCATCTATATCTTCACCGACCAACATACGGCCAGTGCCATGAGTTGCACCGGAAATACAGATCTGCATACTCCCAATCTCGACCGCCTGGCAGCGGCTGGTATACTGTTCAATAACGCTTATTGCACAGCTCCACTCAGTGGCCCTTCACGTGGAGCCATGTTCACAGGCCACTATCCGGATGCAGTAGGATTGTCTGTCAACGGTTCACCGATGCCCGACTCTCTTAAAACACAGACACTGGGCACTTTAATGAAAAATGCCGGATATGATTGTGCCTATGGAGGTAAATGGCACCTTCCCCTACTCGATGTCCCCGACAAAGAATATGGTTTCGATAACATACATAAGCATAGTGACGACGGACTGGCAGAAGCTTGTGCCGAATATCTCTCGCGTAAACATAAAAAGCCGTTTTTCCTGGTAGCTTCCTATGACAACCCGCATAATATCTGCGAATATGTGCGTAGCCAGAACTTACCCTATGGAAATATGGACACCCCCGATATACGGGATTGTCCGGGATTGCCTGCCAATTTTGCCAAAAACCCGTACGATGCCGATGTCATTGAAAGCGAAAGAGTTCATAACTACAATGTATATCCAACCGCCGATTTTACTCCCGAAAACTGGCGTATGTACCGCTATACTTATTATCGACTGGTAGAAAAAGTAGACAGGGAAATAGGAAAAATTATTGATGCCATCGACCAGAATAACCTTTGGGAAAATACTGTAGTAATCTTTTCCAGCGACCACGGCGATGGGATAGGCGCTCATCATTGGAATCAGAAATCAGCCTTATATGAAGAGGTTATCAACATTCCTCTTATCGTGACTTTACCCGGAAAAAAACATGCGGGCAAGGTATTGCCCCAACTCATCAGCAATGGGGTGGATTTCTTTGCTTCCGTATGCGCCTGGGCAGGCATCGAGTTGCCGAAAGGGGCAGCCGGAAAGTCTTTCCGGGAAATTGCAGAGGAAGGAAATCCGCAAGCTTTGCACCAAGAATACATCATCACCGAAACGCGGTTTGACGGCAGCAGGACAAGAGGTTGGGCGGTGCGCAACGAACGTTATAAATATGTGCTCTACGATAAAGGAAGGTATCGTGAACAACTGTTTGACATACAGAATGACAGAGGGGAAACAAGAAACCTGGTAATGGAAAATAAATACAACCAGGAATTGCAAAAACTGCGTGATATACTTGAGAATTGGATGAATGCCAATAATATTCGTCCGACTCGTCCCAAACTGCATGATGTTCCTGGGAAAAAACTAAAAATTTGTGCCATGCCTATGGCACAGTTGTGCCAACGAAGTGGCATAGTTGTGCCATAGGCATGGCACAGAAGAGGGGCTCAATAGGCATACCCAATAAAACCTTCCTTTATACATTTATAAAAAGTATTGTCCCTCTTCTTTTAATCTTTTACGCAAAAGAACAGTATCAATTTTATGGACATCATTCTTTGTCTGTTTGATGGCATGCACCGCAGCCATTCCGGCAGCTTCACCCGTCACCAGACAAGGAGGCATTACCCGCAAACTTCCGAAAGCCTCTTCATCTGTAGAAATGCAACGACCCGCAGTTAACAGATTCTTTAATCCTTTCGGTGTCAGGCAACGATAAGGAATTCCATGTGACTCCCCTTTTTTATAACGCGTCTCTTTATGCCCCGGCTTATGGACATCAATATAGTAACAGTTACGTCCAATTTCATCTTCAAACGTTTTGCGATCCAACCAGTCCTGAAAAGTAAACGTATAATCCCCTTCAATCCGACGACTATCTCTGACTCCCAACAAGGAGGCAGTCTTTACCACAAAAGCACTACCAAAAGCCTTAGGCTGCACTTCTTTCAGTGCTTCCAAATATTGCTCTGCGATTTGCCTGCCAGTAGCCATTGCCCGCGTAGTGGCCCATGGATTGGTCGAATCAACATTATCAATATGTCCGGCGTTAAACTGTACCACGTCCGGACCAATCAGGTTACTATTGAAATGCTTATCTATCAATGGATATTTTCCGGACTTAATCACATCATAAATAGGACTATTCTTGTTACTCGTATGTAATGAAGGACCTATGAGATTGTAATTATAGCTATCGACATTGGCAAACGAGAAACACAAAGTAGAACTTTGCAGCATACCATCCTCACCCCCCTTTTTAAATGAAGCACCTGCCCAAGCAGCCACATCTCCATCCCCTGTCGCATCAATAAAGACTTTCGCTTTAAATGCGACAAGTCCGGATTTATTTGCCACGATGATAGCGTCTATTGTATCATTAGCTGACATTTCAACGGCTGCAACCCTCGAAAAGAAAAGAACTTGAGCTCCCGAATCAGCGACCATTTGATCATAAACCTGCATCAGGTATTCAGGATTTATGTTCACCCAGTTCAACTTCTGTTTTCTCTCATGAGGCACTCCTTTTTTCGATGCCTCGAATATCTTTTCCGCCAATCCCCTATAAATGATTTTCTCACCATCCGAAAACGGGCACCATGCGGGAACCATACCTGCAGTTCCCATACCGCCAAGTTGCCCCATGGCCTCAATCAGTAAAGTCTTGGCACCTTCCCTAGCTGCAGAAATTGCAGCGGTACATCCGCCAGGACCGCCACCGATTACAATAACATCCCATCGATCGTCTACCGCAATCTTAGCATTCTTCAGCCGTATTTTAGACTGTGGAGTATCGCCATTCACATTAAGAGCAGGAACTGCAAAAGCAGCACTAAGCAACCCCGCTTTTTTGAGGAAATCTCTTCTAGACGTCATTACAAATTCATTTATTATAGTTACTTTTCCATAAATCTTTCCGCGCGTCCTGGTGTAAACAGTTCCCATAAAGAAGCGACAGTCCATCCGGGTGCAAAAATATCGTTGTAGTATCCTTTACCGTTCTTTCCGTAATCCCAACAAGCATGTTGAACAACTTCCGGATAATAACCGACCTTGGCAACACCACACATGTGACCTTCGTAAGGCAACAACTGTCTCATTGAAGTTGAAATCACTTCTGCGAAATTCGAAAAACGGGATTCTTTATATTGGTTTGACAACCAGCGAAGTACATCAGCAAATTCAAACACAAATACATCGATATGGTTGTTTTCTACTGAAACATTTCCCCAGCCACGCGTTTTCAGACCAATATCACCCAACATTTGTCCGGGTGCAAAAGGAACATCCCACAAATAATACCATGATAGTGCAAAATAAGAGGCTTGCTTTGTCAGATCAGCATAATGCTTATGTTCCTCCCCTTTAGTAACCAATGAAAGATAATAAGTGGCAGTTGCGGCATAAAGCGACGCTTCCTTATCCTCACAATTCGCGTCAAGAGTAGATGAAAAATAATCTGCTTTAGAAATCAGTTCTTTCTCCAGATAATCCGCAGTCCGCTTGGCACTATCCAGATAACGTTTATCTTTAAAGTACTTATATCCCATTACCAAAGGCAATGTAGCAGAAGGTGTGCTTCCTCCACTTTTATCGACGATGGAGAAATCATCACGGAACTTCCGCGGGAAACTACCGTCGGCATTTTGCAGTTGCAGGAACATGTCCAACATTTTTCTCAACCGTTGTTCCCATTCCGGATGTTTGCGACCCCTCTCTTTTTCATAAGCCAGAAAATGGAAAATTGCATAAAGCCCTTCCGACTGGCGGCGGATACTATGAACAGGATCTTCAAAATTCCTATCAAAATTTACCGATTCCTTGAAAAAGCCCGCTTCCGTGAAGCCATTCTTCAGATAACTATCAAATATTTTAGTACTGTTAGCTTTCAAATCCTCCCGATTACATTGCCAACCATATTCCCAGGCATTGAATGCATTAAGAAGAACACGTCCAATAAAACCTACCTCAGCCTGTCCATTACTTGTACATGCATCCGTTCTAAGATGTATACCCGAATTGTATACCAACGGATATTTATCCACCAAACTACTTACAAAGAATTGGCTAAGAGTCTGCTTCATATATTCAATTGAATAAGAAGTGTCAAGAGGTTCGGGCGAATATGTATCATAACAATATTCCCAAGTATGGCGAACAAAATCAGAATACTCCTTAGCCTCACCTTCGGTAATTTGCCAAGTCAACAAAATCGTTTCTCCCTTTTTCAAATGTTGATAAGCCGTTACAGCCGGAGCTAATGTCAACTTACGAATATAGCTTTTAGGAGCTTCCCGATAAGGGAAACCGAAAGAAAGAGTGGCGACACCGCTTTTATTTTCAAATCCGGTATGTCCCAAAGAAGTCTTATCAGAAAGAATTATCTCCCCTTCGCGATGCGTAGCCAATGCATTGTTTACAAACTTATCCAGCCTGCAGACAGTCATAAACTGTTGTTTCTTCTCACAGTAAATCCCTGTGAGAGGCGCACTCAACCTGTCTTCGCTAACAATCCAACTATCCGATGTATGGAACGAAGGTGCTTCTTTGGGCGAACGCAGATTACGCCGATACCAAAATCCCGGCATGTAAAACTGACAGTTATCATGGCAATAACCCGTACTCAACAATTGACGATAGTTGAAGTAAACATCCTGTGCAGCGATAAGCTGTACAGTCAATCGTATACAACTATCTCGTTCTTCAACTTTATGAAAAACCGTTATCGGCAATTTATTATCCGAATACCACGCATAATCAAAATAGCTATTCTCCAACTTATTCGGATGTAGCTTATAATTCACAGCATTATTACCTGGAACCTTTAAAGATAGTTCTACCTTCATATTCTCAGGAATATACTTCACTGCTCCCATACAAGTTGTACCAAATAAAATCGCTGTACAACCCATAAATGTCCTTAATATCGTTCCCATACTTCTTATCTATGTCCTATTATACCTTCATTTCCATTCAAAATCTAATGAATTATCGGCCAATATACCGCATAACGTTCAAAATGAACTTTATAAAAAGGTTCCAGCACTATATGCTCAAAACCTTTTAAGTTTATGCCAAACTTCAATGGTTCTCCTGAAACAGCCTCCACGTGAGTTGGAATCTGTTCTACAAGCTCTCTGAATACTGGAACTTTTGCCACGTCCATCTTATTCATAGCTGTATTGTTCATCTTCCCCCAAAAAGTAGTAGGAAGATTTTCCTTTCCCATACGCCCGGCAAGTACGTAAGGTCCATATAGCAATGCGACATAACGGTCGGTACCTGTTAAGTTCTCTGTATATATATGCATCGGAAGTCGTAGTGTAATCACATTCTTCCGCTCCCACATTCTGTCTATAATCCAATATCCATCACTGCCAAGCAGGGGCTGTTCTTCTTTTCCATTAATTATGAAAGTAGCTTTATCAGTCCAACCCGGCTTGCGAACGCGGAGAACTAGCTTCTGTTTTTTCTTTAAATTCAACGCAAAGTCGACCTTTTCGGACTCCGGAATCCGGTTTCGCTGAATGAGTTCAACTCCACCTTCCTTCCAGAAGAGAACCGAAGGAATGAACAAATTCACCCTGATCTCTCTTTCTTCATGAGTATTCGTCACTTTATGACTGTAAATAAACTTACCCAATTTCGCTGGACTTTCCAGACCGGTATGTCCACAACACCAAAAAGAACTGTCTCGTGAAGCATAGATACGATAATGCCCCGGTCGCATGGAAGTAAAATAACAGCACATACCTTTCACTGGATCATACGCCGACAAAATATGATTGAACAAAGTTCTTTCATAGTATGCCGCTTTAGTCGCATTCGGCTGCAAACTGAACAGAGATTCGGTCAAACGCAACATATTCACAGAATTGCATGTTTCCGGCCCGCTAATATGGAACATTCTCTCTATAAATTCTTTCTTAGAAAAGAAATGCTCTCCAGTACTGTTTCCCCCTATCACCCAAGTATGGTTTTGCATCACAATATCCCAAAAATTAGTAGCTGCGGTAAGAAAACGTTGATCATCGGTAAACATATAGTACTTATGAAAACCTGTAAATTTCGGAATCTGCGTATTGGCGTGCCAACCAAATAAAATATCTTTTCCCTCGGACAGAGGAACCCACATAGCCCGATCATTTAAACGGCGAGCCCAGTCAAGGAAACGCTTTTGTCCCGTCAACTCATAAGCCTCAACGTAAGATTCATTAATCGAACCATGTTCACAAATCAATAATTGCTGAATCTGTTCATCAGTCAGCTTATCCAATACCTGATAACCAAACCAATCGGCCAACCGAACTAATATCGGCAACGCTTCTTTCAAGTCACACTGTGTATAAGCAGCAGAAAGCCCGAGTAGCATTTTATTAATCAGATAAACAGGTGCCCAGACACCATTGACCGTAGGATTATCCGTTTTAATCTTTCCTGAGGTCACTTCCCGGAATAGTTTTCTGCCCCCTTTCACTCCTAACAAAAATCCATCTTTACCGGCTTCCTGACATAGCTTCAATTCTTTCAGCACATATTTCAATCGTCTCAGCAATTCTCTATCGCTCGTAGATTGATACATCATCGATACAGAAGAAAGATAGAACCCGAGAAATCCACCCCGAAGTGGTCCTGCTCCCCATACGTCTTGCGACTCCCAGCCGGCATAAGGTCCAGCTTTCGATGACAACCCCGATTCAATCCGATAAAAATGAAGCAAAGAGTCAGGATTCAACCAAAGAAGATATTCTTTGCCTTTCTGTTGCAAATCAAGAAAAGGACCATCCAATAAACGTATTTCTTTCAATGGAAAATAACTTTCAAAAGACGTACCAATCAATGTATTCCCTTTTCGTAACACAGACATAGCAGGATTCACTGAGCCAAAGATTAGCAATAAGCTCAATAGCATTCTTACGGATGTCTTGACCACTATACGCTCACACACCATCATATCTACTATTTAAATTCTATTTTTTTCGCTGGAATCAGCCGGACAGGTCCTATCAAACCCGATTCTATCAATGGCGAGTCTTTCCGGTAGTGTTTCCAAGTAGTGAATGCTACTCTTCCGACTTCCGGTTTATTTACTCCATTTTTATACCATTCCGGTAGCTTTCTGATAGCTCCACGGCTCAAGGCAGCAATTCCATTTACTCCACCTCCAGGCACATACTCATTCTCCTCTAGCAACTGTTCATCTCCAATCAGACGATTCGTCCATTGATTAGTCACCTTAATTTCCAATATATTTTCACCCTGTTTCAGCACATCAGTGACATCAATTAAATACGGACGAGACCAAAGGATTCCTTTATTTACTCCATTAACAATCACCTCCGCCATCACCTCTACTGCGCCCAAATCAAGGGAAATAACTCTATCCTCGGACA
Organism: Bacteroides sp. AN502(2024); assembly: GCF_041227145.1. Lineage (NCBI taxonomy): Bacteria > Pseudomonadati > Bacteroidota > Bacteroidia > Bacteroidales > Bacteroidaceae > Bacteroides > Bacteroides sp. AN502(2024). Next base: position 2,139,970 of record NZ_JBGFSP010000003.1, on the reverse strand, counting down.
ACATAGAAGGCTTCACGACAAAGTTAGTCTTATAAGTAGCTGTACCAGAAAAATATTTAACGCCTTCATCTTCGTGTTTATGCAAAGAGCACAATTGGGGCAAACTTATTTTTTCCGGTGCTCCCAACCCTTTCGGGAAACTAACCTCCCATTTCTGATTTATGATCACCGGACTTCCTGTTTTTTCAATCTTCACCTCTCTTTTTATACCGTCCGATGTAACAAACTCATAATTTCCATCACTCCATGCCAACAGAACGCGGGTATCCGCATAAGGTATCCAGTCCAATATACGCTCATCAGTATTTCTTGTATATCCTTTGGCTACCAATTGAGAAATCTCCTTATCTGACAATACTCTAGAAAACAATACCGGAACAGACATATCCCCATTATAATAGGAAGCTCCTTCTTTTAAAGTAGTGAAATTCAATCCAGGATGAATTGTTTGCAAAGACTTCGTCTTATAAGCTATATGCTCTCCATTGATATAAATATGCGGAGCCCCTTCCCTATAAACCAGACAAATATGACTCCAACCGGAAATAGGTTTTTCCACTCCCATTTTAAACTCAGGGTATCCTTTCTCATTCTCCCATACCGCAACTCCATTTCTACCTACAGCCAGTCCACAAGTGGCATGTCCTACGCCATATAACAGTTCACCGCCCGACGGATAGATTGCATAATATTCCGTCCAAGGGTATGGTATATATCCCATAGGGTTATCTATATTCAACATGGCATCTGATTCCGGTTTCACCCACAATGAGATTGAGAAATTGTCTCTTATATCAGGATATGCCGCCTGATTCCATTCTTCGGTTGATATAGCAGAAGCATCTATCAGACACTTCCCATCTTTATGAATAGAACGAATAGCCTCCTGTTCAGGAAGATCAGAACGAAAGACAACGAACACAGAACCATACGCTTCCAGTTGAATAGGCACCGATATGGTTTCTTCATTCGTTTGATATACCATAGCCCGTGTTCTTTCACCTGATATAGGATTCCAAAACTCAGGAATCTTTCCTTTCACACGAAAGTTACAAATAACCTCTTTCGAAGTCCGTTGCTGGTTAGCAACAAAATAAATATCCGACTCTCCTACCTGCCTATGAATATAGCGTATTGGGGCACTAATTGGATCTGTACTCACTTCAAAGTCAGGTCTTAACTGAATCTTCTCAAGTACTTGTTTCAAGTTTAAAGAGGTTTCCCAAAAAATTCGACCTTTCCCTACGCTATGATCCACCACTGTGGTTACAGCCTTTCCCCACAGTTCGTCACAAAGTTGCTCAAACTCTTTTTCTTCAACAACAGAATAAGATTGCAACCCCACAGTCTGTTGCGGACGGGCACCGACAATTATCAATCCCTGTTCCACCATATCCCGCAGTTTCCTCAATAAACTCAACGTAATATGTGATTGTTCCTGTAAAACTAATACACGATAATTCATTCCGTCCGGAAGCCTTAAATGCCCACGTTCTACCCAAGCTCTATTCAATAACGTTTCCGTATTTATCAAATCGTAATCATATCCTTCCGGTGGTATCGGATTCAAATCTCTTCTATGCACCTTCGTGTATCCTATAATCTTATCACCTGTAAAGTATGCAAGATCAGCTACGAATAATCCCTCTTGCAATAGAGTTTGACAACGGTTTAGATAATCTATCCAGGCACGCCCCGGCTCCCACCAGGTATTAGTTCTGTCAAAATGTATCCCCCAAGGACCTAAAGTCATAGCGGGGACAGCATTCGGATGAGGTTGCATTGCATAACGATGAATCACCATCCGATTAATCCCCTCTGTAAACGCCTTATCACCAACAGCCTTCAAAGAAAATGGATATTCCTGCCATCTTCCCGACTCAGGTTCAGAAGTATATGCCTCGGCACCCACCACTTTCTGACCGTTGATATGAGCTATCGAAGACGCCAATTTTGTAGTACGCCGCATCATCAAATTGTTCTGGAAAATAGCAGATAACCCATTCCAAAACTCTCCCATAACCCCATCTACCCGTGAACCTATTTGTAATTCTTCCATTGGCCCTCGATCATAAGGTTCGCAATATGATACCAGCCCATATTGATTACATAAATTCCGAAATTCACCATAATAATTATCTGCCAGCAAATCAGCCTGTACACGACGAATATCCCATAAGAAACGTTCTGTCATTTCTTTACTTCCTACAATCTTACCTGTCATAGCCGGCAAATATTTAATTAAATCATATCCGGTCCTTTCACAAAACTCACCTTCAAATCCGGATGTCCAGTTTTGCATACCGACTTCCCAGCTATCTATCTCCAGACCTATCTGAATCTGATGAACATAAGGTTTGATTAGTGGATACAATAAATCCATCATTTTATTAAAATGAAGCTGAATCGCCTGTTTGCTAAACTTATCGCATTCAAGCCCCACGCCTGTATCCGGAGCTGCACAGTTTTTTCTTCCGGTAGAAGTATGTCCCAAACGGATGACTGTCCAGTCTCCCAAAGGTGCCTCCCAATTCAGATGTCCCAAAGAATCAACCTGATTCGTCAAGTTAATAATATCTTCCAAGCAAATAACTTGTTCTTTGTCATACGTTTGTATACAGATCTTCCCTCTATGATTAAAAACACTGTTATTCAATAACTGCCAATCAGAAAAACCCACAGGTTTGCCATTCTTGAAAGAGGGGAAAGCTAACACAGCTATATCTCTATAATATCCTAATTCCGTTGCCGGCCGAAGTAATAAAGTATCCACCCGTTTACCACCTGCCACCTCAGTCTCACTCCAAGTCAACTTTTGCATTGAATACTCAGGAGTAATCCAAGGACCACCACTTGACGACCAACCCGGACAATTATGCATCACATAATCAATACCTAAACGAGCTGCTTCTTTTATAGCATGCGCTTTTAATTCCGACCACTCCGGACTTAAGTAAGTAACAGGCCCCTTCGGAATTCCAGTTCCCCCTTCCAGATTGAAAACACCACCTATCCCAATACGATGCATCGCCTCCAGATCCTTTGTAATGCCTTCCTTTGTGATATTTCCATTCATCCAGAACCAATATGTATAAGGCCGGGCAGTCGAAGACAATTGGGTAAAGTCTTTTTCCAGCTCACTCATCGGCCTAACTTTTACAGGATGAGCAGTGCCCGAAGGTAAAGGAAGTTTCTCGCTTACCGGAAGCGGTTTCCCAAAACATGGAACGCCAGATGCATCAAAAGTAAACTTCTGAAGACGAATATCCCGTTGCCAACCGGGTTTTCTCTCTTTTTTTGTATGGTAATAAATATAATGTTCCTTGTCATCATGAGAAGTTGTAAAACTGGCATGCCCTACCCCAAATACTTGATCGGTACCTTCAAATACAGGTTTATCACTTTTAATCCAGCTTTTCGGATCTAACAAATCTGCGTTCGGATCCTTCAGACGCAAATAAGAAAGTTTATATGTATCCAGCCATGATTGCCCGCAGGAATAAACAACAAATACATCTTTCTCGTGTTTTAAAATCTGCGGTCCCTCATTCAATGGCAACTCTCCTTGTTCATAATAGCGGTCCGGTGACGATATTTTTACTCTTCCGGAAGCCATTGTCCAAGGATTCTCCATTTTTGCGATATAAAGATGTTGCTGAGTTTTGTCAGTCGGTTCACTATTCTCCCAACCGGACCAGACAGCATACAATTGTCCTTTATGCTCCAACAAAGTCATATCAATCGCCCAGCGATTGTTTTTCCAGTCTCCCAAAACATCCCCCGTAAACAGCATTCCTTTGTCGATATACTCGCCCATTGCGTCTGATGTAACAGACTCCAACACGCCTGTCTTTTGGTGAATAAAAGGAGGACCGCTATATCCGCCCGCATAAAAAATATACCATTTACCTTTCCAGAAATGAAGTTCGGGCGCCCAAATGCAAGTCGAATTCCATTGTCCTTTTTCCGGTGCCTTCCAAACACGTACAGGAGGATTTATCTTATGCAAATCACGAGAGCGGGAAACTCCGATGCCACCCGGCACTCCGCAGCAATAATAATACCATCCTTCATGTTTTACAACCCAAGGATCAGCACCCGAAGGCAGGATAGGATTTGTGTAATATCCGTCATATTCTTGCCCACTCACCATCACCGAACAGACAATCATCATTATCCAGAAAGATAATCTTTGTATCATTTAAAATGAAGTTTTTAATGAAGTTTTTCTTTTAAAATATCTCTTTTATAACGTACTAAAGCTTCAACATAATAATAATCAGCGTAAGTTAACGGTACATCAACCTCTGCCTTACCCGGATTATTACCTACTGAATGTTTCAGAATAAAATTACAATTTGTACCAGGCTCAGCCAAATATTCCGGTGATGATAAAGTCTTCAACTGCATTTCGGCTACAGAAAGGCATTGTTTTGAGAAGTCACCTTCAGTATACTGGCTAAGTTCGATGAAAGCCGAAGCCATTAATGCTCCTGCAGAAGCATCACGAAGTTCATTGGGAATATCAGGAGCATCAAAATCCCAATATGGAATTTTATCTTCAGGCAAACGGGGATGATTCATAATAAATTTAGCCACATTGGTAGCATGTTGCAGATATTTCTCTTCCCCGGTCTCACGATACATCATTGTATAGCCATATAATGCCCAGCCCTGACCACGTGCCCAACATGATTCATGAGCATATCCCTGACAAGTGTTTTTCTTTTCAGGCTGTCCCGAGATCGTATCATAAGAAATCACATGGTATGAGCTATAATCCGGACGGAAATGATGCTTCATCGTCACATCTGCATGTGACTTGGCTATTTCCGCAAATTTCGGATTATCGGAATTCTTGGAAGCCCACATCAGCATCTCTAAATTCATCATATTATCAATAATTACCGGATATTCCCACACTTTCTGATTCCAGTCCCATGAACGTATGCAACCGACTTGTGGACGAAAACGAGTACTCAATGATTCCGCTCCTTGCAACAATACCTGTTTATACTCATCATTGCTTGTCAGACGCAATCCATTACCAAAACTGCAATACAACATAAATCCCACATCGTGATTATCTGTTGTGTATTTCTCATTTTCTATCCTTTTGGTATAGTTTTCTGCATACATTTTCAAGGAATTATCTTGATTCACCTCATACAAATACCATAATACCCCAGGGAAAAAACCACTTGTCCACCATTTGGCCTTTGAAGTCATCAGTTTACCATCCTTACCAATAGTACGTGGCAGTTTCTCCTCTTCATTCAATAAATTCTCAGCCATAAACTTTGATTGAACAGTCGCTATTTGCAAACTATTATTCACAAGAGTACTCATTTCGCTTTTGGGAATCGAACAACTACAAACTGCCATCAGTCCCCCAAATGCAATAATAGATGAACCTACTTTCATTTATATATTCTTTAAAATTATTTTTCTAATTGACGTTTTTTTATTCTTATCTGAGTTTCCAGTTCTTTTATCTCTTCACTTAATGGGGCAGAACCCACTTTGTTTTCATTCTCTGCAACATCCGATTGGCGTTCAAACACCATCCGGCCTACAACAGAATCACCTTTCAACCATATAGCACTGCTATATCGCTCCGAAACAATATTATACCCACCTTGCCATTGAACAAAAGCGTATTCTTTTATCCTCTTCTCACTATCCTGCAGAATAGGAACAAAGCTTTTTCCCTGTAATTGCCCCTCAGGAACCGGAACTTTACACAACTCACACAATGTGGGATAAATATCCACAAATTCTACAACTCCCCCAGCTTTTCCACCTTTACAATGAGGCACACGGACAATCAATGGAGCACGGGTCGCATGATTCATCAGGTTATGTTTTCCCCAGAAACCATGTTCACCCAAATGCCAGCCATGATCTCCTAATATCACTAATATCGTACTCTCTGCCAATCCCAAACGTTCAAGTTCATCAAGTACTAAACCGATCTGCGCATCTATGTAACTCACACATGCATAATAACCGTGCTTTGCCTCTCGCTGAAAAGCCTCATCCTTTGTTGTCGTAAATTTCCCATATCCACGAATCTCACCGGAGGAAGTAACCTGCTTCGGCAATGCTTTCGATCGATAAGAATTCGATGCCAACTGAATCTTCTCCCTTTGATATAAATCCCAATATTTCTTAGGAGCATTGAACGGCAAATGTGGCTTCCAGAAACCACATGCCAAGAAGAAAGGTACTTTCATCTCTTTCAATCTCCTTAAATCTGCAATCGTCTTCTGCGCTACTCTACCATCAATATAAGTTGTATCCGAAACATCAGCCAATTCACAGAACGGTCCTCGCAAAGTCTTAGGGTGGATATAACGGGAAGACTCTTCGTTCTGCCACAATTCCCACTTATTATATTCAGCCCAATCCTTACCGTAACCATCAGGATATACTCTCCACGGATATTCTGACCAACTACGGGCATGATCGGTTATATTATGGAAAACTTTTCCATTAGAAATAACATAATATCCACTTTTCTTAAAACACTCCGGAAGCGAAAGTGCATTTGGACAATCTTTCTCTGCATTAGCATCGAAAGCAGTAAAACGTTCCGGATAACAAGGATATACTCCTGTAAATAGACTCGCTCTGGAAGCCCCGCTCACAGGAATATTACAATATGCATTTTGAAAGACCGTAGCCTGCTCTGCCAATCTATCAATGTGAGGAGTCACAATATCCTCTATTCCGTAACACCCCAATTCAGGCCGCATATCATCAGCAATGATAAATAAAACATTCATCTTGCCCTTCTTCTGTCCATAAACACGGGCAGAAGAAAGCAAAGTAATCACACATACAAAATAAAATGATTGAATGCTGCTCATGGCTATATCCTTTGGAATGTAAAACCAGATTATTTAAAATCAACTCTCTCAAATGAGAATCTATTCTTAGCATCAGTCTTATATTCTTTCAAATAAGGAGAATAAGTGTCCACTTTTACCTGTTTCTTTTTCACATCTATATCTACAATACGTAAAAAACCGGTTTGTCCTCTATTCGTTCCTTTCACTCCATCCTGAAAGTTAGCCAACATCTGATATACCTTATTACCTTGTTCACCTATACTAACCAACGTTCCAACACCGCTATTCAAAACATGTCCACTAAAGACAAAGAGAATATTGGGATATTTACTCACCAACTTATCCCACATTTGCTCACCATTATTCACCGCATTCTCACCGATATCCTTTCCCAAACCATATTTCTGAGGCAACCAACGGTCTCCTTCTCCCATACGTGTATCGTCTGAATACATATACGCATGCGTATTAATAATCACCTTATGGTGCGGATGTTTCTTCGCAACCTCTCCGGCCCAATCAAGTACATTATTACGAGGTCCAAACTCCAAACAAAGAATTAACCATTTTATTCCGGCAGCCTTGAAAGTATACCATACATTATCCATTTTCCCTTCTTCAAATGCACCTCCAAAATTCTTCATCTTACTGTATTTTGCATAAGGGAAATATTTATTAAACAGCTGGGAATCTCTTTTATTCGAATTTTTTCCCAAATCGTGATTTCCCATAACAAAAACATAAGGAACTTTATCATCCATCATATTCAAGGTAGAAGCTGCCACCGTCCACTCTTTATCAATATTGTGATCCGTCATATCCCCTTGCTGCAAAACAAAATCAATACTATCTGCATGTTCCACCGCCCACTGGATCTGCGACCTCAGAATGTCCGGATAAAGTCGTGAATAAGTTTGTATATCCGGCAATAAAACCAATCTGACCTGTTTCTGTGTACTGCAACTTGACAATACCAGAATTGTTGTAACCAATAAAGCTGTCAATCTCAAATGTTTTCTCATAATATTCAACTCATTTGAAGGTATGTCGCGCTATTTTTGCTTAAATAGAACATACCTTCGAGATTTAATTCTAGTTTCTAATAGAACCATCTTTCTTTATATCACGACTTCCGCTCCATATTTTAACCGAAGACCATTTCTCAGGCTTGGCTGTCCAGAATTCATCATCCACCTGTAAACCCAAAGGCAAGAAAATAAAAGTACACAAATAATTACTGCCAGTAGATACATATCTGTCGGCAATCTCGGGCTGATGCCCACAGAATCCCAAATTCAGCCATCCATCCTTATCAAATGTACCTCTGGCTAATTGTCTTTTCATAACCTTAGTTAGAGCGCAACGCACTTGTGCCGGTTTGATATGTTCAGGCAATAATTTCATCCAAGACACCTGAGCTAATACCTGAAAAGCCCCAAAACGATACCCCATTGATCTTCCCAATACAGGATAAGTTCCTTCCGGAGATATCATCTTTTCTTGTTGATCAGCATAACGGATCAGTCGTTGTAACTGTACATCATAAAAATCAGCCCCTTCCACTTTATGTTTTTTCATGACCGCCAGTACATCTATCAACATGGGTTGAATCACATAACTGTTGTAATAATCCAAATGAAAATTACGCCCGTCACCATACCAGCCATCTCCTTTATACCATTCTTTATGTCTTTTTAACGCATAATGAATTGGTTTCAATTCACATTCACCCGTAAACTCCAATAAGGCCGCCTCAATAGTAGCAGAGAACATCAACCAATTAGACTCTGAAGCCTTGATTCTACGCGAAGCTTTCAATTCCTTAATAATTCTCTCTTGGGTCATTTTATCTAACTTCGGCCAAATCTGATCCTTAGAACGTAACAAGCCTTGTGCAAAAAACGCAGCATCAACCAACGGCTGTCCTCCAGGCCCATCAAAACGCATATAATCAGGTGATTCTGGGTTTACAGCATTAGCTATAGATTTCACTACTAAATTGGTATATTTAGCACGAAGCTGACCTTCTTCCGTATCATCAGGAGGTAAATTCAACCATGCAGAAATACCATTAAAAGAACGTCCTAAAGCTTCCAAATGCGTCACATTCTTTCTTGTATTGCCATTGTTTAATCCATCAAAAGTTTCAACAGGCATGTTTTTCCTCAAAGTATTCTGACTTAAATTTGTATATAGCGGATCAATGATCTTAATCATTGTTTGCACCCAATACTCACGATCCTTACTTTTCTTTGCAAAAGCATTACCTTCATTTACCCAAAGAGAAAATGCCAGAAAAAAGAGGAATATTCTATGATTTCTATTATTCATAATTTTATAATTATTAGATCTCAGTATCTTCAGTCACACCAAAGATACTGAGATTTTATCTAAATAAATTAATTAGCTTCTATTGTTTCCAAAGGAGGAATATTATTTTCAGATCCTGCATATCCCTTATTCTGATTAATATGCCCTTTGGTATTAGAATTAATCGTAGATGCAGGAATAGGCCATAAGACATGATACGGACTCATTGTAAATTCCACATTAGAGATAGTTTTAACTCCTTTATTATAAAAATCGGTAGACTCCATAATTCTATCATAAAAGAAATTATCTTCTGAGAAATTATCCATCTTATAGACCTTACCTGTATAAGAGGGTTTTCCCGTTTGTGCAAAAATATAAGCAATACGAGTCAACTCTGTTTTTCTAGGTTCTTCATAATATAACTCTCTCGCACGTTCATCCAAGATTGTTCCAATATTCACATCAGATGCCGCCAAATCACCCGCACCCGCTCTATTTCTTACTTCATTCACATCATCTGCCGCTTTCTGCAAACTGGCAGCATCGCCTTTCCAACAATAAGCCTCTGCACGCAACAAATAAGTTTCCGCCAAACGATATACATACCAGTCTGTATTACCACCTTCCGGTTGTTCTACTCTGTCCGGATCCGGTATAAACAACTTGTAATGCGGCCAGCCAAACCAACTACGAATTGTATCTTTACACAACAGCTGTCCAGTCTCTCCATAAAGCTGCAAAGGTTTACCATAATATTTATTTTTCCCTTCCAACTTAGGTTCATTATATATTAAATCCTCCATATTCATCCAATTTCCTTTTGCATGACGTAAATCATTCGGATCATCCCAAATATACTGGGTAGAATAAGCAGTTCCCCGACAGCGTCCGATTCCACGTCCATACTTTTTAACTAGTGAAATTTTGACTGTTCCTTTGGGATCTTTTTTATCTGTTACTCCCTGTTTACCATCAGGAGTTAATATAGCATTCTTCGTATTTCCATAATAAGGAACTGCATTTCTCATCGTTCTAATTCCATCGCCTTGGCTTCCTTCTACAAGATATCTGTCAATAACCAACAAAATAGTCTCTTTATTTTCTACCAATGCCTTATTTTCAGGGCGATGTAAATCCCAAATCACATTTTTAGTAGCATCAGCCTTTTCTGCTCCGAATCTATTTTTCATCAATTCATAACGCGGATCACTTATTACAGCCGTAGCTACTGTTATGGCTTCATCAAACAAACCGGCAGCCAAATATAACTTAGCCAACAAATGATAGCCTGCTGCACGTGGAGCTTTTCCTCTATCGACCACCTCAGGCATCCATTGACAAGCAAACTTCATATCATCTATCATTTTATTTAAAATAACCTCACGCTTCGTTGTATAAAAGTCGAGTTTCGCTTCTGTAAATTCTTTCAATAGTAAAGGCACATCACCAAATTGATTTATCAAACGGTAATAGTGATAAGCTCTAAAGAAATAAGCAGTAGCCAATATCTCGTTCTTCTCCTGTTCAGACGAGTAAGTTGCTTCATCAATACGTGTAATCACAGTATTAGCATACCTAATATTATCATACGCTTCATTCCAATACCATCCTACTCTATTGGCATTAGGACTATTCAAATTTTTATCAGGCGTAATAACCGCATTTAGATCTTGGGCAACACTTGTTTTGTCCGTAGTTCCTTCAATAGCTACCTCAGAAAAAATATGTTCAGTAATAATGGCAGGTCCATCTCCATAAAACTCCGCTTTAATCCTTTTCTCACAAGTACCAAGTGCAGCCCACATACCTTTAGCATCCACCAGAGTATTTTCCGGAGAATAAAACGAAAGAGGTTTAGGTTCCAACCAGCTGTCCTCACAACTCGAGAGAGTTATCGCAACAGATCCTATTATCACTAATTTGCAAATATTATTCATAACATTAATTCTTAAAAGTTAATTACATAGTCACATTAATACCAAAAGTATACGTACGAGGAGTAGGACTACTATTTTCCGGATCCCAAAGTTTAAAATCTGGAGCCCAAACCGCTACATTTCTTACATTAGCATAAACTCTCAATGAGCCTAATCCCAATTTAGTAATCCAACGTGATGGAACATTGTATCCGATAGATATATTATCCAATCGAATAAATGATTTTTTTCGATACACAGAGAAACTGTTTCCTCCTGTACTAGAATCAATTCTTGCCCACTCATTGGTCGGATTTTCCGGAGTCCAGTATGGTAACTTGTAAGCATTCTGTCTATCATTATATACCGTGGTTCCACTATGCTTAGCTACATCATATGTACCTTTATGTCCCCAAAGAGAATACAACATGAAAGAAACATCTATATTCTTATATATCTTGAAATCATTGCGCAATGTCCATGTAAATTTCGGGCTAGTTGTCCCTTGGAATACTTTATCCTCATCTGTATACTGTCCGTTTCCATCAACATCCCTCAACTTAAAATCACCAGGAGCCACACCATACTTTTTTGCTTCTTCCGTTTCATCCTGCTGCCAAACTCCAATAACTTCTAATCCCCATATTTCATCCAAAGACTTACCTATAAACCATTTATTCTTAATATCGTCAGCCTCTTTCTGTCCTACTACGTTCCCATTCTCATCTAAAACATCAACCATATCTCCGTATAGGTGAACAATCTTATTTTTGTTCAAAGTAAAATTGAATGTTGAACTCCATGCAAAATTTTTTGTATCAATATTCTTCGATGTCAGGCTTAGTTCAATACCTTTATTCTCCACTTCACCTAAATTGGACATCACTGAACTGAATCCGATCAAGTCGGGTAGTGTACGCTCAATAAGAAGGTCTTTCGTGTTAGCTTTATAAATATCGATATTTCCTTTTAATCGTTCATTAAATATAGAAAAATCCAATCCTAAGTTGAATGAAGCCGTATGTTCCCATTTTAATTCTTTATTAGCCAAAGAATTCACATATAGATAGGACCCATTATAAACCTTTCCATCCGGACTTACATACATATATTTACTATTACCCATTCTGGCTAAAGCCCTATAAACCCCAATGTCTCTGTTACCATTTAATCCCCATGAAAATCTTAACTTTCCATAATCCAACCAATTTAACTTCTTCAAAAAGGACTCATCAGAGAATACCCATCCGACAGCAACTGAGGGGAATACCGCCCGAGGATTTTTTTGTCCAAATGCAGAATAACCATCTCTCCGAACTGTACTGGTAATCATATAATGGTTGTCATACGAATAAAACAAACGAGCCATCAATGCATCACCGGTTCTATATTCATCATTACTACTAATTGTAGGCAATATTCCACCTTTCATATAATGATATCCAAGATCATCATTAGGATCAAACCCTTCATTATTCATGTCATCACTCCATCTTTGAAACTTCTCCGCATTAAATAAAAAAGTGAAATCCACGTCATGTACTTTAGCGAAAGTTTGTTTCCACTTTACTATGTTGTCAAGTTGCCATAGAAAATCATTTCTAAAAGTTCGTGAGGCAGAACCTCTAAAATCTTTCCAACTTGGATGTTCCGAGGATTTATGTACATAATCTGTAGCCCACTCATATCGTGGAGAGAAATTCATCTGATAAGATATATTAAAGGGCAAAGACACCTTAGCATAAATATTAGCATTCAAATTATTTATCACATTTCTCTTATCTGTATAATAAGAATCGATCAAAGGATGTTTCGCTGATGTATCATCTCCCGGATTCAGTTTCATTGATCCATCTTCATTGGTAGGACTTCCATAAGGGGTCAGTTTTTGGAACTGAACCCAATCCGCTCCAATAGCACTGGCATCACGTTGTACAAATTGCGCATTTAATCCCACAGTCAAAAACTTACTTATTTTGGCATCCAAGTTTAAACGAGTCTTAAATGATTTATATCCGTTATTTACAATAATGCCCTCATTATCTGTCCATCCCATAGACCAATAATAATTTACCCCTTTTGTCTTTCCTGAGATACTTGCATTATAATCCTGACGAAGAGCATTCTGAAAAACCATATCGGCCCAATCTACAGATTTACCATCCAAATAATTCTGTATTTCCAAGTTTTTAAAGCCAATTCGACGCAACCAAGTCTCTACAGGATCTCCCGTCGAATTATCATATTTCATCCAATCTTCAATAGAAATATCTGCGGGCAATTTACGAGGGTCATTAAATTCATAAGGCCTATGGTTCGGATTTGCACTATTAAAGACATCCGTCCTCCAAGCAGTAAATTCATCTCCCTGATATACTTCGGGAACTATAGCCTGAGTAGCTACACCTATAGAAACATCAAAACTAATTGTCGGTTTTTCACTTTTACCCATCTTTGTAGTTATGATAATAACTCCACTAGCAGAACGCGCTCCGTAAATAGCAGCAGAACTAGCATCCTTCAACACATCGATTTGTTCTATATCATTCGGATTAATATCGGCCAAGTCACCCGGATATATAACTCCATCCAATACAATCAACGGATTAGTTCCAGCATTAATTGAGTTCTTTCCACGAATCAAAAGACTTCCACCCGGTTTGGGACCTGCACTAAAGCCAACACTCAATCCTGGAACATTCGCTCTTAATAAATCTTGCATAGAGGAAGGACTTTCATTTTCCAGCTGTGCAGATTTTACTTGCATTACCGCACCAGTCAAGTCTCTTTTACGAGCACTACCATAGCCAATCACAACGACTTCATTCAAAATTTCCGAGTCTTCTGCCAAACGAATCACAAAATCACGTTTGTCTTTGACAGGAATTTCTTGCTGAACAAATCCTATATATGATACAACAAGAGTAGCTCCGGAAGACACATTTAAAGTAAAAAATCCGTCAAAATCAGAAATAACTCCATTCGTTGTACCTTTCTCCATTATATTAGCCCCAATAACAGGCTCATTATGTTCATCAGTTATCTTACCTTTCACTGTTACTTTTTGTTGAGCAAACAGTTGAATGGTAAACGACAAAAAAGCGATTAACCATAAAATTCTCACTTTCATAAAACAATGTCTTTCCATTTCGTATAAGTTTAATTTATTATTAAAAGGCTATTTTAGCATCTCAATTCCTGCCATCAAGAATGCTCCAACCCCATATACCTCAGTCATATTCTGAGTCACTTGTTCAGGAGCAGCACTAACCGGTTGAACATATCCAAGCATGCCATCTTCATGAACATAGCTTTTCAAAGCCTTCCAACCCTTACGGGCAGCTTTTTTATATTTTCTATCTTTCAAAATTCCTTGATTCACTCCCCAGCCCAAACCATAAACAAAAAATCCGGAAGCACTATTTTCTGGGGAAGGATATGAATCCGGATCAAGCATGCTGGCATGCCAAGAACCATTCTTATCCTGACACTGAACTATAGCAGAAGCCATTTCTTTATAAATGTTCAGATAATAATTATAGGTAGGATGATCTTTAGGCAAAGTTTGCAATAACAAAGGTATTCCTGCAAACACCCAACCATTACCTCTTCCCCAAAATACTTTCTTACCATTCTTCTCTCTTTTGGGAATATATCTTCTATCACGATAGTATAACTTAGCATCCGAATCATATAAAGAATCTGTAGCTTCTTTAAATTCCCTATCCATAAATGCCAAATAGTTTTTCTCCGGATAAAGCTTATTCAACAACCCGTATACTGGTGGAGCCATAAATAACGCATCACACCACGACCAACGTTCCGACCAATTCTTTGCTCCGAGCCACAAACGGGCTTTCGAAGGTTTAGCAACGACAGAATCTACACGAGCAATTGTAGGCTGAATCATTGCAGGATCATGGTATTTCTCATACATACGAATATACATCTGTGCTATAACAAGATCGTCCGCATGATAGAGGCGTTTCAAGAACCCCCAATGATGTTTCCCCCCTATTTGCATCAGAAAATCATAATAACGGGAGTCTTGAGTATAATCTGCCCATTCTACCATCCCCCGGAACAAAACTCCGTTTGTCCACGCCAAATCATGATGTTTAACCTTTGACTGATGATTTACCTGCCACATGGCAACTTTGTCAATTAGCACACGATCTTGTTCCTTCCTACTTTTCGCTTCTACTGTAGAATATATCGAAAAAAGACTAAAAACCAAAATAAGTATTTTTCTCATGGTAAATATAAAATCTCTATATTTGTTATTTTAATGTTTCGCAAATCTCATTATTGATCTTCTTTAATACTACTTCATCCAGCTTTATTACTTTACGGTCATAAGTCATCAGTCCATTCACTTCTACTTCTACATCTGTCGTTTGTGTGTAAACAGCTGCAGAAAAGCCTTGCTTTATCAATTCTTTCAGTGTTTCTGCATACTTCAGATATTCAGCAGTAGCTTCCATAAATGTATTAAACTGGATATATCCCCAATTCCGATTGGGTTCCCAAAGATGATTCTTCAAAACTAAACCAATCCCCCCATATTCTCCTAGTACCGTAGCACGTTGTGCATCATACAAATACATTTCCGGCCCTGGATAATTATGTAAATCAAGCATATCACCGCAAGTATAATGATTTCCACCACTTGCTGGATTGACCAAACGTGTAGGGTCATATTGTTTGGTCCATTCTGCAATCTCACTTGTCTTAAATTGTCCCCAAGCCTCATTAAAGGGCACCCAAGTCCCAATACAAGGATAAGAATAGAGATAATCAATAATTTCTTTCCATTCCTTACGATAAGTAGCTTCAGATTCAGGAGAACGTGCCAGTTCCATTCCATCAAAATACTTCTTTCTCTGCCACTCCAAGGTTTTATCACCATTAGGCATATCTTGCCAAACAATTACTCCCATCTGATCACAGTATGTATACCAACGTGCAGGCTCTACTTTTACATGTTTTCTTATCATATTAAAACCCATATCCTTCGTTTTCTTGATATCATAACACAATGCCTCATCCGTAGGAGCTGTATATAATCCATCCGGCCACCAACCCTGATCTAACGGGCCAAATTGAAACAGATCTTTATTGTTTAATTGCAAACGCACAATGCCTTTTTTATCTCTTTTCATAGAGTACTTACGCATCGCCATATAGCTCCTTACACAGTCTACTCGCTTTCCTCCCTCAAATAAAGAAACTTCCATCTGATATAAGAATGGTTCATCCGGTGACCAAAGTTTGACATCAGTCGGCATAGAAACCTCAACAGGTAACCCATTAATTGACGTTCCCACAGCCACCAGGCACCCTCCTTCAAACACTTTTACCTCAAATTTATCTGAATATCTATTGTCATCTGTATCAACCTTTACTTTAACCTTATTCAAATCTATGTCAGGTGTTGTTTTTATATTTGTAATATAATGTTCAGACACCGGTTCCAACCATACAGTCTGCCAGATACCACTCACCGGTGTATACCAGATACCATGAGGATTACTCACTTGCTTCCCGCGTGGCTGCGTACCTTTTTCTGTCGGGTCCCACACTTTGACGACTAAATTATTTTCTGAGTTCTTCAAAGCCTGGGTTATATCAAATGTAAACGGAGTAAATCCTCCTGTATGTTCTCCTACTTTGATATTGTTAACCCATACCTCAGTTTTCCAATCAACAGCTCCAAAATGAAGCAAAATTCTTTTTCCTTTCCATTTAGAGGGTATAACAAACTCACGCTGATACCATAATTCTTTATCTTCTCCCAATGTTCTTCCAACTCCCGAAAGACTGGATTCGACAGCAAACGGCACTAATATATCACCTTCAAAAGAATCCGGAATTGATTTTCCTAATGGTAAAACAGCATACTTCCATAAACCATTCAAATTAGACCACTCAGAACGCTC
This sequence comes from Bacteroides sp. AN502(2024), assembly GCF_041227145.1. Taxonomy (NCBI): domain Bacteria; kingdom Pseudomonadati; phylum Bacteroidota; class Bacteroidia; order Bacteroidales; family Bacteroidaceae; genus Bacteroides; species Bacteroides sp. AN502(2024). The sequence goes on along the minus strand of NZ_JBGFSP010000003.1, from coordinate 2,122,948 downwards.
CATAATAGGACGTGGATATTCCGGCAATACATTATTCACATCTATCTGCTCCGCCCAAGAAGTTTTGATCCTATCTCCTGCAGGAGTCCATTGCGCCCATAACATTTGAGAAAATAATGACAGAGCTATTCCTATTGAAAATAATTGTTTTATCATATATAACCAGTTTTATCATTTGCAGTAATCAACACAGACAAAATTAGAAGTTTGTACAATATATAAATGATATAAACATCCCAATAAATCACAAAAATGTCTCAAAGTAAAATGATATAGACAAATGAAACATGAATGGGATAATTGATATAACATAAAAAAGCCTTGTACCATCTATAGTATTAGTTTTATTACAAAAGATACAAGACTTTCATATAATTCTATTGTGAGAAAAATAACCTTATAAATTTATTTTGTTATCTCTATTATTTCTTTTAATTGATTTCAAGCTTATCCAACTCACTATAAAAATAATCTATAGCCGCTTCTTCCGGCAAATAAACAGAACGATAAGTAATATGATCTCCTACAAAATCATCTATCTTCATCTGTGTTGCGGGAGCTTTCAAAAGCACAGTTTTATTTTTCCCCTCAGAACTCATATAAGTGATTTCAGAAGCGAAGTAAGTTGGTTCAAGCGAAGCTGCAAAAGTAACAGTCAATATACTATTCTTTAAAACCGCCGTCTTTACCTTTGTATTGAACAACAATTTCTCATAAACATCACCATACACTGCACAGGGAACCTCCGACATAATAGAAGAATTACCATATGTATCGTATGTACAGACTTCAAAGACATACGAACCTTCCGCTAAATCCTCTACTACAACTTGAGTAAGAGCAGCTTTATCTGTCAATGGTAATTCGGTAGACTTCGTTCTGTTTTCCCAAAATATTTTTGCCGTTTTAGCACGAGGATCAAGTAATTTCTGCCATTCGAGCATAACCCTATTACGTCCTGCATAAGCTTTCAATGAATCTACTTTTCCAATATATACAATAGGTCCTTCTTCTATAAACTCTTTATACGTGGCATCCATACCATCACAAGAGATCAAGGTACCTATACTTAAAAATATAAAAATCAGTTTTTTAAATAGTCTCATAGCATTATTTTTTACTTGTTACTAATTATGCCTTGCACCGAAAAAAGTAAGTTCGTGAAGATGCATATAACGTGTTCTCCCCCATGTGTCATTCGTTTTAAAACGAATATAACGTACAGCCGGGGCATTATCGGGAATAATAAAATTCTCACCATTTTTTGCGGCTTCCTGATCCTCTGCTGTAAGAGCATCATTTACACCACCACCTGAAGGCTTCACCGATTCATATTCAGAAAGTAATACCCAAGAATCATCAAAGCTACCATCCGAATTTGGATTATTGCTACCCCAAAGTTCAAAATGCTTCGGATGTCCTGCTTTAAATGTATTACCATACTTACCCGGATAATAACGTGAAACCATCACAAATCGGCTCAATTTATACCTTTCCCCCATATCAAAAGTAAACCACTGTGGCATTACTGTTGTCGTCTTGGTTTGAAAACAAGGATCTGTATCTGTAATACCATCCCAAAGCCGCGTCATATCATTCCCTTTCGTTACTGCATTCCACGAATGACACTCATAAGAGTCAGTCGGTAAAGCCATCTTCCTGAACAAAGACTTATCGCATTGTTCTTCATACAAAGGAGTCTCGGTGACATACAATGTATCTGAAAGATGCCCCCATCTATCTCTAACAAAAATACCAAAATCTGTAGTAACAGCATCCAAACCACGTACATAAAAATCACCTCCCTTAGCCTCAGTATAATACATATATACCTGTGTCCAAATACCTTCTGCTTGTTTTTTTATGACCCCCAGTCCCAGTTTAGCCTTTTCTGGGTTATCAAAATTCACTTTAATACCACCAAATGTTTCAGCTGACATTAATGTTCCACGCACTTTTTGATAAGGAGGAGTATCCGGACTTACTTTTACCACAAGCGGAGCAGATACAGCCTCACCGTAACTAACAGAATAAAGTTCAACGTCATACTCTCCCTTAGTAGGGAATCCTTCTACTACCAAAGAATCTGTATAGAAAGAAGCATTAACTGTACGAATCATATTATCAACCTTATAGCTAGCCCGAACATATTTTAAATTTTGATCATCCGGCAAATCATAATAGATAATTGCTGCACCAGACAGATTCTTTACCGTTGCATTCAACACCTGTGACGGTGGTGTCATACTTCCCGCAGGTTCGTTCAGATCAGCATTGTCGGCACAAGCAGTCAAAGCAACTCCTATATAAAACAACCCATATTTATAAAATTTATTCTTCATAACGTTTTTATTTTAAAGTTTACCAACCATAATTCTGTACCAGGTTTTTATTCGAATATAATTCCTTATCTAAAATCGGCCAGAAATAGTTTCTTATTCTGAACTCTTGGGTATAAATCAATTGTTCTGTATAGTAATCTTCATTTGTACTATACTGAGTATTCCATCCGGTTATCGGCTTATTCTGTTCCTGAAATGCCAATTTCCATCTGCGCAAATCCCAAAATCTCTGTGCTTCAAATGCTAGTTCAATTCCACGTTCTTGTTGTATAATCTCACGTCGGCCATCTATTGTTTCATATTTCTTATTATTCGTATATGTATCCCAGCTTTCTTCTACGCCTTTCAATCCTGCTCTTTCCCTGATCAAATCGACCCAAGTCAGAACATCAGTTTTAGTAGCACCACTTTCATTCAAAGCTTCAGCATACAACAGATATAAATTGCCTAATCTCATCACCGGAAACGGATATGTAATCTTAGTAAAACCGCTAGTCTGCCCTACCACACTCTTAAAATGAACCAGTTTTTTAGGCCATATACCTGTTTCATTCCATGAGTTCGCAATCTGATTGGCAGCAGACTGTCCTTGTTTACATTGCACATAAATCGGCTTCGTCTCATCTGTCACTCCCTGCCCGAACCAGACTGCACCATCAAATCCTAAACTTGCGTAATAGCGCACTTCTCTATCAAAATTCAGATTAGCTGTTGTATACCCTTCCTTGATAAAGTACTTATCATTAGCAGTTGCTTTTCTCAATTCAAAACGCCCATCATAATTCCATGTCTTATCTTCTGTAATAGGAACTCCATTTTTTGTATAAAATAAATCTGCTATTTTAAGAGGAACAGCCAAATTGCCACCAACACTCGCATTTCCTTCTTTTCCGGGTTCTAGTCCACGTGGAATAGCATGGTCCTGTAACTGCCCAATAATACTATTTGAATTAGCCCAAATAATTTCTTGATTCCACTTTTCCGTCACAATGTTACGAATATTCATTTTCGCACGGGTCTGATCGGATATCGTGTATTCAAGAGAAGTATATTTATATAAATCATGTCCTTGAGCTTTCAGAAAATCAATAGCCTGCCTACAAGCTTCCGCAGCATCTATCCAACGCTGTTTTTTAGCCTGTTCCGACTTATTCGGATTGAATAGTTCAATACCTCTGGAATCAGTATATCCTTTATAATCAGCATTCCCATTAAATAAAGGACTGGCAGCAGTTACCATCACTTCGGCTTTTATTGCCATTGCAATTCCTTGAGTTATTCGTCCCAGCTCTTCAGCCTCATTCATTATCTTATCAGGCAAATGGTTGCTGTTGATAATCTCAGTTAAAGAATTGATTACATAATCAAAACATTCGTCTATAGTACTTCTAAAAACCTTTACTTCATCCTCGCTCGCATTTACCGGAATATTCCGATCCATAATAGGAATTGGTCCATACATTCTAATCAGCCAATAATGATAATAAACTTTCAAAAAACGAACTTCTGCCGCCCAACGGTCTTTCTCTGCTTGTGTCATATCAGGTACCTTCTGAATATTTTCCAGAAAGATATTACAGTCACTGATTCCTTGATACAATGATTTATTATTCTGTTGATCGGCTCCGGTCCAATAATCACAGCGTGGTCTTGCCGAACTCTGCATATTATGTGAAATATACCATGCATGTACATGTGCTGCACTACGAAAAGACTCCGTAATATACAGTTCGTCACCACCGGCAATTGCCGGATTTGCCTCCAACAGACCATGAGCCGGAAGGTAATAATAACAGGTAAACAAATATTTCTCCGCCTGTGCCCTCATTGTAAATGCATTATCGATTGTAGCAATATCATCCGGAACGATATCCAAGAATGAATCACATGAAGATAAAGCGATAATCAAACAATTTAATATAAACAGTTGTATCTTTTTCATTTTATATCAAATTTAGAAAGTTAAATTTAGTCCTATATTATACACACGCTGTACAGGATAACCTAAACCGGAACCAGCCATCTCAGGATCCCAAAGTTTAAATTTACTAAAACATAATAGGTTGTTTCCTGTAACATAGAATCGAAGGTTTTTGATTCCTACTTTATTAGTCACTTTCTCCGGAATAGTATAACCAATCTCCAATTGTTTTAAACGCAAGAACGAACCATCACGCATAAACCAAGTACTCGTTTTACTGTTATTCTCAATAGAAGTCGGGCTTAATCTCGGCCATACCGCATAAGCATTTCTATTATCCTCCGACCAATGACTATCTGCAATAAACTTTGCAAGTGCATTATGCCCAACTCTATTACCTACAACTTTTGTATCAACCGTGTTAAAAAATGGAGATACATTATTATAGTCAATCCAAAATGATTCTCTGTCCAACCCTTGAAAAAACACTGATATATCCCAATTCTTATATCCATAAGAGGCACCAAAACCATATACAATTTCCGGTTCTTTCGGATATCCGATAGGTACTTGGTCGAGATCAGTAATCTTACCATCTTTGTTCACATCACGATACTTAATATCACCTGCACCATATTCTCCAAATTGCACAGGAGAATTAGCCACTTCATTGTCGTCAACAAATAGACCTTCTGCTATATATCCCCAAGTCTGATTGGTTGGATAACCCACTTTCTGTTTCCACCATGCTCCCGGATATTCATAATCCTCATATACCATATATTCACTTGTCGCATAAGTAAAGTTACCTCTCAGTTGTAACCATGATTTATTGGCGAAATACTTATTATAATCTAACGATAAGTCAATTCCGTTCCCTTTGGCCTCTCCTAAGTTTGCATAAGGTTGTACCCAAAGTCCCATGGATGCCGGGATCGAAGTTCGTTGCTGCAAAATACTCTTACGGCGTTCCGTATAATACTCTGCTGTTACATTCAAATCATTAAATAGAGTAAACTCGAGTGCAAAATTCGTTTTAGCAGACTTTTCCCATGTAATTTCAGGATCAGAATAACGCTTTACCGAAATACCATCCCGATGATAATCATAATTATATCCGAAGTTTGCCCCATACTTACTATCATTCATATTGATATCTGACAAATATAGGAAACGCCCGCTTCCGATAGCATCATTACCGACAATACCATAAGACGCTCTCAATTTCAACTTGGATACTACATTTTTAAATGGATTCCAAAAAGATTCATTAGAAATAACCCATGCCAAACCGGCAGAAGGGAAGAAACCGAACCGTTTACTTTTATGGAAGCGTTCGGAACCATTATAACCAAAGTTGAACTCTGCAAAATAACGATTATTATATGCATAAGTGAAACGCCCTGATAAACCGACATTGCGGTAAGGAAGAGATGCTTGAAGCGAGCCTGCATTCGGCTGAAGGTTATTTCTCAATTGATAGACTAATAATCCGCCTACTCCATGTTTTCCGAAATCACGATTATAATTCAATGCAGCCTCTATATACATATTGGCCGTAATACTCTTACCACCCGGATCATAAATCAGATATTCCGAACCGTCATCCGGATTAATGATATCAATAGCATAATCACCGGTCAGATAATCATAATTAGTCATCTTATAATAATACGGATTCAGTTTCCGTGAAACATCATAACTGGAGATACGGGAAGTATTAAACAACAAACGTGCCGATAAACCTTCCGTCAAGAATTTCAGATCCTGTTTCACTTCAAACTGCGCACTCAAATTAGAACGTCCGGATTCTTTATATCCTCTTACCATTTCTGCATACGGATTCAAATATTGTCCATTTTCAGCATTACCAAATAAAGTATGTTTCGTGTATGCATGAGCTTCATCTTTGGGATATTTGGCGGGAAACAATACCGGATTACTCTTCATAATCAGATTGTACATAGCCGAACCACCATATAACGGTCCGTTATAATCATCGAACACACCACTTAGACGGACAATCAATTCTGTTGTTTTGGTAGCGTTGATATTTACATTAGAACGAAGAGTATAAACTCTCTGTTTGATATTATTATTAAAATTACTGTTCTTATCAACCTCCAGAATACCATTGTCTTGACTATACGAAGCTGCCACATAATAACGTGCGATATCACCACCACCTGTAATATTCAAGTTGATACGCTGGTTCATCGTAAAATCTTTCAATAATTCCTTTCTCCAATCCGTAGCCGGATAAATTACAGATCCCATCCCTGGTACAGTATTGTCTATTTTTTCCTCAGAATACATCAACGGTGCCAACGGATTACGAGTTAAATAGGCCTCATTGTGCAGACGCATATAAGTAACTGGATCTGCCAATTCTATTTCTTGAGTCGGAGTGGATATTGAATTTTCAACTCTTAAACTTAACCGTGCTTTTCCCTTCTGACCTTCTTTGGTTTTTACCAAAATCACACCATTTGCACCACGGGCACCGTAAAGAGCGGTAGCAGTAGCATCTTTCATAATAGAAAAACTGGCGATGTCATCTGGTTGCAAACGAGCCAGATCAGTAGAAGTTAACTCAATGCCATCAATCAAAATCAACGGATCTTTTTTATATCCAAAAGTCGTAACACCACGAACAAAAAAAGAGGCGTCATCCACTCCCGGTTCACCTGTTCTTTGATAAGAAATCACTCCTGCAATGCGCCCTGCAAGTGCATTCGTAAGATTACTGGACGGCGTTTTCAATTCTGCGACTTTCACAGTTGAAATAGCCCCAATAACACTCTCCTTTTTCTGTGTACCAAAAGCCACAACTTCAACTCCCTCCAATATCTGAGAATCCTCATACAGAATCGCATTTATGGTTGTTTCATTTCCTACGGTTTTAGTCAGCTTTACATAACCTACATAACTAAATTCCAAAATGGCTCCTTTAGAAACGTTAGCCAGTGTATAGTTACCGTCCAAATCAGTCACAACTCCAGTAGTAGAGCCTTTTACGAATACAGATGCACCGATAATAGGTTCACCATCTGTACCCAAAACCTTACCTTTAATCATCATTCCTTTTTTTTGCTGTTGAACAGCCACGTTATCACTAATGGCATATGCAACAGATACAGAAAGAAAAGAAAAGGTTGTCAGACATACACCTACAATCCACAACCGCCTTTTTAAGCATGCGCTTAGATCTTTCATTTTTGTTCTCATAATTATTAATAAAAAGGTTATTTCATTATAAACATTCCCGGCATCAATCAATAAAAAGATCACGACAGAACATTTTCCATATTCATTCTTCTATCAAAAGAATGTATGATTTTACTTCATGCAGGTTTCCACTGTTTCAGCAGTAACTAAGAAAAGAATAAAAAGTTTTTCATTGATGCAATTGTTTTATCATATTATTTTCTATTGATTAACATTGGCAAAATTAACGGATGAAAGAATTTCCTGATAAAATAAATATCCCAATAAATCGCAATACAGTCTCAAACAAAAGAAAGAATAGCAAATTCGTTTCAAATGAGACAGAAATGAAACAAATATTGTATAGATTATCTTATAGCTTATTTTCCTAGAAAAAGACATAAGCCCCTCAAACATATAAATCTCTCTATTTGTCAAGCATATAATATGCTATTTGCAGGATATGTACCCAACAAATATCTTATAAAAAACGCCAAGATTTTCGTGAAAGCCAGGTAGCAGGCTTAACCGGCAAACTCCTTAGGGAGCACTCCAAATTGCTTCTGAAAACATTTAGAGAAATAAGAAGGAGAATTAAAGCCTACCATATAACAAATTTCATTTACTCGCCCATTTCCCTCTTTCAATAACTGGGCAGCCCGTTTCAATCTTTCCAACCGTAAATATTCATTCGGACTCAAATCAAGTACACCTTTAATTTTCCTATAAAAATTAGAACGACTCATATTTAAAGAATCCACTATATCATCCATACTAAAATCCGGATTATGCAAATTATTCTGAATGATTTCATTCAACTTTTTCATAAACTCCTCATCAGCTTTTGTCAAAGCCATCGTATTAGCTGTAACAAAAGGAGATTGTGCAAAAGCTTGTCGCAACTTCTCACGACTATTAATCAGATTAGTGATACAAGCCTGCAAATACTCAACAGAGAAAGGTTTCTCAATATATGCATCTGCCCCTAATTCCAGCCCTTCTATCTTCGATTGAATATTCGTTTTAGCAGTTAATAAAATCACTGGAATATGGCTATAATCCAGTTTAGATTTTATCATCTTACACAATTCAAATCCATCCATACGAGGCATAACAACATCACTTACTATCAGCATGACCTCCTGATTATCCAATACTTTCAACGCTTCCACCCCATCATTGGCAGTCAAAACTGCATAATTACCTTCCAATTGACGAACGATAAAAGACAACATATCCGGATTATCATCCACTACTAGTACTATCGGTCTGTCCCCTCTACTCTCTATTATTCCCATTCGCCGATCCACTATATTACCCTCCTCCACAGATTTATGTTCTGAAGTCAGCTTTATTACACTATCCTGCTTTACAGGAAGTGACAGACAGAAAACATTTGCCTCTTCACCTTCCAACATCATCAAACTTCCCTGATGCAATTCAGCTAATGAACGCGAAAGAGCTAATCCAATTCCTGTTCCTGTAGTAACCTTACCATCTTCTTTTTCATTGAAACGAACAAAAGGTTTAAAGATTTCCTCTTTCATTTCATTCGGGATGATAACACCATCATTCACTGTACGAATATAAAACATACTCTTTTCTCCTATCCCGTTCATTTCCAAAAACACATACACATATGTTTCTGCATATTTCACAGCATTATTCAACAAATTACTAACAATCTTAATAAATGCTTCCTTATTGACATGCGCATAGAAATCCTGTTCGACTACATTCAATACAAAGTCCAGTTCTCTCTGCCTCGCCAAAGATGTAAAACGGTTATAAGTCTCTTTCAGTATCTCAGTAACATTACATTCAGCAAAGTTTAAGCGGAATCCCTGACTTTCTGTTTTACGGAAATCCAGCAACTGGTTCGTCAGACTTAACAACCGTTCCGCATTTTGTTTCATTATATTCAAATCCTCCCGTATCGCAGGATCCACAGTCTTTTTCAGAAGAATATTCTCTAGAGGACCATTAATCAACGTCAAAGGAGTACGTATCTCATGAGCTACATTCGTAAAGAAATCTATTTTCGCATAATATATTTCACGTTCCTTCTCTTGCTCAAATTTCTCCATTTGCCGATAATGCTTTCTATTACTGCGGCGTTTTAAATAAAGAATCAAATAAATGGAACATCCAATAATCAAAAGTATATAAATGCAACAAGCCCAAATTGACAGATAGAAAGGAGGCAAAATCCTGATACTCAATAAACTTTCATTATTATTCCAAACACCATTGTCATTTGCAGCTTTCACCCGGAATACATAATCACCATAATGCAGATTAGCATAGGTTATCAACGGACTCTCACCGATAGATAACCACTCATTATCAAAACCTTCCAATTTATACATCAGCTTATTCATTCCGGAAGCTTGATAACCAAGAGCCGAGATACGGAAAGAAAATGAATTCTGATCGGCCCGGAGTACTATCTTATCAGAAAAAGTGATATTCTTTTCCAAAGGCGAATTAGGTTCACCTGCATACACCTCTTTATTAAACAATAGGAAATCTGTAATTACTACTGTGGGAAGATTCTTATTTTCTGAGAAATTTTTAGGATTAAAAGCTATAAAGCCATCAATTCCACCCAAATAAATCATTCCATTCTCATCTTCAAAACTAGACCGATAGTTAAACTGATCGCCCAACAGACCATTTGCGGTAGTATATACTTTCATCGTTTCAGTTTTTGGCTGAAAATAGACAAGCCCATTGTTAGTTGTTAGCCACAGCTGACCATCTTTATCCTCCACAATCTGATAAACAACATCACTAGGTAGGCCATCGGTTGAATTATAACTAGTAAACGTCTCTGACTCCGGATGAAATAAGCAAAAACCTCCTCCCTGAGTTGTTAACCAAATCCGGTGATAGGAATCTTCAAAAATGCTCGAAACCTTATTATATGGAAGACTTGTGGTATCTTTTTCATCATGCACATAGTTTTTCCATTTCCGATCGTTTACATCATAACAATAGGCACCATTAGCATAAGTTGCCAACCAGATATTACCTCCAGAATCTTCTTTTATATCATATACAAATTTTCCATTCAATTCCGGTATGTGGTCAAAATCATCCGATTGTTTATTATATCTTACCAGCCCGAACATAGTTCCTAAGTAGATATCGCCTGTAGCAGTTCTACAAATTGCAAAAATACTATTATCAATCAAAGAACGGGGAGAACTGTTCTTCTGATAGCTCTTTAAGACAGTCCCTGTACGAGTATCTATAATCTTCAATCCTTTAGAGAATGTACCAACCCAAAGCTTATCATCCACTAAGCATAGTCCATGTATATTGGTAAACCCTGCACTAGGAGCAAAAAAAGAAAACTCTTTTGTATTCAAATTAAAACGGTTCAGCCCACCATCTTCCGTACCAATCCATAACACACCATAGTTATCACGACAAAATTCACGTACTCGTTTACCATGCAGACTCTTTTCCTCTCCCTTGGGATAATATTTCTCAAAATGGGTATACAAACGCGGATAATAGTTTACTCCGCCAAAATACGAACCGATCCATATGCCATCTTCACGGTCTTTACAAAACGAATAAATTGCGTTATCAGATAAAGAGTAGGGATCATACTCAGAACTACGCAAATGCGTATACTTCCCCGTACGGAGATTATAAATATAGGCTCCGCTTTCTGTACCTATCCATAACTCATTATCCGTAGCAAAAAGCAATGTCCGACAATAAATGGATTCATTATCTTCATCTTTCAACAACAAATCCCGTAATCTACCCGAAGTCAGATTCAATTCTTTCACTCCTCCCTTTAAAGAACCAATATATAAACAATTGTATGCTCCCAGGAGTATTTCGCTCACAACGTCATTATTGAAAGTTTCCTCATTATCAACAGGTGATAAATAAGGATGAAGAGTTTTCAAGTCATCTTCCGAATAAAACAATCCGTCACCGTAGAAACCAATCCAGATAGTACCACTATAATCAACTGTCAGGCATTTCACATTGGTAGAAACCAATGGATGATCGGTCAAAACATAGTTTCGCAAGGTCTGTTTTTTCAAATCATAACAAAACAAGTTTTGCGCCTCTGCAGCTATCCAAACCCTTCCCTGACTATCTCCTGAAATCATAGCAACGGCTCGTTCCACCCTCGTGTTTTTGTCACTCTGTTCTACAAAATGACGAAAAGTATCTTTTTCCGGATAATAGATATAGACTCCCACATCAGTTCCTACCCAAATATTACCTTCGATATCTTCATAAAGAGAAGTCACAAAATTATTGCCCAGGCTCCTCGGATTGTTTCTATCGTACCTAAAATGCCGAAAAGACACCCCATCATATCGATCTAATCCATCTTTCGTACCAAACCACATAAAACCTTTCGAGTCCTGCAAGATAGCACTTACAGTATTTTGTGACAACCCATTCTTACTACTAAGATTCTTAAAATAGTAATGTTCATTAACCGTTTGTGCACGACTAAGAATTCCAATTATTAAAGAAATAAACGTTATTATAATTTTTTTCATATATTCGGTTTATAAAACTTCTTTTATTCAACTTACCAAATGTACGCAAAATCACAGCGGGAAGATAGTAAATATGTCCCAATGAATGAAAAAATAGTCTTATTTCTCTATTTTAATATGTGCATTCACGGGCACAACAGCCTTTTCCGTTGCGAGAAGCGGATTGATATCCATTTCTTTGATATCCGTTACAAACCGGAGCAAGGTAGACAAACGGACAATCATTTCAGAACGAAGCAACTGGCTTGTTATCATATTTTAATTTTCGTTTAACTTGAATACAAATATATTCTTTCTTATGAGAAAAAGAGAAGATTTATAGAAACAGACTATAAAAAAGAAAAAGATTAAGTCTGCGTCTTTTGTTTGGGATAAAGAATCTCCCAATGCTGCTATTATTTGCCCAATGATAGTTGTAACCGGGGTCACCGGTAAAGTCTTGTGGGGTCATCGATAAAATCCTGTGGTTTTATGCATAAATTTTAGTTAGTCTATACAAGAAAAAGGGTATGTCTATAACCCCTCTAAGTTGTGCTCTGAACTGTTTAACTTTCGCATTAAATGATTCTGCAGCAGCATTTGATGCCCTATTAATATAGAAGTTTAGTATCTGCTCACTTCTGTCATATAATGTAGCAGCTATTGTGTTAAACGAGTCAAATCCAGATTGCTCTACTTCTTGATACCACTTCGCTAAATTGGTTCTTGCTCCTGCCTTTATCGATCGTTTATTAAAAATCATTCTTAAAGAATGACTAAGTGAATATGCCCGTTTAATATCCGGATATTCTCTGAATAAGACTGTAGCTCTGAGCTTCTGTGCTTCAGTCCATTTTTCAGCAGATTTAAAAAGCAGATACCGGCTCCTTGCCAATAATTCCTTGCGTGTATCACCATTCTCAAAGATAAAAGGGGTATATTTCTTTTTCAGACCTTTAGCTTCCTGCCTGACATCAGTCTCTTCTTGTATAGCTTCCCAACGGTGTCCGATTCTAATTTCCTGTACAGCATCACACGCCAGCTTTTGAATATGGAAGCGATCTATCACACGGATAGCCGAGGTGAAACATCTGCGAACGATCTTGCGCATACTTTCTGACAAATCAAGAGTGACCTCCCGCACCATCCGAAGTGCTTCTTCAGGGATTTGTTCTAGCACAGCTATGACATCGTCAGCCTTGGTACCCTTGACAATAGCCACGATAGCACCTTTACCACCGTGTGCCTCTCTGTTGATGATTATAGTATATAACTCACCATTAGAAAGGGAAGTTTCATCAATACTCAAGTACGGTCCCAGGTTCTCGGAAAACAGCAGCCAGTTTGCGGCATGGGACAGTTGATCCCACATGCGGTAGTCACTTAGATACTCTTTATATTGCCGCTCAAACTGATCACCGTCAATATGATAATAACGTTCAAGAGAGCGGGCCGTAATCGGGTATTTCTCCAAGCAATCCTTTTAAAAAAGACGCGAATTCTTTTGAATGTCGCGTTCCCTGAGCGGTAAGCTCAAAAGTGTTACAGATGATAGAACCAGTTTCCTTGTCGAGCCATTTACAACGCCGTACACATAAGCTTACCTTACGGTCACGGATAGGAAAATCACGAATATAAACCGGAGGAAGAAAACCTTTGGACTCTAAAGAGTGAACCCTAGAGGACAAGGGAGGAAGATTTTGCTCATCTAAATGAATGGTTAACATTTCAGCGGTGTTCTCTATTTTAACAATATCAAAACACTCCAACAGGTCAGCTGGGAGTATGAAGCGAGCAAGAACTAAAAGAGTATCGTAACTAGTCATAAGAGTTTTTTGAAGGCAAAGATAAGAATTGGAGAGAAGAAGACCACATGATTTTACCGGTGAACCGTAACCGATCATTGGCACACTTTCAACAATAAAAAGAAACCATTACGCAAAAAATCCCATTTTGAAGTCACACCTGACTCAAAATGGGATAACACAAACAAAACAAACAATATTAGCGATTTTCACAAACAGCTGTCTTTTTCATCTTTAAAAATTCATAAGATTTAATTTAGATTAGTTGCTAAAACATACTAATCATGGGCACAAAAGTATTATTTTCTGGAAAAAATGAACATACTATTTAAGAATATTTATAAAAAATAACGCTTTTGTGCATAAAAAATGTGTCAGACTATAAAAGGTTATATCTCATAGCCAGTATAATAAGAGGCATCAATTAGTCTTTCGACGATATTGTATAATTTCACACACTCACTCCAAAGTGATGTAAATTATCCTACTTCTTTTTTCACGTAAGAATTAATTTCTATATTTGGGCAATGTACAACCAAATACCAATTTGTTATCCATGACCGACACACTATCTTATCACTATGCCGCCCCATCCGTTCTGCGGCAAGCCGGCGGAGGAGATGAGCTGTTTCTTGCCAAATACAGCGAGATAGAGAAGAAAGAAGCCCCCTGCTTCTTTTGGGGGAAGCTGACGCAACCTTATATAACGGCGCGTTGCCTCATCGCGTTGTCCAACGTTGTGCAGTCCGGTTTCAATCTGACGCCCGCACAGCTTTCCTTGCTGAAAGACCCGATTGTAACGGCGGGAAATAATCGCCTGCGCTTTGAGGGGTTTTCCAATTGTGCGGGTGTATATGCCCGGGTGGACGTACTGCCCGACGGGCACGACGGGGAGTTCCCGGAAAACGGGACCACGAATGTCGATTTTAACCCCGGAATGATTTCCGCCTTAGGAGGAATAGGCAGACGGGAGAATGTGGTGATGTCGGTCGGTCCCAAGGAGGTGGGGCTTTATCGCGGAGGCGAGAAAGTGGTGGAGCGGAAAGTTCCCCTGCCCGTGAAATGGATAAAGGGGCTGACTACCGTACAGATTTATCAGTCCCTTGCCGAAAAGCGCTTCTCCTTCAACCGCATACAAGCCCTGCAACTCTTCCGGACACTGCCGAAAAGCAGTGTGAAATGCGACTATTATTTAGTGGTGCGCGGTCAGAGCCCCGCCTTCTCACCGGTGAAAAGCGTGAATGCCGTCTGCATCGGCGGGCTGCACCGTTTGCGCTTGCTCGAGCCTTTGCTTCCCTTTGCCGATGAATTGAGGGTATTCGCGCATCCCGGCATGCAATCCACCATCTGGCAACTTTATTTCGGTCCGGTCCGCTTCAGCCTTTCTCTTTCCCGCGAATGTTGGAGAGGATTTTCCGGAGAAGGCGCCGCGCTGGAATCCCTGCTCGAGGACGTACCCGAAAGGTGGGTAGACGCGATGGACAAATACTGTTATGCCAACCAACAGTTCAATCCCACTCTGTTCGCCATAGAGGAACAGATTGACTTGGAAAAGGTGGATTCTCTCTCGGCACGATTGGCGGCAATGGGCTTGCTGGGATTTGATTTGGATGAGAATCGTTTCTTCTACCGCCGCCTGCCTTTCAAAACCGAACGCATCCTCGGCCTCAACCCCCGAATGATGGCGGCTGAAAAGCTGGTTGAAGAAGGCAAAGTGGAAATCATCTCGAACGACGGTGACCGGACGGAAGCCCGTGTGGCGGGAAGCGGAGGGGTGAGGCATACCGTCATTCTGGACAGAAAGAGCGGAAAAGAGCGTTGCACCTGCACCTGGTTCAGCGGCAATCAGGGCGAACGCGGCGCTTGCAAACATATTCTGGCAGTAAAGAAACTATCGAAATGGAAGAACTGAAAAAGGAACTGGAAGAGTTATCCGAAACCTATGTGGATACTCCGGAGAATGAAGAGAGGATATTAATCCCTTTTATCAAGAGAGTATTGGAGTTGCCAATGAAGGACAGGCGGAAGCTGCTGCCGGTGATCCGGGAGTTACAACGAATAAAAAGCAAGTCCTTCGGTATCAGCTTTGTGACAAACGTCTGTTCAGCGTGGGCACATTTTCTATCGGCCGTACAGTTTGTATGTGCCGACAAGCGGGGAATGGATATGGCATATCACGTGAAGTTTGACATGCTTTGCAAACTACTCCCGCTTTACAACCCCGCCTGGCTGACCGACTTTATCAACGATGACAAGACTTGGTTTAATTTCGAGCTCAATTACGAACAGCTGATGCGGCTCATGGATATGGGATACCTCAAAGAATTCTCGCCAAACCGGGTAGCGCATCTGCTTCCCCGGGCTACCGTCATTAGCAAGAAGGGAGACAAAGGAGACGATACTTTCAACAGTGAGCTGTTACTTGAGCATGACATCACCCTGAAAGAGCACATCTGGACGCTTTTTGAATACGAATCGTCCATCGGCTCTCAGGATGATCGCGCCAAAGAGGCTTATAAAAAAGGAATTACCGCACGGGATGAAAGTTTCAGTGCCGCTCTCTACCGCTTCTCGTTAGACGGCAGTCTGGACAGGGAACGGCTGCTTAAAGCCACACTCACCACTTTTCACCGGAATTTCAAGAAAGACATGGCAGGATGGTTTGCCGGGTTCCTTGAAACGCTGCGACCGACCCCCGGAGAGTTGTTGTCCTTGCAAGAAGAGATGATGCAAACATTCACTTCTTCCTACACCAAGCCGGTGAACGTGATGTTGCAACAGTTGAAGAGCATCGCGGACGAAGAAGGATTCCGTTATCGGGAATTCATCGAACGGGCAACGCCCCTTTTCTTCTCCGGTGCCAAGAACTCGCTATTAACCATCTGCTCCATCTTTGAAAAGATCGTTGCCCGGCATCCCGAGATGAAAGAGCCTTGTTGCGTCACGCTCTGCCAACTCTTCCTGAGAAAGGACGAAAGCCTGCAAAAGAAAGCCGCCGACTTTGTTTCAAGACACGGAGACGCCTCTTCGCCCAATCTCCGGGAAACGCTACGGTCTTATCAACCGGAGATGTTTCAAAGCGTGCAAGCGGTACTCGCATCTTTCAAGCCACAGCCTGCGGAAGAAGCCCATGAACCCGATGCAAATGCGGGAGAAACGGTACGCATCTGCCGGGAAGACAATCGTATCCCATCCCCCGCCGACAAAGAAGACTTCCTGTTCCTGATCAGCCGTTTGTTCGACATGGAGGAAAGTTGGGAGATAGAAACAACCATTGCCGCCATCATTGCCTTCCATCCCCAATTGGATAAGGAAGACCTCGGCCGGATGGAACCCGTTTTCCAACGGGCAGCCGATATCGTTGCCAATGGTTTCAGGCCATACGAAGGGCTTCTTGCCACTTTTCTGTTGGAATACCGGCGCTTATGGGTACAGAAAGATGCCTCCGACACCGGAATTTTGAGAAATATGTTCACCCGATTGGAAGAAAGGCTGAAAGGAATAGATGAAAACAGGGGAGTTTATGACGAGCGCTCTTTCAAACGACTTGCCGACTGGCAACCCTGCTACAGCAACGTGACCTGTTTCACACCCATCAAACAATTATGGCTGAATGTGATTCGCCAAATCAAAAAAGAAAATACATTGCCGCTGCTTTCCACTCCCACCCATACCCCGGCATACCTGCAGGCCACCGAACTGATACGCCGGCTTGCCGCATATCAGGAAGCGGGAAAGAAACCCTGTTCGTGGGATTTCCAACTGGCTGTTGCCCGTTGTGCCATGGAAGACAAGGAAGAAGCCATCGCCACCGCCCGGCAGCTGTTGCAAGATGAATACCTGCATCTCTGTCTGTTCCTGTTGGATGAAAACGTACAACCCGAACCGCCCTACAACCATCCGACCGCCTGGATGGCCGCCGGACTGGTAAAAGCGCCGGAGACGGAATTTGAAGCATTCAAGCCTTTCGCATGTAACACATTGCCGCATAATTATCTGACGGGAGACTACGAGTGGAAAGGGGTACAACCCAAAGAGAAATCATACGAACCGGACAGGCGTCTGCTCCAACTCGAGTTCTACAAATGGCATACATATGCCGAATGCAACAGCCATCAGTTGTGGCAGGAACATCTGATTATCAACAGCAAATATAACATAGATGATTCCCGTTACATGGAACCTCTGTTATGCTGCTTCCCCAACCGCCCGGAACCGTTGATAGCCCGGATTATCTCCCATTACATGGCTCTCGGCACTCCGCAGGAAGACAGCAAACGCACCCTCGCCTGTGCCTTGCGCATGCTGTTGTCTTTCCACTGCCCGCTCAAAGAGATGAGTCTGCTCCTGTTGAGCGGTTCGCTGCTTTTCGCAGACCAAACAGTCCGTTCCTATGCGGCCGAATTATGGGTGGAAGGGCTATCCGCGGGGAGAATGAACAACCGCCGGGTAGGAGAAATCCTCGCCCGGCTGATTGGTATGGAAGTCGCCCCGCTCAAACGCTTCACCACACAGGTGTACGAAAGCATGTACAAGCGCAGTGCCTTCCACAACCGCCAACTGGAAGAGCTGCTCACCGTCTTCATCGGCGGATTGCCCGACAAACCCGTCACCGGACTCAAACAACTGCTTGAACTATACCTGGAGCTGCTGACCGTCAACCGCAGCAAGGCTACGGACGAACAGCTCCTGCAGCGCCTGCAAGAATGGGGCGCGAACAGCAACCTGAAGAAAGTGACGATTTCACTCAACAACCTATAACAAATTCATGATTATGACTCCGGAAGAACGCCTCAATGAAATAGTGGAAAAGCAACTGGGTGATGCCATCATCCCCTTTCTGCAAGGACTCACTCGGGAAGAACGAAAGAGCCTGATACCCTGCCTGAACAGACTGGAAGAATACTACAATAGATTCATGAAACTTGACGAGAGGACGTACGGCAAACGGGGAACTCCCGAACAGCAGCGCATCATCAACCTTACGGCTCTCGTTATCTATTCCCTGAAAGAATTCCGCAAATATGAATGGGGAATCTACACCGCGCATTTGAACGAATTGATTCCATGGCATGTCCCTTCCTGGCTCGACAGCTTCTTCAAAGAGGGTGAGGGCAAAGAGTTCAGCGGTTTCTACGGAATGAATTACGAAATCCTGATGGATTGGATGGAACAGGGAGTGCTCACCCTAACGCCCTCTCCACAAACCATCGCGGGGTATCTGGTGAACGAACTGGATAATACCGATTTCCTGCAAAAGCGGGCAATCACACTCAAAGAGCATATTTGGTATCTGTTCCAATACGACTGCGGGCAAAACCGGGTGGATGGCAGGAATGGCGGACAACCTTATTTCTCTTTCAGATACTTCGTAGAACACGGTCAACTGGATCGTATGCGTGTATTAAAAGAATCTCTGCTTGCCGTCAACCGGAATCTGAACAAGAACCTATGCGGCTGGTTTGCGGGCATGTTTGCCGCACTTGCCCCCGCCATGGAAGAGCAGCTCGCGTTGCAACCGGAAATATTCGCCGTCCTGTCCGCCCCTCACAGCCGCCCGACAAATATCATACTCGGACTGCTGAAGAACCTATGCGTTCACCCGCAATTCCGGGTTGAAGAGTTTCTAAGTCAGGCTTCCGTGCTTTTCGCTTCAGACGTGAAGGCTGTCCATCAAAACACACTGGCCGTACTTGACAAGCTGGCAAAAGAAAGAAGGGATTTTCGCGATGCCATCTGTCGTGTTGCCGCACAAGGATTGATGAGCCGGGAAGAATCCACTCAAAGCAAGGTAGCCAAACTGATTCTGACGTATGGAGAGACGGAATCCGCGGCATTAAGGGAAGCGCTCTCCGCATATACGGAAACGATGTTGGCAAACACTAAAAAAGAGCTGAGGGCTTATCTGGAGCATAATGAGGCGACTCCCGCCCACTCCGGACAGTCCGGCAACGATTCCGCCTCTTTCGTGCATGAACCGATACTCCCCCTTATCCGTGAGGACAACCGGATAGAGGAAATCGCTTCCACCGAAGACCTGATATTTCTTGCCGGACAAGTATTGGATGTGAACGAAATCTATCACTTCGACCTGTTACTCGGCGCCTTATTGCAAGAAGACCGTCGGCAGAAAGCGGAACAAATCTCACAATGGGCACCCATCCTTCAACGCGCCTACAAAGTACTGATAGACGGAGGAAGTTCGCGAAGCAGCCTGTTAGACCAACTCATGGCGACTTTCCTCCTTGATTATGCGAAGCTGCTGGTTAAACGTTTCCCTAAAGAAACGAAAGAGCTAAGCGACCTGCATCGGGAAATGGTACGGAAGGACGAACTGAAGAAAGGTAACTGGGGCTATCGCAATCTGCAGGAACTCACCATCCGTCAGAAAACGGGCAAAGAAGAGAAATTCCACGTTTACAGGCAGCTGTTATGCCGGACATTGGACCTTCTGGAAAGCAAGGAGAGACCTTTACCCCTATTGTCCACTCCCACCCATGCTCCAATGTTTATCGAACCGGCAACCTTGGTGGAACGGTTGAAGCAATACCGGCAGGCAAACGCCGAGCCGGACGATATGGATATGCAAATCGCACTCTCGCGAGTGGCATTGGATGATTCGTCACAAGAACTCCCCATCCTCCTTCAAGGCTTAGAGGGAGAATACCGACGCTTGCTGGCTTTCTTGCTGGGAGCGGACGACGCACGCCCCCAAGCGCCCTTCACCCATCCTTCCTGGTGGATGACGGCAGGACTCATCAAGTCGCCCGAGACAATCTACGCCGAATTCAAAGATTTCTCATACAATAAAGGGCCGCGCGAGTTCCTGACCGGAAACTTTACGTGGAGGACCTATCTGAAAACGCACTCATATACCGATTACAACAAGAAAGTCGTAGAATGGACCACCCCGATTCTTGCTTTCGACATTCCGGAAAGCAAAAACGCTCATGTCGTCAACAAAGATACATTTGATGAGAGAATCAACTACCATTCATGCGATTCACATCCGTTAGTGGTCGAAATGTATCCGCTGATAGAACGTTTCGACGATATACTAAATGACTTGCCGCGTTTGGCATGGTTAACTCCCAATATGCCGGAACCCTTATTTGTATGGTGTATCCGCAGTGCCATATACGATCCGAGGGTAGCCGAGGTTCGGGAGACAGACATCACCCGGACCGCCATCGAGGCACTTCATCAGTTAAGGCATGCTTGGCACGAAGTGTCTTATCTGCTGGAAGCCACTTGCATGTTGGTAGCGGATAAGACTTCCCGTTCTTATGCCGCTGAAATCTGGATAGATCGTGTAGGCAAAGGGTGCATGGACAGCAAGCGCATAGGCAAAATATTAGGTTCACATCAACATACCGGCTGGGGACCGTTGAAAAGACTCACCGACCTGATGGAGCGACAAATGATGAATGTCAGTCCCCTGCACAACCGGGAACTGGAGACACTCATCGCGGCAATGCTGGCGGAACTTCCGGAAAAGCCGGTCAAAGATTTGAAGAAGTTGCTGGAGATATATGCGGAACTGTTGTCCGTCAACAACAGCAAAGCCGAAGACGAACAGGTCTTGCATCTGTTGGACATTTGGAAAGGGGTAGCCAACCTGAAGAAAGCGGTGGATAATATCCAACATTAAGAGGAACGGTCGTAGTTACTTAATCTCTTGAGTTGTGCCACCGTATTGGCACAGCTGTGCCATCGAAGTGGCAAGATTGTGCCATCGCATTGGCACAACTGTGCCAATATGTTGGCATGGCCTGACACTTAAACAATCCGAATTTAAGGATAGCTTATTGGAGTTAAAGCCAAAAAGAAGTATCTTTGGCACACTAAATAACAAAGTTTGAATGACCATTCTAAAATATAGTCTAACCGTCTTCTGTTTGTTGCTGACAGGATGCTCCTTCTTTTCCGGTCCAAAGGAGAAGGAGATTCCCACCCCGGCGGAATACGGATATACACCGGACGATATGCGATCCGGTGAAGAATGTGCCACCATCTCACCGCCACCGCCGGAGCGAAGCGCAATGGCTCTCTACATGGACTCATTGGGACTCGTCAACATAACCGATCTGGATAGCAGCCTCGTTGTCAAGTTAATGTATACACAGGCTGATAATTTCACGGGCGAAGTGCTTTACGATAACTTAACGGAAGCCTACCTGCATCCGGATGCGGCATACGCCCTGATAGAGGCACAGAAAGCATTGAAGCGACTGCACCCGTCTTACAGCCTTATCATTTACGATGCGGCACGTCCAATGTCGGTACAGAAAAAGATGTGGGACGTAGTGAAAGGAACGTCCAAATATAAATATGTCTCCAACCCCAACCGCGGAGGCGGGTTACACAACTACGGACTGGCAGTAGACATCAGTATTCAGGACTCTTCGGGACAGCCCCTGCCTATGGGAACCCAAGTAGACCACTTAGGCGTGGAAGCCCATATCACAGACGAGATCGAACTGGTACGTAATGGAAAAATAAGTGAAACGGAGCGTCGGAACCGGCTACTGCTGCGAAAGGTGATGAAAGAGGCCGGATTCCGTGCATTACCCGGCGAATGGTGGCATTTCAATTTTTGCAGCCGGGACGTAGCCAAACGGAAGTATAGGTTAATACCATAACCGACACTCAACAACCCCATAATCAGAGCCCGATGATTCATTGTAACATCCTATAACGCAATAACGCCATGATGCAAATCTCCCCCGAAACCCTACTTTTCATTTGCGAACATTCATCAGACGATGTACGTGAACTGGCTTTACAAGCTAAAAAGTACCCGGACATAGATATGCCGACCGCCATCACTCAAATTGCGGGAAGGAAGGTTGCCGCCGAAAAGATTCCCTCATGGTGGAAGATAGAAAAAATATGGTATCCGAAACATTTGTCGCTGGAGCAATGCTCTTCTGAAATCACCGCCCGCTACAAAGCGCGTCTTTTGCAGGGAGAGTCTCTGACCGATCTCACCGGAGGCTTCGGCATTGACTGTTCTTTTCTTGCCACCGGATTCAAGTCCGCCACTTACGTAGAACGTCAGGAGGAACTCTGCGAAATAGCTGCACACAACTTTACCATACTGAATCTAAACCATATAAACATAAGAAACGAAGATGGAGTAGCCTATCTGCAAACCATGTCCCCCGTAGATTGTATTTTTCTCGACCCCGCTCGCCGCAATGAGCACGGTGGAAAAACGGTTGCCATCTCCGACTGCGAACCAAACGTAGCCGAACTGGAAGAGCTTTTACTTCACAAAGCCAACCGGGTAATGATAAAACTCTCGCCCATGCTTGATCTTTCATTGGCACTGAAAGAGCTGCAACAGACACAGGAAGTGCATATTCTATCCGTCAACAACGAATGTAAGGAACTACTCATCCTACTCGGACAGACCCCACCAACCGAAATCTCCATTCATTGTGTGAACCTCTCCACGAAAGGGCTTCAAGAAGAACAACACTTTGTATTTACCCGCGAACAGGAGCAATGCAGCGAATGTATCTATACGGATTCTTTAGAAACCTATCTTTACGAACCGAATGCCTCCCTTCTGAAAGCCGGTGCTTTTCGCAGCATTACCGCAGCCTATCCTGTCCGTAAACTGCATCCCAACAGTCATCTGTATACTTCCGATACTTTCATAGAAAACTTCCCCGGAAGAATATTCCGTATTGTCAACCGGTGCAGTTTCAATAAAAAAGAGGTAAAGAAAAATCTGGTAGACCTGAAAAAAGCCAATGTAACTGTCCGTAACTTCCCCGCTACAGTAGCCGAACTCCGCAAACGAATCCATCTGGCTGAAGGAGGAGATACCTACTTATTTGCCAGTACATTAAATAATGGACAAAAAGTACTGATTCGCTGTGAGAAAGTCTGAACTATTTCTATAACAACAGCAACCCGCCCTTTCCGGAAGCTTCCGGATAAAAGGACGCTGTAATATAAACGTAGCATAATTGTTACGCGTTCTTCAACCGGCTGTAAAGAGTAAGAAACGTCTCCCCGCTACTTTTGCAGCAAATAATTAACGCACGCTAACATTTATGAAACGATTTCTCAAATTTATCCCCTTCGCTCTTTTAGTCATGAGCACAAGCGGTAACACTTTCGCAGAAGAAAAAGTGAGCATAGTCAGACAAGGCACTATCCGCGGACGCATTGTAGATAGTTCCCAACAAACCCTCCCGGGAGCGTCCATTTACATCGAAAAATTACACACCGGAGTGACGAGTGATGTTAACGGTTATTATACTTTCGCCAATCTTACTCCAGGCACATATACCATCAAAGTCAGCTACGTAGGCTACTCACCCGTCGAAATGAAAATCACCATTCCGGCTGGAAAGACACTTGAGAAAGACGTAGTCTTGAATGAAGGACTCGAGTTGCAAGAGGTGGTAGTAGGCGGAGCTTTCCAGGGTCAACGCCGCGCCATCAATTCGCAGAAGAACAAGCTGGGAATCACCAATGTCGTTTCAGCCGACCAGGTAGGTAAATTTCCCGATTCCAATATCGGGGATGCATTGAAACGTATCAATGGTATCAATGTACAATACGATCAGGGAGAAGCCCGCTTCGGACAAGTGCGTGGCACTTCACCCGATCTTAGTTCCGTTACAATCAACGGCAACCGCCTCCCTTCTGCCGAAGGCGACACACGTAACGTCCAGCTCGACCTTATCCCCGCTGACATGATACAGACCATCGAAGTAAACAAAGTAGTTACTTCGGATATGGATGGAGACGCCATCGGTGGTTCTATCAATCTGGTCACTAAAAGTACTCCTTACAAGAGAGTTATCAGTGCTACAGCAGGAACAGGATACAACTGGATCAGCAAGAAAGCCCAATTGAACCTGGGTTTCACTTATGGTGACCGTTTCTTTAACAACAAACTGGGAATGATGGCAGCCGTTTCTTATCAAAATGCTCCGGTAGGTTCGGATGATGTAGAATTTGAATACGATGTCAACAAGAAAGGAGAGGTCGTAATGGTGGAAGCACAAAAACGCCAATACTACGTGACACGTGAACGCCAAAGCTACTCACTCGCCTTCGACTACGCAATACATCCGAACCACCGACTGACGCTGCAAGGCATCTACAACCGCCGTCACGACTGGGAAAACCGCTATCGCGTTACCTACAAGGACTTGGACAAAACAGGACTGGACGATGAAGGCGAAATGCAACAATCTGCCCAAATAGAGACCAAGGGGGGTAGCCCCAACAACAGAAATGCCCGTCTGGAACTGCAACAGACAATGGATTTCAGTCTGGACGGAGAACATCAGTTCGGTAAACTGTCCATGAACTGGGGAGCTTCTTACGCACGTGCCAGTGAAGACCGCCCGAACGAAAGATATTTCAATCTGAAACAGGATTTTCTGGGATTTAATATCGTAGATGCAGGCGGCCGTTTCCCGTATGTGACAACAGACGTAAGTCTGCACAACGGAAAAGTGGACGGCGAAAGAGGTAAATGGAAAGTGAAAGAACTGACTGAGAGCAATCAGGAAATCTACGAAAAAGACTTGAAATTCAAAGTTGACTTCGAACTGCCGCTGGTTAACGGAATCTATGGAAACAGCCTGAAATTCGGAGCCAAATACACATCCAAGACTAAAAATCGCGATGTGACCTGCTACGACTACGCAGATGCATACAAAGATACCTACCAGACAGCATACATGGACAATCTCACAAGCCATATTCGTGACGGTTTCATGCCGGGCAATCAGTATAAAGCCACTGATTTCGTATCGAAAGAATACCTGGGTTCGCTCGACCTGAAAAACATGGAAGGCGAACAAGTGCTTGAAGAATCTTCCAGCAACTATCACGCCGAAGAAAATGTCACTTCCGCTTTCTTCCGCTTCGACCAGATCCTGGGAAAGAGACTAAAAATGATGCTGGGACTCCGTATGGAAGCCACTCGTATCAAATACAACGGCTGGAACTGGCTGGTGGATGAAGACGAAAATGAAACGCTTCAACCGACCGGGAATCATAAGAACAATTATACCAACTGGCTCCCCAGTGTTTTATTGAAATATGATGTAACCGATGACTTCAAAGTCCGCGCATCTTTCACAGAGACATTGAGCCGTCCCAAATATTCCGCATTAATTCCGTGCGTCAATATCAACCGCAGCGATAACGAACTGGTGATGGGTAACTCCGACCTGACTCCCACTATTTCATACAACTTCGATTTAAGTGCCGATTACTATTTCAAGAGTGTCGGTCTGGTCAGCGCAGGTATCTTCTATAAGAAGATCAATGACTTTATTGTCGATCAGGTGATTAGTGATTATACCTACCAGAATAACGAATACAAGAAATTCACCCAACCCAAGAACGCAGGTGATGCCGACTTACTTGGTGTGGAACTTGCCTATCAACGCGATTTCAGCTTCATTGCTCCCGCATTGAAATGCGTAGGATTCTACGGTACATACACCTACACTCACACCAAAGTGAATAACTTCAACTTCGAAGGACGCGAAAATGAGAAAGATCTTTCCTTACCCGGTTCTCCCGAACACACGGCAAACGCATCGCTCTACTTTGAGAAAAAAGGGTTCAACGTTCGTCTATCCTACAACTTTGCATCCAGCTTCATCGATGAAATGGGAGAAGTTGCCGCACTGGACCGTTACTACGATGCCGTAAATTACATGGACCTGAACGCAAGCTATACATTCGGCAAAAAGTTCAAAACAACATTCTATGCAGACGCCACCAATCTATTGAATCAACCTTTACGTTATTATCAAGGCACTAAAGAGCGTACCATGCAGTCAGAGCACTATGGCGTAAAGATAAATGCCGGTGTAAAAATAAACTTCTGATACGAACTAAGTCACAGGATTTATTTCTTTAAAAGGAAGAGATCGTTCCTTTTAAACCAACAAGCCCCCAAAGCCGAAGTTATTACATTCATTTATAAATCACTAATATACAACAGAATATGAATAAAAAGATTAAAAGTTTATCGATTCTCTCCCTGCTCTTCGTCTGCACATTTGTTCAGGCACAGTTGGCGGATTACTCCATATTTGACAAAAAGTTTAACTTCTATGTAGCGAACGATTTAGGGCGTAACGGCTATTACGACCAGAAGCCAATTGCCGAATTAATGGGTACGATGGGGGAAGAGATAGGACCTGAATTTGTTCTGGCTACCGGAGACGTTCATCACTTTGAAGGAGTCCGCAGCGTAAACGACCCCTTGTGGATGACCAACTATGAATTAATTTATTCACATCCGGAACTGATGATTGACTGGTTCCCCATCCTGGGAAACCATGAATATCGTGGAAACACACAAGCCGTATTGGATTACACCAACATCAGCCGCCGCTGGACAATGCCCGACCGTTATTACACCCGGACATTCGAAGAGAAAGGTGCCACCATCCGCATCATCTGGATCGATACCACTCCTCTGATCGAGAAATACCGCAAGGAAAGTGACAAATATCCCGATGCCTGTAAACAGGATGTCAACAAACAACTGTCATGGCTGGAATCTGTGCTTGCCAATGCCAAAGAAGACTGGATTATCGTAGCCGGACACCATCCCATCTACGCTTATACCCCTAAAGAAGAAAGTGAACGGCTGGACATGCAAAAACGGGTTGATCCCATCTTACGCAAACATAAGGTAGATATGTATATCTGCGGACATATCCATAACTTCCAGCATATCCGTGTTCCGGAAAGCGACATCGACTATATTGTCAACTCCGCCGCCTCACTGGCACGCAAGGTGAAACCTATCGAAGGCACGAAGTTCTGTAGTTCCGAACCGGGATTCTCCGTTTGTTCCATCGACAAAAAAGAGCTCAATCTTCGCATGATAGATAAAAAAGGGAATATACTTTATACGGTTACCCGAAAGAAATAAACTCTCTTGATGATATAGATTCTACTCTCAGTAGAAAAACACACAACAAAGGGTGTCTCTCTCGTGACGAAAGGGACACCCTTAATTATTTATCCACCTCTTACTGATTACACTAATTTATATAAAAGTTCCATGAACAGTCTATAGTGAGATACGAACATAAATAATGACTATTCGGATTTACTGCGTTCTCCCGCTTTGCCCGGAGGAGTACAGTTTCTAAAATCATCTTTGGGAATTGTCACCTCATTTCCATCCCGCACAGCCATATAATGCGGTGACATGATTTCAATGCCAGCCTCATTAAACTTATCCTGGATATTCTGATGCAAATCCGAATAAATCTGCGCCATTTTATCCGCCTCCCTGATATATGCATTGATCTGATAGACCGGATACCAGTCGCTTAAAGAGGTTTCCAACACAAACGGACGCGGATCATCTACCACTCCGGGAGTATTCAATGCCGCATCAATCAGAATCTGATTAACCTGTCGCCAAGGAATATCATAACCGATAGATACTTCCGAGTGAATAATCAATCCATATTCACGTGCCGAAGTACTATAATTTACCGTATGAGACGACATGATAAATGAATTGGGAACGGTCACTACCTCATTCTTGGGTGTCCGGATACGGGTAACAAGAGGAGTCTTTTCGATAATATCTCCCGTGGTATCATTCAACTTGATCCGGTCGCCCATCTTGAACGGACGCATATAAGTAATCACCAGTCCGGCGATAATATTACCGATCACCGTGCTTGATCCCAATGAAACGATCAATCCGACGAATACCGAAATGCCTTGGAACACTCCGGAATCGGAGCCCGGCAGATAAGGATAAATCATCGCAATCATAAATGCATAGAGCAGGAAACGGACGATATGGAAAGTAGGCATTGCCCAATCCGGGTAGAATCCGTTGATTTTGAGTCGTCCTGCTTCCACTTCACGCGCCAGATACAGAACGAGACGCACCAGATACTTCACGGCATACCAGATAACGATGATGGTGAACAACTTGGGAACATAGTCGATAATCCCTACCAAAATACCGCGAATCGGATTCCATATATACCCTAACAGTTGATATGCCAGTCCTTCTGTCTGCGGGAAAATGATGAAAATTAACGGCACGCTAAACAGTAGCTGCAATCCCATCAGTATATACCGTCCGATACTGGACAAGAATACCAACAGATTCGCTTGTTTCTGCGCATCCAGTAATTCATATCCCTGAATAGATACCGGTTTTATCTTCGTATCTTTCAGACGTAGGATACGCGCTTTCAGTTTACGGAATAACCCGTTGGTCAAGCGGAACAGGAAATACTGTCCCACAATCACCAAAACAAAATAGAGCACACGCTTTGCCATTCGCCAAAATCCATGCTCCGCTTTCATCTCGTGCAGTTTCGTAATGACATTCCGTTGTCTTTCTCTGGCCAGCGAATCACGTGAAATTCCTTCCCACAAAGCATCCTGATCGGTAAGAGAAAGCAACACTTTACTGTCGTACATCAAATCGGAAACAATGTCCGAATGATCGATCAAAACAGAATCGGGCCGGAGATTAAAACGCCTTCCTATTTCTTCAATCGCCGCACCGGTCATTTGAGCACGTTGTTGGGAAGTATATCCTCCGCGTTTGGTGAAAAGGTAAAATAAGGTATCACCGTCCACTACCACCGGTACTCCTTTAGTAAACTGGCGTAAAGAGTCGATAAGCTGTCTCTGCTGTGCATATTTTACGGAATCGGCAGAAGCCATCTGTAGCCTCATCTGTTCCATTTCCATCCGCATATTCGCCTCGTTGAGCCGGGCCTCTTCCAATAATTTCTGCATATTCGCCAGATGGATAGAATCCGAATCCCGTTTCAAAGGAACATCTCCGTTCGTTATTGTATCTCCGGCAAATATCTTCTTGACAGCCTGTTCCAGCTGCGCTTGCGCCCCGATCGCCAGAAAAGAAAGGAACAACACCAGTAACGACCGCTTTATTTTATTTTTTCCATACCTCATATTCCTTGCTTATAGTAAGATGAATCGAACTTTTCATTAAAAACAGAGCAAACATACGGATTGTTTTTGATATTACCATTTCCAAATTGATTATCTTTGCCACCAAAAAAGAAATACCATGAATATATTGTTACTCATCGGGGGATTAATCCTCATTCTTCTAGGAGCTAACGGATTGACAGATGGTGCTGCCTCAGTAGCCAAGCGTTTCCGTATTCCTCCCATCGTAATCGGTCTTACCATTGTTGCATTCGGCACTTCCGCCCCTGAACTGACGGTCAGTGTATCTTCTGCTCTCAAAGGCAGTGCAGATATTGCCATAGGCAACGTAATGGGAAGCAACATTTTCAATACATTGATGATTGTGGGCTGCACGGCATTATTCGCCCCGATTGTCACCACCCGCAATACACTCAGAAAAGAGATACCACTCTGCATACTTTCTTCCATTGTCCTGCTGATCTGTGCCAATGACGTCTTTTTGGATAGAGCTTCAGAGAATATCCTGAACAGAGCAGACGGTTTGCTATTACTTTGCTTCTTTGCCATTTTCATGGGTTACACTTTCGCCATCGCTTCCAAACCTGCCACAACGGAACAAACAGAACATCCCGTCATAGAAGAGGAGACAGAGATCAAATCACTACCTTGGTGGAAATCCATTCTTTATATCATCGGAGGTTTGGCTGCACTTATTTATGGAGGTCAAATGTTTGTCGA
This sequence comes from Bacteroides sp. AN502(2024), assembly GCF_041227145.1. NCBI lineage: Bacteria > Pseudomonadati > Bacteroidota > Bacteroidia > Bacteroidales > Bacteroidaceae > Bacteroides > Bacteroides sp. AN502(2024). The sequence goes on along the minus strand of NZ_JBGFSP010000003.1, from coordinate 2,092,470 downwards.
CGGTGCCACAGGCATCGCCCGCAACTTGGGTGTCAGCGAATCAATTATCGGACTGACTCTGGTGGCAGGAGGTACTTCTCTTCCGGAACTGGCTACGTCTATCGTTGCCGCATTAAAGAAAAACCCGGAGATCGCCATCGGAAATGTGATCGGTAGTAACCTCTTCAATATTTTCTTTGTACTAGGGTGTAGCGCGAGCATCACGCCTCTCCACCTTTGCGGAATCACCAACTTCGACCTGTTTACGTTAGTAGGTTCCGGAGTTCTGCTTTGGTTATTCGGACTGTTCTTTGCCAAAAGGACAATTACGAGAGTGGAAGGAGGAATTATGATACTTTGTTATGTGGCATACACAGTGGTATTGATTTATAATACATAAAAAAACTCTGTTCCCCAAGTTCGGATTCAATTGGTGCGCTTATAGGGAAATAATATCCGAACTCCGTTTTTACCGGAAAAAGCATATCTTTATCCGATGTAATACATGGTTTTGTTCCGCATGAACATGATCCTGTTCTTTATGCCGGTCTCCAACATCAATCCATCTTTAACGCGTCAATTATATGAAAGAAAAAGATTTATTCTGTTTTATGAATACGGTTATCCGGCAGCTTGAGGACGAGGGACGTTATGGTACGGCACATGTGTACCGAAGCACACTGAACCGTATCCGTGAATTTGAGGGAGGACGCACGTTTTTCCCTTTTCAGTCGCTTACACGTATGTGGTTGAAAGCTCTCGAAAACTACCTTTACCGTCAGGGAAAGAGTTTCAATACTATTTCCACTTATATGCGCATGCTACGTGCCATGTACAACCGGGCCGCAGCACAGCATTTTATCCCGTTCGACCCTCTGCTGTTCCGCCGGATGCATACGGGAAGCCGTCCCGGTTGCAGCCGTGCGCTCTCCACCGATACGATTCACAGCATCCTCAATCCTCAAAAAGAACTCCCCGGGGATTTGGAAGCCGTACGCCGGTGCTTCGTCCTGCTGTTCCTGCTCCGCGGACTTTGTTTCGTCGATCTGGCATACATGCGGCCGACCGACCTGCAAAGCAACCGGATATTCTATTGCCGCCGCAAAACAGGGCGTCCGCTTTGCATAGATGTCGAACCGGAGGCTTCGGACATTCTTCGGGAGTATATATCCCGTGAAACCGACAGTCCCTACCTCTTCCCCTTTGTCCGCGCCCAAGGCAAAGCGAGCTACCGGCAATACCAGAGTGCGCTTCGTCTATTCAATAAGCAACTCAAGCGGCTCTCGGCGTTTTTGGGACTTGAAGTGAAACTCTCGTCCTACTGTGCCCGCCACAGTTGGGCTACCATTGCCAATTTCCGCCATTACGACAAGAGCATGATCAGCAATGCCATGGGGCACTCGTCTGTCAAAGTCACCGAAACCTATTTCCAACGTTACAACGATGAAGAGATTGCCCGGATGAACCGGGAAATTATTTTGTATGTAAGTGAAACCGGTAAGAAGAGAAGCGGGAAAATGTATGGTAAACTACTGACAAGCAGGGAAATATAATTCCGTTACTTAGTAGGTAACGGATTTCCGTTTTCGGGGCAAAGATAAATATTAATTTAAATCTCTTGTAATAACTTGTTTGAAAAAGACTATATATTATGACTTATTAACTATTACCGAAGCGAATCGGCTCACGCACCTTAATTATTTAGATGTAACAAAACGGTCCGTATCCTATTGGAAGGATACGGCAAACCAATCGGTTCTGCCCTTGTCGAGCGGAATCCCGCATTCCTTTCGAAAAAAGCGCTAGGAGCTCTCTCCTTGCGCATTCTTTTTATCCTGCTCCGTTACCTACTAAGTAACGGAGTTTTCCCGAACATACATAGACATAAGTAATAGGTAACGGGCGGAATTTTTCCTGCTCCAAATGTTGAACCTCATGAATAAAAAGAACTTTTTTCTACTTGTATTCCTGTTGTGCCTGCTTGTTCCCAAATGCTCCATGGCACAATCCTATTCGGTACGTACCAATTTAGCGGGGTTGGCAACCGGCAATCTGAACATGGAAGGTTCCATGCTTTTTTCGATGCGATGGTCTGCCCATCTCCCCATACAATATAACCCATTCAACCTTTGGAGAGACGCCAAGCTGAAAAATATCACCCTTGCTCCGGGCATCCGCTATTGGGCGAGAGAATCTTATGCAGGCGGTTATTTCTTCGGGCTGCACGGCATATTTTCCCTGTATAATGCCGGAGGGGTTTTCAGACACCGTTACCGCTACGAGGGAAGTGCATGGGGCGGAGGCATTTCCGCAGGATGGGTCCGCCCCCTTTCGAGAAGATGGAACCTCGAGTTCGAACTCGGCGGCGGCATTGTATGGACCGACTGGGAGCGTTTTCAGTGCGTACATTGCGGAAAAAGAGTCGGCAAGGGGAAGGGTGTACGCCTGGTGCCCACACGCACGGCAATCAATCTGGTATATTTGTTTTAATCCGCCTGTTCATTCTAACGATATTATTCCAACAGTTCACATATAATGATGAAAGATATAAAGAATAAGAAGAATAAGTTGTTTCCCGACAGTTTCTACATGGTCGCCGCCTGCGCGGTCGTCATGGGAGGGACACTGTTTTCATGCTCGTCTTATCGGGAACCGAAAACCATGCGCCTGTTCATGCAATCCCAACGTGTCAACATAGAGCTACCTCATAAGGAGGGAAGACACTCCGGGATTCTTTCCGAGCAGGTAAGTTTCGAACAGCGACCCGATACCGTTGCGGAACATGTTTCCGAAGATCAAGACAGCACGGCCGACATTTGGAGGAGCGTGGAGCTGGACAGGGTGGATATCGTAGCACCCCGTAAAGTTGTCAAGCAGGTTTCCGTCAGACAAGGGTCGGTAAGACTCGAATTCAATGTAAAAGTCCCCGGAGCTTTGATAGACAGTTGCTGGAGAATCACCCTCACCCCCCTGCTCAAGAGCAACGATACAATTGAAACAGCGCTCCACCCCGTGGTCCTGTCGGGCAGTGAGTTTGCCCGCATGCAGGCGGCGGACTATCAGTCGTACGACCTGTTTCTCAAAGGCATCATCGACCCGTCAGCTTACGACAGCATATTCCTCGACCGGAGAGGCATCGCCCGGGACATCCGCAAAAGGCAGAAGCTCTATTACGGATTGTATGGCAAAGAACGCGACAAGCAACTGGCATACGAAAAATGGAAAAAGAAGACACTGGAGAGGCAGAACTTTTTCAACATGCGCATCGAGGCCAACCGGACCAAGCTGCGCCACCGCTTGGATCGCAAACGCATCGAACAGAACGTCCGGCGATATATCACGGGAAAAGACACTGCGGGACTCGGACATGCCTACTACCGCAAATACCAAAGGCTAGCAAACTTCTGGCCCATGTACAAAATGCACAGGGAACTCACCGCGGCACGTGTACCGGGGAGATACAGAGATTTATATACCGGGGGACGTACACTCGCGGACATAAAAAATTACGCTTTCACCACAGGAGACTCCACCGACATCTCACGCAACCGGTACTTCTTCGACGAGATTGCCCGCAACGAGATGAACGATCGCAACCGTGACGAGATACGCAGACGGATGATCAGATACCCCTACATAGACTCGGTGGCAGTACGCGAAACCAGCATTCCGGGTAAAGATTACACATACACGTACAAGATTAACCTGCCGGTCACCGAAGGGATGAAGAAACTGCAACTGCGCCTGGGCGGCATCGTTGAAGCGAACGACATGAGCACCTGGACACCCGCCCCCTCAGACACCCTTGTGTTTGTGATCGCCTCGATCAGCGACCTGCTCGACCGTTCCGCTCTGGAACGCTTCATCGTGGCATCCTCCGGGATAGAATCGCTTCCTGACAGCTTGGAAAGCGAACCTTCCTATACCCCGGAAGGCAAGGAATACGCCGAAGGGATACGGCTTTTGCAGGAACGCGAATACAGGGCTGCATTGAAAATATTGGAGAAATACCCCGACTACAACACGGCTTTGTGCCTCACCTGCCTGGGTTACCACAGCGAAGCGGCAGACCTGCTCTCCCAATTACCCAAAAGCGCAAGGAGGGAATACATCCATGCAGTGGTATGCGCAAGACTTCAAAACGCATATGAGGCCGTAGACCACCTACTGGAAGCTTGCCGCAGAGACCCGGACATGGTGCTGAGAGTAAACTTGGACCCCGAGCTTTCGGATTTGGTTCCACAATTCGTGGGACTGAAGGAGGAACTGGACAGGATAGCATCGGGGAAAATGGAAGATAAAGCCGAAAACAGACAAGATATATAAGAGAGTTTCTAACTAATTATTTATTAATTTAATTTTTATGATTATGAAAAAGAATCTATTTAAGAGTGCATTGACTATGTGTGCGCTGGGAGCAATATTTGCGGCATGCAGCAATGAGGGGAATGAAGTTCCCGAGGTGAAAAAGGGAGAAAAGAAAACGGTGTTCATGAAGCTGGATTTAAAACCGCAGACGAGAGCCACGGAAGATAAGCTTGATCCAGCAGTCCCAGCCGATGCCAAAGTTCCGGTAAACCAATTAGACATATTCTTCTACGAGGGAGGAAGTGGAAACATCCAGAAGCATTTGACAATCTCATCTACTACCACACCTTCTATCACCGACCTTACCAACGGAGCTCGACTTACCGAAATTCCTTCGGCAGCAGAACAAGGTGTTGGTACGCGGTAATGTGCCCGCTTCCGTTGTGTTACCTGCAAACGGACCTATCTCCGCCGTTGAAAACTTGATGGTCGATATCACAACTCAGAATGACAAAAACAACATCTTGTTGGGACATATTGCCAAAAATCTTTCGGAATGGCATACCGGTGATCCTAACATCTTCGGTACAGTTACAACTGCTATCGATGGCGACAAGTACGCTGAGGTTGAGTTGGAGCCTGCTGTAGCCCGTATCGAGTTCGAGGGTTTGCAGACAACAACCGTTACCGCCATTACCGGCTTCGACTTGAAAGGTATCTATCAGAACAATTTCTTCACAAAGTTGAAAATGGGAGATGGAAGTTCCGACGATAAGAAGGATTATGGAATCAATCCAGCCAATTATGCCTTAGGTCAAGGTCTTTTCACTGGCATAAACAAAGAGAAACTGTTCGATGAGTTCACTCCTGTCTATTCTGCTACAGGTAGCCCGTTGGCAGTCAGTCCTGCCGGTGGTGCCGATAAGCGTTGGGTTTACCACATATATGAAAACGGTGCCACAGATGCCAACGATCAGTTACAGCTGATATTCAAATTGGAAAATTTGCAGCCCAGTGCAACCATCCCCAGCCCTCAGTTCTTGACGGTAAGAGGCTTTAAGAACAGTAGCGGTCAACTTGTGGAAATACAAAAGGGTAAGATCTATACGGTGTCCAAATCCGACTTCACATTCAACGAAAGCAACCTGACCACTGTTCCTAACACCAATGCCGTAGGCGTTTGGTTGAAAGTAACGGTGAAGCCCTGGGAGGTTGTAAACGTTAAACCTAACCTGTAACCATGGAAAAGTAGGATCGGGATAGGTAAAACACCCCTTGTGATCAACCACGGCTCCCGATCCTACCAATCGATTGATTGCTGTTATATATTAAGATATGCTCCCCGTGTAATAGGGTTAATTCTATTTCTATTCATTTACTTTTTATCCCATGGGAGCATAGGCAGGCGGCGGTTCACCCCTATTCCGCACGCCTGCCTTTACAAAGAAACTGAATTTGAAACTCCGGTCCGGCCATAATCACAATAGAGGTATAGCCGCAGGCCTATAACAAAAAAATATGACGTTGTCGCTCAAAAAACTTCATTCAAAATGACATTACACATCAAAATCCATCAAGTTGTATGCTGTCTGATACTTCCTGTGCTTTTACCTATATGCTTGTCAGGGTGTATCAGAGAGTCTTTGGAGGGGTGTCCGCTGGATGCCCTGCTGAAATTCACCTATAAGCCCGACGGTACCACTTCCGATCTGTTCGGGCAACGTGTGCAACGAGTGACACTGTGTGTATATCGTCCCGACGGTAGTATAGAGCACACGCAAACACTGGAAAGCACCGAACTTTCCCAACTCCAGGGAGCGGAACTCTACCTTCCCCAAGGAGAGTACACAGTGGTCTGCTGGGCGAATGCCACGGCAGAAAACAGCAAGCTCGGAGGATTCCGGAAGGGGGAAACCATCACCGATTTATTCCTCGAGCATCCGCAGGCGCAAACCTCTCAGGAGATCCCCACTCTCGACAAACTGCTGTTCGCCACGGCGAGCCTGAGCGTGAACGAGCGGAACGCGGGTGTGGCAACCGAAGTCAACTTCAGCACCAAGACCATCTGCTTGAAAGTGCTGCTGAAAGGAATAAGCCTGAAACCCAAGATAACAACGGACGGATTGGCGTCCGCCCTGCACCCCGTAAAGGATAATGACACGGGAGAATGGAAAGTGCTTCCGGTGGAGCAGGGAAAGACATACGTTCCGGCAGTGGAATACGACGGGACGAAGAAAGAGGCCGCGGCCATAATGGACGTGCCCCGGTTCGGGGCGGACACGCCCGCCGTGCTGAACCTGAAAGACAACGCGGGCAACCTCATCGCACCCCCCGTTTCGATAGCCGAACTGATCCGAAAGTACAACATACAGATAGGGGAAGAAAACGAAATCGTAATCCCCATCGAAATTACATTTACCAACGGACACGCGAAGATTACGATCAAGGACTGGGAAAGCCAGAACGTGAAGCCGGGAGGAGTGTGAAAAGCACGTCAGGCAATCATGAAACGCAAATTATAAAAACAATATATTATGCAAAGTAGTTCAATCATCATACCATTTCGCAACCTGTTATCGGTCTTGTTATTCTTGCCGTTCGTACTCTCGTGTCGGCAAGACGACCCCATTCTTCCTGCTCCCCCTACGCCCGGCAAAGGTGAAACGGCGAAGGTGACGCTTGCCCTCCACATTCCCGATTTCCGGGCAGCAAATACCCGTGCGGGAGTACATGAGGAAAAAATAGACAAGATTACCGTGCTGATGTTCGCCGAAGAAAGCGGTACGGAGAAAGTCAAGGTGAAAAAGAATATCCCCTACGCCTCGCTCCTTGACGGCGGTGCTCCGGATACGAAAATCTTCAGCACACCCGTCACCCCAGGAATATACAAACGTATAGTTCTCGTAGCCAATGCCGAAACGGAACTATCCGGAATCAATGTAGGTTCTACCTACGATGCCCTGAAACAAGTGGAAGCCACAGGCAAATTCGGACAAAAGGGAGGAACGGAACCGGACAGCTACATCCCCATGTACGGCGAGTATGCGCCGACTGAGGGTATCAAGCTGGAAGCAGGCGTGTCGCGAACCATTGCGCAGGCGTTACAGCTTATCCGCATGCTGGCACGTGTGGACATCATCAATCCGGCAACTTCGGGAGCCACTACAGTAGGACAAGTCTACTTCGTCAACCCCGCGAGAAACGGGCGCGTTTGGGTCGATCCCGTCTCCTACAACACAAGCAATCCGCAGTCGGGATACATGTCCCCTACACTGCCCGGCACACTTCAAAAAGCCAATGGCAGCGATCCTCTTTTGGGAGCGGGAGACCTCGGAGTTCAGGTCATAACGTATTACTTGAACGAGCAGCCTGCCACTTCTACCACCCTCACCACCTCCGGCAACAACCGCCCCTGCATCGTGATGATTCTTGCCTATCAGGGAAGACAATACTACTACCGCATGGACTATACTTGGGACGGCATCAAGGGCGGCGGAGTGCCTCCTTATGAAAAGGGAAAGCCCATGCCTATCCTACGCAACCACCGTTATATCTTCAACATCAAGGAAGTGAAAGGACCGGGATTCCTTACTTTGAGAGAGGCGTTACAAAGCCCGGAAAACCATACCAACCACCACAACATCGTGGTGACACCCGTCGTGGTGGACGAGGCGTTCACGGACGTGACGTTTACCGACGAGGGATACTTCCTTGCCGTGACCCGCACGGCGATGACGCTCAAGGGAAAGAAAACCATAGCAAGCATGGACAACAAGGTGGAAGTATTTACCAATGTTACGAGCGGTTTCCAAGTACAGGCGTTCAACGAGAACGGTGCGGAAGTGCCTACCGGTGGTTGGCTAAAGCCGAGCGTAAGCACCGGTGCTGCAAACAGCAAACAAACCGTGCAAGCTATAACCAACGGCGTGGGAAAGCTGAAAGGCTACTTAGAGATATGTGCCGGGCGACTGTACACCAAAGTGAATGTAGAGCAGATTTGGAAGTTGCCGCTGGAGTATGTAGCGGAGTATAACCTCGCCGGCGGGTTCCAGTATTATGGTTCTTCTTTCAATTCTTCCTTTCCTGCGGGTGCTACTCCCACCACTGCCCAGACCGATAACGTCCTCCGTTGGGCTACGAGCCATGCCAATGACCAGAGCGGTTATTATAATTGGTACGTGCTCAAAGGCATAACCGAAGGCACATACAACCCGAGCGGTAAAAACTTGTTCGATGATTCTTTCTTCACCACCGGTGCGGGCAAGGGTTACCACCTGCCTTCCCGTTGGGAGCTAGCGGGTGTCTTCTCTTACGATGGTCAAATAAGATTCAATACATCTGCATTCATACCGCCTATAAATGAAGCGATAGAGTTCGGGGGTATTAAAAAGACTTATTTGAACGCGTATAATTGTATGGGTACCAACGTTTGTTATTGTTTACGCTTCCAACCGGGTACCGGTAATCCTAGCGGTGGTTTTTTGCTTTCTGATTTTCCCAAAGCTACCGATAACAGTATGCTTTGCGCTTACCGTTACACCCGTGAGGGAACTTTTGCCAACGATAATAACCTCACTGCCCAACTGAAAGTCGACTGCGTTTACTTGGGCGAGGCCGGGGCTTCTATTTCCGTTTCTGATATCAGTAATGATACTTGGTGGAATGACCATGCTTCCGAGACCGTCACCCGTACCTTCCCTGCCGCCGGGTATATTTCCGCCGCGATGCACAGTTCGGGTTCGCTCGGCAACCGGGGCGACAACGGTTACTATTGGTCGGGCACGAAGAGCGGCGGTTCCATCGCATGGAACGCGAACTTCAACTCGAACTACGCGAGCGCGTACAACAGCTACTACACGGGCTACTGGTTCCCCGTCCGCCTGTTCGCCAATGAATGACCAAGACGACGTATTGCCCCATTCCATCACCTCCGGGCGATTGATGTCCAGTGAGAGTCGGTAAGAGAAAAAACGGAAACGCTCACAAGAAAAAGACAATAAGCAAAAAACGTATCTATAATGGAAATATCTATTTATCACAAAACATTTAAAGTTATCCTGTCGCCGATGGCGAGAATTCTTTTCGTGGCAGGCGTGTTGCTGTCTGCCTGCGCTGACAGCGAGCAAACCTCGTCACCCGTACCCGACCATACGGCAACCTTGCAACTTGTCTTCAAGCAGCAGGGACCGGCGACCGAGTCATCCCCAACGCAGCTCAAGGGTACAGACAGTTTTTCCACCGATACTCCGCTCACGGTATATGCCGATGCCCCGCTCACAATGGATGTCGGAGGAGTCACCCGTACACCGATGACCCGTGCCGGTTTGGAAGACGACATCAAGACGGTGGACGTGCTTTCGTTTAAGGTAGACCCGTCGGATCCGACGAATATGACGGCAGGCACGTTCTTCTACCGCGTCCGTGGACGTTACGAGACATCCGGCGGACAAGGTTACGTCCGTGTGCAGCTCGTGAGCAGTGCCGAGAAGCAGACGCTCGTGGTGCTGGTAAATGCCCGCAAGCAGGTGGAAGGGCTGGGTGCCTTCTACGGTGAGATGAGGGAGTTGGTGATGAGACGCTTGACGCTCTCCTCCGATGCGACAACAAGCCAAATCAATATAAACCCGGCTGACGGCATGCCCATGTGGGGCGAGCTAACCGCACAGTCAGTGGATGGGAATTACGCTCAAACACAGTCAACAGCTCCTGTGGTGACACTGGAACGTATGGTGGCGAAGGTGACTTTCAAGGTGGGCGTCGAACATATCTATGCGCTCCACTACTACCATGGCTATGATGCCGGACGCATCGTCCCGAACAATACGGCGGGTATGCCTACGGTAGATCCCTGGAATATCACGACGAGGCCATACGTGGACTATTCGCCTGCGACTTCCTCCTTTGGGGATGCATCATTCTTCCTGTTCGAGTCGGACAACCGTACAAAAGCCTCCGACAATAAGCTGTCAAACAGTTTCTTTACCATCAAGGCTAGCAACTTCCAAGCCGGAAGTTTCTGGTATCGCGTAGACCTGATGAACTATAACACAGGGGAATACTACGATATCCTGCGCAACCGACATTACGTGATAGAAATGACCAATGGCGGTACGATCAATACTCCCGGTGCCGCCACCGAAGAGGAAGCCATCCGAGGAAGTTACAGGTTCAAATGCCGCATCGTCCCGTGGAACGAAGTGCGGGAAGAGGTGGTTGTGCCGGGCAACAAACGGCTGACGGTGGATAAGCGCAGCATCCGGTTAAGCGGTGCTTCGGCTGCCACCACAGGCAAAACGCTGACCGTCACCACCGAGAATACGGGAGGATGGACGATCACCGACATCCCCTCGTGGCTTACCGTCTCGCCAACGTCAAGCACTACCGACGGTACCGGTGTCATTACCGTAAAATCAAGAGGTACCGATGCCATCAATAACGGAACTTTCAAGCTCAAGGCCGGCAATGCGCAGATGGACATCAAGGTAAAGCTCGGCAAGCTTCCTTTGGAATACGTTGCCGAATACAACCTTGCGGGCGGTTTCCAGTATGGTTCTTCTTTCAACCCTTTCAGAACTGCTTATAGTCCTACGGGTGTTATTACTCCCACCACTGCACAGACCGATAACGCCCTCCGTTGGGCTACAAACCATAATAACGACCAAAGCGGTTATTATAATTGGTACGTACTCAAGGGTATAACCCAAGGCACATACAACCCGGCAGGCAAGAACCTCTTCAATGATTCTTTCTTCACCACCGGTGCGGGTAAGGGTTACCATTTGCCTTCCCTCCAAGAACTAACGGGTGTTTTCGCTTATAGTAGTGTGAATAACTACAATCCCTCTGGCGCTGATTACAATACTAACGAGGCTATTGAGTTCGGTGGTGTCAAGAAGACTTTCGGTGCCGATTATAGATCTTCCCGCCGTCCTAGAATTTGTTATGCTCTGCGTTTCAAGAAAGCTACGGGTAGCCCTATAAATGATGGTTCTTCCCTGTTGTCGGACTTCCCCCAAGCCACCGATAACAGTATGCTTTGCGCTTATCGTTATACTATAGTCGGTTCGTTTCTCAACACCCAAAATCTTACTTCTCATCTGAAAGTCGAATGCGTTTACTTAGGCGAGGCCAGGGCTTCCATCCCCATCAGTACTATCAGTAATGATTCTTGGTGGAATGCCCGTGCTTCCGAGACAGTCACCCGTATCTTCCCTGCCACCGGGTCAATTTGGCCCGCTCTTGTGTCCGGTTCTTCGGGTAAGCTCGGCCTCCGGGGCTACCACGGTTACTATTGGTCGGGCACGGAGCGCCGCTACGATTCCTATTCACACCATGCGTTCTTCAACGATTACCGCGCGAACTCGTACGGAGAAAGCAGCACCACCAAGGGCAGCGGATTCGCCGTCCGCCTGTTCGCCCGGGAATAATAAGACGGCGTATTGCCGTCTTGACCATCCGACAGGCCTAATTTCCTTCTCCCTCACCATAAGTGAAGAGGGGGGCTTGTTGCGAAGCAAAAGACATCATTGTCGCTTAATCAAAAAAAGAACGAACTATGCCAATTCTCATTACAAACTAAAATACCCGCCCGCCCGTTTCCTGCAAAGGCAACGTCAAGGTCCAACTCAGACAACATCAAAGTCCGACTTAGACGATGCCAAGAGTCCGACCTCGGCATGGTCGAGAGTCCACTCTCGGCAAACCCTCTCAGGAGCATGTCCGGAGACAAAGGCAGGCTATTGTCAAACCCTTCAACAATTTATTACAATGTTATTCTACAAAAAACAGAAATCACAGCTCAAAGACAGGCCGGTGAAGTATTATCCGCTGGTAGTTACCGTAGGCAAAGCCGCTGACACACAGGAAGTGGCACGATGGATTGCCCGAGAAAGCACTCTCTCTCCCGCTGATGTGCACGCGGTGATCCGTGCTCTACCCGACGTCATGTCGCGCATCATGTCCGAAGGACGAAGCGTAAGCCTCGACGGACTGGGCTCGTTCCGCTACACGGGCGTAGTAGGCAAAACCGTGGACCGCCCCGAGGAGGTGAACGGAGACCTTTTCAGAGGGATTCGCGTGCGATTCACCCCCGCGCGTGAACGAAAGGACCTCGGAACGGGATACACCCGCGCACTGGTGAGCGACATCAGCTTCACCGAGTGGCAGGGAAAGACGGTGAAGAAAAAGCCGGGAACCGAAAATGGCGGCGACACTTCCTCACCCGGACAAGGCTCCGGCAAGCCCGGCGAGGCCCCCAACCCGAGCGCATAAAAGGCAGGACGCAAAGTGCAATCCTGCAAGAAATCTCCAACCATAAAAGACCTATGAACAAACAACACACCCTTCCCGCCCTCTTTCTCCTATCCGCCCTCCTGTCCGCCCTGTGCGGATGCCGAGGCAAGGATGCCGACCCCACCCGCCCCACCGCCGTTGTCTGCCACCGGGCCACCCGCCTGCCCAACCGTCCGCCGCTTGTGGGCAAGAAGGCGCCCCGGCTGTCCCGCACCGATCCGTCGGTGCCGGGAGGTGTCACGCTGCTGGTTTTCTATCGGACGGACTGCGAGACGTGCGAGTCCGTCCTGCGTGACCTGCGCGGATTCTACCCCACCCTGCAGGAGAGAAATGTACGCATCGTCTCCATCTCCTGTGACAAGGACCAATCCGTCTTCTCCTCCCGTGCCGCCGCCTTTCCCTGGGCGACGAAATGGCACGACTCCCGAGGTTTCTACAGTCCCGACTTCGAAGCCTACGGCGTGACGGTTACCCCGACCCTTGTCCTTGTGAATCCGGACGGGCGGGTGGCCGGATCATACGGCACACTCAAAGAAACCGGTCTGCTCCGCAGTTTTTACTGACAGCACGTTGTAATTTAAAGATTATCACGTATCTTTGCCTCCTCAAATCATAAATACGAGATATGACTGTTACAATCAAGAAAGTCTCTACAAAGAGAGAGCTTAAGAAATTTATCCGTTTCAATTACAGAATGTACAAGGATAATCCTTACTCTGTGCCTGATCTTTATGACGATATGCTCAACACTTTCAACAAGAAAAAGAACGCGGCATTCGAATTCTGTGAAGCAGATTATTTCCTCGCATACCGGGACGATAAAATAGTAGGACGTGTAGCTGCAATCATCAACAGTCGGGCGAACGCAAAATGGGAATGTAAGAACGTCCGTTTCGGATGGATAGATTTCATCGACGATCCCGAAGTGTCGTCCGCACTCATCCAAACAGTGGAAGAATGGGGAAAAGAACGGGGTATGACCCACATTGTAGGTCCTCTCGGGTTTACCGATTTTGATGCCGAAGGAATGTTGATTGAAGGATTCGACCAACTGAGCACCATGGCCACTATCTACAACTATCCTTACTATCCCGCGCACATGGAGAAGCTGGGCTTTGAGAAAGACGCCGACTGGGTGGAATACAAAATCTATATACCGGATAGCATTCCCGACAAGCACCAACGAATCTCCGAACTGATCCAACGAAAATATAACCTCAAAATAAAGAAATACACCTCCGGAAGAAAAATAGCCAAAGACTACGGACAGAAGATTTTCGAACTGATGAACGAAGCATACAGCCCGCTCTACGGCTATTCTCCATTGACACAGCGACAGATCGACCAGTATGTGAAAATGTACCTCCCCATCCTTGACTTACGGATGGTTACCCTGATCACCAATGCCAACGACGAGCTGGTTTGCGTAGGTATCTCCATGCCATCCCTTGCCGAGGCACTGCAAAAATCACACGGACGTCTGTTACCGCTCGGATGGTTCTATCTGCTGAAAGCACTATTCATGAAACGTCGTGCCAAAATGCTTGACCTGCTACTTGTTGCAGTGAAACCGGAATACCAAAATAAAGGTGTTAATGCTTTGTTATTTTCCGATTTAATTCCGGTTTATCAAAAATTAGGTTTTATCTTTGCGGAAAGCAATCCCGAACTGGAACTGAACGGAAAAGTCCAGGCACAATGGGATTACTTTGAGACTCAACAACATAAGCGCCGCCGTGCGTTCATCAAAGAGATAAAATAAAAAACAGCTATGGAAGAGAACGAATTGATACCTGTAGATAACAACAATGCAGTAGAGTACACTGACGACAACATCCGCCACCTGAGCGACATGGAGCATGTGCGCACACGACCCGGTATGTATATCGGAAGGCTGGGCGACGGTGCACATGCCGAAGACGGAATCTATGTCCTCCTGAAAGAAGTGATTGACAACAGTATTGACGAGTTCAAAATGCAAGCCGGTAAGAAAATCGAAATTACCGTTGAAGAAAACCTTCGTGTCAGCGTACGCGACTACGGACGAGGCATCCCGCAAGGAAAACTCATCGAAGCAGTCAGCGTGCTGAATACCGGTGGTAAATACGACAGTAAAGCATTTAAGAAAAGTGTCGGACTGAATGGTGTCGGTGTGAAAGCCGTCAATGCGCTAAGCTCCCGTTTCGAGGTACGCAGTTACCGCGACGGCAAAGTACGTATCGCTGTTTTCTCAAAAGGTAACCTGCTGACCGATGAGACACAGAACACCGAGGAAGAAAACGGAACATACATCTTCTTCGAGCCGGATAATACACTGTTCCTGAATTACAGCTTCAAGCCCGAATTTATTGAAACAATGCTACGTAATTACACGTACCTTAATACAGGGCTTGCCATTATGTATAACGGACACCGTATCTTGTCACGCAACGGTCTGGTAGACCTGTTGAATGACAACATGACGGCAACCGGACTTTACCCGATCATCCATCTGAAAGGGGAGGACATCGAAATAGCCTTCACCCATACGGGACAGTACGGAGAAGAGTACTACTCGTTTGTCAACGGACAGCATACGACTCAGGGGGGTACACATCAAAGTGCCTTCAAGGAGCACATTGCCCGCACCATCAAGGAGTTCTTCAACAAGAACATGGATTACACCGATATCCGCAACGGATTGGTGGCTGCCATTGCCGTCAATGTGGAGGAACCGATCTTCGAGAGCCAGACCAAGACGAAGCTGGGGTCGACCAACATGTGGCCCGCCAATCCACAGGAGGATAAGCAGGCCGGTCCCACCATCAACAAGTTTGTGGGCGACTTCATCAAGCAGGAGGTCGACAACTTCCTCCATAAGAACGCTGATGTGGCGGAGGTGATGCAGCAGAAAATACAGGAATCCGAAAAAGAACGTAAAGCCATTGCAGGTGTAACGAAACTTGCTCGTGAACGCGCCAAGAAGGCGAACCTGCATAACCGTAAATTACGCGACTGCCGCATCCACTTCAACGACCCGAAAGGGAAAGGGCTGGAAGAAGACTCCTGCATCTTTATCACCGAGGGAGACTCTGCAAGCGGTTCCATC
This sequence comes from Bacteroides sp. AN502(2024), assembly GCF_041227145.1. NCBI lineage: Bacteria > Pseudomonadati > Bacteroidota > Bacteroidia > Bacteroidales > Bacteroidaceae > Bacteroides > Bacteroides sp. AN502(2024). The sequence continues at coordinate 2,076,803 of NZ_JBGFSP010000003.1, read as the reverse complement.
ACCAAGAGTCGTGACGTAAACACTCAGGCGGTATTCAGCCTCCGTGGTAAACCGTTGAACTCTTTCGGACTGACGAAAAAGGTGGTTTACGAGAACGAAGAATTCAACCTGCTCCAAGCAGCCCTGAATATAGAAGATGGTTTGGATGGTCTGCGCTACAACAAAGTGATCGTAGCAACCGATGCCGATGTGGACGGTATGCACATCCGCCTGCTGCTGATTACGTTCTTCCTGCAATTCTTCCCAGACCTTATCAAAAAGGGGCATGTATATATCCTGCAAACTCCCTTGTTCCGCGTGCGCAACAAGAAAAAGACAGTTTATTGCTACAGCGAGGAAGAGCGTATCAACGCCATCAACGAATTAAGCCCGAATCCGGAAATCACGCGATTCAAAGGTTTGGGAGAAATCTCACCGGACGAGTTCAAACACTTCATCGGCAAGGATATGCGTCTGGAACAGGTGACGCTGCGCAAAACGGATGCGGTAAAAGAACTACTCGAGTTCTACATGGGTAAAAATACCATGGAACGGCAGAACTTCATTATAGACAATCTGGTTATAGAAGAAGACTTGGCATCATGAGAAAAGCAATATTCCCGGGCACATTCGACCCCTTCACCATCGGACATTATTCGGTAGTGGAGCGTGCACTTACCTTTATGGACGAAATCGTGATAGGAATCGGTATCAATGAGAACAAAAATACCTATTTCCCCATCGAGAAAAGAGAGGAAATGATTCGGGAACTCTACAAGGACAACCCTCGTATCCAAGTAATGTCCTACGATTGTCTGACCATTGATTTTGCACAGGAAGTAGGGGCCAGGTTCATTGTCCGCGGCATTCGCACGGTGAAGGATTTCGAGTATGAAGAGACCATTGCGGACATTAACCGCAAACTGGCGGGGATTGAGACCATCCTGCTCTTCACAGAACCGGAACTGACTTGTGTCAGTTCTACCATTGTACGCGAGTTATTAACCTATCATAAAGATATCAGCCGGTTTATTCCTAAAGGAATGAAAATGAGTGAATAACACTCGTTAGAGAATAAGCGGTAAGTCGGAAAAGAAGATGAAGAAACTAACGATTATACTATCCGTTTGCTTGTGGGCAGTTGTCGCACAAGCCCAGAACTTCGGTTCCAAAGCCATGCGAAAATTACAAATGGCAGAGTTTGCAATCTCCAATTTCTATGTGGACAAAGTAGATGAAAACAAGTTGGTGGAAGAAGCCATCATCAAGATGCTGGCACAACTTGATCCACACTCTACTTACTCGGATGCAGAGGAAGTGAAGAAGATGAACGAACCGCTCCAAGGCAACTTCGAGGGTATCGGGGTGCAATTCCAAATGATAGAAGACACGCTGCTGGTGGTGCAGCCTGTCAGCAACGGTCCTTCCGAGAAAGTCGGTATCCTTGCCGGTGACCGTATCATTGCCGTGAACGACAGTGCTATTGCGGGAGTGAAAATGAGTACGGAAAATATCATGAAGCGTCTGCGTGGTCCGAAAGGTTCTAAAGTCAATCTGACTATCATTCGCCGTGGCGTGCAGGATCCTCTCTTATTTACTGTGAAAAGAGACAAGATACCTATTCTCAGCCTCGACGCCTCTTATATGATTCAACCTAAAACGGGTTATATCCGCATCAACCGTTTCGGAGCGACAACCGCCGAAGAATTCAAGAAAGCAATGAAATCCCTGCAGAAGCAAGGGATGAAGGATATGATTCTTGACCTGCAAGGCAACGGCGGAGGCTACCTCAACGCCGCCATCGACCTCGCCAACGAGTTTCTGGAGCAAAAGGAACTAATCGTCTACACCGAAGGGCGGACTGCCAAACGCAGTGATTTCTACGCCAAAGGCAACGGAGAATTCCGCAACGGCCGACTCATCGTACTGGTTGACGAATATACAGCCTCCGCCAGCGAAATCGTCAGCGGAGCAGTGCAGGACTGGGACAGAGGAATTATCGTAGGCCGCCGCTCTTTCGGCAAAGGGCTGGTGCAACGTCCTATCGACTTGCCGGACGGTTCTATGATTCGCCTGACGATTGCCCGCTATTATACTCCGTCGGGCCGCTGCATCCAAAAGCCTTATGATAGTTCGACCGATTATAACAAAGACCTGATAGAACGTTTCAACCACGGTGAACTGATGAATGCCGACAGCATCCACTTCCCTGATTCATTGAAGACGCAAACCAAGAAGCTCGGCCGTACCGTTTACGGTGGAGGGGGCATCATGCCGGATTATTTCGTGCCTATTGATACCACCCTTTATACGGATTACCACCGGAATCTGGTAGCCAAAGGAGTCATCATCAAATTTACCATGAAGTTCATCGAAGGACACCGGAAAGAGCTGGCTAATAAATACAAGAAATTCGAGTCATTCAATGATAAGTTTGTCATCGACGACGATATGCTGGTTACTTTACGTGAAATGGGCGAGACAGCGGGTGTGAAGTTCAACGAGAAACAATATGAAACGTCATTGCCACTCATCAAAACCCAACTCAAAGCATTGATTGCACGTGACCTTTGGGATATGAACGAATATTTCCAAGTGATGAATACCACGAATGAGAGTGTGCAGAAGGCATTGGAGATATTGAATTCGGATGAGTATCAGAAGAAGCTGAAATAAACTACTCGGCCCGATAGACCAACCGGTGCAATAATGCATAATAGAAACACTTGAAACTATGGTGTCGGGCAATTGCTCAACCACATCCGGCAACCATGAAAACCTGTGCGGTTGATGACAATAATATTTGCAAGCATTTCGTTACCATAAGCCGACAGCCGTGATTCACTTTACAAAAATAAAACTTTCTGTCCAATCAGTCACCATATTATGTCAAAAAACATAATCACTCCGATCCTCCATCTTCTGCAAAACCACTAATTTTGCAAATGGTATGATTGACAAGATAATCTATGTATATTTATTCCGTCTGTTCTATCGGGCACGATACCCGGATAGAGCGGGATTTATGGGTGCTATACTACCAAAGCTAGTGCTACTTTACTCTATAATGTATATTTTCACCGGAGCTGACGGATATGTGCATTTTGACAACACACTGGAAAAGACTGTTTGTTGTGGCGCAATAGCGGCTTGGGCATTGAATGGGATTTATATTCTGCATTTTTCATCTGGCAGGAACTACAACCGCACTGAAAAAGAAGTGCGTCAGGCAATGTCGCAACATCCCCTGCGATGGAAGGTAGTCATAAGTATTTATCTTGCTGCCACAACCGCATTTGCGGTATGGGTCTTCCGACATTAGATGGAAACCGAGTATGAGGTTATTCCCTAGAAGCAACCCCTCTTTAAGAAGAGTTCACCAAGAAGGTGCGCTACATAATAAGAAGGTGGTCGCAAGATTCGGGCAGGTTTGCCCAACCGTCCATGTCGATCAGCAGCGCACGCTTTACACAAAAGAGTGGCAAATGGTAAGAAAATCAAAAAGATACAATCGAAAACACATTAGCGCATTGATTCATCATTAAAGAATTATTTCTTTAATTCCTTGCTCAATCAATCTATTTCCCGTATTTTTGCAAACTGTAAGAGGTATAAAGCGTCTAAATTTTAGTTCTAACAATTAAATAATTTAAATTCAATCATTTATGTGGTTAAGTAATTCATCTGTAGGAAGGAAAGTGGTGATGAGCGTTACCGGTATCGCCCTTGTCCTGTTTCTAACATTTCACATGGCGATGAACTTGGTTGCAATCATCTCGGCTGATGGTTATAACATGATTTGTGAATTCCTGGGAGCAAACTGGTATGCGTTAGTGGCTACCGCAGGACTAGCTGCTCTTTTCGTGATTCACATCATCTACGCTTTCTGGCTGACAATGCAGAATCGCAAAGCGCGTGGTAGCGAACGATATGCAGTGGTTGACAAACCGAAAACTGTAGAATGGGCATCTCAAAACATGTTGGTACTGGGTCTGATCGTCATCGTAGGTCTTGGTTTGCACCTCTTTAACTTCTGGGCAAAAATGCAGTTGCCGGAACTGATGCACAACATGGGTATGCACGCTGACACACTGACGCTGGCTTATGCCGCTAACGGCGCTTATCACATCCAGCAGACTTTCTCTTGTCCGGTTTACGTGGTTCTTTACCTCGTCTGGCTATTTGCGCTGTGGTTTCACCTGACTCATGGTTTCTGGAGCTCCATGCAATCACTGGGATGGAACAACAAAGTATGGATCAATCGTTGGAAATGTATTTCTAACATCTATTCTACGATTATTGTACTCGGTTTCGCACTGGTAGTAGTGGTATTCTTCGTAAAAACACTGATTTGTGGCGATGCTTGCTAAATAGTAAATTGTAAATGATTAAATTGTAAATAATATTATGATCAAGATAGATTCAAAAATTCCAGAAGGCCCGGTGGCTGAGAAATGGACCAACTATAAAGCTCACCAGAAATTGGTGAATCCCGCTAATAAACGTCGTTTGGACATCATCGTTGTGGGTACGGGTCTGGCAGGTGCTTCTGCTGCTGCTTCACTTGGTGAAATGGGTTTCAGAGTATTCAATTTCTGCATTCAGGATTCTCCTCGTCGTGCACACTCTATTGCTGCACAGGGTGGTATCAATGCTGCAAAGAATTATCAAAATGATGGTGACTCCATTTACCGTCTGTTTTACGATACAGTGAAAGGCGGTGACTATCGTGCTCGTGAAGCAAACGTATACCGTCTGGCTGAAGTCTCCAACGCTATCATCGACCAATGTGTAGCTCAAGGTGTTCCTTTCGCCCGCGAATATGGTGGCACACTGGACAACCGCTCTTTCGGTGGCGCACAGGTATCCCGTACTTTCTACGCTAAAGGACAGACAGGCCAGCAGTTGTTGCTGGGTGCTTATTCTGCACTGAGCCGTCAGGTAAACGCAGGTACTGTTAAACTGTACACTCGCTATGAAATGCAGGATATCGTCATCATTGACGGACGTGCCCGCGGTATCATCGCTAAAAATCTTGTAACAGGTAAGCTGGAACGTTTCGCCGCTCACGCTGTAGTAATCGCTACCGGTGGTTATGGTAACACTTACTTCCTGTCTACTAACGCTATGGGTTGTAACTGTACAGCTGCCATCTCTTGCTACCGCAAGGGTGCTGTATTTGCCAACCCCGCATACGTTCAGATTCACCCGACTTGCATCCCCGTACACGGTGACAAGCAGTCAAAACTGACTTTGATGTCCGAATCTCTCCGTAACGACGGTCGTATCTGGGTTCCGAAGAAGAAAGAAGATGCTGTGAAACTTCAGAAAGGCGAAATCAAAGGAAGTGACATTCCGGAAGAAGACCGCGACTATTACTTGGAACGCCGCTATCCGGCATTCGGTAACTTGGTTCCGCGTGACGTTGCCAGCCGTGCCGCTAAAGAGCGTTGCGACGCAGGCTTCGGTGTAAACAACACCGGTTTGGCTGTATTCCTCGATTTCTCCGAAGCTATCAACCGGTTGGGTATTGACATCGTTCTTCAACGTTACGGTAACCTCTTCGATATGTACGAAGAAATCACCGACGTCAATCCGGGCGAACTGGCAAAAGAAATCAATGGAATGAAATATTACAACCCGATGATGATTTATCCGGCTATCCACTATACAATGGGTGGTATCTGGGTAGACTACGAACTGCAAACTACTATCAAGGGGCTGTTCGCTATCGGTGAATGTAACTTCTCCGACCACGGTGCAAACCGCCTCGGTGCTTCTGCATTGATGCAAGGCTTGGCTGACGGTTACTTCGTATTACCTTATACAATCCAGAATTATCTGGCAGATCAAATCACTGTTCCTCGTTTCTCTACCGATCTTCCTGAATTTGTTGAAGCAGAAAAGGCAGTTCAAGCTAAGATCGACAAGCTCATGAGTATCCAAGGTAAAGAATCTGTTGATTCTATCCACAAGAAACTGGGTCATGTCATGTGGGAATATGTAGGTATGGGACGTACGGCCGAAGGCCTGAAGAAAGGTCTTGCCGAACTGAAAGAAATCCGCAAGGAATTTGAAACGAATCTGTTTATTCCCGGTTCTAAAGAAGGTATGAACGTAGAGCTTGACAAAGCCATCCGTCTGTATGACTTCATCACTATGGGTGAGCTTGTTGCTTACGATGCATTGAACCGTAACGAAAGTTGTGGTGGTCACTTCCGTGAAGAATACCAGACCGAAGAAGGAGAGGCCAAACGTGATGACGAAAACTTCTTCTATGTAGCATGCTGGGAATATCAGGGTGACGATGAAAAGGCTCCGGTATTGCACAAAGAACCACTGGTATACGAAGCCATCAAGGTTCAAACCCGTAACTACAAGAGCTAATCGGTGAAGTTAAACATTTAAAAGAATTAGAAGAAAATGGATAAAAATATATCATTTACACTGAAGGTATGGCGCCAAGCTGGTCCGAAAGCTAAAGGTGCTTTTGAAACCTACCAAATGAAAGATATCCCCGGCGATACTTCCTTCCTCGAGATGCTGGATATTCTGAATGAACAGCTCATCAGCGAAAGAAAAGAACCGGTAGTATTCGACCACGACTGCCGCGAAGGTATCTGCGGTATGTGTTCTCTTTACATCAACGGACACCCGCACGGTCCTGCAACAGGTGCTACTACTTGCCAGATTTACATGCGTCGTTTCAACGACGGTGACACGATTACTGTTGAACCTTGGCGTTCGGCCGGTTTCCCGGTTATCAAGGACTTGATGGTCGACCGCACTGCATACGATAAGATTATGCAGGCTGGCGGTTACGTAAGTGTCCGTACAGGTGCTCCTCAGGATGCCAACGCTATCCTGATTCCGAAGCCTATTGCTGACGAAGCTATGGATGCAGCTTCTTGTATCGGTTGCGGTGCTTGTGTAGCTGCATGTAAGAATGGTTCTGCCATGTTGTTCGTTTCTGCAAAAGTCAGTCAGTTGAACTTGCTGCCGCAAGGTAAACCGGAAGCCTTGCGTCGTGCCAAAGCTATGTTGTCAAAGATGGATGAACTGGGATTCGGTAACTGTACAAACACTCGTGCTTGTGAGGCTGAATGTCCGAAGAACATTTCTATCAGCAACATCGCCCGCTTGAACCGTGACTTCATCATCGCAAAATTAAAAGACTAGAAATTGCTAGATTTCAATAGCGAGAGCTTAATTTGATTAATGACAGAATCCCCTGCCGGTCAGTCCGACAGGGGATTTCTTTATGTATGAATGGAACACGATGACTATAAATCTTACGCAAAGATATCGCTTCGCAGAATATAACCGATGACCTCTCCCTTACGTACGGTAGCACCTTGCTGTGCACATATCTCTACCACCCGTCCGGTAAATCCGGTCAGAATCTTTTCATATTCTCCCCATGGAGTAGAGAGATAACAAAATACTTCGTCATGCTGATATTTACGCCCGATAAATGGTGCAATGGACGGTCCTTCTACGGAAACTTCCCAAAGCACTTGCCCGTTACAGGGAGCAATAACCGGATCTGCCTTGGCACGCTTTAGCTTCTTAATTTCTTCCTCGGAATAGCCACTCTTTACCATGGCCGCATCCTTGGCACGTTGTAAATCATCTTCAAAACGTTTCTTGGCAACACCCGACTTATAATCACGATACTGACGATCATGCATAGCCAACTCGAAAAGTTCTTCGCCATCCTCACCATATTCCCAGCCATTCTCATCCATTTCCTTGCGATAAGCATCCAAAGCGTCCGGATAGTTCAACTGCGGATCGACATCGACAAATTCATATCCTTTAGATTTCGCCAACTCTACAATCTCCGGAGCAAGTGTACCCGGCAGACGTCCACTTTTACCCAGAATCATATCCCAAGTATGATTATCTATCATTGTCCAGCGTTCTTCCCCTTTCACCTGTTGCATCAGATTCATTAATGCAACATTCTTCACATACTGGCTGAAAGGAGTTACCAAAGGAGGATAACCTAGCTTAGGCCATACATATTCTACTTCATCAAAAAGCATCACAAGCAAATCATCCAAACTAAGTTCCGGCTCATTCTTACTCCTTAATATCATATTGATACCGGAATGTACCCCTTTCAAATCCGCCATCATAGATCCCATCATACCACCCGGCAAACCACATTTCAGTAAAAGTGATGACATATATTTATTGGTAGGATCCATAAAATAACCTAGAAAATCATCCATGAACTCTTGCGTCATAGCACGAGCTTTCATATATGCTTTCATATTTATGTCGGGAACCTGGAAGCCTAAATCTTTCAACATAGTCTGCACGGAGATTACATCCGGATGAACTTTGCCCCAGGACATGGGCTCCATAGCCACATCAATGATGTCTGCACCATTTTCGCAAACCTCAAGAATAGAAGCCATAGACAACCCCGGCCCGCTATGGCCATGATATTGAATCAATATATCCGGATGCTTCTCCTTGATGGTCCTGACCAATTCTCCTAACATACCCGGACGACCGATACCCGCCATATCTTTCAAGCATATTTCAGGTGCACCGGCCTCAATCAACTGCTCGGCAATTCGGGCATAATACTCAACAGTGTGTACGGGAGAATAGGTGATACAAAGAGTTGCCTGCGGAATCATGCCTGCTTCCAAAGCATATTTAATGGAAGGAATTATGTTTCTCGTCTCATTCAATCCACAGAATATACGTGTGATATCCACCCCTTGTGCATGCTTGACTTTATACATCAATTTACGCACATCCGCCGGAACCGGATACATACGCAATGCATTCAAACCACGATCGAGCATGTGCGTTTGAATGCCCGCTTCTCTAAAGGGTGCAGTAAAAGCACGGACAGCCTTATTAGGATTTTCGCCGTACAACAGATTCACTTGCTCAAAAGCACCACCGTTTGTTTCAACTCTGGCAAAACATCCCATCTCAATAATCAAAGGAGCGATACGGACAAGCTGATCAACCCGAGGTTGATATTTACCGGAAGATTGCCACATATCCCGATAAACAAGACTGAATTTGATTTCCTTTTTCATCATAGCCAATAATAAGTGATTTTCCTTCGGTTAACTTCACATATACAAATATAAAGGTTTGTTTTGACATATAGTCAAAAACTTCCTTTAAAAAACAGGTAAAAACAGATGTTTTACATCATAATGAAAGCAATCTATCCTTGCATGCGCACTAATGAAGTATTCAGATATATCCTTTAAAGAGCCAAGCGTTTTACAAAGTCCATTCATACTGAGGTTTGCACGATAATCGCTTTTCAAAGTCATCATTCGGATGTTGTGATTTGCCTTTAAATTTCGTATCTTTGAGTCATTGGGAACAACTTATATTTATCAATTTAACTTCAGATATCATGAATACAGATTATGAAAAAGAACTAAGGGAACTCGCCTTGCAATTACATCATGCTCAGATCCAAGAATACCCTTGGATCTCGGCAGATTTGGGAGATGCCATATCCTATATAAGAACTTTTGGTGATACCAATGTACATCTATATTATGATTACCTTATCAATATAGGTATGGGACTTATTAACGGGATCGAAGATCCATCACAATTTTAAAACAAATAGACAGTATGATTAATCTTTATAAACTTAACCTGTTGGTTGAATTATGAATTAAATGTTACTATTTTGTTACCCATTGTTAGTAATAAGCAGACTTCTTCTTTGAAAATCAGATTGATATACTTCTTGATATATAATATGTGACACCTTCTTTTGAGAGTTAACCTCTTCATTCGTTCTTTATACAGCTAGATGGTATGGCTACTACAAAGCAATTTGATGCACCAACGAGTGTTATTACCGACCCTCTCCCTGCTAATTTCATCAATTCCTCTTGCAACCTATCACCATCATTCTGAAACTCTTTATTCATCGTATTTACGGAGCGGTGATAGGTTGAAAGAGAATTTTCATCTATCCTAAAAGCATCCCACTCTAGCCTTTAAAAGTACATCGTGCACGATAACAGTGAAAATCAGTGAAAGAATTCAAAAGAGAAACAAATACGAGAGAATTATTTGGAGAGAACGTGATGAAGGCTTATATTTGTCATGTGATTTTTTTCATAGTATTAGATTTAAGGTTAACAAAGGTTGGAGCAAGGCGTTGCTCCTTTTTTTATATCTATAGGTAAGATTAATCCATGTGTATTAATTTAATAGCTGATACATACCTCCTGCCAATACACGAATCACCCCTTTCATTTCCAGTTCAAAAAGAACAGCATTTATCTTATTTACAGGGATATCTGCTTCTACTATCAGAGAGTTAATCTGTAAACTTCCCAGTTTCTCCAGAATAGAGACAATCTTTTGTTCTTCTTCGGATAAGTCGGGAAAAAGGCTACGCTGCACATTTACTTTCTCGGAAGAAGTTGACGAAATATTCCATCCCATCGCCTGTACAAGATCTTCGGCTGATAACAATAAGGAAGCCCTGTTATCTCTAATTAAGCGATTACACCCCTTTGAATATTCATCATTTATCCGACCAGGAAAAGCAAAACAATCGCGGTGATAACCTTCAGCAAGTTCAGCAGTAATTAATGAGCCTCCTTTTTCTCCCGATTCAATGACAACCGTAGCATCACACATACCCGCGACAATACGGTTACGACTGACGAAATTATGCTTGTCGGGATTTGTTCCGGACATAAACTCAGTAAGCAGTCCACCTCTTTCGCACATTTCAATGGCTGTTTTCCGATGGACATAAGGATAAATACGATCCATACCGTGCGCAAGAACACCTACCGTAGACAGGTCATTGACCAGCGATTCACGATGTGCATGGATATCAATCCCATAAGCAAGTCCGCTGACAACCAATACATCAGGACAAAGAACTTTCAGCTCGCGCAAGAAAGAGGCACAGATCCGGGTACCATAATCAGTGGCATTACGGGTACCTACCATATTTATGATATGCAGGGAATTCAAATCGGCATTTCCTTTAAAGAAAAGGACGATAGGAGCATCTTCACATTCCCTCAAACGGGAAGGGAAAGCCTCATCATGGAAAGTCAGACAGGAGATACGGTTCTTCCGTATAAACTCATATTCCAATTCGGCGCGAATCACAGCTTGAGGACAATCCAACGCCTCTATCACTCGTTGACTCACTTCAGGAATACGTTCCGGTATTTCTTTACGCAGACGGAAGACATCCACAGCATTGCCCATTCCGTCTATCAAGCGTTTCGCACCTATGTGCCCGATACCAGGCACCATTGTCAAGGCGATACTATAAATTTGTTCTTCTTCGGAGCTGTTCATTGCAGGTAAGGGGCAAAGACACTATCGAACAATTCGCTGTCACTCAAACGTCCGTTTACCACACATACCGTTTCAACAGTGGATTTCACTACTACTTTATAATCACTCTTACGGAAAATATCCTGATAAAACACATATTTGATACCTTCCTTCTTCATATAGAGTTTAGAAACAAACTCGTCTCCGCTTTTCAACGGCGTTTTAAATGCCATATTAATGCGTGCCACTACCGGGTCGACTCCCTGTTCGTGAAGTGCAGCAAAGCTGACACCGACCGATATCAGAAATTCATGACGGGTATGTTCCAGATAATGCTGATAGTTCGCATTATTAACAATTCCTTGAAGGTCGCACTCGTAATCGCGCACCTTCATTTCCAATTCATAGATATAGTTCATCAATTAAAAATTAAAAAATTGAAGATTAAAAATAGAAACAACAGTTAGCCTCTTTTCTGCTCAATATCAAGTCCTTTGAACTTCTTCAGTTCTTCGGTCGATACCAGTTTATACAGTTTGTCACTCGGGCGTATCTTATCTGATTTCATGGAGAAGTGCTGCCCCTTCTTCACAGTCTGCACAGGTTCCAAATCAACACGGGCCTCTTCCAAAGTCATAAACAAAGCACCGGTAGTCGGTCCGGTAATCAGAAGCTTATCGCCTACGCTGACTTCCGCTGCTTCTACCAGAAATTCGGAAACTCCGATGTTAGAGAAATATTTGACACCTTTACCTACATATATCTTACGTTCCGTAGCTGCCGAGCCATAGTTTCTGGTCCATTCTCCTAAACGCTGTCCCAAATAGTAACCATCCCAAAAGCCACGGTTGAATACAGTTTTCAGACGTTCGTCCCAAGCTGCAATCTTTTCATCGGTAAATGTTCCATCCAAATAAGCCTTGATCGCCTCTTTGTAACACTCTACCACAGTACGTACATATTCAGGTCCACGGGCACGGCCTTCAATTTTGAATACACGCACACCGGCATCCAACATCTTATTCATAAAGTGAATGGTCTTTAAATCTTTCGGCGACATGATATATTCGTTATCAATGTCCAGTTCCACACCGGTCTCTTTGTCACGAACAGTATAGGAACGACGACACACCTGCATACAAGCACCGCGGTTGGCAGAATGGTTCATCTCATGCAAAGAGAGATAACATTTACCCGATACAGCCATACAAAGCGCACCGTGACAGAACATCTCAATGCGAATCTGTTCACCACTCGGCCCACAAATATGTTCTTCCTGAATCCGACGATAGATTTCGGCTACCTGCTCCAGATTCAACTCACGGGCCAAAACAACGACGTCTGCGAATTGTGCGTAGAATTTCAAAGCCTCCGCATTGGAGATATTCAACTGTGTGGAAAGGTGTACCTCCTGCCCTATCTGACGGGCATAATCCATTACTGCTACATCAGCAGCAATCACAGCAGAAATACCTGCCTCCTTGGCTGCATCGACAATGGTGTGCATCAATGCAATATCTTTATCATAGATAATCGTGTTGACCGTCAGATAACTTTTCATCCCGTGTTCATCACATGTGCGGGCGATCTCCCGCAAATCATCAATCGTAAACGTATTGGCCGAACGGGCACGCATGTTTAGGTTTTCTATACCGAAATAGATAGAATCGGCACCTGCCTGAATGGCCGCAGCAAGAGATTCGCGCGAACCTACAGGAGCCATTATTTCAAAATCTTTCAAACTAAGATTCATAGAATATATACTTATTTGTATCAGTTAAGCAAATGAATGCGTACAAAGATAGGCTTTTTTCCGTATTTTTGCAGCGAAAACAAGAAGTTACTTCAATCATAAACAGTAAATATCAGATTGATATATGAAGATAGGCCAAATAGATCTGGGCAGATATCCCATCTTTCTTGCTCCCATGGAGGATGTGACTGATCCGGCTTTCCGCCTGATGTGCAAGAAATTCGGGGCAGATATGGTATACACTGAGTTTGTATCAAGCGACGCACTGATTCGTGCTGTCAGCAAGACCGCTCAGAAACTAAGTATCAGTAATGCCGAACGCCCTGTTGCCATCCAGATATACGGGAAAGATACGGAAACGATGGTGGAAGCTGCCAAAATTGTGGAACAGGCACAACCTGATATTCTGGATATCAATTTCGGATGCCCGGTAAAAAGAGTAGCCGGAAAAGGAGCAGGAGCGGGTATGTTACAGAATATCCCCAAGATGCTGGAGATTACCCGCGCTGTAGTAGATGCAGTGAGAATACCTGTAACAGTGAAGACTCGTTTGGGATGGGATGCAAACAATAAAGTGATTGTAGAATTAGCGGAACAGTTGCAAGATTGTGGCATCGCTGCATTGACTATACATGGTCGTACCCGCGCACAAATGTATACCGGAGAAGCGGATTGGACACTCATAGGTGAAGTGAAGAATAATCCGAGAATGCATATTCCCATTATCGGTAATGGAGACGTAACGAGCCCTCAACGCTGCAAAGAGTGTTTCGACCGTTATGGAGTAGATGCTGTAATGATCGGTCGCGCCAGTTTCGGTCGTCCATGGATATTCAAGGAAATAAAACACTATCTGGAAACAGGTGAAGAATTACCGACACTTAATTTTGAATGGTGTATGGAAGTGCTTCGACAGGAAGTGATAGACAGCGTCAATCTGCTCGATGAGCGCAGAGGTATTTTGCATGTACGCCGTCATTTGGCCGCAAGCCCACTATTCAAGGGAATCCCGAACTTCCGCAACACCCGTATTGCTATGTTACGGGCAGAAACAAAAGAAGAGCTTTTCCGGATATTTGATGACATACCGGCTATTCAAACATCGGCTGCGCAAACCACTTCTTGAACATCCAGGTTACGACTACATACAACAGGAATGCAGAGAAGAAACCGACAATGGCATCAATCACATAATGTGCCTGAATATATACGGTAGCCCCGCAAAGCAACATATAGAAAGGTATAAGACAAGCAAACAATTTCTTACTGCCACGCCATGCCATAATCATCAAAATAGTAGAAATACCAACGTGCGAACTGGGGAATGCCGCCGTAGGACGTTCGCCTACTTGCTGTGAACCTTCCACCAAGCTATAAAAGAATCCGTGCTGATAGCCCGGCCCGGGAAGCAACTCCTGATGATGATTGAAATAATCACCGATAGCAGGAAAAATACCTTTAGATACATTATCAATACCAATGGCAGGAAAATAAAATTGAGGCCCTGCAACAGGAACGAATATATAAATCAGATAGTAAATAAAGAAAGATGTGACAAGCACAAAAGACATCTTTTCGAACCACTCAAACTTATATATGAAATAAAATAGAGCCACAATCAGTATCATCGGATAATAAAAGAAATATCCCATATTGAATGCCTCACTGACTATAAGATGTGGAAACGTATGACAGAACCAAATAGCAGGTTGACCATTGAAAATAAACTGTTCGGTAATTGCAAATACATGATCTAAATTCGGAAAGAAACGATTGAACTCGAAAGTATCCGGATACCAGTAAGACAACAGACTCATCTGAATGACAATACGCACAAACGCCGAAAACTTACAGGGAGCAAGACGATAAAGATACATCAATAAAAAAGTCATAGCCGCGATCATAGCCCTATCCAACAACATGCGCCATGGATGATCCATCCGCTGAAACAGGAACAGAATCAATATGGAAGTCAACAGATTATAAATCAATGTAATCTTTTCCACAGCAAACAACCCTCTCCGGGTTTCTATGCGCTTAAATAAGTCTAAAGCCATCCTTCATTTTTATACCAGGCAATGGTTTCCCGAACTCCTTTTTCCAAATCATATTCGGGTACATACCCCAGTTCATTCATTGTCGGGCTTATATCACATTGCCAGTTGCGTTGTTTCATTATCTTATACTTATCCGAATTCAGGGTACTGCTCCTCCCGGAACGTGTAGCAATGAATTCGGCCAACAAAGATATAACTTTTAGAACAATTAATGGACATTTCAAGTGAAGAACAAACGGGTTACCCAATTCTTTTTGTATCAGATCCGAAAAGGCACGACTTTTATAGACTTTCCCATCACTCAGGAAATACGCCTTTTGAACGACTTTTTTCTCCATCCCCAGAAAAATCGCCTGCACAATGTCTTTCACATAAACAAAAGTCAAGTCCTGACGTCGGAAACCTACCGAAAAGTCAACATGCTTCTGAATGGACTTGGCCATCAGGAAATAGTCTGATTCGCGGGGACCATAGACGCCTGTAGGACGATAAATGACATAAGGAAAACCGGGAATACTCTGAATATATAATTCCGCTTTCCATTTACTCAATCCATAGGCTGTATTAGGCATCGGAGCATCTTCTCCGCTTATCGGAGTATAATCCTTCTCACGTACAGGTCCGAATACGCTCAATGTACTGATATAGATAAACTGCTTCGGAACCATATTCAGTTCTTTCAGCGTGTCTATAAAATATTTAGTCTGAAGATAATTCACATCATCAAAGGTCTTTTTATCAGAACACTTTGTCACACCAGCGCAATGGATGATATAATCAAACTTACTGTAAGTTCCTTTATGCCCGGAGAGTTGTGCACGAAGTTTATCGGGATGTGCAAAGTCCAACTCCAGAAAGTGAATTTTCTGGTCCTTCAAATACCGTTTGCTACTTGTGGAACGAATCCCGGCCCACACACCCAATTTTCGTTTCAACGCTTCCTCCACAATGAAACTCCCTATAAAGCCGCTTGCGCCTGTAATTAAAACACTCTCCATGATAACTTCCTAGCCATATTAATTGAAAAATATGATGCCACAAAGATACAATAAATATAAAATAAACAGATAGCAGAATTGCAAAATAGAGCATAGCGCACACGGTTCTTTCCATTTAAAAGCGCATGAGATTCAAAAGCAAAAGAAGGCTTGTTTCAGGGCGTTGCCCTGCGGGGCGGGGCGGCAAGATACGGCGTTTCCAGGTTGTTTTCCCGGTGAAACAAGCTGGAGGGCGCTGTTTTTAGCCTGTTTCCGTTCGAAAAGAAGCAGGAAACAAGGTATCCGACGTATTTCATGGGCGGATATAACCATCATCGGCCGATTATCGCCTCTTTTTGAACGAATTCGCACAAAATACCGTGTTTCTTCTTTGCCGGAGCAGCAGGCGGGGCTTGTGAAGGGCGATTCCGGCTTGTCTGACTGCCGGGCGAGGCAGGAAACCACGTTTCTTGCCTGTTTTGCCTTCGGTTGAAGGGCTCGACGGGCGTTTTGTTGAAGCATAACCGACCGATATGCTAAAATCTGCTCATCATCCTCGTAGCTATTCCGCACCTCCGCCCAAAGCATTGTACAGACTGATAACCGCCTGCAACCGGGTGAAAGTGTCTGCCACCACATTCATCCGGGCGTTGAGCAACGACTGCCGGGCTGTGAGCAGTTCAAGGTAGGTGGTGTTGCCGGTGCGGTAAAGAGCTTCCGAGGTCTGCACCGTGCGCTCCAGTTCGTCGCATTGCTTGCGATGGCTGTTCAGGTTGCGTCGGGCGGCTTCGGCGGCATAGAGTGCGTCGTTCACCTCCTGTCCCGCATCGAGCAGGGCTTGCTTGTAGTCGAGCAAGGCAATCTGTTCCTCGTCCTTGGACACGCGCAGGTTGGATGCCAGTTTGCCCCGGTTGAAGAGGGGTTGCGCCAGCGAGGCGAGTGCCGAGGCTATCCAGCCGCCGGGGTTGGTAATCACTTGCCCTAAAGAATTGGTCCAGCCGACACTGCCCGACAGGGTGAGAGCGGGATAAAATGCCGCACGGGCTTGATTCGTCGTATAATAGGCATTTGCCAAGGCCATTTCCGCTTGTATCACATCGGGGCGACGGGACAGCAGGCGCAAAGGGATTCCGGCATTCAGGTTCTCGGGCAAGGTTTGTTCACCCAAGACACCACGCTCGATGGGGCGCGAAGTCATGCCCAATAAGGTACAAAGCGCATTTTCCGTCTCCCGCATCTGACGCAGAAGGTCGTTGTACGTCACTTCCAGTTCATAGAAACCCGCCCGTGCCGAGGTGACGGCATTTTCCGTTTCTTCCCCGACTTTCAGCTTGGATTCCATGGTGCGCACCTGTTCTTTCCAGAGGTCGAGCGTCGAGGCACTGATGGCAATCTGTTCGTCAAGCATCAGCAGGGTATAATAGCTGTTGGCTATGCCGGCTATCAATGCGGATTGCACTGCCCGACGGTAGGCTTCCTGTCCGAGCAAACCGGCTTGCGCCCCTTTCTTGGCATTGCGTAACTTTCCGAAAAGGTCGATTTCCCAACTTGCCTCTATGGGCAGTTCGTATGTCTTTGCGGCCTTTCCTCCATCAATGCTGTTCAGTGCGCCTTGCGGGGAGAAGGCAAGCGAGGGGAGAAAGGCAAGCTTGGCAGCTTTCAGTTGCGCCTTTGCCTGGTCCACACGCAATAGTGCCACCTGTATGTCGGTATTGTTTTCCAACCCATAATTAATCAGGTGCTGCAACAGTGTGTCCCGGAACACTTCCTGCCACGAGAGATTGCCCAAAGATGCAGTGTCTGCCGATGCTTCCTGTACGTCACGATAGAGGTCCTCGGTCGGCAAGTCCTGCGGACGCCGGTAATTGCGATAGACGGAACAACCGCTTAACATCGCGATACAGATGATGCCATATATGATTCGTTTCATGCGTTTTCCCTTTCTTTTTTACGGTTACCCATTACCCGCTCTTCCATCCACTGGAAAGTGATGAAGAAGGCGGGCGTTACAAACAACAGCGCAACGGTTCCTATCAGCATACCGCCTACGGCTCCCACGCCGAGTGACACATTCCCGTTGGCTCCTACCCCCGATGCGAACATCAGCGGCAGCAGGCCGAATATCATCGTGAGTGCCGTCATAAGGATAGGCCGCAGACGGATACCGGCAGCCGCCATAGCCGCCTGTGTGAGCGACAGCCCTGCCTTGCGCCGCTCCGAGGCATATTCGGTCAGCAGGATGGCAGTCTTGGACAGCAGACCGATAAGCATAATCAGCCCCGTTTGCAGATAAATATTGTTCTCCACTCCCCAGATACGGGCGAAGAGGAAGCTGCCCATAAGACCGAACGGTACGGAGAGGATGACTGCCATCGGGATAAACAGGCTTTCGTAAAGTGCGCAAAGTATCAGGTAGATGAACAGGATGCAGACCCCGTATATGATGACCGTATCGTGGGAGTTTGCCATCTGTTCCTCCTCTCGGGTCATGCCGGAAAATTCATAACCGTAGCCTGTGGGAAGTGTTTGTCTCGCCACTTCTGCAATGGCATTGATGACATCGCCCGAACTGTAACCGTCGGCAGGCATTCCCGACACATTGATGGAAGAAAACATATTGAAGCGGGATAAGGATTCCGCCCCGTATGTCTTGGTCAGTCTGGCGAATTGGCTGACAGGTGTCATGCCGCCTTTGGTTCGTACAAAAATATTGTCCAGTGACTGCACACTGCTGCGACTGTCCGACGGGGCTTGAAGGATGACACGGTAGAGTTTGGTGAAGCGGTTGAAATTGGAAGCATACACACTGCCTAAATAGCCGGAAAGGACATCGAGCACCTCGCTTGTGGTTGTCCCTGCGCGCAGACACTGCGCCTCGTCGATGTCGATGCGGTATTGCGGAAAGTTGGCACTGAACGACGTGTAAGCCATCTGTACCTCCGGACGTTTGTTGAGTTCCACCAAGAAATCGCCGGTTACCTTGTTCAGCGCTTCGATCCCCTTGCCGGAACGGTCTTGCAGATAGACCTCGAAGTTGTTGCCCGTGCCGTAGCCTGCAATCATGGGTGGTGAAAATACGAAAATATTGGCATTCTTGATGTGTGCCGTGCGGCGATAGATTTCGTTGCTGATGGCATTTACACTGCTTTCTGCATCCCGTCGCTCATCCCAATGTTTCAATTTGATGATGAACATTCCGTGGGAAGATCCATTGCCGGAACCCATCCCGAAGCCTGCGATATTGGTGAAATTGTCTATCTGTGGAATCTCTTTCAACTCTTTTTCCACCTTGCTCATAATCCCGGCCGTCTCTGCCAGCGTGCTGCCGGCAGGCGCATCGAGGCTGACAAAGATGGAACCGGTGTCTTCCGACGGAACGAGCCCTGTCTTTGTCGCATTCATCATGTAAAAAAGCGACACAACAGCGCACCCCAATGAAGCCCATGCCAGCCATTTCCGCCTAATGATAAATTTCACACCTGCTTTGTATTTCGATACAATACGTCGAAAAGATGAATCGAAAGCCATGCGGAAACGAGTGGAGAATTCCGGGCGTTTGCCCTCTGTAAGTACCTCGTTTGGTCGCAATATCAGCGCACAAAGGGCGGGAGAAAGGGTCAGTGCATTGATGGCTGAAATTCCCACGGCAGCCGCCATCGTAATTCCGAACTGCGTATAGAACACACCCGATGTCCCTCCCATGAACGATACCGGAACAAATACAGCCATGAAGACCAGCGTTGAGGTGACAATGGCTGAAGTAATGCCGTTCATTGCATCGACGGAAGCCCGGTATGATGAGCGGTAGCCTTCATCGAAACGCGCCTGTACCGCCTCCACTACGATGATGGCATCATCCACAATCGTACCGATGGCAAGTACCAAGGCAAAAAGTGTCAGCAGATTGATGCTGAATCCGCCCACATAAAGGATAGCAAATGTTCCAACCAAAGAAACTAAAATGCTTATTGTCGGGATAAGCGTGGAACGTGGATTCTGCAAGAAGAAATAAACAACCAATACAACCAGTATGATAGCTTCCAACAATGTTTTGATCACTTCATCAATGGAAGCATCGAGAAAGTTCTTAGTGTTCATCAAGTCTGCTATCTCAATGTCTTCGGGAAGCGTTTCCCGGAGTTCATTCAAATATCTGTCGATCTGCGTGATGATTTCATTGGCATTCGTTCCTGCGGTCTGGTTAATCATGCAGCAAGTTCCCGGTGCCGCATTGACCGTCCCCGTATAAGTATAACTCTGTGCGCCAAGTTCCACTGTGGCGATGTCTTTCAGGCGGAGTATCCGGCCGTCATCGGTCGCTTTGATGACCATTTCCTCGAACTCCTGTTCCGTTTCCAATCTTCCACGGTATTTCAGCGTGTATTGATAAACGTTCTTGGAATCCTCACCGACAGAGCCGGCGGAGGCTTCGATGTTTTGGCTGGACAGTGCGGATTCCACATCGGCAGGTATCAGTCCGTATTGCGCCATCACATCGGGTTTCAGCCAAATACGCATGGCATAGTCACCGCCCATTATGTTTACCTCTCCGATGCCGGAAATGCGTTGCAACTGAGGCTTTACGTTGATGGTCAGATAATTGGACAGGAAGGTCTCGTCATACGTTCCGTTCGGGCTGTAAAGTCCGAAGATTTTCAGCATACTGCTTTGACGCTTCATGGTGGTCACGCCCACCTTCGTCACTTCGGCAGGTAAAAGAGAGGTGGCTGTAGAAACCTTATTTTGTACATTCACGGCAGCCATGTCTGGATCGCTGCCCTGCTTGAAATAAACCGTAATCTCGGCACTGCCTGTATTGCTGGCGGTAGAGGTCATATAGGTCATGTTTTCCACTCCATTGATGGCCTCTTCCAACGGAACAATAACACTTTTCTGCACCGTTTCGGCATTTGCTCCGCTGTAAGTGGTGGACACACGGATAGTAGGCGGGGCAATGTCCGGATACTGCTCGACGGAAAGGGCGTAAAGTCCGATCAATCCCGCCACGACGATAACCACCGAGATAACGATAGAGAGAATGGGACGGTCGATGAAATGTTGCAGTCTCATAATCTTATTCCCCCTTTCCTTGTTTGGTGTTGTTATTGGCAGCTGTCACTACTATTCCTTCTTTCAGCAGTCCGGCACCTTCGGCGACGATGACGTCTCCGGTTTGCAAACCGCTCTCCACGATATACTCCCGCCCGTCGTTGATTTCAAATACTTGTATAGCGGTCGATACGGCTTTCCCATCTACTACTTTGTAGGCAAAGATGCGATTCTGTATCTCGTAGGTTGCTCCCTGCGGAATGACAATACAATTCTCTTTCCGATAAGGAATTGACACGTTTACCGTACCGCCACTCATCAACCGTTTGCCGGGATTGGGGAAAGAGGCCCGGGTACCGATGCTTCCTGTTGTTTTGTCGATGATGCCGCTGATTACATCGACTTTTCCCTTACATTCGTAAGTGCTTCCGTCGTTAAGCACCAATGACACCTCCGGGAAAGCAGCAAGTGCCTTGTCCAGTGAGCCATGCTGCGCCGTCAGATTCAACATTTGTTTCTCTGTCATAGAGAAATAGGCATACATCTCCGAATTGTCCGATACGGTAATCAGCGGTTTAGTCATTGTCGGACCGACCAATGCTCCGATGCGATAGGAAGTCATACCCGCATATCCGTCCACCGGACTTTTCACTTCCGTGTAAGAGAGGTTGTTTGCGGCTTCCGTCCGTTCAGCCTGTGCTTGTCTGAGTGCAGCCCGAGCACTTTTATAATTGTTCTGCGCTGTGCGCAATTCAAAGTCGGATATCACCTTGTCTCGATACAAAGTCTCTTTACCTTCCAATGTCTGTCTGGCAATTGCCTCGTTCGCTTCAGCTGAGGCAACAGATGCCTCGGCTTTCTGCAAGGCGGCATGATAAGGCACTTGGTCAATGATAAACAACACCTGTCCTTTGTGAACACATGCTCCTTCCTCTACACATACCCGTGTAATTGTGCCCGATACCTGCGGACGCACTTCTACGTCTTGCCTTCCTTCAATGACGGCAGAATATTTTACCGTCAGTTCCCTGTTTTCAGGTTTCAATGTCAGTAACGGATACGATTCCTCTCTTTTGGTTCCGTCCGGATCTTGTTTGCAGGCAGTCAGCAATGACAGACACAATACGATTGCCATAAAATGTTTCTTCTTCATATTAATGTTTCTTGTTTTTGGCTGCAAAATTAAGAGAACAATCAATCGGGACATCTATTTTCAAGTGTACAGTGTTTGTCAAATCTGAAACAGTCAGAAAAAAAAAACATACCCCTTAGTTATTCTGAAACAGGGCTTGGCTATTCTGAAACAAATGCGTTGATTTTACTATTATTGTCGGTATTTGCTATTGATTCACAATAAAATGTAGTTACTTTGCATTTGGCTAAAATAAACAAATATGAATTTCAACGATTTTGCACACATAAGGAAATATTGCCATGTAGCAGAAAACGGGTTTCTGATTTGGAAAATAACTCCCGAGGAACTATTCAAACCATGTGAACTGTCCGAAGGAGATTCCCGAATGGTTGTCCATATACTGGTGGAAGAAGGAGCCCTCGATGTGAAATTCAAGGGCAAACTATTCCACTTGGTTCAAAATGCTTACGGACATTTCATCAGCGAACCATCCATAGAGCTTTTATCGGCATCCGGTAATATCAAAGCCCATCTGATGGCTTGCACGGATCCTTATATTGCCGCTCTTCTCAAAAATAGTCCGCCAATACCTTTTACCCTTACTGAAAAGGCACACGAGCAACCAGTCAATGTATTGGAACCCGACATCATGCCGATATTCAAATACCGTATGGATTGTTTGGAAAAGGCGAGTTTGAATGAGGAACATATTTTCCGTAATGAGATGATAAAATGCTCGATCTGGTTGTTTCTTATGGATCTTGCTGATATACACATTCGTAGAGAAGCAAAAAACAGGAAGATGCAGACCGGAGGACGAAAAAAAGAAATCTTTATCACGTTTATGAAGTTGCTGACCATGTACATCTGCCGGGAACACTCTGTGGGGTTCTATGCGTCGAAATTATGTATCACTCCTCAGTATTTGAATCGCATAGTGAAATGTCAAACAGACAAAACCGCTTATGATTGGATTTGTCTTTCTCTTGTGGGTGAGATAGCCAAGCAATTGGAAAATACGAATGATACAATGCAACAGATAGCGAACAACCTCAATTTCCCGGACCAAGTTACACTAACTAAATTCTTTAAACGGCAAACAGGCTATTCATTGAGTGAATATCGTAAGAATTTAGCAGTAAAATAAAAATCTTCCAAAGCGATATATCTCTATCAAATTAATGCTTCGCCCAAAAGCAAATGAAAAAATAAACAGACCTTAACAACAAACTAACCAAAAATTTGTTTACTTTGTATCCCATCAATGATTGAACTACTAATAAATTCCATATATTATGGCGAAAAAGAAAGAAAAGAAAGAGAAGAAGGCCGGCAAAAGAATGAGTAAGAAAGAGCTGGCAGCGTTATTAATAGACTTTTTCCATGCCAAATCCAGCGAGACCTTAAGTATGAAATATATTTTCTCGGAACTGCGTCTCACTACCCACCCGCAAAAAATGTTATGCATCGATATATTACATGACCTTTCAGCTGACGATTATATTTCCGAAGTAGAAAAAGGGAAGTTCCGCCTCAACAATCATGGAACGGAGATGACAGGCATTTTCCAACGGAAAAGCAATGGCAAGAATTCCTTTATCCCTGAAGGAGGAGGCGAACCGATATTTGTGGCTGAACGCAATTCGGCACACGCCATGAACAATGACAAAGTAAAGATTGCTTTTTATGCTAAACGGAAGAACAGAGAAGCTGAAGGAGAAGTAATAGAAATACTGGAACGTGCTAATGATACTTTTGTCGGCACACTGGAAGTAGCCAAGTCCTATGCCTTTCTGGTGACGGAGAACCGTACGCTTGCCAATGATATCTTCATTCCGAAAGATAAGCTGAAAGGCGGAAAGACCGGAGATAAAGCGATCGTAAAAATAACCGAATGGCCGGACAAGGCAAAGAATCCTATCGGACAAGTGATAGATATATTAGGTCAGGCTGGCGACAACACTACCGAGATGCACGCTATTCTTGCTGAATTCGGTCTGCCGTATGTATATCCGAAATCTGTAGAGACAGCAGCAGACAAAATTCCTGCCGAGATTTCTGCAGAAGAGATTGCCAAACGTGAGGATTTCCGTAAGGTAACGACTTTCACTATCGACCCGAAAGATGCAAAAGACTTTGACGATGCACTTTCCATTCGCAAGCTGAAAAACGGATTGTGGGAAGTGGGTGTACACATCGCCGATGTGACACATTACGTAAAAGAGGGAGGAATCATCGACAAAGAAGCGGAAAAACGGGCAACTTCCGTCTATTTAGTAGACCGTACCATCCCGATGCTTCCCGAACGGCTGTGTAACTTCATTTGTTCACTCCGACCGAACGAGGAAAAACTAGCCTTCTCCGTCATCTTCGATATTACAGAAAAAGGAGAAGTCAAAGACTCACGCATCGTACATACAGTAATCAACTCCGACCGCCGCTTCACCTACGAAGAGGCACAACAAATCATTGAAACAAAAGAGGGAGACTTCAAAGAAGAAGTGCTCACATTAGATACGATTGCCAAAGCACTGCGCGACAAACGTTTCTCTGCAGGAGCCATCAATTTCGACCGCTACGAAGTGAAGTTCCAAATTGACGAGAAAGGAAAACCAATCAGCGTTTACTTCAAGGAATCAAAAGATGCCAATAAACTGGTAGAAGAGTTCATGTTGCTTGCTAATAAAACAGTAGCAGAATTCGTCGGTAAAGTTCCCAAAAATAAAAAGCCCAAAGTACTTCCTTACCGTATCCACGACCTTCCCGATCCGGAGAAGTTGGAGAACTTGTCACAGTTCATCGCCCGCTTCGGCTACAAAATCCGTACAAGCGGAACAAAGACTGATATCTCAAAATCCATCAATCACTTATTGGATGATATTCATGGAAAGAAAGAAGAGAACCTGATTGAAACGGTATCTATCCGTGCCATGCAAAAAGCACGTTATTCAACCCACAATATCGGTCACTACGGACTGGCATTCGAATATTACACCCACTTTACTTCACCCATCCGCCGTTTCCCGGACATGATGGTACACCGTCTGGTAACGAAGTATATGGACGGAGGACGCAGTGTATCCGAAGCAAAATACGAAGACCTCTGCGACCACAGCTCGAACATGGAACAAATCGCAGCCAATGCCGAACGCGCTTCCATCAAATACAAACAGGTGGAATTCATGAGCGAACGTCTGGGGCAAATTTATGATGGTGTAGTCTCCGGTGTCACCGAATGGGGACTCTATGTAGAACTGAACGAAAACAAATGTGAAGGTCTGGTTCCTGTCCGTGACCTGGATGATGATTATTATGAATTCGACGAGAAGAACTATTGCCTTCGCGGACGCCGCAAAAACAAGATATATAGTTTGGGAGACGCTATCACTGTCCGTATAGCTCGTGCCAATTTGGAAAAGAAACAATTGGACTTTGAATTAATAGAAAAGTAAAGGTATGAAGACTGTCATTATCGAAGATAAACAACGAATCGAATCCATTATTCTCCGTTGCGATGTCTGTTTTGTAGGCATCACGGATTTAAAAGGTAATCCCTACGTAGTTCCGATGAACTTCGGTTATGAGAATGGCATCATATACCTTCATTCGGGTCCTGAAGGCAGCAAGTTGGAGATGTTGGAACATAATAATAATGTATGCATCACTTTCAGCGTCGGTCATAAGCTCGTTTACCAGCACGAAAAAGTAGCCTGCAGTTACAGTATGCGTTCCGAAAGTGCGATGTGTCGCGGGCAAGTGGAATTCATCGAAGAAATGGACCATAAACGCCGTGCATTGGACATTATCATGCATCATTACACGGATAATGAGTTCAACTATTCCGATCCTGCGGTACTCAATGTCAGAGTATGGAAAGTGCCCATCGAGCAGATGACGGGAAAAGTCTTCGGTTTGCGAGCCAACGAAAAGCCATGAAACGGTTTCCGGAATATGGTTCGGCCTACGACCACACCGGACGAATCTACCCAAACACTATTCTGCGATAAACTGAAAAAGAACTTTGGATAGGCACATTTGGCTAGCACTGTAATTACGTAGATCCGTACAATCCGTGCCTAAATTTATTATATAAACGAATTAGATGAGATCCATTACAAAGGATATTCCTCAAAGGCATACAAAATGGTAGACAGGTAACGTTCTCCAGTATCAGGAAGCAGAGCAACGATCATCTTCCCCACATTTTCCGGTCGCTTCGCCAGTTCCGTAGCGGCATATACAGCTGCTCCCGAAGATATACCCACCAATAAACCTTCCTGTTTGGCCAGTTCACGACTCGTACGAATGGCATCATCATTCTGCACCTGAATAATTTCATCTACGACAGAAGCCTTGTACGTTTTAGGAACAAATCCTGCACCGATCCCCTGAATCTTATGAGGACCAGGTTTTCCTCCCGACAGTACCGGAGAATCAGAGGGTTCTACCGCCACGATCTTTACGCTCGGATCACGCATCTTCAACGCTTCACCTACACCGCTAACTGTCCCGCCAGTACCCACTCCGGCCACAAAGATATCAACTTTCCCCTCGGTATCTCTCCATATTTCCAGACCGGTAGTTCGTAAATGCATGGCAGGATTAGCAGGATTCTCAAATTGTTGTAAGATAACCGCTCCCGGAGTGACCGCTTTCAGTTCTTCAGCTTTGGCAATGGCTCCTTTCATGCCATCCGCACCGGGAGTCAGCACTAATTCCGCCCCTAAAGCCTTCAAAAGATTACGCCGTTCGATACTCATGGTATCAGGCATCGTCAGAATCAGTTTATAGCCTTTAGCGGCTGAAACAAAAGCCAATCCCACACCGGTATTTCCGCTGGTCGGTTCAATGATTGTTGCTCCGGGATGCAAAATACCTTTCGTTTCTGCATCCTCAATCATAGCCAATGCTATACGGTCCTTCACGCTTCCAGCCGGATTAAAAGATTCAATCTTTACAATCAGACGAGCTTTCAATTCGTTACTTGTATTATAGTTACTAAGTTCCAATAGCGGAGTGTTGCCTACCAAATCCGTCAATTTTCTTGCTATCTTTTCCATATATATCGGTTTTAAATTTCTCTCATTTTTTAATCTGTGACAAAGATAGTGCGGATTCTATTCAGGATAAATACCACAGATGTGGTAAATTCATACCACATCTGTCTGACTTCCTGCCAGATATTATGCCAAGAAATCAGCTCTCATAGGAGTGAATGTATCAATCAATACACCTGCTTCCAGACAAACATCCATGAGGCTGGTCAGGCTCTACATAATACCCATCACCTGTAGAGAGAATTTCTTT
Source organism: Bacteroides sp. AN502(2024) (assembly GCF_041227145.1). NCBI lineage: Bacteria > Pseudomonadati > Bacteroidota > Bacteroidia > Bacteroidales > Bacteroidaceae > Bacteroides > Bacteroides sp. AN502(2024). The sequence goes on along the minus strand of NZ_JBGFSP010000003.1, from coordinate 2,049,233 downwards.
CCGGTCGCCAATGGTCAATTCAAACTTACCGCTTGCGACATAAGTAGCCTGGCTATGATAATGTTGATGCATAGAACCTACGGCCCCTTTCTCAAATTCCACTTTCACCATCATCAGTTGACCGTCATACCCCATTATCTGGCGGCGGATTCCCGGAGCCGGTTTCTCCCAATCCAATTCGTTCTCAAACAGAAAAGCATCACTGCGTGTTTTCATCTTTCAATCTATTCTTATTTATAACTATATTATTTGAACTTCTTCACATAATCTGCAATCAGATAACATGCCGGACCGAGTACTTGACCATGATCGAATCCTTGCATTTCGTATAAAGTCACTCTCTTGTTACCTATACTTTTCAAGACAGCTTCCAGCAGCGCATTTTCTTCATATCTTGCCGCCATCTCCAAATGTTTATCCCCTGTAATCAGCACAAGAGGAGCCGTTTCCTTGCGAGCCTTATTTACCGGAGCATACTCATCAACCACCGGAATACCGTCAGGTAAACCACGTTCCTTACGAATAGTGAAATGTGTCACCGTCTGACCACTAACCGGAAGATAGGCAGCCACACTATCGGCATCTGCTCCGTATGCTGCCATGTACTTTTTATCCATCGCCAGAATCAACGAAAGATAACCTCCCGCAGAATGGCCGGAAACAAAAATACGATCTTTACAGCCACCATATTTATCAATATTCTTGAAAACCCATGCCACAGCTTCAGCCGCATCTTCAATGTAAGCCGGATTCTTTGCCTTCGGACTCAAACGATAATTCACCGCCACTACTGCAAACCCTTGTTCTCTCAGTTCTTTGGGGATAAATTTATTTCCACCCTCCATACCACCACCGTGAAACCAGACAACAGTTGCGAAATCCTTCTTGTTTTCAGGATAATAAATATCCAGTTTACAACGTTCCAGACGATAGGTATCCGTTTCGGAACCGGAGACATAAGATATATCCTTGTCCGTGTGATAAACATTTTGTGCTTGAACAATGCAAGTACAAAGCAAAATGAGAAGAAAGCAAATCTTTTTCATGATCTTATTTATTTCAGTATTTCGTATTCTTTCCCAATAAGCGGTATCCAACCCATTTACTGTCCGGACTCATCATCTCACATAAAACATCAGCTGGCAACTACCTTATATCCGGCTATTCATGTTTCTTTTAAAATGCAATATTACGAAATTCTAATTAAAAATAGTCCTTCTCCAATGAGTAAATATTCCTTTTTAAGCTACTGATTTCTTCAAAAGACACTTTCAACTTTTATCCTTCAATAGTTCTTTTGTCTTATCTGCCAAAAACAGAGGAATATTAATCAAATTACCATCTTGTTTCAAATTCAGCATTGAGTACCGAATTCGACAAGCGGGCTGAAAAAGTTTCTCATACTGAATCAGACTTTTACCTGTTATGTTTTGGTCTGCTTTCACTTCTATCGGATAAATATGATTGCCATATTGAAGTAAAAAGTCTACCTCAGCCTTATTACCGGAAGTCCAATACCTGAAAGATGTCTGGAACTGCACCGTAAGACTCTGCAATACATAATTTTCTGCCAACGCTCCCTTATATTCCGTATACCCGGGAGTAGACAGAAGTAAAACACTTGCGTCCAGTTCCGACAACTGTCTTGACAATCCTACATCTAATGCGTAAAGCTTAAATGCACTCAAATCATCATACGCTTTCAATGGCAACTTGGGTGACTTGCTCAATACAACCTTATTGATAAGTCCCGCCTGCTCCAGCCACAGAATAGCCTCTTCATACTCACGAGCACGGGCGCCGGGACGCACCAATTGATAAACAAATTTACGGTTCTCCTTCGCCAGTTGTGAAGGCAGGGAATTCCAGACATAATTGATGCGAGGAGCCAATGCCGGCGTAGTATGTTTTACAAAGTCCAATGCATAATCATTCAAGATATCCCGAAGTGCCGAATCCACTTTCTCCATATTATTGAAGTCAATCATTAAAGTAGCAGGCTCGGGCATACCACCACAAATGGAATAGGCAATAAATGCCTCCCTCAACTTATCGAAAAATATCTGAGGAAGAGGCGCTATCTCCTTAATGGAACACATATACTCATACATGTTCGAGTCTTTTATTTTCAGAAATTCCGTAAAAGTAAGAGGATACATGAACAGATGATTCACCTTTCCCACCGGAAAAGAATTGCCTATATGATTCAAATAAATACCTAATAAAGAGCCGGCACAAGCTACCGCATACTCAGGAGCTTCCTCACAAAAATATTTCAATGCATTCAGTGCCTCATTACACTCCTGAATCTCATCCAATATGAGTAAAGTTGTTTGAGAATTGATTTTCCTTCCATGCAAAAAAGACAATTGCTGAATAATTCGCTTAGGGTCTTTGGTCGTTTTAAAGATATCACAAAGCCCGCTTTCATCCTTATCCAAACTAAAATAGGCGACATCCTCGAAATATTCCTTCCCGAAATATTTCAAAACCCATGTTTTTCCTACTTGACGAGCCCCGTAAATAACGAGCGGCTTCCTGTTCACGTTTACTTTCCATGCCAACAATTGCCTGATAATATCTCTTTCGAACATCATGATCACATTTTTGATATCAGAAATGTGATTCATTACACATTTCTGATATGAGTTTCGTGCGAATATACACATTATCCATTTAAAACGAAAGAAAAACTCTAAATCTTCTTCCAACCGTTCCGGTTTGGCCTTCTCTATTTTTTCCTTTAACCGTTACTTCTTCGGAACTTTCGCAGAATAAATACGGAATAAAATAAAACTTTCTATCGGGGGAGAGCCAAATTCTCACAACGGAAAGGAGGCAGAGGTGAATTTTGTTCATAACCGCACGGTTTTGAATTAAGGTAGGTTCTATTAATTCATAAATTCGAGCGGAAGCCGTTCCGTCAGAATTAATCTTTCGGAGTTTAGTCACTCATTAGAGGATCGGCTATCAATAGTGATTGTTTATCCACTCATTGACATATTGTTTTTGACGATTTTCCACGTATGTGCACAGTTACCCCTTGCAGGTGATAAGCTGTGGCGAGTAATAGTTGATCTGTACATATCGGAATATGTTATAGACAAGGTTGGTGAGAGCATTGGCAGCCTTTGCGCGCATCATTCCTATGCTGCGTACAAGCGAACCGTTCATCGCTCCTTCAACGAAACCGAATATGTGCTCAATCCTGCATCTGCCTTTAGACTTGATACGGTTGTTTTGCTTCTGCCCGTCAGTCAGGGGATTGTTTCGATGTCCTTTCTCACAGATGACGGGGTTCATTCCCATTTTCCTAATAACGCCATCCTTTGATTCGTAACCAGCATCAAGGAACAAGTCCTGACCTTTGTCTTTCTCCTCATCAATGAGAGGTTCAATGACATTGGAATCATGGACGCTTGCACCAGTGGTGCAGTACTTCTCTATGAATTTCGTCTTCTTGTCAGCTTTGACATGATTCTTGTAACCATAGTGATTCTCACCGCGCTTCTTTGTCCAGCGGGCATCAACATCCTTATGGGATTCCTTGTTCTCCTTATGCTTCTTCACCTCATCGGTGTCACCATCCTCTGGATTCCACAGGTCTTTGCCGTTGCCATCCTTAATCTGCTTGTTCTCGCCCCTGGTGTTCCTCTGACGGAGAGCTTCCACGAAGGTCGCATCAATAATCTTGCCCTCATTGAAGGAAAACCCCTTGCTGTCAAGAAAGGCCCGGAACTCATCAAACAGACGGTCGAAGGTGCCATCCTTCGCAAGCTTGTTCTTGCAGGCCCAAACCGTCTTCTCATCAGGAACCTATGCCACTGTATGAATGCCAAGGAACCGGCGGAAACTGGTACGGTCAATAATCTGGTACTGTATTTGGTGGTCGCCCAAACCATAGTAACGCTGAAGAAAATATGATCTTGAACATAAAAACAACATCAATTTGTGGACGTCCGGCAGGCGTCTTACAGTCCTTCTTGACCAGCACAACTTCAAGGGTGGGACGGAACAGCTCAAAATCGACCAATGAAACAAGTTGCTCAAGAGGATTAACCATCCGGGAGAGAGCTTCAATAGTGAACTCATCCTCGAACAGGCTTTCCCCCATTGGCTTGCGGTATATTGCAGTTTTCTGCATGGTTCTATCGGATTTTTACACTAAGGTACCACTTTTAAAGCAAATATACGAATAAACAGTTGGTTATTAAATAGTTAATTATAGGATATACCTTTAGCGTTTTCAGAGGGTAAATGCCAAATTTTACATCTTTTTCAGTGCCCTTTTAGCACATTTTTTTGTCTTTAGAAAAATAATAACTACATTTGTCCAGTTTCTTGCGCAGAAGCCCACATTGGGAAATTCGGCGGGGAACAGACATATATTAAGAAAAGACGTTTACCACGTTTTTGTCTTTGGCGATTCGGAACTTCGCAAACTCTGTAATTGTAGCTAAAGCAAAGCAACGGTAGATGTCTGCGGGATATGTTTATACCCTTATTGTACCCTTTCCAACCGAAGGGGTGCAGAAGGTTTTTCATATATACATATCGGCGTGGGCTTCTGCGTTGCTCGTTCAGCTACAATGGGCAATGCGAAGGCCTCGAATCGCGGGACGAGTGACAGGTACAGTTTCCCGCGCCTTTTCATTTTTATGATAATCCATTCTTTTTTTACCACCTGTCCGGGGAAGCTATCAGGTACTAAAGAAACATTGCATATGAGAAAAGTGTATTTCAATCGGACGCTTTCCTTTCTGATGTGGTTACAAGCGTTGTGTGTAGTATTCACCGCCTGTAGCGACGGCGGAAAAGACGAACCCAACCCCACGCCGGAACCGTCAAAACCAGCCATCGAAGACTTCAAACAAGGGAATCTGGATTTTACCGAACAGGCGGACAGCAAAACCTTCACTTTCACCGCCAACGCAGACTGGACGATTTCGTCCGCTCCCACAGGTGGCGAAGCCTGGTGCATCCTCTCTCCCGCCAGCGGTAAAGCAGGCAAACAAACCGTTGTCGTCAATGTAACCGAGAATGAGGGCCATGATGACCGCAGTGTCACCGTCACCCTGAAAGCCGGAAACGAAAGCAAGCAATTCGTGGTGACACAGAAACAGAAGAATGCCCTGCTGCTCACTTCCGACAAATTTGAAGTGGAACAAAAAGGCGGCACCATCCAAGTGGAAGTGAAAGCCAACGTAAACTACACCGCCACCATCGGCGAAACCAGCAAGGAGTGGATCAAAGAAGGAAGCGGCACCCGCGCCCTCTCCACCACGACCAAGGTCTATACCATTGCCGCCAACGAGGAGAGTGAGAAGCGGGAAGGCACCATCACCTTTACGGACGGAACACTGACGGAGACCGTGCATGTCTATCAGGCAGGGGGAGAGATAATCTTGTTGAGTAAAGACGAGTATAATGTAAGCGCATTCGGTGAAGAAATAACTGTAGAGCTAAAAAGTAACTGCGAGTATAAAGTGGAAATGCCGAAAGTGGACTGGATACATGAAAAATCCACTCGCGCCTTATCAAGCCATACCTTATATTATACCATAGATGCCAACAGTACTTACGACAGCCGAAAAGCAGAGATTATTTATTTCGCTAAGAATAATCCCCAAAAAGCAGATACGCTTACCATAGTTCAGGTACAAAAAGACGCTATTGTTATTTCTAATAAATCCGTTACAGTAAAAAGTAAAGGAGAAACAATCGAAGTAAAATTAGAGTCCAATATCAACTATGATATGGTTCTTCCTAACGTAAGCTGGATAAAAGAGACCGCTACACGGGCTTTGACTAAGAGTTACAAATATCTTTCTATCGAAGAAAACACCACATCCAAAGACAGGATTGCAAAAGTAATCTTCAAAAATGCAGAAAATACGGTCAGCGATACCCTGACCATTACCCAACTTAAATATGGCTATATCAAGCCATCACAAAATGAATATAATGTAAAACAAAATGGATGCAATATTTCAATCAATGTTCAGTCCAATGTAGAATATGAAGTTGTATTGTCCGAAATTGATTGGATTACGAATAACTCAACATCCTCTTCTTATGTAAATTTGTTAATAGCACCCAATTCTTCCATTGAACCTCGAACAGGTAAGGTCATCCTAAAAGGAATAGAAGGAACTACAGCAGAAATAACAATCAACCAAGATGCCAAATCTGCCATAATTGCCGAAGAAAAGCAAATCATAGCAAATGCGGAGGGAGATACAATCTCCATTAAAATCGGAATAAACAAAGAGATGAAAATAGAGATCGACTATTCCGAAAGAAATTGGATAAGCCAGTATATTCCTGTCAAAACAAAAGCCTTGAGGGATACTCTTACATACTTTATCATCAAGCCCAATGAAGAATATGCTGAGCGAAAAGGAAAAATTGTATTTTATACCGACGGCTATTCAGCTTATTCTGCAACAGTAAAAGACACAGTAGAAGTTATCCAAAAAGGAAAATCCAATGTTCCGGCATTAGTTCTAAATGTCGAACCCGCCGGTTCGCTGAACACACTGATTGCAGATAGCAGAAAGGAGAATATCAAAGAAATGAAGTTAACCGGAAATCTAAATGGTACAGATTTCTCCTTTATGAAAGGTATGTCCCAATTAGAAAATCTGGATTTGTCTGAAGCTAACATAGTAGAAGGAGGTGCCGCTTATTACCATTCTGATCAGATAGGAGGTAATTACGCAGGGGATTTTGTCCCGGCATTTGATTTATACACAAAAGCAAATAGTATTGTAGGGCAAATGTTTCCTTCTTCACTGAAATATTTAGTATTACCCAAAAGCGTGACTAACATCACAGGGCACCAAGTGACTCTCTATGATAGAACAGGAAACCGTATTCACGGTTGGAAGGATACTCCCAAAGGCACACTTGCTTCTTATGTATTCAACGAATATTCGAACATTCAGAAAATTGTTCTTCCTCCTGAACTGACAACCTTAGGATCATGTATTTTCTATAAATGTGGAGAACTCACCAATATCTCTCTTCCTGCAAAATTGAAACAGATGGGAAGTCATTTGTTTATGAGGTGTTCTAAACTCAATCTCATTGATATTCCGAGTGGAGTTACAGAAATAGCGTCTAATGCTTTTGCTGAAAGTTCGTTAGTTGAAGTCAAATTACCAAGCGGACTAACTTCCGTATCAGATAGTTTGTTCTTTAAATGCCAAGAACTCTATAAAGTTACTCTTCCAAACAACTTATTGTCAATAGGAGAAACAGCATTTTATAATTGCAAATCTCTAAGTAGCATTTCTATCCCAACTTCCGTAAAGACTATAGGTTCAGGAGCTTTCTACGGATGTAGTTCCCTCAACAGTTTGTCTCTTCCCGCATCTATAACAGAAATTGGTTTTGCTTCGTTTGCATTTTCCGGATTACAGACAATAACGATTCCCTCAAATGTTACTCAAATCGGAAGAGGTGCCTTTTTGAGCTGTAAGCAATTGGCAAAAATATCAGTCCCAAATAACGTAAAAAAAATAGGAATGGAAGCTTTCAAAGAATGCGACAACTTGAAACAAGTCACCCTACCCGCCCAATTAGACAGTATACAAGCCGAACTATTCAGAGGGTGCCGGAAACTGGAAAACATTTCCATTCCCAATTCCATAAAATCAATTGGTGAAAGTGCATTTGAAGATTGTGACAGTATATATTCAATTATAATCCCCAACAGTGTCAGAACCATTGCTGATAGAGCTTTTTATGACTGCTTCAATTTAGAGAACATCGATTTAGGAACAGGGGTGAAATTTATTGGTTTTAGCGCTTTTGTCTACGAAGGAGAAAAATATGGAAAACAGAAATTCCTTATAAATGTTATCAATCGTGCATTAACTCCACCTGCTATAAACGAGAACAGTTTTTGGGGAAAAGTAGAAAAAAGCACAAAACTGCATATACCCAAAGGAACATACAATCCTTACTATCTTTCAGAATGGGGAAATGCATTCAGTGATATCATAGAAATGGAGGAATAATTTATGGAAAAGATGAATCAACTCATGGATGCTTTTTGTAATCATGTACCTGATTATGAATTAAAAAGTTTAAGTCATAATACAGATTATTATTGTTTAATAGACATCGCTTATGAAAGTGTGATGAATCATAATGGAAATATAGATTATGACACATTTTTTGATAAAGTAAAAGAAAAGTATGGAAAGACTGATGAATACATTCAATCCATAGGACTAAGAAACTCATTGGAAAATCTTGTTCGCACCCTTAGCTATCTTAAAAGAAAGAAAAAACTGAAATGAATAAATAGAAAAAGGTTTCTCGAGAACCGACAGCTACCGCTACCTCCTGTGCGGTAGCTGCAACCTCCAAAGGAGGATTACATAAATCAACATGAATAGAACAGATGAATTAGTTAGAAACAAAAAAGCTGAAATCTTGTATGGAAGTATTTTTCTTTGTACTATGTTTCGTTGCTGCAATCCGCATATCTTTCAATATAGGATAGTCCCTGATTCTTAATTGATCTCTATAGCTATTCTTTTATAGCCGGCTCCCCATTCAAACTTATTTCATTCGCTACTTTTATTTCGTATGACTATAGTGTACTTTGCGTATAACTATAGTCATACGCAAGGGAGACTATAGTTATCCTTGCGGAAGACTATAGTCATACGAAAAAAGAATAACTAACAGAGTTAATCTGATCAGGCAAAAAAAAAGAAAAACAACTCTATTAATAAGCTCTCAACCCATAATCGAATCTCATCTTCTTGCTATCTTTCACTTCAATTTTCAACAGATTGTTTCCTTTCCTCAAGCAACAGCTGTAGTCACTGATATTGTATTGATTATATTGCCTGGTCTGTTTTGCCTCCTGTGCAAAGACTTCTACACCATTCAACCACACTTTTGCTTTTCCGGCAACATTGAGCCACAAAGACAGGTGATTGAAATCCTTATCTACCTTAAAAGTAGCTTCAGATACTATTGTGGAACGAGGAGAACATTCGAAAGGCAAAGAAGTCATTTTCAATTCCTGACCATTCACACTGACAAGGCGGGTATTCCTCCTTCCGGTCTGACTGTCTGCAATCAAAGTGACCGCCTTCACGGGAGTGATTTCATACAAACGGTTGTGCATCAGGTGCAACAAGCCTTCCGGTATTTTAGTTACTTTCCGGTCGTAAGTAATCAAGCCGTTCACTTCCCCTTCCACATCGGTGGTTTGTGTATAGACTGCCGCACTCAATCCCTGAGCAATCAGCGTTTCCAAATCATATAACAGGCGACCGTAGCTATCAATCAATGCCATTGCTCCGTCTATATTCTTATATCCCCAGTTCCTCATTTTCGGATTCCAGATATGCTCTTTGATTGCCCATCCATAGCCACCGAATTCTCCCAGTACGGAGATGCGGTTGCCATTGTTCTCCGGCAGAATCATGGAAGTGACAGGATAATTATGTACATCGTACATATCACCTACGCCTCTATCCTTCCATCCGGTCACCCCGTTTATCAGACGTGTATCGTCGTACTTAATCACTTTATTCACGATTTCCACCGTATTGTGCTGTCCCCATCCTTCATTGAATACCACCCAGGTAGTGATGCAAGGATAAAAACGGAGACGGTCGATCATCTCGAACATTTCTTTTTGCCATTGGCGGGTATGTTCTTCGGGAGCATTCCAATCGGCAGTAGCCGACGGACTAACGTGTTCCTCTTTCTTCCTTGATGTAGCAAAACCGGATACCATATCCTGCCACATCATCAGACCGAGAGAATCGGCGTAATAATAATATTGTTCCGGTTCTACTTTGATATGCTTACGGATCATATTGAATCCCATCTTCTTCAACTGCACCATATCCCACAACATCGCTTCCTCGGAAGGAGGGGTCAACAGTCCGTCGGGCCACCAGCCTTGATCGAGCGGACCGTATTGGAAGATGGGTTGGTTATTCAGGCAAATACGATTATATCCGCACTCATCTTTACGGACATCTACTTTTCTCAAGGCAAAGTAACTTTTTACCCGGTCTAAAACACGTCCTCCATCGGATAAGACAATATTCAGATGATACAGTTTCGGAAATTCGGGAGACCATAGAACAGCATTCGGAACATCTATCTTCATTACATCACACAACTTCTGTTTCACCGTCTTGATTACTTTGCCATCATCCAATACTTCTATTTTTACCTCTTCATGACCTTTCGCTCCGACTACATCAAAATTCAGCTTTACGGACTCCTTTTCAATATCAGTGGAAGGAAGCACCTGACGGATATAGGTTTTATTCACCGCTTCCAGCCACACAGTTTGCCAAATGCCCGATACAGGCGTGTACCAGATACCTTCCTGATTAAGTTGCTGTTTCCCTCGGGAAATGGATTCCGTGTCCGTCGGGTCGGTAACTGCTACTTCAAGACTTTGAGGGCCGCTCTTCTTCAGATATTTAGTAATATCGAACGAGAACGGGTTGTTTCCTCCTTTATGCGTGCCGACCCACCGGTTATTCACCCACACCTGACATTCATAATCCACTGCTCCGAAATGCAGGATAACAGATTTATTTTTCCAGGAAGGATCTACGATGAACTCACGTTGATACCACAGTTTATCTGTCGGAAGAAATGTGTTCTGCACTCCGGACAGAGACGATTCAATCGCAAACGGAACAAGGATTTCCCCCTCAAAGGAAACATTCTTCCGAGGCGTGTTCTGATCCGTTACGGCATATTTCCACAATCCGTTCAGATTGATCCATTCCGCCCGTTGCAACTGTAGCCTGGGATAACTTTGCCACACATTTTCCGGCGTCACCTGTTCAGCCCATACTGTTTTGATTTTATCTCCTTTAGGCTCCCATGCATAGATAAACACCTGCGACACGGCTCCTAAAACCAGAGTAAGTAAGATTCTCTTATCCATAAGCATTAGCGGGTTTTATATTCTTTAAAATCTTTCCGTCGATTCTTATTGTAGGTATTCCACATTTTTGGGAAATAGAGGACATCACTCTTGTCCGCCCATTCGAAATAGGCTGTTTCCAATTTTTTTGCCATTTCAGGATATTTACCGATCAGATTGTGCTGTTCGGTACGGTCCTCCTTGATGTTGTACAATTCCCATTCATCTCCTTTGAAGTTGGCAGAAACCAGCTTCCAGTCACCTTTACGCACCATGCGGTTGCCTTCATGTTCCGCATAGATGTATCTTTCGGGCATCTTCTTTCCTTTCACAATCGGAAGAATGGACTGACCTGCCGTAGGCAGAATCGCTCTTCCCCGATATTCTTTCGGATAAGTGGTTCCTGCCAGTTCCACACAGGTAGACATGATATCGGAGAATTGTGCAGGCTGATGATCCAGTCCGCCTTTATTCTTCACATGATTGCCCCAGGAAATGATACATGGAGTTGAGATACCTCCTTCGTGAGCATAATGTTTATACAGCGTGAACGGCGTGCAACAAACATTCGCCCAGCCTGTGCCGTAATGATGATAAGTTCCGGGCAAGCCCATCTGATCGAGTTCGGCTCCCGTATGTGTATGATATTCGACTCCGGTCTGTTTGTCGAAACCCAATTCATGCCATTCGGCACAAGCTCCGTTATCAGACATAAACATGATAAACGTATTGTCCAACTCACCGTTCTTCTCCAATTCATCTACCACCCGGCCGATATCCGCATCCATTACATCCACCATCGCTGCAAAAATGGACATACGGCGTGCCAAGTCGGTCTGCTGATCTTTTGTCAATGAGTCCCATGCCGGCAACGGATGCGTTTCATCTTCAAACAAACTTTCAGGAACCACGCCACGCGGACTGAGTTCCGGCTTACCTTGCATAAGTTTCCGTTCAACAATCCGTTTCCAACGTGCGTCACGAATCTTGTCCCATCCCTGCATATAGAGCGACATATATTTATCGGTCACTTCTTTCGGTGCGTGTAGAGGAAAATGGGGAGCGTTATAAGCCAGATACAGGAACAAAGGTTTCTTTTCCTGATGTGCCTGGTCGATAAAGTCAATCGCATAATCCGTTATCACATTCGTTGCATAAAAAGTCCCTTCTTCATAGTGTCTGGGCGTACGGTCTTTCGGCAAACGGGTATATACTGCCGGATTCCAGAAAGAATTGAATCCGCCCAGTAAACCGTAATACTCTTGAAAGCCACGAAGAATAGGATTCGACTTGTTCCCCAAATGCCACTTTCCCGACATAGCCGTAAAATATCCGGCATCTTTCAAGACTTCCGCAATCGTGACGTTATCCGAATTGGAACGAAAGCCCGAATATCCTTTCGGCCAGGCAGGATGACTGCCATCCATGTGTCCCAATCCCGTCTGATGGGGATAAAGTCCCGTCAGTAGATTGGCACGCGACGGGCAACTGCGTGCACTGTTATACATCTGTGTCATACGGATGCCATTCTTCGCCAGTTTATCCAATACCGGTGTATGAATCTCACCACCGAAACAACCGAGATCGGAAAATCCCAAATCGTCCGCCAATATGATAATAATGTTCGGTTTGTCCTGCGCATATGTCATCGGGACCAAAGCCAGGCTGCCTGCTATCAATAAAGAAGTTTTCATTTGGTATTATAATTAAAGTTGGGTTTAAATTTACCATTCTCATAGGTCATCGGAATCAATCCGGGACGACACGTTATTTTATACTCTGCCGCCTGTGCCCCACGCGGATTGAAGAACATGGTAGCCCACCAGTTTCCATCCTTATCTTGAAAAAGATTATTGTGTCCGCCTCCCGTAATGGCATTGTAACGTTCACTATAGGGACCGTACACATGATCGGCTGTCGATATGATGCAATCATAACTATAACGTGTCTTTGGTGAGGTTACTCCCTTTTTCTCGATATAGGTATCTCCCTCCGATGTACGGTGCGACCATATAGCCTGTACGAGATGATACTTGTTATCGTATTTGAAGATAAATGCTCCCTCAATATACGGTTCCGGATTAAATTTTTGCTCTTTCAATGTTTTCAGTTCCTCGGCAAATCCGCTCATATCCGGTTTCATACGGGCGATATAATGGTTGTGCCCGACAAAGTAAACAGTACCGTCCGTATCTTCAAACAAACTTCCGTCTATGTTCGGGAAGATGGCTTTCTCTTGGTTACCTTCGATATTCTCGTACGGTCCTTCCGGTCTTCCGGTCTTACTGCGCAAAATGAAAGAACCTCTCCCGCCTGCCGACTCATTCATGCAGGCTACGATAAACCAGTTCTTCGCACTCTTGATATAGTGCATTTCCGGAGCCCAGACTGCATGAAAGCGGTTGTCCATCGGATCACCGTTGATGGATTTCTTCTGATATTTCTCTCCTGCTTTATATACTTTCGGCTTCTTTTGCCAAGTGCCGTCTTTTTCCATCGACCATATTTGTCCTCTGGCTTCCCAAGACTTCATATCTTTGGAACGCCACAGATACAACCCGTCGTTCCAGTCCCAGCAATGTCTCTGTCCCGGAAAATAACGATCGGGGGTAGAGGTCGTTCCTGTGATATAATAATAACCGTCGGGACCTAGCGTAGCCCAAGTGTCCCTCATCCAATAATCAAATGCCGGTTTTACAGATGTCGGGACACGTAGTTCCGGAGCATTTGTATCTGCCGTTCCATATAACTGCGCTGATGCTGTACAGATGGAAATAAATTCTATAAGCAAAACTAATCCTAATCGTAAAATCAAGTTCATATATTCCTGTTTTATGTTATTCTTCCTATTTAAGATAATTAAACGAATTCTGTTTAAAATGATAGCGTCTTTGCGGAAGAGGCAGTGGGTCCTGCAGGCGTAATTCCCATGCCAGCAAGCGGGTCAGAAGTTCCGTTTGAATTTCACAATATTTCTTCTCGCCAAACAGATTATGAATTTCCGAAGGATCTTTCTTCAAATTATAAAGTTCTCCGTTGCCATAATGATTCATAACCAGTTTCCAGTCATCCTTTCTTATCATGCGTGAAGTACCGCTTTGCGTCCAGGTGTTCAGTTCGTCGAAGTGGGCAATTTTGCCGGGAGTCAATGCCCCCTCCTGTTCAAAAGTCAGAAAGGCATCCAATTCAACATCGGCTCCTCCGAAACCTTGTTGTACGACTATGCTTGAGAACTCTTCTTCAGGGTAAGCTTTTCCGGTCAGCATCGGCCACAAGCTACGGCCCTGGACTCCTACCGGTATTTCAGCACCGATGGCGGAGCAGAAGGTAGGGAAAAGGTCGGCTATCGACACATGACCATCCATAGGGGTAGGCTGGTTCTTGATGTGATAGCCTGCCCATACCATCGGAATACGTGCCAGACTTTCGGAAAGTCCGGCTCCTTTACGGATCAATCCGTATTCTCCCCAGTAGTCACCGTGGTCGGAGAGTACGACAAAGATGGTATTTTCATATTGTCCGCTGGCTTTCAACGATTCGATCAGTCTCCTGATCTGATCGTCTATCAACCGGATCATTCCGATATAGTTAGCACGGATTCGAGGCAAGTCCTGTTCCAGGTTGGGACAGGACGCATCTTCCAGTTGCGCCAGAATACGGTATTTCTCTCCTTTCTTAGCCAAATCCTTTCGGGAGGTCTTTAAGACAGGGAGCTTATCGGGAGAGAACATAGAGTAATAAGGTTCACATACCTGATAAGGGTTGTGAGGTTCCGGAAAAGAAACCCATACGAAGAAAGGATTTTCTTTCTGCTGCTCAATCCATGCCAGTGCTTCGTTCACGATTTTGGTGGGATGCTGCTCCTCCAGCGAGATGGGAGATGGCTCCAGCCATTGCCCTCTAGCTTGCTGATTCAGGAAACGGGCAGTCTCCTTTTCGGCGGGAGTCGTCTTTTTGTGCTTTCCCCAGTGTCCGTATTCAGACCAGAAATCGAGGTCGGCAGGTTTCAGGTAAGCGTGATTCTTACCGACCAATGCTGTTTTATACCCGTTTTCTTTCAACACGCCCACCAAATCCTGTTGATAGGAGATGTCGGAGATATTGTGATTCGTACGTACGTGAATGGCGGAAGGGAAACGCCCTGTGAACATGGAGCAACGGGCCGGAGAGCTGGCCGGCATCACAGTGTATGCCTTATTAAACCATACATTCTCCTGCGCCAATCGGTCGACAAAAGGAGTCACTTCCAGCGGAAAACCTTCCCTGCCACACAAATCGGCACGCTGCTGATCGGTCATAATAACCACAATATTCGGTTTGCCGGTTTGTGCTTGGGCTGATACGATCAACCCTTGTATGGCAAGTCCTGTGATACAAAAGACTGTATTTCTCATATTTGCTTATTTAAAAATCCTATTTAAAACGATATACAACCATAGAAGCGGCCTCCAGCTCAAGCGGCTGGTTCAAGTCCAGCACAACTTCAGTCTCTATCGGTTGGACTTCATTCGGGGTAAACGGTGTGTTTTCCTTTCCCGAAGCCAATACCAAGCTTGTTTTATGAGCCTTAACAGGACGTCTAAAGACGGAAAAGAACTATTCGCATATACCAGAGGTAATATGAAAAACAGGCCGATACCCAACGTAAGGGATTTGAATGTCGGATGATTCATAGCATTGTGTTTTTAGAGTTTCACATTGCAAATGTGGTCTTTTCTATCCAAGAAAAACAGAAAAATAATGCTTAATACCTGCAATCATGTATAAAAATCAGCTACCGGACAATAATTTAAACATGAGTGCTGCCCGTTTGAACAATCCTACGACTGTTCCAAACAAAAAAAGACGTATCTTTAGGTCGTGAAATTAAATCCGTGAAGCCATGAGAACCACCTTAGTTAAATTCATACTCTTATTCAGTTTCGTGCTCTTAAATACATGCCTGTTGACGGGACAGATACAATATAATAATATACGCTTCAAACAGTTAAGCATAACCGAAGGACTTCCGCATAATACCATTAATGCAATCACACAGGACAATCACGGATTCATCTGGTTTGGCACACGTAATGGTTTGTGCCGGTTTGACGGTTATAATATCAACCTGTTCGCGCACAATGAAGCCGACAGCACTTCACTCTGCCATGACTTCATCACCCGTCTGTACAATGACTCACTCCGCAATGTTTTATGGATCTCTACCGATCAGGGCATCTGCAGCTATGACTACGAGACAGAAGATTTCAGCCGTTACCGGTTGAAAGGTAACACCAAAGATGATGTTTGTTTCCTGAACACCAGCAACGGGACGCTCCTGGCGGCCTGCAGCAACGGACTCTACCGTTACAATGAAAAAGATAGCCTGTTCGTTCCTTTCCTGCTCAATGAAGAGAAGTCCCATGTGAGATACTTCGCAGAGGACGGAGACAAGACCCTGTGGATAGACACCAACAAAGGACTGATGCGATATAGTCTGGAGAAGAAACAGTTCGTTTCCCTCCCTACTCTCATCCAGCCTTTTGCACAACAATGTAACAAAGCTGTCCTGATCTCGTCCAACCAGCTTTTGTTGAATACCAATAGTGATTTCTTCGTCTACCACATACAAAGCAACACCCTGTGTAATCTCTCAAAAGACCTCGAAGTGAAAGATTTCCGGTGTACGTCAACCGACTATACCGGAAATATATGGGTAGGAACGGAGTATGGCATCTTCGTGTTCAACAAACTCTACCAACTGATTGCACATTACGAACAATCCGAACGGGATTTAAGTGCTTTGAACGATTCTCCTATTTACAGTCTTTATCAGGATAAGGCCCACAATATGTGGGTGGGAACCTATTTCGGAGGAGTCAACTATTATATATTCGGCTCCGACCAGTTCCGGATCTATCCTTACGGAAGCAGCTTCAATCATTTGAGCGGAAAAGCAGTCCGCCAGATTATCAATGCGCCGGACAACGGTTTGTACATCGCCACAGAGGATGGCGGACTGAATTACCTGAACAGTAAAAAAGAGATTACCCGCGCCGAACGGCTTCACAAACAGATGCAAATATACGCCAAGAACATACACTCTCTATGGCTCGACAAAGATAACAGCCTATGGCTCGGATTGTTCCTGAAAGGAGCTCTTCACTATATACCGCATCTGAACCGCACGGTGAACTATAATCTATTATCGGAGCAAGTTTCGTCCGGCTTCTGCATCATCGGAGACAAGAATGACCACGTTTGGTATGGAGGTCCTTCAGGCTTATTCCTGATCGACAAGAAAAAAGCCAATGCCCGTCCGGAAAAGATTTCACCGCTACGTGTATTTAACTTGGTACAATTCAATGACAGCATACTTTGGGCAGGAACGCGAAAAGGCAGTATGTTCCAGATAAACACCCATACACTGAAAGTTACCTCGCTCCCTATCTTGCCGTACACCGATCTCTACATAACCTATATCTACCCCGATTCACATCAACGGATATGGATAGGAACAGACAACAACGGGCTTTATGTATCAGACCGCAATGGAAATATCATCGCTTCTTACAGCAAAGAGCAGTTGGGCTCCAATGCCATTAAAGGCATCATAGAAGATGAAATGAGTAATATCTGGGTAGGTACCGGAAATGGACTTTGTTGTATCAATTCCTCAACAGGAAGCATTGACCGATATACCACGGCCGACGGATTGCCCATCAATCAATTTAACTACTCCTCCGCCTGCAAAAAGCCTGACGGAGAACTATATTTCGGAACCATCAACGGTATGATTTCTTTCTATCCGGAACAGGTACACTCCGTCAATCCACATTTCAACATTGCACTAACCGCCATTTGGAGCAACAGCGAATATATGTCACCCAACAATAAGAAGGCGTCCATCCCTTCCTCCGTCTCCGAACTGACAGAAATCACCCTGACGCACGAACAAGCCCAATCCCTGCGTCTCGAATATTCCGGATTGAATTATCAATATACCGACAACACTCAATATGCGATGAAAATGGAAGGCATCGACAAGGACTGGCAGTTTGTAGGCAACCAGCATCAGGTACGCTTCTCCAATCTGCCTTCGGGAAGATATATCTTAAAGATCAAAGCCAGCAAAGACGGTATCTACTGGGACGAAACGGGGCAAAAGAACCTTACCATCAGCATCCTTCCTCCCTGGTGGCTCTCTCCGGAAGCATATTTAATTTATGTACTACTCCTTCTATTCATCATTTACGCCGCATACAGATATACCAAAACGCGTATCATCCTGCTCATGCGACTGAAAACAGAGCATGAACAGCGCGTCAACATAGAAAATATGAATCGACAGAAAATCAATTTCTTCACATACATTTCTCATGATCTGAAAACTCCGCTAACCCTGATTTTATCACCTCTGCAACGGTTGATCCAGCAGCCACAAATCAGCAACAACGATAAAGAAAAACTGGAAGTCGTCTATCGCAATGCCAACCGGATGAATTATCTGATTAACGAACTATTGACATTCAGTAAAATCGAGATGAAACAAATGCGTATCAGCGTCCGGAAAGGAGACATCATGCACTTCCTGGAAGAACTGTCGCACATCTTCGACATTGTAGCCGGAGAACGGGAAATTGACTTTATCATCAATCTGGAAGACACCGAAGAGGAAGTATGGTTCTCTCCCTCCAAGCTGGAACGGATTCTTTATAACTTGCTCTCAAACGCATTTAAATATACCCAGTCCGGCGGATACGTCAAGTTGAGTGCCAAACTGACAAAAGAAGAGAAAGGGACATTTGTGCAAATTTCTGTAAAAGACAATGGCAGGGGGATTCCTAAAGAAGCTCAAGAACAAATATTTGAAAGTTATTACCAAGTTGAGAAGCGCGACCATCGCGAAGGATTCGGACTGGGATTATCGCTTACGCGTTCGCTCATACACATGCACAAAGGTGAAATCCGGGTAGAAAGCGAAGTCAACGAAGGTTCGGACTTTATTGTTACTCTGAATGTATCGGAAGATGCTTATAGCCCCGATGAACGCTCGTCCGAAAACATCACGACCGAAGAAATACAGAAATATAACCAGCGAATCAAGGAAACCATCGAACTCATCCCCGAAAAGCTGACCAACAAAGAGAAAGACTCCTGCAGGGAATCTATCATGATTGTGGAGGACAATAAAGAGATGAATGATTATCTCGCCAGCATATTCAGTGAGAAATATGATATTATACGGGTGTATAACGGTGCGGAAGCCTGCAAGAAGATAGCCAAACAGCTGCCTAATCTCATTATATCGGATATAATGATGCCGGTGATGGACGGCTTGGAATTCACGGAACGTGTCAAGCAAGACGTAGCGACCAGCCATATCCCCGTCATCCTCCTGACTGCCAAGACGGATGAAAACGACCATACGGAAGGTTACCTGCGGGGAGCCGATGCGTATATCACCAAACCTTTCAACGCCAAGAATCTGGAGTTGCTGGTACAGAATATTCAAAAGAGCCGGAAGCAGAATATCGAACACTTCAAACAGGCGGAGGAACTGAACATCAAACAAATCACCAACAATCCAAGAGATGAGGTATTTATGAAAGAACTGGTGGAGCTTATTATGGCGAACCTAACCAAGGAAGACTTCGGAGTAACCGAAATCACAGCTCATCTTCGTATCAGCCGTAGCCTGCTGCACATGAAACTGAAATCGCTCACGGGATGCTCCATCACACAGTTTATACGTACCATCAAGATGAAGGAAGCTAAAACCCATTTACTGAACGGCATGAATGTTTCCGAAGCTTCATTCGCTGTCGGTATATCAGACCCGAACTACTTTACAAAATGTTTCAAAAAGGAATTTAATATCACTCCGACCGAGTTTCTCAAACAGCTAAAGTTATAATTGCTGCTATAAAAACATTGTCATGTAGACCGGAATATAATCAATGCCATTTCCCCTTTTTAAATCTTTTGTATATATCAAATACTTATTCATTATACGATCAGAGAATTTAATGCAGAACTCGTCTAATGATTTGTGAGACTTGTACCCCGAGGATTTCACCTCAATAGGGGATATCTTATGCTTATCAGCAATGATAAAATCAACCTCATAATACTTCTTTCCTTCGGCGTATGGAATTGTATGATAGAATAAATTCTTTCCTGCAGCCTTTAACATTTGGGCGATGACATTCTCGTATACATATCCTAAATTAGTACTAAGTTTATCGTTTAGTAACTTATTATATATAATATTTTCTGTATAATTGCTATCCATAAATGCAAGCGTAACAAACAAACCTGTATCTGATGCGTACATCTTGAAGTATTCTTCATTTTTTGTCAGAGCTAAGCCTGCGTTCGGGTCATCTGTATGGAATGCAATGTTAGTTGTCATCGAATCCTCCATATCCTTTACGATGTTTATTACCCTTTCTACTTTTTCATCCGGAATAGCTTTGCCTACCTGGTAGCGTAATGTATTCCTGCTTAACTGGGCAGGTATTGCATCATACATCGCTTTAGCTCTTCCTGAATCATCAATTTTCCCAAAATCTTCTTCATATAGAGCAATGATATCTCGCTTTGCCAAATCAACATCTGAAAAATTATTCGTTTTAATATATGCCGCTACAGCTTGTGGCATCCCTCCCACAAGCATATACAGACGAAAATCTCGCATAAGTTTGCGATGAACAGCATCTCCTAATGGCATCTTCTTTTCAAAAGTAGTACGTAATAATGGAATGGTCGTTGTATCACCAAGGGCCCATCTAAACTCCTCATAATCCATAGGGTACATATTAACTTTTGTCTCTTCACTTGGGATGATTATATTGCGACTCTTCGAGCGGACGGATATCAATGAACCTGTTTCAATATAATCATATCGATGATCTTTCACCAAATGTTTGATAGCTTGTCTTGCGAGAGGTTGCAACTGCACCTCATCAAATATAATTACCGATTCTCTTTCATGTAAATGCACTTGGTAAATAAATTGCAATCTAAGGAACAGATAATTCAAATCTGAAATATCATTGAATAAATCACTTACCTCCTCAGATACTTTTGAAAAGTCTATCAAAATGTATGATTTATACTCATTACGGGCAAATTCCTCCGCTATTGTAGATTTACCTATACGGCGTGCTCCTTGTATCAGTAAAGCAGTATCACCATTACGCTCGGATTTCCATTTTAGCATGGCGTCGTACATTTTTCTCTTGAAATAGATTGTATTATCTCCCATTGATTACAATTTTAATAGCAAATATACTCCTTGAATTCGATTCCACCAAATGTTTTAAGCCAAAATGCCGTTATCCACCAAATGTTTTTATATAGATTTGCCGATATCCACTAATTCTTTGGCAAACTCGGCTGTTTGCCATCTAAGAAAGGAATATATTTTGGGCACGGATTACACAGATTAACATGGTTTTTAATTAGTTGATTTCTTAAAACCGCGAAATCCGTGTAATCCGTGCCCAAAAACATCTTGCGAAAAATTTGTCGCAGCACTACACTGGTTCGTGTTTGTATCTAAAACTGCAACTGTGGACACTTATAAATTGATTAATACCTATTTTATCAACTTTTATTGCTCCTCTTTTACCATTCCTGGAAGCGTAAATCGGCTTCCGGATTCTGACGACGAATCAGTTCTTCATTGACCTGATAAGTAACACCGCCTTTCGTATATTTATAAGAAAGCGTAAACTTAGGCTGTTTCCCTACAAAATCCAGCGATTCAGCTGAAGGATCTAATGTGGCGGATGCATCTTCGATAGCGACACTTCCCCCAGCCTCGATAGTAACACTTCCATCTGAATTGACTGTCAGAATCACTGATTCATTGTTTTCCAACGTTTGTCCGAAGCCCGGTCTGCGTACCTTGTTTCTGCCTAATGAAACAAAGTCGCGGGTCATATTCTGACTCAAATCCTTGTTATTGTATTCAGTCACCTGCTGGGTGGATAAGTTGGTAACTTTCCCTTTCACAAAGTAGGTGCCGTGATACTGACTGACGAACTTGACTACTACAATACTGTAATCCTTCAAATTGCCATTCACATCGGTGGTTACTCCATCCTGATTGTGATCGACCAAACGGAAAGGGATTGCATAGTGCTTATTCAAAGCGGCATTGTCATTATAGAAGGCATCAGAGAAAGTCACTTTCACATCTGCTATTGCCAGATTCGGATTGCTAATTGTCATCTTGTTCGGATTAGCCAACTGATAATAGTTTTCCGGCATCAGTGTCAAGCCCGTACCATCCAGTAAAGACGGATCGATCTCGAACGTAACCCAATCATCGGTATGCACCTCCCTTTTACCACCAATAGCCACTCCCACCTTTATCGACATATCTGTGTCGGCTACCAGTGTCCGCAAAGGTTTTTGCGAAGCAAAGTACACAGAACTCTTATCGTAGTCCTTTTCATAATCGTCATAACAAGCAGTCATCAGAACGCTTATCAGCCCTATCCATAATATATTTAGTCTTTTCATTGTAAATAAGTATTTATATCAACAGCATATCATTCCCAACCCTGATTATTCATTAGATTCTTATTCTTTTCCAGCTCTGCATACGGTAGCGGCATGAAATAGTTTTTCACTTCATATTTCCGTTGTTCCACTTTCTGTACTTTGAAGCTGAATGTACCGTCCTCATTGCGGGTAACGGCCACTCCCTCCACCTCTTCGTTCAATGGCAATACCCAGCGACGCATATCAAAATAACGATGATTCTCAAAAGTAAATTCCAAGCGACGTTCGTTCTGAATCAGCTTTCTGAACGAGTCCTTACTTTGAGCCATTTCATCCAGATAAAGATCAAAGTTGATACCCCCGGCTTGCGAACGGATTGTTTTCAATATTTCGTATGCAGAATACAGACATCCTTCGGCTTTCACCGTCGGGTTGCCCCAAGCCTCATTGGCAGCTTCGGCAAAGTTAAGAAGAACTTCCGATTTCCGTAACAAAGGATTGTAATGAACCGAGTTTAATGTCTGAATCGGATTCAGCATAGCCGATTTCTTGGAAACAAATTTAGCCAGGTAATAACCGGTACGTGTAGCATTCTCACTAAACGAAGGAGAATCTTTTCCACCCTCGGACATATCCAACGGCTGGCCGGAATCGCCAAATATAGCACTATGATAATAGACATTCAGTGCAAAACGATTATCCAGCACGGCATAGAGCTGTGTCAGATCGAAATCTGGATCAGACAGATCGACACCGGAACGAACATCGGTTGCCGGATAGCCATTCTTCGCATAAAAAGCCTTTACCAGATTATGAGAAGGAGTGGCACGGGCACTTCCGTAGTAGAACGGTGGGAAATGAAGACCTTCCAGTAGATTACTATTAAAATATTTGCGGAAAGCATAATCGGAACTTTCGGTCTTCACATCGGCAATGGAGGAAGCCGTAACAGGAACATAAGTTCCGAAACCTTCCATGCCCAAAATCTTATTGATCTCTTTGGCTACCGCTTCCCATTTTGCCTGATAAACCGTAGGATTCAGTATTTCGAATTGTCCCATGCCGGTGATTTTCGTTACGTCATCATCCTGCATGGCAGGGCTTGCGCTATATAAAAGCGCGCGACTTTTCAGAACAGCTGCCGCCGCTTTCGTAGCACGGCCGATTTGTGTATTACCAAACTCTAGGTCATCTCCCTGATATACGTTCGGCAATAATTCGATGGCATTATCCAAATCGTTAATGATAAAATCGATTGTTGCCTGATAAGTAGGACGGAGAAACTCACCGTTTTGTGCGGCCTCATCCTGCGAAATAAAATGATCTGCCAACGGAATACCCAACGCTTTTCCATTCTTCGCCTTTCCACCGTACATCTTCAATAGCTCAAAATGCCACCATGCACGCAGGAAATACGATTCACCTTTCAGACGCAGCTTGATTTGCTTATCCACTTCCGGATCAGCGCAGTTGTACTGAACTTGGTCGGTCAGGCCGTTTTCGAGGAAAGAGTTTACATAGTTCAGCATGTTGTACGCATTGCTCCAGTTTCCGATCGGGTTGTTAAACGCCGTCATACCGCCCATACTTAATTTATAGACAGAAGAGCTGCGCAAATTAGTCACTGCATTATCAGTAGCACAATCCAGAAAGTTATTGTCAAAACAATCCGGACGGTTGGCTATGCCATTATAAGCTTTATATAGTACGCCTTGAGCAAGTTCCGGCACTCTCCAAGTATCAGAGTCTCCGATCTGCCATGTCACCTTTGTATCCAATGTGTCGTCACAAGCACAAAAGAGAAACAGACCTGCTAAAACGCAACTTCCTAATATATATTTCATATTGCCATCTATTAATTGTTTAAAATTAAAATACAAAAGAGACTCCGCCTGTAAAAGTACGCGTCACCGGATAGTTTGTCACACCGGCATTCAGCAATTCAGGATCCAAATCCTTCACGGAAGAAAGCACGAACAAGTTTGCACCACGAGCAAAAATCTTCATCTTCTTCACTACCGAACTCGAGGAGAACTGATTGAACGTGTAGCTCAATTCAACATTCTTCATACGGAAGAAGCTTGTATTCTTCAACCAGAAAGAAGAATTGCGGAAATTGTTCGCACCGGCAGTAGTTGTCAGGCGCGGATAACTTCCGGTCGGGTTGTTTACCGGATGATAACGGTCTAATGCCAGTTTGGAGTATTTACCTTCTCCATTGTTCCAGTAATAGGCATTCGTTGCCCAGGTGTGAACACCCAATTCGGAATATCCCTGAAGATACAATCCCCAGCCCTTGTAATTTACATTGAAGTCGATACCCAATGTGGTACGCGGGAATGAATTGCCGAGTTCCTTTACGTCACGACCGTCAATGATCTTATCGCCGTTCAGGTCTTTGTAGGCGATGTCGCCTTCCTGATAATCGGCAAACGTCTGGACTGCATGTCCGTTAATGTCTATATCTTTGCCCAATAATCCTTCGGCAGCCAGTCCCATCATAGCATCGGTAGAACGCCCCACTGTATAGCGATATTCCTCCCCATGTTTCACCTGGTTCCATTTCAATACTTTATTCTTTGACCATACGAAATTGGCTCCTACCGAATAAGACCAGTCGTTGACACGGTCACTCCAGGTGAATATTCCTTCTATACCGTGATTCAAGACGGAACCCATATTATCCTGGTAGGTAAAGTTGCCTGTATAATCCCCGTAAGAGGCATCGACAGAACCAATGATGTCCGTATGTTTCTCACGAAAATAGTTCATTTCGGTATATAAGCGGTTGTTCAGGAACAGACCTTCCACACCGATGTTCCATTCTGCCACCTTTTCCCATTTCAGGTTCGGATTACCGGCACGGACAAAAGTAGAATAGTAAGCCGTAGCACCATTATTCGTCGTTCCAAAGCGGAAGTTGCCGTCTTGTACCCAGGCACGTTCATACAATAAATGTTCCGTACTTCTGTCATATCCCAAAACACCGGCACTGGTTTTCAGTTTCAGAAAGTTCACGTATTCATTGTCTTTCAAGAAATCTTCATTACTTAGAATCCAGGCAAGACCGCCTGCTGCAGAGAAGAAGTATTTATTTCCCGGTTTAAAGCGGTTGCTTCCCATCAATGCCATATCCGCTTCCACAACATAGCGATGGTCATACATATAGTTCAGACGCAATGCATAGTTGGCATTGATAATGTCCTGAGCCACTCCCTGACTCGTTGTTTTCGAGTACATATAAGTCAACCGTGCCGATACATCGTGCTTTTGGTTGAATGTATTCTCGTATGCAGCAAAGGCGTTCCACCCCAATGTCTGTTGCAAGGTAGTTGACTTCCTGCTTTGTGAAGTAGCTACATCTGTTTTCTTCATCTGAGTATACATGATTTGTTCCTCACCGGCAAAGTCACGATATGTCTTGATGGCATACGTCGGATAGACTTTGCTCAAAGAGAGTTGCAAGTAATCATAGTTGTCGAAAGAAAGGAAAGCACCGGCTTTCAAGCCTTTTATCAGCATATCAAGATCGAATTTCAAACCGATATTGGTCTGGCTGCGTGTATAACGTTCATCCGTATATCCTCCGTACATCGTTTCCGCGTATGCATTCATCGGACGCAACAGACTTGCACCGAACAATGGAATTCCGTCCGAACTGGCCAGTCCGGTTTCTTCCGGTGACATAGTCAGCGGGTATTCATTCGGACGATGCGTAGACAAAGCCGTGAATACCTGACCACAATCCAATTGTCCCCATTTACGCATCTCCATACGTCCGGCAACATCTGCGGATATAGCCAGAAAATCCGTTACATTGAAATCGAGGTTTCCGCGAAGAGTCAGGCGGTGCAGTTGCGGAGTATAGGTAACGTCTTCAAATCCGCTACCTCCTACATATCCGGCAATCAAAGCATAACGCACTCTGTCGGTACCCCCCGTCATATCGAACGATACTTTCCGATAGTTGGCATTCTTGTTCAACAACTGATCGTACAGATCAACGTTCGGATACAATAGGTCATTGGCTCCTTTGGAGTTTTTATATCCTTCCAGTTGTTTCTGATTATAGTAAGGAGTCAGTCCGTCGTTTGCACGCGCTTCATTATACAGATTAGCATACTGATAAGAATTCAGGAAATCAGGAGTACGCGTCATCTGTATCACACCCGCTTCAGCGGTTGCATTATAAATGCGGCGGTTGGCCTTTCCTCTGCGGGTAGTCACCCAAAGTACCCCATTCGCAGCACGTGCTCCGTAAAGAATCTTGGCAGTGGCATCTTTCAGCAACTCGATACGCTCGATTTCTTCAGGAATCAGATCCGCTACCGGACGTTCGACACCGTCAATAATAACGATAGCCGTATTGTCCGACATACCATGCTGGCCACGGATAAATAAATCAGGTGTATTATTCCCCAATCCGCTGACCGTAGAACGGACCTGTAAACCTAACATTTTACCTTGCAGCATATTAGTCAGCGTCAAATCTGGGAACGTTCCGAACTTTCCGTTCTCCAGTACGCTCGTTGCGCCTACTTCATTCCCTTTATACGTCTTGCCACCATCGGCTCTGTTCACTAACGCTTCTTCGGTCAGGAACAGAGGCTCTTTCTTCAGTACAATCTTTTCAGGAACGATATTGCTGCCTGTCAACTTATACACTTTATCTTCATATCCCAAAGCCTCTACCATGACGGTTGCGTCATTCTCGACCTTCGTCTGAAAACTTCCCTTTGCATCTGTATACAGAACAACTGCGCCTTCTCCACAAATGATAGAAACATTCTTCAACGGGCTACCTTTCTCGTCGGTAACAATAGAAACTATTTCCACCAAAGGCTTCTTCATCGACTTTCTCTTTGATTTATTCTGTGCGAAAGTCAGGCTAGAGCCAACGATAAGGACAAATATGAACCCTATCAGTCTTATATATCTAATCTTGTTTCTCATATACTTTTCTTTATTTTAGGTATCACCATCCGGGATTCTGTTGAAGATTATCCAAAGCTGCCACTTCATCCATAGGCAGCGGATACCAATAATTACGCTTATTAAACGTACGCACGGCTGTCCTCACCGGAACATACTCGTAAGTAAAGTCGGTCAGCTTATAAGTGCAAGCTTTTTCCACTTTCAACTGGTCGGCCGTATAAGAATGATTGATCGGAGTTGCTTTGACACCCATAATCGGATATTCACCCTTGAACAAGTCTTCAGCAATCATCCAGCGGCGGATATCATACCAGCGATGTCCTTCGAACATCAATTCCACACCACGTTCCCGACGATAAGCTTCTCTAAAGTCCACTCCATCCGGCAACTCACCGATTCCGGCTCTTACACGGATTTTATTCAAAGCCTGACGGGCCGACATCGTACAACCTGTAACAACTGCATCCGGATCACCTGTCGCTTCGTATGAAGCCTCTGCCATATCCAGATAGACTTGTGAAACACGAATGTACACAGCCACCAGACGATATAATTGAAAACCAGCTTCGCCAAACAGAGGAACACTTGCTTCCGGCCAAATGAACTTCTTACACATATATCCAGTCTGTTGAGAACCTCTCGTAAACTGGTTGGTAGAAATGAAGTTCTCGGAATAACCGCCCGAATAAGTAGTCAGATAATGGGGAACACCTTGTAAATTTTTTCCCCATTGCTCACCGGGCACGAGGATATTATTAGTGAAGCGGGGGTCTCTATCCGAATAAGGATTGGTAGTCTTTACCGCATCATAACCGGAACGCGGATCAGTGATCGGATAGTATTTCCCATCAGCTCCCTTGCGTTCGTACATATCTACCGCATTTTGTGTCGGAGCATTATAAGGAGTACCTTCGGCACCGGTTTTATTATCGTAGGGTTGTGTCAGCCATTGTGCTCTGACGAAGGCAGACCAGTTGCCGTGATGCCAACGCAGGAACCATAAATATTCCGGCTGTGCGAACTGGTTGGAATTAGGCATTAACTGAATACTGCGGTATTCGTCATGATTCATCAGACGATAATATTCGTGGCTTTCGATAGCGTTGATAGCCTTCTGTGCACTGCGGGCAGCCTCGGCAGCCATTTCTTTTCCATATCCTTTGTTTTCAATGGTATTCAGGTCGTTCTGCATCAAAGGACTGGCCGCATAAAGCTGTGTCATTGCTTTTAATGCCATAGCACTCACCCGGTCAGGTCGTCCATGTTCTTCATCAGGCCAGCTTATGGGTAAAAATTCAATGGCCTTATCCAAGTCAGTCTGCATCCACGCATTGGATTCCTGATAAGTTTTACGGGGAAAGTCAAAGTCGTCCGATGCTCCCCATAGTTGATCAAAGATAGGCATCCCACCATATCGTTTGATAATCTCAAAATAGAAGTAGGCACGCAGGAAATAAGCCTGTCCCAACAGTTTTCTCCTTTGGTCGTCTGTAATGGATTTCACTTGATCTACTCCGCTAATCACACGGTTCACGATGCGAAGTCCGGTATAGGCACGAGAAATAGCACTTTTAAAATTCTTCCCATCACTTTTACTTCCTATTTCGAAACGTGTACCGGCATTCTCCAGCCAGTTGCCTGCATTGACAAACTTCGACGGATCATTATCGCGAACGGATGCATATTCATCCGATAAATTTCCTACCGTTACGTATGCATTCGAATAAGAGTTGATACCATGTGTAAAGATTAAGATATCATCATTTTGAAAGATGCGGTCCATGAACCCTAACAAACTGCTATAATCTTTATAAACATCATCTTCGGAAAGTCCGTCATCAGGAGAGCGATCCAGATAGTCCTCACAGCTTCCAACAAACAGCCCCAATAGAATGATCCATATCCAATTCAACTTATGTCTTCTCATATCAGTAAATTTAAAGTGTCTCATAATCCTAATCTAAAACCAATATTATAACGTCTCACCATCGGATAAACATTCTGTCCCGAATGTTCGGGGTCACGACGAGAATCGCCTTTTGAGAACGTCAACAAATTGGTACCGTTGACATATACTTGCAGTTTTGTCAGACGTAAAGGCTGCAACCAACGCTTCGGAATCTGATAATTCACTTCCAGATTCTTCAGACGTAGATAAGCATGATTGGTGTATGTGTATGTACTGGCCACCGAATTATAACTTCTCTGAACATGAATACTGGGACGAACCGGACCACTTTGAATCGGAGCATCAGCTGTCCATGTATTCAACGTATTCGGTTGAGCTTTGATATTACCTTCCGGGAAGTCCCATAAATAGGAAGGAATTGCTTCTTTATAAACATCCAAGGCACTGTACCACAACATATTGAATCCAACTCCCTTGTAAGATCCTCCCAACGTGAATCCGAGTGTAGTTACAGGATAATTCAAATCCTTCATCGGAACCATATCTTTACTGTCAATCATACCGTCTCCATTATAATCGATGTAGTACAAGTCTCCTGGAATCAGTGTATTGTGTGTACCATTGGCAATAGTAGACTGCGCCGAGTTATAAATATCATCCAACGACTGGAAGTTTCCTGTTGCCAGGTATTTGTTCACATATCCGATTGACTTTCCAGCTTTTTTCAAATATTCGCTCTGATTCTTCGGGTCATCGATAAAGACGACACGGTTCTCACTGGTTGCAAAATTAAATTTCGCGTAATAATTAAACTTTCCGATACGGTCGTTCCAGGCAATATCCAATTCAAGACCGTGATTTTTAGTCTTACCGAGATTCACCTGCGGGAAATCAATACCACTATCGGCCCATGACGGAATTGTATTACGTGCCATCAGAATGTTATTACGTTTTTCATCGAACAAATCCACAGTAAAGTTTAGTTTGCCCCACAAACCTATTTCGATACCGATATTTTGCTTGATAGATTCTTCCCAGGTAGCATCGGGGTCGGCCAGTTTTCCTTCTTTGTATAAAGGTCCCCAATTACTGGTCTGATACTTACCAAACTGCGCATTGGCAGATAGTTGCTCAAATTTCTGGATATAGTTAAAACGGGTAGCACCTTTATCATTGCCAACCACCCCATACGAATAACGTACTTTCAAATTCGTCAGTATTCCTTTGGTCCATTTCTTCACCCATGGTTCTTCACTGATACGCCAACCGATAGAAGCGGACGGAAAGAAACCAAAACGACGCCCCGGAGCAAACTTCTCCGAACCGGTATAAGCACCGTTAAACTCGGCAAGATAACGCTCTTTGAAGTTGTAAGTCACACGACCTACCCAATCTTCTTCGTAAGCCGGAAAGTTCATCACATTCTGATTAGTCGATTCATTCATCTTACGGTTAAACACAAACAAGGCACTTACATCGTGATCGCCAAACTGGTGGTTGTAATTCAATGCTAATTCGTAATAAAGTTTACGTCCGTAAGCCTTGAAACCGTCATAAACACCACCGACAGGTAAATCTCCGGGAGCATTTTCATCCGGATAACGCTTCTCTGTATAATTATAAGTAATGGTTCCATCAGCATTGTAAATAGGATTGACGTAATCATACACACGATTGATACGAATATGCGTACGCTGGGCAACCAGATCATCTTTACCCAAAATCTTACCCGGCATCAACTGGGTAGTCCATGATGAAGAAGTCGTATAAGACAAGGATGCCTTCAATGATAACCCCTTTGTAATGAAGTCCAGCTTCTGATTCAGGATTACATCGTAGAAACCTTGATGCTGTTTAATATTACGACTACCTCCTTCGTTCATCAAACAAGCTATATTCTGATCGGAACTTAACCCGTCTCCCCATATTCCATTGCTATATTTAATCGGAAATTCATTACTTGGAGCTGTAAAAAACGTTTTAAAAAAGCGCTCATCCGGAGAATCTACATTCTCATAATAAGACGGTTGGTTCTGATAACCCATCTTACCGGCCACATTGAACGACAGTTTAGTGGTACTTGTAATATTGAAATCGAAATTACTACGCCAGTTATAACGACGGTAGGAGAAGGAAGGGTCGAAATCCTCTTGTTTGGTAGTATTAAAAATATCTCCGTCATGTAAATAACCCAAAGATACGAAATAGCTCATTCTCTTCGTGCCACCGCGTACATTAAGATTATAAGCCTGTTCATAACCGACATTCTTTACCAGTTCTTTCCACCAGTCCACTTCGGGAAAGACATCGTTATACGGACCATAATTTCCGGTAGCATACGCATTTTCCCATGCGGCAATGGTAGATTCGGGAACCATTGCTCCCCAGTTACCATCGTTAGCCTGTGCTCTGTTATGCTGTTTCATAGAGGTCACATAGTCAGACCATTCAGGAGCAGCAGAAGGTTGTTTAAAACCAAAGTTTGCAGTGAATGATATTTCCGGTTTCTGTTCGAGTCCGCGTTTGGTTGTTAACAGGATCACACCGTTCGCGCCTTTCACACCGTAAACCGCAGTTGCCGAAGCATCTTTCAATACGGAGATAGATTCAATTTCATTCACGTCAACATCGTTAAAATCGCGTTCGATACCGTCTACCAATACTAACGGAGCAGCTTCTCCCCAAGTGGACTTACCACGAATCAACAAAGAAGCCTTATCAGCTCCCGGCTTTGAGGTGGAGTTAATGGCAACCACACCAGGCATCTGACCTTGCAAAGCTTCGGAAACGGAGTTCACGCTACCTATCTTTAATAAATCATCTCCTTTTGCTGTGGCAATGGAACCGACACTGGATACCTTTTTCTGTACACCGTATCCAACCACTACCACTTCTTCCAATGTCTCCGTATCTTCTCCTAAAGAGATAACTCCTAAAGTCGTTTTATTCTTTAAGTCCAGTTCCAAAGTTTTATAACCCACATAAGAAATGACAAGTATGTCTCCTTTCGATGCCTTCACAGTAAAATTACCGTCAAAATCAGTAATCGTACCTCTTCCCGTACCTTTCACACGAACACTGACGCCAATCATCGGTTCACCGGATACTGCATCCTTCACTTGTCCCTTCCAATAGCCTTGTTGTGCCTGCACGTCCAGCGCACAAAACAAAAAGCAACAAAGACATAAGAAAGAAAAATAAAGTCTGTCTCTTTTCATAAACATTATTTTTAACTGTTAACAAATTCTTTATCTCAAGACACAAATTAAGCGGGAAAATCTTCAAATGATAGGGAAGAATCTCCTTAAAACCCGTACAAATGTGCAAAATAGAATTCTCTACTACATTTCTGAACAAATCATTTCCACATTGGCTTTATGACGTGCTCTTTGTCTACAGCAACGTTGTATATGCCATCGTTTCCTTTCTTCAGGATGAGTGGAACAATACGTGTTTTACGAGGCTGTACAATGGAGTCCGAATGGTGAACGTGGTAAACATAGTAATATTTTCCATCCAACCCTTTAAATACATCTCCATGCCCTGATCCGTTTTCTCCTACAAGACTACGATGAATGATCGGACTGTTCGGATGCTTCTTCCACGGACCCAAAGGGGAAGAAGCAGTGGCATAGCCTACCGAGTAGTCAATATTCATAAAATGATTGGCAGAATAGAAGAGGTAATATACCCCGTCCCACTTCATAACAGTCGGTCCTTCCATTACCGGTGCGGACTTATAGTTCGACGTCTTTTCCCAAGGGTCCGTACAATCCATACATTGTTTCAATGTTTCCGGTTTGAGACTTCCCTTCTTTATGTCAAACTCGGCTACCCAAAGGTAATTTCCTTTATTAAAGCGGACATGATACAGGTAATATTTTCCATTGTCATCCTTGAACAGGAAAGAGTCTATATTCTTAGCAGAAGCATCTATCGGCTTGACTTCCTTCTGACGAAAAGGACCGAATACCGATTTTGAGGAAGCAATCACCGTTTGCTCATTGGCGGTATAAGTGAAATAATAAGTTCCTTTCTCCTTAAAATATTGAGGTGCCCAAAAACCTTTTTCACCATACGTACGGTCACCTTTCCGAAGAATCAGTTGCAGGAAACTGCCATCGGGAACCGTCCAATGCTTCAAATCGGTCGATTCGAGGATGGAAAAGCCCAGCGGTTCCTGGTTGCGCGTACCAGTGAGATAATACTTTCCGTTCTCCACAAAGATAGTGGGATCGGCAAAAGATATTTCTTTCCATGAATCCGCCCATGATCGGGTGATAGATACACATATCACCACTAATATGAAAATTACTTTTTGGATAATCTTGCATTCATTCATAAACATATTTCTTATGATTTATTTTATAAGACCATTTATTGAACCAATTCCCAAACCAAACGAGGCTTCTCTCCTAAAAGATCCCAAATAGACTCATCCCATTGAAGAGCCTTTACTGCTGCCATAAGAGTGGGTATGGTAGAAAGTCCATTATAACGGTCAGCTCCATTAACCGTTGTCGAATAATTTGGAACTGCCTCATCTGCTATTGCAGGCGTATTAGCTGAAAAACGGCACTCCATATCCGGATTGGCATAACAATTATTTGCCTCATTTTTATCAAAACGTCCGCATACTCTTCCTGATTTTGGTGCACCATTCGAATATAAGGAAGAATTCCAAGCCACACAACGCGTCACTGTTACTCCTGTTCTTTTATTGGCAAGTCCCAAAATGCCTCCTACTTGATTTTGAGCAGCAATTTCACATTCAGAGTAACAATGCGAGATGAGTGCTGTTGGGGTCGGCTCTACAAGTCCTGCAATGCCGGCCCCGGAGTTCGGAGGTGTGACATTGGGATAGGACTTAGCCGATCCTGATGAATAACAATGAGTAACAGTACCCTGAAACATCCTGCTTACAATACCACCGACACATGACTTTGTGGTAATATCTCCTACAAAATAACATTGAGTAATAGTAGCGCCTCCTTTTGCTTCTCCACAAATACCACCAGCAGACCATGTGGCATTAATGCTCATCTCTGAAGAACATTGATAGATTTTACTTTCCGCTCCTTGAATCCTTCCGCATATACCACCGGCTTGTCCATTCTCCCAAGCAGTCGGTCCTGTTCCCGAAGTCAGATTTATCGTACCAAATACCCGTACATTCTCAACAACTCCCGCCCCTGAAATATTTCCAACATGTCCGGCAAGAACTCCTGTCAACTTTTGATTAGCTGTAATCTGTGCATTTTCAAAAACTAGATTCGAACACTTACCAACCAGCATACCAAAGAAGCCCTGATAAGCGGAAGATGAAGTCGTCACTTTCAGATTACGAATAGTATGGCCGTTACCATCCAACACCATTTGTCGAGAAACCGAGGTCTCTATCGGTTGCCAGTCTATACCTTGCAAATCAATATCATTCTGCATCTTTGCATAAATTGTTTTACCATCTTTAAGTTTATCTCCGAGGGCTATCAGATCGCTAGCAGTTGTTAGGATATAAGGATTGTCAATTCCTCCTTGTTTTTGTTGCAAAAAGAAAGTCATAGAACTTTTCTCTTTATCAACCATAAGATCATCGGAAACCAACTTCAAACCAAGTACATATTTCTTTGAACCATCAAGTGTGCCCAAATCGTGAAAACGCAACCCGACAGTATGTAACACATCATCGCCCTTGAAATCGAGACTATTGACATCAAGGTCGTAGTTAGCCGCAGGCAATAGCGTGTATTCCTCTCCAAATGAGTGAGCATCAATTACTGCAAATTCCGCTTTCGCCTCCTTTTCGCAATGACTCTTTTCTACCATAATAGTATATTCATATTCCGACTCATCCAGATACAACTCATACTTACCAGTCTGATAAAGTGACAAGGTTATATCCGAATAGGTAACTTCAGCCTTTTCCGGCTGTGCCAGATCCATGACTTCTCCACATGAGATCAACGAAAACACCATTAACAACAGGGCAATAGGAATATATCTTTTCATAATTCAATTCTTTTAATGATTAAAAAACAGGAACAATCACACCAACATTGTCGCCTGACAACCAAACTTTATCTCCGTCTATACAAACTACTTCCATCTCCATCCTTTCTTTGAGGAAAGAAACTCCTTGAAATGAGAATTCAGTCTTTATCTTTTGGCCAACAGTTGTGGGCTTCCCGTCAAACTTCACATGAATGTATTTGCTTTGATCCGAATTTTGCAGGCGATAAGTCAGCCGTTTAGGATTAATTGCAAACTGAAGTTGTTCCTGCTCTGTAAAAGCACAAATTCCATCCAAACTATAAAACCCAACTTCGGTATATCCCGTTATATTCTTTTTATCAATCCCGTTTTCGGCATATTCCGTCTCCGCACAAGAGATGAAAACCCACAAACATACCAACATTACATATATTACTTTCATAAGCGAATAAATTTAAGGTAATTTCTTTCTAATTGTTGTCGACAACATTTCTACCGATCCATCCTGATAAGTCACTTCAACGGCAAGTATCTGTCCATTCAGGTTCTTATTCACTATATTGATTTCCTGTCCATCCAGCTTTACTTTATAAGAAGATACATCAGCCGGCAAATTTAGCAGTTGCACTAACATATATTCATCCACTTGTTGATATTTCAACAAAGGAAACTTTCCTGTTACAGACTTGGTCTTAACATCATCCTTCCACAACACGGTATCATCATCTGATTTCAGTAGTGCTACATGATAAGTCGTCCCAGGAACAAGATCTTCAACCAATGTATAGTCATTCTCCGAATCAAGCGACTGACGCACCACCTCTGTTCCCTCTTCATTTGTTACTGACAGTATGCCTGTTTTATCGGCTCCATTACCCCAACTAATGAACAATTCCCGTTGTCCTCCAACAAGACTGGAAACAGCCAATCCATCCCGGGCAGCGATAAAATCAGGATATAATAACGGATTGGGATTGTAGAATCCATCTGCATCCAGTCCTAAATAACGGGAAAAATAAATACCTCCAAGTTCCCACATTTCAGTCTTCGCATCATAAACAGCTCTTGCACCACCGGGAACCACGCTAAAACGTCCGGTAATGGCATACGTATCATATTTCTTGAATACCTCATAAAAAGTCTTATACCAATTCTTCGGATACCAGGCATAACTCTCAAAAAGACTCTTGAACTCGGCAGCACTAACCGGTGTACCAGCATTCGCCTTTTCAGCTATCAGATTAAGATATTCGTAGATTTTCATTCCGGCTGTGTAACCATTCTTCGTTCCCCATTCTCCCAGCGGATCTGCCACATGAGGATTCAAAGCACGTACCATAGAGAATTCCGTGCAAATCAGTTTTTTGGTTACACCATATTTATTGCGGATAATCCGAAAATCATCTTCCGCCTGATTGATTTTCAATGCGTGAACGTGCAGGTCGAGCCCTACCACATTAGGATTGTCATTGACCACAGAGACTACTGCTGGTACCGTTTCGCTCTTCGGTAACTCGGAAACACGGTTCAATGCTCCAGCATAAATATCAAATGTCCAACCATTAGCCTGCTTCCAAGTAGTCAGCCGATTGGCAAACTCATTCAGAAATGCCCGATAATCTTCACCATCCGCATGACAAAGATCGGTATCCAATGTATTCTCCCACTCCGGTTCGTTACCCATAACCAAGATGTCAATGTTCTGCGCCATCTGATAAGTTTGCAATAACACTTCCGTTGCCCGGAATATGTACTCCATCTCCTTCGTCCCTACTTTAGGAACCGTATCGGTATATAATTCAAAAGGTATTTTCAGACTCAAGATGAATTTCACACGGTCGCCCAACGCTTTCTTGGCCTGGATAAATTTCAGTGTGGGAATATGTGTCTTGATGGCTTCTTCTTTCACGCCTACAATCTTTCCATTTTCATTTTGAAGAAACAGATTGGGGATATTGATAAATCCTCTCACCCAAGTCACTTTCGATTTCTTCAGCATCTCTATTTCCGTAATCGGGTAGTCTATATTTTCATTATAGTTCGCCCCCAAATTCTGCGCCTTTGTTCCCATTGAACATAAGAACAGCAATACAAACATTAAAAAAACTTTCATTTTCATATACATACTTCAAGGTTAATTGTCCGACATCAAACAGAACAAAGGTAGAGAAATAAATCCCGGTAGAATAGAACGATTGTTTTATCAACGGGATTTATGTTCAGAATAAACATTTGACCTTATTTTAATGGTTCTTCTTCTACTTCACTGCGATAATAATCATCCACTTCGGCAAAGAAATTCCGTTTCAGAGAATCCAGAAGTTCGGGGTGTTGGGCCGCTTCGTTCTGATGTTGAGTTCGGTCGGCTTTTACATTGAACAATCCGTATTCACCCAGATTACCTAATTCATTTCCGGTCAGGTTGCGTTCAGAACCTTTATAAGGAGGCATCATGATCCAGTTGCCCGAACGGTAAGCCATACGTCCTTGTGCTTCCAATACTACCTCTTCGCGGGCAGTTGAAGCTTTTCCGAAAAAGGCATCGAGGTGATTCCGGCTATCCAGCCCCTCCGGCAAATCGGCATGTACCATTGAACCCAAAGAAGCAAGGATATCCACCTGGCAAACCAGCGCATCGGATACAACCGGCTGAATCTTTCCTTTCCAATAAACAAACAAAGGAATATGCGTACCGCCGTCAAACAGACTGTACTTGCCTCCGCGAAGTCCCCCTGCAGGAAGATGATTGCCTACCAACTCTGGAGCACCGTCTTTGTAGCCGTCATTCAATACAGGACCGTTATCACTGGAGAAGATAATCAGTGTGTTTCCCAACAATCCCTCTTTCTCCAGGTGAGCAAGCAATTCACCAACACACCAGTCCGCCTCAACGATAGCGTCACCACGGGGTCCCATGGTTGTTTTGCCGACAAAACGCTGGTGGGGAGCGCGGGGTACATGAGGTTCGTGCAGGCCGTAGTACAAGAAGAAGGGAGCATCTTTGTGTTCGGTTATAAAATTCTTCACCTTATCTACAAAATAGTCGGGCATGTCCTCGTCTTTCCAACGAGCTTTGTGGCCACCTTTCATATAACCGATACGGGGTATTCCGTTTACTATGGAATTATTGTGTCCGTGTGCCCACTGCATCTTCAACATCTCCGGATGAGAGATGGCAGTCGGCTCTCCCTCAAAATTCTTCTCGTAACTCACTTCGATAGGATCGGCCGGATCAAGTCCCACGACATCGCCGTTTTCCACGTAAACGGTCGGCACACGGTCATTGGTTGCCGCAATCAGGCAAGAGTAATCGAACCCGACTTCCCTGGCACCCGGTTTGACGGTTTCATTCCAGTTAACATTCCCGTCGCCCATACCCAAATGCCACTTTCCGATAGCTCCGGTCACATAACCACATTGCTGCATCATCTTTGGCAAAGTGAACTGATGCTCATTGATGATAAGAGGAGCATCCCCGGGCAGAATTTTTGCATCCTTGTTTTTCCAGGGATACATTCCAGTCATTAAGGCATAACGGCTGGGAGTAGACGTCGCCGAAGTAGCATATCCATTCGTAAAACAGACTCCTCCATGAGCCAGACTGTCGATATTCGGGGTATGAATGGTAGTCGATCCATAAGCGCTGACATCGCCAAATCCCAGATCGTCGGCAAGAATCACAATCACATTCGGTTTTTCTTCTACTTGCTGCGAGGTACAACCTACCAAAGACAATGTAGGAACAAGATAGATTAATTTTTTCATCATATTATGCTGTTAATAACGATGCAAATTTAGTCAGCGCTTATCTATTTATATAGAACAAATGTTTAATAATGGGGAGTCATGTCTCAAGAAAAAGAAATTATCCTTACCTAACACAGCTTACCATAAGATTTAATCGGTATCATCGGACATAGTGCGGGCGGAACCATTGCATTCATCGTTGCAAAAAAAGATCCATCGATCGCATTTGTCGTTTCATTGGCAGGGGGCGGTGTGAAAGGTGACAGTCTGATGTTGAAGCAGGTAGAACTAATATCTAAGTCCCAGGGAATGCCGGATGCCGTTTGGCAAGGGATGAAACCTTCGATACGCAACAAATATGCCATACTGCAACAAACAGGCAAAACTTCCGAAGAGTTGCAGAAAGAACTGTATTCAGATGTTACAAAAACAATGTCTCCCGAACAATTAAAAGACCGAAACGCCATCCAGCAACTATCTGCGCAAATCAAATCGATGACTTCTCCGTGGTATCTTCATTTTATGAGATATGACCCGAGCCAGGATTTAGAGAAACTAAAATGTCCAGTTTTGGCTCTGAACGGAGAAAAGGATATTCAAGTGGATGCCACTATGAACCTGACTGCCATTCAGGAAAAAATCACCGGAAATGGAAACAAAAATGTAACAATCAAAGCCTATCCGAACTTGAATCATCTGTTTCAGACTTGCGAAAAAGGGACATTGGCCGAATACGGGCAACTGGAAGAAACAATCAATCCGGAAGTCTTGAAAGATATCATTGAATGGATAAAGAAACAAACCGAATAATCTTTGAAGCAAGAATCTATCATCAAATAAGAAGATCTTTTTTAGAACAGACTGCATACCGATATTGTATAAATTGATTTAAATCAAAATCCATCTCATCGAACACACCCTGAAAGATTTTGTTTTACCTTTGCAGCCGAAAATAAATAAGCGGTAAATAATAACAATAAGGTAAAAAGTAACAGGTATCAAGGTTAAGTTTTGTATGAAAAAGAGTCTTATTGCATTGGCGTTCGGTACCCTGGGATTAGGTATTGCCGAATTTGTAATGATGGGAATTTTGCCCGATGTGGCAGAAGATTTAGGTATTAGTATTCCTACCGCAGGGCATTTCATTTCTGCTTATGCACTAGGCGTCTGTGTCGGTGCACCTGTATTGACATTGGCTCGCAAATATCGACTAAAACATATTCTGTTAGTATTAATTACCTTAATTATGATAGGTAATATCTGTGCGGCTGTGGCTCCCAACTACTGGGTATTGCTCGCTGCCCGCTTTATCTCCGGCTTGCCTCATGGCGCCTACTTCGGAGTAGGCTCTATTGTTGCCGAAAAACTAGCCGACAAGGGTAAAGGTTCGGAAGCCGTCTCCATCATG
Source organism: Bacteroides sp. AN502(2024) (assembly GCF_041227145.1). NCBI lineage: Bacteria > Pseudomonadati > Bacteroidota > Bacteroidia > Bacteroidales > Bacteroidaceae > Bacteroides > Bacteroides sp. AN502(2024). Next base: position 2,008,820 of record NZ_JBGFSP010000003.1, on the reverse strand, counting down.
ATTGCAGGAATGACCATTGCCAACCTGTTCGGCGTACCTTTGGGCACTTCCTTAAGTACCATGCTTTCCTGGCGTGCCACTTTCCTGCTGGTCGGTATCTGGGGAATTGTTATCCTATATTATATCTGGCGATGGGTTCCTCATGTAGAAGGTTTACAGGATACCGGTTTTAAAGGGCAATTCCGCTTTCTTAAAACTCCGGCTCCGTGGTTGATTTTGGGTGCTACGGCACTAGGCAATGGCGGTGTATTCTGTTGGTACAGCTACATCAATCCGATGCTTACCAATGTATCCGGCTTCTCCGCAGAAAGCATTACGCCTTTAATGCTTCTTGCCGGCTTCGGTATGGTGGTGGGAAACCTGATTAGCGGACGTCTCTCCGACCGTTACACTCCTGGAAAGGTGGGAACTGCCGCACAAGGACTCATCTGCATGATGTTATTGCTTATTTTCTTCCTTTCTCCATACAAATGGGCAGCCGCCCTGTTAATGTGCCTTTGTACGGCTGGACTGTTTGCTGTATCCAGTCCGGAACAGATACTGATTATCCGTGTGGCAAAAGGAGGAGAAATGTTAGGAGCAGCCTGCGTACAGGTTGCGTTCAATCTCGGAAACGCCATCGGTGCCTATGCAGGCGGACTGGCTGTTAGTGGCGGATACCGTTATCCTGCCCTGACAGGTGTACCGTTTGCCTTGATCGGATTCACTTTGTTCTTGATTTTTTATAAGAAATATCAGGCAAAATACTAAAACTCTATCAAAATGCCTATCTTTGCAGCCAGATTATCGATAACTAAATAAAAACGAAATAGATAAATGGCATTGCAATGTGGTATTGTCGGACTACCGAACGTGGGTAAATCGACACTTTTCAACTGTTTGTCGAATGCAAAGGCACAAGCGGCAAACTTCCCTTTCTGTACAATTGAACCGAATGTAGGTGTAATCACCGTTCCTGACGAACGTCTGAACGCATTGGCTGAATTGGTACATCCCCAACGAATTGTTCCTACAACTGTAGAAATCGTAGATATCGCCGGGCTGGTGAAAGGCGCAAGCAAAGGTGAAGGACTGGGCAACAAGTTCCTAGCCAATATCCGTGAAACAGATGCAATCATCCACGTGCTCCGTTGTTTCGATGACGACAACGTGACACATGTAGACGGTAGCGTAAACCCCGTCCGTGACAAAGAAATCATCGACTACGAACTTCAATTGAAGGACTTGGAAACGATCGAAAGCCGTATCCAGAAAGTACAGAAACAGGCGCAGACGGGTGGAGACAAAGCTGCAAAGTTGGCTTATGATGTACTTGTCCAATACAAAAATGCTCTGGAACAGGGTAAATCGGCACGTACAGTGACTTTCGAAACGAAAGACGAACAAAAGATTGCTCACGACCTGTTCTTATTGACCAGCAAACCGGTGATGTACGTTTGCAACGTTGATGAAGCAAGTGCAGTGGGCGGCAACAAATACGTAGATATGGTGCGTGAAGCTGTAAAAGACGAGGATGCCCAAATCCTGATTGTTGCAGCCAAGACAGAAGCGGACATTGCCGAACTAGAAACATACGAAGACCGTCAGATGTTCCTTGCCGAAGTTGGCTTGGAAGAATCAGGTGTAGCACGCCTTATCAAATTGGCTTATAAGCTATTGAATCTTGAAACCTATTTCACAGCCGGTCCGCAGGAAGTACGTGCCTGGACTTACGAAAAGGGATGGAAAGCTCCTCAATGTGCAGGTGTTATCCATACCGACTTTGAAAAAGGTTTTATCCGTGCCGAGGTTATCAAATACGAGGACTATATTCAATACGGCTCGGAAGCAGCTGTAAAAGAAGCCGGAAAGCTGGGTGTAGAAGGAAAGGAATATGTAGTGCAGGATGGCGACATCATGCATTTCCGTTTCAACGTGTGATTATTGACAATCACCGACGACTTATCAATTACTAATTCGCTACTAATATGAAGTATCTCATCGCAGGAACTGGAGGTGTAGGCGGCAGTATCGCAGGATTTTTGGCGCTGGCAAACAAAGATGTAACCTGTATTGCCCGTGGAGCTCATTTGCAGTCGATTCAAACGAACGGTTTGAAACTGAAGTCGCATTTGAAGGGCGAACATACGCTCCGGATTCCGGCTACTACCGCTGAAGCATTCAGTGGAAAAGCAGATGTGATATTTGTATGTGTGAAAGGTTATTCGGTCGATTCCATCGTAGACCTGATAAAGAGGGCTGCACACAAAGACACAGTTGTCATCCCTATTCTGAATGTATATGGCACAGGACCGCGCATACAGAAACTTGTCCCGGGTGTCACAGTTCTGGATGGTTGCATCTACATCGTAGGTTTCGTTTCCGGCACAGGAGAAATCACTCAAATGGGAAAGATATTCCGACTGGTATATGGTGCCCATCGCGGCACGGTTGTAAAATCCGGATTGCTGGAAGCTATCCGGCAGGATTTGCAGGAATCAGGCATAAAGGCAGACCTGTCGCCGGACATCAACCGGGATACGTTCATCAAATGGTCGTTCATTTCTGCAATGGCTGTAACAGGCGCTTATTACGACGTTCCGATGGGAGAAGTACAGAAACCGGGAAAAATACGGGATACATTTATCGGACTTTCTACGGAGAGCGCCGCATTAGGCAAGAAGTTGGGCATTGAATTCCCGGAAGACCCTGTCACTTACAATCTGAAAGTCATTGATAAACTGGCTCCCGAAAGCACCGCTTCCATGCAGAAAGATCTGGCACGCGGACACGAATCCGAGATACAGGGACTGCTTTTCGATATGATTGCAGCAGCCGAAGAACAAGGTATTGACATACCGACCTACCGGATGGTTGCGGAGAAATTCAAAAAATAGCCACTAGAGAAAGAATGAAACCTATTAAATAAATAATACTACCAAACCTATGTATTCACTTCTCAACATCACCTGGAACCCGAACCCCGAACTATTCAATCTGTTCGGTATCTCTATCCGTTATTACGGATTATTGTGGGCAGTAGGAATATTTTTTGCTTATGTTATTGTTCACTACCAATACCGGGACAAAAAGATAGAGGAAAAAAAGTTTGACCCGCTTTTCTTCTACTGTTTCTTTGGTATTTTGATCGGTGCCCGCTTGGGACACTGCCTGTTCTATGACCCGGGATACTACCTGTCTCATTTTTGGGAAATGATTCTTCCCATCAAATTCATGCCGGACGGAAACTGGAAATTCACCGGATATGAAGGACTTGCCAGTCATGGCGGTACATTAGGACTGATAATCGCCCTTTGGCTGTATTGCCGAAAGACGAAGCTTCATTATATGGATGTGCTGGATATAATTGCCGTAGCTACTCCAATCACCGCCTGTTTCATCCGCCTTGCCAACCTGATGAATTCCGAAATCATCGGCAAACCGTCTGATGTACCCTGGGCATTTGTTTTCGAGCGTGTAGATATGCAACCCCGCCATCCGGGACAGCTCTATGAAGCCATCGCCTATCTTATCCTATTCTTCATCATGATTTATTTATATAAAAATTACAGCAAGAAACTGTACCGCGGCTTCTTCTTCGGTCTCTGTCTGACGTATATCTTCACTTTCCGCTTCTTCATCGAATTCCTGAAAGAAAACCAGGAAGATTTTGAAAATAGCATGATGTTCAATATGGGACAATGGCTAAGCGTTCCATTCATAATAATAGGTGTCTATTTTATATTCTTCTATAACAAGAAAAAGAAAATAGCCTAAATCAAAAAAGAGGGATTAGCGGTTCAGACATCACTAATCCCTCTTTTTTATCAATAAAAACAAATACCATCCAATATCAGGACAACCATCGAAAACATATCCTAAGACATTATATACATTCTCGTTTTATTTCCCCCTGACTATCTTCTTTATATCATTCAGCTTATTCAACGCCTCAATCGGAGTGAGATTATTCACATCAAGATTCAATATTTCATCGCGAATCTGACAGAGAACCGGATCATCCAACTGGAAGAAGCTCAACTGCATACCGCCACGATTCTCGCTTACTTCCGCCAACGGCTTGGCTGCTATTCCCTGTTGACGATTATCGGATTCAAGTTGTTTCAATATCTCATTCGCACGCTTTACAATGCTCTTCGGCATACCTGCCATCTTTGCCACATGGATACCGAAAGAGTGCTCACTACCGCCACGCTCCAGCTTACGAAGGAAGATTACCTTGTTATCCACCTCTTTCACCGATACATTATAGTTCTTGATACGTTTGAAAGATTTCTCCATCTCGTTCAGTTCATGATAGTGCGTGGCAAATAACGTGCGCGCTTTCGCTTTCGAATGCTCATGGATATATTCCACAATCGCCCAAGCAATAGAGATACCGTCATACGTAGACGTACCGCGTCCCAATTCGTCAAACAGCACCAGACTTCGGGAAGAAACATTGTTCAGAATATCCGCCGCTTCATTCATCTCCACCATGAATGTAGACTCACCAACGGAGATATTATCACTCGCTCCTACACGAGTAAATATCTTATCTACCAGTCCGATATGCGCACTTTCCGCAGGAACGAACGAACCGATTTGTGCCAGCAGTGTAATCAATGCAGTCTGACGCAAAAGCGCCGACTTACCCGCCATGTTGGGACCGGTTATAATGATAATCTGCTGCGTAGTACTGTCCAGCATCACATCATTGGCAATATACTTCTCACCTATCGGAAGCTGTTTTTCTATTACCGGATGACGTCCCTGACGAATATCCAATACGTCATTATCCTCAATAATCGGACGGATATAACGATTCTCACGGGCCACGTTGGCAAATGACAACAGACAGTCCAGACGGGCAATCTGATTCGCATTAATCTGTATCTGTGGAATAAATTCCATCAAAGCCTGTACTAAATCCGTATATAGTTGCGTTTCCAGAACCAGAATCTTATCTTCCGCTCCGAGAATCTTTTCTTCGTATACCTTTAGTTCCTGAGTGATATAACGTTCTGCGTTGACTAACGTCTGTTTACGAATCCACTCTTTAGGAACTTTATCTTTGTGAACATTACGGACTTCGATATAATAACCGAATACGTTATTATAAGCCACTTTCAAACTCGGGATACCCGTCTCTTCACTCTCACGCTGCTGTATTTGAAGCAGATAATCCTTTCCCGAATACGAAATCCGGCGCAACTCGTCCAAGTCCTCATTCACACCATCTTGAATCACTCCACCCTTATTGACAGCCAACGGCGGATCATTCTTAATCTCCTTGGCAATCCGGTCGCGAATAGTGACACAGAGATTCAACTGCTCTCCTATCTGATTCAAGCTTGCGTTATCAGCCTGCAGACACGCCAGCTTTATCGGCTCGATAGCCTGCAAAGCCACCTTTAGCTGCACCACCTCACGAGGTGATACACGTCCAACAGCTACTTTGGAAATGATACGCTCCAAATCCCCTATCAGATGCAACTGTTCTTCAATCAATCCTTTAAAGTCCGGCTGACGGAAGAAATACTCTACTACATTCAACCGCTCGTCAATCGGTTTCTTATCCTTCAAAGGAAAGACCATCCAGCGTTTCAGCAGACGTGCTCCCATCGGGCTGATTGTCCGGTCGATGACATTGAGCAAACTGCTTCCGCCATCATTCATATTGCCTATCAACTCAAGGCTGCGCACCGTAAACTTATCCAGACGGACATATTTGTCTTCTTCAATACGGGCCAGCGAAGTGATATGCCCAATCTGTGTATGCTGCGTCATCGTCAGGTATTGCAAGATAGCACCGGAAGCAATGATACCATTCTTCAAATGCTCCACTCCGAAACCTTTCAGATTCTTCGTTTCAAAATGTTTCAGCAACTTCTCACGGGCAGTAGTCTCCGTAAACACCCAGTCGTCCAGCTCGAAGGTAAAGAACTTACTGCCGAAATTTCCCTCAAACATCAGGCGCTTGCCCCGCTCAAAAAGAATTTCTTTCGGAGCGAAGTTATTCAGCAGTTTGTCCACATGGTCAAAAGGCCCTTCTGCAGTAAGAAACTCACCGGTAGATATATCGAGAAAGGCAACCCCACAGGAAGCTTTGCCGAAATGAACGGCAGCCAGGAAGTTATTCTCCTTATAGTTCAGTACATTATCATTGATGGAAACACCCGGAGTCACCAATTCGGTAATGCCACGCTTCACCAACTTCTTCGTTGTTTTCGGATCTTCCAGCTGGTCACAGATAGCGACACGTTTCCCGGCGCGAACCAGTTTCGGAAGATAGGTATCAAGGGCATGATGAGGAAAACCTGCCATCTCGATAGTTTTTCCTTTCCCGTTGGCACGTTTTGTCAGTGTGATCCCTAAAATTTCGGATGCAACGACGGCATCCGTAGAATATGTTTCATAAAAGTCACCGCAACGAAACAGCATCACTGCATCCGGATTTTTTGCCTTCAAATCCAGAAACTGTTTCATCATCGGGGTGAGGACAATCTCTTCTTCGTTCACAGGTGTCTCCTTTTCTTTTTGTTTGAGTATATTTTGAGTATATAATGTAATTATCCTTGCAAAGATAGCGGTTTTTCAGCAGAGAATCAACGGTGTGCTCCGATTCAATTTTCAAAATAAATGTTGCACACTTTGAAAAAAGGAGGAGTGATTTCTTAACAAGTAGAACAAAAACACTAAAACATGTTATAAAACATGCTATTTTTCTTGGATAATTTGCTAATTTCCCAATAGTCCGTATCTTTGCAATGTGTTTTTCATAGTATTAGATTTAAGGTTAACAAAGGTTGGAGCAAGGCGTTGCTCCTTTTTTTTTGCTCATTAGCTCCTGCCTATCTGATATAAACCACCAGATCTCTCTATTTTCAATCATCAGATTCTTTGGGCACAACCTGAAATCTTAGAGATTCGATTCAAAGATATCTTCCTTATTTCTTTTCTGCCTGATAAACCCCCAATATAATGCAACCGGCCCCCAACAATGTAATCCACGTGATTTGTTCGTGAAGAATGATTACGGACGCCACCATTGTCACCAATGGATTGAGATAGATATAATTAGAAGCCCTGACGGTTCCCAACTGTTTTAAGACCACATTCCAGAGGACATAACATATCAAGGAAGCCAGAACAGCTAGAAACAAAAGATTGGATAATACAATCGGTTTTAAAAGTATATCAAGATCCGGTTGCAACGGATGAAGAAGAAAGGCGGGAAATATGGTCAATACCCCATAAAAGAATATTTTGCGGGTGATAAATACAGTGGAGTAACGCCCCGTCATTTTCTTTATGACTAGACTATAAAAAGCCCATGACAGAGCGGCAAGTAAAGTCAGCAAATCCCCTACCGGAGATAATTTAAGCACAAAACTACCGTTGAAAACCACTAATCCCACTCCGATTAAAGCCAATATGGAACCATAAATCAAACCTTTGGCAGCCTTTTCATTTTTATAAAAGAGAAGGGAAAGGATGGTGGTAAGCAAAGGAGCTGTGCAAATGATGAAAGCTACATTGGATGCTTGTGTAATTCCCAAAGCTGTATTTTCTGTAAAGAAATAGAGTGAGCCACCGAAAAGACCTCCTGCCATCAACCAAAGTTCATCTTTCCAATTACCTGCAAACAGACGCTTGGGCGAAATAGCCCAAATGCCCAAATAGGCAATCAAAAAACGATAAAAGAATATCTCCTGAGGGGTGAGTCCATGATTAATCAATACTTTCGTTGCAATAAAAGTCAGTCCCCAAATGGCAACGGTCAATATGGCTATCAAATGATAGTATCTCTGCGTCAATTTCATACATATACTTTTTTAACAATGATACAAAGATACGGAGAAGTTATGGAGAAATATAGCACCGAACAGAAAACGTATCCCATGCTGCATGATTAACTTGCAGTAATCTGCTGCGACAGACTGTTATGAAGACAAAACCCAAAAGGCGATTTCAAGATGTTTCAATTGCTTGAACTGTCTTATACGGATTTAGGTTGACACCTTTTTAGAGACATAAAAAAAGAAAAATTATGTCTAAATTATCTCGTAAGATTTATTCTGAGACTTTCAAATTGGAAGTTCTCCGTGATTACTTCAGTAGCGGTTTGTCAATGTTTGCTACTGCCAAGAAATGGGGTTTACCCAACCATACTTATATTCTGCGTTGGCAAAAGTGTTATGCAATTGATTCGGATTCCTTATCTTTGTCCCCCGAACTTCTGTCAGATCTTCAAATGAAAAAGAATCCAAAATCAAAATCTAAAGAAGAACTTCTTGAAGCGGAAAATTTGCGTCTGAGAAAGGCTTTGGAACTTGAAAAACTTCGTTCCCATGCCTTTGAAAGACTGATTGAACTCACAGAAAGAGAAGAAGGGATTTCCATCTTAAAAAAAGATGGTGCCAAATAGTCACCGGCCTTCGTGAAGAGTTTCCTCACATCAGTGTGAAAACCCTTTGCGGACTGTTTGGCATGTCTTCCCAGGCCTATTACAAAAAGAAAAAAAATCTTTTGTCGCGTCATCAGATCAGAACAGCCATCTTGGATGCCGTCTTCTTCTACCGCTCAAAGGCTCCGGGCATCGGTGGTTTGAAATTATACCATGAGCTCCGCTCCCTTTATGGAAGCGAGATAACCGGAGGGCGGGATGCCTTCCTTCATCTGCTGCGTTCGGAACGCCTTATGCTACCCCCGAAGAAACCCAGGCATACGACGGACTCCCACCATCTTTACAAGAAGTATCCGAATCTGATCAAGGGGGTAACGGCACAATACCCGAACCATATCTGGGTATGTGACATCACTTACATCTGGATTGAAGGTGGCGTATGCTACCTCCATCTTGTAACGGACATGTACTCACATGCCGTTTTAGGATGGGTGCTCTCTCCCAGTTTGCATGCCGAATATACGCTACAGGCACTGGAACAGGCCATCAATGAGGCCGGAGGTGGCAATCTTTGCGGCACAATCCACCATTCCGACCGGGGGGTACAGTATGCCTGCGATGCCTATATCGACACACTGGTCACTCATCATATACGTGTGAGCATGACTGAAGATTACAACCCGACGGACAATGCGGTAGCAGAAAGGATGAATGGCATCCTGAAAACGGAATGGATATACGGCATGTCGCTGTTCAGGGATAAAGAGATGGCACGGGAGCAGATTACGCGAATGATTGACTTCTATAATAATGGACGACCACATATGAGCATAGGTATGAAAAAACCCATGGACGTATATCATGGAGAGGTGCCGGGAAAATCATTGTGGAAAAAATAAGGTTCCATATGATAAATAAATACTATATTTGCGATACCGAGAGCCCGAGCACACTCAGATTTGTCCATTGTTTTTACGTATGACAACTATCTTAGGAGCAAAGGGAAGAAACTAACAACTGTTTTAGTTATGAATAACAGAATGTGACAACTTATTTAGTAACTAGCCTCTAAAAGTGACAACCATTTCTAGTATAAGTCAAACAAAGTGTTTTTACGCCTTAGAACAAAGTGTTTCAGCGGCTTGGAACAAAGTGTTCAGCGCCTTGAAACAAAGTGTTCAGCGCCTTGAAACAAAGTGTTTCAGCGCCTTGGAACAAAGTGTTCTGACTTATACTAGAAATGGTTGTCACTTTTAGAGGCTAGTTACTAAATAAGTTGTCACATTCTGTTATTCATAACTAAAACAGTTGTTAGTTTCTTCCCTTTGCTCCTAAGATAGTTGTCATACGTAAAAACAATGGACAAATCTGAGTGTGCTCGGGCTCTCGGTATCGCAAATATAGTATTTATTTATCATATGGAACCTTATTTTTTCCACAATGATTTTCCCGGCACCTCTCCATGATATACGTCCATGGGTTTTTTCATACCTATGCTCATATGCGGTCGTCCATTATTATAGAAGTCAATCATTCGCGTAATCTGCTCCCGTGCCATCTCTTTATCCCTGAACAGCGACATGCCGTATATCCATTCCGTTTTCAGGATGCCATTCATCCTTTCTGCTACCGCATTGTCCGTCGGGTTGTAATCTTCAGTCATGCTCACACGTATATGATGAGTGACCAGTGTGTCGATATAGGCATCGCAGGCATACTGTACCCCCCGGTCGGAATGGTGGATTGTGCCGCAAAGATTGCCACCTCCAGCCTCATTGATGGCCTGTTCCAGTGCCTGTAGCGTATATTCGGCATGCAAACTGGGAGAGAGCACCCATCCTAAAACGGCATGTGAGTACATGTCCGTTACAAGATGGAGGTAGCATACGCCACCTTCAATCCAGATGTAAGTGATGTCACATACCCAGATATGGTTCGGGTATTGTGCCGTTACCCCCTTGATCAGATTCGGATACTTCTTGTAAAGATGGTGGGAGTCCGTCGTATGCCTGGGTTTCTTCGGGGGCAGCATAAGGCGTTCCGAACGCAGCAGATGAAGGAAGGCATCCCGCCCTCCGGTTATCTCGCTTCCATAAAGGGAGCGGAGCTCATGGTATAATTTCAAACCACCGATGCCCGGAGCCTTTGAGCGGTAGAAGAAGACGGCATCCAAGATGGCTGTTCTGATCTGATGACGCGACAAAAGATTTTTTTTCTTTTTGTAATAGGCCTGGGAAGACATGCCAAACAGTCCGCAAAGGGTTTTCACACTGATGTGAGGAAACTCTTCACGAAGGCCGGTGACTATTTGGCACCATCTTTTTTTAAGATGGAAATCCCTTCTTCTCTTTCTGTGAGTTCAATCAGTCTTTCAAAGGCATGGGAACGAAGTTTTTCAAGTTCCAAAGCCTTTCTCAGACGCAAATTTTCCGCTTCAAGAAGTTCTTCTTTAGATTTTGATTTTGGATTCTTTTTCATTTGAAGATCTGACAGAAGTTCGGGGGACAAAGATAAGGAATCCGAATCAATTGCATAACACTTTTGCCAACGCAGAATATAAGTATGGTTGGGTAAACCCCATTTCTTGGCAGTAGCAAACATTGACAAACCGCTACTGAAGTAATCACGGAGAACTTCCAATTTGAAAGTCTCAGAATAAATCTTACGAGATAATTTAGACATAATTTTTCTTTTTTTATGTCTCTAAAAAGGTGTCAACCTAAATCCGTATAAGACATTCAGCGCCTTGAAACAAAGTGTTCAGCGCTTTGAAACAAAGTGTTCAGCGCCTTGAAACAAAGTGTTTCAGTGCCTTGAAACAAAATGTTTCATCAGTGTGAAGCAAAAATTAGCCCTTATTAAAAATGACTGTTTGCTATAGGCTTTCAAAAAATAGGTGGTGATAGGTGACAGATGAGGTGATAGGTTAACCACAACCTATCACCGCTCTGTAAATACGATGAATAAAGAGTTTCAGGACGGTGGTGATAGGTTGAAAGAGGAATTGACGAAATCAATAGGGAGAGGAGCGGTAATAACACTCGTTGGTGCATCAAACTACTTTGCAGTAGCCATGGTACCATCCAACTCTCGGATGTCAAGATTACTCTGTAAACTTTCGGAATGAATGTATTTCTGATATAGCTCTCTAAAGCATTGCTTTAGGGAATAAAAAGCATAGCTTTAGACCGGCTAAAGCGATGCTTTAGCCAGGTAAAAAACAAGGGTATCGGAGAAGAGCCTACATGAAAAACTATTTGCTCACCTTGTAAGTTCCACTTCCATAAACCTTTGACTCCCTTTCCCCGGGAAGGGTTACGGTAGCGGTAACACCTTTAGGAATGGTGAATTCCCAAATCCAAGTGTCACCCTTGTATTTCCAGGCACTCTTGATGATTCCGGCAGCAGAACGGTATTCGGCAGTTACATGTCCCAATCGCTTGTCTGGAATAGGTTTCATAATGACATGCTTGAAGCCGGGGGTAGCGGGATCGGCTGCGATGCCGGCAACAGTTTCCCAAATCCATTCACATACGCATCCATAGGCATAATGATTGAAGCTGTTCATACCGCGTGGTCCCATTCCCTTATCTATCATATAGCTGTTCCACCGTTCCCAAATGGTGGTAGCTCCATTGTCGACAGAGTACAGCCAACTTGGGTTCTTACGTTGGAAGAGGAGTTCATAGGCAATATCCTCCATGCCATTCTCCGTGAGGGTAGGCATGAGGATAGATGTGCCCAGAAATCCGGTCTGCAAACAAAGATCGTGTTGTGCGAAGTTTTTGCGCAGGCGCTCTATCATCTTCGTTTTGGCTTCGCCTTCCACAAGCCGGTTTTTCAAGGCGAACAGAGCAGGAGTTTGCATGGTGTTGAGAATGGCAGTTTTGAAGGTACCGTCTTCGTTGAGGAAGTTCTCTTTGATGTATGCTTTTGCCAAGTCGCCCATTTGCTGGTACTTGGCAGCATTGCGACCGGTGGCGGTAGCCATGTCACGCATCATGAAAGCATCTATCACCCAGTAGGAAGCGCTCAGATAGTTCCAGTAGCTAATGGCATCAGGAAGCGGACCTTGGGGAGAGAAAGCCAATCCGCTACAGCTTTCCAGCGGTTCGTAGCTCAACCAGTCGGCCCATTGGTAGTTGCCGTTCTCACCGCGAAGAGTCTCGTGATTATACTTGGTGTCGTTGATGTGATTCATAAACAGGTCCATGGCGTCCCAGTTCTCCTCAATGATTTGCGTATCTCCGAATTGTTTCCACACCGTCCAAGGTACGATGATTCCGGCATCTGCCCAGCCCAGACGCATTTTCTCATCGCCGTATTGTGCCAAAGGAGCTACTCCGGGGAATCCGCCCAAACTATTCTGAGTGTCGCGCATGTCACGCATCCACTTGTGAAAGAACTTCATGGTGTTAGCAAAGAACGTACCGGTTTCTGCAAACACTTGTGTATCTGCTGTCCAGCCCAAGCGCTCGTCACGCTGCGGACAGTCGGTGGGTACAGACAGGTAGTTGGATAGCTGTCCCCAATAAGTGTTAGAGATGAGTTTGTTCACAAGGTCATTGCCTGTGGTGATAGTACCGGTTTCCAGTTCCTTTGCGATGGAAGTGACGGGAATGGATTTCAACGACTTGATGGCTACATTCCCGGTGGCAGTTATGGAAACGTAGCGGTAGCCGAAGAAGGTACAGTGAGGATAGTAAGGCACATAGTCGCCTCCGGCAGCAAAGGTATAGTCCAAATGGATGCCGGTGTGGGGGATACGTAGGTTTTCACGGTGGCAGCTCCCTTCCGGACCATCCATGCCACGAATCTTGGCACCGTTGCCGTCATTGAGCAACTCTGCGGGAAGGCAGGTCAGCACTGTTCCCTCCGCAGCTTTGAACACGAAAGAGGGTACGGCGGCACAGTTTTGCCCGAAATCCACCACTAACGTCTCTCCCGGACTTACGGTCATCTCCGTGCTCGGTGCGAACTCACGGACAATAACCACTTTACCGAACTCATTCTCTTTCGCTCCCTCTACATTCTTCCAAACGTATGCCCTGACAGGAGCAAGGGCGAGATCGGTGCGCAGATAGACTTCAGCTCCGTCCGAAGGCAAAATGTCACCGGAAAATTCGGTATTCTCTTCGGGTGTGGAGAGTTTGTCCACACATTCATAACCCATCGGTTCGCGTGCATCATACGCTTCTCCGTCAAAGATACCGGCATGTTTCACCGGACCGGCAATTCCTGCTTTCCAGTTTTTAAGGTCGGTACCGTAGCACTTCTTCGTTCCGTCAGAAAAAGTCAGTTCCAACACACCACGGAAGGCACACTTTTTGCCTATCATGCCGTCATATCCTCCGGGGGTTATGATTTTGTCAGCCCACCATCCCGGTGTCACCTGTACGGAGAGCATGTTTTCGGCGTTTGGCTTGGTGCGGATGACATCTGTGATATCATAGGTAAAAGAACGTTTGGTCTTGGCATAGTGTGTGAAGCCCGGTTTCAGGAATTCCCCGCCTACGGGTTTCCCATTCACATACAACTCGTAAACTCCTAGTCCTGCGGTCATCCACTTGGCAGAGATGACTTTCTTTTCATTTTTCACGGTGGACACAAACCAACTGGCACCATCGGCTGCACGACCGTTGTTATGTCCTTTCACTACAGGAGCGTCTACTGCTGAAATCCATTTGGATTCGTTCCAAGTCGACGCTTCCAATGCGTTAGTACGTTTTCCTACTTCGGTTGCGTTTATCAGTCCGCTATTCGAGAAAAGGGCGAGAATCATTACCGGAATAAGATTCGCAAAACAATGGAAATTCATTTTCATACTTATATGTATTTTTTAGTATCAAAAAATTAACTTAGAAGCACTGTTTTAAATTTACGGAACTTGCACAACAAAATTACAGAATTATTATGATATAACAGACGATTTCTGCATTTTTTTGAAACTTTCAATACCTGAAATAAAATTATTTCAATAAAAATGGGCAAGAACCTTCACAGTTTCTTACCCATTCGTTATCCTCTTTATGCAATTTTACACATTCACCTATTGAACTTATGTTATAATATTTATATATTTCATTATTACTTATTTATTATTATTGACCTCAAATATACGAAATAAAAACAAGAAAGTCAATAGGGAAAACGTGATTATCTGAAAATAAACACGTAAATTTGTGCCTCGAATTAGAAATAACAATATAAATCACTATAAATAAAAACTTTATCACTATGGAGTACAACTTCAGAGAAATTGAAAAGAAGTGGCAGAAAAGGTGGGTGGAAGAGAAAACCTACCAAGTTAGGGAAGATGATTCGAAACAAAAATTTTATGTCCTAAACATGTTCCCTTATCCGTCAGGAGCCGGTCTACACGTAGGACACCCGCTGGGATACATTGCTTCGGACATTTACGCCCGTTACAAACGACTGCAAGGCTTCAATGTACTCAACCCGATGGGATATGACGCTTACGGCCTGCCCGCCGAGCAATATGCCATCCAAACCGGACAGCATCCTGCTATCACTACCGTCAACAATATCAACCGCTATCGCGAACAGTTGGATAAAATAGGTTTCTCTTTCGACTGGAACCGGGAAATCCGTACTTGCGACCCTGAATATTACCACTGGACACAATGGGCCTTCCAAAAAATGTTCAACAGCTATTATTGCAACGATGAACAGAAAGCCCGTCCTATCGAAGAGCTGGAAAAAGCCTTCACCATCTGCGGAAACAAAGGACTCAATGCCGCTTGTAACGAAGAGATCAGCTTTACCGCCGAAGAATGGAATGCCAAAAGCGAAAAAGAAAAGCAAGAGATCCTGATGAACTATCGTATCGCTTATCTGGGTGAAACAATGGTAAACTGGTGCGCCGAATTAGGAACTGTACTGGCAAACGACGAGGTAGTGGACGGAGTCAGCGAACGCGGTGGTTTTCCTGTTGTTCAAAAGAAAATGCGCCAATGGTGTCTGCGTGTATCCGCTTACGCACAGCGTCTGCTCGACGGACTGGACACAATCGACTGGACGGATTCTCTGAAAGAAACCCAAAGAAACTGGATCGGACGTTCGGAAGGTGCTGAAGTGCAATTCAAAGTAAAAGACAGTGATCTCGAATTCACTATTTTCACCACTCGTGCAGATACTATGTTTGGCGTTACCTTTATGGTATTGGCTCCGGAAAGCGAATTGGTAGCACAATTAACAACGCCTGAACAGAAAGCAGAAGTAGATGCTTACCTCGATCGTACCAAAAAACGTACGGAACGCGAACGTATCGCTGACCGTAGTGTTACCGGTGTATTCAGTGGTTCGTATGCCATCAATCCATTCACGGGTGAAGCAGTGCCTATCTGGATCAGCGATTACGTACTGGCCGGATACGGAACAGGTGCCATCATGGCCGTACCTGCCCACGATAGCCGCGACTATGCATTCGCCAAACATTTCGGACTGGAAATCCGCCCGTTGGTAGAAGGTTGTGATGTAAGCAAAGAAAGTTTCGATGCCAAAGAAGGTATTGTTTGTAACTCTCCGCGCCCGGATGTCACTCCTTACTGTGATCTTTCGTTGAACGGATTGACTATCAAAGAAGCGATAGAAACAACCAAGAAATATGTAAAAGAACACAATCTGGGCCGTGTGAAAGTGAACTACCGTCTGCGCGACGCCATCTTCTCACGCCAGCGTTACTGGGGCGAACCGTTCCCTGTCTACTACAAAGACGGAATGCCTTACATGATTGATGAAAGTTGTCTGCCGCTGGAACTTCCGGAGGTGGCCAAATTCCTGCCTACCGAAACAGGTGAACCTCCATTGGGACACGCCACCAAATGGGCTTGGGACACAGTGAACAAATGTGTCGTAGAAAATGAAAAGATTGACCATGTAACCATCTTCCCGCTGGAGTTGAACACAATGCCGGGATTCGCCGGTTCATCGGCTTACTATCTCCGCTATATGGACCCACACAATCATGAGGCATTGGTTGATCCGAAAATTGACCAGTACTGGAAAAACGTAGACCTTTATGTGGGTGGTACCGAACATGCAACAGGACACTTGATCTACTCTCGTTTCTGGAATAAATTCCTGTACGACATGGGTATATCTACAATGGAAGAACCATTCCAAAAATTAGTAAATCAAGGAATGATTCAAGGTCGCAGCAATTTTGTATATCGTATTAAAGATACCAATACTTTCGTTTCTCTGAACCTGAAAGATCAATACGAGGTTACTCCGCTTCATGTAGATGTAAATATCGTATCGAATGATATACTGGATCTGGAAGCATTCAAAGCATGGCGTCCTGAATACAAAACTGCCGAGTTTATCCTCGAAGACGGAAAATACGTTTGCGGATGGGCAGTTGAAAAGATGAGCAAATCCATGTTCAACGTAGTCAATCCGGACATGATTGTGGAAAAATACGGTGCGGATACACTTCGTATGTATGAAATGTTCCTCGGACCGGTAGAACAGTCCAAACCATGGGATACAAACGGTATCGACGGTGTGCACCGTTTTATCCGTAAATTCTGGTCGTTGTTCTACAGCCGTACAGACGAATATATGGTAAAAGACGGGCCTGCAACGAAAGAAGAATTGAAAAGCCTTCACAAGTTGATAAAAAAGGTGACAGGTGATATTGAACAGTTCTCTTACAATACTTCTGTCAGTGCATTTATGATCTGTGTGAACGAACTCTTCAACCTTAAATGCAGCAAAAAGGAGATTCTGGAACAACTTATTATTATCCTTGCTCCTTTCGCACCACACGTCTGTGAAGAGTTGTGGAACGTATTGGGACACAAAACTTCCGTATGCGATGCAAAATGGCCTGCATACAACGAAGAATACCTGAAAGAGGACACCGTCAACTACACAATCTCTTTCAACGGAAAAGCACGTTTCAATATGGAATTTGCAGCAGATGCGACTTCGGATGCTATCCAAACAGCTGTATTGGCCGACGAACGTTCGCAGAAATGGATTGACGGCAAGACTCCGAAGAAGATCATTGTCGTTCCGAAGAAGATTGTAAACGTTGTAGTATAACATAATTATAGATCTTATGTATAAACTAACAAAAGCAGAAGTAATGAGAGAAGTGAAAGATTATATCTACATCACTCTCGGATTAATAAGTTATTCTTTGGGATGGGCCGCATTCCTGTTACCTTATCAGATAACTACCGGAGGAACCACCGGTATCGGAGCTATTATCTATTATGCAACAGGATTTCCAATCCAATGGTCATACTTCATCATTAATGCAGTTCTAATGACCTTTGCAATCCGGATATTAGGTCCAAGATTTAGTATAAAAACCACTTATGCTATTCTTATACTGACTTTTCTACTTTGGTTGTTCCAATTGGTAGTGAATAATTATGTAAAAGCACCGGATATGACACCGGACGGTAAACCGTTATTACTCGGTACAGGACAGGACTTCATGGCCTGTATTATCGGTGCAGCCATGTGCGGTGTAGGTTTGGGTATTACTTTCAACTACAATGGAAGTACGGGTGGAACAGATATTATCGCTGCCATCGTCAATAAATACAAAGATGTATCACTCGGACGAATGATTATGATTTGTGATGTATTCATTATCAGTTCCTGTTACTTTATATTTCATGATTGGCGCCGGGTTATTTTCGGTTTTGTCACTCTGTTCATCATCGGCGTTGTACTCGACTGGATTATCAACAGTGCCCGTCAATCGGTTCAATTCTTTATCTTCTCAAAGAAATATGATGAAATAGCCGATAGCATCATAAAAGATGCCGACCGAGGAGTAACGGTACTCGACGGTACAGGATGGTACAGCAAAAAAAATGTGAAAGTGCTGGTAGTACTTGCCAAGAAACGCCAATCACTCGACATCTTCCGTTTGGTAAAACGTATTGACCCGAATGCTTTTATCTCTCAAAGTTCCGTTATCGGTGTATATGGTGAAGGATTCGATAAGCTGAAAGTGAAATAATAACCGGTTGATAAATATTGAATACCCCTGTTAAAACAAAAAATAAATGATGAAACGCAAACTTGTATTTGCTACCAATAATGCCCATAAACTGAAAGAAGTAGCCGCTATCTTGGGAGATAAAGTAGAATTGCTAAGTCTCAACGATATCGGTTGCCAAACGGATATTCCCGAAACAGCTGAAACACTGGAAGGAAATGCGCTATTAAAAGCTTCCTATATCTTTAAAAACTATCATCTGGATTGTTTTGCCGATGATACGGGATTGGAAGTGGAAGCTTTAGATGGAGCTCCCGGAGTCTATTCTGCCCGTTATGCAGGAGGTGAAGGACACAACGCCCAAGCCAATATGCTCAAACTTCTTCACGAACTGGAAGGAGAGGAAAACCGTAAAGCACAATTCCGCACTGCTATTTCACTGATACTGGATGGAAAGGAATATCTTTTCGAAGGAGTGATAAAAGGTGAAATAATCAAAGAGAAACGTGGCGATTCGGGGTTTGGCTACGATCCTATTTTCAAACCGGAAGGTTATAACAAGACTTTCGCTGAACTAGGAAATGAGATAAAAAATAAAATTAGCCATCGTGCGGTGGCTGTGCAGAAGCTCTGCGAATTCCTGCAACGTTAATATTATCCATACTCAATAAAAACATAAAACACAATGAAGAAAACTACTTTATTTAGGGACATTCATTAAATATTATAAAATGAGCCAACTAATTCATACACAAATTATTGCGAATTAGTTGGCTTTTTAGTATCTTTAGGTATTCCCCCGAAAACAAGGTTTGACGGCCCAAACGGGGGAAATTCCCCAACTAAGATATGGCTAAGATACAAAAAATTTCAGAAATCCACCCAACTTTGGGCTTTACAGAATTTGATATTCTGGAAAAATACCGCAAGAGTTTTCATGAGAGTGAGCTTGGCAGGCTTCATTCGGTCTTTCCATTTGATCGTATGGCAAAAGCCGCAGGCCTGTCTGAACAACGTTTGGGCCGCAGGAACATATTCAGTCCTTCCGCAAAGATCGCCCTTATGGTCCTGAAGGCATACACCGGATTCTCCGACAGGAAACTGGTGGAACATCTGAACGGGAACATACACTACCAGATGTTCTGTGGAATCATGATCCCCCCGTCCCTTCCCATAACCAACTTCAAGATAGTCAGTGCCATCCGTAATGAGATAGCATCCCGCCTTGACATTGATTCCTTCCAGGAGATCCTGGCTTCACACTGGAAACCTTATCTTGATAACCTTCACGTCTGCATGACCGATGCCACATGCTATGAGAGCCACATGCGTTTTCCTACGGACATGAAACTCCTTTGGGAAAGCATCGAATGGCTCTACAGGCATATATGCCGGCATTGCAGGGATCTGGGCATAAGGCGTCCGCGCAACAAATACAGGAATGTGGCGGAATCCTATCTGTCCTACTGCAAGAAAAGAAAGAGGAGAGCTTCAAGGACAGGAATGCTTAAGCGCCGTATGATCAAGCTTCTTGAAAAGCTCCTCAGTCAAAGGGATGGGCTCCATAGCGAGTACGGTGCTTTACTCCGATATACGCAGGATTACCATAAGCGTCTTTCCATCATCAGAAAGGTGCTTGTACAGGAAAAGGAAATGTTTGAAGGGCGAAAAGTCAGTGACCGCATCATCAGCATCGACCGTCATTATGTACGTCCCATCGTCAGAGGCAAGGAAACCAAGTCCGTCGAGTTCGGTGCAAAGGTCAATAATATACAGATAGACGGCATATCGTTCATCGAACACCTCTCGTTCAAGGCTTTCAATGAGGGGATACGCTTGAAGGACTGTATCCGTATGCAGCAGAAGCTGATGAATGTAAGGGTAAGATGTGTGGCTGCCGATTCCATATATGCCAATAATGCCAACAGAAAGTTCTGTACTAAATATGGGATATCCACATCCTTTGTGCGCAAGGGAAGGGCGGGCAAAGATGAGCCTTTGAGGAAGGTGCTTAGAAGCGAACTCTCAAAAGAAAGGGCCACACGGCTTGAAGGAAGCTTCGGCACTCAAAAGCAACATTACTCGCTCGCAAGGATAAAGGCAAGGAACAAGAAGACGGAAATACTGTGGATTTTCTTCGGAATACATACAGCAAATGCCATACTGATGATTGACAAGATCAGGAACAGAACGGGGAAAGCTGCATGATATGAGTTTACTGAAAGAATCAGAAGAGGTCAGAAGACTTCTTCCGGAACTTCATGTCTTGTCAGATAAGAGTATATGAGAATATACAGAAAAATGACAATAATAATGGCATATGAAGTGATTATACTCTATCATCTTCATATGCCATGGTATTTGGGGGGAACATTTACTGAATATTCCTATTTACTCTCCTTACGTTATTATTGTGTGATTCGTGCTACCTCTGTCGTGCGTATCCTGATTAAGAATTATCATGTGAATCCCTTGGAGATACAGCCTAGCGGACGTGGTGAACATATAAATAAAACAACTTTCATTTTCAGAGTCGTTCTTCTTTCAAAAGTGTTTTTTCAATATCCGTTTTACGTTTCAAGGCTTCCAGGTAATAATAATCCGCATAATTTAGCGGAACATCCACTTCACTGTTATGAGGAATACTGCCTACACTATGCATCAGGATAAACCGCCCGTTCTCACCCAATCTAGCCGTATAGACCTCCGATGCAAGCGATTCCATTATTTTATCGGCATACACCTTGCAAGCAGCGGCAGACGGTATATCATAAGTACTCATTTCATACAAAGCGGAGGCGATGACAGCAGCCGAGGAAGCATCCCGCGGTGCGGCAGGAACGTCAGGAGCATCCATATCCCAGTACGGAATACAATCTGCCGGCATATTCTTAAGATTTTTCATGAATTCGAAAGTCTTGACTGCCTGGTCAAGATAAGTACGATTGAGTGTCTCTCTATAGCATACGGTATATCCATAGATAGCCCATGCTTGTCCTCTGGACCAGACAGACTCGTCAGCATAGCCTTGTGCTGTCTGACGATGCCGTACGGTGCCATCTTCAATACTATAATCAACAACGTGATAACAGCTTCCGTCAGGACGGAATTGTTCCTTCAAAGTACGATCAGCATGCATCACCGCTACTTTATAGAAAGTAGAATCACCCGAAAGTCTGGTTGCCTCAAAGAGTAATTCGAGATTCATCATATTATCTATAATAACAGGACACTCCCAACCACGTTTCGACTGCCAGCTATTTCCTTTCACATCCCAACTTTGAATCACTTGCGGTTTTTCACGAAAACGGGTACAAAGAGATTTTGCAGCCTGAATCATTACCTCCTTATAACCTGGCTTGTTTGTCAGACGCAATCCGTTGCCGAAACTGCAATGAATGATAAAGCCTATATCATGATGCCAGGTAAGATTTTGCGCTTCGCTAATAGCTTCCGTATATTTTTGAGCAAGCGGGAGCAAAGTTGTGTCACCTGTCAATTCATACAGATACCACACGCTACCGGGGAAAAAGCCACTCCGCCAGTCAGCGTATCCGCAGTAATAGACACCGCCCTTATCGTTCAGTGTCACCGGATTCATAAATTTACCACTGCTTTCGATAGTATCAATTTCCAATCCGATTTGAGCGCATGCGTTTTCAATAGCTTTTTCAACCCATGTTTGTTTCTCGACTGCTCTTTGGCTGCAAGATGCAGCAACAAAAAGAGCGGTACATCCTGCAAGAATAAAGCTTTTCAATTTCATGTTATATACTTCTTATGGTAAATAAATAATTTCTTTTCTGAATAAACAAGTATATATTTGTATAAAACTATGAGAATACAAATATACTGTTATTAAACTAATATATTAATATACGGCAAAATAGCACCATTTATTTTTATCTTATCTGACTAAATTGTCCTCAATAATTGCATCTATTTTCCAAATCTCCCAAATCGACCGAGAATATATTGATTAATACAGATATAATCTTCATCTTTGCTTGCAACATAATAATCATACAACATCATGAACAACATTAAAATACGCATTTTTATTTTATACCTTTGTCTGTCAGTAACAGGATATATACCTGCATCCGCCCGAACAGAAAAAGTAAAAACTGACATAGACTGGCCTGTTTTTATGCAGAAACAAGATCTGATTTGGGAAACACTACCCGAATACTGGTATGAATCGGCTTATATGGGTAATGGCATGCTGGGACTTATGATTTATAAGGAACCGGAACAGAACTATATCCGGTTTGAAACCGGCAACTGTTCTGTACATGACCATAGAGCGGGAACAGACTTATATGCCATCCCCCGGCTACTAACCGGACATTTTGCCTTACACCCCGAAGGTAAAATAGTAGACGGAACAATGCATCTTGACATCTGGAATGCAGAAACAAATGCAGAAATAACAACGACTCGAGGAACCATACGATTGCACGCTTATGTACACGCCAATGATATGGTAATGCTGGTTCAGACTACCGCTACCGACGGTGAGAAAAACTTTCGTTGGGAATGGATACCCGCATCTGCCCAAAGCCCGCGTTATCTATACGCAAAGGGAGAAGGAAAGTGGATAAAAGTACCCGAAGACTATTCTCTGAATCCCACCCCGGAAGTAAAG
This sequence comes from Bacteroides sp. AN502(2024), assembly GCF_041227145.1. NCBI lineage: Bacteria > Pseudomonadati > Bacteroidota > Bacteroidia > Bacteroidales > Bacteroidaceae > Bacteroides > Bacteroides sp. AN502(2024). The sequence continues at coordinate 1,985,798 of NZ_JBGFSP010000003.1, read as the reverse complement.
CCGGGAATATCCGTCCAAAAGTTACAGGCAGGAGGTGAAACGGCCGTTGCATGGAAAGAAACGAAAAACAAAAAGAATGAACGTACCTATTGGATTACCGTAACCCACTCCTATCCCGAAGCTACCGCAGAAAAGGATGCCGTTCGGATTTTGAATAATGCACTGGCAACAGGAATCGGAAAATTAAAGAAACAGCACCGCTCCTGGTGGAATCACTACTATCCAAGCAGTTTTCTTACTCTGCCGGATGGGATGAAAGAAAACTTCTACTGGATACAGTTGTACAAACTAGCCAGTGCCACACGCGGCGATCGTGCACTGATAGACAACACCGGCCCGTGGCTTACCGTCACTCCATGGCCCAATGCATGGTGGAATTTGAATGTACAACTCACCTATTGGGCACTCAATACCTCCAATCATCTCGATTTGGCGGCATCCTTAGAAAATGCCATTTACAATAACATAGAAAACCTTCAAAAGAACGTACCGGAAGCCTACCGCTCAGACGCATTGGCAATAGGACGTTCGTCAAACCTGCTATGCGAATCCGGCGAAGTCGGTATCCCCGGTGTGGACAAAGTTCCGGAAGTAGGACTTTTACCTTGGGTATGCCACAGTCTATGGCTGATTTACCGCCATAAAATGGATGATGAGCTATTACTGAACAAACTTTTTCCCGTACTTAAACAATCAATCAATTACTACCTGCACTTTACCTACAAAGAAAAAGACGGTAAGATACATCTCCCCCGAACATACTCTCCTGAATATGGCAGTGCGGAAGATTGCAACTTCGACTTGGCATTGCTGCGTTGGGGTTGTCGGACATTACTTGACATTACCGACCGGTTAAAAATAGACGACCCTCTTATTCCCCGTTGGAAAACAATTTTGGAAGAACTCACCCCATTCCCTGCAGACCCGACAAACGGACTTATGATAGGACGGGATGTTCCTTATGCTTTCTCTCATCACCACTATTCGCATTTGCTGGCTGCCTATCCTTTATATCTCATTAATAAAGAGAATCCCGCAGAATATAAGCTCATAGAAAAATCTCTCCTTTACTGGCAAAGCAAATCCGGAGCACATCAGGGATATTCATGCACCGGAGCCTCTTCCATATCATCTGCTTTGGGTCATGGCAATGAAGCACTCACATACCTTAACAAGTTGTTTACCAAATTCTTATCAGTCAACACACTTTATCGTGAATCGGGTCCGGTCATTGAAACACCACTGTCCGCCGCCCAATCCATTCACGATATGTTACTTCAAAGTTGGGGTGGAAAATTACGTATCTTTCCCGCTGTTCCCGACTGTTGGAAAGAGATCGCCTATAAAGATTTTCGGGCTGAAGGGGCTTTCCTTATTACTGCCAGCCGAAAAAACGGCAAAACTGAATTTATCGCTATCAAAAGCCTTGCAGGTGAACCCTGTACTGTAGTAACTGACATATCTTCACCTGTATTTAAAGGAAAACGTAACATGAAAGTCACAATTTTATCCGAAAACATGTATAAGATAGATTTACGGAAAGATGAAGAAGTCATTATTTATTCCAAAGGTACCCAATCGGACTTCACAATTCGTCCTGTAAAAAATAACAGAACGAATTGTTTTGGAAAAAAGATACAGTCCTAACTCAGTCTGCCTGTCTCTTTTCTTTCCGGTAATTTTGAGGAGTGCAACCGAACTGTTTTTTAAAACAACGACTGAAATATACGGGTGCGTTAAATCCGCTACGGTCACTAACCTCTGCAATAGGAAGATCAGGATATTGCTTCAATAAAGTAGCTGCATGCTTCAAGCGGTAATTTAACAGGAAATTATTAGGTGTCATGCCGGTTAAAGCTTTGAATTTAGTATAAAGTAATGACCGGCCGACACCTACTTCTTTACAAAGAGCCGGAATATCAAACTCTGTATCATCAATATGTTGTTCAATCACTTGTGAGGCGCGTTTCAGCAGGTCTTTATCCAAAGGATTAATACTAGTCAAATCAATCTCGGACATCGGCTTCGTATCAAATTGATGCTGCATCAGCAGGCGGCTTCGTATCAGGTTATTGGCACGTGCCAATAATAATTGCGCATGAAAGGGTTTCGTAATATAATCATCGGCACCACGACTGAGCCCCTCAATATTTTGCTCAATAGAATTAAGCGCAGTCAACAGTATCACCGGTATATGACATAAATCTATATTATTCTTTATTTGCAGACACATTTCTGTTCCGGTCATTTCGGGCATCATAACGTCACTGATAACTAAATCAGGTGAACTCTCATAAATTTGACTTAACCCCTCTTTACCGTCATGGGCACAAATTACCTTATAGAAGGGGTCGAAAAGCTCCTTCAAAATTTGAAGTAATTCATCATTGTCTTCTACAAGAAGCACTGTATAAGTTTTATTTTCCGTATCTTCAGTCTCAACGACTTCTATGGATGGCTTCTCATCACCGACAAATACAGGCATTGAGTCGGGTATAATATCACTTTCAGAATCTTGAACATAAAATTGTACATTCTTATCGTTCAGGAATACCTCCTTCCGACGAGGCAGTCGTACTGTAAATGTACTCCCCTCGCCAACAACACTTTTCACAGTTATCTCTCCATGATGCTTTTCCACAATTGTTCTGGTCAATGCCAATCCGATACCGGTTCCGCTAAACAGACTTCCTTTCTTCTCCTGATTGTTAGCCTGAAAGAATCGTGCAAATATTTTATCTTTATCTTGTTCTGAAATACCAATACCAGTATCCGTAATATTTATTTTTATATCACTATTCGTTATCTCCCCCGACAGAATTATATTTCCTTTGTCGGAAGTATATTTGAAAGCATTGGACAGAAGATTAAAGAATACTTTTTCCATCAATTGCGGCTCAAACCAACATAAGACAGGCAGTTCCGGTACTTTAAATTCATAAATTATATGTCTTTGCTGTGCATAGTCGACAAAAGAAAGATAAATTTCTTTCAGAAATAGAACTATATCCTGTTGTTGTATCTGTATCGTTCCATAGTTCTGTTCTAGTTTTCTAAATTCAAGCAACTCGGAAATCAACTTATTCATTTGTTGCGCATTCTTCCTTATCTTCGTTATCTGATTGTATATGGAAGGATTCAGTGAATATTTTTGTAATAGTATATCAATATGACTGATAATTAAAGTAAGAGGAGTCCGGAATTCATGACTCACATTCGTAAAGAAAACTAGCTTTTCCTGGTTAAGCTGCTTTATCTGTTGTTTCTCAAAGCGCTCCTTTTCCAGTGAAAGAGCTAATGTACGTTTCGCTATCTTACTATACACATAGTAGAATACACATGATATAAAAACTATCACATAGATTGTCCATGCCCACCATGTATTATACCATGGAGAAGCAATGACAAGCTGCATCGTTATTTCTTTCAACCTTTGCCCACTCTTTTCATTGATAGAAGCTACGTGCAAGGTATATTTTCCCGGATCCAGGTTGGTGTAATACAATTCCATCTGTTTAGTCTTAATCCAATTATTGTCCAGCCCCTCAAGCTTATATTGAAACCACTTCTCCGAAAGTTGCTGCCCATAATCAGACAAAGCAAAATGAATAATAAGGTTATCCTGATCATAATTAAGTTTGAGCTCACGCGTGTATGGAAGTGACCGAGATAATATACCTGTATCATCTCCCGGAACAATCATCCTATTATCAACCCAAAGTTCTGAGAAATAAAAAGTAGAATTTTCATTAGCAATACCGGTTCTGTTAAACTCATTTTCAGAGAATACAGTTACCCCTTTTGTATCTCCGACATAAATATTCCCTTCTCCGGATACCAAAATTCCACACCCATTGATAATATGGGTTGAAGGGAAATTACTCATCAAATCAATGGTAGTAAAAGTATTCTCGGAAGGAACAAAGCAGGTAACTCCCTTATCACCGGTAATCAAGATCTTTCCATCCCGAGTCTGACAAAGATTATAGCAGAAATCACCCGGTAATTGACTGTTTCGGGAAGTGTAGTGAATCATGTTATGTGTCTGCCTATCATAAAAAAAGAGTCCCATTCCCAATGTACCGATATAAACACCTCCGGCAGTAGCAAGCACACGGGTAGGAGTCGCTTTACTACCTCCCTCCGGCTGTAAAATGTAGGTTATAGATTCGGGATGTTCTACATGGGTACACAAAACATTTTTCCACCCCACCATATACAAATTACCTTCCGCATCAATATCAAAATGCTCATAAAACGTAAAAGGAGTGTTGATTTTATGAAATTTCTGTGTCTGAGTATCTAACCGGAAAAAGCCATTATGAGCAGATACATATACCTGATCTCTCCACATCTTTACATGAAAAATAATTTCATCAGGCATATCGGAAGAGTGAGTTTCTTCTTTCCAATAATTGTAGAAATATCCTGTATTCAGATCATAACGTGACAATCCACCCAAATAGGTCCCTATATACAAACAGTTTTTCTTCTCATCATAACAAATACTTTTAACATTATTATGAGGAATAGAGTTTCTTCCACCGGCCGTAAACTGCTGAAGCGTATTCCATTTCTTATCTACGCAAGTGATGCCGCCACCATCTGTACTGAGCCATAAATGTTCATTCTTATCAATAACAATTTCTCCGATATAAGAATAATATGAATTTACGTTTCTTCCATAATCATAATGTACAAAGGTTTCATGTTGAGGATTAAAATAATTAACTCCTCCATAGTAGCTACCCACCCAGATCGTTCCAGCAACATCTTTATACAATGCAAAGATAGAAGGATGATTCAGTCCACCCGCATATTGAGGAATTTGAATAAGAAAATACTGATTGCTACTAACACTATACCGATGAAGTCCGTCAAAAGTACCAAACCATATATTCCCTTCGTTATCTTCTACAAAATCACGTATCTGTTCGCTGCTGATACCTTCCCGAGTTCCCGGCAAATAAGGGATTTTCGTCAGCTGCTGTTTGTCGTTCATCCGATATAACCCATGCATACGGGTACCAATCCATCGTTCTTTTTGAGAACTTTCGAATATACGATAAATTTCCACCCCTTCCAATAGTTGTTTCTGTCGATAAGAACGGCGGTCGATCAGATAAACTCCGTTATATGTTCCGATACCAATCTCATCATCCATCATAGTGAGGCAGCAAATACGTGAAGTAATATTCGTTTTCAATACAAAAACAGGTTCTTTATCTGCTTCCAGGCAAAATAAAGAATCGTGTTTCATATACCACACCTGTCCATCGGAAGAAGCGAGCGCAGTGATAATACCTTCATTCGTAAGTCGGGTGAATTTCTCTGTCTGTATGTCATATCTAATTAAATTCTTATCAATCAAAAAATAGATATTATCCAAACTATCACCAACGATAAACGAAACTTCATTTCCCAACCATACAGGCGATTCTTCACCTACAGATTTTATCCATCCTTTGAATACTTTTACACGGTTTCCATCATATTGACTTATCCCTTCCTTCGTCCCGAACCACATTCTACCTAACCTATCCTGATAAATAGCCATTACAGAAGGTTGAGCAAGCCCTTCCGACAAACCTATATGTTTAAAATATTCAGCATATAATGGCGAAATAGAGAAAAAAGAAATAAACAACAGTAATAAATGCCGTAACTTCATATTATTTTTCATTTGGTGCTTTTCTGTTAATTCCAGATTAATCATCTGCAATATTCGCAAAAATACCAAACATAAACAACATTTTATAGATGAATGTATCAGAAATATTCTACTTTTAATACATAAACAGGAAAAGAGTCTTTAGCTGAACGACGTATATTACTGATTTTCAACCCATCATCATCCAATTTCCAATTTACTTTCTTATGATTTTCCAATAATGTAACTTTTTTGATTTTGTCAACTCCCGAAGAAAATGAATGTAATGTGTAAGAAGTAGTGGTAACATGACGTATAATAATATATACATTTTTATCTTTCATGGTGAAACGAACATCAGGTACAATATCCTTAGGAGTTCCATCATATACTGCATCATGAAAAGGCTTCTGCTCCGACTCTTCAGCTCTATTTACCGTAAAATTTTCTCCAAAGACACGCCAAGGAGTTGTCCCATAGATAGCCTCACCGTTATTTTCCATCCATTTATGAAAAGTATTCAATATGACATCCGTTTGCTCCGGAAAACATCCGAGTTGGTCCGGTCCCACATTCAGCAATAAATTTCCTCCTTTGCTGACAATGTCTACAAAGTTTCTGATTAATACATCCGGCTTCTTATAGACAGTATCATAACGATTGTATCCCCAGTTCTTACCCATCGTCAGACAAGCTTCCCAGGGTTTGTTATTTATACCGTTGGAAAGCTTCTGTTCAATAATGGAATAATCCCCTAACCCGTTTCCAATACGACCATTGATTAAACACCCCGGCTGTAACGAATGAATCAAGTCACGCAACTCCTTACTCTGTTGTTTGGTAACCAACTCGGGCGTATCGAACCAGACAACCGCTATTTCACCGTAATTAGTAAGCAATTCCTTTAACTGTGGTTTCACTTTACGTTCAATATAAGCCGGTAACTGTTTACTATCTTCATCCGGATAATCCCAAGTATTGCTGCGACCTGCTTTTACAGGCCAGTTAGTAGGTACATCCGGGTCTTCCCAATCACGCCCCAATGAATAATAAAGTCCCAGTTTGATTCCCTCCTTTTTGCAAGCTTCCGCCAATTCCTTCAAAGGATCTTTGCCAAAAGGAGTACATCTCACTATATTATAATCACTACAAGCTGAATTATACATGGCAAATCCGTCATGATGTTTAGTCGTATATACCAGATATTTCATCCCTGCGTGCTTGGCAGCCTGTACCCATTTCTTCGCATCAAACTTTAGCGGATTAAAATCTTTGGCTATTGCTGCATATTCTTTTAATGGAATACGCTCATAAAGCATAAAATGTTCACCACCTTCGGTTGGATGACCTTTCCATTCACCCGCTGTCTGAGAATATAATCCCCAATGTATAAATAAACCAAATTTCGCATCTTTGAACCAGTTCAGATTATCTCCGGTAGCAGCCGTAGAATAATTAATTATAACTGTCAAAAGAACAATTACTATAGAGATTCTTTTCATATAAAACTTTTTTTATGCAACCATCAATACCAACGTAAAGAGCTTAATCCCAATTTCAAAGAAATATCCGGATTACGTTTATAATGATCTAATACCTCTTTAAGTTCCTTATCTATTTCATACAATTCATCAATTACATATAAGGTTCCCGACGGATTGTAAGTCTTGTTGTAATCCGAACGTTTTTTATCCGGTTCATATTCTGTTCCTACAAATTCAATGTGAGTATATTTTTTAGGATCCAACAGAAATGGTTTCCAGAAAACTACACTATTCCGGATAGAAGCTCCCCAATGTATATCTTTCCTATAAAAGACTTCAGCAGCAGCATAACCTTCATGCATTGCTTTCAGATGACAAATGCGCGCGAAAAACAGCAAATCATAGGCATGATAAGCAAAAGCGTCACGACCGAGCAAATCTGTCGTTGTCCCATTAGGGAACAGATTACCTTTCACCCAATTGTCATACGAAGAACGGAATTTATCAACTATTGCTTCGTCTTCCAATACCGTGCCAAACAGATAGAACTGATACAACAGACAAGTCCCCCAGTTATTGACCCTCAAATCATTGTCTTTAACAAACACCTCTGCCCTCTTACGTATCCAGGTATCAATCAGTTCCCGGTCGGACTGGCCGATAACCTTACGAATCAACGAATAGCCTTCCACGGCAATATTATATGATTCTTCATGAATATTTCTTTTCGACAAAGCAACATTGATTTCAGACCATGCTTTCAGATATTCGACCGCTTTATTCAGATAGACCTTATCTTGTGTAAAAGCATACGCAAGACATAGCTGATGAATGGATTTCATTTCCTTACTGATGTCTACCTTATCCGGATTTTCGTCAATAGATTTAACAGGAGTGGTTTTCCGACCGCTCTCTACAATATTCTTTGCCGGAGTTTCTATCTGTTTGATATACCAATTCTTCGGGAAAGTAGTATTATCGCCCTTCTCCAATGCCACTTTTACTTTATCATAGCTTTCACGCGTGAGCACAGCGTTCGGAAACATTTTATCCACGTCCGAAGTTTGTGCATTTACACAAGATATTCCCCATAGTAATATATATAGTAAGAACCATTTATTTTTCATCTTTTTACTCTCCTTCCGCTATTCTAAAATTTCAATATCATCTATATAACATTTATATTTGTTCTCTTCAGTCAAAGTGACTCCCGAACCATACGTAGGTAGAATAACCATACCCGCTATGCCATTCTTCATCTGTATAGCGGCAACACCGTATTCACTTTTACTGAAAGTAAACGTATATGTTTTCCATACTCCTTCTTCTTTGAAATCGACCAATGAATTGGTTAACAAAATCCCTTCTTCCTGTTTGTAATCATTTACAGAATTAAATCTTCCTATCAGTTTCACACCTAATTGTTGGGAAGTAGCTTTAGAGGTACCTTTCCAAGTTTCTTTTTCTATTACATTGGCGGGTTGGTAGATTTTTAAGCGAATACCTCTTACGTCATTGATGTCTGCCGCTTTAGAAAAACGAAATTTCAATCCATAGTTCCGAGCTTCCATTGAAGTATATTCCAATACTTTAGATGATGGATTTTCTTCGTTCTTTACCGGATTGTCTGTTACCACATGAGAGTAAATCCAACGCGGATAATAATTGTTCATTTTACTACCACCCGAGTTGCCATACCGGAAGAAATAGGGAGTGGTACTATATGTCTCGAAGTCAGCAAATAAGATTCCCTTATCGGAAAGGGGTTCTTCTTTTCCATCCTCTCCCCTTTTAGAATCATCAGTAGGTCCATCACTCGAGCAGGTTATACAAAGCCCGTATAATACAATGAAAAATACAATATGCCTACATCTCATCATTCACTTTACATTTTAATTAATATCAGAATTCATTACTTTAAACAGAATGGGGGCATGTCAAAAAGATACTATCAGAAACCTATTTTAACATCCCCCCATCTTTACAATATTGTTTGCCTCATTCCGAGTTTACCAACCTGTGTTCTGTACCAACTTATGGTTCTTGAAAAGTTCAGTGTTCGCAATCGGATAGAAATACATCTTATCCTGAATAGTATAAGTGGCAAGCTTTTCTTTGGTATATCGAATCGTTCCGTCGGCTTGCTTGATTACTTTCACTTTATAAATATTCTGCATATCATCTAATTCTTTCCAACGGCGGAGATCCCAGAAGCGTTGTCCTTCAAATGCAAATTCCACCCGACGTTCGTTTTTCAATCGTTTCAAGAAATCATCTTTACTCATGACAGGATAAGCCGGCATCTTCACATCTCCACGATCACGTACCTGATTGACAGCTTCGCGGGCACTCAAACTATAGGGGCCTTTTTCATCTGGGTCACCATAGGCATTCACCATCGCTTCTGCATAGTTTAACAGGATTTCCGCATAACGGAATAAAATCCAGTTATGCTGTTGGCTCGTAGTAGTTTCACCCGGTTCGAAAGTGACATTGTTATTCACATATTTTCTTAAGTAATATCCGGTAGTTGTGGCATTTTTTATAGGTTGACCGTTCTTACCTCCTTCAAACACCTCTACCGGAGTCGTTTTAGGCCATGCCATACCATTATACACAACTGTCATTCCCAAACGCGGGTCACGATTTGCATACGGATTTTTTGCCATTTCCGGATCATCCCAGCTAAAATCTTCACCGGTTTTCATTTCATAAGCACTTACCAAGTTTTCCGTAGGACAAGTTGTAGTAGAACCATTAGTAACCCCCATCGGGAAATTGGCAGATTCAAAATTTGTGCTTGCACCTGTAGGACGACACATGATAACTTCTTTACTTTGGTTATTAGTGGCACCAAACAGATTGGAATATTTGGAATCCAAGCCATACCCTAAGGTAGCTGCCTCGTTGATAAGGTCATAGGCTGCCTGAGCGGCATTCTTCCACTTCTGCGTATCATCAGCAGAATACAAAGGACTGGCAAGATACAGAGAAGCGCGAGACTTCAATGCAAGGGCCATACCTTTGGTAGCGCGTTGCAAATTACCTGTTCCACCAGGCATATTATTGTAATTTACCGGCAATTTACCATTCGCCAAATCAGTACATTCACTGATGATGAAGTTCAAAATGGTAGCTGCATCTACAGGTTCCGCTTCATTGGCTTCTTCCTGAGTCAGCGTTTTGGTTATCAAAGGTATATTCTGATAACGTTTTACCAATTCAAAATAATAAAATGCACGCAAAAAGCGCACTTCATGCTCATAATTCTGATAACTCTTAAAATCATTTTCAAAACCATCAGAATACTTCCACTCGTCAAATGTCAGTCCTACACAGTTTTCGAGATAAAAATTAGCATCATGGATGGCATTGTAGTAAGTGCCGAACACATCATCGACAGTATAATTGGCCGACCACGTACCATTGACAAACCGTTGGATGGCAGATGATTCGTAAATATGGACAGCATCGTCCGTAGCAGCATCCTGCATAGCTCCCGATGTATTGCAGAAGTCATGTGGCAAATAACTATATACCTGTGTAGCCAATTGTTCCACACGTTCCATGTTATCCAGAATTTGTTGCTTTGAATAGTAATCTGTTTCACTGCAATCCATAAAATCACAAGCTGTATACAGAGGAGCGGATGCAACCGCAAGCAACAAGGCTATATGTTTGATTTTAAAATACTTCATGTTCATTTTACTTTTTAGAATGATAAGTTAACACCCAAAGTATACTGAGTCATGGTCGGATGATTTGTTCCGATGTTTTCAGGATCCAATACTTTAATCTTATCTATACAGAAGAGATCATGACCACGTGCAAAGACTTTGGCACTCTTGATGAATTTACTCTTCTTCATCATTTCCTGTGAGAAATTATAATAAAGTTCCAGTGTACGCAACTTCATATAAGATGCATCGCCCAGCCACAAGGAGTTGGTCACATAGTTATTGGCAGAACCTTCTGAAGTCAGACGCGGGTATTTAGCGTTCGGAGTATCCGGAGTCCACCGATTATTATAATATTCGGTAGAGATAGTACTATTACCAATCAAAGGCCAATACACACTTGAAGTATTCAAAAGACGACTCTGATTTCCCGTTCCCTGGAACAAGGCGTAGATACCGAATCCTTTGTATTCCAGATTCAAGTCGAATGAGTAATAAATTTCCGGCATAACACTATATCCCAAAGCTACCTGGTCATACGTATCAATCACCCCATCATTATTCTGGTCTTTATATTTCAAATCACCCGGACGAACATCTGACAGATTCTGTTTAACACCACGGTTGTCAATTTCATCCTGATTCTGATAAATGCCTTCCACTTCATAACCAAAGAACTGTCCTAAACGCTTACCTGTACGTTTCAAGTAATCATGAGGACGATATTCTTCGTTCTGATTAATAATCTTGTTACGGTTGAAAGTGAGCATACCACCAATTTGATAATTAAAATCACCGATTTTATCCGCCCAGCGTACACTTGTTTCTACTCCATAACTATTCACAACTCCATTATTTATTTTAGGAGCTGTCAAGCCAAATATAGAGGATACGGCATTATCCCCACTTACTAAAATATCCGTGCGGTGATCGTAAAAACCGTCAATGGCAACAGATAATTTGTTGAAAGCCATAAAATCAAATCCTACATTCAATTTATGTGACTTTTCGTAAGTCATGTCGGTAATCCCCAGTTGAGTGATTTTCATACCATTGATGCTCGCCGGATTTTTTCCAAATAAATAACTTCCTCCGGTTCCGTACACATCGAGATAAAGATCGGTATCGTAATCAGCACGTCCGGCAATACCATAAGATGCACGAAGTTTCAACAGGTTCAACCAGTCGCTCTTCAAAGCAGTCTCTTCTGACATAATCCATGCGGCACCCACTGACGGAAAGATTCCCCATCTATGGCCCGGTTCCAAAATGCTGGCAGCGGAACCGGATAAAGATGCATCCAGCACATAACGATGGTCATAAACATAGTGAGCTTGTGCCACTACATCCATAAATGCTTTCGATTTATTCTGTCCCTTGGCATTTGTTTTATCCATATTGTATTGCAAAGTTGCAACCAGACTGTGTTTATTCCAATCTTTAGCATAGTTGGCATACGCCCCGAAATTGAAATGATTGATCGAAGATCCGACACTCTTACTGAACGAAAGAGAACTTTCATTACGCAAAGTGTTATAAACAGTTTCTCCGGTTTCCCCATCTATTGTAGCCTGTTCATATCCGAATTTCATGATATTGTTATCCCAATAAGAAGCACTGTTGTCCAATCCTACTTGAAAACCAATCGATAATCCCTTCACAAAAGCACTCAAATCCTGATTCAATTTCATGTCTGCATACATATTACGGGTTTGAGAACGCGCATAACCTGTGCCGGAAATACTTGCAATCGGATTATTAGAATATACAGTAGTTCCTCCCCATGTGTTACGGGAAGTTTTAACAGGAAATGCTCCTGAAGGCACTTGATACAACGCACTGAAAATATCCGATGTAGTTTCTCCCGGACGATTGTGTTCGGAGAAGTTCCCAAACAAATTCAGTTGCACGGTAGTTGTAGGGCTGACGGTGATATCCAAATTAGTACGAATGTTCAGTTTTGAATATTTAAACTGGGTGGAGTAACCGTCATTATCGCTTGTCGGTTTCAAGATACCATTATCATTCAGATAATTCAACTGAGTGAAATAGCGCACAAAATTTCCACCACCTCTAGCCGAGAAGGTCACATTGTTTCCGTAACTATGATCGCGCAATGCCTCGCCCCACCAGTCTACATTCGGATATACATCCGGATTACTTTGAGTTCTGAAGGCTTCCAATTCTTCAGCAGAGTAACGTGCCGACAATCCGTCATTGGTCAATCCTTCATTTAACGCTTCCGCATAGGTGTATCCGTCAACAAATTCCGGCAAACGTTGCGGTGTAGCCATATTAAACTGGTAAGAGAAATTAATCTCCGGTTTGCCCATCTTTCCACGCTTCGTTTTCACCAAAATAACACCGTTAGCACCTTTCATCCCGTAGAGAGCCGTAGAAGCCGCATCTTTAAGAACAGTGACAGACTCTATTTCATCGGCACTTATCTGATCGAGTGAGCGCTCGAAACCGTCTACCAATACCAACGGAGTAGTAGAACTGCTGGTTCCATATCCGCGTACTCTCAATGTCGCAGCATCATTCCAGGCATTATCGGCATTTTGCAACACTTGAAGTCCGGGAATCAACCCATAAAGCATATTAGAGTTATTGATACTCTTTTTGTGCGAAAGTTCTTCCTCATTGGCTACCGCAGTTGCCGTAGTCGATTCTTTCAAATCGAAAGAAATGCCACGTCCATACTCTATAGCCACTTTACTTTTGCGTGCAAACAAACTGTCCTGTTCTTGAGCCATAATGGCTGTCGGTGAACACAACATACACGCTACTAATAACTTGATACTTTTTTTCATGAGTATATTGTTATTTCTATTTTCTATTAATACCATTGTTTAATTATTCCCAACCCGGATTTTGTACAAGACCGTATCCTTTATTGACTTCTTTAGAAGGGAATGCACTCAGAACACCATTTTGGGGCAAAACCACCGGTCCACCAAGTACGCGGATACTTAGTCAAATCAAACGGTTCCAACAAATATTCACCCGTATCTTTGTGTTTGTACACATGCAAACCATGAAGTTTTTGTTCGAATACATTGTACTTCTTCCAACGGATCAGGTCAAAGAAACGAACCTCTTCATAACCAAACTCACAAGCTCGTTCACGCAACAAAGCTTCGCGGAAATCATCACGGCTCATTCCTTTTTTAAGTCCCGGCATACCGACACGGGCACGTACTTTGTCTACAGCATTGTATGCTTTCGAATCAGGACCGTTATTATATTCATTCAATGCTTCTGCATAACTCAGGTATATCTCCGGCAGACGAAGGAAAGGCCACTGGATAGGACGATTTGACCATGCACTATTACGGTCTAACCCCCACTTGCGGCAGACAAGTCCTGTGGCAGTAGACAACTGATGTATCATTCCAACCTTCCAGTCTTTTCCTGCCGGATAATCTTCTCCTTTAGGTTCCGTCAGGCCTGCAACACCTCCATTAAATGGTTGACCATCCAAAATAAAAGTCTCATACAAACGCGGATCACGATTGATAAACGGATTCTTGGCATGTACAGGATTTTCCCAATCAAAATCCGTACCGTCTTCCATTTGGAACATATTGAAATATTCCAATGTAGGACAATAACCTCCCCAACGAATAGAATTACTCAATATGGAATTATTTTTCTGGCTATAAATATTTCTTCTGACAGAAATAAGTGTCTCAGTGGTTCCACGATCAAAATAACCACTCGTAAATGCTTCACCGAAACTATTCGTGCCCTCATCTCCTACTTCCACCATTTTATAATAACCATTCGCATTGAGAGCTGTGAAAAACTCTTCGCAAGCGTCAATGGCAAGTTTCCAACGCTCTTTGCTATAACCGCCCAACCATGTCATCAACTGCGAAGAAGCCTCTCCCTGACAATAAGGAGTATCGTTATTGAACAACGGACTGGCAACAAATAAAAGTACTCGTGCTTTCAGCGCCATAGCACCCGCCTTACACATACGTCCATCCCAATTACCTAAATCTTCTTCAGAGATTCTCCATGGAAATTCAGGACAATTGATGGCGTCGTTCAACAAACCAATGATAAAATCCACGGTAGCCTGTAGTGTAGCACGCCCCGGCAGATTAGTATCTTCAGGATCAATAGCATGATCCACAATCGGCAAACCGCCATAATGACGCAACATGTGAGAATAGTAAACGGCAACAATCATCTTAGCTTCTGCTTTCAACCGTGATTTTTCCGCAGCGTCCATATCCGGTACACGGTCTACATTCTCACAAAACAGCCATGCATGACGAATGGCTCCCCACATACCACTTTCATCGTTGTTGAAACGAATTTTTGTCGCCATATACTTACCTCTAGGGGTATCCTCGGTAGAAGCATTATAGTTACCACTATAATATACTTTCATTACACCTGAATATCCCACATTATCATAGTTTAAATCCGTTAGACCTTCCAAAGTTCCAAGCCACATTTGTGTCCAGTAACCGGAAGTTTCCATTCCATACGGAAGCGACTGATAACTCTTCAACAAGATACGCCGTGCATATTCTGCCGAAGAAAATATAGTATCAATAGTTACATCCGAACTTGGCGGTTTTTGCAAAAATTTGTCACCGAACGCCAAATCTTCACAAGAAACAGTTGCAAACAAACTTCCCGTCAAAAGGATAGTATATAATAGTTTTCTCAATGATTTCATGACTTTAACTAATTAATTAGAAACCAACTTTTAATCCCACATTCACCACTTTAATCAATGGATAAGTACTTCCGCTCGGATCACTTTCCGGATCGGATACCTTGAAATTGTCGAACGTCAACAAATTGTATCCGGACAGGAATATACGAAGTGAACCGATATGTGCTTTCTTCAGTAAAGCACTTGGGAATGAATATCCCAGTTCTATATTCTTCAAACGAACGTAAGAAGCATCTCTCAGCCAAAGGTCTGAATCCTGGTAATTATGAGACTTACTTCTAAACGAGAGTGCCGGTGCTTTTGCTGCATCTCCTTTTTCCGGCGTCCAAGCATCTTCAATCATATATTTCATAATAGCTGAGTTGTTGCTCTCTCCATAAGGAATACGATACATTGAACTCAGCAAACGCGAAGTTTTGAATGCTCCTGCCCACGTCATGCTAAAATCAAATCCTTTCCATGAAAGGCCCATATTCACACCTGCTGTATATAAAGGATATTTAGGATAACCGATGTCACGAACATCTTTCTCGTCAATTCGTCCATCATCGTTCAAATCCTTATATTTTACATCACCGGCAAGAGGTATGTAACCGGATCCTTGATCGGCAATGCCACCTTCCTTGCCTTTCAGACTTTCATAATTGGCTGCTTCTTCTTCCGTAAAATACCCGTCGAATACGTAACCGAACTGCTGTCCTACCGGCTTACCCTCAGTCTGCATCCATTCATAAGGATAGCGGATTTCGTCAATGAATACAACTTTATTCTTGGCATACGACAGATTGGCTCCTACATAATAACGTACTTCATTGATACGATCGTCCCATTTCACGTTGATTTCGTATCCTTTATTATCTACCTTACCAATATTGGCAATAGGAAGACTGACAGCAAGGTATCCGGGAGATATCGTACGAGATTTAAGGATATTCTTACGATGCTCGATAAAGTAGTCGAAATTAACACTCAGACGGTCCTTCAGGAATTTAGCGTCAATACCATAGTTTTGCTTTTCCGATGTTTCCCATGTTACTTTCGGATTACCTTTCTTAGATTCCGTAGCACCTGCAATAAGAGTTGACGTATTAGTACCGAAGCTATAATTACCTGAACTAACCAAATATTTATCAGGTAAATAAAGAAAACGGGAATAATCACTCACACGGTCATTACCCACAATACCATAAGAACCACGGAATTTCAAATAAGTAACAAACTTTTTAACCGGCTGAAAGAATTTTTCTTCCGAAATAATCCAACCGAGAGAACCGGCAGGGAACAAACCAAAGCGTTGCCCCTCAGCAAAGTTTTCCGAACCGTTATAGCCAACACTTACATCCAACAAGTATCTGGTTTTGTAATCATACGTAGCACGACCTACCAAACCAACATAACTTCTCGGAATGCCAATAAATTCACTTGGACTTTTTCCTTCAAAAGGATAATAAGTCATCGACTGATTATACATAGCTAATGCTGAAACGTGATGATGACCAAAATCACGTTTGTAATTCAAAGCTGCCTCGAGATACCAGTTTCTGGATTGCCCTGTAGACTCCTTATAATCCAATTTTTGATAATCCTGTGTCTTTCTGTAAATCAACTTACCATCGGTATCATATACCGCCTCATATCGGTTGGCACGCCCTTCACGACGTTTGGTGATAGTAACTCCACTGTTGTAAGCACCTTTCACATGAGCTTTCAAACCTTTAGTCAGAAAGTCAAGCTTTTGCTCTAACTTAAAGTCGAAATTCAAAGTATTTTGTGTCCGGTTATTATACCCTTTACCATAATATACATTCAATCCGTCCGCATAATTACCTACCGAGAAAAGATCCTGATCGGAAATTACCCATTTTCCGTCCACAACTCCGGCACCTGCAAACGGAACGGCCGTGTAAACATCGCGGAAGAGATATGCAAGATTTGTATACGTACCATTATTATAGTTAGGTTCCTGCTTGTCGTTCAAATATCCTCCCAAATTCACTTGCATGGAAGTTGTTTTAGTGACATCCACATCCATGTTAATACGATAGTTATAACGATTGTATTTAAATCCTTTATCATTACCGTTTTCTTCGAACGTGTTGAACAGACCATTCTGCGTAAATACACCCAACGATGCAAAATATTTCACTCGTTCCGAACCTCCTGATATATTAAAGTTATGTTGTGTCTGCAAAGCAGAGTTCTTTATCAACATATCTGTCCAATTAGTACTCGGATATACCAAGGGATCGCTATTGGTGCGGAACTTCTCCACAATCTCCGGTGAAAATGCCAACTGAGACTCTGCCACTCCATCGTGTAACTGAGCATTGTTGTAAGCAGTGGCATAATCGTAACTGCCGGCAAATTCAGGTACACGCGACGGCATCTGCCAAGCAAAAGTAGTGGAGAAGTTCACCTTTGCCTTTCCTTGTGTACCACGTTTGGTAGTGACCAAAATAACACCATTGGCACCACGTACACCAAATACGGCTGTAGCGGAAGCATCTTTCAAAACAGTGATACTTTCCACTTCATTCGGGTCTAACTGGAAGAATGAACGTTCCACACCGTCAACTAACATTAACGGTTGTGACAAATCAGTACTTAATGAACCGACACCACGTACATACAACGTAGCATCATCGGCACCCGGCTGACCACTGGACTGTACACTGGCGAGACCGGTAACCTTACCGGTCAGTGCATTCGCCATACTCGCAACCGGTGATTTCAACAATTCTTCATTATTAATAGAAGAAAGAGCACCGGTAACAGTTACTTTTTTCTGAGAACCGTACGCAATCACCTGTACTTCCTGAAGTTCCTGCACATTTTCATTCAATTGGATTTTCAGATTTCTTTCTCCTTTATATTGGATTTCTTTGCTTTGATATCCAATATAAGAAACTGTTATAGTAGCTCCTACCGGAACTTTTAACTTAAAATTACCGTCTATATCGGTAATTACTCCCGTACTCGTACCTTTCACAGCAACAGTCGCTCCAATAACGGGTCCTGAACTGTCAGTAACCGTACCTGAAACTTCAATGACTTTTCGCTGTTGTGCCAATTCCTCATTCATAGGAACGGATTCTACTCCCAATGAAAAAGCTGTCTGTCCTATAGACAATGTCGCAGCCAATAGCCATATCCTACAAGGAATCTTCATAGAAATGACTCTCTTTTTTCTCATACGTTTGCAATTTTAATGGTTAATAAGTATACGTGTTAAATAATAAAAAGACAAGTAACACCTTTCTAACCTGAAAGGAAACTGATTAAAAGCCGATTATTTTCATGCATATAAGATTTAACAAATAATTTATTAACGCAAAATTAAGAGCTATACATATATTTAAATATAAAAATCTTCCTGAATAACTGCACAAATTGTATGTGGACAAATTATGTATATTATAGAATCATCTATGATCCATTCGAGATATATTATGTGAAATATCCCGATATCGTTTTGAGATACGTGATAGTGACAGGTGATAGATAGGAGGCTGTCTAACAAGTCCTATTTTAACGATTTTACCCCTGCCAAAATATACTTTGACAGGGGTGACTTTTTATTACTGAGACCTGTTAGACAGCCTCGCTTTGCAAATACAATGAAAACGTTTCAGAAGAATCTTATAATCCCAATTTCTCCGAAATCTCCAACATCCGTTGAATCGGTTTAACTGCCTTCTTTGCTATTTCCGGATCTACCGTAATTTCCGGCGACTCGTTCTTCAGACACTCATAAAGCTTCTCCAGTGTATTCAACCGCATAAAACTACATTCGTTACATCCGCATGTACTATCATTCGGAGGAGCAGGGATAAACGTTGTCTGCGGACACTTCTTTTGCATCTCATGCAAGATTCCCGATTCGGTAGCCACAATATAGGTGTTCTCGGGATGGCTCACGGCATACTTCAGCAAAGCAGCCGTAGAACCTACTACGTCAGCCAGTTTCAATACCACACTCTTACACTCGGGGTGAGCCAATACCAACGCTTTCGGATACTGCGCTTTCAGTTCCACAATCTTTTCAACCGAGAACTGTTCGTGCACGTGACAAGCTCCGTCCCACAGAAGCATATTCCTGTTCGTAACCGAGTTGATATAATTACCCAAATTTCTGTCCGGACCAAAGATTATTTTCTCATCTTTGGGAAAGCTTTCCACAATCTGCTTCGCATTGGTGGAAGTTACCACCACATCTGTCACCGCTTTCACCGCAGCCGTCGTATTGACGTACGAAATAACAGTGTGCCCCGGATGCTCTTTGACAAACTGCGCAAACTTATCCGCCGGACAACTGTCCGCCAACGAACAGCCCGCTTCTATGTCGGGCACCAGCACTTTCTTGTCCGGACAAAGCACCTTTGCCGTTTCCCCCATAAAATGAACGCCACACATCACAATAATATCCGCTTCTGTCTTGGCTGCCCATTGAGCCAATGCCAAACTGTCGCCAACGTAATCGGCAATGTCTTGTATTTCGCCCTTCTGGTAATAGTGACCCAGAATGATTGCATTCTTTTCTTTCTTCAGCTCGTTAATAGCCTTTATGAGTTCATTCATAATAATATTCTTATTTCTTTCTTTTTTAAAAATCCTCTGTTAGTGATGATAGCCTGTTAATAATGTTAGCAAATAAATACGATTTTTCTTGTCGGATAAGTTATTAGTTCATACTTCTGTTTTATGAATATGTTATGAACTGGTCTACAGGACAAGATATATTATCTTACTTGCTTCATTATCAATGAAAGCATTGTTAAATGCCATCAAATGGAAGTTTACTATTAACTCCCTGTTGATAAAGTGCAAAGTTAAAAACTTTATGGATATAAACGGGCAGATAAGTACTGAAAAATATGTTTATGTTTGCATGGAAAGTTTTAATTGTTTTTTTTGAAATGTTCATAACGGAGTGCTCTTATATTTTCTTTTGAATAATACAAGAATTATTTTTCAAAATCTTTGCCGATAGTTTTGACAGGTTTTAAACCGTTATCAACACCTTGTTAACTGAAAAGGATTACCTTTGCATACAAAGAATATAATAAAAGAAAAGAGGTATGCGTAAACTGAAAATAACAGAGCTGAACCGTATCAGTGCCGAAGAGTTCAAACAGGCTGAAAAACTCTCTTTAGTAGTAGTGTTGGACAATATTCGTAGTTTGCACAATATAGGTTCTGTATTTCGCACTTCGGACGCCTTCCGTATCGAATGTATCTATCTGTGTGGCATAACGGCTACTCCGCCACACCCTGAAATGCATAAGACTGCGTTGGGTGCAGAGTTTACTGTCGACTGGAAGTATGTTAATAACGCTGTTGATGCTGTTGATAATCTCCGAAAAGAGGGATACATCGTTTATTCTGTAGAACAGGCGGAAGGAAGCATCATGCTGGACGAACTTGAACTGGATAAGAATAAGAAATACGCTATTGTAATGGGAAATGAAGTGAAAGGGGTACAGCAGGAGGTTATTGACCATTCGGATGGCTGCATAGAGATTCCTCAATATGGAACGAAACATTCATTGAATGTTTCCGTAACTACCGGTATTGTAATTTGGGATTTGTTCAAAAAGCTACGTTAGCAGCAGGAGCAGGATATATAAGATGCTATTTATAGGGTATATATACGCTGCACGTTGGACATATAGTTCCTGCGAGTAACATCTATATCTCTTGTATTTAGATTTGTCCGCTTTCCACCATCAACACCACCCGTTCCGTTAGTTTGTCCTCACCTTGTGGATCATATTCTTTTTTGAGGCTGGCACCGAACAGTGCAGCAAAGGCTTGATAAAACCCTGCTTTGAAAGATCCCATAAATGCTTTCACCAGTTCATAGCTCGTAGAATTGCTTTGGCGGTCTATTAATTTAATCAACAGTTTCCCTTGTGTAAAAGAGAGTTTCTTCATTCGGGGAGTATATTGATCTTTCAAGCCTTTTTCAACCCGTTTGATATGTTTTTGGCGAGCTTTCTCATTGGGTAATGTCTGAAGATATTCATAAGTTTCAATAATAGCCTGTCTAATTTCCTTGGAGATAGGATATACTTTCTTCACGTTGCGAATCAACCGGTAATATTCCTGGCGTTCTTTTGCATTTTTGAATTTTAGAGGTTTAAAGATATACACAGTCGGCAACTGGATAGATGGGATCGTATCTCCGTTGTAGATACACATCGGTACCAAATATCCATTGATGCTTTGTTTTTCCTGTGCCTTCGAATACGATGAACAGTAAACAATAGCAAACAGTGTCATTACTACTATGTTAAGCTTTCCTTTCACGATACAAAAATAGAATTAAAATTTTATTATTCAGGCATTTCTCTTTGATGTTAACCTATTTAAAGTATCTTTGTAGTCTTATCTGCGGAAAAGCAGGAAGAATAAAACATTTTATGGATGAAAACTATTCAACTTTTATGGTTGATAAGTATTATAAACAGCCTGTTAATAATTCCTGCTTGTAGTGCTCAAAACCCCTCTGAAAGTCTTTTAGAAGATATTCTTGAAGATTTATCTGTTAATAACTCTGTTAATGCCTTGAATTGGGAAAATGAATTGGAAGAACTTTCCAATCGTCTGCAAGAACCTATTAATTTGAATACTGCTACCCGTGAACAACTTGAACAGTTTCCTTTCTTGAGTAATATTCAGATTGAACATCTGTTGGCTTACATCTATATAAACGGACAGATGAAAACTACCTATGAACTTCAATTAGTAGAAGAGATGGACAAGCAAACAATTCAGTATTTACTACCTTTCGTTTGTATAAAAGCTATTAACAATGAATCTTCTTTTCAGTGGAAAACTATGTTGAAAAACGCAGCAAAGTATGGAAAGAATGAAATATTAACTCGCTTTGATATACCTTTTTATAAGCGGAAAGGTTATGAACATACTTATTTAGGACCTTCTGTTTATAACTCTGTGAAATACAGTTTCCGGTATAGTGACCGACTTTACGCAGGAGTCGTTGCTGAAAAAGATGCCGGAGAACCTTTGGGAGCTTTACACAATCGCTATGGCTACGATTATTATTCCTTTTATCTACTGTTGAAAAACTGCGGACGGTTAAAAGCGTTAGCTGTTGGCAACTATCGCCTCAGTTTCGGTCAGGGACTGGTGATTAGTACGGATTATCTGATGGGAAAGACAATTTATGCTTCTTCTTTCAACAGTCGTAGCAGCGGGATAAAGAAACACTCTTCAACTGACGAATACAATTATTTTCAAGGAGTGGCTGCCACTGTTGCCTTATCTAAAGATTGGAATATTTCCGGTTTCTATTCATACCGTTCGTTAGATGGAGTAATCACTGATGGATCCATCACCTCTATCTACAAAACCGGACTGCACAGGAGTCAAAAAGAAGCAGATAAAAAGAACCTGTTTATTATGCAATTGACAGGTGGCAATGTGAGTTATCAACATAACCGTATCCGGTTGGGTATTACCGGTATTTACTATCTTTTCAACCGAACATACGAACCGGAATTAACAGGCTATTCCAAATACAATCTATATGGAAATAACTTTTATAATCTGGGAGTGGATTATGCTTATCGTTGGCGTCGTTTTTCTTTTCAGGGAGAAACAGCAATCGGAAAACAAGGTTGGGCTTCTTTGAACCGTCTGCAATATTCACCGGTTCAAAACACTCAAATTATGTTGATACACCGGTTTTATTCTTATAACTATTGGGCTATGTTTGCCCACTCTTTTGGAGAAGGAAGTATGACTCAAAACGAACAAGGATGTTATATCGGCTTGGAGACTTCCCCTTTTGCTTATTGGAAATTCTTTGCTTCATTCGATTTATTCTCTTTCCCGTGGAAAAAGTATAGAGTCAGTAAGCCGTCTCGTGGAACGGATGGATTGATTCAGGCTACTTTCACTCCACGCAACCATATATCCATGTATTTGAAGTACCGCTATAAACAAAAAGAACGAGATTGGACAGGTAGTAAAGGAGTACTGACACTTCCTATTTTTCATCATCAATTTCGTTACCGTTTGAACTATTTTTGGGGAGATGTGTTAAGTAGTCGTACAACTTTAGATTACAATCACTTTCATTCTCAGGACAAAGCTGCTAATAAAGGATATCAGATAACACAAATGATATCCTACAAACTACCTTGGACCAGATTGTTTGCTGACGTCCAGGGTAGTTACTTTTTTACAGACGGTTATGATTCGCGCGTATATGCATCCGAGAAAGGATTGCTTTATACATTCTATACCCCGTCGTTTCAAGGGCATGGATTCCGGTGTAGTATCCGTTTGAGATATGAACTGAATAAACATTGGTTGTTCATAACCAAGTTCGGAGAAACCGTTTACTTGGACCGGAATGAGATTGGTTCCGGCAATGATTTAATCTATGGAAATAAAAAATCAGATGTACAGATGCAACTGCGTATCAAGTTTTAGGCTATCTTTGTGCGGAGCTAATTGGAGAAATCAGTAAACAAAGTCAGCAGTTTAATTTTGTGGCATTACCTAAGAATTAGTAGTTGATAAAGTAGTAAATTGTAAATGATAAAATTAGAAAAAGATGACTATTATTTTTCCTTCACCCATCTTCGGCCCTATCCATTCCCGCCGTTTGGGCGTTTCTTTGGGAATCAATTTATTACCGGATGACGGTAAGGTTTGTTCATTCGACTGCATTTATTGCGAGTGTGGTTTCAATGCCGAACGTCGTACGAAGAAATCTCTTCCTACCCGTGAAGAGGTCCGTGCGGCTCTCGAAGAGAAACTGAAAGATATGCAGGTGAACGGTCCCGCTCCCGATGTGTTGACATTTGCCGGAAACGGTGAACCGACTGCACATCCCCATTTCCCGGAAATCATAGAAGATACGCTTGCGCTCCGTGACAAATATTTCCCAAAAGCGAAAGTAAGTGTATTGAGCAACTCTACCTTTATCGACCGTCCTGCCGTATTCGAAGCGCTGAACAAGATAGATAACAATATTCTGAAATTGGATACGGTGGATGAAGAATATATTCATCTGTTGGACCGTCCTAACGGAAAATATTCTGTTAAGAAGATCATCGAAAAGATGAAAGAGTTCAAAGGAAACTGTATCGTGCAGACGATGTTCCTGAAAGGAGGCTATCAGGGAAAAGACATGGATAATACATCTGACAAGTATGTGCTTCCTTGGATAGAAGCGGTAAAGGAAATTGCTCCCCGTCAGGTAATGATATACACGATTGACCGGGAAACTCCCGACCACGATTTACAGAAAGCTACCCGTGAAGAGTTAGATCGTATCGTGGCTTTATTGGAAAAAGAGGGTATTTCGGCAACAGCTTCTTATTAGTATGGGACTATTATATTCCCAACTCTCTTTTTAACCACACTTTCATCACCGGATCGGGAATGACAACTTGTCGTTTCTCAATCTCTATAAGTTCCTTTTTGACTAATGCTCTTTTCACGATACTTACATTTGCGGATGAACCGAGGTGGTATTTTTGTAAAACCTCTTGTGTGGTAAATTCACAATGAACCCCGTCTATGACAGCTCGCAGAAAATTCATCTGATAGGTAGTAAGACTTTCGGTCTGCTTCTCGAACAATGGGGTATTCTGATCGATGATATCCTGATATGCCGCCTCAAAATCCTGTTCGGTAGCAGTTCCATCCGTATGAATCCATACCAACCACGCCAACTGCTGCACATAAGACGAGTGGTTATCCGCTATTTGACATATTCTTTCGGCCAACTCTCTTGAGATCTGCTTGCCCGTAGCTTCAAAACGACTGCATATATAACCTACCCAATCCGATGTTCCGATTTTCGGTAAATAAATGGCATCGCCGAATTTATAGAATGGCAGACTCTTTTTCTCGAACAGTTCATTCATCAAATGCTTCTTGCTGCCGAACAGACAATAGGATACCGATTTTTGCAGTTGCCACACAGTACGCAAGCGTTTTTGAAATGTCTTGGAATCCTTGAACTCGGCAATCTGCTGGAACTCGTCGATACACACAACGATATTGCAGCCTTTCTTCTGCGCTATTTTTTCCGGAAGCTGCAAAATTTCATCCACATCGTTGCTCTTTGGGTTCATATCAAGTGAAATGGAGAAATCCGTCATCGGATCTGTGCCCATTGAGATTTTCGGGCTGATACGAGACAGAAATAATTTTGCATTTTCCAACCACTCATCCAATTTAGAAGATGTTTGTTTGAGGACAGCAGCCGCAAATGCATCATAGAAATCCTTATCACTGCGACACGAGAAAATATCGAGATATACGACTTTTAGTTTGTCGGATTGCGCCAAACGACACACTTTCTGCACCAACGAGGTCTTACCCCAACGACGAGGCGAAATCAGTACGGTATTAACACCATACCGGAAATTCATCAACAGATGCTCTGTTTCTTTCTCCCGGTCGGTAAAATTATCACCCGATGTGGCAACGCCGAATATAAAAGGCTTGTTCTCCATAATCTTCAAATCTTATTCAAGTGCAAAGGTATGAAATATTGTTATTACTAATATTATTATTACTAATAAAATTATTATAACCGCACGGCTCTTTCATTTCTAAAATCCAACATCTGCAAATCACGAATTTGTTATTTTTTTATCTCATTAACTCGACAACATTTTCTGGAAGCATTGCATTCCCTATATCCTCTTTCGGAGCATTCTTAAGAAACAGTATCGGAACGATGGAATAGTTCTTGGCAAATGGCAACAAATTAGCTTTACGGAGAAGTTCGGTAGTCAGCTGTTTGCTATTCTCTTGAGTTGTCCATTTGCATTCGCCAACCAACAGATACTTTTTATCAAGTGATTCGGCCATCACATCAAACTCGACTTGTTCCGGCTTCTTATCCTCATTGAGAACAGAACCCCACCAGCGTTTTGCCCTACCATAAACTACTCCATTGACAAGATTACCTGTTACAGCATCCCGGCACAGTTTTTCCCATTGCATACTCACATATTCCGAAAAATGGGCGTTTAAAGCCTGTTCTATGGGAAGACGACGCCCAAGTTCAATGAACGAACGATTCGGGACAACAAACTGATAGTAGAATGCCATAAACGGATCGGCTATCTTATAAAGGCTCTTTTTCGCATTCTTTTCATCAATCCCGAACGGAACATCTTTTTCCAAGAATCCGAGATCGATAAGTTTCTTTAATGGTCGTGATAGATTTGTTGCTGGTTCATTACATCGTGCAGCAATCTCAGAAAGACGATTGGCACCAGTACCGATATAAGACATTATTGTCGAAGTCTTGACAATATCCTTAACATCATCTTGAAACAGTTTTATAGGTTCTTCGTAAAGAGTGCCATTTACAGAAAGGATATTGTGCCACAATGCATCGTCAAGCGAATTTCTGTTTTCCCTTAGTTCCCAATAGCGTGGTACACCGCTCCATACGGAATACTCTTCAATGGCATTCATCGCATCAAGACTCAAAGCCTCCTGAATATACGTCAAACGTATCGGTGCAAGCTTCATTATCTCATCAGCACGACCATATAGAGGCGCAGTAGAATCAAGGAACAGCCCATACATCATGTTTTGCGAAGAACCACAAAGCACAAGATTATACTTCAGTTGCTTCTCATCAACAAGTTTCTGCAAAACAGACGGCAGATCTGGAGATTGTTCCACAAGATACGGAAATTCATCCAAGCATAGAGTAAAACGTTTGTCTGTTCGATAATTGACCGCACGAAACATGGACTCCCAATCCGGATATGCAAGCTTATCGAAATCTGGAAACACTTGTGCTATTACTTTAGCAAGCAACGCTCTCTGATGTTGGCCTTCGGAACGGTCGGCAAGAAAATAAACATCATTGTCCGACAACACTCTTTTGATAAGCGTTGACTTACCTAATCGTCTGCGACCATACATAACGACTAACGAGGACTTCTCTCTCGCAAGAGCATTCTTCAAACGTGCTGCTTCATCTATTCTATCAACGAATTTCATATACCTTATTTATTATGTAATACAAACATAATGATTTTACAGCATAATATAAAATTTCAAGTCTTGTTTTTTATCCTAATAGAACCATTTTCGATTTATGTATAGGGAAATATGTGTTTTACACGGCTCTTTCCCTTTTTGCGTTCCCACCATAACCGATATTGGCAATTCTCCTCATCAATCAAGCCGGTTCTATACCTGAAATCGGCCGGACATAAGTTCGCGTTTCAAAAAATCATAGTTGTATGCCGAGCTCTCTATGTACATTCCAGTATTGGGCTCAGATACTTTTTCAAAAGTTTCGGAATTATACCAAGTTGAAATAGCCTCACTTAGAGAAAGTCCGTTATCTCTAATCAGCCATCCAATTATGTCGGTAGATATTGCTTCAAGAAGAAATTGGAAATTCTTTTCTTTAGTCATAATACACGGGTTAAATAACTTATAGCTTTAGCATTGTGAAAGAAATACTGGATACTCAGCTCTTTATATTCCAAGCGTTTCACCAATTCGGATATAGAGATATATCCATCCTGAAAAAGACGGAAAGACACAACTACCGAATCATCTGCTATCGGGCCAATTACAAGATCATAATCCTGTGCCGGATGTGTGATAGTTTCGTTTCTATTCATCATCACAAACTCAGCCCATTCCTCGGAAGGCTTATCGAAAATCTTAACCTTCAAATCCTGTATAGCCCCCTCGAAATTGAATTCGTACTCAGTTATACATTCTTCTCCGCCTGTGCGCATACAGCGTCGGAAGGCCATATTCCGGGCATGTTTAATATTATCCGTCAGGTAGAAACCGCATCCAAAATCCTTAAAAGGATGACATTTGTAAAAATCAACCTGATCAATCATTACATTAGATCCGTGATAAAGTTTCATCCGATTCTCCCTCCATTACGTTTGCAAACTGCTGTAATATCATCTACCCAGTCGTTTACTGACAGTGTATGCTCAGCAGCATAACACTGCTCGAGAAAATCTATTCCCTTGAAACGCAAAAGATAATTAGAAGCTTCTTTTAATGTAAGGAAATTTCTTTTAGCAAATTCACTGATTGCTGTGACTATATATTCGATCACCTCCTTATCATGATTGACTTTTGGCGTGAGAGTAACAGTCACCTCAGCGTCAAGCGCATTAGCCACACGATTGATAGTATCAAATGTCAGCCCCTTTCCACTCTCGATTTTGGATATAGTTGCACGACCCACACCGATTCTTTCCCCGACATCAGCCTGTGTCAGGCCCAATTCAACTCTTCTCTGCCCGAAAAGCTTACCGATTTTTTCAAATTTATCTTTCATATAATTCTTTTTGCAAAGTTATAAAATGTTTCCCATAAATGAAACATTTTGGATTAAAATTGGGTCATGTCTTCAAAAATCACTAATCTTGTAGTCGAAAGCAACAAGCCCAAAGTGGCTTGAAAATGGAGACTGAGACAGTCTTCGGGAAAACGAAAGGACAATGGTTTTACTTTCAGTTACTTACAGAAATTGAGTTTGAACCTTTTAAACTGTAATTCCTTGATTCAACAATAGTTTGCTATACTGCATCGGAAAGTAAATATTCGCAATAGAAAACAAAAAAGAAGGTGCATCGTTCATTACGACACACCTTCAATCATGCAATTTTAATGACTCTGTTCCTGGTTAACAGGCGATAACAAGTCTATAAAGATTTATTCACTATCAAATGAAATTACTTCAAATACTGACCTAACGTCTCTTCTATTCCTTTCCCGCGCAATTTGTTTGCCACAATGGTTCCATCCGGATCAATCAACATGATAAACGGGATACTTTTAACACCATAAAGCAAGGCAGCCACGCTTTCAATTCCTTTCAGATCGGACATTTGCGGCCATGGGAGCCCCAGAGAAGCTACCGATTTCGTCCATGCTTCCTTATTGTTGTCTAAAGAAATCCCTACAATCTCCAGTCCCTTGTCCTTGAATTTTTCGTAGGTAGCTTTGATGACAGGCATCTCTGCACGGCATGGTCCGCACCAGGAAGCCCAAAAATCAACCAACACATACTTTCCTTTGCCCGCATAGTCAGACAACGAAACCTCTTTACCCTCCATATCCTGTGCGGTAAAGTCCGTAAATTTCTTACCTACCGCCGTCTTTGACTTCGCCTCTCTCTCCATCACAAGCTGTTGGAAGATACGGTTAGCCTTGAGCGCCGGAGAAGCGGTAGTGAAAATCCGCTCTACCTCCTCTTCTGTGAAAGAAGGCATATAATGTCTCACCAATGGAGCAGGAAGCACGTTGTCCAAGTTGTCCAGAATAAATGCCCTGGACACCACTTCCGCTTTCTTGTAAACAGCATTCATCTCCTCCTGCAACTTCCCACGTTGAATGGAATCACCGGCAGACAGATTCCGCGCTTCTTTTTGAATCTCATACATCCGTTTATTCAGCGGTGCTATTTTCTCCTGATAAGCATTCCATTTGTCATTCAGCGGCGTACCGCTCAACCGTCCGCTGGCCAATGAAACATTGATGTCACCCTTTTCCAGAATCACATGTACGCCTCCTCCCCCTTGGGCAGACAGATAGGCAAACATAGGCATATCCACATTTCCCTCAAAACGAAAACTTCCGTTCCGGACAACGGTACTGTCTGTGGGAAAATCACTGATATCCGGCTTTATCAAATACACTTTCTTACCCTCTATCAGATTCTCGGTGCTACCGTTGATAACAAATGCCGACTGAGCGGAAATATTCCAGAAACTTCCTGCCATACAGGCTAATAATAATAATCTTCTCATAAATAATAATATTAATAGATATTGTCTTTATTCGTCACTCAACATCATGGCTCTGCTATCGTCCGGGCAACCTTCAAAAAATCCCACGGAGAGAGCCCGCCTACAACTTTCTTCAACACATTTCCATCGGCATCCAAGAAAAGCAATGTAGGATAAGCGCTGACTTCATATTTCTTCGCCAGCGTCGGTCCTTCTCCTTTCTCCATATCAAACTTGGCACAGACATAATGGTCATTAAAATAATCACCCACATCCTGCCGGCTGAACACATTGACGGACATCATCCGACACGGTCCGCACCATACGGTATAGCAGTCTATAAAAACCAGTTTTTTCTCTTTCCGCGCTTTATCCAGCAACGCTTGATATTCCAACATGTCGAACTTGATACCCGTTTCACCGCCTGCTATCTGCTTCGCCAGCCCGAGCAAATGCTTTCCCATCGGTGATTCTTTCTCACGTTCCGCCGCTTTGTTCAGATAGGCAATCAGCTCCTTACGGTCGGCATCGTTTATATCCGGTAATTTCAGTGACATCTCGATGTTACTTCTGTATATATACAGATACTTCCCATATTGCTCCATATACTGCAGCAGGTCATGATACTTCTTCTCTCCCCTCAACAAGGAGATGCGGTGTGCAACGCGAGTCACGCAGGTGTCAGGAAGGTCGGCCTGTTCCACTTCCCGGCTGATTTCCGCCATCTTCTCTCCGTCATAAGCAATATCACCGGTAGTATACCCCAGTATTTTCGGATAGATTTTATATTCCAGCATGCTGTTTACCTTCGCTTCCCCCACACTCTTCACAAACAAAGCCTTGTTTGCCAGCATATAGGGATAGAGCGCATTGTCTTTTTTCTTGATGGCATGGAATACAAAAAGCCAGTTTTCCGGTTTGGTATAATCCTTCGGCTTCATCTCAGCCGTATATTTCTCCGCCAGCGGAGCGAATAAAGAGTCGTTGGCAGCATCGAGTGCGCGCAGGTAGTTGTAGAAATCCTTCCGCGAGTATTTACCGCTTTCGTATTTCTTCCGCGTTCCCGCCAGCGAGGTTTTGGGAGTTAACGACAAGTCTATATACTCCTTAAATTCGGGAAGCATGTGACTGCCGGCAATGCGTTGTACCACATTCCCCTCGCTATCCAGAATCAAATAGCAAGCATACTTATACACACCGTATTTCTCAGCAAACTTTTTCCCTTCCGCGCTCGGCATGTCGATAATCAGGTTGACAAAGGTGCGATTCATATAATCGCAAAACTCCTGATTGCTGAATACCTCGACATTCATGACATGACAAGGAACGGCCCAATCGGCAAAACAATTGAAGAATACCAATTTATTCTGTTCCTTGGCAAGCCGCAATGCCTCGTCCATCGAACGGACATAATTCATTTTGACATCTGCCTTGAAACGATCTCCGTAAGTTTCGCTCAACGTTTGTGCACGGCCGCAAAGCACCGTACACAAAATCGTAAATACTGTTATGATTCCTCTAAGATTTTTTTTTCTCATATCTTTCCATTAATTAATATCTTTCACGCAACGCACACTATACGTCATCTCCCTGTTGCCATTATCCAACCGGGTTACTCCACGCCATATCTGCGATGAATAGACCGTAACGAAGCGATACACACCTTCCCTGATAAGACCATCGTCTTTATTCTCGTCACTGTCATCGGTGTCGTTTCCTGCTTCGTTCTCTTTGTTATCCTCATCAGTCGGAAGCACATGCCCGTTCGTTTCAGTCACCGTCTCCTCGTTCGTCCAGAAATATCCTCCCTCTTTCAGGTTAATGTAATTCTGTCCACTGGCTGCATTGACATCATAAGCGTTACATCCGGCAAGTTTTGCCTCAAACATGCTGATACCGCCCTCTTTCAAGTAATCACCGGCATTGATGCCACGCCATGCATTAGTACGTTCCACTTCGGATTCCGACATGCCCAAAGCACGTTCCAGCTTCTTCCAGTCTTCATCGGAAGGCAGACGCCACCCGTCGGGAACTGCTTTTCGGGCAGCATCCAAGGAATATAAGTAACCGTACTTTTGGGAGTAGTTGCCGTTCTCTTCATCGGCATTAGTAGATTGCTCTTTAGCGTATGTAAAAGTCATTTTTTGTGTCTTTTCTTCCATCTTTGCTTTTAAAACAGCCATCCAATCACTTCTAAAATTTGGGTAAGTAGTTACCCATTGACTATATTCTTCCAAGAAGCTTTCTATTATCTGCTGCACAGGCATTCCCCACGACTCATATTGAGCAAATGCTTCGCCCATGTGCTGAGTTATATAAGTACCAGCAAACCAGTCATAATTCAATATACCTGCACTATATGGCTCCGTGTTATCCGCAAAATCAATCATCGCCTCTTTCTGTTCCTCATCATCCAAAGGAATACCACCCTCCGGTGCAACATACGGCTCCTCATCCCATGTAAAGCATCCCACAGTAGATCCCCCTTCGACATAATACGCCAAGTTTTCCGCCATCCATATCTGGTTTCCCACTTTGATGCATTTGTAGACGTGTCCATCCCTCGGGTCGGTGAAATCCTCTGCTTTTGCAAAGAGAGAAGAATCGATAGCATCTACCGCCACATCGTCATCATTGCTACAACCGGGAAAAGAGATCGCAGCCACAAATGATAATATCAGATAATATATCTTTTTCATATTCTTTCTTGTTTTATTGTTTATTCAATTCCACTTTCAACGTATTAATGATGTATTCCGCCAGCATAGTATATTTTTTCATGACCAAAGGGCTTCCACCATAACGTTCTTTGAATTTGCTTTCACCTAAATCAAGCATCGTAGTAACAAAAAATTCCAAGTCGTCTGCCTGCTTAGGACTCTTCATATGAGACATCGGTATTCCTCCTGCATCGGATTCTCCGCTAATAAATCCGAACTCTCCGATTTTCTTGATGATTCCCACACGTGTTTCTTCAAACTTTTCAAGTGTCCAGCCATTACCCGGATACAAAATAGAATATGGATTTGGACTGCATGACTTTGTAAAAGCGTCCTCATTAAATATAGAATTCGGTCCAAAATTTGCCCCTTCCGGTTCTGCCGCATATGGCAAATCATACCCTAAATCCTCCTTCCAGTACTTACCATAATATCCCTCTTTATCCGAGATAGAGTAGAAACGGGCAGTCAGGTCACTGTTTTGTTTCACTCTCGACAACACCGTCTCACTGATAATAGATAAGCACATTTCGTTTATTTCCTCATCGCTGGATTCCAATAGTTTCGACTCCTCCGCATTGATCGCCAAGACACGGAAGGTGGAATGCCGTTCCGGAGTAGTTATTTTGTCATCCACATATTGTCTTATCTGCTTAGGCAAAAAGATGCAGAAAGGACGCATGGAAGGACTTGCCTGTTTCAGGTAACTATCTGCAAATCTGAGTGCTTTCTCCTTTTCTTCATCCTCTTCCAGATAATCAAATTTATACGTTACAGTTTTCCCGTTATGACTGGTAAAGTCCCAGTTAAGATCCAATGTTTCATATCGGTAAACCGGGTTGCCCAAACGGTCGGTCCCTATGTAATTAGCCTGTATGGTATCTTTAAAAAACACGCATACTCCATAGTCCCTATACAACTCATAACAACGATGCTGTATCGGATCGTTGGGGTCATCCTGAATTTCGTATGGAGTGGAAAAATCGATCTCGTTCTCCAACGATTCTTCGCTACAGGACAACAATAAACTTATCAAGCTTATACAGTATACTAATTTTTTCATAATCTGCTTCTAAATATTATTGATTATTCTTTATCATCTTTCTCGTTTTCATCTTCTCTTCCATCCGAAATGATAGATGTGAAAGCAGGCAATCTCTTTACACGAGGATTATTGTTCTTTATTTCATCAAAATCTACGACGGATCGAGGTATCGGGAATGTATAAGCATCATCGCGTTCCTCCAGCACATAGCCTCTTGTCAGTCTGTATACCCCTTTATCTGTAATCGTATTCAGAATATGCAGGATCTTCTTGGTAAACGGATAGGTAGGATTGACGGCATAACGACGAAGGTCGAACCACCGTTGTCCTTCAAAACACAGCTCTCTGCGGCGTTCATCGCGGATTTGCTTCATCAGTTCTTCACCGGTATAAGTCTCGTCACTGTAATCGGAAATACGGTTTTTACGCAATGCATTGAAAGCGTTGCATGCCTCTCCCTCCTTATTCTGCATGGCACACGCTTCCGCCTTGTTCAGATAGGCTTCGGATACCCGCAACGTATATACATCGGACACGTGCGCACGATAGCTGTCTTCCCGGTGATATTTTCTGTGCAGTCCCAAGCTATCTGCCAACAGCCCATTGATTTGGCGGTGATGCTCGAAAAAGGCTTCTTTCCGCTTGTCGTTCTCCTCATAAAGGGAGTAAAGCTCGTTCGTCACACAATAATCCCCCACCATACCGGTGAATATGCTGGCACCGGAAATGAAGTTGGAGCCTTGAGAGAAAATGACATCCGAATTGTTTTCAGTCAGGAAGTCCGCATCGTCAGCCAACATATCGATGGTAGCCAGACTGTTGTTCGGACTGTCAATCACAGCCTGCGCTTTCTCTTCAGCTTTCGCCCATTGCTGCATATAAAGGTAAACACGGCTCTGTAACAAGTTTACCGCCTCCAAAGAAGCACGATATCCGCGCCGTGCTTCCAACTGGGGACTTTGCGACAAATACTGTTCCGCCATTTCCAAATCGGCAACAATCTGGTCATACACCTCCTTCACCGTAGACCTCTCGAATTTCTCGGTCTGTACATAGGGAGTCAGCTTAAGCGGTACACACAAATCCGTGGCACAGCTTTGGGGGTCATACGCCTTACCGTAAAGATTAGCCAGCATAAAATAGAACTGAGCGCGCAGGAACAGGGCTTCTCCCTGTACTCTGTAGAACGTGGCGTCATCCTCGTCCGTCTCGTGCGGCATATCCTGAATCTCATCCAGGATAACATTGGTCACATTGATACGGGTATAAAAATCTTTCCATGACCCATCATCACCCGCTACCTTACCGCTTTCATAATCCTTTCCAACCTCCAACTGCCAGGCATAATATCCAAAAAGTCCGCTAACATAAGGTTGCCATACTTTCCAAAGATCACCGGATGTCTGGTTGCTTCTGCCGGTATTCACATCATCGTCCAATAAATTCAAGAAACCGAAATAGGAGGAAGACGGTCCGTCTAGTTTGATACTGGGCAGATAAACACTTCCCAACAATACTTCGTCCAAGTGCGATACTTCCGTCGCAGTTATTTTATCTTGAGAATACTCTTCCAGAAAGTCGCTGCAGGAAGTCAGTAACAACGCTGCAAGTAAAACCGGAAATATAGATAATCTTTTCATCGTTTTCATCTAATTAAAATGTTATGTCTATACCAAATGTTATAGCCGGGCGTGCGGACAGGTTGATAGAAGTGGAACTTGCCTGTGTAGGATCTTGTCCGTCCAGCTTGCCGGATGCGATTGTAAATACATTGCTTGCAGTCAGACTGAGTTGAAGCATCTTCACACATGTCTTTTCCAGAATTCGATTAGGGAAGGAATATCGGAAAGACATCGTACTCAGCTTCAAATAATCCCCCGGAACCACCCGCAAGTCGGAGTCGTCATACATATCCCAGATACTTTCCGCAAACGCAGGAATCTTTCCCGACACCTGTGTTTTGGACCAATGGCTGGTGTTGTTATAATACAACGGGTCTGACGGGCTGAGCAGTGCCGGAATATTAGTCACCTGTTCATCCCCCGGACGTTGCCATCTGTTCAGGAACTCCTTGCGGACATTCTTGTCGGCAGAAACACCGTTGACAACCGGCTTGTACAAATCAAACAGACGCATCTTGGAACCGATACGGTAGTTGAAATTCAGGTTCATCGTCAATTGTTTCCAAGTCAGTGACGCAGTCATACTTCCGGTGACCTTCGGTTCGCGGTTACCGCTCTCTACCATGACCATCGGAACGATTTCCGACAAAGATTTGCCTTCCAGCAAATTCTGACGGTCTCTGTAATCATCAAACATCGGCGTACCGTTGTCCGGATTCAAGCCCAGGAATTTGTAGGAATAGAATGTATTGACAGCTTTGCCATCGATAATTGCGGTACCATTGAGGTAATCACTCAACGTATAAGTCTGGTCGGCAATACTTGACACGTTGTTGGAACTCCACGAAGACATCACGCTGAGGTAGAGTCTCCAATCCTTGGTCTGCAACGGAACTCCCATGATGGTGATAGAACCTCCTTTATTATCGACGGAACTACCGTTCATCCGATGGCTTGTGAAACCGTTGACAGAAGATACCGGCAGGTCGATACAAGCATCTTTTGTATGCTTCCACCAGATATCACCGCTGATGTTCAACCGTCCTTGCCATATAGAGAGATCCATACCCAGATTGGTGCTCGATGTCTGTTCCCAACGCAGGTTCGGATTGGGAAGCTGGGATACGGTGGAAATATATTCACCGTAGAATGCATCCATCGTTCCTTGACGCAGTTGCAGGTTGGGAGTCGCATTCGGTATATTTCCCGTCTTACCATACGACATACGGATGTTCCATCTGTCGATTACCTTATTCGGAGTAGTAAACAGCGACTTCAATACGTTCCATCTACCGGATAACGACCACACCGGAAGGAACTTCTTGTTACTGCTCTTTCCAAACTCATTGGAGGCATCGAAACGCATACTGGCTCCCAAAGTGAAATAATCATCATAATCGTAGCCCACCGTGGCATATCCACTGAGTGTATTCGATTTACCGGCAGTCAGCGCCACGCAGTTTTCTGCCACCCATTGTTTATAAAGCGGAAAATCATCCAGCTCTTCGGAAGTAAGCTGTGCATATTTCATTCCCCTGTTCTTGTAATATCCACGCGTTTTTTCCACGTTACTGTTATTCCGGGAAGTATTGACTTCATATCCCAGAGTAGCGGAAAGATTGTGTATCTTATTTTTTCCAAGACTTTGGTTATAGTTGGCCTGCATACGTCCGATGAAACTCTCCGTGTATGTATTGTCCAGGTTATACACACCTCCATACGGCAACTCGCAATAGCCTGCTTCACCGGCAATCGGTTTGGCATCCGCTTCACCGTTCTTCAACATAGCCACATAGTTGGTATTCTCACCAAACCAGGTACTCTGCTGCGTAGAGCTACGTGTATAGGCGGCAGAAGCAGTCACGGTAAGGATGTTCTTCAAATTGTATGAGAAATCACCCATGGTCATGAATGTGTTACCGGAATAATCGCTGGAGGTGTTGTTCATCTCATTCAAGATGTTGTAATTATACAAATTATTCGCCTTATTACTATTTCCGATACCGTATCCCCGATTCTTGTAATAATATAGTGAACCGTCCGGATTGTAAGCAGGCAACGCACGCGTAGTCTGATAGGCATAATCCAATACCCCTACTTCGTTGGGCAAGTGGTTTTTCTTCTGGATGTTTCCGTTGACCGAGATTTTTGCCTGGAAGTTAGAAGTGATATCACTTGTCAGGCTCATGTTGGCTGTATAACGGTCCAGATACTGGGTTCTGATCGTTCCATTCTCCCGCGTGTAACCGACAGATGTGTAATAGCGGGTTTTCTCCGAACCTCCGGATACACTTACGGTATGTGCATGCGTGATGGCATCTTGCGTCAACAGATCAAACCAGTCGGTGTTCACTGTCTCGTAATTTCTCACTTCATTCAAGAATTCCGCATACGATGTCTGTCCGCTTTGGTAACGGTAGTAAGCGCCTTCATATCCTACCATCGGCATCGTATCGGAAAATTTGTAGTGCAGGTCGCACAAATCCCTTCCGAACTGCACACGCGCCTGCGAGTTCATCAGATTAACGTTGCGGTTGGAATAACGAGGGCGCAAAGTCAGCTTGGTCTGATTGGAGTAGCGGACACTGGGCGGTCCTACCTGTCCTTTTTTGGTAGTTACCACAATCACTCCGTTCGCTGCGCGCGTACCGTAGAGTGCCGTAGCTGCGGCATCCTTCAACACGTCTATACGTTCGATATCCTGCGGGTTAATACCCTGAATCGCATTACCGATATAGTTGATATAGTCAGGGTCGTTCAATTGGTCCGTACTCACATCGACCGGGTCGGTCAGTACGAATCCATCCAGTACCCACAACGGCTCACGGTTACCGATCAGCGTAGAAGTACCCCGGACACGCAGACGTGCGGTCGCACCCACCTCACCGGAATTCTGCATAAACATCAAGTCTGGAATGCGGCCTTCCAATGCCTGATCGATAGTCGTCATGTTAGGCATCAGGATATCCTCCATCTTTACCGATGTCGTGGCGACGGTACTTTTCCGCCGGTCAATCCGCTGATAACCGGTGATAACCACCTCATCGATCGCCTTCGCATCATTCTCCAACAGGATATTCAATTTCTTTCCGTTCCATGTCACTTCCTGTTTCTTCATCCCGACAAATGAAATGACCAGCTTCACCTCCTTCTTTCCATTGGAAGCCAAAGAGAAAAGTCCGT
This sequence comes from Bacteroides sp. AN502(2024), assembly GCF_041227145.1. NCBI lineage: Bacteria > Pseudomonadati > Bacteroidota > Bacteroidia > Bacteroidales > Bacteroidaceae > Bacteroides > Bacteroides sp. AN502(2024). Next base: position 1,946,935 of record NZ_JBGFSP010000003.1, on the reverse strand, counting down.
CATTGTTTGTCGTGGTCCCGTTGGCGGTTCCTTTCTCCATGATAGAAACCCCGATCAACGGAATTCCGTCGGCATCCAGCACCTTTCCTGTAATATCCCTCTCTGCCTTCTTCCGCTTAATGATGATATTCCGTTCCCCTTCAATTTCAAAAGTCAGATTACTTCCCGCAAGAGCGTGAGTCAACACGCGCGAGATAGGCGCATTCACAAAATTGTAATCCTTCTCCGGTAACGTGCTAATGACACTGTTACTGTACATAAATCCCACATTCGCTTGCTTCTTTATCTCCTGAAACACTTCTCGGATGGAAGCATTCTGCAAGCGGACAGTTACAGGCTTGTTGGTTTGTGCCTCTATATGCAGACAACAACACATCAAAATCAACAAGCACAGATACAATCTGTTCTTTCCGTTTTTCGTTTTCGATTTCATAAGTACTCTCATTCTTGATTTAGATTCCTTTCGGATATTAATACAACTTTATTTCTCTTAATTCGAATTTGTAGTTCGTCCGTTTTTTCCAAAGCATCCGCCAACTTATTGAATGTTTCGTATTTGTCCACATCCATCGTTATATGTAAGTTACGGACCCGATCGGTGCTGAAGGCAACCTCCACATCATACCAGCGAGCGAGCTTTCTCATAATATTTTCCATCGGCTGATTATCGAAGACAAGGCGATTGCGGTGCCACGCCACACATTCGAGCATATTCGCCTTCGACATCTCAATCGCTTTATCCTCCTCAATCAAGGCTGTACACCCCACCGGAAGAGCGCGCGTCTCTGTGGCTGATTGAAGTTCCACTTTTCCCTCTTCCAACGTGACTTTGGTATATTTCTCCTCATCATAAGCCTCTATATTCAGTTTCGTACCCAGTGCCCGTACATTCACTTTCTCCGTCCGAATGATGAACGGATGCAAGGAATCTTTATGGATGATGAAATAAGCCTCTCCCGAGAGGTTTACCGTTCGGTTGATTGCGGAAAAATCTACGGGAATCGACAAGGAAGATCCCGGCCCCAAATGTATCAGCGAACTATCCTCCAACAACACCCGATATTCGCCACCTTGTGGAACGGCTATGGTCCGGTGCAAATCCGGAGATAACTGAACGGGGTTCTTTTCCGAGAGTTGACTAATGTAACGTGAATAATTCAAGACTTTTCCTTCCCCCTCCGTCAACGGATAGGTAACAGCCGGGAAAACATCGTGAAAGGTGGCTTTAGAAGTCCCCGGAACAATCGTGACTTCCCAATTTTGGGAAAAGAAATAAACGCTTGCCACAAAGCCGATCACAACAGCAGCTGCCATCCACCTCGACAAAGCATGTGATTGACGATACCCGATCTGATGATACAATTTCTGCCAGGATGTTTTGTAGAACGCCTTACTATCGGTAGTTATGGCGGATGTCAGAAACTCTTCAGAGAGGACCCGATCGGCCAGTGCCTTGTTGCGTGGAGACCTACGTATCCACTCCTGCAACAGCTTTTCTTCCCGATCGTCAATAGTTCCCGCTATTTTTTTCAGGAGCCATTTCTTAGCCTTTTCTATATGAATGTCACTAGCCATAAATAGTTAATCTTTAATAAAAGACAACTAAATATAACGCTGGTGTAATGAACAAATTATTTTTTTAACGAAAAATAAGAATTGCAAACAAGATATCCTTGATCCGTTTTTTCATGTAATGATTCGCGTTATTAATGTGTTTCTTGACGGTATTGATAGAGATCGAAAGCTCCTCCGAGATTTCTTTCTGTGATTTTCCACTCAGACTGGCTACATATACGCTGCGGCAGGAAGCAGGCAATTCATCAAACACTTGGTTGACACATTGATAAATCTCAGACTCAATGATCTTGTAGGTTATCTCCTGATCCGATTCCTCTTCCTGATTTAAAACATCTTCCTCATATTCTTTCATAATATTCTTGTGCTTGATATAATTAAGAATAGCCCGGTAAAGGGAACGAAAAAGATATTTCTTGAATGCCTGTTCATTCACGTACGTCTCCTTTCTCTCCCATATTTTCAACCAGATATCCTGAATCAGGTCGGAAATGACCTCTTCATCCGGCAAATATTGGATACCAAAATATTTCAACCGACAACAGTTCAGACGGTATTGCTGCTGAAATACATTTATATCGGATAAGTCTATCCAATCATTTTTCTCTTCATCCATCAGGCACTTCATCACTCCTAAAATTTCCTTTTTTTCTATTTACAGAGCAAAAATACCTATTTTATTAGATTTATGGTACATTTGGACATTTTTTCTATCATTTCGACAAACTCCCGTTCCTTAACAAGTGTCACAGAAACGAACCGACCTTTCCCATATTCTATCAATAGATAATCCGTCACCGAGAAACGCCCTAACCGCATGGAATGACATTTCTGTATAGCGGTGATCTCTGAAATCGGAATTACTTTCTTGCGAATAAAACGGCCACGGGATATTTCGAGATTACCGTCCGTAGTCAGCGTATAAACGGTATGTATAATCTGTTCGATTACAACAATCAGCATAAGCATGAACAGTACTGCTACTAAGATATATTTACACCACAATGCACCAACGGCATTCAGAGTAAGCACCACCAACAGGAAATACTGGTACCAGGCAACGCGAGCATGGAAAATTCGATTCATTTAGTCAGATTTTTGCTTGCAAGGTAGCAATTTTATGAATTAATGACAACGAAAAGTACAACGAAGTAACTTATTTTGTAGATTTGCGGTGAGAAATAACAAGATTATGGTAAGAAAATTCGATTTCCTCGTTATCGGTTCCGGAATTGCCGGTATGAGTTTTGCGCTGAAAGTAGCGCACAAAGGTAAAGTTGCTCTTATCTGTAAAAGTGGGCTGGAAGAAGCCAATACATACTTCGCCCAAGGAGGTGTAGCCTCCGTCACCAACCTTCTGGTGGATAATTTCGACAAACACATTGAAGACACAATGATTGCCGGTGACTGGATCAGCAACCGCGCCGCAGTAGAAAAGGTAGTACGCGAAGCTCCCGCACAAATTAAAGAACTGATTAAATGGGGAGTGGACTTTGACAAAAACGAGAAAGGCGAATTTGACTTGCACCGCGAAGGAGGACACTCGGAGTTCCGTATTCTTCACCATAAAGATAACACGGGAGCCGAAATTCAGGATAGCCTGATTAAAGCGGTACAGCAGCATCCGAATATCACGGTCATCGAAAACAAATTTGCCATTGAAATCCTGACACAGCATCATCTGGGTATAACTGTTACGCGTCAGACACCGGATATTAAATGCTACGGTGCTTATATCCTCGATCCCCAAACGGGAAAAGTGGATACGTATCTTGCCAAAGTGACGTTGATGGCTACCGGTGGAGTAGGAGCCGTTTATAAAACGACCACTAACCCGTTAGTCGCTACCGGAGACGGTATCGCCATGGTTTATCGTGCCAAAGGTACGGTGAAGGATATGGAGTTTGTACAGTTCCATCCTACCGCCTTGTATCATCCGGGGGACCGTCCTTCTTTCCTGATAACGGAAGCGATGCGCGGTTACGGAGGTGTATTACGCACACTGGATGGCAAAGAATTCATGCAGAAATACGATCCCCGTCTTTCACTCGCTCCTCGTGACATTGTAGCGCGTGCCATTGACAATGAAATGAAGAACCGTGGGGATGATCATGTATACCTGGACGTCACGCATAAAGATCCTGAAGAGACAAAGAAACATTTCCCCAATATCTACGAGAAATGCCAGAGTCTGGGTATCGACATCACAAAAGATTATATCCCCGTAGCTCCGGCCGCCCACTATCTCTGCGGAGGTATCCTTGTCGACTTGAACGGACAATCTTCCATCGAACGTCTTTATGCCGTGGGAGAATGTTCCTGCACCGGATTACATGGTGGTAACCGCCTGGCTTCCAACTCACTGATTGAAGCAGTGGTATATGCAGATGCTGCCGCCAAACACAGTCTACAAGTTATCGATCAATATTCTTATAATGAAGATATCCCCGAATGGAACGATGAAGGAACCCGTTCTCCGGAAGAAATGGTGCTCATTACACAGAGCATGAAGGAAGTGAACCAGATTATGAGTACGTATGTGGGTATTGTCCGCAGCGATCTCCGTCTGAAACGTGCCTGGGACAGACTCGATATTATTTATGAAGAGACCGAAAGTCTGTTCAAACGCAGCGTAGCATCCAAAGAAATCTGCGAATTGCGCAATATGGTGAATGTGGGTTATCTGATTATGCGTCAGGCAATGGAACGCAAAGAAAGCCGCGGATTGCATTATACGATTGATTATCCGCATGCCAAAAAACAATGAAGTGATATTGCTTCACATCAAAATATATAAGTAAAATCTGCTGAAGGGGTCCAAACTCCTCTTTTATCGAAATTACCCTTGTTACAACTATCCGTAGCAAGGGTAATTTTTATCAAATCGGTGCGTAATTTGTTGCTTTTTTCAGATAATATTGTATTTTTGCACTATAATGTCATTAGACATATCAAGAACAAAACATAACGATATGAAAAATTCTAAATTACTACTTTTTCTGTTTTTCTTTCTAGGGATATCCACAAATTACCTCAAAGGACAAACAATCACATATCCAAGTTGGTATAAAATGTATAATGACACAATGCAGGGCGTAAATATGGAAGCAGCTTTACATTTCCTGCAAGTCAAAAAATTAAAGCCACGGCAGCAAATCATCGTAGGCATTATTGATTCAGGCATAGACACTACATCCATTGATTTAGTTCCCGCTCTTTGGCGTAATTCAAAAGAAAAAAACGACGGAAAAGACAATGATAAAAACGGATATGTGGATGATGTGCACGGATGGAACTTCCTCGGAATCCAAGACGGTTCATTCAGCATGATTAGTGCCGGAACGGAAGAATACCGTGAATTCAAACGCTTATATCCCATATATAAAAATGTAAAACTGGAAACGATACAGGATACTGCTGAATACGCCTACTATGAAAGGATGAAAAAGAAAGCTGGTATCATGAGCTACATCAAATTTGTTAACTACACAGCCATAAAAGACAAAGCTTACCAACTGGTAGATTCAGTACTGGCAACCATCCCCGGAATGAATATAGACACATTAACCATCGATAGGTTAATTCATCTTCCCATCGAAAACGAAATATGGAACAATGCTTGCCAAACATTGTCTGTTGACCTCCTCAAAAAAGGAAAGCAGACACTGTGGAAAGATGTATATCAAGAACACCGTAATACATTTGCTTTGATGCTCAAACGATTGGACGGAATTGAACACGATGCCGATAAACGACTACTGATGGGAGATAACCTGAAAGATTCTTCAGACCGTTTTTACGGAAATCCACTACTACAAGCCGAAGGATGTGAACATGGAACTTTTGTAGCCGGAGTAATTGCCGGTCAAGGAATAAACGACAATACCATAACAGGTGTTTGGCCTCAAGCCCGATTAATGATTATCCGTGCTGTACCTGATGGTGACGAATACGACAAAGACATTTCCAGCGCTATCCGCTATGCCGCAGACAACGGAGCCAAAGTTGTTAATATGAGTTTAGGCAAATATACCTCACCCGATGCCACAATGGTAAACGATGCCATTGCTTACGCTCTTAAAAAAGACGTGCTCATTATTCAGGCTGCAGGCAACAACAAACGAAACATTGACTATACTGCGTATTTTCCTTCAGCAAAAGATTCAAAAGGAAAAACATTTGGCAATTATTTAAGGATAGGCTCCTCAAATAAAAAAGGACAACCGAGCGAATTCTCCAACTATGGAATCAAAGAGGTAGACGTTTATGCCCCGGGCGAAGAAATCACCTCAGTGACTGTAGGCAATCAATATATGGTGTCACAAGGAACTAGTATAGCTACTCCCGTAGTAAGCGGTGTAGCAGCTATGTTGCGAGCATACTTTCCAAAGTTGACAGCGGCACAAATAAAAGAGATATTGATAAAAAGCGTACGCCCCGTCAGCGAATTAAAAGACCGTTGCACAAGCGGAGGAATCATAGATGCATTACAAGCAGCCAAATTAGCAACCGAATATAATAAAAAGAGATGAAAAAAAACAGCATCGCATGTTTTATAGGCTTGTTGTCATGTTTATACATACAAGCACAAGGAACCTCTGCACCATTTTACAACGTAGTAGAGAAAGCTGATTGGACACGAGCCGAGAAATTTTCCGCAGACTCACTAGATTTATATGTGAAAGGTAAAAGACCTTATCCTACTTGGGTCGAAGGCAGTTATTACTTCTACTATAATGTAAAAGAAGATAATGGTATTCTTTACTATCTGGTCAATTCCAAAAATGGAAAGAAGCGGGCTATGATAAAAGATAATGAACAATTTGTTCGTCAATACGCTAAAATTATCGGTGATACGCTCGATGCCTCAAACATACAGCTGTATGGCTTTCGTTTCAAGAAAAATGACTTCAACCGTTTTTACCTTGACAAAAAAGGTAAGTCCATCATGTATGACATGCAAACCGGAATGCTGACGCAAGTTAAACCGGAAAATAAAAAGCAGGAATGTCCTATCATCAAACAAGTATACCATAGTACCGACTCGCTTTTCACAATGCTGGGATGCGGATATGACCTATATATACGGAACAACCGTACAGGAAACGTGCGGCGTCTTACAACAGACGGAAAAGAGAACGCCTCCTACACCTATCGTTGTACGAAAGACACAATAGAAGACAACAGTAGAGGTTTTTGGCTGGGGCATCGCTACATCTACCTGATGCAGGATATGAGTGAAGTAAAAGAAATCAGTCTGATCAACTCCCTTACACACCAGCGTCCGACAACAAAAACATTTAAAATGCCCATGCCCGGTGACGCCGGAGTACGTCAATACCGCCTTTATTGGTATGATGCCGACCATGAACAAGGAAAGATGCTACCCATCGACAAGTATCCCGATCAGGTCGTGGCTTTGGACCACTTCCGCTCTCCTGAATCTCTCTTCCTGACCCGTCGGAGCCGCAAGGCTGACAAAATCGACTTTTGCCGTATCAACCTGATTGATGGTACGGTTACCGAACTCATCTCTGAAGAATGTACCCCACATATCAACCTGACATTGTCCGACTATCGTATTGTGGAAAAAGGAAAATATTTCATTTGGTGGTCGGAACGTACAGGAAAAGGCAACTATTACCTTTACGACAGCAACGGACAATTACTTAATCGCATCACACAAGGTGATAACCTCATAGCAGGTAACATCGTTCATGTAGATACTTTACAAAGGAATATCATATTTGCCGGATATGGCCAGGAACCTGGGATTAATCCTTATTACACCTTTTATTATAAGGCTAGCCTCGATGGAAAGCGACAAATGCTACTCACTCCGGGAAACGGCAACCATGAACTGACTCTTTCCGATGACCGGCGATATGCCATCGACCAGTATTCACGTATGGATTTGGCACCTGTAATGAATGTACTGTCTATTGACCGCCCTAACCGGCGGTTTGAAGTAGCCCGCATGGACGACAGCAAATTAAGAAGAGCAGGATGGCAGCCCCCCGTATTACTAAAATTGAAAGCTGCAGATGGAAAAACCGATCTCTATGGTTTAATGTACCTTCCATCCCAACTGGACAAAACAAAAAAATACCCTATTATCAGTAATGTATATCCAGGTCCACAAGACGACCAAGTCCCACAGTCATTCACACTTGACGACAATGGCAACCAGTCGCTGGCCGAACTCGGCTTTATAGTTATTAACGTAGCCCCCCGGGGCAGTTCTCCCTTACGCGGACACGACTTCTACAATTTCGGTTATGGTAACCTCCGCGATTATCCTCTAGCGGATGATAAAAATGTCATCAACCAATTAGCACATGAATATCCGTTCATAGACCTTGACCGTGTAGGTATTTACGGACATTCCGGAGGAGCATTTCAGGCAGTAGCCGCTATCCTCACCTATCCCGATTTTTATAAAGTGGCGATAGCAGCTTCAGGTAACCATGACAATAATATCTACATCCAATGGTGGGGAGAAACGTTCCACGGATTAACAGAGAAAACCGATCCTAAAACGGGGAAAACTGTATTCTCCACAAAAATACCTACTAATATGGAATTGGCAGGTAATCTGAAAGGACGGCTGATGCTCATTACGGGTGATGTAGACAAGAACGTACCACCTTCGTCTACTTACCGTCTGGCAGATGCCCTGATAAAAGCCAACAAACGTTTCGATATGTTCATCCTACCAGGCAAAGACCATGGAGTAATGTGTCCTTATTACCAGAATCTCATCCGCTATTATTTTGTAGAAAATCTGATTCAACCGATAAAGCGACATATTGATATCATCAATCATAATTAATCCTAACTCAAAAAGCTTATGAAGTATCAGAAAACATTCAAAACATTCATGTCGTTTTGTCTCTGCTTCTACTGCATGGCTACCACCCTGCTCGCCCAAAAGCCCCAAGGCAATGCGACGATTCTGGTAGAAGTGACCATTGTAGACACAGACAAAAATCCGCTTCCCGGTGCAACAGTGAAAGTAACTGGCAAAGCACAGGGAGTGGTAGCTAACGAACAAGGCGAGGTCTCACTATGGGTAGACCGGAACACACAGATTGAATTTAAGTATGTGGGCATGAAGCCATTATTTATGCGGATAAATAAGCCACTGACAGGCTACATTATCCTGGAAGAGGAGACTTCTGAACTGGATCAAGTCGTAGTTACAGGATATCAACGTACAACTAAACGCCGCACTACCGGTTCTCTTGCAACATTGACAGCCAAAGACTTGAAGGGAGCTCCGACAGCCAATCTGGATATGTTAATGCAAGGCAAAGTGGCCGGAGTGGACATAAAAGCAATTTCCGGACGTCCGGGAGAATCGGCAAAAATACGTATTCGTGGAACGAATACGATCACAGGCAACGCAGAACCTCTATGGGTAGTAGACGGTGTACCTTTGCAACGAGATATACCCAATATTGAAACCAACCGTATCAAAGCTGGAGACTTTAATGATATTTTCTCTACCGGTATTGCGGGGATTAACCCAAGTGATATAGAATCAATAACTATACTAAAAGATGCTTCAGCAGCAGCCATTTACGGCTCGCGTGCTGCAGGTGGTGTCATCGTAGTAACAACCAAACGAGGACAGGAAGGAAAAATGCGCGTCAATTATTCTACGAATGTTTCAGTAGTTGCCAGCCCTCCACACCATGCCAATCTAATGAATTCCAAAGAGAAGCTGGCATGGGAACAGGAATTATGGGATGAGTTCTCTGCAGCAGGATATACCTCAGGCGGTCACTATCCGGTGATTGGAGCTGTGGGCATGATTCGATCCGGTTATGGAAAATATGCCGGCATGAGCACTACCGAACAAAATGCAGAAATAGAACGCCTGGGTGCACACAGCACGGATTGGTTCAAGGAGTTATTTCAAAACTCCATTTCACAAAGCCATAATCTGTCACTTTCCGGAGGTACAAACAAAAACTCCTACTATGTTTCGATGGGATATTCAAAAAATAACGGATTAGTGAAAAAGACGGATTATGACCGCTACAATGTCAGTGCCAAGCTCGATATGAAACCTAACCGGCGAGTAAAGGTAGGTTTTACCGCCGACATGAGTATGCAACACTCCAACTCACCATCACTAAGCGTAGATCCATTTAAATATGCTTATTTTGCCAATCCTTACGAACAGATATACCATGAAGACGGATCCTATGCAGCAGACGGCACTTATTATGCCATGCGACATGCCAATGGCAGTTATGACACCCGATTGCCGGAGGATGGCTATAACATCTTTCGGGAAATCAATGAAACATCTAATAAAACTAAAAATCTGTCCGCTTCACTGATAGCTACCATGAGCATCAATATTCTCGAAAATCTTTCTTTTGAGGGACTGGCGTCTTATGGTTACGTGACAAATATATCGGACAATATCAATGGCAAGAATACCTATGCCGCATGGATAGACCGTCCCTTTGACTCCAGTAATGATGCTTCTACACGCACTTACGGGTCTATTACCCAAACTTCAGCTTACAATACAAACTATAATCTACGTGGGCAACTGCATTACTTCAATACTTTTGCCAAAGACCATTATATCAGTGCCCTACTAGGATCGGAAATACGTGGTCAATATGCAAAAAGTATCTATGAAAAACGCTATGGATATGATCCGATATCCGGCAATTCATCCATGCCTGTCTATCCGGAAGGTTCGAATCTGGAATATAGCAAACTCGTTTTCTATGCTTCCATTATGGACCAACTTTCTGGACAAAGCATTATAGAAGATGCCTTTGCTTCTTTCTATTTCTCACTCGACTACGTCTTTAAACAACGGTATATCCTTAGTCTGACTGGCCGGACCGATGGCTCAAATAACTTTGGCAGTAACGAACAGTTCAATCCTACCGGTTCTATCGGTCTTTCGTGGAATGTGGACCAGGAAACATTCATGCAGCCATTGAAACCCATTATCAGCAGTCTTTCCATCCGCTCGGCATTCGGCTACACAGGAAACATTAACAAAAGTGTCTACCCGCAATTAGTAATGGACTATTCCACTTTCTTCCGCAAAGCAGATAACGACAATTACCGTAGGGGATATATAAAGAATGCTCCCAACCCGACTCTGCGCTGGGAAAAGACCCGGGATATGAAAGTATCAGTGGATATCGGATTCTTTAATGACCGCTTACGCTTACAAGGTGAACTTTACGATCGTCGTACCCGCGATGCGGTAACCAGTGTTCCCGTACCCTACACTACCGGATTTCCATACCAAAGCTACAATACTTCCGAACTGTTGAATCAGGGAGCTGAACTGACTGTAAGTGCACAAGTCCTGAAAATAAAGGACTGGAGTGCATCAATAAGTGCTAATCTGGCTTACAATCGCAATAAACTACTCAAATATAAAGCATCCAATCCTAATATGTTCGAAAGCACGAACGTGGGTTATCCTCTTGGAGCCATTTTTAGCGGAAAGGTACAAAGAATAAATAAAAAATTGGGTATCTATAGCTATGAAGTGCGTCCCGACTCCAAAATGGAAACCGCTGCCGACCGTAGTAAAGCGGAAAACTACGCTTACTATTTGGGTACTAGCAATGCTCCTGTCAATGGAGGGTATTCGTTCACTTTATCCTACCAAAAACTCACACTAAGTTTAGGGGGATCCTACTCACTTGGCGGCAAGATCAAGAACAATATTATCTGTCCGGTAAGCTATAGCACTTTAGACAAAAGCACCAACGAGAAAATCCCGACACAGGAAAATGATCTCTATGTCAATTTCCTAAATGCAACAAAGGATGTCGTAAATCGCTGGACGCCTCGTAACCCCATTACCAATGCTCATCCTCGCATCATTGATGCATACGGTGAATATCTGGGATTAAACGATTATATGGTGACCAGCAGTAATATTACAGACGCTTCCATGTTGGAGAATGTATCCTATTTCAAACTCAACTCACTAATGCTAAGCTATAACTTTGACGGAATGAGATGGTTACAGAAAGCTCACATCACTTCTTTGGGAGTATCACTCGGCATGACTAACCTGTTTACGATAACTAATTATTCCGGCATTGATCCTGAAACACCGGGTGCTGTTTACCCCACACCCCGTACGTTCTCAATCGGATTATCTGTCGGATTTTAAAAAGAAGAAATATATGAAGAGAATAAGAATAACTTTATTATCTGTATTGACAACATTGTTGTGTGTGTCATGCAGCAATTATCTGGATATCAAACCTTACGGACGCACTATTCCGAAAACAGCAGAAGAGTTTTCCGCTCTGCTCCACGAACAATTAAATAACATTGATGCAGGAACGGACTCTTACATAATAGGCAACGCATCGCAGTGGCTTACATGGGATGCACAATGCGGTGATGACTTCGAAACCTGTCTTACCACCACCGGTGGCCGCTCTTTAGGGGTTTATGTTGGAACAATTATATCAAATTCCAGTCAGAACTATTACAATAATCTATACCAGTCAATACGTAACTGCAATATAGTACTCAACGAAATGGAAGAAAGTAACACAACTGAAGCCAATACTATACGCGCCACCGCGCATGGTATGCGTGGTGTATGCTACTACCAGTTACTCAGATTATTTTGTACAGTACCTCAAACTGGTAATCTCAACAACCAACAGGGAATACCACTTGTCATGACGTTTGACATGGAAGAACGCCCCACACGCAGCACTATGCAAGAAGCAATTGACCTGATAGAAGATGATTTCAGAAAAGCCATATCTTATCATTCTTCTAAGAGCATCTATCGTTTCACGGAAGATGTAATCAAAGGCTATCAAGCCCGCCTCTATTTTTGGACCAAACAATGGGACAAGGCATTGCCGATAGTTCAAGAGTTACTTAACAAATATCCGCTATTAAAAGGAGCCGCATACGAAAAAATGATGACCACTGCCTATGACTTGGCGGGCAATCAATTAATCAAATCCTACAGGGCTGCTGATACTAGTGGAGAGAATGCATTGTCTAGTGCCAACACTCTTTTGCAATATCGTCCTGTAAGTCAACGTTTTTTAAGTCTGTTTACGGAAGAAGAGAAAACGACTGATATACGATACAGGTTGTGGGTGAATAACAAACGCATGGCCAAAAAGACATTCTTTTGCGGTATGCGTTCTGCTGAATTCAAACTGATAGAAGCCGAATGTTATTATCACCTAGGAAAGCAGGACAAAGCATTGCAATCAATCAATGAATTAAGAGCTCATCGCATTGATAACTATAGTAACCTGACAGAAAGCAATCTACCTGCTTTATCCGAGAAAGAAAGAATCACCACAGATACCAACGGAAATGCCCTAACTCCATTGATGGGATTAATCTTGAACGAACGCCGTAAGGAACTATTCTTAGAAGGAGACCGCTTTTTTGAACTAAAACGTAACGGTTCACCTGAATTCTGGACTGCTTACAACGGACAAAAATATACAACACAAAAATTCATGTATACATTCCCTATCCCTGCACACGATATATTATTAGTGGACGGATTGGAACAAAACGAAGGGTATACGGAAATAAGTTATTAATATAAAACGGAGAGATAAAATGAAAAAGAACTTATATATATGGGTAACTGCCACCTTGACAATCATCTCAGGCAGTATTTTTACAGCTTGTGAAAAGGTTGATGAGATGCCTGAACGCACAGAATCCAATGTTACCAGGGCATACTATAAAGTACCTGACCCAGTAGTACTCAACGCTGACGAGACGGCCATCATAGATAAAATCAAAGCAGAATATAACGAGAGCATTTCACAATAAGTCTTAATCTAGCAGGAAAAAAAGAACAATGAAGAAGTTATTTTATTCACTATTCGCACTATTCGCAGTAATGTTCACCGCTTGTTCATCAGATGATGACAACAAAAGCGAAATGCCGCAATTGAGTCTTGAGAAGTCAAACTATATATTGGCTTCAGGCACTGTAGATATCAAATTGATAGCCGACGCGCCCGCCGCATCTGACATGAGTATTCCTGTAACATTCTTCGGACGTGCTACAGAAGGAACGGATTTTACCACTTCTGCAAAAGAATTTATATTAAAAGCCGGAGAAACAGAAGCCATTATCACACTGACACGTATAGCCGACAGTGTAGGTGACGATAACTTATCTTTAACCGTAAACTTAGGCAAGGCACCTTCCGGATATACCATTGGACTCATGAATTACACCACAGTAACATTACTAAGCAAAAATGGCGTTATCATGTCTTTTGCCAACACATCTGATATACTAACACTTCAATCCAATTACAAGGTAACCCTGACTAACATGAGCGGATCCGGCTACAAGGTAACCGAGATTACCCATTTAAATGTCGAAGTAGACCCCTCATCCACTGCTGTAGAAGGCATCCATTTTGAATTTACCGATGGAAAGAGATATGTGACCATTGCCAAAAAGAAAAGCAACGGTACTGTTTCTATCAATTTCCTAAAGAAAGAATCAGGCAAGGATAAATTGGTACTACGTTTATCAAAGAGAGCCGGATATGCTTACGGAAATAATGAAACGATAACCATCACTCTACAAGGAGCGTGCAATCTGGATGGAGCTTGGGCTTTCAAAAAAATATCCAATTTAAATTACTGGAAAGAGAATATGGCGGCAGATATATCAACTTTCCCAACCGGAACTTCCACCGATAAAATTACTTTCAAAGGAAACTCTTATACCGAATATACTTTCATTCCAAGTTTGAATGGTAGTTTAAAGAATTATTTCGGTACTTCCGAAAGAAAAGTAACATTCGAAAACGAAGTTACAAAAGAACTTTGGGAAGAATCAGTTGCTCAAAGGCAGTCTGTACCCATCAATGTAAGTGTATATACATTCCCTGACATCAATATAAAGTTTTCTGCTACTGCTTCCGAGGTTCGCCCGGCAATTGTTAGTTTCCGAAATATAACAGTAGAAGGTGAAGAAATATTGGAATGCACTATCGATGATTTTATTCCTACTGACTTTCTAACTGACGAGTGGGAAGGGTGGATGAAAGACATGGCAGAAGATCCTGCCATGCTTAGTAATCCTATCCGGATTCACTTCACTCGTGTGAAGTAGCAAGCCACTACTACAACAAAACACAAGACAACTAATTCATTGCAAATTAGTTGTCTTGTGTTTTTACTTTTTAGGCATCCCCCTAAAAAACTATTTGCTTATTTCTGAAAACAGATCAATAGTTTTCCTTCTTCACCTCGAAGTAAGCCTGCGGATGCAGACAGGCAGGACAGGCTTCAGGAGCTTCCTTGCCTACAGTAATATAACCGCAGTTGCGGCATTGCCATACCACTTCACCTTCTTTAGCGAATACAGACATATTTTCGATGTTGTTCACAAATGCGAGATATCTTTCCTCGTGACCTTTCTCAGCGATGGAGATATTGCGGTACATAGCAGCGATCATTGGAAAACCTTCCTGTTCTGCCACATCTGCAAAGTGAGGATAGTCCTGTGACCATTCTTCGTGTTCACCGGCTGCTGCAGCACGAAGATTTTCAAGCGTATTACCGATTACACCAGCCGGATAGCTGGCAGTGATTTCTACCATGCCGCCTTCAAGGAACTTAAACATACGTTTTGCATGTTCTTTTTCCTGATCAGCTGTTTCTGTGAAAATGGCAGCGATTTGTTCGTAACCTTCTTTCTTTGCTACACTTGCAAAATAAGTGTAACGCATTCTTGCCTGTGATTCTCCAGCGAATGAAGTCAGCAGATTCTTCTCTGTCTGAGTTCCTTTAATACTCTTAGCCATAATTCTATCTATTTAAAATTGGTTGATTCCCATACGTAACTTGTCGTAGCATTATAACACAAATATACGAAATTTGTTCATTAATAATAAATATCAACTCATCGATAAAACCTGTCAACGAATAAATAGTATGTTGAAAAACATACTTCTTTCGATTATTTTATATAATTTTGCAACCTCTACTTTACAAAAGGACTGAATATATACATAACAATTAATAATAATGAAGCTATTTGAATTTAAACCCAAACTGGTTTCTTGTTTAAAGAATTACTCAAAAGAAACATTCATGGCCGACTTGATGGCAGGTATCATCGTAGGTATCGTTGCGCTGCCACTAGCCATTGCCTTCGGTATTGCTTCGGGGGTATCGCCCGAAAAAGGTATTATTACCGCTATCATTGCCGGATTTATCATTTCCCTGTTGGGAGGAAGCAAAGTCCAAATCGGTGGTCCGACGGGAGCTTTCATCGTCATCATCTACGGCATTATCCAGCAATATGGAGAAACCGGACTGATTGTAGCCACGCTCATGGCGGGTGTAATCCTTGTGTTATTAGGAGTGTTCAAGCTCGGAGCAGTCATCAAATTCATCCCTTATCCTATCATCGTCGGTTTCACCAGTGGTATTGCTGTCACTATTTTCACTACCCAGATTGCCGATATTTTCGGGCTGTCTTTCGGAGACGAGAAAGTGCCGGGGGACTTCGTCGGAAAGTGGATGATCTATTTCCGACATTTCGATACCATCAACTGGTGGAATACCATTGTAAGTATTGCCAGCATCATCATCATTGCTATTACTCCGAAATTCTCAAAGAAAATTCCCGGCTCATTGATCGCAATCATTGTTGTCACTGTTGCTGTTTATCTGATGAAAACTTTCGGTGGAATCGACTGCATCCAGACCATCGGCGACCGTTTCACCATCAAATCGGAATTGCCTGATGCCGCTGTGCCTGCACTGAATTGGGAAGCTATCAGAGAATTGTTTCCGGTAGCCATCACCATCGCTGTACTGGGAGCCATCGAATCCCTACTGTCCGCTACTGTAGCCGACGGTGTGATAGGCGATCGCCACGATTCCAATACTGAACTGATCGCCCAGGGAGCAGCCAATATCATAGTCCCTTTGTTCGGAGGTATTCCCGCTACCGGAGCCATTGCCCGTACCATGACGAATATCAACAACGGAGGTAAAACACCGATAGCCGGAATTATCCACGCAGTGATACTGCTTCTGATTCTGCTCTTCCTGATGCCCCTCGCACAATATATCCCGATGGCGTGCCTTGCCGGGGTACTGGTCATCGTTTCTTATAACATGAGCGGATGGCGTGTGTTCAGAGCTTTATTGAAAAACCCGAAATCGGATGTCACCGTATTGCTGATCACTTTCTTCCTGACCGTTATCTTCGACTTGACTGTCGCTATCGAGATAGGATTGGTAATTGCCTGTGTCCTCTTCATGAAGCGTGTCATGGAGACTACTGAAATCTCGGTGATTACCGACGAGATTGACCCTAATAAAGAATCGGATATTGCCGTACACGAAGAAAACCTGATGATTCCCAAAGGCATAGAGGTATACGAAATCAACGGTCCTTATTTTTTCGGTATCGCTACCAAGTTTGAAGAGACCATGACACAACTGGGAGACCGCCCGAAAGTACGTATCATCCGTATGCGTAAGGTTCCGTTCATCGACTCCACAGGTATTCATAATCTGACTACCCTCTGCGAGATGTCACAGAAGGAAAAGACCACCGTCATTCTTTCCGGGGTAAACGAAAACGTGCATAACGTACTTGAAAAAGCAGGATTCTACGAGTTGCTGGGAAAAGAGAATATCTGTCCGAATATCAATGTAGCGTTAGAGAGGGCGAAGAGTCTGGTAAAATAAATGATCTACTGAAATCCTAAAAGACGCATTACACAAAAACAAATTATAACATGAAGGGCTGCTACAGAATTACTTCTCCTGCAGCCCTTCTTTTTTAAGATAAAAATATAGCTATACTGCCCCTTACCCGGTCCAATGCGATCCGGGTAATGTCAGATGTATTTGTCGCCTGAACAACAGGAATATATTTATGGTAATTATCTGCCATCTGCAACAATTTCGTTGTATCTAATTGTGATATAAGGGGTTATAGTGTTGCAGATACCTGTTGCAGATGTGTTGCAGGTCAAGTATCTGCAACACCTAAGATAGCCATACTCTTTCAATCTCACAAGTAAATTCGTATGCTTTGTCTATTTCAATATGGTGAACACTTTGTTTCAATATGGTGAACACTTTGTTTCAATACGGTGAACACTTTGTTTCAATACGGTGAACACTTTGTTCCAATACGGTTGAACACTTTGTTCCAATACGGTTGAACACTTTGTTCCAATATGGTTGAACACTTTGTTCCAATACGGTTGAACACTTGTTTGTACTACATAAACATAGTACGGGTGAAGGCAAACCGTACTAATCCGGTATTTGAATGGTATGTTGCAGATAACTTTATCTGCAACCATCTGCAACAGGTATCTGCAACAGTATAAGTCCCTTGTATTCATTGATTTATCCTGATTTTGTTGCAGATGGCAGATGTTTTGTACCTTTCAAACATAGAGAGAAACTCTCGGTATGATGTCTTTCTGCATCGACATGGCGTCGGATGTGACCTATAAATAGACTATTTTGAAAGAACAAAACAGGTTTAAATGAAAAAGAAAAAGCGCATATTCTCGCAATTGGATATGCACTTTTTCTTCTATTGGGTCCTTTTGTCTGATTCCGTTTTTCTTCTAAATCTTAAAAATAGAATAATATGGAAACCCTATTGCCTCATACATCCTCATAAGCCTAACGATTCTCGGTATCTTTCATACACCGTACAGAGAAAGCATGAGAACGACCGGATGAATGAGTCCACGTCTTATCGGAGACTTTATAATATAAGGAAGAAGCTCCCTGATCTTTATCATTTCCATAACTGCTAGCCGATGAGTTAGACCAATAACAAGCGGCACTCTTACTGGTATTCAGTCCGGTATTATTGCCACTATTCCCACCATTAGAGCCCCACTTACAACCAGCCAACGGCCAATAAGCATAATTCGTGCCGTCATAGCAATATTTGAATACCGCAGTTGATTTCTGTTTCACAAATTCAGCTTTCTGCTCTATCTCATCCAATACACGGGGAGATACAACCCGATAACCTTTCGGACAAGGATCATAGATAGATTTATGACCGTCAGAAGGATTGAGATAAGTGCTTGATTCGTTCGGGTTGCCCCAGAAGTCATCTTTACGATCGGTACGTGCACCGGTCCATGCACCCAGATACCAGTCGGATTTTGTATTGTCCACATTATTGGTATAAAGTAATGCACGAGGATTTTCGATAGAGAAACGGACGTTAGTGGCTTCGGTAGGTATATTAGTCCCCGCGGTTGCCGACCAACCCACCGGCGTAGGACGTCCCCATTGGAAGTAAACGCCGTTTTGCTTCCAGTTGTCTCCTTCGCCTGTCATGTAAGTACCCAAATTACGATCCAACACTACATATCCCGTATTACCATAAGGGTGTTCTGCCGGAGTAGGGGTCATCCAGATAATAAAGCTCCAGATAACAGTAGTCTGATCCTCTCCATAGATAGCCACCTGACCGCAACCGCCGTCATAGCCTCCACTTATTTTATAGGTATTGATCGTGATATTGTAGTCACTGCCAATAGGAGTGATATCCGTAGTAGAACCATTCACGGCAACCATCTTATGATTAGCATTCAAATCGCAGCCTAGAATAGTCTTTGCATACTTAGGTTCTTCCACTTCCATAAAGTTACCACGTGCCTTCACACTAATCGTATGGCTCACACCACTGGTCGAAATATTCGTCATCAGACAGTTGGACTCACCATAAGCCCATCCTCCTACCAGCAGACGTGTCTCTACCGGCTCATACCATTCGCAGGAATTATCCGAAAGTTTCAGGTTATTGATGACAATCGTATTGAGAGCATTGGCTTTCAGCTGCTTTCCTTCTTTGAGAATAGGAATGGTTACAGTCTGTCGGTCATTCTCCAAAGTGATGACAATGTACACTTCTTTACCACTTAAATCGGCAGGATATGTAGTCAGATACAGATCCTGTGCGGAAGCCAGCAACTCGGGAGTAGCCAGTGAAACAGTGGCATACGGCTTCATATCTGTCCCGTAGGTCAGTTCGTCCGTATCCAGATTCGCAGTGAACGTACCGGAAAGAGGCGTTTTCGTCTCCTTGTCGTACAAGGAAACACTCTTTAGTCTGTACGTGGAAAGCTCCTGAGACGAGATGCTGAACTTCACATAAGCCATCGCATGATTCAGCGTAAATTGGGCAAGCATATCCGGACCACTGACCGTTGCTTTGGCAAAAGCAAACCCGTACTTTCCAATATGATGGCTATCACCCGGACGACTTTGTTCCTGCTCTACAGACAAGGAAGAAGTAATCTTGTTCCCATCTTCGGCCAATGCCGTATTTGCCCGGTACGGGTAATAGATAAGAAGTTCCGTAGCTCCCTCTTCCGCCATCTTCACGTCATCCGAAGTAAAGACACCGGAATTCTGTCCGATCGACTCATCACTTAACAAAGACTGCACATTGTGAATGTCAGCTCCTGCCGTACGAGAGAAAACTCCCAAAGCGTCCCCTTCACTCCAAAGCACCGGATAAACATCACCGGTTTTGTCACCGATAGAAACACGCGTCTGCGGAGACGAGAGTCCGACCAGTGTCAAACATGAACCTGCCGTTGCCCGTTCCTGACCGTTATCGGACGGAACAAGCTCGTTCTGTGTGCAACTTGTCATCATCAGAATCGTTACACCTATTGCATATAATTTATTTTTCATACCATTCATTCTTTTGGGTTACATCCTCGTTTACCATTCATTCTCTTCCAAATCACCGGCAGAACCGCCATCACTCCATGCGCCTTCTGTTCCTGCCGCCTTCCAGGTTTGAAAAGCGGAACACACGGCACGCCCTTCGGCATTATAGGCGATGATCGCACTGATATAATTGACTCCCGGTCTTAGCCCTTCGACTATTTTGTGAGTATAAGGCAGAGATACCGGTTCCCCGTTTTCTTCTACAAATTTCACCAGCTTCACTTCAATGTTGTAATCAAAGCCGATGTCGGCCACCGGATAAAAATCTATGACCTTCGCTCCGAACGTAGTACCCGTTTGCTGCTCGGAAGTAATCAGAGCCGTTTTGTCTGCAATCTCCGAAACTGTCAGGTTCATGGTGGGAATGACACGCGGAGCCGAATCATCCTTGTCCGAACAGGAGGCAGTTATCAGCAGTAATACGAAGATAAATGCCATGCTTATATGTAAATTCTTCATAATCATATTGTATTAGTTTTATTTTTGTAGATTCTTATACCGTAGTAATGCTTCTAAAAAGTAATAATCGGCATACGTCAGGGGGACATCTACTTCGCTTTTATCAGGAAGTGCGCCCACGCTATGCTTCAGGATGAAGTTCCCGTTCGTGTCCGGTTCTGCCAGATACTCTTTCGAGGCAAGCGTGCGGAGCTGCTTTTCCGCCATGGCAAGATAGGATTCCTTGGCTTCCGTTCCGGGAATATAACGGCTTAGCTCGATAAAGGCAGAGGCCATGATAGCGGCAGCAGAAGCATCCCGATAGGTATGTTCCTCTACCGGAGCATCCAAATCCCAGTAAGGAATACCGTCCGCAGGCAGACGACGGAGCAGCATATCGGCAATGTGTCCGGCTTGCAACAGATAATTCTGATAACCCGTCATGCGGAACATCATCGTATAGCTATACAAAGCCCATGCCTGTCCGCGGCTCCAGGAGGAATCGTCCGAGAAGCCCTGCACTGTCTGTTTGCCGCGCACCTCTCCGGTTTCAGGATCGTAATCCACCAGATGATATGTAGAGTAATCATCGCGGAAATGATTCAGGATAGTGGTATTGGCATGCGTGCAGGCTATGTTCTGCAAAGAATCATCGGCATAAGTCTTGGACATGGATAACAGTAATTCCAGATTCATCATATTGTCAATAATCACCGGAAACTTCCAATCACAACCCTCACGCACAAAGTCCCAGCTGCGGATTACGCCGGCGGTAGGTTCGAAACGGGTCGACAGGGATTTGGCTCCCTGATAGAGCACCTGTTTATAAGCCTCATTGCCCGTCAGCCGGAAAGCATTCCCATAACTGCAGTTCAACTGGAAACCTACATCATGATCTCCGGTCACATACTGTATGGAGTCGAGTTTCAGCGTATTCTTCTCGGCCAGCGCCTTCACGGCATCGTTCCGGGTATATTCGTAGATATACCAAAGGGAGCCGGGATAGAACCCGCTGCACCACCAATAGATGTTCGAAGGGACAAACTCACCGTTGGCAGAGAACGTACGGGGAAGTGTCTTTTTCGTCAAGCGGGTGTCCATAGCCGTGTATTGCTGTTCTGCAACGGTAAACACACGGTCAATCAATGCTTCCATCGGCTCCTGCTTCGTGCAGGAGGCCAATATCAAGAGTCCGAGTATAGATACTAATAGGATTCTCATACGTTCCATGCTTTTTATTTGGGGGACAGAGTTGTGGTAAATGTGGCGGTCTGGTTAGCCGTGACCGTTGCCTCAAAGCCAACCATATAAGTACCCGGATTAGCTTGGTCATAAGAGTTCTCACTGGTGGTACTCCATGTTTTGTAGGTAGGCTTCACGGTGCCGTTGGTTGTGAGATACATCACTTTGCTTCCACTAGTTAGTACGATGCGGTTACTCTCCACCGTCGGGACGGCAGGCGTCACCATACACCAGCGTACTTTAGCGGATTTATCCGTTCTTGCCTTTATCTCATCCATGACCACTAAATCTTTATCGTTCACGATTTTCACGGTACGGGTAGCGGATGCAGCCTGATCCGATACTACCGCTGTCAGATCAAAAGTAGCCCCCAGTTCCGTAGCGGTATGAATGGTAGTGGTCAGGGTAGCCGCTCCATTTACCCGGTGACGGGCATCATTGATTGAAATCGTGCTGTGATTCAAGTTATTCAAACGGAATACATCCCAACGCATCGAATTCTGTCCCATATCCCAAAGATTACCACCCAAAGCTGACAATTTTGATTCGAGTGTTGTATAACTTTGCAGACCGAAATCCATCGACCAACGCACTCCATACGCATCGTATACAAATGAACCGGCATCCATGTGTCCGTGGCTCGAACCAGCCTTACCACCTTTGATTCCGAGGTATTTATCCGTATCCGTGTATGTCCAGTCGGTATGTACCATCACCACAGGCGTTTCCCCTTTTCCACTCCATAGCTTGTTGGAAGGAGCGGAGATTGCATCCAGATCCAGATGATTGGCGAAAGCCATAATCATCGGCAACAGGCGGTTTTCGGCGCAAGAAGCGTATTCACCGTTCTTCAGCATTCTCAACTCATTATATAATAAGGATGGATTACTGTATTTATCGGCAAACCACCACGAAGCCAGTGCCGCAGTAGAGGAAGGAGCACAGTCGGAATAATTAAAGAACTTACTGTTCAAGCCTGTCATATACAGCATATATTCTGCCGTTTTGGAAAATCCCGGTGTATCGGAAAGTCCGTTATCCGTGCCAAGCGTACTATCAAGGGCTGCAAGCATCAATACTTGATAAAGCGTGCCGTAACACCAATAACCGCTGCCCTCCGGATAGTTGCCGTCGGGAGAATACATCACTTCCAATGCAGGTTTATTGGATGTCAAAGCCTTTTCAATCATATCCTTTGCTTCGGAAGGGTTGTCTTCATAAGAAGCCAGTGCCGCACAGACCAATCCGCCATTACAAACCTGGTTCCAGTTGTTAGTGGCTTCATAGAAATTCAGGTTCCAGTTCTCGTTCTGTGCCTGTTGGAAAGCAAACTTCAACAATGCGTTGGCTGCTTTCTTACGGGTGGAGGCACTTAGTTCGTTATAAAGCCAATCGTAGCCGAAAGCAACGGCCGTGGCCATTTCGCCCACATCGAGAAAGTGGCGTCTCGAGTTCCAGTCGGGGAAGTTACATACGGCATTGATATCGGTTTCTGCTTTAGTCAGATATTTGACATCTCCAGTCATCCGGTAGGCATAAGCGCAGGTGAAAATACGCAATAGAGCATCACGGGAAACATCGAGAATACGTTTGTTGCTGGCATCCAGCTTATAAGTCAGCGCCGTTGCATTCATCCCTTTGCTGTTGCACACCCCCATAATGGTGTTATGTAACAATGTCAGATTAGCACTCGTATTGGCATCCACTTTGGCTTTCAATGCAGTGAAAGCCTCAGCATTCATCAACAGGCGGGGATGGTTATCCGCAGTCAGTCTGGAATAATCCGGTCCACCCTCCGGTTCCGTAAGATTCGGTTTCTCATGGGTAGATCCCGGACGGAATCTGTTCTCATCCTCATCGGAACAACTAACGGCTGTTCCCACGAAGAAAGCTATAATGATTGTTTTAAAAAGAATCGTTTTCATGGTTCAATGAATTTATTTGTATTACTTCAAAGGAATAAGCCGTACTTTCAGTTGCGAGGCACGATTGGCAGGAACTACCGTTTCAAAGCCAACACGGATGGTCCCCGGATTGCGGAAATCATATTCATGCGGGGGTACGTTGGACCAGATTTTCATATCTACTTCCGTATCGGTATCTACAGCCAGCAGCATCCGCCGGTCGTCTTTGGTCAATTCAATCCGATTCTTGCCCGTAATTTTGGCTTCTGCCGGAGTGACCATCATCCAAGATACGGCAGCTTCCTTATCACCCGTCTCCAATCGGTCAGTTACTTCCAAATGGTCTTTCCGGTCCAGTATCACAGTGCGGACAGCTCTCTTCACACTGTTGGCAAACACACTTGATAAGTCTACTTCCGCCCCTTTCTGTTTCTTCGACTCGAAAGTACGGGTGATGGGGGCATTACTTTCTACCAAATGGCGCTCTCCGTTAATCGTCAGCGTATTATGAGCGATATTGCTTAGCCGGAATACATCCCAGCGTTGTCCGTTCTGCGACATATTCCACAGGTCTACTCCCTTACTTTCGAGTGTGATATAACTTTGCATCCCTAAGTCCATTGCCCAACACACTCCGTCTCTCTCGAAGATAAACGAACCGGCATCCATGTGTGCATGAGAGGTAGAGGGCGAACCTCCTTTCACTCCCAGATAGGTGTCTTTCTTGCTGTCCCATCCGCCACGGTAGATAAATACAGGCGTATCTCCACGATTGAACCAGAAGTTTTTCTTCGGCTTACCGATATGATTCAGATCGAGCTGCGAACAGAACACCAGCAGGCTGGGGAGTAAACGGTCTTCAGCAAACGGCATATCCGGGCGGTCGAGATACTGACGTTCGAGCCACAGCAAGGAGAGGTCTTTCTCCTTGCCCGCAAACCAAAACATCATCATGTTACATTCCGCCTCCACCGGAGAATCCGAGAAACAGAAGCAGTTCCCACTCGGAGCGGTCATATACTGCATGAAACGGGCAGACTTCCTAAAGCCGGGGGCTTGGGAAAGCCCATTGTCTGTACCGAAAGCACTTTCGAGCGCAGCAATGAGCATTACCTGAAAACTCGTCCCGTACCCCCAATATCCGAATCCTTCGGGATAACCTCCGTCGGGACCATAGCCTACCATCGCTTTTGGGTTTGTTTCCATGCATTTCTCGATAATACCTTTCGAGATCTCCGGAATCTCTTCGAAAAGAGCCAGTGCACCATACGCCAATCCACTATTACATACGGAATTCCAGTTATTCTTAGCAGTGTAGAACCAGGCATGACGAGTGTTCTTTGCCGCATCAAACCCTTTTTCAATGATTGCTTCACATACTACCCGGCGGGTGTCGGGCTGCAAAGAATCATAGAGCCAGTCGTAACCGATAGCCAATGCCATTACCATCTCTCCCACATCCAAAAAATGAGTCGGGTTCCAGTCTGTGAAACGACTGACAGCCAGCATCTCTTGTTCCGCACGATGGGCGTATTTCTTATCTCCCGTCATACGGTAAGCGTATGAGAGGTAATAGATACGCTTCAGTGCGATGCGCGAAATCGCCAACAGGCGTTTGCCCTCCTTAATACGTTCCACAGGCTGTTCCGTAAGTGTCCGGTCACAAAGTTCCATGATCCGTTGGTGAACAGTTGCCAGCGGAGGATACTCCGCAATCGCTTTCTTAATAGCTTCTTCTCCTCCCTTGGGCAATAACAGACGGGGATGAGGCGCTATGTTTTCATAATCAAACTGTTGTGCAAATACACCTGTACAACCGGATATCCAAATGAGTAACAGTAAAAGTATTTTTTTCATCCTTATTCAAATCTTAATGATTAATACGCCCAACCGCTTCGTTTAGTCAGGTTCGGATTCTTTTGTGTTTCAGAGATAGGAGCAGTCCACGGCCACATAGATTCAGTGTAATACCAGTTATACTCTACCGGTTCACCCCACCAGGATTTGCCGCCATTGACATCTTTTCCCTGGAATTTGGTTTCTTTATAGGTTCCCCAACGTACTTCGTCGAAGAAGTTGATTCCTTCCAGGCAGAATTCCACGCGACGTTCGTAGCGTATCCTTTCGAGCATGTCTTCTTTTCCGTTCACTGCGCACGGACCGCTTCCCCCCTCTGTCAATACAGGCATATGGGCGCGGGTACGTACTTTATTCACCAAACGGATGGCTTCCCCTATCCGGTCGGTCTGCGCCAATGCTTCGGCATACTGTAACAATACATCGGTATATCGGATCAACGGCCAGTCGGTATGACAACGCCTCCGGTCAATCAGACGACCTTTCTCAAACTCATTGTATTTGCGATAGCAGTAGAATGCAGAAGTACGTTTATCGAGCCAGAAATCTCCGCCATTCGTACCCTGTTCCTTTAATGGCCAGCGGAGCTGTTTACCGATCTGGTTGGCATCTCCTGCATAATTAGGCTTGTAGCAGTCCACCGGCACATAAGGAGTGACGACAGTCTGTTGCAGACGCGGGTCACGATTGTCATACGCCTTTTTGATACGGGCTTCATTGCCGCTGTTCAGGTAATATTTCTGATAAACAGCTTCGCCGACCCGTTTGATGAGCGCATTCTTCTGTGAAGACATGGATTCCAGCCCGTCACGACAGAAGAAGATTTCACGCTGTTTCGGAGTCAGCAAGTCCCAGTCTTCCAGACCGTCTACTTCCGACCATTTGAAGTCCGATCCATCAGCGTTCTTATAGTAGTCCACAAAATCTGCGGAAGGTTTCATTTCCGTCCAGCCATCATACGTATCCCGGGCACCGGTCATTTGCTGAATGTTATCACAATAACCGGTTTCTTCGCTGAACTGGAGCGAGAAAATCATCTCTTTGTCTTTCTCGTTTTCATATTTGAAGAAGTCGGCATATTCGCCTGTCCACAAGCCATAACCGCACGTTTCCACTTCTTTGAAATCGTTGCCTGCCTCCTTGTATTGCTTCTTCCACATATACACCATACCACGCAGGGCATAAGCGGCTCCTTTAGAGGGACGACCGTAGTTTTCATTCAGCGTGTTATTGGGGAAGTCGGGATTATTGATACAATATGTCAAATCATCCAGAATTACTTGCCAGACCTCATCCGCTGACGACTGAGCACGCGTACATTCTTCGTTATTGATTGGTTCCAGATAAACGGGAACTCCCTGATAAAGCATATTCAGACGATTGTACGCCCAAGCACGAAGGAAGCGGGCTTCGCATTGGTAACGTGCCAGTTTATCAGCGCTCATGTCCGCTTTATGCAAATTGGCAATCGCATCGTTACACGCGTGGATAATGGTGTAACAAAACTTCCACTCATACCACACCTGAAAGTCATTAGCTGGCTTGGTAGCCAGCGAAAGCAGTTCAACCGGATAATTATTGGAATAATAATCAGTCGCAAAGCTCATGGCTTCGATTCCCTGACGGTTCAGTCCGTCGGCACGGCGAAGCTGGGTGGAAGAGAGTTGGGTAGCATAGAATGGATAGTAGAGTCCTGCCATTCCCTTGTCGGCAAGCTCCTCCGTGGTCCACATGTTTTCACTTGCTATCTGGTCTTCCGGCGCCACATCGAGAATATCCATGCAGGAGGTAGCGGCCAGCGCCATCGTTAAAATCATTACTATCTTTTTCATATCAGATTCTGTTTTTTTAGTTCTATATCATTAAAAGGTAATCTGTCCGCCAAAAGAGATCTGACGCATCAACGGATAACCGATGGCAGTTCCTATCTCCGGATCCAATCCCGGATAGCCGGTAATTGTCAGGATATTGTCCATCGACACGAAAGCACGAAGCTTGCTAACAAAGAACTTACCGGAAATCCGTTGTGGCAACGTATAGCCGATCTGGATATTCTTCAGCTTGAAATAGTCGCCCTTATATTCGTTCCAGTTGCTCTGGATTCTATTATTATAGGTAGTACCATAGGTCAGACGGGGATATTTGCCCGACTGGTTAGTGCGCGGATCGTCCGGGTTGGAAGGATCGAAGAAGTAATGGTTATCGGCGATATGTTCGATAATGCCATATCCGTGGCTGACCAGTGTCGAGTTATAGTAATCCGTATTCCAGTTGAGGTAATGTCCGAAAGCTCCCGACCATAACATGGAGAAATCAATGTTCTTGTAAGAGAAAGCACAGTTGAAGCCCAGATTGAATTTCGGTACATTGGTATGACCGGAGAAATCCCGGTCGTTGGTATCACCGTAGTTCATATCCCCATTGCTGTCGGCATAGAGAATGTCGCCATACCAAAGCTGGTCTTTGGCAATCATCTTCATTCCTCCGAATGAATAACCGGAGTCAATCATCGCTTGTACCCATATCATATCTTCCTTCGTGCGTATCATTCCGTCCTTCGGTCCTGCATGGATATCCACCGCACCTCCGGTATAGCCTTCGCCGGAACCTCTGTACACCTGATACATATAAGTTTCACCCAGCTGGCAACCTTCGCAGATATATCCTCCGAAACCGGATTTGGACGCATCACTGGATTCGGACACATCGCTGAAGTTATTGACATAGCCGACTTTATTTCCCTGCTCATCATACGTCCAATATTTCTGGAGTTCGCCTTTAAATTTCATCACCTTATTGGCGTTGAAAGAGAAGTTCATGCCTACCCGGTATTCAAAATCTTTTCCGATACGGTCGTTCCAGTTCAGGGTAAATTCAACACCGCGGTTGCGCACTTCACCCAAGTTTTCGGGAGCAGAGCCTATGACACCCATCGAAAGATAGAGCTCGGGATGATAGAGAATGTCCGAAGTATATTTATTATAATAGTCTATTTCACCCGTCAGGCGGTTGTTGAAGAAGCCGAAATCAAGTCCGATGTCGGTAGTGGTGGTACTCTCCCAGTGCAGTTTATCGTTACTTAGTTTTTTACGTACCAGTCCTTTGGTCCCTTCACCGTTGATGACGACATTGCCTGTGGCATAGTTTGCCTGCCAGTCGTAGTTGCCCGTAGAGTTGTTACCGGTCTTTCCCCAGGAAACACGCAGTTTCAGGTTGGAGAGATAGTCCGATGCTCCTTGCATGAATGATTCTTCCGAGATACGCCATCCACCGGAGAACGAAGGAAAATATCCCCAGCGCTGGTTCACTCCGAAACGAGAAGAGGCATCGGCACGGAGGTTGGCTTCTAAAAGATAACGTCCTTTATATCCGTAATTGACGCGGCCGAAATAAGAGAGCAGTCCCCATTTGGCGGGTGCCGAGCTGGAAGAGCTGACAAGCGTCTCATAGGTGCTTAGTTCGTTCAGCGTCCAGTCCGTAGCGCCTTTACGGGAAACGGCAAAGTTCTTGCTGTAATATTCCTGTGCGGAATATCCGAGCAGTGCACCCAGATCGTGGTCTTTCTTAATGGTCGTATGATAGCGTATCAGTATTTCAGCACTCTGACGCCAGGTGCGTGCGCTCGTATTGGTGATGGAAGCGTTTTCCAATGCACTTTCACTGACACGCTGGTCGGTCACGTAGTCCCAATAACCATTTTGGCGACTATAAGAAGACTTGTCGGTGAATGTCGGTGAATAATTGAATGTACCTTCAATGTTGAGACCTTTATAGGGAGTGATAATTCCGTAGACTGAAGCGTTGAGACGCCATACGGTATTGAAACCGGTAGCTCCCGCCATCTGACCGAAGATATTATTGGCATTGGAAGATTCTTCACTGGCCAGTGCGGCACGTCCCCAATAGTTCGGCTCACCGGGATATACACCCGGAGTGGTCTGATAGAGATACTTGAATCCGTTGCTGATATTAGCCATCCCATAATCCTGCTTTTGCCCGTAAAGGCGGGTGCCGACGGTTATCCATTTCACAATCTTGGCTTCCAGGTTGGTACGGAAATTGATTTTCTGCGTACTTGAATCGAGGTTCCAGCGGTTCATGACTCCCTGATTGTCGAGATAACCCAATGAAAGCATGTATTTCACTTTCTCCGAACTGCCCGCTACAGATAGGTTGTGCTCTTGCGAATATCCGGTATCAAATACTTCATCGAACCAGTCGGTATTGGGATAGGCCACGTAATTGGGTACTCCGTACTCGTTCAATCCGTTCGGATCGGCAGAAGCCGCCCTCCAACGGTCGATACTTTCCTGTGAGAAGATGCCTTTGGTGTTCACATTGTCGCAAGCCTCGTTCACCAGTTCCATATAACGAGCATAATCGCTAACGAAAGAGAGTTTATTGTAAGGCATCTGCACGACTCCCGAATAAGAATAGGAGATTTGCGGTTTACCTTTTCCGTTTTTGGTGGTGATAAGGATCACTCCGTTGGCGGCGCGCGTACCATAAATAGCTGTGGAGGCAGCGTCTTTCAGTACGGAGATGCTTTCGATGTCGTTGGGGTTCACATTGTCCATGCTCCACTCGATACCGTCCACCAGAACCAATGGCGAGTTGGTATTGAACGTACCGTTACCACGTACGCGGATAGTGGCACCGTCCGAGCCGGGTTGTCCCGAAGCCTGCGTGACGTTCATGCCGGCGGCAAGTCCCGAAAGGGCAGAAGAAACACTCATGATGGGTCGGCCTTCCGTCTGGTCGGCAAAGTTGATGGAAGTCACGGAGCCGGTCAGGTTCACTTTCTTCTGTACCCCGTAGCCCACTACCACTACTTCATCCAACACTTTCGTTTCCACTTTCATCTGTACATCGAGTTTCGTACGTCCGTTCAGGGGAAGCGTGGTGGACTGATAACCAATGTAACTGAAAGAAACGGAAGGTTTGGCAGAAGTTGTTTTTAAGGTGTAATGTCCGTTCAAGTCTGTCAAGACACCGTTCGTTGTACCTACCTCGACGACGGAAACACCTGTCAGGGTCTCTCCATTCTCATCGATCACTACTCCACTTACTGTGACAGATGTCTGTGCCCACACCACATCTGTCAGTAAAAAGAGCGAAGCCCATAAAAATAATAAGTAATGCTTCTTTTTCATTTGATTAGATTTAATGAAACAATTAGGTTTTAAATACTCACAGTGCAAAGAAATGGGATATTTAACCAATCTAATAATACTGCTTAGGCGATTGATGCCACTAATTAAGAAAATGCGGTCGAGAATGGAAAGGAAAGACAAGCTTTTAAGATTTCGACTAGCTTTTATCAGAAAATGATTAGATCATTTTATTCCATATTAAAAAATAGGTTGTATTTTTGCCTGATACCTGATATCTATTCGTCGAATATCTAATAAAAACCAGTATGAAAAAGATTTTTCTACTTCTTATTTTATCACTTTTATTCCTGCCGATTACGCAAGGCAAAGTAAAACTCCCTGCAATGATGGGAAATCACATGGTACTTCAACAGAACAGCTCCGTTAAGTTATGGGGGTGGGCAGACGGCAAAAAAGTAACTGTCACCACTTCATGGAACAATCGTACTTATCAGACATCTACAGATAAAGACGGGGCCTGGCTGGTGAAAGTAGACACTCCTGAAGGAGGTAACACTCCTTATTCCATTACTATCAGTGACGGAACTCCGGTCACTCTTTCGGATATACTGATAGGGGAGGTGTGGATCTGCTCCGGACAGTCGAACATGGAAATGCGCATGATGGGAAATGCGGCGCAACCCGTTGACAACTCGCTTGAAACACTGCTAAACTCGGGAAATTATCGCGACCGCATCCGTTTTATTACCGTACCAAGAACCAACGACACAGAACGCCGCACGGATTTCGAGAAAAGAAAATGGGAAGTATCGTCACCCGAAACAAGTATTGATTGCAGTGCCGCCGCCTATTTTTTTGCCAGACAACTGACTGAAAGTCTTCATCTCCCGATAGGACTGGTTATCAACAGTTGGGGAGGTTCGGCAATCGAAGCATGGATGGATGAACCGACATTGAAAACCGTTGAAGGTGTGAACATGGAAGCTGCCAAAAATCCTAAAAAAGGGGTACACCAGCGTTTGGAATGTCTGTACAACTCGATGTTATGGCCTGTTAAGAACTTTACGGCACGTGGTTTCCTTTGGTATCAGGGAGAATCGAACATATCCAACTATCCATTCTATGCTCCGATGATGACTGCTATGGTACAGCTATGGAGAAATGTATGGGAAGCTCCCGATATGCCTTTCTATTATGTACAGATTGCTCCTTACAAATATGAAAACAGCAGCGATACGGGTGCCGCTTTATTGCGTGAAGCACAGATGGAAGCATTGAAAACAATTCCCAATTCGGGCATGGTGCCCACTACGGATATTGGTGATGAGTACTGTATCCACCCGCCACAAAAGGATGTCGTGGGACTTCGACTGGCTACACTTGCCCTGACCCAGACTTACGGTGTGCGCAGGCTGCCGTCTACCGGTCCGATGATGACCAAAGTGGATTATTCCGGCAACAAGGCAACAGTGACATTCAATAACGCTCCTGCCGGATTGTTCCCCACTTTCTCCGAACTAGAGGGGTTCGAGATAGCGGGAGCCGACAAGAAATTCTATCCGGCGAAGGCAAAGATTGTAGGACGCACCAACACGGTAGAAGTGTGGAGTGAAGAGGTAGTCCGGCCGGTTGCCGTGCGCTATGCTTTTCGTAATTATGTGGGAAATATCACTTTGCGGAATACTTTCGGATTGAGTGCTTTCCCGTTCCGCACAGATACATGGGATGACGTGAAGTAAAGATAATTATGAAACGATCCATCTTATCCGTATGTATATTGCTGGCATCGGTTTCTCTGGTCTTCGCCAATATCTACAAGAGATATGACGTTAGATCTGGGTTGTCGGGTAATTGTGTCCGAAGCATCCTTCAGGATAGCATCGGATATATGTGGTTTGCAACACAGGACGGGTTGAATCGTTTCAACGGTATTGAATTTACCAACTACAGACATTCGTCAGAAAACGGTGGAAACAGCTATATGAATATAGTAACGATCTGTCGTCATCAGGATAACAATCAGATTTGGGTGGCCAGTACGGAGAAACTATATTTATTCGACTCATGGGAGGAGAAGTTCTCCGTATTCGATAAACAGACGGAAGACGGGGTGACAGTCAACAATGTTTTCGGAATGGCTTATGACAATGACGGGCAGTTATGGATCGGAACAGGCAACGGATTGTTTGTCTACAACGAAAAGAAAGGTACGTTGAGGCAGTATCTACATTCTCTTTCCGATCCTTATTCATTACCCAATAACCATATATGGGTTGTATACAACGACTCGTTCGGAACAATCTGGATAGGCACACGGAATGGTCTGGCGAAATACAACCAGCGCACGGACAACTTCACAAGATATATATCCGAGGAGACCTCTTTCGGACGTCCCGCCTGTAACGAGATTATCTCTTTGATGGAAAGTTCGCAGGGAGTATTATGGGCAGGTACATGGTATGGAGGACTGGCACGTTTCAATAAAGAGACAGGGCAATTCCGCTATTATTTCGGAGAAGGGGACACGCTTACCATCCCGCGCATCCGCACCTTGTTTCAACGGACCGCCAATTCTTTCTATCTCGGCTCCGATGACGGACTTTACACATTCAACACCGCCACAGGAGAGTGTCTGCCGACTGACGATGAACAAAGCAAAGAAAGCATCTATGCCTGTTATCAGGACAGGGAAGGGGGAATCTGGATCGGGACGTATTTCAGTGGAGTGAGTTACCTGTCTCCCAAGCATAAGGATATCGAGTGGTATTATCCCAATGGTACGGAAAATTCTCTTTCGGGAAATGTAATCAGCCAATTCTGCGAAGACCCCGACGGCAACATTTGGATTGCTACCGAAGACGGAGGACTGAATCTCTTTGATCCCCGCACGAAGAAGTTTAAAAACCATCTGTTGAGAAGCAGTAACCCTAATATCGGTTATCACAATATCCATGCACTGCTCTACAATGAAGGAAAATTGTGGATTGGCAGTTTCTCCCGGGGGTTATATATTCTGGATATTCAAACAAAAGAAATGAAAAACTATCGCCATAACCCCGCAAACCCACATTCAATTCCTAACGATCATATCTACTCCATCTATCAAACAAAGGATGGTAACATTTATCTGGGCACGCTTTTCGGATTCTGTCAGTATGACCCCCAAAGTGATTCTTTCCGGACATTGGAACCTTTAAGCCATGTCTTTATCTACGATATGATTGAAGACGCATACGGAGATTTGTGGCTGGCAAGTAAAATGGAGGGTATCTGGCGTTACAACCGTCAAACCGGTAAGTTTTATAACTATCGCAACGACCCGACGAATCCTGATTCTCCCTGTAGCAACTGGATCATCCGTGTGTATATCGATCATAAACAGCATCTGTGGTTCTGTACCGAAGGTGGTGGTATCTGCCGGTATCACTATCAGGAGGACCGTTTTGAAAACTTCTCTACCAAAGAGAATCTGCCGAACAATATTATCTATGGTATACTGGACGATCAATCAGGTAACTATTGGCTTTCTTCCAACAGGGGACTGATCCGGTATGAACCGCAGAACAAACGGGCGCAGATCTACACCATCGAGGATGGATTGCAAAGCAACCAGTTTAATTTCCGTTCTTCCCTACAAGCCAGTGACGGGAAATTCTATTTCGGTGGGGTGAACGGGTTCAACAGTTTCTATCCGTTCAAATTATCCATCAATAAGGTAAAACCTACGGCATCTATCTCGGCGGTATATATGCACAGCCCCGACGACAAAGTAAGCCTTAGCAAGCGTATACCTGCCCTTAGCGGACAGGTAACGATTCCTTATCAGGTGGTGTCATTCGACATCGCATTTGAAAGCCTTAGTTATGTGGCTCCCAGCAAAAATTTATATGCCTACAAATTGGATGGCATTCACAAAGAATGGATATATACGAATAAGCATAACGTATCTTTTCTTAATCTGCCTCCGGGTGAATATACTTTCCGTGTGAAAGCGAGCAACAACGATGAATATTGGAGCAATGACGACTGTTGCCTGCATATTAGAATTCTTCCTCCACCCTGGAAGACTATTTATGCCAAGATTCTCTATTTACTAATTGCGTGTGGTCTCGCATATTTCCTGATAAAGCTTTACTTGCGTAAACAGCAGGCTGTGAAAGTAAGAAAGATGAAAGAGATGGAACAAATCAAGAATCAGGAGTTGTTCCAATCGAAAATAACATTCTTCACTCAAGTGGCGCATGAAATCAAGACTCCGGTAAGCCTCATCAAAGCTCCACTGGAAGCTATTTTGGAAACACACGAATGGAACAGTGACGTAGAAAACAACCTGTCTGTGATACGGAAGAACACCAACCGGCTGATGGAACTTATCAAACAATTGCTCGACTTCCGCAAAGTGGACAAGGAAGGTTACACGCTTTCATTCAATGAGGTAGATATCAACCGGATGATAGAGGACATCATCGACCATTTCCGTGCCATCTCCCTGACCGGAATCTCTTTCAGTGTCTCTCTGCCGAAAGAACATCTGCAATATAATGTAGACCAGGAGGCACTGACTAAAATAGTCAGTAACCTGCTGACGAATGCCATGAAATATGCCCGTACCCGCATTATGGTAATTATAGACGAACATTTGTCTACCGAAGGACGCACGCTCTCCCTGTGTGTACGTGACGATGGTCCGGGTATTCCACAAGAAGAGGGCAGCAAGGTTTTCGAACCGTTTTACCAGATGGGGAACGCCAATAATAACGGATCGGGAGTAGGAATAGGATTGAGTCTCGTCAAATTGTTGGTGGAGAAGCATAAAGGAAAGGTTTATATCAATCCCCACTATACGGAAGGATGCGAAGTATGTGTGGAAATTCCATATTTAGAGAAAAGCATCTCTGTCAGCCCTTCCATCACCTCTATGCCCGACAAGGCTCCCGCTTTGGAAGAAGAGGGAGAACCCACCGGTTACTCTCTCCTGATAGCGGAAGACACGACGGATATGCTGGAGTTTCTGGCTAAGAATCTGGGGAATACCTATACCATCCATACAGCCACCAATGGCAAGGAGGCGTTGGAATGTCTGGAGACAACGACCGTAGATCTTATTATCAGCGACATCGTCATGCCTCACATGGACGGATTTGAATTACTAAAGTCCATCCGTTCCGACAACATGCTTTGCCATATCCCGTTTATCCTGCTTTCGGCACTCGACAGCATCGATTCGAAAATTGCAGGTCTTGACTATGGTGCGGACGCTTATATAGAAAAGCCTTTCTCTCTAAGTCACATGAAAGCCACCATCAATAATCTGCTGGAAAACCGACGCATGCTGTTCAACCACTTTACAACCGTTCCGAATATGTCATACGACCAGACATTAATGAACAAAACAGACGTGAAATGGCTGAACACGATTAATGAAATCATTACCCGGAATTTCACCAATGAAGAATTTACCATCGACAAAATGGCAGAAGAAATGGCAATCAGCCGTTCCAACTTACAGCGCAAATTGAAAGGACTGACCGGAATGCCACCCAATGACTATATCCGGTTGATACGTCTCAAGACTGCCGGAGAACTTCTGCGTAAAGGAGAATACCGGATCAATGAAGTCTGTTACATCGTGGGATTTAATAATCCTTCGTATTTCGCCCATTGCTTTCAGAAGCAGTTCGGAATATTGCCGAGAGATTATGTGAAAGGTGGGGGTATAACTCATGGAGATGGGTCATCCTTATCCTCCAGTGTAAGGAAGGATACCTTGCGGTAGGGTTGGTCGACGAGTATTTGCGTTCCAGGTTCCGCTTTGGGATCCCGAATGAATTAAATTTCCAGCTATCTGCATTGAAACCTGTTCAAACTCTCCTATTGAATTTTCATGCTATAATTCGCTTTCAGCGGTTTCAGCTTTATCCGCAAACGCCTTGTCAGAAGGAGATAGCGGCTGAAACCGGAAAATATAGACCCTTGCAGGAAGGTACTGTAGGCAAGGGGGAGTGCTTTCAGGGCTTTCAGCTTTTTTTCAAGTTTGCCGGTAGAACTATTTATTCAGCGTGGTGGGTATATATACTCAACATGCCGGTTCTGTATGTCCATTACGTCGGATAAATAGATTCACCACGTGGGTTGGAACAAACCAACATGTGGGCTGAATCAAATAGAGCCTGTATTCGGATCAAACAGAGGCTCTTTTACAATGAAATAGAGGCTTCGTTTGGTTATAATAGAGCCTCTGTTGCAATGAAATGCAGGCTTCGTTTGATGATGACAGATCCTCTGGTTGAAAGTAAAGCTGAAGTTATACACTTTTGCTTTCAGGAGTGCCTTCAGGAAAAAACATCGATGAAAAGGGGCTTTTTTGAAGAACTGAAGGCTGAAGGCGGTTTTTCTATGATAATAGTTCGTGGGAGAATTGAGTAACTCAAGCACATGATTCGGTTTGTTCCGGTACAGGTCGAAGAAAATCATATACGTATAATTTTACTCCTTACCGCATAAGAATGAACACATTAAATTTATCATTTAGTTCGGCGTGTATATGGAGCAACAAGACTGATACTTCTTTAATTCTGGAATATGGGGAGTCAATAGATTTAACTTAGAATGCCATAAATTCTTCCTGATAGGAGAATTTAACCCTTCCATCCTCTCATTAATCAAATAAAAGAAGTATATTTGCTTCATTATTAAACTGTAAGCAATATGACCATCATCGCCAATCCCATTTACGACGCCGTCTTCAAATTCTTGATGGAAGATAAGAAAGTCGCCAAGATATTACTTTCCGCATTGCTCAAAAAGGATATCATAGACCTTGAAATGCGTCGGCACGAGTATACTTCCATGGAACATACGCGCATCTCACTCTTTCGTATAGACTTTTCTGCAAAGATTCGTGAGAATGACGGTTCGGAACATCTTGTCCTCATCGAACTGCAAAAGACCTGGCTCATCACTGAAACCTTACGCTTCCGCCAGTATCTGGGCACTCAGTATCTCAACAAGGAGAATATCATCGAAGAAAAGAACGAGCATGGGCAAAGGCGTACGTATGGGTTGCCCATCATCTCTATCTACATTTTGGGGCATCCCTTGGGTGACCTTACCGAACCGGTGGTTTACGTACGCCGCCGCTATCTGGATTATGATGACAATCCTCTTCCTTCTCCCGACCCCTTCATCGAGAGCCTGACCCATGACAGCATCATCGTACAGATTCCTTTCCTCACCGGACGAACCCGTAACCGCCTCGAACGTCTACTGAGTGTATTCGATCAGGAATACCGTCAGGCTGATAGCGAACACTATCTGGAAATTAACGATGAGCATCTTGATGATGAGGTGAAGTGTGTTGTCCACCGCCTGCTGAAGGCTGCTGCCGCACCCAACGTGCGTCGTGCCATGGAGATAGAAGACGAGATTCTTTCTGAAATAGAGGACAGGGATACAACAATTATGATGAAGAATAAGGAAATTGAACAGAAAGAGCAGGTGATTGAGCAGAAAGAGCAGGAAATTGAGCAGAAAGAGCAGGTGATTGAGCAGAATAAGCAGGTGATTGAGCAGAAAGAACAAGTGATTGAGCAGAAAGAACAGGTGATTGAGCAGAATAAGCAGGTGATTCGTTCAATGGTTAAGATGCTCTGTAACAATGGAACATCGATTGAAGAGATATCCAAACAATTGTCAATACCAGTGGAGCAAATCAAAAAATACATTGATTAATATATTATTCTCCTCCGATAAAGATACAAACGTTATAAAAGTAGCGGTAAGCTACTCTTATTCATCAACTCCTTCGGCATTTACCTGTCTTATCGATGTTATTTACTTTCTCTCTAAAGGAAAAGGAAATTTTTTATTCTGTCGGTGTAAAACTCGTGGATTTTCCGTAAGTTTGCCAAAGACTTAAAACAAAGAATTACTATGAAATATCAGGTGATTGTTATCGGTGGCGGTCCTGCGGGATATACAGCTGCCGAAGCTGCCGGTAAAGCCGGTTTGAGCGTATTGCTTATCGAGAAGAATAGTTTGGGTGGGGTTTGTTTGAATGAAGGATGCATTCCCACAAAGACGTTGTTGTATTCGGCGAAGACTTATGACAGCGCAAAGCATGCGTTGAAGTATGCGGTTCATGTACCGGAAGTTTCTTTCGATTTGGCAAAGATAATAGCTCGTAAGAGTAAGGTGGTGCGTAAATTGGTGCTGGGAGTGAAAGCGAAGTTGACCGCCGGCAATGTTACGGTTGTATCGGGAGAAGCACAGATTATCGATAAAAATACGGTTCGTTGCGGTGAGGAGATTTACGAAGGAGAGAATCTGATTTTGTGTACAGGTTCGGAAACCTTTATTCCTCCCATTCCGGGAATAGACACGGTAAATTACTGGACACACAGGGAGGCGTTGGAGAATAAAAAACTGCCTGCTTCTTTGGTGATTGTCGGCGGCGGAGTGATTGGAATGGAATTTGCATCGTTCTTCAATAGCCTGGGAGTGCAGGTGACGGTAATTGAGATGATGGATGAAATTCTGGGTGGAATGGATAAGGAGCTTTCCGCTTTGCTGCGTGCGGATTATACGAATCGAGGCGTTGAATTCTTGCTTAGCACGAAAGTGGTCGGCTTGTCGCAAACGGAAGAAGGTGTCGTTGTTTCTTATGAAAATGCAGAAGGAAGTGGAAGTGTGGCAGCGGAGCAGTTGCTGATGAGTGTCGGTCGTCGTCCTGTGACGAAAGGTTTCGGACTTGAAAACTTGAATTTGGAGAAGACGGAGCGTGGTGCCATCAAAGTGAATGAGAAGATGCGGACTTCTGTGCCCGGCGTCTATGTCTGTGGTGATTTGACAGGTTTCTCCTTGTTGGCCCATACAGCCATCCGCGAAGCCGAGGTTGCCGTACAGACTATTCTCGGAAAAGAAGATGCCATGAGTTATCGTGCCATTCCGGGCGTTGTCTATACCAATCCGGAGATTGCGGGAGTGGGCGAAACGGAAGAGTCGGCTTCTGCCAAAGGTATTACTTATCAAGTGAGGAAGCTTCCGATGGCTTACTCCGGTCGTTTTGTGGCAGAGAATGAAGGCGTGAACGGTGTCTGCAAAGTGTTGGTGGATGAGCGGGAGCGGGTGATTGGAGCTCATGTGTTGGGTAATCCCGCTTCGGAGATTATCACTCTTGCAGGAACTGCCATTGAACTGGGATTGACAGCCACACAATGGAAGAAAATCGTCTTCCCGCATCCTACGGTGGGTGAGATATTCCGTGAAGTGCTGTAGTCGGTTGTCTTAAAACCCGCTAGCAAGAAGGATATCCTAAAAAGGACAAAAAAAGGAGGGTGTGTCAAAATTCCCTTTTTGAAGAAATGACCCCTGCTATAGCTATCTGTGGCAGGGGTAAATCTTTATATTCAGGCATTATGACACACCCTCCTTTTAAGATTAGCGAGGCTGTCTAACAAGTCCTATTTTAACGATTTCACCCCTGCCAGAATATACTTTGGCAGGGGTGACTTCTAATTACTGAGATCTGTTAGACAGCCTCTTTTAGAGTACTCATTTTTATTTTGAGAATATCCCTCTGCTTATTGAGGTTCCTTATAGCGTACATCTTTTATCTTTGCATAACCACCGTATTTCCAGATACGTTCTGCTCCATCCTCATCTACGTCTTTCTTCAGAGTCACTGTCATACCGCTGTTACTGTCATCCACCGTGTAGAAACTGAGTGTTCCACCATTATTGTCGGTGGCAGCGTTATTATATGAGCCGACAATCAGTTCTTTCTCTCGTTCTTTGTAGATGGCTTTCATCTCACTACCCCTTGAGCTAAATCCATCTATGCCCGGCGGATAGTCGAAACGGTTGAATTTAAGCATCGTCACCTCCTCGTTCGCATCAAGCGTGATGATTTCTTTGGTTTCTTCGGTGGCGTAGTTGTAAGCATATACCTTGTTGCGATAGCCGTAATAAATCACCGGATAGAGATTTGCCGCAAAACAAGTTGCTTTGTCGAAATTTGGTGCTTGGATGTTCTCACAACATCTTTCTTGTGTAAACTCCTTAGTAGAGACATTGATGCAATACAAATGGCGTTTGGTTCCGTCCTGCATGATGCAATAGGTCATACCGTTTGAAGTGGGCACATTGAGCATGCATACTAACTGCATACCACCTGTGTTGAAGTTGAACAGCTTGTTCGCAGGGTCTTCGAGTGGTCTACATACTTGTTTGTTTGCTTCGCTGTCTCCCACCCAGCCGATAAAGCGGCAATTGTCGATGTCGTATAGTAGGGCGACAGCAACAGTTTGTCCGGTAGGACGTAGTGGGCTGCTTCCGACAAACGGAGCCACATGGAATTCTGCATTACCACCGCGTACAGAGGTGTTGATGAGAGATTCGAAACCTGTGTATTGCATAGAAGTATTCCACGCATATGCGTTTCCTTTGTCTGATATGCAGATGGCTGCATCTGGACGTCGAGCGGTGCCTGTACCTACTACAGATGAAAGATAAACGATAGGATCGGAAACTGCACTTAGGAAGTGCGCGTTGGTCAGTTTGTGAAGATCTTGAATTGTTATAAATTCGTTTCTTCCCTTCTCATCGGATGTTTTGATGGTATAAGCATCCGTTTGGGATAGAAGAGCGATAACATTTCCGTCCCAATTACTGTTGAAATACCCCAGTTGGGTAGCGTGATACATTTCGGGAACATCTTCCCCTTTTAGAGCAATATCGTGCGTGGGAATGACGCGTCCCGCCGAGATCTGTGAGAGCATATCCAGGCGTACACGTTCCTCTTCGCCTTCGTTGCAGAGCACCATCCATCCTTCGGATGTGATGGTTTGCGAGCTGACGTAGAATAGTTGCAAAGTCTGCACTCCCGTTCGTTTATCTGTTACAATGTAACGGCAGATATGTGAGCCTGACGCGAAATTCATCAGCATGTGGAGGTCTTTCTCTCCGCAGATGTTTTTCCAGTTACCTTCCGAATCTTTTTTCTGGTAGAGAAATTCGAAGTTGGGGTTGTCTCCGGTGATCTCTCCTTCTATGTTGGAAGTGATGATGGGTTTCAGGTCGAGATAGTCGACCCCCGACAGATACTCTTTCTGTTCGGGAATGCCTTCTATCGTGATGAGGGTCTTCTCTTGATAGGTATAGTTTCCCTTGTCATCGGAACAGGCAAGCAGCATCGGCAATAGGCACAGACATGCTGCGATGTTTCGGGCTATGTATTGTAATTTATTCATTTTCTCTATGATTTTTATGGTTGTCATACGTCAGTTTTAATAATTCACGCGGTAGGCGGGCGGCAGTTGCATAGGACGTGGGTTGCCTTCCTCATCCACTCCATCGTAAACGGGTTCACCGGCATCGGCTCGTCTTTGCAGTTCTTTCTGTAGTTCGCGCGCGTAAAAAGGCATTTTTCCGGCAGACATTGTGCCGCTTCCCCAAAAGTCCCAATCATTCTTACTGAATCCGAAGAAACTGTCGATGAACGAATGGCGGACACGGGACCAGTCACCGAAATAGGCTTGCACCTGGCTCCAGCTATTGGGACGTGTATAG
Source organism: Bacteroides sp. AN502(2024) (assembly GCF_041227145.1). Classification (NCBI taxonomy): domain Bacteria; kingdom Pseudomonadati; phylum Bacteroidota; class Bacteroidia; order Bacteroidales; family Bacteroidaceae; genus Bacteroides; species Bacteroides sp. AN502(2024). Next base: position 1,904,466 of record NZ_JBGFSP010000003.1, on the reverse strand, counting down.
ACTTCACTGATAACGAATGTATAACGGCTTCCATCGAGGTTTCCGGCAGTGGTATTGTCCCATACGTTGCTCGATTTATATGTTTGCAACACATGGAAGTGTTCGTTTTCTTCGAGCCGCAATACCAAAGTATCCGGCTTTTCCAGAATACTTTCCGTGCGGAAGAAACGTACACCGACCTCTCCTTTATTGGTTCCTGCCTTAATTTTCAGCGTATCCAGATCGATTTCGTACCCTTCTGGCGCCATGGTCGTTTCCTCTTCGTCTACTACGACCCGTATGGAGCGATCGTAATCTTTCACTTCGCCCAGCAGTTGCACTGTGCCTCGAAAAACTACGTCTTGAAAACTCAGCGGATAGCTCATGAAGGAGAAAGAGGTAGTTGTTGAGTATCCCTCCGCTCCATTGGCACCGGAGAAAGAGTGGGTCTGGAAATAGATCTTGCTTTCATCCATTTCGTATGCGTCTATTTTTTCCTGCTGACAGGAAACGAAAAGGGCAGATAGCCCCATCGCTGCTAATATCCATTTATTTTTCATGATTCTTTCGTTGTTTTAACGGTTATCCAATTCATTTTTAGGCAATGGCAATACGAATCTCTTCTCTTTTTCTTCATCGGTGGCATCGTCTTTATAGCTGTATTCTGCCGGGATGACCCAACCGGGGAATATCTCTACTTCCGGGGCAGTCATCACTTTCATTTCCTGCCTTCCATTGTAATCGTTGTCGAATCCTTTGTTCAGACGTTTGAAGTAGAAGAATATTTGTCCTTCGCCGATAAACTCGCGTATGTATTCTTTGGTGATGAGATCGGTCAGTTGGCTTTCATTTCCTGATTTGGCAGGTATTCCTCTATCTGCGCGTATCGTATTGAGATAATTCCATGCCGCGGTAAGGTTGTATTCCGGTGACGTGCTGTTTCCCATTGCTTCGGCAGCGATGTAATACGCTTCGCTCAATTTGATAAGTGAGCAGAACGTTGCATAGAACTTCTGCTTTCTCAGTGCGGCGGTTCCATCGATGTCTTCGGTATCGTCTTTTTGTTGATTATCTGTGATCTCTTTGAATTTGGTGAATCTGTCGGATGGAGTTCCGTCCAATGTCGTTCCATTATCCCATTGCGACTGGCAGCGGTAGTCTTGTGTCTCACCGTTGAATAAGAGTGCCTTCACGTAGTTGGGGCGCGGAATCAACAGTCGCTTGCCGGTGTCTTCTCCTCCGAAGGTATAATTATAAATCAGCTTGCGGTCGGCGTTGTAAAAGCCGAACAGTGATTCGGTAGAAAACATGCGGTCCGGATCGGATGAGTTACCCAGCAGGGTACCCGGATTTACTTTCGGGAAGAAAGTCCTTACTTTCGGGTCGTCTGTCAGCTTCTTGGCTTCTGTGAGGGCATTGGTGTAGTCTCCTTTCCAAAGATAGGCGCGTGCGGTCAGCAATACGGTGGCGTAATAGTTCAACCGCAACTGCCTGTAGCGCATGGAGTTGTCCATGGTAATTTCGTCATATACGGCTCTCGGTCCTTCGGTGATTACGGGATCCGAGTCGAGCAACAGTTTTTCCGCTTCGGTGAGATCGCGCAGGATGTAGTTGCTGAGTACATCCTCGGCTGTCAGGATGGGCAGAATCTCTGTTTTCGTACTTTGGTTGTAGGGGACGCCTCTTTCTTCGGGATGTTTGCTATAGATGGGACCAAACAGACGCAGCATGTCGAAATGAAGCATGGCACGCGCTGCCAGCATCTCGCCTTTGAGCATTTTGTACTCTGTTTGCGGAAGCGTATGTTGCTCGGCGGCATCCTTCTCGAGGTTTTCCAGGATAACGTTGATGTTCATAATCGTTTGGTATGCTTCCCCCCAGGTAGAGCCGAGAGTGGCGATGACCGTCTCGTCGGAATAATTCCATTCGGTCAATGCCCGTAGGTATTTATAGTAGCTCTCTTCGGATGCCTGCTCGACGGTGTAGCGTTGTCCCAGCAGGTCGATCATGCTGTAAGAAAGAGTGGAGCCGTAAAGCGAACTTCCGCTCATCCGGTTATAGATGCCGTTCACGGCAGCTTGGAAGCCTTCTTTGGTGGCAAACTGTTGCAGTTCGCTTTGTTTGTCTTTCGGTTGTTCGTCCAACCAGTCGGTGCAGCTGCTGGTCATTCCTGCCGACAACAGAACCAAAAGTAATGAAATGTATTGTTTCAGTTTCATAGTAGTATTTTTTTAGAGAGTTAAAGAGAGAGCGAAAGATACGCTCCGTGCAAAAGGATAATCGGTTCCACGTTCCTGTTTGATAGTAGTCAAACGGAAGATATCGTTCATGTATGCATTCAGTCTCAATGAACTGACACCCATTCTTCGGGCGATTTCAGGTGAGAATTCATAGCCGATGCGCAGAGACTCGAGTGACAGAGAGTTGTCTTTTTGAATGAAACGGGACGACATCGGAGTGGAGGTTGAATTGGCAATGTTCTTGAACTGTGCCTTGTCGCCCGGTTTTTGCCATCTGTCGTAGAAGGCACGTTTGTCAAGGTTGTAAATCATTTGTCTGGCACTTACATTTTCCACTTTTTCAAACAGGACGGAGTTGAATGAGTATCCGCCCATGCGATAACGGAAGTCAAGATTCACTGAGAATCCTTTCCATGCAAAGCTGCTTCCTATGACACCTTCTACTTTCGGGCGGCTGTTGGCAATCACCATTTCATCATCGTAGGAGAAGTCGTACGTCAGTTCTCCATTCTTCTTGATGAAAAGTTCCCGACCGGTGGCAGGGTCGATGCCCGCCGATTGTACTGCCCAGATGTCATCCGGATCGGCACCGTCGTAATAACGTTTGGTCGAACGGTTCTTTCCTTCATCGTCTCCTTCTCGCTGCTGTGAGTTGAAGGCTTCCAGTCGATTGCCGATGCCTGATAGTTTGTTGGAACCGTGACGCAATGTTCCTCTGACCGACCACCAGAAACGGTCTTCCATGTTGCGGAAGATATAATAGGTGGCTTGTGCCGTGAAACCTTTCGAGGTCTGTTTACCGAAATTCTTGTATATCATGTTGTTGGTGGCTCCCGAAGAAGCAGGCATGTAGATGCCGATGAGCAATGGGTCGGTTGTCTTGTAGTAATAGTCGCCAACGATAGTCAGGCGATTATTGAGAATGGTAATATCAAAACCGATGTTGCGGTCGATGGTGGTCTGCCATTTCAGGTCGGGATTACCCAACTGATTGAGCGAGGTGGTCATTCCGAAGTAATTGAATGAGTTGAAGTTGTAGCGGAATGTCGTGATGGTGGGCGATGAAGAGAAATTCTGGTTGCCCGGATTACCGATGGAGGCTCGTAGTTTCAGCATGGATATTCCGTCGAAGTTGTCGGAAATAAACTTCTCCCGGTGCAGATTCCATGCGAGTCCCACTGCCCATGTTCCGATGTAGTGTTTGTTGGTGCCGAATACGGACGCCCCGTTGACGCGATAACTGAAGTCGAGCAGGTAACGGTTGTCATACGAGTAGTTTCCGATCGCGTATGCACTGACCGAACGGTTGGTGCTTTCGTAATAGTTGGGCTTTCCTCCATCGGGATAACGGTTGGCAAACGACGGCAGCGTGTAGTCGCCTGTCGGGAAGCCGATGGCTGAATAGCCGTATGTCTTGGAATCGAGTTGTGACAGGTAACCTCCTAATGCAACGTTGAAGAGATGCTTTTCTTTCAGCAATTTACCATACGTGAAGGTGAGCTCTCCTTCGTATTTGTTACTTTCAGTCTCTCCATAGTTGTATGAACCCCGTTTGGTGTATTCCGTTTCGAAGAACCTGGTGTTGAGAGGTGAAGCGAATGCTTCCGAATTGCTGTTGGAGTGCGTGATTCCGAAACGTGCACGTATTTTCATCGATTCGATCGGAGTGTATTCGGCGATGAATTTGTCGGAGATCGAGAATCCTTTATTTTTGTTATAGCTGTTCTGTGCTGCGTTGTACAATGGGTTGGCTGCCTGTATGTATTTATTGTATTCTAGCCATCTTTCCACTTCTCCGTCTTCATTATATTTCGTATAATAAGGATTGGCCTTGGCATATTCGGAGAATCCTACCGTTGGGTTCTTGCTGTCGGTTCTATCGAGATAGAATTTATTGGTGAACTGTAGTTTGTCCAATCGGTAAGTCAAGTCGATATTTCCACTGATATTATTACGGTCTGACTCTTTCATCACACCTGTGATGCCATTGTAGGATAATCCCAGTCCGAACATGAAAGCACCTTCTCCACCATCGGCATAGACGGAATGGCGGTGGTTGATTCCGGTACGTAACGGATCGGAAAGCCAGTATGTATCTACTCCTCGCGTAATGTCGTTCAGTTTGTTATTGTACGATTGTTGTAATAGCAGTTCCTGTACCGGATCGGACGAGTTGTACCTTCCCACGAGCTTCTCGAATTCCAGTTTTTCTCGAGCGTTCATCAGGTTGTAGCTGGTCAGGTCTGCCCAGGAGATGTTGGCGGAGCCGTTGTATGACAGATGGAGTTTACCTGATTTGGGCCGTATGGTTTCTACCACTACTACTCCGTTGGATGCTTTCGAACCGTAAATGGCTGTTGAAGCGGCGTCTTTCAGGATGGTGATGGATGCGATACGGTTCATATCCATATTGTAGATAGTTTCCAGGGTTGTTTCGAATCCGTCGAGAATGAACAAGGGTTGGTTGGGATCCTCTGCCAGTTCGTCTCGCGTACTGATAAGGCTGGATTTACCGCGTATCTCAATGTCAGGCATTCGGTTCGGGTCGGATCCGAATGAACTGTTTTCCAAGACATTGAATGAGGGGTCCAGTGTTTTCAAGCTGGCAATGGCGTTGGTTGTTCCCACCGCTTTCAGCTCATCGGTAGTGAAGGTAGAAGCAGAACCGGTAAAGCTCTCTTTCATTTTGTTGATGACACCGGTGACTACCACTGCATCCAGTTCGTTGACATTCTCTACCATGACTATTTTCAGCGTGCTTTCTCCACTGTACACCACGTTTTGTGTTTTCATTCCGATGGATGTGAAGTTCAGCACTGTTCCATGAGCCAGTGGTTTGGCAAAAGCGAAATTTCCGTCAATGTCGCTGACTGCTCCCTGACTTTTGTCTTGTGTGAAAATGTTGACTCCCGGAATCCCCAGACCTTCTTTGTCCAGCACGCGTCCTTTCAGTAAGGTTGTATTGGCTGTTTTTTTACCATCGGCCGAGGTAATAACAATGGTTTTCCCTTTGATGCTGTACGACAGCCCGGTGCCTGTAAGCAGTTTTTTCATGACCTGATCGATGTCTGCATTCTTAAAAGAGGCCGACACGCGGATACCTTTCGTCAGTGCTGTGTTGTAGAAAAGCTGATACTTGTATTGCTTGCTCAGTTTTTCCAGTACCTCCGCCAACGGTTTCTTGTTGGCCGTCATTGTGATTGCTTCCTTTCGTACGTTTTGTGCGTGCACTTCCGGAGCTGAGAAGGACAGGATAAATGCCAATAGCATCATCAGTCCTCGTGAGATAAATCTTACTTTCATCTTGTGCATTTTTATATATGATTAGACTTAATGTTGATTTTCTTTCTTTCGAACTTCTATTTTCTTTTCCTGTTGGAGGTGAAAGTCAAGCTCGTTGGTCATCCGAAGCGCTTCCAACGTCTCCATAAGAGGCTGCTTGCGTGAAAGTATGCCCGTGTATCGCATGTGCTTGATGTCATCGTCTATAACGATGTTCACGTTATACCAGCGAGAGAGTTTACGCATGATGTTGTGGATGGTTTCGTTGTGAAACACGAACTCTCCATTGGTCCAGTCGGTGATAGTGGACAATACAGGGTCTGTCACATCGTATGTATGGGTCTGTTGATGATAAGTGAACAGTTGTCCGGGAATCAATGTCACAAGTGGTTGCTTTTCTTTGTAGATAGTCACACTGCCTTTTACGAGTGTGATGCTTGTTTCATCTTCTTCCTGATAACTTTTGATGTTGAAGGCGGTTCCGGTAGCTTCTACTGTCAACTCTTCCAATTGTACAATGAAAGGTTTTTCTTTATTGGTTGTCACGTCGAAATAAGCTTCTCCGTGCAGTCTCACTTGGCGAGTATCTGCTTCGAAATGAGCGGGAAACAGTAGTTCCGAATCTGTATTAACCTGTATTCCTGTTCCGTCTTCCAGTGTCAGTTTCTGCTCTCCTCCTGCAGGCACGACGAGTCTGATGAATTTTTGCTCCTGCGGCAGTCGGATAGCGACTTCCTTTTTCCCGTCGTTCGTATTGTTAATGAGCCGGTCTCCGACAACGATCCATTTTTTCTCGTTTAACGTTACCGTATCGTTATTGGTGGAGATGAATGCTTTTTCGTTACCGGGAATGGCTGACGCCCATTGTGGTATCGGTTGCTTATTTGATGTGGTGTATAAAAGATAGCTGATGCATAAAAGGGCACACAGACAGGCTGCCATGCTGATAAATCGCATGTAGTATACTTGGGTGTGTTTGCGTGGAACGAGTGAAAGTCTCCGTTGTACCTGGCGCAAAGCACTCTCAAGTTCGATAGCATCGCGAAATTTGATTTCATCCGTTAGCTTTTGTTGCTGGCAGATATTTCTGTACAGGTCTGGCGACTTTTTTTTCCACTCTTTTAATAGGGCGGAATCAGACTTTTCTCCTGTGTATAACTCACGGGCGATTTCTTCTGCTATCTGTATGCTTTCTTTTAGTTTGTTTTCAGTCATTTAATATATTGCTTCTTTGCTATATTAAACAACTTTGTCTAAGATGAGTATGATATGAAAATGGCTTATTTCTTGTTTTATTTTGTTTTTGTCTTGTTTTTAGTATTATTGAGCTATTAAGAAAATCAACAGATAACGTAGTTCTTTTAATTCGACACGCAATTTAGCATAAGCGTGCATCTTGTGAGTCTTTACAGTGGTGATAGATATTTGTAACAATTCCGCAATTTCTTGGTTGGATTTGTTCTGTAACGAGAGCAAGATGATTTTTTGTTCACTCGGAGTGAGTTCTTTGATTTTCATATGAATGATGGAAGACACTTCTTCTTGAATAACATTCTCTATGATGAACTCTTCGCTTTGTATTTTTTGTAGTTGGTCGCTGGCGTATCGTTTTTTTACATCTTCATGTTTCAGGTAGTTGAGGATGCGGTTGGAAATGGAACGGTAAAAGAAAGCTTTGATTGTGAGCAGCGAGTTGAACTTGGTTCTCTGCTCCCAGAAACTGACAAATACGTCTTGAACGATGTCGCGTGCTTCTTCTTCATTCAAGCAATACCGACAAGCAAAGGAGATGAATGTAGCATAATATTTTGCAAAAAAGAGATTGAATTCTTTTTTGCTAGTTACTCCTTTGCTTGCCGGATGAGTGTTATTGTCTTGCTTTATTCTATTCATAAGGGATTTATTCTACAAAAATAGCGATATTTTTTGCTTGAAAGAACTTTTTGATAGTTTTTTCTTTCCCTTTGTATCATTGTTTATAGATTACCACACCGCTTCTATGGCTGCCGGATAAATCCGTTGCGGGTCGAAGAAGGTGGCGCAGCTGTTCACCATGTGCTTCAGGTCGGGTTTTACTTTGCCTTGAAACACTTGTTTGCCGTTTACCGTCAAGGTGACTTTTTGTTTCAGGTTTATCAGTTCGCTGTTGAGATAAATAAGTATTTTTCCTGTTGCGGCAGGGGTGTAGCTTTTCTTAAATTTCAGTTCGATTCCCCACTGTGGATCTTTCTGGATGGTTTCGTACGTTACATTGTCCACATTCAGAGTGATATGATTGTTTTCAATGGTCATTTCATAACGAGTGCGTGCATTTTCATCAGGGCGTTCCTTGATGGCGAGATTGTAAAATCCCTTGCGACGACGGCCATCCATTTCAAAGTCTTCCCAGAGAACATATTTCGGATAAGGATTGCGAGTGTATTGCTTCAACCATGGAGTGGTAGGACGATAGTCAATATGATGGCCCATGTTAGGAATCAGTTCCACACGATGGGTAAAAAGTCCGGGATGCTCCTTTTGCAGTTTCTCGAATTCTTCTTTTATGTAGCCTGTCAGCATGTTGCGGTAGAATCCTCTGTCTACGGCTCCCGTACGTAATGAGAACGCAATGTTTGCGCAGTTTTCTGCAGGTGCGTTTTTCAGAGGCTCGCCACCTGCCATCGGACCTGCTCCGGCAAGATAATCGGCATAGAAAGATGCAAGGCGTTGGCTACCATATCCTCCTTCGGAGATGCCGAAGATATATATTTTGTCGGGGTTGATTTGTTCCGAAGCGAGTGACTGGCGAAGGAGTTTTTCCCATGCGTATTGTTTGGATTTTTGCCACCAGCGGTAATATTCGCCCTCGTTGGGTATTTGTGGGATGAAATAGGCAGACGGTGCATCATCAAAATCCCGGCAGATTTTCAGTCCTGTAACCCATTCCATAGCTTTCGGTCCTGAGCCGTGAGTATAAAGAAACAGCGGATAACCTTTATCAGGTTTTGCATTGCCTTTAGTTCCCCAATAGTAATGCATCACAGCTTTCGGTTCCAATTCAGCGGGTAGGTTCCATTGTCCGCGTGTCTTGTCAGATAAAGATTGAAGCGGGATTAGTTTTTCCTCTTCCGACTGGTTGTTGGCTGTTTTCCATGCGTCCCACACGGATTGGCGGTATTGTTCGATCTTTGAAAGATTGAGTCGTTTCCCTTTCTCGAACATGAAATTCTTGTCCGGTGATGCCAGATAGGCGGAGAAATGACTGACAAGCGTGGTGTTGTCTTTGTCCGTGGTGCCATTAGCTGCAATGGCATCGTTTCCTTTTGTTCCTAAGCAGAGGAACAGACCGCATATAGCGGCATTCTGCATAACATTCATTGCTTTCATTGTGTCATGTTTATATAATGATTTTTAATTTGTTTTTCCGTCTGTCCCGTTGCCTGTTCGAGAGTTTTTGTTATTTTTTATCAACTCCTGTCTTGAAGATTGGCTGCGGCAAATGTATAGATTTACTTTGGAATGCGAAACTTTTGGGAATCTTTTTTCTTTTGCAGACTTATCCAAGAGGTGTTCATTCTTCACGGCTCTTATGTCACTTCTTGCTTGTGCCGTTTCTTTCCCCCCTGCTTTACAAGGCGGGCATCTTTGCGCTCGATGCCGGTGCCATGGGTATATACACCGGTGCCACCGTTCATGAGGTGGTCCACGTAGTAGGAGCCTCCAACAACTATTTCAGCGGGCGTTTCATCAGTATATCTGTCTGTCTGTCGTCGCCAAGCACAAAGATATGCTTGTCGAAAGCCGTAAATCCGTTTTTAGTGTAGAAAGCGATGGCGCGTTCGTTTTTCTCCCATACGCCCAGCCACACGTAGTCGAGTGCATGCGCCAACCCCACTTCTACAGCCTTGTCGTAGAGCATTTGACCGACCTTTTTGCCATGATAGGCCCGTAGCACATAGATCCTCTCGATCTCGATCGACCTGCTGTCTTGCAGTTCGGTTTGCGATTCGCCGAAATTCAACTTCAAATAGCCTATCACCCGGCTGCCATCCATTGCAAAATATATGTCTGATAGGCTGTCGCTCAGCTCGCTCCTCATTTTGTCGTCTGCAAATCCTGTTTGCAGATATTTCCGCATATCCTCCTCACTATTATGTAGTGCAAAGGTCTCAAAAAAAGTCTGTCTGCCTATCTCCTGCAGCAAGGCCACATCATCGGTTGTGGCTTTTCGGATCATGATTTCTTCCATAGGGTATCTTGATTTCTGATGTTATTATAGCCTGTCGGGCATTTGCCATGCTTTCGTCGTAGCAGTCTCCATGCCCGTGGTCTTTGCAAAGTTACAACAATTAAGGTAAGACTCCAACCGGTTTTGAGTTTATTTACCATGATTTACGCCTTTCGACAATGCCTGCATGGGTCGCCACTGCGAGGCAAAACTAAAATACGTGTAAGCCGAGTTTGGCACTATGTTTGTACATCAAGACCCACCTCCACAACCACGGTCATGTATATAGCGAAGACCAAAAGCTGTTTCGCCCCATAGGTTACGACGAGGCTTAGCGCCATGCAGGCAGTGTGGCGACAGAGACCGAACATGGGCACAATCCATTGGCTGTTTGCATGATTTAACGATGAGTTAGTTTTGCGTTGTTGATCTGAGTGGATTTCAGTAGGAAAGTTTTATATTTGCAGATCCGATTCAATGGAAGAGTATCATTTAAATTATGTGTAACGTGTGTCAATCAATGAATGCTAATTGGAGATGAAAAAAACTTTTCTGATCATTATCATGTCAGCCTGTTTCCCCTTTTTATGGGGGCAAGGATCGGTGCTTCAGATAGATTCGCTTATCAAGAAGATGCTCCCCGAAGCATCGGAGGTTGGCGTATCCGTTTACAACCTGACGGCTAAGAAATTACTTTATAATTATCGTGCGGAGAAACTTTCCCGTCCTGCCTCCACCATGAAGCTGTTGACAGCTATTACCGCTCTCTCCCGCCCTGACGGCAATGAGCCTTTTCGTACAGAAGTGTGGCACGACGGGGTGATAGAACACGATACGTTGCAAGGTAATCTGTATGTAGTGGGTGGTTTCGATCCGGAATTTGACAGTGGGTCGATGGATTCGTTGATAGAAGAAGTGCTCACTTTCCCTTTTTCTGTGATTAACGGGCAGGTGTATGGCGATGTCTCGATGAAAGACTCCCTTTATTGGGGAAGTGGATGGGCGTGGGACGATACGCCTGCGGGCTATCAGCCTTATCTGTCTCCGTTAATGTTCAACAAGGGGACTGTACAGGTCTCTGTTGTTCCTTCTACGGTACAGGGCGATACGGCCACTGTCTCTTGTCATCCTGTATCTTCCTATTATACAGTGACGAACCGGACCAAAACACGTACTTCCTCTGCCGGAAAGTTCTCTTTCACACGAGATTGGCTGACGAATGGTAATAATCTCCTTGTTTCGGGCAATGTCACTTCGATCCGAAAGGATGATGTTAACATCTACGATTCTTCCCGTTTCTTTATGCATACATTTCTGGAACGCCTTCGTGGGAAAGGAATCACTACTCCCCAGTCGTATGGCTTTGCCGAATTACCTCGCGACAGCGTGAAAGTGGAGCGGATGGCTTGCTGGAATACTCCCGTGCAGAAAGTGCTGAACCAGTTGATGAAAGAGAGTGATAACCTTAATGCGGAAGCTTTTCTCTGTCGTCTGGGGGCGCAGGCCACGGGAAAGAAGCAGATAGCCGCTGAAGATGGTATTGTAGAGATTATGAAACTGATCCGTCGCTTGGGACATGATCCGAAAGACTATAAGATTGCTGATGGCTGTGGACTTTCCAATTATAATTACCTCTCTCCTGCCCTGCTGGTGGACTTTCTGAAATATGCGTATTCGCAGACAGAATTGTTTCGGATGTTGTATAAATCACTTCCTGTTGGCGGGGTGGACGGAACTTTAAAATTCCGGATGAAAAGCGCTCCTGCATTTCGGAATGTGCATGCCAAGACAGGGTCGTTTACGGCAATAAATGCATTGGCTGGCTATCTGAAAATGAAGAACGGGCATGAAGTGGCCTTTGCCATTATGAACCAGAATGTGCTTTCGGCTGCTAAGGCGAGAGCGTTTCAGGATAAGGTGTGTGAGGTGATAATCGGGCGATAATTGATCGTGTCAATTCCTTTGCGTCGGTTGCCGGCTACGTTGGCGGATTCGTGTTTTGAACGGACGGATAAAAAATTGTATTCCCTAATAAATAAAAATTGTTGGATTTTGTTTACCAGAGAATACAATTATATGGAGTTAGAATCAATATTGTAAATCCTGTTTCTATTTACTTCGCATATCCAGCCCAGTTTGTATTTCTCATATCACCACTCTTAGCCAATTCTGCGTGCATGCCGAGCGCAGCCTGAATAGCGTGTGGAGTCTGATGTTTGTCACCTGCCAGCTTCGTGTAATCCCAAAGCAACTCTTTGTAGTCAGGGTGGGCACAGTTCTCGATGATGGCTTGTGCGCGTTCTTTCGGACTCTTGCCACGGAGATCGGCTACACCTTGTTCGGTGATAACAACATTGACATCGTGCTCTGTGTGGTCGTGGTGGGATACCATCGGTACGATCGCACTGATTTTACCTTCTTTGGCCACAGACGGACAAGTGAAGATGGAGATGTAAGCGTTGCGGGTAAAGTCGCCCGAACCACCGATACCGTTCATCATTTTTGTTCCGCCGATATGGGTAGAGTTTACATTGCCGTACAGGTCAACTTCGATAGCCGTATTGATCGAAATGACACCGAGGCGGCGTATTATTTCCGGGCTGTTTGAGATTTCCGAAGGACGGAGAACAAGCTTATCGCGGAAGAAATCCATATCGTTGTAAATGCCTTCCAGACAGTCGTTTGTTACAGTCAGTGAACAGGCACTACCGAATTTAATACGTCCTTCGCGGATCAATCCGATCACAGAGTTTTGGATTACCTCTGTGTACATTTCGAATGGAGGGATCGTCTTATCACGTCCTAATGCACCAAGCACAGCATTGGCAATGTTTCCTACACCCGATTGCAAGGGTAAGAACGTGGACGGGATGATACCGCGTTTCATGTCGGCAGCAAGGAAGTCGGCAACATTCTGTCCGATTTTATCGGTCAACGGGTCGGCAGCGGCGAAAGAACGGGCTTCGTCCGGCCAGTTGGTTTCTACTACGCCAATAATCTTTTTCGGGTCTACCTGGACGTAAGGTACCCCGATACGGTCACTCGGTTTGTAAATAGGTATTTCGCGACGGTAAGGCGGGTCGAGCGGTTCGTACACGTCGTGCATGCCCATACCTGATTTGCTATGTGCGCTGTTCAACTCTACGATAATCTGGTCGGCAAGACGACAGATGGTGGGAGCGATACCACCGGCGGCAGTCAGATAAATCTTTCCGTCCGGGGTCACTTCGCAGGCTTCGATGATGGCTATGTTTACTTTCCCCATGAATCCGTAGCGCACTTCCTGTGCCATTTGTGAGAGATGTATATCGTTGTAGGCAATCTCTCCGTTGTTCACAGCTTTTCGGAAATCAGCATTGGTAGTATAAGGGGCGCGGTAGCGGATCGCTTTGACACGTGATAGCACGCCGTCGCAGGACTCTCCTGTAGATGCACCTGTGAAAATTCCTACTTGAAACGGATTTCCTTTCGCGTGTTCTGCTTCTGCAATTTTTGCGAGTTCGGCTGTTACAGCCTTGGCCGTTCCGGCGGGAGTAAATCCGCTTAGGCCGATGTTGTAGCCATGTTTGATCAGGCTTGCAGCTTCTGCTGCCGAAATACGATTGAGTGACATAAAGAGTAAATTTCGTGTTAAAATGCAGTTGATATTTAATAAGTTAATAGTTCTATTATCCTTCCTTGATATGTCTTTACAACGTTCCTCAGTATTTCCGGTGAAGTATTTCTCCCCAGATAATGGCCCGGCGTGCTTCTTCCGCTGAATGAATTGCGAAATCATCTTTATTGTCGGCGGCACTGCTCGCAAGGGATGTGGCCACGGATACTTCTCCTTTTTTCTTTTGTTGTTTCGGCGTTTTCTGCTTCGAATACTGTTGTTTGGAAGATGGTTTGTCAGCCGGTTGTTTGCGGGGGATCGGCTGGGGTAGTTCGTCCGCTAACTGGGGCCTTCCCCAAGCTTCGGGCATAGGGATGCTATCGGGGGTTGCTTCAACCGGAGATGGCATTGGGGGAACGGGGCGTCGGGCTTTTTTCGCCTTGCTGCTTTTATTCACCTCTTTGAATATTCCCACAAGAATGACGCCTGCTATCAAGAGAAATCTAAGAAAATCTTCCATTGTGCTTCACATCTAAATAGTTATCCGCCAAAGATAGGTATTTTATCTGGTTTAAACTAACATTTGGGCATGAAAAAAGGGCAGCTTCACAGCTCCCCTTAATTTTTTTAACCTAAACCTTAACTATGAAAAAATCTAATGTTTCTTTCATTGTACAAATGTGAAAGATAAATTTAAATTTGCCAAGTATATTGATGAGAAATATTTATTCTCTTAACATTAATTACAACATTGCTTGCTAAATCATAAGTTTTAGCGTTATTTCTGTGTCAATTCACTACTTATTGAAAGTGAAGCCGTATCTTTGCAGGCGAAAATTAAATAATAATCTGTTATGAACGAATGGACGGAAGCGGACTTTAAATCCGCAACTGAAATGACTGATGACAACAAGAAGTTGTTTATCGAAACCTATGGCTGCCAGATGAACGTGGCCGATAGTGAGGTGATTGCCTCCGTAATGCAAATGGCGGGTTACTCTGTAGCTGAAACGCTCGAAGAGGCTGATGCTGTGTTTATGAACACCTGTTCGATCCGCGATAATGCGGAGCAGAAGATTCTGAACCGCCTGGAATTCTTCCACTCACTGAAGAAAAAGAAGAAACATCTGATTGTGGGTGTGCTGGGTTGTATGGCTGAACGGGTGAAGGATGATTTGATTACGAATCATCATGTTGACCTTGTAGTGGGGCCGGACGCTTACATGACCTTGCCCGACCTGATTGCCGCCGTTGAAGCCGGTGAGAAGGCGATTAATGTAGAGCTTTCTACTACCGAAACTTATCGGGATGTGATTCCGTCGCGTATCTGCGGCAATCATATTTCCGGCTTTGTATCCATCATGCGTGGCTGTAACAATTTCTGCACCTATTGCATCGTCCCCTATACTCGTGGACGTGAGCGCAGCCGCGATGTGGAAAGCATCCTTAATGAAGTGGCAGACTTGGTAGCAAAAGGTTATAAAGAAGTTACCCTGTTGGGACAAAATGTCAATTCCTATCATTTCGAGAAGCCGACAGGCGAAGTGGTTACCTTCCCGATGCTGCTCCGAACGGTGGCTGAAGCAGCTCCGAGGGTGCGTATTCGTTTCACGACTTCCCATCCGAAGGATATGAGTGACGAAACACTGGAAGTAATTGCGCAAGTACCCAACGTATGCAAGCATATCCACCTTCCTGTGCAGAGTGGCAGTTCCCGCATCCTCAAACTGATGAACCGCAAATATACCCGCGAATGGTATTTGGACCGTGTGGCCGCTATCAAACGCATCATCCCCGACTGCGGGCTGACAACGGACATATTCTCCGGTTTTCATTCTGAAACGGAAGAAGACCATGCCCTGTCCCTCTCCCTGATGGAAGAGTGCGGATACGATGCCGCTTTCATGTTCAAATATTCCGAGCGTCCGGGAACCTATGCTTCGAAACATCTTGAGGACAACGTGCCGGAAGACGTGAAAATCCGTCGTCTGAATGAGATTATCGCTTTGCAGAACCGTCTGTCTGCCGAGTCCAACCAGCGTTGCATCGGAAAGACGTATGAAGTGCTTGTGGAAGGTGTTTCCAAGCGTTCGCGCGATCAACTGTTCGGGCGTACGGAACAAAACCGGGTGGTGGTGTTCGACAGAGGTACGCATCGTATCGGTGATTTTGTCAACGTACGTATCACGGAAGCCAGCTCGGCTACACTGAAAGGGGAAGAAGTTTAATTTCACCACAGAGGACGCAGAGGATACAACGTTTTTTTATTATATTCTGTTAGGTTCTGTCGGCCTAGCCTTGTTGTGCATAGAGGGAGTCGATTCTTTGTTCTGTGTCCTCTGTGGTGAATCTTATAGCATCATGTGCCTGCGAATCGAGAACTTCACGATTGCCATCGCATTGATGGATGCGAATGGAATATCCATCGGCTCATGATGCGTATTGTAACTCACCAATTTGATACACCCTTCTTTCTCCGACCGGTTTGCATATTTCACTGCCAGATACTCGTCTCCGTCAATCATAAACGACACTAGGTATATTTCTCCGTAAATAACGTTGTCGAAACTGCTGATTTCTTTGTATCCGATGATATCCCCCGATTTCAGTATGGGATACATGCTGTCTCCGTTTACATAAACCGCCCCGTCACAAACGGAGATATTCGGAATCAATATCTTCCCCAGTTCGTACTGCTGCTTGTTAACGAATAATGTCTTCAGATTTGCAGCCGCTGTAATGTCGTATAGCGTCACACTCCGGTCGTCTACCCGTTCCGCTGTTTTAGGATTGTGTATAATCTCCACTTCTCCCTGTGCCAGTTCGCTTTCGCAGAATCTTGGCTGATGCTTCGGATTTCCTTTTCCCAAAAGAAGCCAGTTGTAATCTACCGTGTTTCCCAATTTGTTGAGTAGTAGGCGGAAATCTATGCTGTTTCGTGCGCACCAATTGGATACTGTGCCACGTGAAACACCTAAATATTCAGCTAATTCGCTGTCGTTCTTGAAGTTCAGAGCCTGTTTGGCACGCTTCACGATTCCTGTAACATCCAGAAATGTATCCATTTTATTATTGTTTAATTTTGATGTAAAAATTCATGAACTTGTTAATTGCTCATTGATAATCTGTTATCTTCTTTTTGAAAATTAATTTCTAAAACTTCTATTTTCTTTTTGAAAACTATTTTATCTTTGTAGCAAATAAATCAGAATTCTGTTTCAAAATTATAAATTTAAAATGGAAAGACCATGAGAAACCGTATAAAGTTTACGAAAGGTTGCAAAAAACCTCATCCGCCGCCTTTTAAGAAGCCGTGCCGGATGGACGGAAGCAATATAAAGTCCGCTTACAGCATCTATATATCTTGCGTGTAGCATCTATATATTTAATGTGCAGCCGATATATCTCCAATATATAGCAACTATATGTCCTGCGCGCAAGCTATATATCTCCAAGATAAAAATTTTAAATATGAAAACTATAAAATAGAAAAACAGTATGGAAACTTTGATGAATCAATCTCTGCACATCTGCGGATGTTGCAAGCGGGAGCTTCTGCAGGAAGCCTTTTATATGAACCGGCGTACCCGGACTATAGACAACTACTGTAAAGAATGCCGTAAGGCAAACGCACGTAGGTATCGCAATCAGGATAAAAGTATATTATTTGAAAACAAACCCCTTTCTTATCCGGTGATAACCGAGGTGAAGGATGACGCTTTACGTATGTTCCTCATCCGCCATGCCCTGCAGGTAGTAGCGGACAGTATCCGTCGGAAACAGGAAAAGGAAAAACTACGCGCACTATGGGAAGAATAAAACGGGGACTGGATTATTTTCCCATGAGCACCAGTTTCATGCACGACCGCATGGTGCGTCGTGTCATGAAACGTGAAGGTGACGCCGCTTTTGCCACATTGGTAGAAACGCTCTCGTACATCTATGGCGGAAAAGGATATTACATTTCTGTCAATGATGAGTTTTACGACGAACTGACGGACGCCCTTTACAGTACGGACATGGATGATGTGAAACGTATCATCGCTCTTTCTGTGGAATGTGGGCTGTTTGATGCCGGGCTTTACCGGCAATATGACATCCTGACTTCCGCCGACATTCAGCGGCAGTATCTCTTTATCACCAAGCGTCGCAGCAGTTCGCTGATAGAACCTGCTTACTGCCTGTTGGGAGCGGAAGAGCTTGGATCCTACCAATCTTCTCAAAGCAACAAAAACAGTGCGGGTAATGCCAATAACAAAACAGCCTATGATGTAACATCGACTACTGATTCTGTAACATCAAGTACTTGTTCTGTAACAATGGAAGCTGAATTTGCGACATCGGGTACACAAAACAAAGAAAAACAAACAAAAATAAATCAAAATAAATTAAACCACCTCTCTGACTCTCCTCAAGGAGAGGATGGAGGAGGAAAAAATTTGAAAAGAAGGAAGGTGATGACGCAAGAATACATCGACAATATGCAACCACCGTGCGATGGCATGCAGCGTAATTTCGGAGGATTGCTGGAGAACCTTCGCTCTTACAAGATTCCACCTTCCGAGCAATACGCCATTATTCTGAAAAGCAATTTTGGAGCTATCGGAAACCCTGTATGGAAGGGCTTCAGCAACATCCGAGGGAGTAATGGTAAAATCAAATTGCCGGGACATTATCTTTTGAGCGTAATTAATTAATTTATGAACGCACTTTGAAAAAATGATTGGGGCAGTTTGAATAATACCTGTATCTTTACAGTGTCATTAAGCTTGAGGACAAAACTAAACTAATTTATTAACACAAAAAACTATTACAATTATGCCTATATTGTACAAACCGTTCCAGTCGGTTCTGGAAGACAAGAACAAAAAGAAACTATTTCATCCCCGTGTGATATACACGGGCAACGTGTCGACCACCCAACTCGCCAAAGAGATAGCCGCTTACTCGTCTCTTTCCACAGGTGACGTGAAGAACACGATTGATAACCTGGTGACAGTGGTTGCCCAGCACCTGCAAGCATCGGAAAGTGTGACGCTCGATGGCTTCGGGACTTTTCGTATGGTGATGAAGTCCAACGGCAAAGGGGTTGAACTGCCGGAAAAAGTATCGGCTGCCCAGGCTTCCCTTACCGTCCGTTTCCTGCCCAACTATACCAAGAACCCCGACCGTACCACTGCCACCCGTTCTTTGGTGACAGGTGCCAAGTGTGTCCGTTTCGACCTTGCCGACACTTCGGTTTCGGGTGGCGGAGATAGTGGTAAACCTGGTGGTGGTTCCGATGAAGGTGGTGAAGAATCACCGGATCCGGCATCATAGTCTGTCTGTAGGACCTAACACAAACACGAATGACTGACTAAACAGAGCTTTTAACTAAACTAGTAAACTAAATTATCCATTAACATGCGAATCATCAATTTAATCGTGGTGCATTGCAGTGCCACGCGGAGGAATTGTACGCTCTCTCCGGAAGATTTGGACCGGTTGCACCGACGTCGCGGATTCAACGGGACAGGCTATCACTACTACATCCGCAAGGATGGAACAGTGTATCTCACCCGCCCGCTTGAACGCATCGGAGCACATGCTAAAGGTTTCAATGATCATTCAATAAGTATCTGTTATGAAGGTGGTCTGGACTGCCGGGGACGCCCGGCAGATACCCGGACTCCGGCACAGCGGGCTGCGCTCCGGAAACTCGTCGGGCAGCTACAGGAAAAATTTCCCGGCTGCCGGGTATGCGGACATCGGGATCTTTCTCCGGACTTGAATGGAAACGGTGAGATCGAACCGGAAGAGTGGGTTAAATCGTGCCCGTGTTTTGAGGTGGCAAAGGAATTCAAGGAACTTGAGGAGTTTGCTATCAAAACAACAAATACGGAAGTACGCAGAGTGAAACAACATATTAAAGAACAGAAAGGAGGTAAATAATGGCAATGAAGAAATCGGTATGGGATATGATCCTGAAAGTGGTTATCGCAGTGGCTTCGGCTTTGGCAGGCGTTTTGGGCGCTAATGCGATGAATTTGTAAAAAAAGAGAATAATCCCCACTATGCAAAATTGTGCGCGCCAGTTTGGCATGGCGGGGCTTTGTAGAATTATCCAATAGTGAATTATAACAATAAACACAATGACTAAACGAATTATATTCATATTATTAGCAGTATTTTTTGGATTGGGACTGCAGGCGCAAACCGTAGAAAAAAATGGTACCTATTATTATGACGCAATACCAGTGACATTCGACATTGGAAAAATGACATTTACGGATGTACGCGATACACGGAAAGTGCCACCTTGGTATAATAGCTTCATTTACATGCCTAGAGGGAGCAGTCATTATCAGAAGACTCAAGGGAATGCCGTTTTTTATCGGATGGAGATTCCGACCTCGGGAGATGTAATTGTCCATAACTGGAACTCACGCATGGGGTTCAGTTCCTTGTTTGTATATCGGCTCCTTTCTGAGCTTCAGCCAGATAGCAATGTAAACATAGAAGAGGTAGCAACTTTTGAAGAAGGAGACTTTCTGTCTCCAGATTTCGATCCAGAGGATCTTGGTATTCCTGAAGGTGTTTCTCCTGGGCTTGCTTATTTACATTTGAAGAACTTGTCCGCTGGTACCTATTTTATTATCACTGCGGGTTATAAATATTCGAATGCTTCCGTTCCCAACGGAGAATTGAGAATAAATATTATAGCCGATTTATCACCTGGCATTCCTGATGAACCGGAAATTCTGCCGGAGGAACCGAATGACAGCCCTGTACAATACCAATACGATCAGTCGGGTAATCGAATCAGAACTATTAAAAAACAACAAAGATTATGAGAAATATCATACAAAAAATAATTATTTTAGGGATCGCTTTATTGATAGCTATTTCAACAAAGGCACAGCAGGGAGCTGTAGTGCCAGAAGAAAGCAATTCCGCATATGATGTAGGCGAAATCCCTGTTCAATATGCTCTTACTCCTACCGGGGCAGTTACATATCAGGTGCCAATGGATATTCATCCTGACCCTGAGGAATTTCATCCCCGTTTGTCGTTTGGTTATAATAGCCAGCAGCGTGAAAGTGCAATGGGATATGGATGGAATATTGGCGGGCTGTCCGGTATTACCCATGTGTCTGGGACAATTTATTATGATGGAAAATCATCCCCTCTTTCCTTGAATGAAGACAAGCTGATGTTAGATGGCATGCGTTTGTTGAAGACCGGTACGGACGAATGGCAAAGCGAACAAGGGTTTATAAAAGTGAAGAAGCAAGCGGACGGTACATTAGTAGCTCGTTATCCGGATGGGAATACGGCAAAGTTCGAGACTTCTTCACAAGCTCCTTTCTGTTATGTGATGACATTGTATACAAATCGTAAAGGCCGATCTGTAAAATATGTCTATACACAGGCGGATAATTTGCCTTATATCCATAAGGTACTGTATGGAGAAGTCGAAGGTGCATATAATGATTCCGTAGTGTTTACTTATCGCAACGTGAATGCTGCTATCACTCGTTATACAGATGGAAAACCTTTAAAATACAGTCGTTTGCTGGAGAAGGTTGAATCGTTTTATAAAGGTAAACTGTGGCGGCGATATTTGCTTTCTTATCAGAACAGGGGTGTGAACCTGCCAATACAGTTAGCGTGTGAAACGAAAAATGGCAAGCTTAATCCTCTGCAATTCAGATATGGAGACGGAAGGAGTATCGAGTTTCTCAGTGGAAGTACGATTTATTTACAGAGGTATTTCCAGAACTCAGTTCAGGGTCCCAATTCTCATAGATCCCTTGCTTTATCACGCGGAAAATTCAATAGGGCATTGAAAAGTGACGGTTTGATTTCATATCCGGTGCTCGGTGAGTATACTGAGACACAACATTTATTGGTCTACAAAGATTTGTCGGGCTCAAATGTCTCTCCTGTCGTATTTACAGCCGGAAAAGGTTTCAAACAACTGGAAGCGTTAGATGTAAACGGAGACGGTCTGGAAGAGCCGGTAAAAGTAAATTATTGTGATGACAAATTGGTGGTATCGGTGTATACGAATGATGTCGATCCCAATCGGCATTCGGATTACATATATTCGGAGTGGGATGGATATATTCATGAACGACAGGTGATAACCGGTGATTTCAATGGGGATGGTAAAGTTGAGTTGCTGGCTATATCGAGTTGTTATAATTCGGATAAAAACAAATATCCTTCACGTGCCTTGTTGGTAGATTTGAATTATCGGAAGGCAATTTATGACGGAGCGTGTTTCGACTTTACATTGCATCAGGTGGATAGCAGGGCGTTGTACGCCGATCGCCTGATTCCTATGGACTATAATGGTGATGGCAAGACAGATATCTGTCTGATTAATATAAACGGGCTTTATGTTTATGAGTTCACCGGTAGCGGGTTCAGGCAGTTGGCATACTCTGGTGCAATTAATATCATGCATTTCAATTTCGAAAGCGCCACCATCAAAGACCGGGAGCTGATGGTGACTGATATGAACGGTGACGGAAATATGGATATTATTCTGGGACCTCGCCGTGTGCATTGCAAGGATGGTTTCAAGCATTTGGGAGACGGAATTTGTCATGGTGCATGTAATAGTGAAAGTAACTTGAAAAGTACCAGTGCCAGTGGGTATAAACATTATGTACATTCTTATTCGGGTCAGGAATGTACGGTCGATCCGAGTGTATCCCAGCGTGACCTTGTGGTCTTTGATTGGAATGTGGAGAACGGCAAGCGTTGGACATTTTTGATTTCTACGGGCAATTCATCTTATAGTGCCGTTAATTCGGGATTTAAGGTGCATACGGAAGAATTATTCTATTGTTTTCATGAGACAGTGGGGCTGAATTTCATGTTGCTAGATGTGGATAATGACGGGTTGCCTGATCTGTTGCGCAATGTTCGCGGGAAAATCTATGTTCATCTGAACGAAAACGGAAAGATAAGCCAGCATTATAATTACCGTTCGGTTTTACAGATGGATAACCTGTCGGCACAATTTGCCGTGGCGAATGTGGCGCAGCCCTACTATTGGTCAGGAAGTCTGATTTGCGTGGATAATGAGAAGCTTCATGTGTATAAATACAATCACAACGAGTCGAAAGAACGTATGCTGCGGGATTTTACAGACAGTTATGGAGTGACCTCAAACCACTATTATATGGATATAATGGAAACATCTGAGAATGGTTATGTGAGCCGGCCGGATATTTCATTGGGATATATCAGTTATCCTTATACGATAATGAATCCCCATTTGTATGTACCCGCATGGTTGAAAAAAACGAAAGGGAACGAGCAGCTTTCATGGGAATATTACAAGTACACCAATGCCGTGTTCCATCGTACAGGTCTGGGTTTCCGTGGTTTCCGGAAGATTGAGACAGAAGATGTGGTGAATAAACGTACGATGGCTTCTGTGTTCGATCCGGAGCTGTTGAGTACAGAGGTAAAAAAAGAAACTCCTACTGATACAGTTGTGCGTAAATATGTATTGGAGAGGGCGCAGGATAAAACTGTTCTTCTGAAATTGAAGAAAGAGACTGTGAAGGATGCTCTGAATGGTACGGAAAAGGTTATCACGTATGAGTATAACGACTACGGACAGGCAACCGGTATGTCTACTTCCTATGGTGCTCATTATACGGAAGCAAAATCATTCGGTTATCAGAATGTAGAAAACAACGACTGGTATCTGTTGGGGCTTCCGCTTTTCTCATGGACGCAAAGTTCTCGTAATGATTCGACTATTATTCAGGAAATAAGGACGGATTATGACAACCGGTATCTTCCTGTCCGTAAAACAAAGTTTGTCAACGGGAATATCACTTCCCAAGAACTTTACGAGTATAACGACAAACTGCAATTGGTCAAGCAGGAGCAGCGTTCCTATGACTCAGCAGATAAACTGACTAAAGTATTTGAATATAGTCGGGATGGGCGCTTGTTGAAAGAATCTGATCCTATGGGATTGTATATCAATTACGTTTATGATTTGGAAACCGGACTTTTGCAGAACAGTACCGATCATAAGGGGCGTATCATCCATTATGAGTATGATACATGGGGACATCTTATCAAAACCCGCTATCCTGATGGACGCGTGAAACAATTATCGACTGCGTGGAGTAGCGAAAGAGAACCGGGGTTGTATGTTGCAATCGTTACTGAAACAGGTAAACCTGTAACAAAAACGCATTATGACTATCTTAAACGGGAAGTACGTACATCACAGGTTCGCTTCGACGGAAGGGAAATGAAAACGGATAAAGTATATAATGTCAAAACTGGATTACTTGAAAAAGAATCGTTATCCACTACGGATAGTCTGCCCTCACGTTGGAATAGTCTGGTGTATGATAAGTTTGGCCGCCGTACTTCCACCCGCTATGCTTCGGGGAAAGTAGATTCTTGTGCTTATGGTGCCTTAACTGATACTATTATTGAAAATGGTATCCGCCATATCCGCAAGTATGACGAAACCGGACTGATGACACAGGCGACGGACGCTGCAGGAAGTATTGCTTACTATTACCGTCCCGATGGTCAACCGGTGGTGACAATAATTTCGGGAAATATACAAACCCGTTTTTATTATGATAAATATGGTCGTCGTACTGCTATTAAAGATCCTAGTGCAGGAATCCGGCGGACAGAATATGATGAAGCCGGAAATATTTGCAAAGAAACCGATGCTGACGGTCGTGAGATTGTGAAAGAGTATGACCGCTATGGCCGTGTCACGAAACAAGTAACACCGGATTTAACAACGGTTTATACCTACGATGACACGGAAACCTCTTGCTTTCCGCAGTGTCAAGTAATGGTAGTGCTCTACGTAATACCTACGATGAGTATGGCAGACTGGAAACGCAGCGTGAAGAAGCTCCAGATGGTAAATGGTTGCAGAAAACGTATGGTTATACAGTTGACGGATTGCCTGAATCCATTGCTTATACCTCTCAAAACGGTGCTTTGACCACAGAAGAGTTGTCTTACCACCACGGTTTCCTGACAGAAGTTCGTCTTGCGGACGGAACACTGGTCTATCGGTATGATGAAGAGAATTCACAGGGACAATTGACCAAGCTTACATGCGGTGAAATGCAACGTAATTATGCATTTGATGATTGGGGGTTGCCTGCAAGACGAAGTGTTATTCGTGCGGATAAAACAGTCATATCCGATTATAGTTACCATTTTAATGTAGAAAAGAATAATCTTGAGAGACGTACGAATGAAATTCGAAGAATGTCGGAGGATTTTGGTTATGATGAATTGAATCGTTTGTGTGCTTATGGTAATAATACCGTTCTTTATGATAATTATGGTAATATTCGCTGGAAGGGTGATGCAGGACAGTTGGTCTACACTGATCCTAACCGCCCATATGCTGTGACAGGTCTGACCCCTGTGGAAGACAATATTGTGAAGCCCGGTCTTGACATTACATATACCGCCGGCGAGCGTCCTTCTGTCATCACGCAAGATACGAAGAAGGCTGTGTTGGTATATAATGCTAATCATGACCGTATACGTATGCAGCTCTCGGTAAATGATTTGACTCAATTGACACGCTATTATCTGGGTGGTAACTATGAATTGGATATTGACAGTACGGGTATACAGGAAAGATTATACTTAGGTGGGGGGTATTATGATGCTCCTGCTGTGTTGGTGAAGCAAAGTGATGGTTCATCTGTTTACTTCATTCATCGTGATTATCTGGGTAGCATCTTGCAAATAACAGATGTGCAAGGAAGTGTGGTAGAAGAAAACAGTTTTGATGCCTGGGGATGCAGGCGTAATTCTTTGACACATGAGGTGTACGCTGACGGGAGTGCTCCGGAATTGATGCTGGGTAGAGGCTTTACAGGACATGAACATTTACCGATGTTCGGGCTCATTAATATGAATGCCCGTTTATATGATCCTGTATTAGGACGTTTTCTGAGCCCTGACCCTTATGTACAGATACTTGATTATACGCAGGCTTTCAACCGTTATAGTTATTGTATGAATAGTCCGCTGTGTTATGTGGATGAGAATGGGGAGTTCTGGTGGTTGATTGCGGCAGCCGTAATAGGTGGAGCGATTAATGTGGCGACTCATTGGGACAGCATAGATAATTTTGGGCAAGGCTTGGCTTATTTCGGAGTTGGTGCGGCAGCAGGTGCTATTGGTGCTGTGACTGGTGGTGCAGCAACTGCAGTGACTGGTTTAGGGGGTTTTGTAGGTGGTGCGATAGGAGGATTTGTAGGTGGTGCAACATCTGGCTTTACTCTAGGTTTTGGGAATACGTTAGTGGGCGGAGGAAATATTGGAGATGCTTGGTCTAACGGTCTTTATGGTGCATTATATGGTTCTGCTACAGGTACTGTGGCGGGTGGATTGATTGGTGGTGGCTTGTCTTTCGTCAAAGGACAGAATGTGTGGACTGGTCAGGAGATAGCTCAAGGACGTGGCGCTTTTTCGCTAAAAAACACACCGATAAATACAGTTGAACATCCTGAAGCGTTGAATTTTTCTATAGATGACGGGCTTTCTGTGTTGTCTAAAGACCCCTTGCTCAATAATATGAATAATACTCAGATGACTCCTTATGATAAAGGTCAATTGGGAGTAAATGAAGCGATGAGAGAATTTAGAGCAGAAGGAGGAACTGTATATCAAACAGAAGTCTCTGTAGATGTGCCTGACGGTACGGGTGGTATGATTCGTAACAGGTTTGATTTTGTTGGTGAATTGAATGGGAAATTGCATTTGTTCGAAGTCAAAAATGGTAGTACTGCGGGTTTCACTCCTAATCAACAAATTAATTTGCCTAAGTTAATGAGTAAAACGTCATTCATATTCAGAGGAGGAAATGCCTTAAAATCACCTTTTCTGAAGCCTTGGGTGAATAAACCATACACATCTCAGAAGGGTTTTGTTGTAGTTTATAAACATTATTTTTAAATGAAAGAATAAATTGAAAACAAATTCAGAGGGTTGATTATCCGCTGAATTTGTTTTTAATAGACGAATATTTTTAGAGATCTCATAAAGTTGTTAACTTTGAGATCGGAATTGAATATTAATTCAGAAAATGAAAGAAATGATAAAAAGAATAATGTCTTTGTTGGATACAAGATTCATTGAATACGGATTTGAAAGAAAAAAAACTTATGATGTTTTCATAAAGGAAGTAAATGATAATCTCATATATACCATAGGTTTCGGTGTTTCTCACGGTTCTTTGGGAGTATTTAACTTGAATCCCAATGTTGCAGTTTTATATAAAGATGAAAATGATATAGAGATGAAATTAAGAGGGATAAAATCAGATACTCCTGGCTATGTTGGCGGCAGAATTGGTATGCCTGTTGGTTATTTAATGCCTGAAAAAACTTATATCGAATGGCGTTTCTCAAAAAATGAGGATGTAGCTAGTGAAGCGAATAAAATGGCAGATGCTATCATAAAATATGGACTCCCTTATTTGGAAGAGTTATCAGATATGAATAATTTAATCTATGGCTTAGAAATAGGCAAATACTCTGATTTGGATGGAACCATGCTACCAGTGTTTCACTATCTGAATGGTGATATTAACCGTGCTTTTGAATGTATAGACGAGAATATAAAAAAGTTTTCGGTTTCTGGTTTGGAAGAATATGAAGTAGAAATACTAAAGAAACTAGCGTCAGACAATGGAGAGGTTTATGTAGATGACAATAATGTGCCAGAGTATTATCTTGAATTCATTGATAATTTTAAGAAAATGGTAGGAGTACATAAAGATGATAGTGTGGTGGATAAATAGGCTATAATTAATTCAATGAAACATATAATATTTACAGATGAATGGAATAAGGATTTCTTTTCTAATGCTTATATTGGATACGTATCTTCTGTAGCTACAGAAAGAGAACTATACACTGAATTGTCTAATATTCTCCAATTTCCATCTTATTTTGGAAAGAATTGGGATGCATTAGACGAACTTTATCGCGATTTTAATTGGATTGAAGATGAGGAGATTGTAATTGTTCATAATGATTTATCAGAGCTGTCTTTAAATGATCTTAAAACATATATCGGGATTATAGTAAATAGCATAGACTTTTGGAACCATTACTTGAATGATCCTCATACTCTTCTATATGTTTTTCCAAAAAGTGAGAAAAGAAAGATTGTAGATATAATACATGAATGTATGCAAACCTGTGTTTTTGAGTTTCGTTTAAAAATAGAAGACTTATAATCATAGAGTTTTAGTTGTTAGACTGAGTGTCTTGTCCTGATTTAAGTTGGCTAAAGCAACCTATTCATTTGGAGTCAAGAATAATCCTAGTACGGGATTTACTCCTTATCAACAAATTTAAATTGTCTTACCCTGATACAGATTGACTAAAAACCAATTTATATCAGGGTAATTTGGTTTCTTGCGACTACGGTGCTTTGAGCGATGCTATTATTGAAAATGGTATCCGCCATATTTGCAAAGAAACTGATGCCGATGGGCGTGAATTAGTGAAAGAATACGACCGCTATGGACGTGTAGTGAAGCAAATTACGCCTGACTTGACAACTGTCTATACCTATGACGATACGGAAAACCTGTTGCTTTCCGCAGTGTCAAGCAATGGCAGCGCTCTGCACAATACTTACGATGAGTATGGCAGACTGCAAACGCAGCGCGAAGAAGCTCCGGATGGCAAATGGCTTGAAAAAGTGTACAGCTATACAGCTGATGGATTACCTGCGTCTATCGCTTATTTTTCGCAAAATGGTATATTAGCTACAGAGCAGTTGTCTTATCAGAACGGCTTCCTGACAGAAGTTCGTCTTGCGGACGGAACGTTGGTCTATCGTCACGATGAAGAGAATTCACTGGGACAGTTGACGAAGCTTACTTCGGGCGGAATGCAGCGTACCTATGAGTTTAATGAATGGGGCCTGCCTGTAAGACGCAGCATCACCCGTGCGGATGGGAGTGTAATGTTCGACCACAGCTACCGTTTCAATGTGGCGAATAACAATCTTGAAAATCGTACGGATGGAATCAGAAACTTGTCTGAGGATTTTGATTATGATACCTTGAACCGTTTGTGTTCTTACGGTAATAAAACCGTTCTTTATGATAATTATGGTAATATTCGTTGGAAAGGTGATGCCGGGGAACTGGTTTATACCAATCCGAACCGTCCTTATGCCGTGACGGGTTTGGCTCCTGTTGGAGACAATCCGGTGAAGTCTGAACTTAACATCACCTATACTGCCGGTGAGCGTCCTTCTGTCATCATGCAAGATAAGAAGAAAGCCGTGTTGACATATAATGCCAACCACAACCGCATCCGTATGCAGTTTTCTGTAAATGATTCGATGCAGTTGTCACGCTATTATTTGGGAGGTAATTATGAATTGGATATTGACAGTACGGGTACGCAGGAAAGGTTATACTTAGGTGGTGATTATTACGATGCCCCTGCTGTACTGGTAAAGCAAAGTGGTCGTACTTCTATTTATTTCATCCACCGTGATTACTTGGGTAGTATTCTGCAAATAACAGATACGCAAGGAAATGTGGTGGAAGAAAACAACTTTGATGCCTGGGGTTGTAGGCGTAATCCTTTGACTCATGAGGCATATGCGAATGAGAGTGCTCCGGAATTGATGCTGGGTAGAGGTTTTACAGGACATGAACATTTGCCGATGTTCGGGCTGATAAATATGAATGCCCGTTTGTATGATCCTGTATTAGGACGTTTTCTGAGCCCTGACCCTTATGTACAGATACTTGATTATACGCAGGCTTTCAACCGTTATAGTTATTGTATGAATAGTCCGCTGTGTTATGTGGATGAGAATGGAGAGTTTATTTGGTTTGTAATAGGTGCTGCTGTTATTGGCGGAGCAATCAATGTGGCAACCCATTGGAAAAGCATAGATAACTTCGGGCAAGGTTTGGCTTATTTTGGAATTGGTGCAGCTGCCGGTGCTATTGGTGCTGCTACCGGTGGCGTAGCCGGTGGTGCAGGTTTTATAGGTGGTGCTATCGGTGGCTTTGTCGGTGGTGCGACATCCGGTTTCACGCTTGGTTTCGGCAATACGTTAGTAGATGGAGGAAATATCTCTGATGCTTTTTCCAATGGTCTTAATGGTGCATTTTATGGTTCTATCACAGGTACTGTGGGGGGGTGGATTGATTGGTGGTGGTATGTCTTTCATTAAAGGACAAAATTTTTGGACTGGACAGAATATCGCTCCGGGAAGGAATGCGTTCTCTTTGAAGAATACACCAATAAATACGGTTGAGCATCCAAATGCTATCTCCTTTGATAATATTCCTGATATTGCGTTATTGGATAATCCTACATCGTCAGTTGTACCGGAGTCGCAAACCACTTTAACACATTATACTACAGAACAAGGGTACAAAAGCATAATGGAAACAAAACAGTTATTACCTTCTACAGGTAATATACATGCTAGATTTGGTGATGGTCAGTATTTGACAGATTTAAACTCATTAGATTATACAGCAGGTCAATTATCCAGAAGGTTATATAGAGTTCCTTGGAATACTAGCCATCTAACTCATTATATTAAGGTTGATGTGACAGGGCTAAATGTTGTAAGAAATGCTTCATACAATTATTTAATTCCAAATAATCAGGCTTTAGATATTAGTAATAGAATAATCGAAAGTGGAATAACCATTTTTAAGGTTAAATTCTAAATAAAGAGGAATTTTTTTGAATAACAAATAGAAAAATTTACTTTTACGGGATAGAAATTCTATTCGGGAAATGAAATATTAAAGTACTATTTAAAATTTTAGAATATGATTAATTATATAAAATATGGGGATATTTTCGCGTTACCTGATGTGCACTGTTATGCACATGGTTGTAATTGTGCTGGTGCAATGGGGAAAGGAATCGCATTGCAATTTAAACATAGGTATCCTAATATGTATCTTCAGTACAAAAAGTTATGTAAAGATGGAGTATTTAAATTAGGAGATATTTTTGAATATAGATTAAACGATGAATATGTATATAATTTAGGTACGCAGAAAGATTGGAAAACGAAAGCAACCCTGGATGCTTTGAGAAACTCTGTTTGGAAGATGCTTGAGTCTGCAACAAAACAAAATATTACAGCAATAGCGATGCCCAAAATTGGTGCTGGATTAGGTGGATTGGTTTGGGAAGATGTTAAGTATATACTTGAAACGGCTGCTCTGCATTTTCCAGATGTAGATATTATTGTTGTGGAGAACTATCAACAAGTAAACAGAATTTAGTATTTTACCCTGATATAATTTGATTGAATGTCAATTTATATCGGGGTATTTTTATCTGAGATTTTTTTCACGATGCATCAATTGATTTGCTTCAGAGCTGCACCGTTCATAAAAAGGGAGGGTATTCGTATGAGATGAGTATACTGTTTGGAGACACTTGGCGGGAAATCTCTATCGTGATGGAAAAGTGGAGGGGCAGATTGTTGCTTGGAGTAATGAAGAAGAATCGGGATAGTACTTCGTAGCCATTGCTAAAACAGGTAAGCCCGTAACAAAAACGTATTACGACTACTTAAAGCGGGAAGTTCGTACATCGCAAGTTCGCTTTGACGGACAAAATTTTTGGACTGGACAGAATATCGCTTCGGGAAGGATGTCTTTTCTTTGAAAAATGAAAGCGATTCCAGATGCAATACGAAATTCTGTTTGGAAGATGTTTGAGTCTGCATCAAGACAACTCTTCTATTAAAAGTCCTTAATGAAACCCCAATCCATCACTTTTTATTTGTTTCTTTGCACCAAATTCGGGTATAGTGTTATCTTGTCATTCGAGGCAGCACTTAATTTTGCTTAGAAATTAATGGAGAAACTCAGTATAAATGCTTGTCCGGTGTGTGGCGGCGCGCATTTGAAACGCGTCATGACTTGTACGGATTTTTATGCTTCGGGCGAACAGTTTGAACTGTATTCGTGTGAGGACTGTGGATTTACATTCACACAAGGAGTTCCCGTGGAGGCGGAGATAGGCAAGTATTATGAGGCTCCCGACTATATCTCTCACACTGATACGCGCAAGGGTGCGATGAATAGCATCTACCATTATGTACGTTCCTATATGCTGGGCCGCAAAGCGCGCTTGGTAGCGAAGGAAGCGCATCGTAAAACAGGGCGTTTGCTTGATATAGGTACGGGAACCGGTTACTTTCCCGATACGATGATTCGTCGGGGCTGGAAAGTGGAGGCGGTGGAGAAAAGTCCGCAGGCGCGTGAGTTTGCGAAGCTGCATTTTGATCTGGACGTAAAGCCCGAATCTGCTTTGGAGGAGTTTGTGCCCGGTAGCTTTGATGTTATTACCCTTTGGCATGTGATGGAGCATTTGGAACACCTTGGTGAAGTCTGGCAGCGACTTCATGAGTTACTGACTGAAAAAGGAGTACTGATTGTGGCAGTGCCCAATTGCTCTTCTTATGATGCCAAACGCTACGGTGAATATTGGGCGGCTTATGACGTTCCCCGTCATCTTTGGCATTTCACTCCGGGCACTATACAACAGCTGGCTTCCCGTCATGGTTTTATTATGGCGGCTCGTCATCCGATGCCGTTCGATGCGTTTTACGTATCCATGCTGAGCGAAAAACATCGTGGCAGTTCATGCAGTTTCCTGAAAGGGATGTTTGCCGGGATATTAGCATGGTTGAATGCTTTAGGACGTAAAGAACGCAGTAGTTCCATGATTTATGTATTTCGAAAAAAAAGATAACGCATGGGAAATCAAAAAAAATATAAGTCAGGTTCGATCTTCGATATGCAGTTCATCACGTCCAGTATCAGTACGACACTGGTGTTGCTGCTGTTAGGGCTGGTTGTCTTTTTCGTATTGACGGCGCACAATCTTTCTGTATACGTCCGCGAGAATATCAGTTTCTCCGTTCTTATCAGTGACGATATGAAAGAGGCGGATATACTGAAACTTCAGAAGAAACTGAATCAGGAACCTTTCGTGAAACAATCCGAATACATCTCTAAAAAACAAGCATTGAAAGAGCAGACGGAGGCGATGGGAACCGACCCGGAAGATTTTCTGGGCTATAACCCCTTTACCGCTTCTATCGAAATCAAGCTCCATTCCGACTATGCTAATTCCGACAGCATTGCGAAGATAGAGAAAATGATTACAAAGAATACCAACATACAAGATGTGCTCTATCGAAAGGAACTGATTGACGCGGTGAATGACAATATACGAAATATCAGTCTGGTGCTACTCGCTCTGGCAGTGGTGCTCACATTTATTTCTTTTGCCTTGATAAACAATACGATAAGGTTGGCCATCTACTCGAAACGCTTCCTCATTCATACGATGAAACTGGTGGGGGCGAGTTGGGGATTCATCCGGGGACCATTCCTTCGAAAGAATGTATGGAGCGGAATACTGGCAGCCATCGTTGCCGATTCCGTATTGATGGGAACCGCCTATTGGGCAGTGACGTATGAACAGGAATTGCTTCAGGTCATCACGCCCGGAGTCATGTTGATTGTCTGTGCAAGTGTATTGGCTTTTGGAATTGTAATAACGTGGCTATGTGCTTATTTCTCCATGAATAAATATTTGAGAATGAAAGCCAACAGTCTGTACTATATTTAGCGGATTGCGAACGGCTGGTTACAAACTTGTGTTTGTATGATTAGCATCCGTAACGCCCGACTGATAGATGATGGGAATGATTGTAATTAGTAATTTGTAATTAAATAAACTATGTCTGACAAGCAGAAATTTGCCTTTGATAAAGTGAACTTTATCTTGCTCGCGATAGGGATGGCGATTGTTATTATCGGTTTTATATTGATGACGGGACCTACATCGTCCGAAACCTCTTTTGAACCTGATATTTTCAGTGTGCGTAGAATCAAGGTAGCGCCGGTCGTTTGCCTGTTTGGCTTCTTATCTATGATTTATGCCGTATTGCGAAGACCTAAAACACAAAAAACAGGAGAATAAAAATGGGTGATTTAACGACACTTGAGACGATTATTATTGCTATTGTAGAAGGATTGACAGAGTTTCTTCCGGTTTCTTCTACAGGGCACATGATTATTACGCAAAATATTTTAGGAGTAGAAAGTACTGAATTTGTAAAAGCGTTTACTGTTATTATCCAGTTTGGCGCGATTCTTTCGGTTGTCTGCCTTTACTGGAAGCGTTTTTTCCGGTTGAATCATACACCGGTTCCTGCAGGAACTTCCGCTTTGAAATGTTTTCTGCATAAATTCGATTTTTACTGGAAGTTGCTGGTTGCCTTTATTCCTGCTGCAATTTTGGGTTTTCTGTTTAGCGATAAGATAGACGAACTGCTGGAAAGTGTAGTGGTAGTGGCAGTGATGCTGGTTATCGGTGGTATATTCATGCTGTTCTGCGATAAGATTTTCTCGAAAGGAAGCGAAGAGACCGTGCTGACAGAAAAAAAGGCAATCAATATCGGTTTGTTTCAATGTATTGCTATGATACCAGGTGTATCCCGGTCGATGGCTACCATCGTCGGAGGTATGGCTCAGAAGTTGACTCGCAAGGATGCTGCCGAGTTTTCGTTCTTTCTTGCCGTGCCAACTATGTTTGCAGCAACCGGCTATAAAGTCTTGAAACTCTTCCTGGATGGTGGAACCGAGATTCTTGTCAACAATATGCCGGCACTTATTATAGGCAATGTAGTAGCTTTTATCGTCGCTTTGCTGGCTATCAAGTTCTTTATCAGCTTTGTTACGAAATATGGTTTTAAGGCATTTGGCTGGTACAGAATTATTGTTGGTGGAACCATTTTGGTAATGCTGTTGCTTGGATACAACTTAGAAATTGGCTGATGAATTTTAAAAAAGGAGAAGTACTGTTTTTCAATAAACCCTTCGGATGGACTTCGTTTAAGGTAGTAGGGCATGTACGCTATCATATTTGCCGTCGGATCGGAGTGAAAAAACTAAAAGTCGGCCATGCCGGGACACTGGATCCTCTTGCAACAGGGGTGATGATTGTATGCACAGGCAAGGCTACCAAACGAATCGAAGAGTTTCAATATCATACGAAGGAGTACGTCGCAACGTTGCGTTTGGGTGCTACTACCCCGTCATACGATTTGGAACATGAGATAGATGCCACCTACCCTACCGAGCATATCACAAGGGAATTGGTAGAAGAAGCGTTGACGCACTTTATCGGTGCCATCGATCAGGTACCTCCTGCCTTCTCTGCCTGTATGGTAGATGGCAAGCGTGCCTACGAACTGGCTAGGAAAGGAGAGGAAGTCGAACTAAAAGCAAAGCAGCTTGTTATCGATGAGATTGAATTGTTGGAATGTCGCTTGGACGATCCGGAACCGATGATTCAAATCCGTGTCGTATGCAGCAAAGGAACATATATTCGTGCTTTGGCGCGTGATATTGGTGAAGCGCTCCATAGCGGAGCTTATCTGACAGGATTGATCCGCACTCGTGTAGGTGACGTCCGGTTGGAAGATTGTCTGAACCCCGAACACTTTAAAGAGTGGATCGACGGGCAGGAGATAGAAAATGAGGAAGAAAATAATTAACGTAATAAAGAATAGATATGAAATTATCACAATTCAAATTTAAGTTACCGGAGGATAAAATCGCTTTACATCCAACAAAGTATAGAGATGAGTCGCGTCTGATGGTATTGCATCGTAATACAGGTAAGATTGAACACAAGATGTTCAAAGATGTGTTGGATTACTTTGATGATAAAGATGTGTTTATATTCAATGATACGAAGGTGTTTCCTGCCCGCTTGTACGGTAACAAGGAGAAGACGGGTGCTCGTATCGAGGTATTCTTGTTGCGTGAGTTGAATGAAGAACTTCGTTTATGGGATGTATTGGTTGATCCGGCACGTAAGATACGTATCGGTAACAAGTTGTATTTTGGGCCGGATGATTCAATGGTGGCTGAAGTAATAGACAACACCACTTCTCGTGGGCGTACGCTCCGTTTCCTTTACGACGGACCTCATGACGAGTTTAAAAAGGCATTGTATGCTTTGGGTGAGACTCCGCTCCCCCACTCTATCATCAACCGTCCTGTAGAACCGGAAGATGCTGAACGCTTCCAGTCTATTTTTGCCAAGAATGAGGGCGCGGTGACTGCTCCGACTGCTAGTCTGCACTTCAGCCGTGAGTTGATGAAACGTCTGGAAATCAAAGGTGTGGACTTTGCATATATTACTTTGCACGCCGGTCTGGGTAATTTCCGCGATATTGACGTAGAGGACTTGACCAAGCATAAGATGGATTCGGAACAAATGTTCGTAAACGAAATGGCGGTGAAAACAGTGAATCGTGCCAAAGATAACGGTAGAAATGTATGTGCGGTAGGTACGACAGTGATGCGTGCTATTGAAAGCGCAGTCAGTACCGATGGACATCTGAAAGAATTTGAAGGATGGACTAACAAATT
Source organism: Bacteroides sp. AN502(2024) (assembly GCF_041227145.1). Lineage (NCBI taxonomy): Bacteria > Pseudomonadati > Bacteroidota > Bacteroidia > Bacteroidales > Bacteroidaceae > Bacteroides > Bacteroides sp. AN502(2024). The sequence continues at coordinate 1,868,674 of NZ_JBGFSP010000003.1, read as the reverse complement.
TATCTTCCCTCCGTATGAATTTACCGTAGCCAATTCAATGATTTCCAATTTCCACATGCCGCTTTCTACCTTACTGATGATTGTAGCCGCTTTTGGTGGTTATGACCAGGTGATGGATGCTTATCATGTGGCATTGAAGGAAGGTTATCGTTTCGGCACGTATGGAGATGCCATGTTGATTTTGGATAAATAATGGCAAAAGTTTATTTGGGACTCGGCACTAACCTCGGAGATAAAGAACAAAATCTCCGGACTGCCGTGCAAAAAATAGAAGAGCAGGTAGGGAACATCGTTTCTCTGTCTGCTTTTTATATAACTGCTCCTTGGGGGTTTTCTTCCGAAAACAGTTTCCTGAATGCGGCAGTCTGTGTAGATACCGGATTGACTCCTATAGACGTTTTACAGAGAACACAGGCGATTGAGCAGGAATTGGGGCGTACGAAGAAATCAGTCAACGGTATATACAGTGACCGTCTGATTGATATTGATCTGCTGCTTTATGATGATTTGATACTTTCCACTACTTCTCCCTCCGGAGCAAAGTTAATCCTCCCCCATCCGTTGATGGCAGAACGTGACTTCGTCATGAAACCGCTGGCAGAAATTGCCCCCGGATTAGTGCATCCGGTACTTGGAAAAACGATGAAGGAACTTATTTCTTCTTTTTCTCCGCAATAAACACCGGCAGATAGGCAATGCATCCTATCAATATTGCATACAGTAAATGAATCTCTTGGAACGGCTTATCGATGAAATGGCAGACAATGGCATAGATGGCAATCGTGAAGCCGATATACAGTGCCAGTACCAAAAGCGTTTTTAATTTCTTGCTTGGAATCATTATCAATCTATTTATGTGTTAAATACGGGGTAAAGATACTTATTATCTCCGAAATCTCTTTATCTTTGTAGCCGAAATGAAAGTGTGGACAGATTTGAGTAGCTTGCAACCACGGAAAAAAATGCTAAAATACGTCTGATTGACGCCTTTTGGCTTATCCTTCGTAGCACAGCTTCTCCTACCCTCTTCATTTTTTAGTTCTAAATTCTAAATTTAAAAAGATGGGATACTTATTTACATCCGAATCGGTGTCAGAAGGACACCCCGACAAGGTAGCCGATCAAATATCGGATGCCGTGCTTGACAAACTGTTGGCTTACGACCCCAGTTCGAAAGTAGCTTGCGAAACACTAGTGACTACCGGACAAGTGGTGCTAGCGGGTGAAGTGAAAACTAAAGCGTATGTTGACCTCCAGCTCATCACACGCGAAGTGATTAAGAAAATCGGTTATACCAAAGGAGAGTATATGTTCGAAAGTAACTCTTGTGGCGTACTTTCTGCTATTCATGAGCAAAGTCCCGATATCAACCGTGGTGTAGAGCGTCAGGACCCGATGGAACAGGGTGCAGGTGATCAGGGAATGATGTTTGGCTATGCTACCAATGAAACGGAAAACTACATGCCGCTTTCTCTTGATCTGGCACACCGTATTCTGCAAGTGCTGGCCGACATTCGTCGTGAAGGAAAGGTAATGACTTACCTCCGTCCCGATGCCAAAAGCCAGGTTACTATCGAATATGATGACAACGGAACGCCTGTTCGTATCGATACGATCGTTGTTTCTACACAACATGATGACTTTATTCAACCGGCAGATGATTCTCAAGCTGCCCAGCTGAAAGCTGATGAGGAAATGCTGTCTATTATCCGCCGTGATGTGATCGAGATTCTGATGCCTCGTGTCATTGCTTCTATCCATCATGATAAAGTGTTGGCGCTGTTTAATGATAAAATCATTTATCATGTGAATCCTACGGGCAAGTTTGTCATTGGTGGCCCTCACGGAGATACCGGTTTGACAGGTCGTAAGATTATCGTTGATACTTATGGTGGTAAGGGTGCTCACGGTGGTGGTGCTTTCTCCGGAAAAGATCCTAGCAAGGTGGACCGTAGTGCTGCTTATGCTGCCCGTCACATCGCTAAGAATATGGTTGCGGCAGGCGTAGCAGATGAAATGCTTGTACAGGTGAGCTATGCGATTGGTGTGGCTCGTCCGATCAATATCTTTGTAGATACTTACGGTCGTTCTCATGTCAATATGACTGATGGTGAGATTGCACGTGTTATCGACCAATTGTTCGATCTTCGTCCGAAAGCAATCGAAGAGCGTCTGAAACTTCGTAATCCTATTTATCAGGAAACAGCCGCTTACGGTCACATGGGACGTGAACCACAAGTGATAACGAAGAAATTCTTCTCTCGCTACGAAGGAAACAAAACTGTGGAGGTAGAGCTCTTTACATGGGAGAAACTTGACTACGTAGATAAAATTAAGCCTGCTTTTGGTCTGTAGAATAGCCTGAAAGCAAGCTTGGCTCATTCGGTAAGAGTCACCATCTCAACTCCTTTTAGTAGATATGAGGTTGTGGCTCTTGATTTTTTTTTCGTAATTTTGCTTCCTCAATATAATAATGGATAGTGATGAAGATGAATCAGATAAACTCCGTATGCGTATATAGCGCTTCCAGTACCCAAATAGATGCTGTTTACTTCCAAGCAGCCGAGACTCTCGGACGATTGCTTGCCGAGCACCATATCCGTTTGATAAATGGAGCCGGAGGTATCGGTTTGATGTATTCTGTGGCAGATGCTGTATTGAAAAATGGTGGTGAAGTGACCGGAGTGATTCCCCGCTTCATGGTGGAACAAAACTGGCATCATACCGGATTGACAGAGTTGATAGAGGTGGAATCTATGCACGAACGCAAGCAGAAGATGGCGAATCTGAGTGACGGTATCATCGCTTTGCCGGGTGGATGCGGTACACTTGAAGAGTTACTTGAAATTATTACCTGGAAACAATTGGGGTTATACCTCAATCCGATTATAATTCTCAATACAAACGGATTCTTTGACCCGTTGCTCGAGATGCTTGAAAAGGCCATTGATGAGAACTTTATGCGTCGGCAACACGCTGATATCTGGAAAGTGGCACAGGTACCGGAGGAAGCGGTTCGGTTGCTTTATGAGACTCCTGTGTGGGATATTTCCATTCGTAAATTCGCAGCGATATGATAGGCGACACACTAAGTCTTCCAAACACGGATACCTTGACTCTTCTCCGGCAGAAACTGATTAGTCCGGTAAAGGCTGGCTGTGATAGCCTGCAATTGGAAGGCCTTCATGCTGTACAAGAGATTGATTCCGGTTTTGAAGGAACTCCTATCTCCTACTCCCCCCGTACGGACGATGCCATTGCACTGACATTGCTGGCTTGTTTCTTTCTTTCCTCCATTGCCTTAGCACGCGGAAAGAAATTTCTTTCCCAACAGGTGAAGGATTTTGTGTTGCATCGCGAACGGACGAGCATTTTTGATAGTTCTACGGCAGCTGATGTGCGTTATCTTCTTGTGCTTGTGTTACAGACCTGTGTCCTGTCGGGCATCACATTCTTCAATTATTTTCATGATATATGTCCCGCTCTGATGAACCGTGTACCTTCCCTCCTTCTGCTGGGTATTTATGTCGGTTTTTGTCTCGCTTATTTCATTCTAAAATGGTTGCTTTATATGTTTCTGGGGTGGACGTTTTTTGATAAAAATGAGAACAAATTTATGGTTAGAATCCTATTCTGCACTCATATATTATGTCGGATTTGCTCTGTTTCCGTTGGTTCTTTTCCTTGTTTATTTTGATTTGAGTTTCACGAATTTGGTTATAATCGGGTCGATTATTCTAATTTTCACTAAAATACTGATGTTTTATAAGTGGATAAAGCTTTTTTTCTATCGGTTTAGCGGGCTTTTCCTATTAATTTTGTACTTTTGCGCTCTTGAAATAGTGCCTTGTCTTTTACTGTATCAGGGTCTGATTCAAGTGAACAATATTTTGCTAATAAAATTTTAGGACGTTGAAAATTAAAAAAGTACTAGTGTCGCAGCCTAAGCCTGCATCAGAGAAATCTCCCTATTACGACATTGCTGAAAAGTATGGCGTTAAAATAGATTTCCGGCCGTTTATTAAGGTTGAAAGTCTTTCGGCGAAAGAATTTCGGCAACAGAAAATTTCGATTCTCGACCACACTGCCGTAATATTCACTTCGCGTCATGCTATTGACCATTTTTTCACTTTGTGTACAGAATTGCGCGTGACTATTCCCGAAACGATGAAATATTTCTGTGTGACGGAAGCTGTTGCATTGTATATCCAGAAATATGTGCAATACCGCAAACGTAAGATCTTTTTCGGAACTACCGGAAAGATTGAAGACCTGATTCCTTCCATCGTGAAGCATAAAATGGAGAAATATCTCGTTCCGATGTCTGATGTGCACAATGACGATGTGAAAAACCTGCTCGACAAGAATAATATTCAGCATACGGAAGCGGTGATGTACCGTACGGTGAGCAATGACTTTACACCGGACGAGGAATTCGATTATGATATGTTAGTGTTCTTCAGTCCTGCCGGAGTGACTTCTTTGAAGAAGAACTTCCCTGATTTTAATCAGAAAGAGATTAAGATCGGAACATTTGGATCTACTACTGCGCAGGCTGTGCGTGATGCAGGTCTCCGTCTGGATCTTGAGGCGCCTACGGTACAGGCTCCGTCGATGACTGCCGCGCTTGACATGTTTATCAAGGAAAACAATAAATAGACAAAGTGGGTATATATACTTTGTGTAAAGCTGAGAGGCTGAATAGTAAAATTCTGATCGGAAAGATGTTTGAAGGCGGCGTCTCAAAATCGTTTTCCATCTTTCCGATACGTGTTGTATATATGCCTGTCGGGCAGGGAGAGGCTCCTGCTTCTATATTAATCAGTGTATCGAAACGCCGTTTTAAACGGGCGGTGAAGCGCAACCGGGTGAAACGTCAGATACGCGAAGCCTACCGGAAAAACAAGTCTCTTTTGGTGGACGAACTGCAGCGTCGGGAGCAGCGGTTAGCTGTTGCTTTTATTTATCTGTCAGACGAACTTGTTACTACTGTCGAGCTGGAAGAGAAGATGAAAATAGCGCTTGCGCGCATTTCTGAAAAATTATCCTCATGAAACCCTATAACTTCCGGATATCTGCCGTGTGGGTATTCGTTATGGGAATTTTGAGGAAGGTATTGTCCTTCTTGCTGCTTGTTCCCATCTATTTTTACCGGGCTTGTATTTCACCTCTTACCCCTCCTTCTTGTCGGTTCACACCTACTTGCTCGGCGTATGCGCTCGAAGCAATCAAGAAACATGGTCCTATAAAGGGGCTTTATCTTGCTGTGCGGCGTATTCTGCGGTGCCATCCCTGGGGGGGCTCCGGTTATGATCCCGTACCTTGAAATAACTGAAACGAGAGATGAAAAAGAATGTGATTGATATTTTGGATATTCATACCCATAAACAGGAGGTTGATTCTCTGGGAAAATCCATCATCAATTATCCTTTATTGACCGGTTCTTCATTGTATATGCCTCTGGCGGGAACTGAGAGAAGATCTTTTTATTCTGTCGGCATTCACCCTTGGGAGCTGAGAGAGCATAATGTGAGGCAACAATTGGGACTTCTCCGGCAGCTGTTGCGGGTGAAGCGATTCGTAGCCGTAGGGGAGGCGGGGCTGGATAAATTGGCGGCAGCTTCGATGGAGCTTCAGTTGGAGGTGTTTAAAGAACAGGTAAAGTTGTCGGAAAAGTGCGGTTTGCCGTTGATTATCCACTGCGTGAAAGCAATGGAGGAGCTGCTGGCGGTGAAAAAAGAATATTGTCCCCAACAACCTTGGATATGGCACGGCTTTCGTGGAAAGCCGGAGCAGGCGATGCAGTTGTTGAAAAAAGGGTTTTATCTCTCTTTCGGGGAATATTATTCCGATGAGACGATGCAGATAATCCCCGATGAGGATTTATTTCTGGAGACGGACAACAGTTTGCTTGATATTGAAAATATTTTGTGCCGGGCAGCCAAGGTGCGTGGGGTGGAAGTGATCGTGTTGCGTGAGGTGATTCGCCGGAATATCCAAAATGTCTTTTTTAAGGCGTAAGAGTTGTATCTTCCGAGAAAGAGTCGTACTTTTGTCGCACATGGAATTGAAATACAATAAAAACCAAATAATTAAAGAGTAATACGATGAATTTTGTAGAAGAATTGAGATGGCGTGGCATGTTGCAGGACATCATGCCGGGGACGGAAGAGTTGTTAAGCAAAGAGCAGGTGACTGCCTATTTGGGTATCGACCCGACTGCCGATTCGCTACACATTGGTCATCTTTGTGGAGTGATGATCCTTCGTCATTTCCAACGCTGCGGTCATAAGCCGTTGGCACTGATTGGTGGCGCTACAGGTATGATTGGTGACCCTTCCGGTAAATCGGCAGAACGTAACCTGCTGGACGAAGAGACATTGCGTCACAATCAGGCATGTATCAAGAATCAACTTGCCAAATTCCTCGACTTCGAGTCGGATGTACCTAACCGTGCCGAACTGGTGAACAATTACGACTGGATGAAAGACTTTACTTTCCTTGATTTTGCCCGCGAAGTAGGTAAGCATATCACCGTAAACTATATGATGGCGAAAGACTCTGTGAAACGTCGTTTGAATGGTGAAGCGCGTGATGGATTGTCATTTACCGAGTTTACTTATCAGTTGCTTCAAGGATATGACTTCCTTCATTTGTATGAAACGAAGGGCTGTAAGCTTCAGATGGGAGGTTCCGACCAGTGGGGAAACATTACTACCGGTGCCGAATTGATCCGCCGTACCAGTGGGGGAGAGGTGTTCGCATTGACTTGCCCGTTGATTACGAAAGCTGACGGCGGTAAATTTGGTAAGACAGAATCCGGAAATATCTGGTTGGACGCCCGTTATACTTCACCTTACAAGTTCTATCAGTTCTGGCTGAATGTAAGCGACTCCGATGCCGAACGTTATATCAAAATCTTCACTTCTATCGAAAAAGAAGAAATTGAAGCATTGATTGCCGAACATCGGGCAGCTCCCCACTTGCGTCTCCTTCAGAAACGCCTGGCCAAGGAAGTGACTGTGATGGTGCACTCTGAAGATGATTATAACGCAGCGGTAGATGCATCGAATATTTTGTTCGGCAATGCGACTTCGGAAGCTTTGCGCAAGCTGGATGAAGATACGCTGCTTGCTGTATTCGAGGGAGTGCCTCAATTTGAGATTTCCCGTGACGCACTGGCAGAAGGAGTGAAGGCAGTCGATTTATTCGTGGATAATGCGTCTGTATTTGCATCGAAAGGTGAAATGCGTAAGTTGGTTCAGGGCGGTGGCGTTTCGTTGAATAAGGAGAAAATGGCGGCCTTTGATCAGGTGATTACAGCAGCCGATCTGCTCGATGATAAATATCTGCTTGTTCAACGCGGTAAAAAGAACTATTATCTACTGATTGCAAAATAATAATGTGCAATTCACTCGATAGATTGTAAAAAAGTGAACGAAATATTTGGAGGTTTGCTTGCAAACCTCTATCTTTGCACCGCTTTTTAACAGAAAGCGCATAAGTTTGGACTATGGTGTAATGGTAGCACAACAGGTTTTGGTTCTGTTTGTCCAAGTTCGAATCTTGGTAGTCCAACAAAGAAATCCCCGAAAGAGATATCTTTCGGAGATTTCTTTGTTTTGGATGGATGCAAAGTCGCTTATTAAGAACTTCATTCGGTAGAAATCTCGGTTCACCGGTAAAATCATGTGGTCTTCTTCTCTCCAATTCTTATCTTTGCCTTCAAAAAACTCTTATGACTAGTTACGATACTCTTTTAGTTCTTGCTCGCTTCATACTCCCAGCTGACCTGTTGGAGTGTTTTGATATTGTTAAAATAGAGAACACCGCTGAAATGTTAACCATTCATTTAGATGAGCAAAATCTTCCTCCCTTGTCCTCTAGGGTTCACTCTTTAGAGTCCAAAGGTTTTCTTCCTCCGGTTTATATTCGTGATTTTCCTATCCGTGACCGTAAGGTAAGCTTATGTGTACGGCGTTGTAAATGGCTCGACAAGGAAACTGGTTCTATCATCTGTAACACTTTTGAGCTTACCGCTCAGGGAACGCGACATTCAAAAGAATTCGCGTCTTTTTTAAAAGGATTGCTTGGAGAAATACCCGATTACGGCCCGCTCTCTTGAACGTTATTATCATATTGACGGTGATCAGTTTGAGCGGCAATATAAAGAGTATCTAAGTGACTACCGCATGTGGGATCAACTGTCCCATGCCGCAAACTGGCTGCTGTTTTCCGAGAACCTGGGACCGTACTTGAGTATTGATGAAACTTCCCTTTCTAATGGTGAGTTATATACTATAATCATCAACAGAGAGGCACACGGTGGTAAAGGTGCTATCGTGGCTATTGTCAAGGGTACCAAGGCTGACGATGTCATAGCTGTGCTAGAACAAATCCCTGAAGAAGCACTTCGGATGGTGCGGGAGGTCACTCTTGATTTGTCAGAAAGTATGCGCAAGATCGTTCGCAGATGTTTCACCTCGGCTATCCGTGTGATAGATCGCTTCCATATTCAAAAGCTGGCGTGTGATGCTGTACAGGAAATTAGAATCGGACACCGTTGGGAAGCTATACAAGAAGAGACTGATGTCAGGCAGGAAGCTAAAGGTCTGAAAAAGAAATATACCCCTTTTACCTTTGAGAATGGTGATACACGCAAGGAATTATTGGCAAGGAGCCGGTATCTGCTTTTCAAATCTGCTGAAAAATAGACTGAGGCACAGAAGCTCAGAGCTACAGTCTTATTCAGAGAATATCCGGATATTAAACGGGCATATTCACTTAGGAGGGTGTGTCAAAATTCCCTTTTTGAGGAAATTCCCCCTGCTATAGCTATCTGTGGCAGGGGTAAATCTTTATATTCAGGCATTATGACACACCCTCTTTTTAATAAACGATCGATAAAGGCAGGAGCAAGAACCAATTTAGCGAAGTGGTATCAAGAAGTAGAGCAATCTGGATTTGACTCGTTTAGCACAATAGCTGCTACATTATATGACAGAAGTGAGGAGATACTAAACTTCTATATTAATAGGGCATCAAATGCTGCAGCAGAATCATTTAATGCGAAAGTTAAACAGTTCAGAGCACAACTTAGAGGGGTTATAGACATACCCTTTTTCTTGTATAGACTAACTAAAATTTATGCATAAAACCACAGGATTTTATCGATGACCCCACAAGACTTTACCGGTGACCCGAAATCTCTCCCCAAACGTATTATAGTTCGTTAAAAAAGTGTACATAACACAGATTCTGGACATTTTTGGTGGATAATTGGAACGAAATTGCAAGGTAAACCCGTTTTCTTTTGCTATTTTTGCATCGTGTACGTAAACGAAGTGCACCTAGAAAGAGAGCTTATTCAATAACTATAAATAAATAAGGTATGAAGACGAACTATGAAATTCGCTATGCTGCGCATCCGGAAGATGCCAAAAGTTATGATACAGCAAGAATCCGCAGAGATTTCTTAATCGAAAACATATTTGTTCCCAATGAAGTAAATATGGTATATTCCATGTACGACCGTATGGTAGTAGGTGGCGCGCTGCCGGTAGGAGAGGTGCTGACGCTTGAAGCGATTGATCCGCTGAAAGCTCCGTTCTTCCTCACCCGTCGTGAAATGGGTATCTACAATGTCGGCGGTCCCGGTATTGTGAAAGCAGGCGACGCAGAGTTCGAACTGGACTATAAAGAAGCTCTTTATCTGGGTTCGGGCGACCGCGAAGTGACTTTCGAAAGCAAAGACGCTGCTCATCCTGCCAAATTCTACTTCAACTCGCTGACTGCACACCGCAACTATCCCAACCGCAAGGTGGCGAAAGCCGATGCTGTAGTGGCCGAAATGGGGTCTTTGGAAGGTTCCAATCACCGCAACATCAATAAGATGCTGGTGAATCAGGTATTGCCAACTTGCCAGTTGCAGATGGGTATGACGGAACTGGCTCCGGGAAGTGTGTGGAACACGATGCCGGCCCATGTACACAGTCGTCGTATGGAAGCTTACTTCTATTTCGAGATTCCCGAAGATCATGCCATCTGCCACTTTATGGGTGAGGTAGGCGAAACGCGTCACATCTGGATGAAAGGCGACCAAGCGGTTCTTTCTCCCGAATGGTCTATCCACTCGGCTGCCGCTACCCACAACTATACCTTTATCTGGGGTATGGGTGGTGAGAACCTCGACTACGGTGACCAGGACTTCTCATTAATAACAGATTTGAAATAACAACTACAATAGTTTTCCTAATTTAATAACAAAAAGAATTATGAATCAGTTTTTGAATTTTTCTTTGGAAGGTAAGGTAGCTCTCGTTACAGGTGCTTCTTATGGTATCGGATTTGCTATTGCTTCTGCATTTGCAGAACAAGGCGCTAAAATTTGTTTTAACGACATCAATCAAGAGTTGGTAGACAAAGGTATGGCTGCTTATACTGCAAAAGGTATCAAAGCTCACGGTTACGTATGCGACGTGACAGACGAATCGGCTGTTCAGGCGATGGTTGCTACGATTGCAAAAGAAGTAGGTACCATTGATATCCTTGTGAATAATGCAGGTATTATTCGTCGTATTCCTATGCACGAGATGGATGCTGCTGATTTCCGTCGTGTAGTCGACATCGACTTGAATGCTCCTTTTATCGTTGCTAAGGCCGTTTTGCCGGCTATGATGGAAAAGCGTGCAGGTAAGATCATTAACATCTGTTCTATGATGTCTGAATTGGGCCGTGAAACAGTATCTGCTTACGCTGCTGCTAAGGGTGGTTTGAAGATGCTGACTCGCAATATCTGTTCTGAATATGGTGAATACAACATCCAGTGTAATGGTATCGGCCCGGGTTATATCGCTACTCCGCAAACTGCTCCTCTTCGTGAGCCGCAGGCAGACGGAAGCCGTCATCCATTCGATTCATTCATCTGCGCTAAGACTCCTGCCGGTCGTTGGTTGGATCCGCAAGAACTGACTGGCCCTGCCGTGTTCCTTGCTTCTGAAGCTTCTAACGCTGTTAACGGTCACATTCTCTACGTAGATGGTGGTATTCTTGCTTATATCGGAAAACAACCGAAATAATAGATAATAGAAGAGATTTCGCTAAGGTGATAGAATGGCAAAGAGCATCCTCTTTTCATCTGTCACCTTATTTTTTTATTTAATAAGAACCAATCATGAAAAAGATATTTATTCTGCTTGCTGTTGCTTTGACGGCTTTTGCCTCCTGTGTCGACAGTAAACAGGCAATGACGGTTACGGTGACCAATCCATTGGCTTTAGAATGCGCAGGAGAGATGGTTGAAGTACCGATGAGCGATGTAGTTGCCAAGCTGAAACTGGCAGATACAGCACAGATTGTAGTACTTGACGCTGACGGTCAACAAGTACCTTACCAAATGACATATGACGAAAAAGTCATTTTCCCGGTTATGGTAAAGGCAAACGGTACAGCTATTTATACTATCCAGCCGGGCACTCCGGCTCCTTTTAATGTAATAGCCTGCGGCAAATATTATCCTGAACGCTTGGACGATGTTGCCTGGGAGAACGACCTCGTAGGTTTCCGTGCGTATGGCCCTGCTTTGCAGGCAAGAAACGAGCGTGGCTTTGGCTACGATATCTTCACGAAGTATAATACTACCGAGCCTGTTTTGGAAAGTATGTATGCTGAAGAGCTGAATAAGGAGAAGCGTGCTAAGATAGCCGAACTGAAAAAGACAGACCCGAAAGCGGCTGCCGAATTGGGGCGTGCCATTTCTTATCATATTGATCATGGGTACGGAATGGACTGTTATGCTGTAGGTCCTACATTGGGTGGCGGTACGGCTGCTTTGATGGCAGGCGATACGATTATCTACCCTTATTGCTATCGCACTCAGGAAATTCTTGATAACGGTCCATTACGCTTTACTGTAAAGCTGGAATTTACCCCGCTGGTAGTCCGTGGCGATTCTAATGTAGTGGAAACACGTGTTATATCTCTGGATGCAGGATCGTATCTTAATAAAGCAGTCATTTCATATACCAGTCTGAAAGAGGCAATGCCCGTAGTTACAGGAATCGTCCTGCGTGAACCGGACGGTGCGGTTGTAGCAGATGCCGCAAACGGTTATATCACTTACGTTGATCCTACAACCGACAGGGCAGGTGGAAACGGTAAGATATTTGTCGGTGCCGCATTCCCTGTACAGGTAAAAGATGCCAAAACTATTCTTTTCTCGGAAGATGAGAAAAAAGAGCGTGGCGGCGCCGATGGTCATGTGCTGGCTATCAGCGAATATGAGCCGGGTTCCGAATATACTTATTACTGGGGATCTGCCTGGGATAAGGCGGCTATCAAGACTCCGGATGCCTGGAATAAATACATGGCTGAATATGCGCAGAAATTGCGTACTCCGCTGGCGGTGGCGTATTAATGTGTTGAATTATTGAATATCATTGGTCCTTTCAAATAGAATAAGCAAAAGTTTCTTTGATAAAAAGAAACTTTTGCTTATTTTTGTCTTTCTGAAAAAGAAAGATAATAAAGAATGCGTCTTTATGGGAAAGAAAGAACTATTAAAGCAACTGATTGCAGGATTTCAAGCCTCACTACCAGTAGAGGTACGTCCTCGTGAGCTCACTCTGCCTGTTGATAGCGGGAAGATCATAACAGTGCCTGGCGTGAGAAGATGCGGTAAGTCTTCTCTTTTCCTGTTGATAATCAATCAACTTGTTAGTGAGCAGGTTATAACTAAGGAACAGATCTTATTTCTGAATTTTGATGATGAACGCTTGCATCTGAATGCAGATAATTTGGATGAAATTCTTCAAGCATACCGAGAACTTTACCCTGCCATTCCATTGAAAGAAGTGTATATGTTCTTTGACGAAGTGCAAATGGCAGACGATTGGCAACCTTTTGTGCGGAGAGTTTACGAACATGAATGCAAACATCTCTTTCTAACAGGGAGTAACTCCCGGATGCTTTCTTCAGAGCTGGCAACTTCTCTGCGTGGACGGACATTGCAATATGAAGAATTTCCATTGTCGTTCAACGAATTTTGCAGCTTCACTGAAGTGGATACAAATCATTATGTGCCTGAAAATCGAGCCAGACTTATCAATGCGTTTAAAGCATATTTGCATGGAGGAGGTTTTCCGGAAGTTGTATTGGCAGCTCCGTTATATAAAGATCGAATTTTACAAGAGTACTTCTTTGTGATGCTCTACAAAGATCTTGTGGAGAGATATGAGATAAAGAATCCGGAACCGATACGTTATTTCATTAAAAGAGTGATGAGTAACTTGACTAAACCTACTTCTATCAATCGGATTTATAATGAATTAAAGTCGCAGGGAATCAGTATTGGGAAGAATACATTGTATGATGTGATTGTTCAGACCGAGTCTGTTTATCTCTTCTTCTCTCTGACAAAGTATGACCCGTCACTTGTGAAAGAGAATACAGGAGATAAAAAATATTATTGCATTGATAATGGTTTGCGTTCCGTACTTCTGAACCCACAGAGTGAGGATCATGGAAAGCTTTTGGAGAATGCTGTTTTTCTTTACCTGCGGAGAAATTTGCGGATTCAGGAAGAATTGCATTATTATAAAGGCAAGAAGGAATGTGATTTTGTGGTTGTAGAATATGACAAAGTGACCCGGTTGATTCAGGTTAGTTATCAGATGAACGATGAGGAAACTCGTAAGCGGGAAGTAGATGGACTGCTGGAGGCTGCTCAGGCAACAGACTGCCGGGAACTTGTTATTGTAACGATGGATATGGAAACTGAATGGCAGGAACAGGATATGGTTATCCGCGTGCTTCCTGCTTGGAAATGGATGTTGAAATGAGGGCGCAAATTGTCTGCTCTCCTCATTCTTTGCGTTATAATGCCCTTGGGTTATCTCGTAAAAGCGCGTTGTTCGTAATCGTCCTGGGTGGTAGAATGCCAGTTGACGAAGATACCGGGATAACCTACTACTGTAATCGTGGTGTGAATCAGAAACTTTCTGAATGTAGGTTGTTTTTCCCTCTTTTTGCCCTTTACCGGGCGAAATGCGGTTGCGCTGATATCTTATAAGAAAGAGAAGGAATCTTTCAAATTTGGGCAAAAAACGGGGCTTATACGACAAAAGACTGTCTAACAGGTATCAGTAATTAAAAGTCACCCCTGCCAAAGCATATTCTGGCAGGGGTAAAATCGTTAAAATAGGACTTGTTAGACAGCCTTATATTTTTTCGCTTGTCAGGGAACTTTTTTTATTCATCAGAGCCCTTCTTTTTCCATCATGACTTTTTGTCCTTTTCGAAGTTTCTGTTTTCTCAAAGGTTCTTAATTATAAAACCTTGAATTCATAACCTTCCTCTTTCAGGAATTCGATGGCACGGGGAAGTGCGTATTGCAGGTTACCGTTGTTCCATGACTTGAGCGAATCGTGAAAAGTGATGATAGAACCGTTTCGTACATAGCGTTTCACATTGTCCAGCACTTGTTCCGGGCGCATCCGCTTACTGTAATCGCGAGTCACGAGATCCCACATAATGATGCGGTAATGATGGCGTAACGTATAATACTGCCTGAATCCCATGTGTCCGTGTGGCGGACGGAAGAGCTCGGAATGAATGATTTCGTCTACCTTTTGGGCGTTTGCAAGGTAGTCCGGATTGGAATATTCAAATCCACGGATGTGGTTGAAAGTATGGTTGCCAATGCGGTGTCCGTGCTCTACCACCATTCGGTATTCATCCGGATGTTTGCGTATATTATCGCCTACCATGAAAAAGGTAGCTTTAATATGATGCTTCTCCAGTATTTCCAGTACCCAGGGAGTCACTTCGGGAATGGGACCGTCATCGAAAGTCAGATAGACTGCCGGCTCATTCGGGTCCATTCGGAAAATGGCTTGTGGATACAACATCCGGAAAAGCCAAGGTGGTTGTTCTATAAACATGAGAGTCTGTTGATACTTACTATTTATTTCCCTTCCATTCTCGTTGCGTACTCGTTGTACAGCCGTTCGAGTTGCGTAGAGTAATGTTTCACGAGTTCTTCCGATTTGTATTTTCTCATTAGGCGGACTTCGGCATCGAGCAAGCTGGCGTTGTATACGAAGTTTTCACCGGCGATAGCAAGCTGGTTATCATTCAGGCTAAGATACCAGGTCATGTATTCGAGCGACTTATTGGCAAGCTCGTCGATGATCTTGTCGGCTTTCTCCTTCTGCTCCAGTTGATAGTAAGATTCTGCCATTTGGAAGGCGCCGTTTGCCCAGTCATACGGTACGTTGTATACCGGAATCATCTTTTCAGCGTAATCGAGCGCGGCGAGTGCCTTGTCCTTTTTGCCTTCTTTGATGAGCTGGCCTACGAGTTGCGTGAAGATACGGCGGTGTGTGTAGCACATGCGCATCACGTTCTCGTCGATGTAGATATCCGGCTGGTCGATACCGCCGAACTTGAACTTGTTCATCAGGTTGTCATACATCTTTTCACTGTCGATCTTGCTGTCCAGCTTGTCCGTATCGAACGGAGTGAAACGGTAGGCAAGACCTTCCTGCATAAAGTGGTTGTCCATACCCAGATGATTGTCGCTTCCTACGGTGATTGCCATATAGATAGGACGTTCCCAGTTAGCATTGGCAAGCATTTCGAGCATCATCAGTTCACTCTTGTAGAGGGCGCGTTTCGGGTTGCCGTTGGTGTCTCTGAGGGTGATTGTCATGTATTCGGGGATAGAGTCGCCCAAAGCTTCCGGTATCTTCATGCCGGAGCGGCGTACAGCTTCTTCGTCCACCTTCATTACGATGCTGTCCGTAGGGATAAGCGGCAGTTGGATATCTTTTCCTGTCTTTTTAAGAAGCTCTTTCAGCTGGTCGTTCTTGCCGAGCATCCAGCGGTTGATGATCTCCTTCAGTTCGTATGGATTCTCACCGAAGATGGAATGAACGAGGGACAATATGGTAGTGTCTCCCTGTGCTGCCAGTTCGTTTGCCTGTTTGAAATAGCTGTCGATGAGGGCCTTCATTTCCGGTCGGACAGGAATATATTCGTTTTGTCCTTCCACATATTCCACACGATTCCAGTTGATAGGAAGTGATGGAGAATCGTATGCAGGACGTTTCATCTGGTCGATATACCAGTCTGTTTGCAGGTAGCTCAGGTTACAGGTGCGGGCATCTGTACGGAAACCTTCCGTTTCCTGGTTGTACCACAATGGGAAAGTATCATTATCGCCATTGGTATAGATGATCGGATTCCCTTTCTCCTGTAAGGTCATCAGGTAGTTCTGTCCGAAGTCACGGGCAACAAAGCGTCCGCTGCGGTCGTGGTCATCCCACGTCTGTCCCGCCATCTGGATGGGAACGAATAAACAGAGCACAGAAGCCAATACGGCTGCCGGGAGTTCCTGCATTTTACAGTAATCTCGCAACATGCGGATGATGCCCGTCACTCCCATACCTACCCAGATGGCAAAGGCATAGAACGATCCGGCGTATGCATAGTCTCGTTCACGAGGTTGTGTAGGAGTCTGGTTGAGGTAGAGTACAATGGCGATACCTGTCATAAAGAACAGGAAGAAGACCACCCAGAATTGTTGGATTCCTCGTTGGCTATGATAAGCCTGCCAGAAAAGTCCGATCAGACCGAGAATCAGTGGCAGACAGTAGAATACATTGTGACCTTTATTGTTTTTGAGATCTTGCGGGAGTAATTCCTGATTACCTACCAGCAGGTTATCGATAAACGGAATACCGGTGATCCAGTTGCCGTGCTCGATTTCTCCGCTACCTTGCATATCATTCTGCCGTCCGGCAAAGTTCCACATAAAATAACGCCAGTACATGAAATTCAACTGGTAGGAGAAGAAGAACTTGATATTCTCCCATTGGGTAGGCATATTTACCATTACCATTTCTCCACACTGGTCGTAAGGAACATCATATCCCTTGATGTCCACCCATTGCTTGTAGTACGGAGCGTGTGACGAGCTGTACATACGCGGGAAAAGCATGTTCTGTGCATATTCGTATTCTACACGTCCGGGAAGTTCGATGTAAGAGTCTTTTTCGTCGGGAGAGGTCTTTTCCTTACGGACATACTTGCTTCCTGTTTCCGACTGACGCGGAATGCAATATCCGTCTTTTACGTCGAGCGCCACTTTCGAAGAGAAGGCGGGACCGTAGAAAAGCGGGCGGGTTCCGTATTGTTCACGACCGAGGTATTCGCCCAGTGTGAATATATCTTCCGGTGAATTCTGGTCCATCGGAGTGTTGGCAGTGGAGCGGATAACAATCAGTGCATAAGAAGAATATCCGATTACGATCATCATGGTGCACAGCAAAGCCGTGTTCATGGTGCGGGCGGTGATACGCCATCTTTCTTTGATCTTAGTCTGGACACTCGGAGCGAGGTAAAGTCCCAGTACAGCGATAACCAAAATACCGATGATGATACTGCTGGCTCCGTGTCCGTAGAACGGGATACCCAGTAAGGCAATCGTCAGGATAAAGGAGATGGCCATGCGCATCTTGTTCTTTTCGGTATAGCTTTCGTACACACCCCAGATCAGAGTGGCTGCAAGAAGGAAGATATAAACTACTACGCCGGAGTTGAACGACATGCCAAGTCCGTTGACAAACAGCAGTTCAAACCAGCCGCCTACTTTCACAATACCCGGTACGATACCGTAGAGAACGGCAGCTACCAATACACCGGAACCGATGAGTGCCAGCAGCGAGCCTTTTGCAGTGGTGTTCGGAGTTTTCTTATAGTAGTAAACCAGCACGATGGCGGGTAGACAAAGCAAGTTCAGCAAATGGACACCGATACTCAATCCCGTCAGATAGGCGATGAGGATGAGCCAGCGGTCGCTATGCGGTTGGTCGGCCACGTCTTCCCATTTCAGGATCAACCAGAAAACGACAGCGGTAAACAGGGAGGAGAAGGCATATACTTCACCTTCTACGGCCGAGAACCAGAACGTGTCACTGAATGTATAGACCAGTGCACCGATCAGTCCGCTACCCATCACCGTGATAAGCTGTCCTTTGGTGATATTGTTTTCATCAGTGATAATCAGTTTGCGTACCAGATGGGTGATGCTCCAGAAAAGAAACAGGATACAGGCGCCACTCATCAGGGCACTCATGTAATTCACCATTTTTGCTACGGTAGTCACATCGGAAGCAAATTGGGTGAACAAGTTAGCCATCAGCATGAAGAAAGGCGCGCCGGGCGGGTGTCCGACTTCCAGTTTATAGCCGGTAGTTATGAACTCCGGGCAATCCCAGAAACTTGCCGTCGGTTCTATTGTCAGGCAGTAGACGGTTGCCGCAATGATAAATGCAAGCCAACCCATAAGGTTGTTTACGGTTCTGTATTGTTTCATCAGCACTATCGTAGTTTATTCGTTAAAAACAAATTATGAGGTCGCAAAGATAGTGATTTGTAAGGATAATGAGGAAGAAAGTAAGAAATATTAAGTAACGGAAGGCTGATTTACTATCTCTTTCCTTTTCCGGAAGGCGGGGACTTGTGTGTTGGCAAGTGAGGAATTTGTTTTTAGCCCTTTAATGAATAAGCTCTGATGTATTAAGGATAAACTTCCTTTATCCTGTTAGTCAACATCTTTTGCCTTAATTACAAACTTTCTTTTCATTCGTCATAAACTATAATTGCAAGTTTTGTTTTTATAAATGAAGCTTGCAATTATAAAAACAAAGCTTGCAATTTTATAAACGCAACTTGCGTTTATAGATTATCCTTAGTCAAGCATAACTTTCCTGTTAGGGAAGAGTAAGTTTGCTATCAAGACAACGGGAGTTTTCTATTAATATCCTGGCCGTTAGGTGTTAATGGTTGAGATTTCGGGTGTTAATACTCGGGTTGCTGTCCGATAAAAAAAGAGGCGATGAAAAATTAGGGCTGTCACCTATTCGGGATTCAGCCCTTTGTGTTTACTTTGCTTTAGCACAAAAGTAATTGCAAGTGTTTGAATGGAATGTTATGGAGTAGGTACATTACCATACCCGTTCTTCTGTATCTATTCCTTGCTGCAATTTAGGTAAATTAAGAACAATCTTTACTTCCACTCCGTAGATTCTTTTGCAAGAAGACGACCCTGTAAGTTTAACCGTTATTTTTACCTTTTCCATCAACACCTTTTCAAGCTGCTCGATGGTCTCAATGGGTATCATCAATTTGGCAGGATAACTGAAACAGGTGCAGAATGGCTTTCCTTGCAAATCATATTTGATTCCGATTCTCATGCTATCGTACTTTTCAAACGACACGTTCATTAAAGGAATTTTGCAATATTTCCGGATGCAGGCTCCGATGCTTTCATTGCCAATAGATATTTTTCTAATAGTATGTTCTCGCTCATCTGCATCATTGGATGGGAAATTGCGGATTTTTACGTTATCAATTCTGACATGTTGAGAGAAAAAACTTACCTCATACGTATTTTCAGCCGTATTAACTACAAATGTAGTGTCTTTCACATACGCTGAAGCGTTCAGGCTCAGAAACAGGAATAATAAAAGAATCGTTGCTTTCATAATTGTAAGTGTTTAATTATTTGATACATCCTTTTGATAGGTTTAGAACTTTCTGTAAGGCCTTGGGTGCATAATCTATGTTATAATTGTAGCCACCATCTGCTAGATAACCGTTTTTGCTTATTGCAAACAGATCGGCCCATTTCTTAAAATCGTCAGCCGAAATAGATTCCGGTAATCCTTTTGATATTGTTTTTTCTAGCCAACTGTTATATTCCTTAGACAAACTTTTCCATTTGTCTCTTTTCTCGTTCGAGATGTAACCCCACGAGCCTCCATTAACACCGTTAAAAAGTTGCTCTGTTGTTACATGGGCATAATATAATATATCATCAATCAAGACTCGTTCATATTCCATCATACCACGGACTTCCTGTCCTGAATATACACCTTGTTCTACTTGGAGTAGATGAATCAATTCATGCCCTACTGCTTGAAAATCAATATCTTCTTTTGTTTGAAATTTCAAATTAACGCCCACTACTTTTCCATCCTTCCATAAAATTCCTGCTCCTGCACTGCCAAACATCGTTGAATCAATTTTAACAGAGGTGTATTTATAGTTTTTCTCTGCTAAATAATCTATGATTTTCCCTGCAAAGCAGAACTTGTCGTTAAGTTCGCTCAATGCATCTTCTAATTTCCCTAATTGTTCAGGTGTTAAACCACTTGTATCTTCAACTATTTTATCTGTATTAGGGGTTTGGGGGGATGACGTTTCACCATTATTGGAGCTAGTTCCTCCTGTGCTGACTCCTCCTGTGCCGGTTCCTCCACTGCCAGGTCTGCTAGGCTTTCCTCTGTAAAACATTCCATGTTTCATATGATAAGAATATTGTATGGAAAGATGGAATTTTCTATATTCACGATTAATCAGATATTTTAAAAAATCATCAATTTCTTGTTGCATTATTAATCCGTATATAACCCGGAAAAATTGTATCTCTGCCTTGCTTATTCCTCTTCGATTTCCATCTTGGTAATGATTATAGTGTTGTGAATATGCAATAAAACCAGGCTTCTCAGGATTGCGGAACCGGTCACGCATTAAATCCTCTATCCTGTTTAAATTTACTATTGTGTAATTATAGCCTTTTGCATCGACATCCACAATGGCTTCGCTATATATTTGTAAAGTAATATTAACAGCATCGCCCTCTTCCCAACTATTGCCTGAAAGGATTGATACACTACTGCGTGTTTGGCTGTTTTCATCATCTACTATTCGAACGCATTTTTCTAATAATTCTGCCTTATCTATCAAGTATGATTTCACAGTAAGTCCTTTATTTTTCCAATTCAGAAAGGGAGCCATACAAACATATAGTGATGTAATAGGGGTCTGCGCCAATAATGTTTCGTCCAATCGAATAGGAGTACCCAGCGTTCCCTCCGGACTTTTCTCCTCTGTTGGCAGCGATTCATCAACTGGAAAAATCAAACATCCATTTATTATTCCATTTTCGTCAGTATAAGGAATCGCATAATGGAGTCCCCAATTGTATCCAACGGCCAAAATGGTGTATTCATACAAGGGGGTGCCACCAAGACTTCTTGTAAAACATTCGCTCCTACCTATTTGTGAGCGCATTTGTTTGATAAACAGGTTACCCACCAAAGAGTTGACTTCATTGGGGGAAGGAAGGTTGGCTTCTGCCAAAGATTCATCTTTTGTACAGGTTGTCAAACTGATAAGCATAAAACAAACGAACAACAAGCGTTCAACTTTCATAGGCAAATTTGTATTAGTGAGGTTAATAATAATGGAAGTGATGTCAATGAATCACGTCCTTTGTAATACTTGCAAGTTACATTGCCCTAAAGATAGTAATAAAAATAAATGTTGTATCAATTCGTTTGTGAAAAATGAGAAATTGTGATGAAAAACATGTTTATTGAGGATATAGGTATCATTTGGTGACTACGTAAGAGATAGGGGATAGTTTTGAATTCACCTTCGCTATAGCTTGTCAGTGGTGATGATGTTCCCCTAAAACCCGATGAGGCAATGTCCCGTGTCCGAGCAGCTCGATAGGGCAGTTGAAGTTCCTTTCCAGCCATTCGGTAGTGACGCCCGTGTCCGGATGATAATCCAGTGTTTCATTGACACAAGCGATGGATTTCACCTGTTGCAGCACAGTGCCGATGTCGTGGCTGACGAGAATGATGGCACACTCCTTATTGATTTCAGCCAGCAATTCGTAAAGGCGCGCTTCAAAACGTTTGTCGATGTACGTGCTGGGTTCATCGAGGATGAGCACCGAGGGGTCGGAAATGACGGCACGTCCCAGGAGGGCGCGTTGTAACTGCCCGCCGCTCAGCTGACCGATGGATCGGTGTTCCAGTCCTTCGAGCCCCATACGGGCAATGATCTGTCTGCCTTTCTCTCTCTGTTCGGAAGTGAATCGGGAGGTGAGCGACTTCTGTATGCTCAATCCGGACAGGATCACTTCTTCCACGGAAATGGGGAACTTCCGGTCTATGCTGCTGTATTGCGGCAGATACCCCAACGAGGGGCGTCCGTTTGCGTTCGCTTGTTTCTTTTGTGACATTTGTGACATTTGCGGTGTCCGCTCTTTTTGTACCTCCTGAGACAAGGTGTGGAAAATGATTTCGCCTGCGGTGGGTTTCAACAGTCCGAGAATGCATTTGACGAGTGTTGTCTTTCCCCCTCCGTTAGGGCCGATGATACCGAGAAAGTCACGTTCGTAAACGGTGAGGTTGATATCATGCAACACTGTGCGTCCGTCGTATCCGGCGGAGAGATTCTTTATTTCGATGATAGGATATGGCATGATTTTACTATGTCTTCGGTTTTGTTGATTAACTGTTTCATTGATACGGGTTTAATAGGTAATCATTGGTAATTCAGATCGTCTAAATCATCGTCTGTGCATGCGTAATGAGCAAAAATAAGCATACCCATCCTCCTGCGATCCATCGAATGTTATCCCTTATCATTTGACTCTAAATTTTATTTTTTTTCAGGGCAAAGGTCGTTTTTTTTGTAATAGAAAACAAAAAGAAAGATCTTTATTTTTCTATGTATGCATGGCTTCTTTCATTGCCGGAGGCCAGTGCCCGTGCTACATTCAGCATCTCTTCTTCCCAATCGTAGCTTAGCGGATTGATGGGGACCACTTTCGTTCCGGTTTGCTGCGCGATGGTTTCCGCATTGCGTTTGTCAAATTCCGGTTGGATGAATATTACCCGTACATCTTCTTCTTTGCAGAGGTCTATCAGAGCTTTCAGATGGGCGGGAGAAGGCTCTTTGCCACCCTCTTCGATAGAAATCTGATGCAATCCGTAGTCGCGGGCGAAGTAGGAGAGGGCCGGATGATAAATCATGAAGGCTTTGGCTGCTTCGGGAGCGGAGAGTTGACGGCGGATCAGACTGTCGGTATGCTGGATGCGTTGGCAGAGTGAATCGTAACGGTTCCTATAGTACGCTTCGTTTGCTTTATCCAGTTGGCTAAGGGCTTTGTAGATGTTCCCGGCAATGATTAAAGCATTACCCGTGGAATTCCATACGTGCGGCTCTACAGCGTGGATATGCCTTGCGTGGCTGTTACGTCCGTGGACGTGGTCGTGATCGTGATCATCGTTATTGAGTATGAGGTCGATCCCTTTGGAGGTGTCGAATACTCGGATATGGGGAGTATTGTTCATCAGACGGTCCATCCAGGTCTGTTCGAAACCGATGTATCCGATGCGGAAATAGGCTTTGCTGTCTCCCAGAGAAACCAGTTGTTGGGGGACAGGATCATAAGTTTCCGGGCTGGAGCCTTTGGGAACCATGCTGACTACGTTGAATTTATCTCCGGCAATAGCTTCCGTGAAATAACGTTGCGGTTCCAGGGTGACGGTTAACGTTGGTTTTGCTTCGTCATCATTGCTTGCTTGGGAGGATCGTCCTGTGCAGGCTACCATTAGGAGGCAGGTGCTAAGGAGGAGAAGGGTTCTCATATCTTTCAGTTGTTTTTTCATGACTTCTTCTATTTCGTTTTTTATCTTCTTTCTATTCTTATTTCCGGGCTCGTAATATTTCCCGTTTACCACCCGGGGGGCCGGGGAGGCGTTCTACCGTGAATCCGGCTGACTGTAACATTCGGCGGACGATACCTTTGGCACAGTAAGTAGTCAGTATTCCGCCTTTATCTAATAAAACGTAGAGACGGTTGAATAGTTCTTGCGACCACATTTCCGGTTGCTTTTCCGGAGCGAAGGCATCGAAATAGATGGTATCAAATCGCTTTTCCGTTATCCATTGATTCACGTCTGTTTCTATTTTCCGTAAGGTGAAGTGGGACGTCAGCTGCACGTCTTTTCCCCAGGGTGATGTATGAAGCTGTTTAAACAATTCGATAGCCGGTTGTTGTTCTCCATTCGAGGTAGATGGCTCATCGGTTACTGATTGCTTCCGATGTATGGTAAGCTGCTCATCACCGGAGATATAGCTTAGTTGTTCTACTGTCTGCCAGTCCAGCGGGTAGAGTTCTAACCCTGTATAGTGTATATTCCGTCCGCTTCTCTCTGCTTCTTTGAGGGTGAGCCAGGCGTTTAGTCCTGTCCCGAAACCGATTTCAAGAATGCGTGGAGAGGCGGCAGAAGAAGCTTTCAGCCCCATATCGATGAAAATATGTTGTGACTCCGTGCGTGCTCCTTTTGTCGAGTGATAATGCTCATTCAATTCCGGAACAAACAGCGTAGCGCTTCCGTCATCAGTTCTCTCAATTATTCTTTCCATCATGCAATCTCTAATACTTACTACCTGAATCTACTATTTATAGCTACCGGTTGATACCCCAAATCCTTATCCTGCTATAGCGTTCCAGGCACTTTCAAGTGCATACAGGAGAAGGATATAACGTATCAGTTTGCCGACAAACATGGAAATGATGGTGAGCCATGTGTTGCTTCGCATAAATCCCAATGCAATGGCTATTACTTCCCCAATGGCGGGAAGGAAGGTAAAGAAGGCCATCAATGCTCCTTTCCCTTGCAGGAATTTCACCATCTTGTCTACTTTCTCTTTCTTTACCTTGAAGTATTTCTCAATCCAGCTGATTTTGCCCAGACGCCCCATAGAGTAGCAGGTCATTCCTCCTGCAGTGTTACCCAGAGTGGCGGAGACCAGACAGGCTATCGGGGGCAGACCGAGTTTCACCAGTGCCACCAGTACCAGTTCGGAACTGAAAGGCACGATGCTTCCGGCCAACAAAGCCGAGATGAATAATCCCGGGAGTCCCCATTCTATCAGGAGTTGTATCGTTGAATTTATAAAAGCGTCCATATATTAAAAGCAAATAAGAGGATGAGACCGGCCAATGAAATGCTAAAAAAGACATTCGAACTTTTACTATTGGTCAGTACAAAGAAATGTCCGATCAGGATGCTGTTACTTATGATAAGCAAAGGCAATAGGGTACTGCAATATATCGGTTGCAGGGCAATCAACAGGAACAGGAATATCGTCAGGTCTATCAGGAATTGGAGATAGGCCCGTGTGCGTATCTTATCCTCAAATCCCGCAGCGATGCAGTGGACCGCACTGACAATGAACATCACCAGCAGATAGCCGAGTATGGCCAGTTCCCAAGGCTGGAGGATTGGCAGGTTGAAGAATTCCCCGAAAGTTAATAGCTGATTGAAAGGGCGATAGAACAACTCCATCTCGTTGTAGAAGAAGGCGTGTCCGAACAGCATCCAGTATGGCAGTATCCATCCGATCAGCGCACCGCAGAAACTACGCAGGGTGAGCGACTGGAAACGGTAGGCTTCGAGCAACCAAAGTACCGAGAGGATGGTGAACTGTGGGAATAGAATACTTCCTGCTCCGATAAAGAAGAAGGAATTGAATAAATAACCCACAGCTTGGGTTTGCTGATAACTTTTAAACAGAAAATAAATGGAGATGAGAAAGCACAAGGCAACAATATCTCCTGTATGTAGGAAATGCATTTTCGGGCAAACGGTGACCAGCAGGAAATAAATAGCTGTCTGCATGGATGCCCTCATACGGATAATGCTGAACTGATTGTTCAGCTCTATCAGAAAGTAGCCGATAGTTGCATAAATCAGGAAGCTGATAATCCGGTCTGCCCATCCCGGAAGCAGAAAATCGTGGGTGGGGTGCCAGGCGGAAGGGCTGCCTTCGAGTACGATTGAGGCTGTGGAACCGGGAAATAAAAAGTAAGTCAACACCCAGCACAGGGCGCAGATAAAGATAACGGCAGGCAGAGTCCACCGTCCTGCCGTCACTTGACTTTGTAGTCTCTTATTTCTCATTTTTCCATTCGTTCTTTTGTCGCTCGGTGAGCATATATCATCGCTTGGGCGGTTACAAATCGAATCCGATATCGCGGCGGAAGTACTTCTTGTCGAAGTCGATCATGTCTGCCACTTTGTAGCTCTGTGCCAGTGCCTCTTCTTTCGTTGCACCGTAAGAGCAAACGGCAATCACCCGTCCTCCGTTTGTTACGATTTGTCCGTCTTTCATGGCTGTTCCAGCATGGAAAATGATGCTACCGGTAGCGGCCGCCTGTTCCAGTCCGCTGATGGGGAATCCTTTTTCGTAAGCTTCGGGATAACCTCCGCTGACAAGGATCACACAGCCTGCTGAACGTGGGTCCATCACCAGTGTTTTTTCGTTCAGATTGCCTGCGGAAGCGCCTTCAAGCAGTTCTACCAAGTCGCTTTGGATACGGAGCATCACGCTTTCTGTTTCCGGATCACCCATGCGGACGTTGTATTCGATTACCATCGGTTCGCCTTTCACCTTGATAAGACCGAGGAAGATGAAACCTTTGTAGGTGATATTTTCTTCTTTCAGGCCGTTGATGGTCGGCTCGATGATGCGTGTGCGTACTTTCTCCATAAACACTTCATCGGCAAACGGAACAGGGGTTACGCTACCCATACCACCTGTGTTCAGTCCTTTATCGCCTTCACCGATGCGCTTGTAGTCTTTGGCTACAGGGAGGATTTTGTAGTTGTCTCCGTCTGTCAGTACGAATACAGAACATTCGATACCGCTCAAGAACTCTTCGATGACAACGGTTGCCGACGCGGATCCGAACATTCCGCCCAGCATTTCTTTCAGTTCTTTCTTAGCTTCGTCAAGCGTAGGGAGGATGAGCACTCCTTTTCCGGCACAAAGGCCATCGGCTTTCAATACGTAGGGAGCTTCCAGCGTTTCGAGGAAAGCAAGACCTTCTTCGATGTTTTCGGAAGTGATGCTTTTGTAACGGGCTGTCGGGATGTTGTGGCGCATCATGAAGCCTTTGGCAAACTCCTTGCTGCCTTCCAGTTGTGCTCCTTGAGCGGAAGGACCGATCACGGCAATGTGCTTTAGCTCCGGTCGGTTTTGGAAGTAGTCGTAGATTCCTCTTACCAACGGATCTTCGGGGCCTACCACTACCATTTGAATGTTCTCTTTCAGGACGAAAGCACTGATGGCTTCAAAATCGGTTGCTTTGATGTTGACATTCTCGCCTACGGCAGTTGTTCCGGCATTTCCCGGAGCAATGTATAGTTTTTCAACTTTCGGACTTTGGGCAATTTTCCATGCCAGTGCATGTTCGCGGCCGCCCGAGCCTAGTAATAATATCTTCATCTTTGTGCTATTATAAGTTATACTGTTATCTATGATTCGTATGGGTGCGGTGGACGGTTTTATAAATTCTGTTCAAAGTACCGGGTGATTTTCTCGTGCAGATGTACACGGTCACGACCTATTACGTTGTGCTTGTGGCACGGGTAGATAAACAGATCGGGATAAGTGCGGGCATCTACACAGGCTTTCATGAACGACAGGGTGTGTTGTGGTACGCAGGTATCGTCATGGTCGTCGTGAATAATCAGCAGGTGTCCTTTCAGCTGACCGGCCAGATTCTTCAGGTTGCATTCTTTGTAGCCTTCCGGATTGCTTTGGGGTGTGTCCATATAGCGTTCGCCGTACATCACTTCATAATACCCCCAGTCGATTACCGGGCCTCCGGCAACGCCTACTTTGAATATCTCCGGGTAACGGAGCAGCAGGGCGGTAGTCATGTGACCTCCGAAGCTCCATCCGTGTACGCCGATGCGCTCGCTGTCTATGTAGGGGAGGGATTTCAGAAATTCAATGCCTTTTACCTGGTCTTTGCCTTCTTCGATGCCGAGGTGGCGGAAGGTGGCATTTTCAAATGTCAGTCCACGGTTGCTGCTACCGCGATTGTCGATGGTGAACATGATATAGCCTTTGCCTGCCATGTAAGTGTCCCATCCGCGTGCACCGTTCTGCCATCCTCCGGTGACACATTGTGCGTGAGGACCTCCATAGACGTATACGATGACGGGATATTTCTTTGCCGGGTCGAAGTCTGCCGGCTTCATCAGGCGGTAATGCAGGTCGGTGGTGTCGTCTGCCGCTTTGATTGTTCCGGTTTCGATGCTTGGCATCTGATAGCCTTCGTAAGGGTTTTCAGCAGTCAGCAGATTGGCTGTTTCTTTGAAGTTTTTAGTCTCTACCAGGTTGATGATGCGAGGTTGGTCTTTGGTGGAATAACGGTCGATAAGATAAGTCCCGGAAGCGTTAAGTATGCCGTTATGTTCGCTTTCTTTGCAGCTTTCGAACGGTTGGCTTATCTTTCCATTTCTTACGTTTACAGCGAAATGTCCGCTTCTCAAGCCTTCTACGGCTGTGAAGATAATCTCTTTACGTTTTGCATTGAATCCCAGAATTTCACTGACCAGCCAGTCGCCTTTGGTCAGTTGTTTCACTTTGTAAGATTGGCGATAGGTACCACCGATAGGAGTGGAGTGAGTCTCGGGATATACCTTAGTATGTGTGTCGAACAAATAGAGGTGGTTGTATCCGTCACGTTGGCTTTGGTAGATAAACTTGGAATCATCCCATGGCAGGAATATAATTGGATGCTGCGGCTCTACATATTTGGAATGAGTTTCTTCATATAATACATCGATTGGCTCGCCTGTCTCTGCGTTGTATTGGCAGAGTTTGGCGTGATTCTGGTCACGGTTCAACTCTATGAGATAGAGACTCTTTTCGTCCGGTGTCCAACTGATGTTCGTGAAATAACGGTCGGTGGGGTCGCCTGTATTCAGGTAGATGCTCTTGCCTGTTGCGGGGTTGTAGATGCCTACTTTTACCTGGTGGCTGGTCATCCCTGCCATCGGGTAACGGATATTGTTCACTTTTCCCACACGTGCGGTGATGTCTACGAGCGGGTATTGTGTGACCATGCTTTCATCCATGCGGTAGAAAGCGAGCAGACTGCCTTTCGGACTCCAGAAAGTTCCTTTGTTGATACCGAACTCATTGCGATGTACGGATTGCCCGCAAACGATACCTTCGGGTTCGTTGGTTACTGCTTGTTCGTTTACATACAAATTGTTGCCTATTGTGTAAGCTACGTTGCCATTGGCTGCACAATAATCCTCGTTATTAGCCTTTTCTCTTAATTTGAGGGTACTGACAATGCGGTTGTCCTTAAAGTCATATATGACAAACTTTCCTGCTATGGTGAATAGCATTTGAGGTTTGTCTGCCCACGGGAAGCGGATGGAGTATAGGTGTGACAATCTCCCTGCTTCGTTCTCAGCAAGTACTTTGTTGATTTGTTCACGGGTGATGACCATTGTCTCTTTCCCTGTTTGGGGGTGAATCGAATAGAGCGTATCCACACTCGGTTTCATACATTCATCACCCCACCATTGCAGTCCGTATAGGTTGTCTGCATAGCGGTAACTCTCGCCACCCGGAATCAACTCTTCCAGTGTCGGTTTTTTGGTTTCTTGTGCCATAACATTGAATCCGATTGGTAGTGCCAACAATAACAGAATGGCTCTTTTTCCAATTTTACTCATTGCTCTTTTCTTTATTATTAGTTTTTAAATCCTTCTATTTTTACTCTGCCCAAGGGAGTCTGCTTAATTTGAATGGCAGCACTCAACTCAATCCTCTTCCTTCTTCGGAATCCTCGGTTCCCGGTTCCCCCTAAATTCTCTTGGACCTCTCGAATCTCTTCCTCCGCGGAATTCTCCCCGTGGCTTTCTATCTCTGTCGCTGCCTTTGAAGTTACCACCTTCTCTGTGTGGCTTGAATTCACCCTCTTCCTGGCTCTTGAACTCTTTGTACTTTCCGTCAAAAATCTCATATTTGCGGAATTCACACTCCAACGGTCCATTGAACAAGGGAACCTTTTGGCTTGCCTTCAAGCCAATCTGGTCGAAACACTCTTCCCGATAAGAAAGCACCCATGCTTCGTTACCTACAAACGCATGTTTCAGACGTTCACCGATCATTTGGTAAAGTCCCAACAGGTCATTTGTCGAGATACGTTCACCGTATGGCGGGTTGGTAATGATGATTGATTTTTCTTTCGGCTGCTCGAACTGCTGGAACGGTTGCAGTTTCAGCACGATATCTTTCGATACACCGGCAGCTTTTATATTGTGAGTTGCAATCTCATTCGCTTTCGGATTGTTGTCATACCCATAAATCTTATGAGTAAACTCACGCTCCTGACTATCGTCATTATAAATCTCATCGAACATATCCGCATCGAAATCCATCCATTTTTCGAAAGCAAATCCTTTGCGGAATACTCCCGGAGCGATATTCTTAGCAATCAGGGTAGCTTCTATAGGGATGGTGCCCGAACCACACATCGGATCGATCAGATCACATTCTCCACGCCATCCGGTCATTAAAATCATGCCGGCAGCCAGTACCTCGTTCAACGGAGCTTCTACCGCTTCCTGGCGATAACCGCGGCGGTGAAGTGATTCTCCGGATGAATCCAAAGACAAGGTGCAGGTAGTCTGTGCAATATGAATGTTTAAAAGTACATCCGGATTGTTAATACGTACCGATGGACGCTCGCCCGTTTTCTCGCGGAAGTAGTCCACAATTGCATCTTTCACCTTATACGAAACGAATTTCGAATGGCGGAACTCATCGCTGAATACTACTGCATCGATAGCAAATGTCTTGTTCACATCGAGATATTCTTCCCATGGAATAGCCTGTATTTGATTGTAAACCTCGTCAGCATTTTGGGCCGTAAAGTGCTTGATGGGTTTCAGGATACGGATAGCGGTGCGTAGACAGAAATTTGCCTTGTACATCATACGTTTATCTCCTGTGAATGAAACCATACGACGTCCTATTTGAATGTCGTTGGCTCCTAATGCTGTCAGTTCTTCTGCAAGTGTCTCTTCCAGTCCCTGGAAAGTCTTGGCTATCATCTCGAATTGTTCGCTCATATAGATTTTTGATTTTATTTTTTGGCTTTAGTTTGTACGATTTTTGATCCTGCGGGAACGTTTTCCGTTACCCAGATATTACCACCTACGGTTGCATCACGCCCGATGGTGATTCTTCCCAGAATAGTGGCGTTGGAATAGACAATCACATTGTCTTCCAGGATCGGATGGCGGGGGATTCCCTTGATTGGTTTTCCGTCGGCATCCAGCGGGAAACTCTTGGCTCCCAGTGTGACACCTTGATATAATTTGACGTTGTTTCCGATGATACTCGTGGCACCGATTACCACACCCGTACCATGGTCGATGGTGAAGTGGGTGCCAATCTTTGCGGCCGGATGGATATCGATTCCCGTTTCGCTATGCGCCATCTCTGTGATGATACGGGGAATCAGAGGAACACCCAGCTCCAGCAATTCATGCGCGATGCGGTAATTGCTGATCGCTTTAATGGCCGGATAACAGAATATGACTTCTCCATAGCTTTCGGCAGCCGGGTCACCGTTGTAGGCGGCTTCCACATCCGTTGCCAGTATCTTCCTCATGGCGGGTAACTTACTGATGAATTTAGCGGCAAGGTGTGCAGCTTCTTCCCGTTTCGAGTCGGAGCAGGTATTGCATGTCCCCTCTATGGAAGCACTAAAACATAATCCGGACAGGATTTGCTCACAAAGTAAATCAAACAATTTTTCAATGTTTACACCGATGTGATAATTGATGGTCCGGCTGTTGATAGTAGAATTTCCATAATATCCGGGGAAAAGAATGGAGCGTGAAAGCTCAATGATTTCATGCAAAACTTTGGCAGAGGGCAGTGGTTCGCCATCTTTGTGTTGATGAAACAGTCCTTTATAAGATTCGCTTTCCGATAGCTCATCGACTGCCTGTGTCAAAATGTGGGTGAAGTTCAGTGGACTCATTAGGTCAGTTGCTCATATTTATATGGGGACAAAGGTATTAAAAAAATAATAAAATTCGTTGGGGTTCAGGATAAATAATGTATTTTCATCACATTCAAAACATGAGTTGTATAAGGGGACTGACGAATAAAGGGAGTGCTATGAGACTATTTTCTTATGATTTATGACGGATACGGAAGGAATGTATAAAGTAGTTATTGTTGACGATGGATGCACAGCAGTTGATGCTTTGCGTTGGAGATTGGAATCCTCTTATAATAAATACGCCACTTCTTCAACAGGAGCGGCGTATCTTTTTTGTTAGAATATTAGAATGAGAGAGAGTTTGTGTTACATATTTGTATTTAAGTATTTTGGACTATACTTTCATTTGTCTACTATATTGTTGATTTTTCGTTGCAAATCTACATATTAATTTGAACTTTATGCGTTTTGGAAAATAAAATATTGTCAAAATGTTAAATACTCAGGTGGAATATAACTTGCTTTTTGCCAAGATAGATGATAAAAAAATATCCGGCAGTCAATCTGTCGGATATAGAATGAATCACTTCGTCGGAAAAGGAATCTTTTTTCTAGCTTTCTGGATGTATAGTTAAATAATGTTGTTACTTATACTTGCTGCTATTTTGTAAACAGGGCTCCGGATAAGATGGAGGTTCCCTGTATAATCAGTGTCTAAGAGATGGCAATTCCTTATTTAGGTCTCTTTGATTCATTTTATGATTTAATGTGATTCACTTTATGATTTAATGTGCCTCAAGCCAGTTTTTGCCCCATCCGCAATCTGCTTTCAAAGGGACGTGCATGCGGTATGCTTTCTCCATTTCTTCGATGACGATTTCTTCTACACGCTCTTTTTCATTGACAGGAACGCTAAAATTTAATTCATCATGCACTTGTAGGATCATTTTGGCTTGTATTCCTTCGACCTGGAATCGTTGATAGATACGTGCCATCGCCACTTTTATAATATCTGCCGCACTTCCCTGGATAGGGGCATTGATGGCATTTCGCTCCGCATAGCCGCGTACAACGGCATTTCGGGAATTGATGTCTGGCAAGAAGCGCTTCCGGTGGAAAATTGTTTCTACATAGCCTTTTTCCTGAGCTACCTGAATGCTTTTATCCATATATGCTTTCACTCTCGGATAAGTCTCAAAGTAACCGTCGATCAGCTCTTTGGCTTCTTTGCGGTCTACATTCATCCGTTCGGCAAGACCGAATACAGATATACCGTAGATGATACCGAAGTTGGCGGTCTTGGCTTTACGGCGCATGTCGGAGTCTACCTCTTTTAGGTCGATTTTATAAATTTTGGCAGCAGTGGCAGCATGAATATCGTGATTACTAAGGAAAGCATCGATCATATTCTTATCCTCGCTAAGATGTGCCATGATGCGCAATTCGATCTGTGAATAGTCGGCAGAGAAGAAGAGACAGCCTTCATCGGGGATGAAAGCCTTGCGGATTTCCTTTCCATTTTCATCGCGGATAGGGATATTTTGTAAGTTCGGATTGCTTGAACTAAGGCGTCCCGTAGCGGTTACAGTCTGGTTGAAAGAGGTGTGTACCCTTCCTGTACGTGGATTGATAAGCTGGGGAAGTGCATCGATATACGTGCCTAGTAGCTTTTTCAGTCCGCGATGTTCCAGAATCTTTTCTACTACCGGGTGTTTGTGGCGGAGGCTTTCGAGCACTTCTTCCGAGGTGACGTACTGTCCTTTCTTGGTCTTTTTCGCCTTTTCTATAATTTTCAGTTTGTCAAACAGTACCTCCCCGACTTGCTTGGGTGAGGCGATGTTGAAAGTCTCACCAGCCAGTTCGTAAATCTCTTTTTCGATTTGTTCCATTTGGGCGGTGAAATGGGCGGACGACTGCTTCAAGGCTTCCGTATCCAGCAATACTCCGTTCCGTTCTATATGAACCAATACCGGAACTAGTGGCATTTCTATGTCATAGAACAAACGCTCTGCGTCATTCTCTTTCAGCTCTTTCTCCAATATGTTTTTCAGTTTCAGAGTCACGTCTGCGTCTTCGCAGGCATATAGATATACCTCTTTCGGGTCGAGGTTGCGCATGTTTTTTTGGTTTTTTCCTTTAGGACCTATCAGTTCTTCAATGTGGATGGTCTGGTAGTGTAGGTAAATTTCTGCAAGGTAATCCATGCCGTGACGAAGTTCCGGTTGAAGAACGTAATGAGCGATCATTGTATCAAAAAGCGGACCTTTTACTGTTGCGCCATAATTTTGGAGAACAATCATATCGTACTTGATATTTTGTCCGACTTTTAACGAATGTTCATTTTCGAAGACCGGGCGGAATTTATGTACGATTTTCAACGCTTCGTCTTGGTCTGATGGTACGGGAACATAAAAAGCTTCATTTTCTGCAATCGAAAAGCTCATCCCGACTAATTCGGCATCCATTGGTTCGGTTCCGGTGGTTTCTGTATCTAACGAGAGAATTTTCGATGTAAGTAACTTTTGAATAATTTTCTCTATTTTCTCTTCTGTATCAATGAGTTGGTAATCGTAATGGATCGATTCTAACGTCTGTAGCTTCGATTTTTTTGCTTCACTCGGTTCATCGGGCGTGAAATTCGCAAATAAATCGCCTTGCATTCCTTCTTCTTCGGGAAAAAGTGGAAGAGGAGAGGGGGTGCTTTTCCGAGTGCCAACTTTGTTTCCGGTGGCAGAGGTTATTTCGTTTTCGGGACTGTTTTTTTTGAGTATCCGGTCAATGAGCGTTCTGAATTCCAATTCCTCGAAAATGCTACGGAGTGAATTTTCATCTGCTTTTTCGCGGACAAGAGAATCCATTTCAAGTTGGATGGGGACATCAATTTTAATCGTGGCGAGAAATTTCGAAAACATAATCATTTCCCGGTTGGTTTCCACTTTTGTTTTCAATGCTCCTTTCAGTTGGTCGGTATGTTCTAATAAGTTCTCGATACTCCCGAATTCGGAGATCAGTTTTTGAGCAGTCTTTTCTCCTACTCCCGGACATCCGGGGATATTATCCGAGGAGTCGCCCATCAGTCCGAGCATATCGATCACCTGTAGCGGAGCTTGAATGCCAAATTTGGCTTTTACTTCCTCGACGCCCATCACTTCGAAGCCTCCTGTATGTTTGGGGCGATACATAAATACTTTGTCACTGACCAACTGTCCGTAATCTTTGTCGGGAGTCATCATATAGGTCGTGATGCCTTGGCGACCGGCTTCGGTGGCAAGTGTACCTATCACATCATCGGCTTCGTAGCCTGCGACTTCCAGGATAGGGATGCGGTAAGCACGTATAATCTCCTTTATAACAGGTACGGAAAGACGGATTGCCTCCGGAGTTTCTTCGCGCTGTGCTTTATATTGTTCAAAAGCTTCGTGGCGGAAGGTGGGACCTGCAGGGTCGAAGGCTACTCCTATATGAGTGGGATTCTCTTTTTTCAATACTTCTTCGAGGGTATTCACAAAACCCAGTATGGCTGAAGTATTGAATCCTTTGGAATTGATTCTCGGGTTCTTAATAAAGGCGTAATACGCCCGATATATCAATGCATAAGCATCTAAAAGAAATAATTTATTACCTGAATCCATAGATTTTATTAATTTTTCATGGTAAAAGTACAAAAAAATACGGTATTAAGCGTTTTATTATTACTTTTGTGCTCAAATTGTGTAATAAATGGACAGTATCTCACTTATCAGAACTCCGATTGAAGCGGAACTGGGCGACTTCAAAAAACTTTTTGATAGTTCTCTCTCCAGTTCAAATGCATTGCTCGATAGCGTCGTATCCCACATACGGCAGAGGAGTGGTAAGATGATGCGACCTATCCTTGTTTTGCTCGTGGCACGTCTTTATGGTGCTATATGTCCATCCACTCTTCATGCGGCTGTTTCTCTGGAACTCCTTCATACGGCCAGTCTGGTACATGATGACGTAGTGGATGAAAGCACTGAACGCCGTGGACAGCTCTCGGTAAATGCCATTTTTAATAATAAAGTAGCTGTGTTGACGGGTGACTATTTATTGGCAACCAGTCTCGTACATGCCGAATTGACAAACAGCCATCGCATTATCCAACTGGTGTCTACTCTTGGACAGGATCTTGCCGACGGTGAGCTGCTCCAGCTTTCAAACGTAAGCAATCGTACTTTTTCCGAGGACGTTTATTTTGATGTCATCCGCAAGAAAACTGCCGCTCTTTTTGCTGCATGCACAAAGGCTGCCGCTTTCTCGGTAGGTGTGGGCGAGGAGGAAGCTGAACTTGCCCGTTTGCTGGGTGAATATATTGGTATCTGTTTCCAGATAAAGGATGATATTTTCGATTACTTTGATAATAAGGAGCTTGGTAAACCTACGGGTAATGATATGCTTGAAGGCAAACTGACCTTACCTGCTTTGTATGTGCTGAACACGACACAAGACGATGAAGCACACGAAATTGCTATCAAGGTAAAGGAGGGTACGGCTACTCTTGATGAAATAGCCCGTTTGATTTTGTTTATTAAAGAAAACGGGGGAATTGAATATGCGGTTCAGACTATGAATGGATATAAGCAGAAAGCCTTCAACCTGCTGGCTTCTTTGCCGGATTCAGATGTTTGCGTAGCTCTCCGGTCTTATCTGGATTATGTGGTAGACCGGGAAAAATGATTCTTCCGGTACTTATTTGGATCTCCGGATTTTCTTTAGTTTTTTCATAAATAAAAAATACCGCGTCGGTTCTCGGAGTACGGGAATCGCGCGGTAAGGCGTATTTGATTGCTAATGTAGCCTTTAGCTTTTAGAAGAACTTGATTTCTTCCCCTTTAATGTCAGAAAGGAGGAGATTGGCTAAACGGCTGGTTCCCAATCGGAACAGTCGGTTATCCAGCCATTCTTCACCTAATAGCTCTTTTACAATTGTGTAGTAAATAATCGCATCATTCACTGTGCTGATGCCACCTGCCGGTTTGAATCCAATCTTGATTCCGGTCTTCTGGTGGTATTCTTTGATGGCCTCACACATCACATAAGCGGCTTCCGGAGTAGCGGCAGGCTGTTGCTTACCGGTGGAAGTCTTGATAAAGTCTGCACCCGAATACATGGATAGGATAGAGGCTTTCTTGATGTTGGAAGCACTCTTGAGTGCACCTGTTTCGAGGATCACTTTGAGGTGGCGTTCCTTGCAAACCTCCTTTAATTCCTGTATTTCTTCGCACATACCTTTGTAGTCTCCGTTTAGGAATTTACCGACGGAAATGACAATATCTATTTCATCTGCACCTTCTGCGATTGCCAATGCTGTTTCTGCCACTTTTACTTCAATGAAGGTTTGCGAAGAAGGGAATCCTCCTGATACACAAGCAATATTGATCCCGTCTACCTCCAATGTGTTTTTAACGATGGCAGCAAAATTGGGATATACACAGATGGCTGCAACATTTTTCAGATCAGGATATTCGTCGTCAAACTGATTGACTTTCTCGGTAAAGTGCATCACGCTTTCGTCGCTGTCCGTACTATTCAGGGTGGTCAGGTCGATGCAGTTGAACAGGAACTTCTTAACCTCTTCCGTGTTGTTCTCCGGTACTTTTTTCTCTATCAATTCAGCTACGCGAGCTTGAATATCTGCATCGCTCAGATTGGTATTGTACTTTGCCAATGCGGCATCGAATTTGTTGAGCTGTGAGTTATTCTCTTCCATGATCTTTCAGTTTTGGGTTGTTGATATGTCTTTTATTATCTCGTTTCGTTTTCTTCTCTATGCTTTTCCGGAAAGCAGTGGTGATGTCCACACCTGTCTGGTTGGCGATGCAGAGAAGCACCCATAAAACGTCTGCTATCTCTTCATCTATATTCTCTTTTTCTCCTTCTTTGAAGGACTGGTCGCCATATTTGCGTGCCATGACACGCGCCAGTTCTCCTACTTCTTCCGTCAGAACTGCCATGTTGGTCAACTCGCTGAAGTAACGGACGCCGTATGTTTTTATCCATTGGTCCACTTGTTTTTGTGCTTCTTCCAGAGTCATAATTGTTAATGGTTTGGGTTATTATTCTTTGTTTTTCGTATCCATACATATAGTGACAGGGCCGTCGTTTAGAAGTTCGACTTTCATGTCTGCTCCAAAGGTTCCTGTGCCTATTTCTTTTCCCAACGCACTGCTTAAATCTTTGCAGAATTGTTCGTAGAGTGGGATAGAAACATCCGGTTTGGCGGCTTTGATATAGGAAGGACGATTTCCCTTCTTGGTAGAAGCGTGTAACGTGAACTGGCTGATAACCAGGATCTCACCTCCATCTTCTAAAATAGATTTGTTCATTACGCCATTCTCATCATCGAAGATACGTAGATTTACAATCTTCTTGCAGAGCCAGTCGATATCTTCCTGCCCGTCTGCTTCTTCAATGCCGACTAATACCAGCATCCCTTTCCCGATGGAAGACTTGCAGTGTCCTTCAATGGTTACTGACGCATGGGTTACCCGTTGTATGACTATTCTCATTGTTCTTTATTCTATTTCATGATTAGGAAAGGCAAATTTACAAAATTCAGAAGAGAAAATGGTGTATTGATTGGAAAATATTATAAGGTTTTGTCGAAAACTTGATTGATTTATTATCTAGGCACGGATTTCACAGATTGTGCGTTTAGGGTAATTCAACTGTGAAATCCGTGCCTAAAAGTGATAAAAAGATAGCTGGTTCTACTCCGCCTTTTATTAATTTTCTGCCGATTCATCGCTCAATCCAGCTTTTACAGTCTTGGCTTTTGCTTCTCCGATGACAGCGGCAATTTCCTCAAAAGAGGCTTCTTTTATCCGTTTTACGCTCTTAAATTCTTTCAGAAGCGCTCTTTTTGTCTTTTCTCCAACCCCTTTGATATTGTCTAATGCCGATGCAACCTGCCGTTTGCTACGTTTATCACGATGGAAACTGATGGCAAAACGGTGCACCTCGTCCTGAATCTGTGTCAGTAAACGGAATAACGGACTTTGCTGTTGGATGCCGATGGTCTTCGGAGGAAATCCGAAAAGCAGTTCTGATGTGCGATGCCGATTATCCTTTGCCAGTCCGGCGATGGGGATTGTCAGATTCAATTCGTCTTCAATTACCTCTCTAACGACTTCCATTTGGCCTTTTCCGCCATCGGTGATAATCAGGTCGGGTAGGGGGGAATTCTCTTCAATAGCACGTTGGTAACGCCTTTTGACAACCTCTTTCATGGATGCATAGTCGTCAGGCCCTACAACCGTTTTTATATTGTATTTCCGATAATCTTTCTTAGATGGTTTGGCCTTTTTGAAAACAACACAAGCGGCCACAGCATCGGAACCCTGTATGTTTGAATTGTCAAAGCATTCAATTTGCAAAGGAGGTCTATCCAGATGTAGCTCTTGCTGTATTTCTTTCATTAACCGCATACTTCTTTGCTCCGGATTCAGCTTTTCCGCTTGTTTTAGGCGGTCGGCCTTGTATTGTTTTACGTTTAGAATCGAAAGATCCAGCAGTTTTTTCTTATCTCCTCGCTGTGGAACGGTGAATACGATGTTATTTAGCTCCAAATCAAGTTCAAAAGGCACTATGATCTCTCTGGATTGGCTCTTGTAACGTTCCCGCATTTCGATAATACCCAGTGTCAAAAGCTCCTCTTTTGATTCATTCAGCCTCTTTTTATATTCGAATGTAAATGCTTGATTGATGGCACCGTTTGTAATATGCAAATAGTTGATGAAAACGGAATTGGAGTCTCCCTCTTCGATGGAAAATACGTCAATATTATGTAATACAGCACTTACTACCTCCGATTTGGAGCGGTAGTTTTCTATTAGGAGATATTTTTCCTTGACTTTCTGTGCCTCTTCAAACTTCATCTCGTCGGCCAATGATTGCATCTTTTCCAGTAGCATACGGCTGATTTCTTGGGTATTCCCTTTCAGAATCTCCTTGATTTCATCAATGTTTTTAAGATAATCTTCCTGCGATTGCAGGCCGATGCACGGTCCCGCACAATTTTTTATATGATATTCCAGGCATACATTGAACTTGCCTGCCCGTATATTTTCCGGAGTTAGGTTCAGACTACAGGTACGCAAAGGATATAAGTGCTTTATCAGATCCAGTACTGCATACATCGACGGAATGTGGCTATACGGTCCATAATAGGAAGAACCGTTCCTGATAATCTTCCTTGTTTTGAAGACTCTGGGAAAATACTCGTTTTGTACACAAATGGAAGGATAGGTCTTGTCGTCCTTTAATAGAACGTTGTAGCGCGGCTTATATTTCTTTATCAGATTATTCTCCAGCAATAACGCATCTTCTTCCGTGTTGACTACAATGTAACGAATATCGGCGATTTTGCTCACCAGCACCCGTGTCTTTCCCGGTTCATGCTCTTTGCTGAAGTAGGAGTAGACTCTTTTCTTTAGATTTTTAGCCTTTCCAACGTATATAATGGTCCCTTCCGCGTTCAGGTATTGGTAAATACCGGGCTTTTCGGGGAGGTTGGCTACAATCCCTTTTAAATATTCATTGACGTTGCTGTTCGTTTCTGTATTCATAATCGTTAGGACCGGGAGATGTCTAAAATAAAAAGAGGGTGCCAAAACTCCTCTTGAGAGCTATGACACATCCTCCTGCAAATATAATCAAATCCTTTATAAAGACAATGACAGACAATTATAAAGACAATACGGATTCGACTTCTACATCATCTCCAAATACAGACTTTCCATTCAGGTCCTTCAGTTCGATGATGAAGTTTACATATACTTTCTTGGGTCGCAATTTCCCTACCAGTTCGCATGCTGCTTTCATCGTTCCGCCCGTTGCCAGTAAGTCATCGTGTAGCAGAACTACGTCGTTTTCATCCAACGCATCTTTATGAATTTGTATGGTGTCTTTCCCGTATTCTTTGTCATAGCTCTCCTCAAGTGTCTCAGCGGGAAGTTTGCCCGGCTTGCGGATAGGAATGAAACCGGCATTCAGTCGGGTAGCCAGGATAGGTCCCATGATAAAACCTCTTGATTCTATACCTACTACTTTGGTGATGCCTTTATCCTTGTACATTTCATACATGATGTTTGATAATTCCTGCAGGCACCACGGGTCTTTGAATAGAGTGGTGACATCGTAGAACAGAATTCCGGGAATGGGGAAATCCGGTATTTTCCGGATACTTTTAATTAGCGTTTCTTTGCTCATAATCATTGATTTATATCGTTTCTTTAAATGTATTGTTTCACGTGAAACGTTGCCGATTATCGCCCGGAAAGTACCAGTAGTACGTTGATATCGCTTGGCGATACTCCCGGGATTCTGCTCGCTTGAGCAATTGTTTCCGGATCTATCTTTATTAGTTTTTGTCGGGCTTCTGTCGATAACGACTGGATGGAAGCATAATCAAATTTACCTTTGATTCTGATGCTTTCAAGTCTTGCCAGTTTTT
Source organism: Bacteroides sp. AN502(2024) (assembly GCF_041227145.1). Classification (NCBI taxonomy): domain Bacteria; kingdom Pseudomonadati; phylum Bacteroidota; class Bacteroidia; order Bacteroidales; family Bacteroidaceae; genus Bacteroides; species Bacteroides sp. AN502(2024). The sequence goes on along the minus strand of NZ_JBGFSP010000003.1, from coordinate 1,827,500 downwards.
CTGCTATCATTCGTTCTCTATCGATATATCCTTGATATTTGATTAGAATTTCGGCAGCTTCCAGAATCTCCTCTTTACGGTCCTGGTTGGAATCGGTAGCTTTATCCAGTTCGCGTTGAAATGCCGGAACATATTTCGAGATATTTTCAATCGTCACTTGTGGGCGGTTCAGAATTTCTATCAGTTTGCATCCTTGACGTAGGGGGGTAGTCCCTATCTTTTCGAGTGCATCATTAATTAATGCCGGTTTCATCGAATAATCATGGGTGAAAGAAATGATCTGTTCCACCGCTTCTTTCTTGCTTTTCATTAATTGATATCGGTTCTCCTTAGCCAGTCCGAGTTTATAAGCACGTTCAGTCAGGCGCATATCGGCATCGTCCATCCGGAGCAATATACGATACTCTGCACGTGAAGTAAACATCCGATAAGGCTCATCGACACCTTTGGTTACCAAATCGTCGATTAATACGCCAATATATGCTTCATCGCGTGCCAGTGTGAAGGATTTACCTCCGTGACAATTGATGTGCGCATTGATTCCGGCTATCAATCCTTGTCCGCCTGCTTCTTCGTATCCGGTAGTACCATTTACCTGTCCGGCAAAGAATAAGTTGCCGATAATTTTCGATTCCAGCGTATGCTTTAGCTGCGTCGGATCGAAATAATCATATTCAATTGCATATCCCGGGCGATAGATCACCAAATCTTTGAAAGCGGGAATTTTCTTTAAAGCGTCAATTTGTATGTTCATCGGAAGTGAAGAGGAAAATCCGTTGAGATATAATTCCTGCGTTGTTTCACCTTCCGGTTCGAGGAACAATTGATGCTGGGCCTTGTCAGGGAAGGTCACAATCTTTGTTTCGATGCTCGGGCAATAACGTGGACCGATGCTTTGAATTTGCCCGTTGAATAGGGGGGAATCCGGCAATCCGTCACGTAGAATCTGGTGTACCTCTTCGTTCGTATAGCAAGTCCAGCATTGCAGTTGCTTCAAGTGGCGCACACTTGTGTTCATGAAGGAGAACTTATGGAAGTCACATTCTCCGTCCTGCGTTTCCATCTGGTCGAAATGAACGCTGCGCGCATCGATTCGTACCGGGGTTCCGGTTTTCATTCTTCCGTAAGTGATGCCATGGCGAGCGATGGATTCGGTTAATTTGTAAGAAGCCGGTTCTGCCATTCTTCCTCCCGGCAACTGGTATCGTCCTACGTGCATCAATCCGTTAAGGAAAGTTCCTGCGGTGAGGACAACACATTTTGCCCTGAAAGTAACCCCCCACACGGTAACCAGTCCGGTCACTATACCGTTTTCAACGAGAAGTTCGCATACCGTATCTTGCCAGATATGAAGATTGGGCGTATTCTCCAATTTTTCCCGCCAGGACCAGATAAACTTGGCGCGGTCGCATTGGGCACGGGGGCTCCACATGGCGGGACCTTTCGAACGGTTCAGTATTCGAAACTGGATGGCTGTTTCGTCCGTCACCAATCCCATCTGTCCGCCCAGTGCATCTATTTCGCGTACTATTTGTCCTTTCGCAATTCCGCCTACGGCAGGGTTGCAACTCATTTGTCCAATCTTGTTCATATCCATCGTGATGAGGCAAGTCTTGGAACCTAAATTTGCAGCAGCGGCCGCTGCTTCGCAACCAGCATGTCCGGCACCAATTACAATTACATCGTACTTAAAATCCATTCCTGTCTTATTTATTATCAAACGGTGCAAAGTTACGGAAAAGTTGCGAGAAATATATCTCCATGCTCTTTTTGCTTCTGAAAATCCGAGGAGCTGTCCGACTTCTTTGAAAAATCGTCGTAATTTCGGTTCGAAAATGTGCAGGCTGTTCGGCGTTTGTGGACTTTATTGAATCTATATGTCTCTGTTCTCTTTTAAAATGCATGTTTTTGTTTTAAAATAGGGGGATTATACTTGCTTTTTGTTAGTTGAAAATCGACCGGAGTACGAATGAAACTAGAACGATAAGTGTTAAATTTGTCTTTTGTCTTGACATAAATCAAAAAAGCAGGTTGAAATTTGATTTTTTCGATCATAGCCCTTGTCTTTTTTTTGAAACAGCTATAACTTTGCAGCGTAATAATGAAACTACTAAGATTTTTAGGTATTAGAAAAAAGGTAATATACGAAAGGTATTAGTTTATAAAATTAAGGTATTAGATTTTAAGATTAGTTTTTAAGAAAAAGATTGTTTTGATTAGGTATTAGTAGAAAGTAGTTTTCAGGTAACGAGTAAATGAAAGATGAAAAAAAGAATCCCATTAAGGGGATTCTTTAAAGGTGGAGCGGAATGATTCGCTCTTTTTTTGTGCCTTTTTGCAGAGAATGCGATTTGTTTCAAGATGTTTCAATAGCTTGAAACACTTTGTTCCAAGGCGCTGAACACTTTGTTCCAACACGGTGGAACACTTTGTTTCAAAGCGCTGAACACTTTGTTTCAACACGGTGGAACACTTTGTTCAAGACACAAAATGTTTTAAATGACTGTTTACTATAGGAAAATAGGCGGTGATAGGTGATAGATGAGGTGATAGGTTAGTGACAACCTATCACCGCTCTGTAAATACGATGAATAAGGAGTTTCAGGAAGACGGTGATAGGTTGAAAGAGGATTTTCGTTTTTTTGTATGAGAGAGACGTGTACTCATTGACTGAATTCTCTGACATTTGCTTGCGGATGTCAGATCATTTTGCGAATTCGTCAACGAGACACCTAAATCAGTATGGAGTGGGAGCAGGGGGGGTAGCAAGCGTTGCTTCAGTGTTAGCAGCATCCCCTTTGTTCGGGTTTAGCCATCAGGAAGAGTGCGTGAATAATACCAGGGCAAATCCAATTATCAGTTGAAATAGATAAGTTCATTGCGATCTGTTATTTGTGTTGAGAATTTAAGGTTTTTAATTCCGACATTAATATAGATCTAATCATATTCTTATTAAATTTTCATACTATAATCTGCCTTCAGCTTTTTTTTCAGACTTGCCGGTAGACCTATCTATTGTGAGGTGAAATGTAGGCTCTGTTTGGTTATAACAGAGGCTCTGTTACCATGAAATGCAGGCTTTGTTTTGCTATAATAGAGCCTCTGTTGGAAATAAGTATAGAAGGAGCCGGAGTTATACACATTAGCTTTCAGGAGTGCTTTCAGGCTCAAACGCCGATGAACAGGGACTTTGGTGAAGAACTGAAGGCTGAAGGCGGTTTTTCTTTTTAATAGTTAGTGGGAGATTTGACTGTAATTAGTAGGAGGATTCGGATTGCTTCAGTACCGGATCGAACAATTCATATACATATTATTGGATGCCTTACCATCTCCAATTTTTCAGATTAAGACAGAATTTATCACCACTAATTTTCTACTGAACTGATAAATGTTTACAGTCAGAAAGCCTGCAACATAACAAGTCTCCCTTTCTATGCAAAAACATGAGACTACGAAATAAGAGAAAATGCTGAGTAAACCAAATTCTTTGTTTATGTAATATATTGATTTATAGAAAAGTAAGTGCTGTTTATTTCTCATAGAAAGAGAAATGACAAGAACGGAATATCTGTTGAGTAGAAACTTCGTTCTCTCTGTAAGAGATATATATTATTTGCGAAATTACAAAAAATATTGGAAATAAGGCGTAAAAATAGGCTATTTTTTATAATTATTTTCGACTTTATTCGAAGTTATGCATCAAATGTTGAACAAATTCCTACTTCGGATAATCTATTCTACTACTGTTTATTAGCTAATTATGACTTGATTTTTCCTGATATATATCTCTTACAGAGAGAAGTATAAAATCGGGAGAGTGTGAAGTATCTCCCGAAGCGTAAAAAACGACAGGACGATAAATCCCCTTTATACATAATGGTATCGTTGGCTTTGCCGGTTTTAATGAGATAACAAGAAAGAAGAAGATATGAAAAGAATCATCCTCGGTGTTTTCCTTGCCGTTTGCTGGTGTGCAGGCACCGCCAACGCGCAGGATATCGCAGCAAAGACCAATCTGTTATATTGGTCAAGTACCACGCCTAACTTGAGTCTTGAATTCGGGTTGGGCAAACACACGACCCTCGATCTCACGGGAGCCTACAACCCATGGACGCTGAACAAGGACAGTAACAAGAAAATCAAGCACTGGCTGGTCATGCCGGAATTTCGCTACTGGCTCTGCGAACGCTATAACGGCCACTTTTTCGGTCTGCATAGCGGCTATGCTTTCTACAATATCAGTGGCGTGAGAGTCCTGTTCCAGGACAAATCCACGAAAGAACATCGTTATCAAGGCTGGGCTACGGGTGTCGGACTTTCGTACGGGTATTCGTGGATTTTAGGCGAACGCTGGAGCCTCGAGGCGACCCTCGGGTTGGGTTATATCTACACGAATTACGATAAGTACGAGTGCGCCACTTGCGGTAAGTTCAAGGGTAATAACGACAAGCACTACTTCGGACCGACCAAGGCGGGAGTATCTCTGATATACATTATTAAATAACAACGGAAAGACAATGAAACGCATATATACCATATTATTACTGATATTGGCTTGTAGCCCCATAGCGTTACATGCCGAAAACCAACCAAGTTACCTCTCTTCGATCGGAATTCGTCAAGGAGGTGTCGTCAAGCAGGGTCGCAAGGTAGAGCTGACGATGAACGTCGATTTGAGCAATGCGAACATCCGCACGCAACATACCGTGGCGCTGACACCCGTACTTGTCTCCGCGAACGGTGACCGTGAGGTAGCCTTTCCCCCGATAGTGATCGACGGGAAAACCCGCAACAAAGTTTACCTGCGTGCCCGACGTCTCGAAAGCGTGGAGCTTCCCCCTTATCATGATGATGCGGCACGGGTAATCATTCGCCGCCGCAACGGCAAACAGCAGGATTACGACTACACCGCATCGGTGCCCTACGAGCGTTGGATGCTCGACGGGCGGGTCGAAATCCGTGAGGAGGTACATGGCTGCACGAACTGCGGCGAGGGTAAATCCGAACGGGACTTGTGGACCGGTGTGCTGCCTGCCTATGTCCCCGACTACAAGATCGACACTATTGCCCCGGAACCCGAACCTGTGAAAGTGCGTGCCGAAACCCGTACCGCGCGTTTACAGTTCCGGCAGGACAGCTACAAGATTCTGCCCGATTTCAAGAATAACCGTGCCGAACTGGACACGGTATCGAATTCGATTGAACTGGTAAAGAAAAACTCCGATGTCAAGATTATCGGTATTTACATTACCGGGTACGCCTCTCCCGAGGGTAGCGAGGCACATAACATGACGTTGTCGGAGAACCGCGCCAAAGCACTGGCGGACTATATCCGTCGTCACGACGCCATCGCGGCAGACATACTGCATGTGGACTGGAAGGGCGAGGACTGGGAAGGGTTCATCCATATACTCGGTGATTGCCCGGAACTGCCGAAACGTGACGAGGTGTACGAACTCATCGAGCGCTACCCGAACCGGCGGGATTTCTGCGAGCAGCAATTTCGGAAGCTCGCCCCGTCAACCATCTATCATCAATTGCTCACCGAAATATATCCCGTGCTACGTCGCAATGAGTATCGCGTGGAGTATAACGTGCGCAACTTCAACCTCGAAGAGGCTCGCCGCATGGTCGACGAGCGTCCCGACCTGTTGAGCCTGACTGAGATGTACAAGGTGGCCTCCTCTTACGGCAAAGGTACACCCGAATATGATAAGGTGATGGGGGTGGCTATGCGCTGCTTCCCTTCTTCACCTGCCGCGTTGAACGAGAATGCCGTAAACGCCATCTTCCACCAAAAGTACACCGTGGCGATTGAGTTGCTCGAAAAGGCGGAAGTTACTGCACGAACAGCGGTACTGCTCAATACCTTGGGCGTGGCATACGCCGAAGCCGGAGAATATGGCAAGGCGGAGGAAACGTTCCGGAAGGCTTCGGAGGCTGGGTCCGAAACTGCCCGTCATAACCTCGAAGCGGTGCGTCGGGTCATTGACCAACTATAAACCATACAAATAGAGCTAATAAATACATTTTTTCACTTAAACAAAAAGTCTTATGAACATTAAAAGTTTTCTTTTGACGGCTTTTGCAGCCTCAATGACGCTTGTCGCTTGTGACAAAAGCGAGAATCTGGACAATCCGAATTCGGACAAGATGCCCAAAAGCGTGACGATCAAGTTGCCTAATATCCAAAAGACCCCGAGCGTACGTTCCACGGGTGACGCGATGGCTAACAACTCACAAGTAGAGCTGAAAAATTTCAAGGTATTCTTCGTGGATGCTAACGGCAATGTACAGACGGTTCCCAAATATGAAGGTAGCGAGCAGCAGACTTATTTCAGCAGTGACGCTACCGACGGTTCATGGTCAGCAATAGGGGAACAAGGGAAGGACATTACCTACCACTTTCTCCCTGCCGCAACTTCTAAAGTAGTTGTAGTGGGTAACATCGGTAATGTGGAATACTCTACTCTTGCAGCCAAAACTGAAGCTGTACCGAATGATACCGAAGCCGGACATCCTACCTACTCTCTGTACGGTGATAGTGAACTTACAGAGAAAACTACTGAACCGAAGCAAGATGTTGCCAATCATGAGAATGTTTATACGGCAACCGTAACACTGGAACCGCGTGTATCTCGTTTCGAAATCTACGGATTCGAGTATCAGCAGGCAACAGCTCCTGCCACGAACAAGTACACTTCTGTTGCATTGGAGAAGATTGCGTTGAACCACTATTACACGCAATATGATTTCGTGACTAAGACTCCTGAGGAGGACGGTAAGGTTTGGGATAATCCTACGAAAGAAACTGCATGGACATGGATCGAAAATCGTACTGATTGGTGTGATGCCCTCAATTTGTCACTAGAGCCCGGAGATAAGAAGTTCGTGGACGGTACGACCATTACCGATCCTAATGAGGATGGAGAAGAGGCTACCGGAATTATCACTTACGGTTTGGCGCACGTAGAGAGCAGTACTAACAACCCCGAGTTGCTGCTGGCATTGCGTGGCAATACCGCAGACAATGCTTCTACACCTCTTTACCTGCACGGTAAATTTACGAGCAAAGATCCTTTTGTGTCGGGCAAGATTTACCGGGTATTCTTTACGTTCGATGATGAAAATCTTTCGCAGCCCGAGCGTTGCGTGGAACTGAACGTGAAGGTTGCAAACTGGACGGTCGTTCCCGTTACTCCCGAATTTTAATTAATAACCCAATCTGTTGTGTGACGAGACCTTCGCCACACAACAGACTTTAATCCTATCAATCACGTTTATATGAAATTGACGAATATTGTTTTCTGCCTGACGTTGCTCGCGGGAGTCGCCACTTCCTGCATCCGTGAGGATCTGGACGACTGTTTGAGCACCAACCGGTTGCTGCTCAGCTACAAGGGTGACGGTACTACGGAGATATTCCCCGACAAGATCTGCCGGGTGGAGATGTTCGTTTTCGATGCAGAGAATCGATGCGTCAATTCGAGTATCTTACCCAAGGAACAAGTTGAGAGCCGCACGGCTACGCTTCCCCCGCTGACTCCCGGTGATTACCGGATTATCTGTCTGGGGAACACCCATGACACGAAGGTCGAGGGTCTCGCTACGGGCGATTACGACCGGATGCTCTTCGCCGCCGGTGATTATTTCGACCGGAAGCAGGTCAGCGGCAATGATTCGCTCTATTATGCTACCACCTCTTACACCGTGCTGCCATACAATGGTCGTGAAGAGGACGACCAGACTCAAATTATAGAGTTCGCCAGCTCTCACTACGACCTGCTGGTGGAAGTGGCCGGAGTTCCCGCCACGGGAAACCGCGCAGGCATGATGCCTGTGCTGGAAATATGCGGAGTCTCGCCCTGCACCGATTTCGAAAACCGTGCCTACGGAGAGGCGACCGATTATTTGCTTGAAACCGAATACAAGGCCGGATTGCTAACGGCCCGTACCAATATAATGCGGCATAAGGACCACGAGAACGTGAATGTCTACCTGCGTTCCGCTCCCGGTGGTGAGTTGCTGGCGGAAGTCAACCTCGCGAAGTTCCTTGCCGACAATCCCGTCATAGACTGTTCCAAACACGAGGTGCTCATCCCGATACGCATCGAATTCAAGTCGGGAGAGATCACGGTAAGCGTACCCGAATGGTACATCGAACATGTGAAACCCGAATTTTAAGACCGAAAGAATATGCGGAATATAAGAAAGATACTTTACATGGCTGTCGCGGTGGTATGCTGCGGCTCGCTGCTGTTCGGGTGTGCTAAGGATGACGTCGCTACACTCGGTGAGCGACACGATGTAGCGGTGCGGCTGAGCGTGGGGACACGTGCTGTCAGCGAAGCCGACGGTGCACCGACCGATGTCGAGAAAGCGATCCATACGCTTCGCGTGTATGCTTTTGTCAACGGAAAGGCGGCAGGACATTATTTCACCGATAATGTGGCGGCGGTTCCGCACACGTTCTTCATGGACCTCGTTTTCTACTCGGACGGTGAGCAGACGGTGGATTTCTACACCGTTGCCAACGAGGCGGCGATGTCGGCATCGGGTTCGGGTGCTCCCGCAGTGTTGTCAGCGAACACGACGGAGGAACAGCTGAAAAACTTCTGGTTCTCCAATCTGTTAAGGACCGATCTGGAAGCGAAAGGTCTGCCGATGTTCTGTGATAAGACTTCGGTAACGCTCGACTTCACAAAGGTGAAACAGGAATCCCCGACCGCCTCCGGACACGAAGGGCATGCATGGCTCGACTATGCGGACATTGTATTCGAGCTAAAACGGCCCGTAGCTAAAATCGGTGTGTTCGCAGCCAAGCCTGCCGGCGAAACCGGTATGCTGCGCGTAACGGGACTCACCATGCAGGGTGCACGGGCACGCAACTACCTGATGACACCGACGCAGACCATGTTGGAGGGGATCATAAACTTCACAGACGACATTCCCATTGCCGTTATCGGGGGGGATGTGACGCGTGAACTGGCGGAAGGTATCACCGCAGATGAGAGAAGGAATCCCGCCAACTACACACCCGTGATGGCCGAACCGTTCTATCCCTTCGAAAATCCGTGGGGCAACGGCGGCAGTTGGAACATGCCGGGTGTCGGTAAGGAGTATGTCCTTAAAATCGACTATGTCTTCGACGGGGAGGCACGTACCGGTTATGTCTACATGCCGAAGATTGAGAGGAACCATTATTATGCGGTCTGTTGCCTGATGCACAACGATGGCAGGATAACGGTCGAGTACAGCGTCGCCGATTGGAATGAAACTCCCGAATACGTAATCGAGTTCAACTATCCGGATTACACGAACCCGATACAGCCGGGGAGTGTCGCCGTTACACCGGGAAGCGGAGGACAATATTCCCAACCGACAGTATGGTACAATACGGACGGGAGTTCCGACGAGGGAAGCTACACGTTCCGGTTCGAGATCAAAGGCCCGACCGGGCAGGAATGGACTCCTACGCTGGTAGGGCAATTGGGTACGCCTGATAACTTCGAGGTGAAGGTATATCAGTTCCAGTCCGACGGGACGAAAAAATACATCGAAAAACCCGTAGCTTCCTCCGACCCGTATTATATCACGGTGAAGGCTTTGAAAAGTGATAACGTGAACAAAGAAGTGGGGCTGGGCATAGCCTACACGCGAGAGTGGAGTTCCGCCGGCAGTGCCTTGCTGCTTATCAACGGTTTGTCCGACAAGCTGAAATGGAGTGGTAGTACCCTTCCCGAGGTTATTGTAATCAAACAGACGGATGTATCCACCATAAATGACTGATGAGCAATGAAAAAGATAATTTTATATATAATGGCCTGTTGCTCGGCGGTGCTGTTTTTTGCCGCTTGCGATAAGGAGTGTGACATTTCCGGTGATAACACGGGAGGGGATGGCAACAGCATCATCCTTCACCTCTCGTCGGGGTCACTGCCCGTGAGCCGGGGTGTGGAGGCCACGGGAGCGGAAGTCAGAGTGGACCATATCGATGTGCTGATCTTCGATGAGGGTGGTGGCAAAAAGTGGCACGAACGGATCGGTGGAAGTGAGACCGGTAGCGGAACGATTGCTCTGAAGGCTAAAAGGAGCAGTTTTGATATGGACGCAAGATACTGGGTCTACTTGATCGCTAACAGCACCGTTGCCGAGGAGGAGTTCGCTGCTGAAGATTTCGATAGGGAAAAGTTGCGGGCGATGAAGCAGGAAGACCGATACATACACGTAACGGGGCTGAAATTAGAGGGGCTTACTATTCCTCAAACCTTTTTGATGGATGGTGCGGCCTACCCTGAAGGCGAATCGGAACCGTCGGATGCCGGGACGGTAGTTTTGAACAACGGGAACAAGTCGGACGATACGAAGCTGAAAGTTACGTTGCGCCGGGCTGCTGCTAAACTCGTGATCCGGATCAACAAGGGCGAATCCGTAACGTTCAACAATTCCTCCGGTGCCAGTTACTACCTGCGCAACATGCCTTATTCTACTTCCGTGATGGCAGGTGTGGACGGTGAGGCGAAGTTACGGACGACTATAGAGACTAACACTTCCTATTTCAAATGGACCGAGAACCAGATTACCGTAACGGCGTATGCCTATGCTCACTCGTGGGAAAACCTGAGTGCATTGGAAAAGGAGATACGTCTGATCGTGAATATCCCGATAACTTACACTCCTCTGGATGCGGACGGTAATCCTGACGGAGATGCCGTACTATGTGAGAGCAACTATTATCAGATCCCGGTCTGTGAGGGCAGTGAGCTGAAGCGTAATACCTGCTACCAGGTCTCTTTGACGCTCAACGTGCCCGGAGGTACCGCTCCGTCGGCTCCGGCCAAACTGGAGAATATAGCGTACGACGTGCAGGAGTGGTCCGAAAGGACTATCAATATTGGTGGCGAGGGCGATCGTCCGGCATATCTGACACTTAACAGGACTCAAATGGAGATGCACAACATCGCGACCGATAACACGACCCTGCGGTTTGTGTCGTCATCGGATGTCACTGCTAAGGTCACGAGGGCATATTATATAGACAAATTCGGAAAGGAGCAGGAGGTAAGCCAAACCATTCGCAACAAGATAGAGATAACGCTCACGCCCGAAGCGGGTCTGAATGGGGGCATCGAAATATACAGCCCTGTGCCGGAGAATAATACGATACGTTACATCGACATCGAGGTTAAGAATGATGACGGCATGATGCGTACGGTGAAAGTCGACCAATATCCGCTTGTATATATCACGAATATCGAAGGCTGGTATTCTTATCGTGATGACTTTGTGAGCGAGGCTTCTGACGGAAACCGTGGCGTTACCACGTGGGAATTGCTTGCAGGAAAGAAGATTACTAAGGGGCAATGGTATTCCAGTCGACAAGTTCCCTCAAATAATTGGAGATGCAGCTATTCATGGAAAAGCAACGAATACTACAATGGTACAAACGATTATAATGGAATTTTTTTCGGTTCCAAGGTTGCGCAAGGCTTCACAGATGACGGTTTGTGCTCTGTTGACTATTATTATTGGCGAGAAACATCTAGAGAATATGGTAGGCAGCGGCAGTATAGATATGACACATACGCAGAAGAAGACTGGGCGAGCATGAAAAATCATCGTATGTATCATGTATTCATAACTGCCACATCCAATAATTACACTTTGGGACGTCCTCGTATTACGGAGGGTAAAACCGATCCAAATGCCGATAACGCACAGTTAGTGTCTCCGTCATTTATGATCGCATCGCAGTTGGGAGGGGTGTTTGCAAATTCCGATATGAATGTAAATGATGTGGCAGAACATTGTGAAAAATATGTAGAAGTTTCACGAAACGGAGTAATCTATGATGACTGGCGCTTGCCGACCGCAGCCGAAATAAACATCATTTATAAATATCAGGATGAATCGGCGTCCATGGATAAAGTTCTTAGTGGTGATCGCTATTGGTCTGCATCGGGTCCCATACTTAAACCCATCCTCACAGCAGATCCAAATGCAACTCCTGCCATCCGCTGCATCCGCGATGCCTACGACGGCAAGACGCCTGCTAATCAGTAAGGAGAACAGATAAAACGAATAAGAATATGATAAAAAAAGCGATACATACAGTGATATCCTTGCTCGCCGTGGCAGTGTTGTCTGTCTCTTGTCAGCAGGACGATTGGCAGGAAACGCTGCCCGAGGCCCGCAAAGGATACGTGGCGCTCCGGTTCAATGCTGATATTCCGGTTCCGGAGGTACAGAGTGTCTCGACACGTGCGGTCGATCCCGACGGGGGTGGCGTGCAGAACATGACGCTGTTCTGTTTCGATGGCTACGGACTCTTCACCACGACAGTTTCGGCAACTGTTTCATCGACCGGTAACATGGCGGGTACATTTACTGCCGAAGTACCCGAAAATACCCGGAGAGTGCATTTCGTCGCCAACCAGAACATGAACGACTTCAAGGAAGACCACTTCCGCAACAAATCGGAGTCTGAGGTGATGGCTCTTCTCGAAGGTTCGGCGGGTCACATGATCTACTGGGCACGTTTCGCCTGCACACCGGATGCGGAGGGTACGAAAACGACTATTGCCAGCCAGATGGCGGATAAAGGAAACAAGATAACGATGCTCCGCAACCATGCGTTGATTACCATCGACAATCCGACTAACGGTGCTATCGTGGTAACGGGAATGGCGGCCTACAACATCAATGCTTTCGGTACGGTGGCTCCTTACCATCCGGAAAAGGGCTTCACATTCACTTTGGACGAGTGGATGAACGACGACTTCGTCACGCTTCCGCAGAAGGATGCCAAGGAAAGCGATATCATGGACGTAACCACAGCCACGAGCCAGTACATCTTCGAACAGGAGAATCGTTCCGATGATCCGGTCAGTATCATCATTCGCGGATACGCCCCGGGTGGAAGCGAGACCGACGACAAGTACTACCGTGTGATGTTGGTCGATGAAAAAGGTGACCAGATACTGGTGCGAAGAAACCATCGCTACATATTGCACATCGCGGGTGCGCTCTCCTTCGGACAGCCTACCTTCGAGGACGCCTTGACAGCAGCAGCCACGAACAACGTCTGGATCTCCATTTCCGACGACGTGAACGAAGTGGAGGATACAAACTACATCCTGACGGTTGATAAAACCTATGAGGTGTTTGATGATAGCAACATCGGAAGCGAAAGAACGAGGACGTTTGTCTACACCGTTGCAGGCAAGAATGGAACGGAGATAACGGAAGCCGACAAGCCCGAAATCAGCTGGCTGGACAACTCGGTGGCGGCACAAGGCATCGGTGGCGGGTTCAAAATCGAGAACGGTGTCGGTAAAGGTACGATCATCATCTCGTTGCGTTCTCTGGGGGGTAACGAGAAACAGGAGGGGACGTTACTCGTGAAACACGGGCTGCTGCAACGTAAAATCAAGATCGTTCTGCTCAAGAAACAGTCGTTCGCCCCTTCGTGGGTCGGCACGGCGGTGTACGGAGGACTAAATTCGGACGATCCGAAGACCGACCGTCCCCACGTATCGCTGATGTTTACTATACCCGAGACCTGTCCCGAGGAGCTCTTCCCGATGAATGTATACATCACCGCCAGCGAGCTGGATATACGTGCCGCATCGGGCATGTTATTGCCCATAGTCCGCAAGGGTGACACGGAGTGGTACAGTAGCGGCGTCATCCCGCAGGCTCCGGACTACAAGTTTGTCTACAGGGTCGAATCTCCCGGCGTGCAGCGTGTCTATTTCGAGAATATCCTGACGCAGTCTTCGGGGTACGAGGGGACGCTTTATATCGAGGCTGAACATTTTGAGACGATGAAGCGTACCTACGTATTCTCGGACACCCGCAACTCCATAACGGTGGAAAATCTGGATAAATACACGGCGATTGCGAGCACCAACGATTTGGCAAAAGATGAATACGTGTATTATTGCGTTGTGCCGCAGAAAAAATACGCCCACGTGCAGTTCGACATGCAGCTGCGGACGAAAGTAGGAGACGAGATGGGCGACGTGCAGGGTAAAGCGATCAATGCCAAAGCGAATGACGAGTTCCTGTTCTACACGCAGCATCTGAACAATTACAATTATGAAATCGGTGAAATCACTGCCCCCGACTGTCTCTTTTCGAAATATAATTCCCTGGCCGATGCGTGGATGCAGGCGAACAATCCGGAGGGCGGGCGTATGCTGATGTTCAAACCACAAAATCCATCGTCCTCGAGTGGCGGGACGGGTAAATACCGCCTTGACATGTACACCAACCGGGCCAAGAGTGCCGAGGTGGTCCGTATCGCTTCCAACTTGAACCATTATCCCGCGGTTGCTCCGGATGATGCCAACGAGGCAGGCCTGTATAAAGGTGAGATTTACCGAAGCACGACATTCGAGCTGTATAACTACAATCCGTTCCGATTCGGTGCACGGGTGAAGTATGCCGACAAGGATTGGGCGGGGGCTGCCGAGGAACCCGACCGTATTTCGACCAGAAACGACATCCCGGAGAAGATTACGCCCCTTACATGGACCTACCAGCCCGAACAGAAAGTGGACATTGCCATAGATGTGACAAGTTTTCATCACAGGGGATTTAACGGTAAATCCGTATCCGTCCATCCATTTGCCGATTCTTTCGGCAATCTCGACAGAGGAGAACATTTCGAAATCTACATCGATGCGCCGATGCTGAAGATCGACGAGTCGCGCCTGGCGGAAAATAAACTGAACGGAACCAAGCTGAAAGCCGACCCTTCGGTTCTCGGTCGTTTCATTTACACGGCAGATATCAATCGGGATACTGAACGGCAGTACGGTACGGACGATGTAGCGAACAAAGACGATAGCGGGTTGGCAGACCAGACCGGCGAACGCAAAACTCTGCCGTTTATCGTTAACAGCATTGTGAGTGCGGGCGACATTGTCATCTCCTCCAACGAGGAGAAGGTGGTGTTCTACGCCAAGACGTTCCGCGTGACCAACGAATCGATCAAGGGAACGATCAAATACAGAGATGACGACGACGGTACGCTGAAGGAGGTACCTGACAATGCGTTCGTGGCTTTCGAGCGTACTACCAACAGCAACCGCATCGGTGCCGTGAACATCCCTTCCGTCGGGCAGTACGAATTGCGCTTGCGCAAGGAATACCCCCTGAACTGGTATGGGTACCCGGTGGCATTCCACTATGAACGGGATGGACGCGTTTACCACGCCAGATACAACTCTTTGGCTGAAATGTTTGCCGCACAACAGAAGGGGGATGAAGTCGTACTTCTGTCGGAGAACTGATTCATCGACAACAATGTGAAATCGACTTTGCCGACACGGTACTGATCGATCGGCCGGAGATGACCGAGCAGGCATTCGTCGATTTCATCAGCATACTGCCCTACACCCCGAAGGCGCAGCCCACGCTCTACCTGTTGAAACGTGGCTTATCCGGAAAGAAGGAATGCGAGATATATGACCGACTGTTGTACTTCGTTCCGTTGCGGAATGAGTGGAGGCTTGCTTACACGTTTCGTATTGATAATGCCTTGTTTTCAGCCGCTTCCATCATCTCCCGTTCTCCGGGACCTTTATCATTGATGCCGCACAGGTGAAGAATCCCGTGGATAATGACGCGGTGCAGTTCCTCTTCGTATGAAGTGCCAAATTGCTCTGCATTAGTGCGTATTGTGTCCAGGCTAATGAATAGGTCACCTGATAAACGGTCGCCTTCACAATAATCGAAAGTAATGATATCCGTGTAGTAGTCATGTTGCAGATATTGGCGGTTTACTTCCAGAATCTTTTCGTCCGAGCAGAAGATATAAGCGATTTCACCGACTCTTTTCCCATAAGAAGCAGCTATGGTCTTTATCCATTCCGTAGTCTCACGTTTCTTGATATCAGGCATTTTTACGCCTTCTGTTTGATAAGTTACAGCCATAATTGAATGTGATGATTTAAAAGAAAAATAAATAACTGATTAAGATAGCGGCTATGATACCCGAGAAATCTGCAATCAGGCCGCAGGTTACCGCATTACGGGTTTTGGCAATTCCCACACTACCGAAATAAACGGCCAGAATGTAGAATGTGGTATCTGAAGCTCCACGAACGACACAACTCATACGTCCTACAAACGAATCCGGTCCCAGCTCTTTCATCGTATCGATCATCAGACCATTTGCACCACTGCCACTCAGTGATTTCATCAGTGCAGTAGGTAAGGCTCCGACAAAGCTCGTGTCAACCCCGCATAATCCTACTATATAGCCGATGCCTCCCACCAGAAAATCCATTGCTCCCGAAGTGCGGAACACTGCAATTCCTACAAGAAAAGCAACCAGATAAGGGATGATGCGTACAGCCGTTGTAAACCCCTCTTTAGCTCCTTCTACAAACGAATCGTATACATTGATTTTCTTTCTGACTCCCGTCAAAATAAACAGGATGATGACACTGAACAACAGAATATTCGCTATCAGTGTAGAGTAAGTGCCCATATCCTCCCGTGATACACTTAGGAACAGATAGATCAATCCTGAAAAGAAAAGGCAGATAACACCCATTAAAATGAGAATTGGTCTATTGATTAAGTTTATCTTTTGAGCGATGCTCACTGCTATGACTCCTACCAGCGTGGAAAGGAAAGTACTTATCAGAATAGGGATGAATACATCCGTAGGCTGTGCAGCCCCCATTTGCGCACGATACACCATGATACTGATCGGAATAATGATGAGCCCGGAGGTATTAATCACCAAAAACATAATCATCGGGTTGGAAGCAGTGTCCTTTTTCGGATTCAGTTCCTGCAGTTCTTTCATCGCTTTCAGCCCCAATGGGGTGGCTGCATTATCAAGGCCAAGCATATTGGCAGACATATTCATGAAGATTGATCCTAACACCGGATGCCCTTTCGGAATATCCGGAAACAGTCGGCAAAGCACCGGACTGAGAAAGCGCGCCAGTGTATTGATCAGTCCGCTGTTTTCTCCGATTTTCATGATGCCCAGCCAAAGAGCCAGTACGCCTGTGAGTCCCAGCGATATTTCGAATGCCGTTTTGGAGGAGTCGAATGTAGAGTTCATGATAGCCGTAAATATCTCCGTGTCTCCCCAAACAATCACTTTTATAAGAGCGATGATGAAGGCAATGACGAAGAATCCTATCCAAATGTAATTTAGAACCATAGTTGATAACGTGTATATAGATAGTGCAAAAGTAGTTATTACGTTTCAAATAAACTAAATCTTCGTCTTTCTTATACTGAAAATGAATGTAAATCTCTATCTTTGTCCCCTACTTTCAAGAAATAGATGGAACAGGAAGATTTTAACATACGCGAACATCAGCTTACTTCAAAAGAACGGGATTTCGAGAATGCACTCCGTCCGTTAAGCTTTGAAGACTTTAGCGGGCAGGACAAGGTGGTGGAAAACCTTCGCATTTTTGTGAAGGCGGCACGTTTGCGTGGCGAAGCACTCGACCATGTGCTGTTGCACGGCCCTCCCGGATTAGGAAAAACAACTCTTTCGAATATTATCGCCAACGAATTGGGAGTTGGCTTTAAAGTAACTTCCGGTCCGGTACTCGATAAACCGGGTGATCTGGCAGGAGTGTTAACCAGCCTCGAACCGAATGATGTGCTTTTTATCGATGAAATTCATCGGTTGTCACCCGTGGTGGAGGAGTATCTTTATTCGGCCATGGAAGATTACCGCATCGATATTATGATTGATAAAGGACCTTCGGCACGCAGTATCCAGATCGATTTGAATCCTTTTACGCTGGTTGGCGCAACTACGCGTAGCGGTCTGCTGACGGCTCCGCTTCGTGCACGTTTTGGCATTAATCTTCATTTGGAGTACTATGATGACGATATTTTGAGCAATATCATCCGTCGCTCTGCATCCATACTGGATGTGCCTTGTTCGCTACGTGCAGCATCGGAAATTGCTTCCCGTAGTCGGGGAACGCCTCGTATTGCCAATGCCTTGCTCCGTCGGGTACGTGACTTTGCGCAGGTGAAAGGCTCCGGTTCTATCGATACGGAGATCGCTCAGTTTGCATTGGAAGCACTGAATATCGATAAATACGGTCTGGATGAAATAGACAACAAGATACTTTGCACCATTATAGACAAGTTTAAAGGTGGTCCGGTAGGTATCACTACCATTGCTACGGCTTTGGGAGAAGATGCGGGAACCATTGAAGAAGTTTACGAACCTTTCCTGATAAAAGAAGGGTTTATGAAGCGTACTCCCCGTGGACGGGAAGTGACCGAACTTGCCTATAAACATTTGGGCAAAAGTCTTTATAACAGCCAGAAAACACTGTTTAGTGACTGATAAAAACGGTATAAAAGAATTTTATAAAGCATAGTCGGATGATGAAGCTATAATCATTAATAAACATGGCTGGACTAAAATCATTAGCTAAAGATACTGCAATTTATGGGTTGAGTAGTATTGTCGGACGATTCCTCAACTATATGCTGGTACCCTTGTATACAGCAGTATTGCCGGCTTCCACCGGAGGTTATGGAGTGGTATCAAACGTTTATGCATTTACAGCCTTGATGCTTGTACTGCTTACGTTCGGTATGGAAACGGGATTCTTCCGTTTTGCCAATAAATCGGGAGAAGACCCGATGAAAGTATATGCCAACTCCTTGTTATCGGTAGGAGGGGTCTCTTTGATTTTTGTTCTCCTTTGCCTGTTATTCCTGCAACCTATTTCCGATTTACTGGATTATGGCGATCATCCGGAGTTCATAGCGATGATGGCTGTTGTGGTAGCTTTAGACTCTTTCCAATGCATCCCTTTTGCTTATTTACGGTATAAAAAACGGCCCATCAAGTTTGCAGTCATCAAACTGCTTTCTATCGTTGGTGGCATCGGCTTGAATTTATTTTTCCTGCTGGTGTGCCCGTGGCTGAATGTACATTGTCCGTCGACCATCTCCTGGTTTTATGATCCGGATTATTTAGTGGGCTATATCTTTATTAGTAATCTGATTGTCTCGGTTGTCCAGATGTTCTTCTTTATCCCGGAATTGACGGGTTTTGCTTATCAGTTGGATCGAGGATTGCTGAAACGAATGGTCGTATATTCTTTCCCGGTATTAGTCTTGGGTTTGGTAGGTATTCTAAACCAGACTGTGGATAAGATGATATATCCGTTTCTTTATGAAGACCGGCAGGAAGGGTTGGTGCAATTGGGTATCTATGCCGCAACCAGCAAGATTGCGATGGTAATGGCAATGTTTACGCAAGCTTTCCGGTATGCCTACGAACCGTTTGTCTTTGGCAAAGACCGTGAAGGAGACAACCGGGAGATGTATGCCGCTGCGATGAAGTATTTTCTTATATTTTCCTTGCTGGCCTTCCTTGCTGTCATGTTCTATCTCGATTTGTTGCGTTATCTGGTGGCAAGGGGCTACTGGGAAGGTCTGGGAGTCGTAGCTATTGTAATGCTTGCAGAGATCTGTAAAGGGATCTATTTCAATCTTTCCTTTTGGTATAAACTGACAGATAAGACCTATTGGGGAGCCTACTTCTCGGTGATTGGTTGTGTTATTATTGTCGTGTTGAACATCCTGTTTGTTCCGATTTACGGTTACCTTGCTTCGGCATGGGCTTCTGTTGCAGGCTATGCAGTCATCTTGTTGCTATCTTACTGGATAGGACAGAAAGAATATCCGATTCGGTATGATTTGAAGAGCCTCGGACTTTATGTTCTGCTGGCAGCTGTACTCTACGTTATTGGAGAGCAGGCTCCTATATCTAATATAGTGATCCGTCTTGCTTTCCGTACCGTACTCTTATTGCTATTTATAGCTTATATTATCAAAAAGGATTTGCCATTGAGTCAGATTCCTGTTATCAATCGATTTATAAAGAAGAAATGAATATGAAGACAGATGAACGTAATAAGTTTGCTATCAAGTCCTTCCTGAGAGAATATCTGGACTTGAGAAAAGATAAGGATAACGAACTGGCCACAGTGGATTCTATCCGTAAGGGGGTAGAGTTCAAAGGTGCCAATTTGTGGATTCTGATTTTTGCCATATTTATGGCGTCACTTGGCTTGAATGTGAACTCTACTGCCGTTATTATCGGTGCCATGTTGATTTCTCCGTTGATGGGACCTATTATGGGAGTGGGACTGTCTGTCGGGCTGAATGACTTTGATTTAATGAAACGCTCTTTAAAGAGCTTTCTCATAACCACCGCTTTCAGTGTGACGACGGCAACCATCTTTTTCCTTCTTGCCCCTATTGCCGGTTCACAGTCGGAGTTGCTGGCACGCACATCGCCCACTATTTATGATGTGTTCATCGCACTTTTTGGTGGATTGGCTGGTGTGGTGGCTCTCTCTACCAAGGAAAAAGGAAATGTGATTCCGGGTGTTGCCATTGCTACTGCATTGATGCCTCCGCTTTGTACGGCAGGTTACGGACTGGCATCCGGTAATCTTATTTATTTTCTGGGAGCTTTTTATCTTTACTTCATCAATTCCGTATTTATCAGTCTGGCTACCTTTCTCGGAGTTCGCGTGATGCATTTCCAACGGAAAGAGTTTGTAGACAAAACCCGCGAGAAGACTGTACGCAAATACATTGTTCTGATTGCCGTACTCACCATGTGCCCTGCTGTTTATCTGACTTTTGGAATCATAAAAAGTACCTTTTATGAAGCGGCGGCCAATCGTTTTGTAAACGAGCAGTTGGACTTCGATAATACGCAGGTGCTTGATAAAAAAATCAGTTATGAACATAAGGAAGTACGGGTGGTTCTGATTGGTGCTGAAGTACCCGAAGCCTCGATCTCCATTGCCCGTAGCAAGATGAAAGACTATAAGCTGGAAGATACGAAACTGATTGTATTGCAGGGTATGAACAATGAAGCGGTAGACGTGTCTTCTATCCGTGCCATGGTGATGGAAGACTTCTATAAAAACAGTGAGCGACGACTTCAGCAGCAGGGCGTAAAGATTGCCCAACTGGAAACAACACTGGAGCAATATAAAACGTACGATGCTATGAGCCGTACATTGGTGCCCGAATTGAAGGTGCTTTATCCTTCTGTCACTACGCTTTCCATCACTCGTTCGCTCGAAGTACGGGTTGACTCGATGAAGACGGATACCGTGACATTGGCTGTTTTGAAATTCGCCAGACATCCGTTTGTTGCCGAAAAAGAGAAAATAAGCGAATGGCTGAAAGCCCGTGTCGGTGCGAAAAAGTTGAGGCTGATTACTGAATAATGAATCTAAAAATAATAGCATGAAATTCAGACTAACTGCCTTGATAGTCTTTTCCCTCTGTCTGTCGAATGTGTTTGCCGATGAGGGAATGTGGCTGTTGGGAAATCTTCGAAAGAATAAACAGACGGACCGGGTGATGAAGGAACTTGGTTTGCGGATGCCTGTAAATAAAATATATAATCCGAAGAGACCATGTCTGGCAGATGCTGTTGTGAGCTTCGGAGGTTTCTGCTCGGGAGTGGTTGTTTCCGAAGACGGTTTGGTGTTTACCAATCATCATTGTGGTTTCAGCAGTATTCAACAACATTCTTCAGTGGAACATGATTATCTGAAAGATGGTTTCTTTGCGCGTAGCCTCGACGAAGAACTGCCCAATCCGGAGTTGTATGTTCGTTTCCTGCTTCGTACGGAAGATGTTACTAAACGGGTATTGTCTGCCGCCAAGTATGCTAAAACGGAAGCGGAGCGTCGGGTGGCTGTCGATTCGATTATGAATGTGATTGGCATGGAAGTTTCCGAAAAAGACTCTACGCTGACCGGTATTGTAGATGCTTACTATGCAGGTAATGAGTTTTGGCTTTCCGTTTACCGTGATTATAATGATGTCCGTCTGGTTTTTGCCCCTCCTTCTTCTGTCGGGAAATTCGGATGGGATACGGATAATTGGATGTGGCCGCGTCATACGGGCGATTTCTGTGTGTTTCGTATCTATGCCAACACCAAGAACGAACCGGCGGATTATTCTCCGGAAAACGTCCCTTACCACCCTGAATATGTAGCTCCCATCTCTTTGGATGGATACAAAGAAGGTTCGTTTTGTATGACACTCGGCTATCCGGGAAGTACGGAACGATCCCTTTCCTCGTATGGTATTGAAGAAATGATGAATGGAATCAATCAGGCGATGATTGATGTACGGGGAGTGAAACAAGCGATATGGAAGCGGGAGATGGACCGTCGTCCGGATATTCGTATCAAATATGCTTCCAAATACGACGAAAGCTCCAATTATTGGAAAAATAGCATCGGAACAAATAAAGCCATCAGGCACCTGAAAGTGCTGGATAAGAAAAGGGCGGCGGAAACTGTGCTCCGTGATTGGATTCTGTCTCGTCCGGAAGAGAGGGAAAAATTGATCCATTTATTCTCTTCTCTGGAGTTGGGCTATGGCAATCGTCGGGAAACCAATCGTGCGTTAGCGTATTTCGGTGAATCGTTTATCAATGGTCCCGAGTTGGTGCAACTTGCCATTGAAATTCTCAATTTCGACTTTGAGGCTGAAGAGAAGTTGGTGATTGCCCGCATGAAGAAGTTATTGGAGAAATATGATAATCTCGATCTTTCCATAGATAAGGAGGTTTTTGCTGCCATGCTCAAAGAGTATCAGACGAAAGTGGATAAAAAGTTTCTGCCTGCTATGTATGAAAAGATAGATACGCTCTACAACGGAAATATTCAGGCTTATGTGGACTCTTTGTATGCAACGTCTCAAATTACTTCTCCGAAAGGTTTGAAACGTTTCCTGGAGCGGGATACAACGTATAATTTGTTCGAAGACCCTGCCGTATCCTTAAGTCTGGACCTGATCGTGAAATATTATGAGATGAATCAGAGCATTTCCGAAGCTTCCGAGCAGATAGAGCAGGGAGAACGCTTGTTCAATGCTGCCATGCGTCGTATGTATGCCGATCGTAATTTCTATCCGGATGCTAATTCCACCATGCGTCTGAGTTTTGGAACGGTGGGGGGATATACTCCTTTTGATGGAGCTACTTATGGCTATTACACGACTGTGAAAGGCATCTTTGAGAAGGTGAAGGAGCATGCGGGTGATATTGACTTTGCCGTCCAGCCGGAGTTGTTGGACTTGCTCTCTTCCGGTGACTTCGGCAGGTATGCCAATACGCAGGGAGACATGAATGTATGCTTCATTTCTAATAACGACATTACAGGAGGCAATTCCGGCAGTGCCATGTTCAATGCCAAAGGAGAATTACTTGGGCTGGCTTTCGATGGCAACTGGGAAGCAATGAGCAGTGACATTGTTTTTGAACCAGACTTGCAGCGGTGCATCGGAGTGGATGTGCGGTATATGCTTTTTATTATGGAGAAATACGGTAAGGCAGGCAACCTTGTACAAGAACTGAAAATAGCCAGATAAAACCAAGAGATGGTAATGAAAAATAGTAATTAAAACGATATGCTACCGTGGTGATGGATGGAGTATTGATAAGGAAAAATTCAATGCACCCTGATAGGACCGGAAGTAAAACTTTTAGGAGAACAGCTTAGAAAAATAGCGGTAATTAGAAAAATGAGGATGTGTCATAATGCGTTTGACACATCCTATCGGTTACTTGCTTTTTATTTACTTCTTCGGTTTTCTGCGTGCCCATCCCTCTTCACTGAAGTCGGGCTCTTCCTGCTGGAAGAATTTCTGCCAGTCGTCTCTTTTTTCGGACCGCGGGCATTGGTATATCCCCGCTCTGCACGGCTTGGTTTTTCCTTCTTGCCGGATTTTGGACCTTTCGCAGACGCATCCTTAGATTTTCCGTCCTTATGCTCATTGCGTGGCGCATGCTCTTCTCCTTTGCCGGAGCGTTTACCGCCTTTGCGTTCACCCGAACCGTTCTCACGTCCTTTTCCGCCCTCCTCATTGGATACTTCCACTACCACTTTGCGGTTATTCCATTTGGTACGACTTAGAGCCTTTATGACGTTGGTTGCCTCTTTCTCGGGCACTTCGAAGAAAGAGAAGTTCTGCATCATATCAATGCGTCCAAGCTCGATGCGTCCGCGCGTGTTGTTGTTCAGCAGGCCGATAAGGTCGCTGGGAAAGAAGCTGTCTGTTTTACCCAAATTGATAAACAGGCGGTTGAAGCCCGGAGCAGCTTTCCGACTTCTCTTTTCGAAGCCTCCTTCTTTGCGGGCACCTCTTCCGGTACGTTCACCACGGCTTTCAATGGTCGGTTGTTCTATTTCCGGGCGGTTGCGGTAATATTCTGAGAAACGGTTGAATTCGTGCGAAACCATTCGTTTTATCAGGTCTTCCTTGCTCAACCATTCCAGCTTGCGATAGATTTCCGGCATAAACTCGGAGATTTCTTCTTCGTTTACTTTTACTTTTTCGAGATCGTCAATGACCTTAATCAACTGCTTCCGGCAAATGCCTGCCGCAGTCGGCATCTCTCCGGGAGTGAATTTCTTGCCGATGACACGCTCTATTTCGCGAAGCTTTCCTTTTTCACGAAGATTGATGATGGCGATAGAGGTTCCTGTTTTTCCGGCACGTCCGGTACGTCCGCTACGGTGCGTGTAACTTTCCGTATCGTCCGGCAGTCCGTAGTTGATAACGTGGGTAAGATCGTCTACGTCCAGTCCGCGGGCAGCCACGTCAGTAGCAACGAGAAGTTGCAGGTTGCGGATGCGGAACTTTTGCATCACTGCGTCGCGCTGCGCTTGTGAAAGTTCTCCATGCAGGGAATCGGCATTGTAGCCTTCCTGCATCAGCTTATCTGCAATTTCCTGTGTCTCTTTCCGGGTGCGGCAGAAGATGATACCATAAATTTGCGGATAATAGTCGACGATGCGTTTCAGTGCTTCGAATTTATCTTTGGCTTGTACGGTGTAAGAGACGTGCTTCACATTACTGGTGCTTTCGTTCTTGCGACCGATCGTAATTTCCTTCGCATTACGCAGGTATTTTTTAGATATGCGTGCAATTTCCGGACTCATCGTTGCCGAGAACAGCAAAGTGTTGCGTTCTTGTGGAACATCCGCTAAAATGGCATTGATACTATCTGTAAATCCCATGTTCAGCATTTCGTCCGCTTCGTCCATCACTACGTTGCGGATAGTAGACAGGGATACGGTTTTCCGTTCCATCAAGTCCAGTAAACGTCCGGGAGTAGCCACAATGATATGTACACCGCGTTTCAGGCTGCGTATCTGGCTGTCAATGGAAGAGCCGCCGTAAACTGGTAGTACTTTCAATCCGTCAACATACTTGGAATAGTCGTTCAAATCTCCTGCGATCTGGAGGCAAAGCTCGCGGGTGGGGCAGAGGATAAGTGATTGGGGGACTCGGTTCTTTACGTCAATCTGTTGGATCAGGGGCAGACCGAATGCGGCTGTTTTACCTGTTCCTGTCTGTGCAAGAGCTACTACATCATTATTTTCTCCTAAAAGGTACGGAATCACTTCCTCTTGTACCGGCATGGGATTCTCGTATCCCATTTCTTCAATTGCTCTACGTATCTCCGGAGAAACACCAAGCTCTTCAAATGTCTTCATTAAATCTCTGTATATCTTTTATTTCGAGCGCAAAGATAGCGAATAATTACGAATTACGAATTACGATTTGCGATTTATTCCAGCAGGATACCACGGCTTCTTCATTTAAAGAGTGTTTGTTCTCTCAATTTATGAGATGGAATCACAATTCTCTCATAGATAAAAATGAAAATCCTCTTTCAACCTATCACCGACTTCCTGAAACTCCCTATTTATCGTATTTACAGAGCGGTGATAGGTTGTCACTAACCTATCACCCGTATCTGTCACCTATCACCTGAGCGAAGAGTGTATATTTATACTCTTTTCGAATACTTGTTGCCCACAACATTTTGTTTCCCGTAGTGTAACACTTGGCTAAGGATTGAAACAAAGTGTTCCACCTTATTGAAACAAAGTGTTCAGCGTGTTGAAACAAAGTGTTCAGCGCTTTGAAACAAAGTGTTCAGCGCCTTGGAACAAAGTGTTCAGCGCCTTGGAACAAAGTGTTTCAAGCAATTGAAACATCTTGAAACAAATCGGGCTTTCAAAAAATAGGTGGTGATAGGTGACAGATGAGGTGATAGGTTAGTGACAACCTATCACCGCTCTGCAAACACGATGAATAAAGCGTTTCAAGACAATGGTGATAGGTTGAAAGAGGATTTGACGAAATTACTAGGGAGAGGATCACTCTAAGAGGAATATTAAAGGCGGTTATTGTAAATCGATTCTGCCTAATCTTCCATACATTTCTACGAAAGCAGCTTGTGTCAGAAGCCATTTCTTTTCGCTTTTATCTGTTCCACTCCAGTCTGTATGAAATAGTCCCCGTTCATCTCTGGCATGATCCCATGCATAGTCGAGGCTTTTTTGAAAATCGGTTAGATAAGTCTTGTTATGGTCTATCTGATAAAGTTCAATGAAACCTCTAAGCATAACTGCCGTGAACCAGATATTCCCCTTTTTCAGTAATTGGAATGTTTGTCCATCCGGAGAGGTAAAATGCGTGAAAAAGTATCTATGACACGCTTTTGCTATGTTCTGAGCATCTTCCAGATAATTTTTCTGTTTGGTAATTTGGTAGAGCAGGGCGGCTGCTTGCATCATTTGTCCACTGTTATAGGCAAATTTGGCACGGCCGATTTTCTTATTGAGTGCGATGTTGTCGAAATATAGATGATCTTTCGGATCTTCCAAGTTCTTTTTAGTCCATTCATATAATTCTTTCCCTTGCTTTAAATAGGTCTTGTCTTGAGTTGCCTGAAATAGCTTGAGAGCAAATACAGCTCCCGGTGCATTGGAACAAGTATTTTTGGATTCTTTCTTTTGTTCACACCAGTAGATTCCTCCGCCAAGTACATCGTCTTTTCCACTAAGGATGAACTCCCAAATGAGTTTGGCTTTTTCCAGATATGCCTGTTTCTTTGTTATGCGATATGAATCTGTAAAATCGATTCCTAACCAGACGTTGTCATCATAGAAACGGTCGGAAGCCGGTTGATTGCTTATATAAGAAGAGTAGGCGAATGGTTCTCTTTTTTTGTCGAAGTATTCTTCCAATCCGGGCAGTACTCTGTTTTCCAGAAGTTTTTTATACTTCTTATTTCCTGTTGTTTCCAGTAATGCGTTCACGGCAGAGAATGTACCTGAGTATGGCCAGAGGTAAGAGTATTCATTTTGTCTTTTTGCCTGCTCTTGTGATGCCAGGTAAGTTACTTCATTATGATGGTCAAAAGGATAATTTTCACGTAAAAGACAGGTGTTGGGTGCCGCATAGTTTTGGTACAGAGCATCCAGCGTTTGCTGTGCTTTTTCCGTATTGGGATTTGCATTTGCAATGGCAAAAGCACAAATAATATTAAGCAATAGACTATTCATGATTTTTTTTCTTTAAGTATTCAAATTCTTATTTGTAATGTCACTTGTATTTCTGTGCAAACTCCACGGATACCGAATTGCTGAAACTTCCACAAACCTCCGCTGCAAAGTCTTTTCCGCATTGGATTATTTTATCCCAGATTTCTTCATTCAAGTTATTTAGATCGCGGTATCGGACATCATATTTAATGAATCCATAGATCAGTCCTGCATTAAAATTGTCACCGACTCCAATGGTGCTGACCGCCTGTAACGGTTCTACCGGATAATCTTTGTTGACTATATTGGTGCGCAATGCTACCTTTTCTCCACCTGCAGTACAGATGAACCGGGGGCAATAGAACTTGATTTTATCCTTGTATATCTTATCTATATCCTGCATGTTGTACATATAGAGGAAATCTTCTAAAGAACCACGTACGATATCCGCATATTCCAGATTCTCAATAATGGTCGGGGCCAGCTTCATGGCTTCGTCCTTGTGTGAAGAACGGAAATTCGGGTCATAGTAGATAATGGCTTTCTTTTCACGTGCCAGGTCGAGTAATTCGAGAATCTTCTCCCGTAGAACCGGATTCAGTGCGTAATAAGAACCTATCATAACAATGTCATCTTCCTCAAGTTTTGGAAACAGAACATCCAGACGTTGCTTCGGATAGTCTTTATAGAAGATGTATTCAGCATCACTCTGCTCGTTCAGGAATGCTAAAGACACGGGTGATTTCCCATCCGGAAATACATTCACATGATCAGTCGGGATATGATTCTCATTCATAAACTGCAGGATGATATTGCCTACACGGTCATTTCCGGTTTCACTGATGAAACCGACGTTTATCCCCATTCGTCCCAATGAGACAATGCCGTTGAATACAGAACCTCCCGGTACGGCAACGGAAGGCTGGTCACCTCGAAAGATGATATCAAGGATTGTCTCTCCGATGCCGATTACTTTTCGCATAGTGATCTTGATTTTTCTCCCAGATAACCGCCGTGGTGGCGTTTTGAGTATTCTTCTATGGTAAATTGGGTTTTCTTCATGGTCTGCACTACCAATATATCTCCGATCACTGTCATGGCGGTGGTAGATGTAGTGGGAGTCATCCCTAACGCACAGACTTCTGCAGGCTTGCCGGTACTTAGGCAGACATCAGCTTCTTTTGCCAACGGACTGTCCGGATTTCCGGTGATGACGATAAACTTCAAATCCGGGTCCAGATTATGAGCCAGGCGGGTTAATTCCACAATTTCACGTGTCTTGCCAGAGTTAGAGATCAGCAGAAGTAGATCGTTTTCTTGTAGGATACCCAAATCCCCGTGTTGCGCTTCACTGGGGTGCAGAAAGACGGATGGAATACCGGTGGAACAGAAAGTCGTAGCAATGTTCATTGCAATCTGTCCGGCTTTTCCCATACCGGAAGTTACCAGTTTTCCCTTTTTCTGATGTATTTGTTCTACAATCAGTTGTACGGCTTTTTCATAAGCATCTGTTACAGGGATGTTGAGCACAGCTTGTGCTTCCTGTTGCAAAAGTTGTTTAATGGAGTCTATCATATAGGATCAGTTTATTTTTTCTTTTAATTCATTCAATGTGTTTGCTACTTCGTAATAGGTTGAGAAAGGCTGTCGTGCAAAACCTTTGTCTTCCAAAGTGTGGAGTGCTTTTAATAGCTCGTTGTAAAAACCATGTTCATTGTAGAAAATGACCTTTTTCCGGTGATATCCGATAGAGGCAGCGGCTATTACGTGGAAAATCTCATCAAGGGTACCGATGCCTCCGGGAAGTGCAACCAATACCTCCGATTTCTCCGTTATAATATCCTTGCGGTCACTTAAGTTACGGGTATGAATTTCTTCATCTAACAGAGTGCTTACCTTGCCATTCTCTTCCAGTTTGGCAGGAACTACTCCAATGACTTTACCGCCATTTTCTTTCACGGCATGGGCTAGGCATTCCATTAATCCGAGACTGGCTCCTCCATATATCAAGGTTTTGCCTGTCTGCCCCATCCATTTGCCTATCTGGCTGGCGCTTTCGAAATACATTTTGTCAATGTTGTCGGAGGCAGAACAGAATATTCCTATCTTTTCCATATACGTTGTTGCTGTTATAGTCTACAAATATCTGCAATTTTCTATAAACAGCAATAAGTTTTATTGTATTTTTGTGGCATTAATTCAATAAGGAAGTATAAAACGATGCAAGGTAACGAATATACATTGCCCAACGGATTGCGTATTATTCATGAACCAACCCTCTCAAAAGTTGCTTATTGTGGCTTTGCGATTGATGCCGGAACCCGTGATGAGGCGGAGAATGAGCAGGGAATGGCCCATTTTGTCGAACATCTGATTTTTAAGGGAACGGAGAAACGGAAAGCCTGGCATATCCTTAACCGGATGGAGAATGTAGGTGGTGATCTGAATGCATATACAAATAAGGAAGAGACTGTTGTCTATGCCGCTTTCCTGAAAGAACATCTCGAACGTGCGCTTGAATTGTTGGGGGATATTGTATTTCATTCAACCTTTCCGCAGCATGAGATAGAAAAGGAAACAGAGGTCATTATCGATGAAATCCAGTCGTATGAAGATACTCCGTCGGAACTGATATTTGATGATTTCGAAGACATGATCTTCCGCAATCATCCACTGGGAAGAAATATTCTTGGTAAACCGGAACTTCTGCGGACTTTCCGCACGGAAGATGTTCTATCGTTTACCCGTCGTTTTTACCAACCGGGAAATATGGTGTTTTTTGTTCAGGGACAGTATGATTTCAAGAAAATCATTCGTTTGGTAGAAAAATACCTGTCGGATATTCCTGGTGTGAAGGTCGAGAATCATCGTACACCTCCATCCCTGTATGTGCCGGAACATTTGACAGTCTCCAAAGATACACATCAGGCACATGTCATGATCGGTAGTCGTGGCTATAATGCGTATGATGACAAGCGTACTGCACTCTATTTGCTGAATAATGTTCTTGGAGGTCCCGGAATGAATAGTAAACTGAATGTGTCCCTTCGTGAACGCAGAGGACTGGTTTATACTGTCGAATCCAACCTGACTTCCTATACGGATACGGGAGCTTTCTGTATTTATTTCGGGACGGATGTGGATGACATGGATACTTGTCTGAAATTGACCTATAAGGAGTTAAAGCGGATGCGCGATACAAAGATGACTTCCTCCCAGTTGGCAGCAGCGAAGAAGCAATTGATTGGACAAATCGGAGTGGCGTCCGATAACTTTGAGAATAATGCGTTAGGGATGGCGAAAACGTTCCTGCATTACCATAAGTATGAATCATCCGAGGTTGTCTTTAAGCGTATTGAGGAGCTAACAGCTGAGATATTGTTGGAAGTGGCCAATGAGATGTTTGCAGAGGAATATTTATCCACATTGATTTATAAATAATCTTTTTCTTTCACAACGAACAGTTCAGTGATAAAAGCTAAATGGACGTTCCTGACAATTACCAATTGCCAAACTTGACCAGATTAGCCCCAAAAGGCTTGGATTTGTATATCAAACGGGACGGGGAATGGCAATTTGCTTGGGTAGGGTTTATCCATCTCGTGGATATACCAGAACGAAGCTATCGCTGAACAGGTAGAAGTGTTTCGAAAGAAAAAATGTTAAATAACTCTCTCTAAATATATTGTAGAACTCTCTGAATATTATACCTGTTTACCATATTTCTTTTCAAACAGTTCCGTATTTTTGTTACCCCATTCAATCATTGCATCTATGATTGGGATTAACGTAATTCCCAAAGGGGTAATGGCATACTCTGAACGGGGTGGCAGTTCAGGATAGATTGTCTTGGAAACCAATCCGTCTTCCACCAATTCTTTCAGTTGGAGGTCAAGCACACGGGGCGTGGCTTCGGGAAATTGTTTGTGGAGTTCGCTTGGGCGTAACGGCTTGTGGCGTAATTCATCCAATATACAAGACTTCCATTTCGAGTCTATCAAGCTCATGGTCATCCGTAAAGGACAATCCAAATCAACAGGTATCTTTCTTTCGTACATAAACTTTCCGTTTTTAAACTATTATAATACAAAGATAGTGATAATAACTCTAAACTGTAATATACCGAATAATTTTTCAGTATATGAATAATTTTTCAGTACTTGTACGTATGGAAACTATCTGGTAGCTTTGCAACAATTAATAACATATTAAACAATAAATAATTATGAGAGCGTGTATTGAGGAATATAAGGCGGTGGAAGAGGCTGCTTTGAAATTCGTGAAAAGCGTGGCAGAAGGCAATAGCAAGTATGCCAAGGAACTGTTCATTGACGAAGCCGTGCTGTTCGGCTATTTGGACGGCAAGTTGGAGCATGGAAGCATCGAGCAATTCTATAGGAATGTAGATACGGTCGGTGCGGGAGATGGCTTTAAGGCACGTGTTGATGTGGTAGATGTAGAGGAAACCCTTGCCGTTGTTCGTGTGTTGGAAGAAAAATGGGGTGGGCGCATTGATTTTACCGATTATCTTCTGCTAATGAAGATGGACGGGGTATGGAAATGTGTAGCAAAAGCCTATAATCAGAACTCTAATACGATACAAAAATAAGTGAGGAGAAAGATGAAAATAGTGGTTGTTACAGGAAGCCCGCGTAAGCATGGCAACAGTTTTGCCATGACGGATGCTTTTATTCGGGAAGCCGAGCAATGTGGACATACGGTAAAGCGATTTGATGCCGCGTTTATGAAGATAGGTGGTTGCCATGCCTGCCAAACTTGCTTCAAAACAGGCAAGGCGTGTTCTTTTGACGATGATTTTAACCTTATTGCGCCTTCCATTCTTGAAGCTGATGTAGTAGTATTTACCATGCCTGTCTATTGGTACTCTATTCCGGCACAGATAAAAGGAGTGATAGATCGTATTTATTCATTCTGCATAGCCGGCAAAGAGATTTCCGGTAAGAAATATGGTTTGATAACTTGCTGCGAAGAAGATGATTTGACGGTAATGGATGGTGTCCGTATACCACTTCAACGCTCTGCTGCCCTGCTCAAATGGGAAATGGTGGGAGAAGTGCTTGTACCAGGTGTACTGGAAGCAGGTGACATTGACAAGACAGACGGTTGCAAACAAGCGGCAGAACTGGCTCATAAATTTTAAGCCCAATGAAAGTATTGCTTATCAATGGCAGCCCTAATAAAGAGGGCTGCACTTATACTGCCTTGCATGAATTGGAAATGACCTTGCAGGCGAACGGTATTGAAACGGAGTTGCTCTATTTGGGCAAGAAACCGATAGCAGGTTGCATTGCTTGCGGAATCTGTATGAAAACAGGACATTGCTTCCGTGATGATTTGGTGAAAGATATACAAGAACGGTTGGAGGAGTTTGACGGCATCGTTATTGGTTCGCCTGTCTATTACAGCGGACCAACAGGCCAACTTGTATCTTTTCTGAACCGGATATTTTATGCCACTGAAAATCGAATGGCGGGGAAAGTCGGTGCGGCAGTGGTTTCATGTCGTCGTGGAGGGGCTTCTGCCACTTTCGAACAACTGAATCAATATTTCACCATCTGCAACATGCCGATTGTTTCTTCCCAATATTGGAATTCGGTACATGGGTTTACTCCTGAAGATGTGCGAAAGGACAAAGAAGGACTGCAAACCATGCGTGTATTGGGGCAGAACATGGCATGGCTACTGAAGTGTATTGAAAGTGGCAAGCGGAACGGAATAGAGCAACCGAAATATGAAGCAAGAGAACGAACCAACTTTATACAAGACAAGTATGAATGATCGCAAACAAAAATCTTATAAAACCGAATACGTTTGACTAACGGGAGGACAGTCTTTCAAGAATGGCGAGTGTAATGAACACTGCTACAGCTGATTCACTACTCTCTGCCCAAATTTGTAGTGCGGTTATTTGTTTGTTTTAGCACACTATATAGAATCGCGGAGACACTTACCAGTGTACACATCGTTGCAATCTTGCGTCCTAGCATGAGTGAAATCCATAGATTTGTATCAACAATTATCCTCATTTGTCATGCTTGCTTAGTACCAACAGACTTTCCGGTCCCATATTGAACAACAAGTCTATGATACTCAAATTAGGCAGGAAACCCAGTTTGGACTCAAAAACCTGATAGTAAGATTGTGGAACAAACTCTGTATCCATTTCCCTGAAATCCTTTTTCGGATGAATGACTTCCCGAAAATCGAATTCTCCGGGAGCAAACTCCATCTTATATTCGGAAGTACGCTCAATGGTGGGGTGAATATCGATCAATTCACAGATCATCCGGCAGAGTTCTTCGTTGAAATCGATTAAAAAAACATATTTCTTTTCGTAGAAGGGACGGAAATCGTCCTTGTAATATTCGAAAAAAGGGGTACTGTTATAGGCCGATTCGATGGCATTCCAATGCAGATGTCGCCAGTTGCCGTGGTCGGAGATGCGGATATCTTTCATTGGACACTTCAATGTATCGGGCTTTACGGTCGGGATGGAAAGAACTAATTCACCCGATGGACCGGCAATGGTGCACCGGTTGCGGTAGGTTTGTTTTATATAATGGTCGTATTGTTCTACAAACACTTTATCATAAGCCAGTAGTTTGGTATAATATTCGATGGGAGCGAGATAGGCTGAAGATAAATAAGCTATGTTCATTTCTTTCATTTTAATTCGTTTAGGAGGTTCTATTATTAAGGATATTGTGGAGGGTTTGTTCTTTATGATCCGGAAGATTATTTCACCGTTCTGAAGAAACGGTTCCATCGATATCCGTCAAACAAGCCTGTCCCTTTTTCTTTAGAGAACCAAATGATGGAAGCTTTTCCAATGATATGGTCTTGCGGAACAAATCCGAAGAGCCGTGAATCGGTCAGGTTCATGGCATTGTTAGAGCCCATCCAATAATAATTTTGGGTGAAATAACAGTGTTGTGTTGGTTTGCCGTCCACATAAAGAGTGTCGTCTTTGATTTCTGCCTGTTTGCCTTCGTGCATTACGAGAGTATTCCGCAACAAAGTTATGTTCCAGGGATATACCCGGATAAATTTCCCTTTCCCGGGAACAATCAGCGGATTCGGCTCAGCATCTTCCTTGCTTGACAAAGGCTGGATAAAACTCTCTTTTCCACTTATAGCTTGTTCCAACAGATAATATTCGTAACGGCTGAAACTGCGCACATGGATAGTGTCATTACTTCCCATCAATCCGTCGTTGGTGATGGAAAGAGTGTGCATGAGTGATGTCATTAGGTTTTCTTTTGAAGCGGGATACGAATAAAGTCTTTTCTTATCCGGATTAAACTGCACCTCCGGAGAAATAACAGAGAAAAGGGAATCTACCAGTAACGTATCTCCCGGAACTCCGAGACAACGGCTGATATAGATTTCCCGGCGGTCGATGACAGGTTGCCGGATTCCGGCAGGATTATTGAACACTACAATATCTTGCCGGCGTACAGGGCTCTCGCACCAGCGGTGATAAGAGAAAAGCGACATGAAAGGAATCCGCAGCCCGTAACTCCATTTGTTGACCAGGATGCGTTCACCCTGAAAAATGGAATTCTCCATACCGATGGAAGGGATAAGACAGGACGTAAAAGCAAATCCCCGGAGCAGAAGTACTACGACTACTGCTCCGACAATTGCTAATATCCATTTGAATTTACGAATGTTCATCGACTTTTATCACCTTATCACTCTATGCTATCCGTACATTTATCAGTCTACCCACTTGAAGAGGCGGTTCCAGCGAATCTTGCCGTCGAACCATCCACGGTCTTTGTCAAGCGACAGCCATGCGACAATCGGTTTGCCCACTACGTGATCTTCGGGTACAAAACCCCAGTAACGGGAGTCGGCGGAGTTGTGGCGGTTGTCACCCATCATCCAGTAATAATCCATTTTGAAGGTATATTCATTGGTCTTTTCACTGTTGATGTAGATGCCGTCCGATTTCACTTCCAGTTTGTTGCCTTCGTAGGCTACGATGCAACGCTCATAGATAGGCAGGTTGTCTTCTGTGAGGGTGATGGTAGCTCCTTTGGCAGGAATCCAGACCGGACCGTAATTGTTGCGGTTCCATTGGGTATAAAGGTTCAGCGGGTACATCTGTCCGGCATATTCTTCCGGCTCCATTACTATTTTGCTGATTAGCTTTTTATTGCCAAGGAGGGTGTCATACATCTTTTTAGTCAATGGAAGATGATATACCGGATTCAGTTTACCTTGTGCATTTCGGCTATCCAGTCCCATTTCCAGCAATCCGTTTTCCCAGCCGGAGTCTTCTATCAGCATGGTGTCATCTTTGCTGATACCTAATTCACGGAGCATATCTTCCGGAATGTACGGGCCGGTAGTCTGTACGAAGTAGTTGAATTGCAGGTTTT
Organism: Bacteroides sp. AN502(2024); assembly: GCF_041227145.1. NCBI lineage: Bacteria > Pseudomonadati > Bacteroidota > Bacteroidia > Bacteroidales > Bacteroidaceae > Bacteroides > Bacteroides sp. AN502(2024). Next base: position 1,791,691 of record NZ_JBGFSP010000003.1, on the reverse strand, counting down.
CGGGGTTCTCAATCGCCTTACCGTCAATCATCACCTGTCCTTCTACAATTTGCAATGTATCACCGGGCAAGCCGACACAACGTTTCACATAATTCTCGCGACGGTCTACCGGACGCCATAGTACTTTACCGTAAGTACGCGGATTGTTCAGAATCTGTTTACGTCCGGCAGCGTAGTAGAGATCGTAGATCGCGCGTTGCTGTGAACGTGTCAGGCTATCCATTTCAATCTGTTTGGAGTAGATACGTTGTCCTTCACCGTAAGCCAGCGTATAGAAGTCCGTTGTCTGTTGGAAGTTTACTGCCACCGTGTCTCCTGCCGGGAAATTGAAGACAACAATGTCATTCAGTTTCACTTTGCCGAAACCCGGTACCCTTTTGTATTTCCATTGTGGCCACTCGATATACGATTTGGTATTGAAGACAGGCAGCGTGTGTTGTGCCAACGGCATAGAAAGCGGAGTATTCGGTACGCGGGGACCGTAGCTCATCTTGCTTACATACAGGAAATCGCCTACCAGCAATGATTTTTCCAGCGAAGAGGAAGGAATCTGGTAATTCTGGAAGATGTAGATATTGACGAAGTAGACAGCAACCAATGCAAAAACGATGGCATCCACCCAACTCATCACACTACGGACAACCGGATTCTTCGACTTTTTCCAAAAAGACCAGGGTATTTTCTTTGTGATATAAATATCGAAAATGAAAGGAACAACAATCAATCCCCACCAACTCCGTACCCAGAGTAGGAAGACGAGATAAAGTAGAATAACAATGGTGAATTTGATCCATTGTGCGCGTGTGGCTTGTTTCATAATCTTATATTTGTTTGGAACTAGGTTCTTGAAATCTTAGTCGTTCAAAAATGGGAATAAATCACTCATGCCCAAAAAACCCTCGTGTGTGGCGGTATATTCGGCAGCTAATACGGCTCCCAATACAAATCCGCCACGACTTTTGGCGTCATGCGTGATAGTGATGCTGTCTACATCAGATTCATAGCGAATGGTATGGAGCCCGAATACCTCTCCTTCGCGGATAGAGGCGATAGGAAGTTCATTAGGCGCGCAATCGTTGGTTCCGCTAATGGTTCCGTCCGGTGCAAGGAAAGTTCCTTTCACCCATTTGTCCTTACGGTCCATCTTTTCCAGAATGCCTTCTGCCAATGTGATGGCTGTTCCGCTAGGGGCATCCAGTTTATGAATATGATGTGTCTCGCTCATGGTGATATCATAAGTGGGGAACTGGTTCATAATCTTAGCCAGATACTTGTTGACAGCAGAGAATATGCTGACTCCCAGGCTGAAGTTGGACGACCAGAAGAGTGTTTTACCCTCTTCCGTGCAGAGCTTCTTGATTTCTTCACCATGTTCGGCCATCCATCCGGTGCTTCCGGATACCAGTTTCACGCCTGCCTTGAACGTTTTCATATAATTGCTGTAAGCCGCCATCGGATTGGTAAACTCAATGGCTACATCGGCCGATTTAAAAGCTTCCGATTCGAAGTCATCCTGATTATTGATATCAATGATGCAGACGATTTCATGTCCGCGATTCCGGGCAACCTTTTCTATCTCTTTGCCCATTTTTCCGTAACCGATCAGTGCTATTTTCATTGTTTTCTGACTTATATTCAAAATAATAGTCGCAAAGATAAGATTTTTATTATATTTGCAGTGTACATTAACGTCTTGTTAACATGGAACATCTTCTCCACTACGTGTGGAAACATAAATTATTTCCCCTGAAAGTACTGCAAACCACCCATGGCTTACCGGTAGAAGTGATTGATGCCGGTCTGCAAAATCCCAATGCCGGTCCCGACTTTTTCAACGCGAAACTGAAGATTGACGGCATCGTATGGGTGGGAAATATCGAAATACATACATATTCTTCCGACTGGTTCCGCCACAGGCATCATTGTGACAAAGCCTACGATTCTGTGATTCTCCATGTGGTGAGCGAGGTGGATACGGAAGTAACCCGTACCAACGGTGAGCAAATACCACAACTATTGCTGACTTGTCCGGAAAATGTGCAGCTACATTACCATGAACTTTGTGTATCCGATCAGTATCCGGCTTGTTATCCCATCCTTGCCTCTCTTCCTAAACTGACCGTTCATTCCTGGCTGACTGCTTTGCAAACGGAACGTTTAGAGCAGAAAGCACAATTGATAGCACAGCGCCTCGAGCGATGTAACCGTAATTGGGAAGATGCTTTCTTTATCACTCTTGCCCGTAATTTCGGTTTCGGCTTGAATGGAGAAGCTTTTGAAACGTGGGCGGGCTTGCTGCCGTTTCGTGCGATGGATAAGCACCGGAATAATTTGTTTCAGATAGAGGCTTTTTTCTATGGCTTGGCAGGGTTGCTGGAAGAGACATTCTTGAAAAAAGGACAGGAAGACGAGTATAGTCTTCGTCTCTGCAGAGAGTTCCATTATTTGCAGCGGAAGTTTGAAATCGGGCAGGGGATGGATGCCACCTTATGGCGTTTTCTTCGGCTTCGTCCGGAAAACTTTCCGCATATTCGTCTGGCACAGTTGGCCTATCTCTATCAGAAAGGGGATAAGTTGTTTTCACGTTTATTGGAGGCGGATACTTTGACGGATGTGAGAACTTTATTGGATACACGTACGTCTCCCTATTGGGAGAATCATTATTTATTCGGGCGACTTTCTTCACAAAAGATAAAGACGATGGGAGAGCGTTCCAAGGATCTGATAATCATTAATACGGTGGTCCCTTTTCTTTATACTTACGGTTTGCACAAAGCGGATGAACGAATGTGTGAACGTGCCGGACGCTTTTTGGAAGAATTGAAAGCGGAGAATAATCATATCATCCGTTCGTGGAGTGATGCCGGGCTTCCGGTATTCAGTGCGGCGGATAGTCAGGCGTTGATACAATTGCGAAAAGAGTACTGTGATAAGCGAAAGTGTCTGTACTGCCGATTTGGGTATGAGTATTTGAGGAAAAAGTAGTTCACCAGCTAAAACGTAACATGCAATTGCTTCGTTTGTTTGATTAAGCTTTTTATTGGAATCTTCTAAATCACAGTACAATTCTGAACTTGGAAGAATGAATGCAGCTTGTTTTAAGACAGATAGATTTACACAAGATGAAAAGTGAAGGTGATAATATTGAGCATACACATCTAATAGCCCTGGCACTGGTTGTAATTCTGCCTGATGTTTCTCCAAATATATTTCTGCTTTTTCACTTTCTTGTAGTTCTAGTGAATAGTTATGCGGATAAGTGATGTTATCCGCTGACATTGCATACGGCGAATGTGTATGTAACCTGAAATATTGTGCTTGATAATGCATGTATTCTTTTCTGAGGAAGATAAGGAAACCAGCACCATTGTTGTTTTTGTGAAAATATTCTTGCTATCCAATAACATAAACAATATGCACTCCATTGGATAACTTCAAAAAGTTGAATTTATTCTCTGGTACCAAATAGAATGAGGGTGTGTCATAATGCCTGAATATAAAGATTTACCCCTGCCACAGATAGCTATAGCAGGGGTCATTTCTTCAAAAAGGGAATTTTGACACACCCTCATATCTATTATGTTAAGTTGTACTCTTAGCATAGAACAATTATAGTCACATCGTTTTTATGGTTTTGTAATGTATAGCAATGGGCCATATCCAATGTAAATCGCTGTATCAGGATGAATACCTTTTGTAATCAACGTGTCACAATTTAGCTTTACTATTTCTGTAACGCTTCCATTCTCATGTATGATATAATTCCCATACTTTTTTTGTCCTACTTTGTCAGGTTTAAAAATACTTTCTATTGAGTCTGACAAATAATACTTGACTGAACCGGTGAAGTTTCTTTCGACATTAGGGTATTTTTTAGGATTAGTATTTTTGAACCAGAGGCGTGACTTGGTCATTTGTTTATTATATGTTACTTTATATATAATATTGGGTGATGTTCCTTTCGTTAAATACCAACTCTTTCGAGTCAGTAAATCCATCGTTGACACCTTATTTCTTTTAAAATAGTGAGGACACGAGCAAGCAAAGATGCAAGATAGTGCTAAAACTAATAATATTCCTTTCATATTTATACTATTTTTTCAAGATGTTTGCTGTCTGGTTGTATTTCTCTTACTGAATACATCTTACGATATATTTTTTTTGGGGGGGGAGGTACGTGATAAGTAATAATCTCCGTTTGCTTGTTTGTCTCTGTTTTGAAAGATATATTTTGTTGTCTGGTAATATGATTGAAACCAAAGAATGTCCATTGTTGTTGCTTCTCCAATAAAGTACAAATTCAAATGCGACAGGAATTCCTACTGGCTGTAAGGCCATAGTGACTAATGCAGTTCTATCGTCACATTTACCATATCCATTCTGTATTATAGATGAATTGTTTGCTATTTCCCATGCTAGTTTTTCACTGGATGATGTACAGCCGAGTAACAAGAGAAGTAAAAATACGGAGCAAATTGTTTTCATCGTATTATACTATTAAAGGATATTGTTTGTTTATCTGTTACAAAGGACAGGAGAAATAAGTATTTAGGTATGAATAAATAGTACATTATTAGGATGAAAACGTACATTATTCTAAATTATAGTGTTTGGTAGGTTTGGACGTAAACGAATGGAATCAGATATTTTTCTAAAAGTCTTTATATTGAACGTGATAACGAAGTTCCTTTTGCAACTTGATTGGCAGTAATTTAATGTATAAAAGTATTGCAGAACCAAACTTGTTACTATCATTGCGGTGTCGATTAAACTCTTAAATTATATCGTGTTATGAGAACTAAAAAGTTTGTATGCTGCTTGCTGGCTATGAGGTTGCTTGCAGGTGTTTCTCTGATTTCCTGCGGTAATAGTTCCAGGGCAAAAGTTGATGGTGAACTGACTATGCAAGACGGTGAAGATTTCAAATTGTTTCTGGAACAATTTACTTCCAGTGCAGCCTTCCAATATACTCGTATCAAGTTCCCATTAAAGACTCCGATTACTTTATTGGCAGATGATGGAGAAACAGAGAAGACATTTCCTTTCACTCAGGAAGAATGGCCGTTGTTGGATAGTGAAACCATGAAGGAAGAACGTATCACCCAGGAAGAATGAGGAATTTATGTCTCTAGGTTTACGCTGAATGAACCGAAACACAACATCTTCGGCATGATTGACCGAAACAACCGTTATGATGGATTCTCCACAAGTGAAAGCATAACAGCAGATAAGGTTGCCGACTTTCTCGACCAACTTTCCTTTCGCATTGGTAAGAAAACATTCGTTGTTCTGGACAATGCCAAGGTACATCGGTGCAAACTCATTTCTGAACTCAGACCGATATGGGAGAAGCGCGGTCTTTTTCTGTTCTTTCTGCCACCATACAGCCCGCATCTAAACATTGCTGAGACACTGTGGCGTATCCTCAAGGGCAAATGGCTCAGGCCGACGGATTATTTCTCCACACAAACCCTGATGGATGCCACTAATAGAGCCTTGGCTGCAGTTGGTACGGAACTCTATATAAATTTTACCCATACTGCTTAGTATAATTTAATTTTTACGACTTACTTAAATACTTATTGTGTTCTCTTTATATTCTTTTCTTTATGAAGAAACTCTAAAACTTCAGCTTCCATTCGTAAAGCTTTTGTTCCTTTTTTCTTTATCGGTTGTTTTAAAAGGTTATTTCCCATATTGATAGCTGCATTTATATTCCCTTCCTCTATATGAAGCTGGAACAGTTTGTACGAAGGGGTAATATGATGTGGAATCATGGCAGCTGCCGTTTGATAGCATGCTTCAGCTTGAGCATAATCTCTTTTTTGTTTCCAAAAATCTCCCATCTTGATATATAGTTCACTATTAGGAGCAATTCGGGCAGCTGTTTGTAATATTTGTAGTTTTGTATTTAAAGGATAATCTTCTAAACTACTTTTTGAGTAGATGTACATTAACTGTGGATTATAACAAAATAATGGGTATAATGTGGATAGTTGAGAATGGGCTTCTTCGGATATTTTATTTTTATCAACTATCCTGATAATTGTGGTAAAAGTTTTATGGTAAATATGATAGGACCAGATTGATATACATACAATAGAGATGGAGACTATACTTCTAATGATGTATTTGGTATAAATTGATATTGTAAACACTTTTATGGTGTTACTTCTCATCATTCCTATTATGCTGATGAATAATATTTCTAATGGAAAAATCTCGCTAGGATAAGAAAAAAAAGAGAAGATTAGAAAAGTGATTAAGGCGGATTTCAGGCAAAGGTCAGTATTATTCTTGTCTTTATGACTAAATAATGCATAAAACAACCATGAAACAACAACTAATCCAACTATTCCCTGTTCAGCTGTTATATGTAAGAATTCGTTGTACGTGTAAAAAATATTGTCAGCTAATAATATGTATGGAGAATTTGGGTTTTGTAGGAAATATTCAGCCTGATAAAGCATATAATTAGCTTGCCAACCTCCGGTCCCAATACCGAATAGAGGATAATCTTCTATCATCTTTATAGTGTTATACCATATTAGCAATCGGCCATCTGCCGAATCTCTTCTTATAAAGTAGATTGATATGATAAAAACGGTGATGATAAGCAGAAAACCTGATTTCAAAAGAGTTGGTTTGACTTTGATTGTATGTTTCCTTTTTAACCATTGCCATAGGAATATCATGCTTCCTGCCAATGCGGCTGTCCATCCGGCGCGTGAACCAGATAATAGTAAACCATATAAAATAAAACAGGCTATCATGCAAAATGACAATGTTAATATACGATGCTTATTTTGTATGTTTTCATCAATGAAAAAAATAGATACTATCCAGCATACTGCTAATAATCCACCTAATGGTCCTGGATTTCCAAACGTTCCTGTGATTCCAAAATCATGATGATTGCTCTCTAAATAATTCGCTTTTTGAAGTATTGAAATGATGACTTCGGTAATTCCCCAAATATAGACCATGTGCAATAGGTAATTGCGATATTGTTTTGATATAATGCGTATACAAATATATATAAGGCATAATACAGCCACTCGCCAAATTGATGAGTAGTCAATAGGTACAGCTCTATTTAAGAACAGTAATATGCATATTGATATAAGTAATATATCTTGTATTCTGATAGTTACAATAGAATAGTTTTTCATACTACGCTCTAAATTTTCTAGCACTCTTGGTCTTGTTTTATGCAAAGAATGCTGGAAAATAATAATTTTCATAATCGATCGGCACTAATTTTTATAGAACAGTATTGTGTAATAAAGCTTCTTAATCTATATATAAATTCTTCTCATATTTTTTAGGAGTTAGTTTTCCAGTTTTTTCATCATTAGAATATGTTGAAAGAAACAAATGTGCCCTTGTTACATTATTGGTTGGGATAGAATCTAAAGGATAGAAGAGTTCCATTCTTCTTTTGGAAGATAACCTCTTGTGTAATATCCATTTTCCGCTTTCAAGAGTGAATAGACAAATCGTCAAATCCGCACTCTTCTCATTAGAAGATTCTGTTAAAACAATATGGCTCCCACTAAATTCACTTAACTGCCCCTGATTCATAACTAAAATCTCTTTGTCTGTATTATTAGTAAGTATAAGGGTTAAAGAATTATTCGGTTTATCATAAGAAAAATTAATTTCCACTTCGTGGACAGTGCAAAAAGTAGAAATATCCAAAAGCGCAATACTAATGAATAAATGTTTACTTGTTATCATTTAATTTATTCTATGCGTAAATCATTTTTGTATCTTCTGCTAACTAATTTTCCTGTCTTCCTATCTCTAAAGTATGTGGAGAGGAATAATCTAGCTCTTATAACATTATTTGCAGGGATAGCTTTAAATAAATAAAAAAGTTCTAATCTTTCGTTAGGACTTATTGTTTTTGAGCGGATCCACTGCCCATCTTCATAGTCATATAGTGAGATGATTAGATCACTTTGTCCATTATCATGTTCTTCAGTTAAAATAATGCAACTTCCAGATGATTCATTCAATAGACTTTGATTCAATACTATTATTTCTTTATCTGTATTATTGTAAAGTTTTAGAATCAAAGCATTGTCTTGTCTGTTATAAGTAAAAGCAATTTCTAAATCCTGTGTTTGTCCCTTGCTAAGAATTGACATACACAATAATATACCTGTAAAAAAAGATTTAATTGTATTCATAATTTTATTTATTTGATGATTGTTCTCTAGCAATTATTAGAAGTTGTTCATAAGTCCACTCTAGCCAAGTTCTTTCATTTTCATAATAATGTGATACCTCTGGAAAGTTTTCGCGTTCTGCTTTATGCGTCTCTAATTCATTTTTATAATATTCAACTGTTCCATAGCGATCAATAATTAATTCTTGCTTAAAATCAGCTTCTCTTGTTTCGGGAGTTATTGTATATTTACCGTACATTACATCCAATCTTTCATTCAATATCTTTTCAATATGTGGTGGAGGATTTAGGACAATCGCTTTTTCTAGAATCGTCATTTCAAGTTTCCCATAATGCCTATGGTCAATATGGTACATCTCATGCCATATTGTGGCTATTCTATCTATTTCTGTTAGATTTTCCGAGCTAAAAAATAACTGACATAGTTGAAGAATTCCATCCTTATTTGTACGTGCAGTTGAACGACAATAGTTTTGTTTTTCAATTGTATATTTCGTTCGATCAATATTCTTAAGCTTTTCTAGTTGGACTAAAAGTCTATTTACAGTTTCTTTTTCAGTTGTAGATAAAGGAATCGATTTTTCATCAGGATTTTGGTCTCCATTATTATTTTCTGTCACAGTATCATCTTCCTGACTTGGCGATTCCGGTTCTGTCGGTTCTGGATCTATTGGCGTGGTATCTGGTCTTGAAGAATTTAACCAATCTTCCATATCCTTGTCTCCCCACTCACTGTAATCGGGTTCTGGAGTGACGATAACATCATCAAACCATCCACCATCATAAGTATAATCATAGTCATCTTCTCCACGAGTCAAAACTATCTTTTTCTTTTGAATATATACAGTAGATGCTAATGCACGAGCCTGCTCATTCTTATTAGACAAATTGGTTTTCCCTGAAGCATTCAATAAAAATACTCCTCTCGTTTTTACTCCGTTCTTAAAAGTACTTATCCGTGCTGTTACTTGTGAATATACACAGGAATATAATGCTACGCCTGTAAAACCACCTTTGTCTGCACAATTTATAAAGTTGTTACAAGTTTGTGCACCATTTCTACTATCATATAATTGGGAGGGTATCAAAGTTAAGATGTATTGATCCATTCTATTGCTCTTTACATCTTTTACTATCACTAGTTTCTGATATACATTGACTTTTCCTGCAGAAGGTTTGCCATTTCTTTCATCTACATAAATTGCTTTAAAGTGATAAGTCGGAGTTATAGGAATATCATAGCAAGCGAGTCCGTTGTTGGTAGAACCGACTGCTGCATCCCAGTTAGGTACGAAATCACCGGGGGAAACTGTTTTATTCCTTTTGTTATCCAATGAGCGACTTAATGTTAAATTAGCATGAGCTTGAGTTTGAAAAAAGTTTTTAGCTTCTTGCAAACTAAAATCTTTCATGTCAGTTTGTAAACTTGATTCTAGCAAATCTTCATCTTTGCAATTTACTATAGTAATGGCAATTACAATTATACATAAAACAGTATAAATATAAGTTGATTTTTTCATAAAATAATCATTTTAATCCTTTTCTTTTCATTTTTCTTTCAAAATCGTATTTCCACCAACCATACCATTTTTTATAACTATCAGTCTTAAATAAAGGATTGACTGTCTTACAGAAGGTTTCACCTAATTGGGAAAGCTGGTTGTATTTATCGGTATCGGGCAATTTTTTTTGATTGAGAATCTTATATTCTTCGATTGCATACTTATTATAAGCTGTCTTGAATTTGTTAATTTGCTCCTGATTTAATCCATATTTTGATTTCAAGGTATGATCCAATGCTGCATTATTTACTTTTTTCCATTTTACAGAAGCAGACGGAACAGTCTTGGCTATTTCTTTTGCCATCTCATCATCATTAGCCATCAGTTCCACTTCTCTTTCGGCATTTTTTTTATTGCTATTGAGTATGTTTGCACGTTTTTGTTTATACGTATCTTCTATTTTTGCTATGGTAAAGGCATCTTTGTATGTAATTCCATATTTATCCATATTGTCAAGTGCTCGGAAGGACAATCTCTTATATTCGATATACCAAGATCCATTTTCAGTTCCTAGTATTTGTTTTATTTTAATATTTAGCTCGGATACCATAGTATCACTGTTTTCATATTTTTCCCATGATTCTCCAGTATCTTTATACATTTTATCTCGTTCTTTTACCCATTCCGATTCGGCCTTATACAAAGCACGCATTTTTTCATATGGAATAAATTTGTTTTCACTTAGTACTTGGTAGCGTTCCATTTCTTGGGTACAAGAACTCCATTTTTTATATTTTCCTCCAAAAAATGTTTGGCTGATTATTGTACCATATTTTTTATAAAGTTTCTTTTGTTCCGCTTTAAATTGAGTAGAGCTAATTTTCCGGTTCTTTAGCTGATCATTTTCTTTCTGTAAGGAAAATAAAAAACGCTCGTATTCATTTGCCTTTTGATTATCAATTTTATACGTTCTCATCATATATTCCTTGCGTTTACTGGTGTTTACACCCGGAATAATTTGTGAAAAGCCCACACTTCCTATTAAAAGTAAGGACAAAAATAAAGTGAATTTTTTCATGATTTTATTATTTAATAATTGGAAATAATTTTACCACCATATCTGTTTTTTATTTTCATAAGTGAATGGACGTTCTTCACGACCCTTAGTCAAATTATGCAACCATAACAGAGCCTTTTGAGGAACGTTATCATAAACGATACTATCACCTGCTGGTCTTTTCCGCCCTAAACTGATCCATTGATCCTGCCAATAAAACAGTTCATAAGTATCTGTTGAAACTATTGCATTATCGTCATTGCGTGGAGCAAATCCTATTTTTGAAATCCTCACAGGTTTATATAAATCCATACCAACCCATAAGTCTATGCCACCACTCACTTGATAATAGGTAAGTGGTTGTTCATCGAAAATATTAAGCATAGTACTGTCCTCGTATATAGCATCACAAGCTATAGGGTAGAATGGTAGAAGCTTTTCATCAGATTGATATAAACAAAATTCTGCTATACTAAAGGTCCCTTTGGGTTTCCTATAACGTATGTAGCGATAGAATTTCTCTGCAGATATTTCAATCTTTTGCATCCTGCTTTCCGGAGTTTTTGTTATTTTATAAAGTTCCGTTGCATCTGAAAAATCTGCTTTATTCGCCCCTTCAAAAACTCCCATAATCATTAATTTTGAAAAATCAACAATTCGTGTATTCAATGGAAATTTGCGTTTACATACTATTCTTTCAAAATGTTTGGTGTCTGGTTTTATTTCTCTTACTGAATCTTCCGATACTATTATTGGGTTTCCTGTTGGAATGGCTTCTTCATTTACCCAATGAGTTGGGAGGTAAACTATGCCATCGCCTAAATCAATAGCTTCTTTATTTCGATCAACATCGTATCTATTTCCAGTCCCAATGTTATGGAATGTTTGAGAAGAGGAAAAAGCAACAGGTACCCATCTTCGGGGAGAGAATACAGATAAGAAAAATTCTTTTTCTTTGTTTACATTAGCCGAGACTGTAACATCACAAGAGCCGATGTTGTGTAATTTTGTAACATCCAATATGTCGTTGTGACGAAATAATTCGGGAATATTATCGACGTGTTTGGCTAAATCTTGTATTGAATACATCTTACGATATATTTTGGGGGTTTTACGTGATAGGTAATAATCTCCATTTGCTTGTTTGTCTGTGTTTTGAAGTGGATATATTTTGTTATCTGGCAATATGATTGAAACAAAAGAATGTCCATTGTTATTGCTTCCCCAATAAGGTACAAATTCAAATGCGGCAGGAATTCCTACTGACCGCAAGACCATCGTGACTAATGCAGTTCTATCGTCACATTTACCATATCCACTCTGTATTATAGATGAATATGTTTTTAATGTATCTTTGTAAAAATCAGGAGATAACTTTATTTTAATTTGAGTATTTATATTCTGTGCTGTTTGAATAATATCGTTGGTATATTGTTTTTCAATTTTTCTATTACAATCCCATTTCCAATAATATTGTAATGGTTCATCTGCGACTCTATATGGTAAAATATATTCGCAGAATTGTTCGAAAGTATAATTTTTCAAATAAGGGCTCTTTTCTTTTAAAAAGAATGAATGCTCTAGTGATTTTATGAGAGAGTCAGCTTTTACTATATCAATATCATATATTTTCTGTTCTTTTCCATTGATAGAATATTTGTTAGGCATATTTTCTATCAGAAAGCAAGCTGCTTTATATTTATCTTTATCCTTATTTGTTTTATAATGTTCTAAAAAGCGAGTAAGTTCCTTTTTATTTGTTTGGGAATTGTTCGCTATTTTCCATGCTAGTTTTTCACTGGATGATGTACAGCCGAGTAACAAGAGAAGTAAAAATACGGAGCAAATTGTTTTCATCGTATTATACTATTAAAGGATATTGTTTGTTTATTTGTTGCAAAGATACGATAAAGAAACGAAAGTGAGAGCAAAATGATGAAAGAATGTTGTCTGTTAGCACACGGCTCTTTCCATTTAAGATAAAAATATAGCCATACTGCCCCTTATTTGGTCCAATGCGAGCCGGGTAATTGGTTGATGTTTGTCTGTCAGTCAATTATCTTTATCGGACGCGGGACGTATTACCGCTTTTACCGTAAAGAGAGATATTTGTCGCTTGAACAACAGGAATATATTCGTAGGATTTTTCGTCAGAAAGGAATAGCGGAGGAATCTGCATTCGATTCCTACATAGAAGAATATATGTGGTAATTATCTGCCATCTGCAACAATTTCGTTGTATCTAATTGAAATATAATGGCTTATGGCGTTGCAGATACCTGTTGCAGATATGTTGCAGGTCAAGTATCTGCAACATATCTGTTTTAGCTCATGATGGTCTGACAACATGATAAACTACTCTTTCAATCTCACAAGTAAGCTCGTATGCTATTTTGTATTTGTTGTTACTTCAGCAAACCACTCTGCTTCAATATGGTGAATGTCTTATACGGATTTAGGTTGACACCTTTTTAGAGACATAAAAAAAGAAAAATTATGTCTAAATTATCTCGTAAGATTTATTCTGAGACTTTCAAATTGGAAGTTCTCCGTGATTACTTCAGTAGCGGTTTGTCAATGTTTGCTACTGCCAAGAAATGGGGTTTACCCAACCATACTTATATTCTGCGTTGGCAAAAGTGTTATGCAATTGATTCGGATTCCTTATCTTTGTCCCCCGAACTTCTGTCAGATCTTCAAATGAAAAAGAATCCAAAATCAAAATCTAAAGAAGAACTTCTTGAAGCGGAAAATTTGCGTCTGAGAAAGGCTTTGGAACTTGAAAAACTTCGTTCCCATGCCTTTGAAAGACTGATTGAACTCACAGAAAGAGAAGAAGGGATTTCCATCTTAAAAAAAGATGGTGCCAAATAGTCACCGGCCTTCGTGAAGAGTTTCCTCACATCAGTGTGAAAACCCTTTGCGGACTGTTTGGCATGTCTTCCCAGGCCTATTACAAAAAGAAAAAAAATCTTTTGTCGCGTCATCAGATCAGAACAGCCATCTTGGATGCCGTCTTCTTCTACCGCTCAAAGGCTCCGGGCATCGGTGGTTTGAAATTATACCATGAGCTCCGCTCCCTTTATGGAAGCGAGATAACCGGAGGGCGGGATGCCTTCCTTCATCTGCTGCGTTCGGAACGCCTTATGCTACCCCCGAAGAAACCCAGGCATACGACGGACTCCCACCATCTTTACAAGAAGTATCCGAATCTGATCAAGGGGGTAACGGCACAATACCCGAACCATATCTGGGTATGTGACATCACTTACATCTGGATTGAAGGTGGCGTATGCTACCTCCATCTTGTAACGGACATGTACTCACATGCCGTTTTAGGATGGGTGCTCTCTCCCAGTTTGCATGCCGAATATACGCTACAGGCACTGGAACAGGCCATCAATGAGGCCGGAGGTGGCAATCTTTGCGGCACAATCCACCATTCCGACCGGGGGGTACAGTATGCCTGCGATGCCTATATCGACACACTGGTCACTCATCATATACGTGTGAGCATGACTGAAGATTACAACCCGACGGACAATGCGGTAGCAGAAAGGATGAATGGCATCCTGAAAACGGAATGGATATACGGCATGTCGCTGTTCAGGGATAAAGAGATGGCACGGGAGCAGATTACGCGAATGATTGACTTCTATAATAATGGACGACCACATATGAGCATAGGTATGAAAAAACCCATGGACGTATATCATGGAGAGGTGCCGGGAAAATCATTGTGGAAAAAATAAGGTTCCATATGATAAATAAATACTATATTTGCGATACCGAGAGCCCGAGCACACTCAGATTTGTCCATTGTTTTTACGTATGACAACTATCTTAGGAGCAAAGGGAAGAAACTAACAACTGTTTTAGTTATGAATAACAGAATGTGACAACTTATTTAGTAACTAGCCTCTAAAAGTGACAACCATTTCTAGTATAAGTCAGAACACTTTGTTTCAATACGGTGGAACACTTTGTTTCAATATGGTGGAACACTTTGTTTCAACACGGTGAACACTTTGTTTCAAGGCGCTGAACACTTTGTTTCAAGGCGCGAAACACTTTGTTTTCAAGGCGCAAAGTGTTTGAATACTTGTTTTGCACTACATAAACATTGTGCGGTGTGTAGGCAACTGTACTAATCCGGTATTTGAATAATATGTTGCAGATAACTTTATCTGCAACCATCTGCAACATGTATCTGCAACAGCATAAGTCTCTTGTGTTCATCGATTTAGCATGATTTTGTTGCAGATGGCAGATGTTTTGTGCCTTTCAAACATAGAGAAGAACTCCCGGTATGATGTCTTTCTGCATCTTTGAGAGAACAAAACAGGTTTAAATGGAAAGAGCCGTGTGATTTGGACCAATTTTAATGTATAAAAGTATTGCAGAACCAAACTTGTTACTATCTTTGCGGTGTCGATTAAACTCTTAATTTATATCGTGTTATGAGAGCTAAAAAGTTTGTATGCTGCTTGCTGGCTATGATGTTGCTTGCAGGTGTTTCTCTGATTTCCTGCGGTAATAGTTCCAGAACAAAAGCTGATGGTGAACTGACTACGCAAGACGGTGAAGATTTCAAATCGTTTCTGGAACAATTTACTTCCAGTGCAGCCTTCCAATATACCCGTATCAAGTTCCCATTAAAGACTCCGATTATTTTATTGGCAGATGACGGCGAAACAGAGAAGACATTCCCTTTCACTCAGGAGAAATGGCCGTTGTTGGATAGTGAAACCATGAAGGAAGAACGTATCACCCAGGAAGAAGGAGGAGTTTATGTCTCTAAGTTTACGCTGAATGAACCGAAACACAAAATCTTTGAGGCAGGCTATGAAGAGTCTGAAGTGGATTTGCGTGTCGAGTTCGAATTGCAGTCTGACGGGAAATGGTATGTGGTAGATTGCTATACAGGTTGGTATGGATATGACTTGCCGATTGGAGAACTGAAGCAGACGATTCAGAATGTAAAAGAGGAAAATGCCACATTCAAACAAATGCATCCTTAGTATCAAGTATTAGTCAGTTATTTGAGGCTTGATACTTGGTACGTTATTTGAGATATTTTGTACAATTTGGACCTCTCTTTTTCCGAAAAGAGGGGTTTCTTTGTATTCGAAAGAATAATTTTAAACGAATAGGAAAATGGAAGATGCATCTCATTCTTTGCTTACTAAATTAGGAGTATCCACTCTGTTCTTTCTTTTGTGTTCAACATTCCTTCATGCGCAAGTCGTAACAGATGAACGGATGTTTTCTTTTGAAGAACCGCAAATTCCGGATTGCATCACCGCTATCCGTTCCCGCTTGTCACTATCTGATTGGCATTATAAAGATGGAAAACATTCGTTGGAATGGACATTTGAACCGGGAGGTATCTTAGAACTCAAGAAGGACTTGAGGTTTGAAAAAAAGGATCCGACTGGCAGGGATTTATACCTTTCGGCCTTTATTGTGTGGGTTTATAATGAAATTCCTCAGGATTCGACCATTGAGTTTCAGTTTCTGAAAGACGGCAAAAAATGTACCTCTTTTCCTTTCGGCATTAATTTCAGTGGTTGGCGTGCCGCATGGGTCTGCTATGAACGTGATATGCAAGGCACACCGGAAGAAGGCATGAATGAGCTTCGGATGATTGCTCCAAATTCAAAAGGAAGCCTTTTCATCGATCATCTGATTACGGCTACCAAGGTTGATGCACGTCAACAGACGGCCGATCCGCAGGTTCCTTTTGTCAATGCCGGAACTACCAACCATTGGCTGGTCGTCTATCAACACTCGCTTTTGAAACCGGATATTGAATTGACCCCTGTGAATGATAAGCAAAGGGCTGAAATGCAACTGTTGGAAAAGCGTTTTCGTGATATGATCTACACGAAAGGGAAAACTACTGATAAAGAAGTGGAGACCATCCGCAAGAAGTATGATTTCTATCAGATAACTTACAAGAACGGTCAAGTATCGGGAGTACCTATTTATATGGTACGTGCTTCGGAAGCTTATGAACGGATCATACCGAACTGGGATAAAGACATGCTGACTAAAATGGGAGTGGAGATGCGTGCTTATTTCGACCTGATGAAAAGAATTGCCGTTGCTTATAATAATGCGGTGAACCCGGTGATTCGGGAAGAAATGAAGAAGAAGTTTTTAGCAATGTATGATCATATCACCGATCAGGGAGTTGCTTATGGTAGTTGTTGGGGGAATATCCATCATTACGGCTATAGTGTTCGCGGTCTGTATCTGGCATATTTTCTGATGAAAGATGTGCTTAGGGAAGCCGGTAAACTTCAGGAGGCCGAACGTACATTGCGTTGGTATGCGATTACTAACGAAGTATATCCTAAACCGGAAGTCAACGGAATTGATATGGACTCTTTCAACACACAGACTACAGGTCGTATTGCCAGCATTTTAATGATGGAAGATACACCGGAAAAACTACAATATCTCCGGTCTTTCTCGCGTTGGATTGATTTTGGTTGTCGTCCTGCATTGGGATTATCCGGTTCGTTTAAAGTAGACGGAGGTGCTTTCCATCATCGCAATAACTATCCGGCTTATGCTGTGGGTGGACTCGATGGAGCAACTAATATGATCTATCTTTTCAGCCGGACGGAATTTGCTGTTTCCGAGTTAGCTCATGAAACAGTGAAAAATGTACTGTTGACTATGCGTTTCTACTGCAATAAGCTGAACTTTCCTCTTTCCATGTCCGGTCGTCATCCGGATGGAAAAGGTAAACTGATTCCTATGCATTTTGCAATGATGGCTTTAGCCGGTTCTCCCGATGGCAAGGAGGAATATGATAGTGAGATGGCTTCTTCTTACCTTCGTCTGATTTCAGACTCAAGTGTTGAAAATGATTTGCCTGAATATATGCCTAAGGTTTCAAGTGCCGAAGAACGTAAGGTGGCAAAACTTCTTGTAGAGAAAGGTTTTCGCCCGGAGCCGGATCCGCAGGGCAATAGAGCGCTGGGATATGGTTGCATCTCTGTTCAACGTCGTAGTAACTGGTCGGCTGTGGCACGCGGACATTCCCGTTATCTCTGGGCAGCAGAGCATTACCTTGGAGCAAATCTATATGGGCGTTATCTGGCGCACGGCAGTTTGCAGCTATTGACTGCTGCACCGGGACAGACAGTAACTCCTGCCACAAGCGGCTGGCAGCAGGAAGGGTTTGACTGGAACCGTATTCCGGGAGTGACCTCTATCCATTTGCCATGGGAGCAATTGCAGGCTAACGTGCTCAATGTAGACAGCTATTCCGGGATGGAAGAGATGCTTTACTCCGATGAGGCTTTTGCCGGTGGTTTGTCTCAACAGAAGATGAATGGTAATTTCGGAATGAAGTTGCATGAGCATGATAAGTACAACGGATCACATCGGGCACGTAAATCATACCATTTCATCGATGGAATGATTGTCTGTCTGGGTTCGGATATCGAAAATACAAATACGGAGTTCCCGACAGAAACGACTATCTTCCAATTGGCGGTCACTGATAAAGCAGGACATGATTATTGGAAAAATGACCAAGAAGATAAGAACGTATGGGTAGACCATCTCGGAACGGGTTATTATGTCCCGACTCCCGTTCGGTTGGAGAAGAACTTTCCTCAATACTCGCGAATGCAAAACACGGGAAAGGAAACAAAGGGTGATTGGGTTTCTTTGGTTGTAGATCATGGAAAGGCACCGAAAAGCGGAAGGTATGAATACGCTGTTCTCCCACAGACGAATGAAGCCGTGATGAAGAATTTTGCGAAGAAGCCCGATTATAAAGTACTACAGCAAGACCGGAATGCACATATTGTAGAGTCCGCCTCCAAACAGGTCATTTCTTATGTGTTGTTTGAAACCCCTGAAAACACATTGCCGGGTGGGTTATTGCAACGTGTGGATACTTCCTGCCTGGTGATGGCTCATAAAGAATCTGCTGATCAGATTAAGCTGACGGTGGCACAACCGGATCTGGCTTTGTATCGTGGTCCGAGTGATGAAGCATTTGATAAAGATGGGAAACGCATCGAACGTAGTATCTATTCACGACCATGGATTGGAAATGCCAGTGGTGAAATACCTGTTACTGTAACGATAAAGGGGAGATGGAATGTGGCAGAAACTTCGTTTTGCAAGCTGCTTTCTTCTGATGAAAAGCAAACTGTTTTGCAGTTCAATTGCAAAGATGGCGCTAGCTTTGAAGTGGAGTTAAGGAGATAAAAGTCTGACAACAAGAGGCCATTTGCTTTCCCTGACAGAGAACGGTAGCTTCTCTTGGAGAAACCACCGTTTTTCATGCCGTTGAAACCAATGCGTTAGAACATAAACAGGGCAACGGCGACAATGCGGTTGTTACATACGGTATGAGTATCTCTGATTTTTCCATTGGAGGCATTGAGTGAGCCATACCATGCAGAGCTTAAGGTATATTCCAATCCGAATTTCCAGTGGGGAACATTATAGGTTAGTTCTGCTCCTGCTGTTACCAACTGGTCGAGGCTTGTTCCTGTTCCATACACTTGAACGTCAGTTCCATTGGGAGCATATAATGCATCGCTTGTTCCCAGATTTTTAGCGTAACCCACAAAAATACCGGATTTCCATTTCTGTCCGTAGACCATATTCAACCAAGAGCTGGAGAAACGTATTGGAGTATATTTTTGTTCTCCGGTGTGCTCGTTGACTGACTTAATGCCGAATCCGCCTAATCCGGAAGCCTGTGTAAGGTTGGAACCCAATACGCTCTTTGCGGCAATAAACCAGTTTTTACAGGTATATTTCGCATGGGCCTCGTAAGAAAGGGTGGTGATGCGTTCGTCTATTTTATATTTATCTCCGTTTGCCCCCAAGGCATAGGTGCGTGGCTTTAATGATAACAATTCAATGCCGATACCCGCCAATAAGCCGTCTTTCTTGTAGTCAGCCCCTACATATATCTCTGGGATGCAACCGTTTTTTAAGTATTCATGACTTTTTTTGCTCTCTTTCGGTTTGTCGGGATTGATGCCTTGCGAAGTATATTGTGATTGCCACACTGCAGCTCCGGTAAGTTGGAAATTCTGGTTTGTATAGCGATAACGAATTTGTGGTGCACGGCTGAAGGGTTGGAACGGTGCTCCCACAGAGAGGTTGAGAATCTGTGGAGACACATCTCCAAATAATGGATGACAGTTTTGTCCGAGCAATAAAGCTGATTTTCCCCAATCCAGATTCAAATAAGCATGGCGGAGTCGAATGACTGAATAAGAAGTACCTGTACCGCGAAAGTCAACTTCTACTTTGGCAGATGTCTTGGCTGTTCCCAGTTGGGGACCGGCAACGTCTACTCCGAGACGTGAGTATAAGGTATAGAAATTACTGTTGGATGTTGAGTTTAAATCGTTTCCGTCCGGATCATGTGCCTTATCTTTCGGATACATATAAAACAATCCGTCTACGGTTTCTTCATTAGCACGACTATTATAATAAAAGTCAGTGCGAATCTGTCCGTAGAATTTGAACTTGAAATCCTGCATTTGTGCGAAACTACCCGATACGATGATCAGGCAAAGAAATAAGAGAATGTACTTTTTCATTATTGCATGTTTGTAAACGGGTGCAAAATTACGTAAAATTACCGGTTATTAGTTTATTGCTGATTAAAAAAGGCAAGGACTGCCTGATTATATTTGTTGAGGTCGGTGCTTTTATGAATTGCTTTCAGTAATTTTTTGTCTGCTTGCGGCATTAAATATTCCCAGAAAGTTTTCATTTTGTTCAGAAGCTGTTTCTCTCCTCCTTCTAACTGTTCTGCATATTGATTGTATACGCATTTGTGCATAGATTGCAATTTTTCTTTCATTTCATTGAACTCGAGTGTACGGTTTTGCCTATACTCCAAAGCTAATGCCGGGTTGGCAAGTAAGCCTCGTCCGATCATCATTCCGGCTAATCCGGGAAACTGTACCTGAATACGGTGAATATCTTTCACGCTATTGATATCCCCATTATAGATAAGAGGATGTTTGCAGGCTCTCTGAAAAGTCTCAAATGCTTTAAGGTCTACTTCTCCTTTGTATTGCTGTTTTCCCAAGCGGGGATGCATAACCACTTGTCGTAGAGGTAGCTCATTGATAATCGGAGCCAGTTTAAGGCATTCTTCCGGATCTTCCCAGCCCAACCTCATTTTGATGGAGAAACTTATTTGCGGATATTTTGTAATCAGGCTAAGTAATGCCTGCACTTCTTCGGGATAAGGAAGAATGCCGGAACCATTGTGGCGTTTAGCCAGCATGGGAAAAGGACATCCCATATTGATATCGACTTCCTTATAGCCCTTTTCAATGAATAGGGATAAGATTTTTTCTGCCTTCTCAGAAGAAGGGGCTATCAGTTGGGGAATCAGATGGGGAACCTGATTATTCTCGAGGTCGATTCCTCGGACATCTCTATGGCGGAATCCGCCTTTTTCGAGTCGTACAAATGGGGTGTAATAAGTATCTATACCTCCGAAGCAGGCGGCATGAGCATTACGGTAAAATACTTCAGTATAACCTTGTAACGGGGCAAAATGAATAGGAAGAATCTTTGGCATTATCATTCTTTTTGTGCAAAGATAGCGAAAAGTAAAAGAGAGGAACCTCGCAGTCCCTCTCTTTCTGATGTTAAATTGATCAAAGTCTGATTTTTATAAACGTTTTCTATGATTGAAGGTTAGAAAAATTGGGGGATATGCTTTTATTCTACAACGTTTATAGTCAGTTCACGTATTACTTGACCACCTTGATGGACGTAGTTTGCATTGTTGGCTACGAAGGTAGCGGTATATGTACCGGTCTCTTCATAGGTATGCGAGTATATCTCTAATGATTGTGAGATATTCTTGATGGCCACACCGGCGTCAGGATTGCAGGAACCATTGAGTAGGATCGGATGGGAGATAAGCCAACTGTCCCCTTGGGTATATCCTGCTCCTCCTCCACTGGTTAAGAAATCGTTCGGCTGGCTAATTCTCCAGAAATAAGGAATATTGCCGTCTACAGTAGCGTATGCTATTGGGCCTTCATATTCTGCGCTTTTCATCTCTTCAAGTGTGAGTTTTTTGTTACCTAATGCTTCCTTCAACTTGGTAAGATGAGAGTTGTTTTTTGAAAGATCGTCTAAATTATAGGTTACATTTAAAGCCGAGAATTCGAAGTTCTTCGCATTAATTGTAGTTGATTTTCCATTGTTGAACTCCAGGTTAAGCTGTAAGTTCTTAATATGTACGACAGGCATGGTGCTGCTATTATCAAGAGGATTAAGGCGGAAAGCAATGCTGATTTCCTTGCCCAAGTAAGAAGTCAATGGGCAAGAATAGTCTTTAGAAACTTTGGTCGCTTTGGGAAGATCCTTCTGGCTGACAAGTTCCGTCCAGTTACAGTTGGTAACAGCTTCTTTGTCTTTCTCTACATTGTTGCCACTAATTCCTCTGAATTGATCAGATATTAATATGTGAGTAGAACCTTCGATGGTTTTCGGACTGCCATAGTCATATACTACGGAGAAGTTGATTTCACATCTTTCTACGTCTTCCGGTTGCATTTCAATTCTGTTCCGGTGTTTGTACTCGTGTCCTATTTCTCCGCTGAAGAAACTGATAAAGTCAGGGTTGCCATCGAAGCTGAACGTTACCGGACTCCCTTTCTTTACAGTCACCGTTTGGCCATCGAAGCTGACATTGCTGTCTGTCACCACACCCACTTCCATGGCTGTTTCTTCTTTTAATTCCTTGTCGCATGAAGCGAGACATAGTCCGGCAAAAGCGATAGTCATCAAACTTTTATATATTGTCTTCATATCCTTTTCTTTTTAAAGTTAATAAGCGATTTACCAACCCGGATTATTCGTTTTGATAGCACCGTTTGATCCTATTTCATTAGCAGGAATCGGGAAATAGTTGTACGACTTCGGAATATCGAAGTAAGTATATACATTGATTCCGAATTTCCAGGATTCGTCACTCTGTGCCTTGTCCACTTGTTCCTGCATCAGTTTATAATAATCTCCCCAACGGATCAGGTCGAAACGACGTGTATATTCGAAGCAGAGTTCCATGGCACGTTCGTCTTTGATCGCTTCCCGGAAGTCGGCTTCATCCAGATTTGCAGCAAGCTTGTTGATTCCTGCACGCTCTCTTACTGCGTTGATACATTCATAAGCCAGAGCGTTAGGGCCATGGTTGACCTCATTCTCTGCTTCTGCAATCATTAGCAGAATGTCCGAGTAGCGGAGAAGGGGGAAGTTGATGGAAGTATCGTTCTTGCTCTTCTTGTCTGCTTCATATTCTCTACGGTATTTGGCGGCAGCCCTGTTGCGGTTCTTGTTGGCATCGTTCTTCGATTCACGATCACCGTAAGTGGAACCCGGCTCTGTTTTACCATAGCTGAAGGATTTGTCCCAATATTGATGTTCTACTTCATCTCTTTTTCCTTTCACAAATTCACGACCGTCTACAGGGGTACCTTCTCCTGCCGACTGGGTGTAAGTGAATGGGGCGATGTTCCAGTTGCAACGGTCAATGTCACCGTTTGCTTCATACAGCTCGAGTAGTTTGGGAGTATTCCAGATAAAAGCGTATGCATAACCCGGATCACCTTTACCGATGATGGATGCTTTGGAAGAAAGATCTTTCCCCTGAATTCCAATGATATTGCCAATTCTTCCTTCTGCACGTACATCCGTTGAACGGTTACCTGCAAATTCTACCTCCCAAATACTTTCATTAGCCTTGGCACCCTCCTTATTGAGAGCTGTGTTATACTTATCAGAACAAATGTCGATAAAGAAATCCCAATATTTGGCAGTCAGTGAATGACCTTCGTTCCTGACTAACTGTGCATAGTAACTTGCTTTTTTGAAATATTCTGTGATCTCGGCACTGGTCATGTTATTGGCCAAACCCACTTCTTTGTCACGTTTAGGTTCACCGGCCCTGAACATATATACACGCGCCAACATTCCCCAAGCTGCCGATTTGGAAACACGTCCCGGCATATAGTTCAAATCTTGAGCGGATTTGAGATCTTCGGCAGAGCCATACATCTCTTTAATGATAAAATCATAAATCGTCTGTTTGTCCGTACGCGGAATAGAGAGGTTATAAGCATCTTCTGTAGAACTGGTTTTGAAAGGTACATCACCCCAACATTCCACCAAAGTGAAATAATAGAATGCGCGTAAGAAGCGGGCTTCCGCTTTGTACTGTTTGCGGGTGTTGTCGTTCATATCGGGCACTGCATCAATGTTTTCCAGAAAAATATTGGCTCTGTTGATGCCGGAGTATAATGTGTACCACAATGCTGCAACGGCCGGATCGCTTGTATTGGCATTGTTGCAGATCAGCCCGGTTTTGTTAGGTCCGCGGTTGGCACCACCATAGTGCCCCAGGTCGTCACCTCCTACAAGGTATAAGAATTCATTTCCGTAGAAAGGACTTTGTCCTAGAATGGCATAGGTTCCTGTTAGCCAAGAGGCGGCGTCCGCTTCATTCTTGAAAAAGTTTTCTGGAGTAGTGTATGTCGGGTCCTTTTCCAGGAAATCGCAGGAAGTCAGGTTCAGTCCGACAAGAAGTGATATGATGATTATTTTTATTGTTTTCATATACGTAATTGTTTGAAGGATGATCGATTAGAAACCTAAGTTTATGCCCAAACTGATGGAGTAGGCTCTCGGATAAGCGGAGAAGTCCAGTCCCGGAGTCAGTGCGCCTTCACGGATAGATACTTCCGGGTCATAACCGGAATATCCTGTACATGTCCATAGATTCTGACCGGCAACGAATACACGTGCATGGTCTATCTTCCATTTCTTGGTCAGTTGTTTCGGCAGTGTATATCCTAAAGATACGGTCTTCAGACGAAGGAAAGAACCATCTTCGATAATACGTGTAGAGAATACTTTGTTGGAGCCGGAGTTGGTAGCTCTCGGAATATTACTTTCCGGGTTTTCCGGTGTCCAACGGTCTGCATAACTTGCGTATTGGTTCAAGTCACGTGTCTTATTGCTGTTCTCGAAGAACAGGCGGTTGGCATTCAACACATCGTTTCCATACGACCATTGGAAGAAGATGCTCAAGTCAAATCCTTTGTACTCGAAATTATTGGTAAATCCACCTGTATGCTTCGGCATACCGTTACCGATCATGGTACGGTCGTTATCGTCGATAATGCCATCACCATTCAGGTCTGCGTATTTCGGCATACCCGGTTGTGTATTGCTTTCGGAAGAGAAATACGGGACATTGCGTTTCAGTGTATAGGTATCACCCGCTTTTTCGAAATCTTCGTATTTGTATGTACCCTCGTAGATGAATCCGTACATCATTCCCATCGGATAACCCACTTTGGCCATGTAGCTGTATTGGGAGTTATAGTTCTGGTCAAATTTGGCTGCACTCAACAGAGAAGATTGGTTCTCTGCCAATTCTAATACTTTGTTCTTGTTGAATGCGATATTAAAATTGGTAGTCCATGAGAAATGACGATTCTTGATATTCGTTGTGTTCAATGTGAACTCGAGACCTTGGTTGCGTACCTTTCCTACATTCTTCATGGCACTGAAATAACCGGAAGAGGTGGGAAGTGCCGTATTCAGCAACAAATCACGAGTTGTTTTACGATACCAGTCTACGGTTAATCCGATACGTTCATCCAAGAAACCCAAATCCAGACCCAGATTCCATTGTTCGGTAGTTTCCCATTTCAGTTTTCTGTTTCTTAAGGAAGTAGGCACTGTACCTACACTCGTCAGACTGTTTTCGAACGGATATACACCACTGGGGAGGCTGCCGATCGAAATGAAGTCTCCGACTCTATCTTTCAATATCTGATATAAAGCATACGTATCATATTCGCCTACGCGGTTGTTTCCGGTCAATCCCCAGCTTGCCCTTAATTTACCGGAAGAAACAACAGGTTTCAATGGTTTCATGAAATCCTCCTCCATGAATCCCCATGCCAATGAACCGGAAGGGAAGTAGCCGAAACGGTTATCGCCACGGAATTTGGAAGAACCGTCGGAACGGAAAGAAACCGTTGCATAATACAATGATTGATAGTTATAGTCCAAACGTCCCAAGAAAGAAAGTATAGACCAGGAATTTTTTAATGATTGGGTCGTACTGGGAGTTCCTTCACTCATTCCCGCCATGCCGAGTGCTTCGTTGGGAATCTGTACCGTTTTGTATGAATAGTATTCATAGTCGGAGTTCTGCAGGGTTACACCTGCCATGCTCTTGAAGAAATGCTTCTGTTTGATGTTGGTCTGATAGGTCAGAATATTTTCATTCAACCACGTTGCACGTTGAGAATGGTAGATCTCCGCATTTACCTTATCGGATGATTTCGGATTGCCATAACGGCTCTTCGAGTTGTTGAATGTTTCCCCTTTGCGGGTATCGAATGTGTAACCGCCGGAAATTTTCAACTTCAATCCTTTGATAAATTCATATTCTGCGAATCCGTTGAACTGGATATAGTTGGTATACGTCTTGCGATATTCGTTTTTCAAGGACATGATAGGGTTGATACGATAGTCGTTGGTATTGTTTATCGCATCGTCCATGATGTTATCCATCAATGAACTTAAGGGTCTGTCCGGTTCCGTCACAGGGCGATATCCCCAGACGCTATAGAACAGGTTATTCATACCACTGTATGAGTTCTGCGAAGGAGAGCCACCGGTAGTTGTAGTGCTTGAATAGTTGGTGGTCAGATAGATTTTCAGTTTCTTCTTTTGAATGGTAGTGCCCATACGGCCTTGTACACGCTTGTAGTTTGATCTCAACAAGATACCGTCCTGGTCATAATAAGATAAAGAAGCATTGTAGCGCACTCCTTCCGAACCACCGGTCAGGCTCACATTGTGGCTTTGCATCCATGCGCTGCGGAAGATTTCATCCTGCCAGTTATATTGCGGGATATTCCTATAATCTTCCAGTTCCCATTTCTTGCCGTCCTTATTCATGAAGTAGGTCGTTTCCATATCTTTGGGACTACGTTCCGCCTGCAGCTTGACGAACTCGTATGCATCCATCATCGGAATCGTTTTGGTGATATGTTGAACACCGAAACTACCGTCATATTTGATTTTAGGCTGACCGATGGTTCCTTTCTTGGTGGTAATCATCACAACGCCATTAGCACCACGGGCACCGTAGATAGCGGTAGCAGAGGCATCTTTCAGGAAGTCGAGTGACTCGATATCGTTCTGATTGATGGCTGCGGCTATGGAAAGATCTTCCACCGGGAAACCGTCAATGACATAAAGAGGAGAGTTGTCTTGTGTCAATGAGTTGTTACCACGGATGACGATGTTCATTTGTCCGCCCGGCATACCTTCACCCGAGCTTACGTTGACACCGGCAATACGTCCGCCTAATGTCTCGCTGAAAGAAGCGGTTGGAGTGCTAAGCAGGTCTGCCATGCTGGCTTTGGCAACCGAACCTGTCAGGTCTCTCTTGCGTATTTCCTGATAGCCGACTACTACCACTTCGTCCAATGTCTTTGTGTCTTCCTTCAATGTGATAACCATTGGCTTTTGAGTGTCCGCTTTTATCTCTACAGTGACATAACCGATGAAAGAGATAACCAATATTGAATTCTTATTGGGTACGTTAAAAGCAAATTTACCGTCAAGGTCAGTGATTGTTCCTTGTGAAGTACCTTTTATCTGCACACTGGCTCCCGGCACTCCTTCTCCTAAGTTGTCCTTCACTGTACCTCTAACAAATACTTGTGCCAGTACAAAAGAAACAGAAAACAGGATCAGTCCGATGGAGGAGAGCATCCTTTTTCCAGTTTGAGTGGATAAGTGTTTTTCCATATTATAAATTAATTGATTTTATTGAATCTACGTTTGCAAAGATAGATGGATTGAATACTTCTGTATGGATAGAATTATTCAGGATTGGTGCAAAATTATACAATTTTTCTGTTCTCATAAACTATTTCTTTTTTATGGATTCTAGTAATTCTGATAACTCTTTCACTATGTCGGGATGTTGTTTTGATACATCCGTTTTCTCTGATGGATCGGAGAATAAGTCATAAAGTTGAGGTTGTTGATCGTTGCCTAATTCCATTTTCGTCCAATATTCGATAGCGGGGGCATCGCTCGGTTCAATGTATTTCCATTGGCCTTTTATGATGGCAAGTGTGTTATTGAGATTTTGTTGAACGACATACTCACGGCTGGTATTATTTTTGCCGAGGAGTACGTTCGGATGTTCTTGACTGTCGGGAGCAGCTCCTTTACGTAAAGGTTGGTCCAAAAGGGAGGCGAGTGATGCATACACATCTATCTGAGAGAAAAGAGCTTGTTGCTTGTTCGGTTTTACCCGGGCAGGCCAACGGACGATCAATGGAATGCGTGTGCCTGCTTCGTAAGCACTGTATTTTCCGCCACGGTAGATACCCATCGGAGTATGTCCGTTGAGAAGTTCGTAAGCTTGGTCTTGATAACCGTCGTCGATAACAGGACCGTTATCGCTGGTAAAGATCAGGAGGGTGTTGTCTGCGATCTGGAGGCTATCCAGGGTATGCATGATTTCACCGATGGTCCAGTCCAGTTGCAGGATGACATCGCCACGGGTGCCGAGTCCGCTTTTGCCTGCAAAACGTGGGTGGGGGATGCGGGGTACATGTACGTCTTGCGTACCCATATATAAGAAGAAGGGTTCTTCCTGATGGGATGCAATGAAATTCTTGGCCTTATAGGTGATGATATCGGCTATGTCTTCATCCTTCCAAAGGGCGGATTCTCCTCCGGTCATCCAGCCAATACGGGGAATACCATTAATAATCGTATTATTATGTCCTTGGCTGGGCTTTAAAGTGACGAGCTCCGGGTTCTCTTCTCCCGTAGGCCAGTTGCCCACTTTGTGGTCATAACTTACGGTGATGGGATCATGGGGGTCAAGTCCTACGACATGTCCGTTTTCTACAAATACACAGGGTACACGGTCTACGGTAGCCGGAATAATAAATTCGTAGTCAAAACCGATGCTTTGCGCGTTAGGGGTAATCCGGTTATTAAAGTCGGTTCCACCTTTCGGACCGAGTCCCAGGTGCCATTTTCCTACTGCACCGGTTGCATATCCAGCATCTTTCAGCATATCTGCCATGGTGACGCAGGTGGTATCGATAATGAGTTCGGAGTTGCCGGGAGCGATTCCTGTATTTTCTTGTCTCCAGGGATACATACCTGTCAGGAGTCCGAAACGAGAAGGGGTGCTGGTGGCAGAAGTCGCATAGGCATTGGTGAATTGTACTCCTTGTCCTGCCAACCGGTCGATGTTGGGGGTGCTCACTTTCGTTGCTCCATAACAGCTCAAATCACCAATGCCGAGATCATCTGCAAATATAAAGATAATGTTAGGCTTGGGATTATTCTGTCTATTGCTCTTCTGGGGTGCATGATTGCATCCTGACAGCGTGACGATGCCGGGCAACAGTGGAAGCAGACGTGATACGTTTTTCATAATGCTGTTTTTTAGGAAATGATATTATGTGCACAAAGATAAACGTTCAGAAAAAAGATGAATGAGTAGTAATGTACAAGTGAAGTACAAAATAGTACATTAGAGAAATTAACTTCCTTTCTTCAGGATGAGAAAGGGGGGGCTTGATTCAAGTACTATATGATGAATGTTGTGCCACTTCGATGGCACGGTTGTGCCATCGCAGTGGCACAACTGTGCCAGTATAGTGGCATTCCATTGGCATTGGAGTTTTTGTTCAACTCCTGTTCTTTAGAATATGAACTGTTACCGATGGTTCGGCAAACTGATTACCTATTATTCTGTTTCTTCCTCGTCTTCTTCGCTTTCTTTCCCTTTGCGGTAGGCCAGTGGACTGACGTGATAAATCTCCTTGAAGCATTTACTGAAATAGCGGGAGGAAGAGAATCCAATCCGGTCAGAAATCTCTGTGATATTCAGTTCCGGGTTATTCCGTAGCATGACAGCGCTTTTTTTGAGACGTATGCTTAGGATGAAGTCATTGGGAGTCTGGCCTGTGACTGCTTTCAGTTTGGTAAATAGGCTCGTGCGTGCCATACCCATTTCGCGAGCGAAGATGTTGATGTTGAAGTCTGTATTATCCAGATGGCGTTCGATAATGGCAATTGCACGGTCGAGCATCTCCTTATCCATTGGGTTGGTAGCCAACATTTGGGCAAAAGCCTGCGGTTGTTTGCTGAACTTCTCTTGCAATAGTCGTCGGGAATTAACCAGGTTATTGCAGCGGGAAATTAGGAGATTGGTATTAAACGGTTTCGTGATATAATCATCCGCACCGATCTTCAATCCTTCGATATTATGCTCTATGGCAGTGCGTGCAGTTAATAATACTACCGGAATATGGCAGGTATTAAAGTCTGTCTTGATCTGTTTGCAAAGTTCCGTACCCGACATGCGTGGCATCACGACATCACTTAAAATGATGCTCGGCATATCCTTCTGTATCATCTCTAATGCTTCTACTCCGTCGGAGGCCGTACTGACCTGATAGAATGTTTCGAAAATCCCGGCCAACATCTGCCTGATAGACTCATTGTCTTCCACTATCAGCATCTTGGCATCCTCGATACGTTTGTTGTCTTCTTCTTTCCATTCCAAATCAGAGATGATCTCTACCGAAGGAACAATGGCCTCTGTTTGTTGGATGGTTTCCATATCCTCCTTTGCTATTTGCTCTTCTGTAAAGCATTCATTGCCCAATTGGAGGGTGATAATAAAACTGCTTCCTTTACCCAGTTCACTTTCCACCCGAATGGTGCCGTGATGAAGTTCTACAATACCTTTCGTCAATGCCAGACCGATCCCGGTACCGGCTCCGGTATCCAACGAGTTGAATTGCTCGGTCTGATAAAAGCGGTCGAATATCTTATCGATCTCGGCAGCAGCGATACCTGTACCGGTATCTTTTATTTCAATAATGGCGTGATCTTCTTCCTGCGATACGTGAATCGAAATCGTATCTTCAGCTTTGGTATGTTTTACTGCGTTTGATAATAAGTTGTTTATCACTTTCTGCATCTGCTTTTGGTCATACCACACTTCAATGTCATCCTTCTGTTTGTTGAACTTGAAGTTGATTTGTTTGCTACTGGCATATTCGAGGAAGAGCAGATAATTTTCATACAGGAAGTTAACCAGATTATGCCGGCGCACTTTGATCTTCATGTGTCCTTGTTCCTGTTTCCGGAAATCGAGTAGCTCCGTAATCAGTTCCCGCAATTGGAGGCTGTTCTTGTAGATTCCCAACACCTTATTATATATGTTGGGGGTAAATGTCTGCACTTGCAACAAGGTCTCTACTTGTCCTACGATCAGCGTTAACGGTGTGCGGAACTCGTGCGAGATGTTAGTGAAGAAACGGAGTTTCGACTGGTTCAATGCTTCAAGGTCTTCAATATGCTTCTTCTCGTACTTCAAAGACTCACGGAGTTTGATGCGCGAATTATAGTTCTGAATAAGATACCATAACAGACTGATCGTGACAATGGTATAAATCAGGTAAGCCCACCATGTCTCATACCATGAAGGGAGTACAATAATCTGTAATCTGGCCTCTTTTATTCCTTCCCTTTGTGATTTGACGACAAGGGTATACTTTCCCGGATTCAGGTTGGTATAAGTAATCAGCGTTTGCTTCCGGTAAGTATGGTTCCACTCGTCCGAGAAGCCTTCCAGACGATAAAGTATTTCATCTCTGTTGGCAGGGATGAAGTTGGAAGTGGCATATTCGATGCTAAACATCGATTGATTCGCTTTCAGATTAATTGCCGGAGTGTGGCAGATCGATTGTTTGAGAATACCACTTTCATCTCCCGGAACTACTTCTTTTCCGTTGACAAACAGGCGGGAAAGAAGGATATTATACGATTTTGGGGTGAAGTGTAGCTTCTTTTCCCAGAAAGAAATCATCCCCTGAATACCGCCAAGGAATACTTCTCCACTGTGTGTCACAAATAGTGCGTTTTCATTAACCGCAGTCAGCGGGAATCCGTTTTCCGTGCCATAATTATAGAATGTCTTGCTTGGATAGTCGAACTGTGAAAATCCTTGATTGGTAATCAGCAGTAAGTCTCCTTTCTGTATGGATGATTCGCATACTTCGTAGATACAGTCGCTGGATAAACCATCTTTCTGTACATCGAAGTTTTCAAAGTCATCGCTTGCCTTACGGTAACGGTCAAGACCGCTTCCGGAGGTGCAGAACCACAGATTTCCGTTACTGTCCTGCATGATACTGTTGATATTGTTGTTGCTAAGACTGTTCGGATTGGCAGGATTGTGCGGATAATTAGTGAGTTTATGGCTGTCGAACCGGTAAGAATAAACACCCTTCCCGGTAGCTGCAATCCACAATGTGCTGTCTTTATCAATGCAAAGACTGGCTACCATGTCAATACTTCTTCCTTCTTTCGTCTCTTTGAAGAGCTGTTGGCAAGTGCCTGTTGCCGGGTTGAAAAGACAAACACCGTTTTGTGTAGCGACAACCAGTTTATCCTTATAAGGTACAATGTCTCGGACAATATCCGAAGGCAGTGAGTTTGGATCTCCCGCTTTCATCCGGTAGGCTGTGAAACGGTTGGTACGCAGGTCGAGTTTGTTCAAACCTCCCAGGTGTGTACCTATCCACATAATTTCATTCATCCGGTCGTAGTAGATTGCTTTGACATTGTTGTGGGAAATACTGTTTTTGCCCTCTTCGTGGCGATACCACCGATAGGTATTATTTTTCCGGTCGTACACATTCACTCCACCGCCTTCAGTACAAATCCATAAGTTCCCGTCTTTATCTTCTGTCATTCTGCCGACAATCGGGCTGCTTAGACCTTCTTTCTCTGTATCTCCCGTCTTGTAGCGGGTATAGATTTCATATTCCGGATTGAAATAGTTGACACCTCCGAAATAGGTACCCAGCCAGAGTGTTCCTTGCTCATCTTTGACGATGCACCAGATAGAGGAGTGGGTGAGTCCGTCGGGTTTATTATTATGGGCTGTATATAGATAAAATTTACCAGTGCTTTTCTCGTATCGGTTCAGACCGTGAAATGTTCCTATCCACAGGTTACCAGTGTTGTCTTCACAACAGCTTCTTACAAAATTGGAACAGAGGCTGTCCGGGCTTTTAGGATCGTGTCGAAAGTTCTCGATACTTCCGTCTCTTCTTACATGGTAGAGTCCTTCTTCCCAGCTGCCTATCCATAACTCTTTGGCAGAATCTTCATAAATACTGCTAATATTACCTTTGGTGACGGGTTGGGAAATTTTTGTTTTGTCTTCCGACAAACAGTAAAGTCCGTTATTGGTAGTTCCCATCCACAGGTTTTTCTTTTTGTCCAAGTGGAGGCAGGAGAGGGTGATCTCCTTTCCGGCGAGATGATAGTAGAGATCGAAGTTACCCGTATTTTCATTATATACAAAGATCTCTTCCCTTTTGCCGATATATAATTTTTCATTGAAGTAAATGGCGTCTACATTCCCTTGTAACAACGTTTTGAATTTTTGCGTAGTCAGATCAAACTCTGCTACTCCGTCCGTACAGAGCAAGTATACTTTCCCGTTTTTGTTCCCGGTGATGCGCAACACCGTGTTGCTGAACAGGCTGTTCGGATCGTTTTTCTTAAGTTTAAAACTCTTTATATCGTTGCCGTTATACTGGTTAAGTCCTTCACGCGTGCCGATCCATATAATTCCTCGTTCGTCAATATAAAGGCTATTAACAGAGAACTGGGAAAGACCGTCGTCCGTGGTCAAATGGCCAAATGTGATGTTTTGACCTTGTGTACGGACTGCGACTACGCTTAAAAATAGCAGAAATAAAAAGATTGCTTTTCTCACTAATTTGTATTTTAAGGTGTTTACATCTATGCAAATATATTATTTTTATTCGATTTCAATGAATCTTATTAAAAGAAAGTAACTATATTTGTATCATTCAAACGAAAGATATATGAAAGTAAAGAAAATTAGTGCGGCTAACGTGGAGGCTTGTTCGCTTCCTAAATTATTTGATGAAGAAAAAATAGATTTTCAGCCGATTCAGTGCGTCAATTGGACTGAATATCTTTACAAGCCTAAAGTCGATTTCCGTATGGCTCATACACAGGACTCTGTTTTGCTACATTTTAAAGTGAGAGAGGAGAGTGTACGTGCCAAGTATAGTGAGGATAACGATGCTGTGTGGACTGACTCTTGCGTGGAATTCTTTTCTATACCCGCAGGTGACGGAATTTATTATAATATAGAATGCAATTGCATCGGGACGATCTTGGTGGGTGTCGGTCCTGCCCGCAACAACCGGAAACATGCACCGAAAGAAGTGACTGCTCTCGTACAACGCTGGTCTAGTTTGGGTAATCAGCCTTTTGCAGAACGTGTCGAGAAGACAGACTGGGAAGTTGCTCTTATCATTCCGTATTCTGTGTTCTTTAAGCACCAGATCGAATCACTTGACGGGAAGGAGATAAAAGCTAATTTCTATAAGTGTGGCGATGAGTTGCGGACTCCTCATTTCCTTTCATGGAATCCGATAGAGATTCAACAGCCGGATTTTCATCGTCCTGATTTCTTCGGTACTTTGGAATTTGAATAATATAAGAAGAGAGGCTGTCTGACAAGTCCTGTTTTAACGATTTAGAGGGTGTGTCAAAATCCCCTTTTTGAGGAAATCACCCCTGCTATAGCTATCTGTGGCAGGGGTGAATCTTTATATTTAGGCATTATGACACACCTTCGACTTCTATTTACTGAGTCCTGTTAGACAGTCTCTTTCTTTTTAGCAAGTTCTCTTTTGTCTATTTCACGATTCCTCTCTTCGAGCTCTTCACGAAATTTACAATGTTCTCGATCTCTTCACTCATAGGAACCTGATCGATGATCTTCTGTACAGCATCCTGAATACTGAAATTGCCGTGATAAATCAAGCGGTATGCGTTGGCGATGTGTCGGAGGATTCTTTCCGATGTGTTGTGATGTTGGGAAAGAACTACGGCGTTCACACCGTGATATATTACAGGATTTCCGGACATAATAACATAAGGAGGTACATCTTTAGATATGCGGCACCCACTTTGTACCAGCGCCCAGCTACCTATGTGACAATATTGGTGCAAAGTTACATTACCGCTTAGAATAACGCTGTCATCTAAGGTACATTCTCCTGCGATGGTACTACCTATACCTATTACACAGTTATTGTTGATTTGTACATCATGGCAGAGATGTACTTTATCCATCAGGTAGTTTTCGTTTCCGATTTGGGTAGCATTACCGGCAAACGTGGCGCGGCTGATTACCACATTCTCGCGAATATCGTTGTGGTCACCGATAATCAGTCTACTGTCTTCTCCGGTATAGTGGAAATCTTGTGGTTCCGCTCCTAAGACAGCGTTCTGATGTACCTTGTTCCCTTTTCCCATTTTAGTACCTTTCAGGATACTGGCGTAGGGCATGATGATACAGTCATCTCCGATTTCCACATTCTTTTCAATGTAGGCAAAAGGCAGGACTGTTACATTCTTGCCTAACTTTGCTTCAGGGTCTACATAAGCTAACGGACTAATCATAATAGTATATGTTTAAAGTTATTCTTCTCTTCCGCCACCCAATGCCTGATAAAGGCTTACTACGGCCTGCATCTGATCAAAGCAATCGGAAACCTGAGAGATTTGTGCACTCAGGTAAGACTGTTGTGCTGACAGTACTTCCAGATAGGTTGAGGTTCCTAGATTAAACAATTCTTTTGTATCTTCCGAAGCTTTCTTGGCAGATTCTACCTGCATTTGGCGTGATTCCACTTTTTCACTGGTTCTTTGGTATAAACTTAGCGCATTGCTGACTTCACTACCGGCATTCAGAAGTGTTTGTTGGAAGGATAGTTTTGCTTGTTCCTCCTGTGCTTT
Source organism: Bacteroides sp. AN502(2024) (assembly GCF_041227145.1). NCBI lineage: Bacteria > Pseudomonadati > Bacteroidota > Bacteroidia > Bacteroidales > Bacteroidaceae > Bacteroides > Bacteroides sp. AN502(2024). The sequence goes on along the minus strand of NZ_JBGFSP010000003.1, from coordinate 1,755,987 downwards.
CGCAGCTTTCAGCCGGGCAATATTCTGTCCCCGGTAAAAGAGGGGCTGCGTAAGTGAACCAATAGCGGAAGCCAACAACTTACCCGGATTGATAATTGCGCCACCTGCACTGTTGGTCCATCCGGCAGAGCCGCTGAGTGTGATTTGCGGATAGAATGCGGCACGTGCCGAATTCGTATTGTAATAACAGCTTGCCAACGACATTTCAGCCGCTTTTACATCCGGACGGTTGGATAGCAACTGGATAGGTACACCTGCGGAAAGTTCCGTTGGAAGTACTTGTTCCTCCAATACGCCACGTTTGATGGCGTGCGGAGCTTCTCCCAAGAAAGTGGACAGGGCATTTTCCGTCTCACGTATGCTTTGTTCAATGTCCGGAATAGTGGCAAGTACCTGAGCGTAAGCAGCCTTGCTCTGTTCTACACCGGCTGACGTGATGTTGTACATAGCGGAATTTTTCATCGCTTCCATTGTTTCGGCATTCTGTTTCAAGATTTCAGCCGTGGCTTGGGTTATTTCCAGCTGGCGGTCTAACATCATTAATGTATAATACATATTGGCGATGTTGGAGACAACCTGTGTCTGCACAGCCTGACGGTAAGCTTTCGTCTGTCTCAGAGTAACTTGCGCATTTCGTTTGGAGTTGAGCAACTGTCCGAACAGGTCGATCTGCCAGCTTGCCGTAACAGGTAATGAGTACGTTTTTGTGGCTGCATTTTTATCAAAACTACTGATTGTTCCTTGCGGTGATAATCCCAGTGACGGGGCATAAGCCAGACGTGCCGACATCAGGGATGCTTCTGCCGCTTTCACTTTCTGGGCAGCGGACAAAAGGTCAGTATTTTGTTTCAGTCCCGTTTCGATGAGGGACTGGAGTTGTGGGTCGGTGAAGACTTCTCTCCACGGCAGGTTACCGAAGTTGGCCGTATCCGATGCCAGTGTATCATTATTCGCTACCGGATTGCGATACAGGCCGTAAGTGGTGATATCTTCGGGTCTGTCATACGACTTATAGATGTGGCAGCTGCTCAAGAGAGCAGTTGCACACAGCATATATAGAATCTGTTTCTTCATATCGAATTTCATTATTTAGCGTATTGTTCAATCTCTGTTACGGCATCTGTATTGTCAATATCTTCCCATTCCATCGGTTTCACTTTCTCTTGCAGATATTCGAAGATTACGAACAAGGCAGGAACGATGAAAATCTGGCAAATCATACCGATTAACATACCACCGATAGAAGCAGTACCCAATGTACGGTTACCGTGAGCACCTACACCAAAGGCAAACATCAACGGAAGCAATCCGACTACCATTGCCAATGATGTCATCAAGATCGGGCGGAGACGGGCACCAGCGCCCAATACGGCTGCCCATGTGATGCTCATGCCCATCTTACGGCGGTCAAGGGCGAACTCTACAATCAGGATGGCATTTTTCGCCAACAGACCCATCAACATGATCAACGCAATCTGCATATAGATGTTGTTGGACATTGTGCCCAGAATCATCTTCAACATCGAGATATTACCGATAGCACTTACTCCGTTTACAAACAGGAAGCTGCCTAGCAGACCGAATGGAACGGACAGTAACACGGCCAATGGAAGTAGGTAACTTTCGTATTGCGCACTCAGCAACAGGTAAACGAAGACAAAGCAGAGGATGAAAATCAATCCGGTAGCACTTCCACTGGTTTGAGCTTCTTCACGTGCCATACCACCCAGCTCGTAGGTGTAACCGGTCGGAAGATTCTGGCTGGCTACTTCCGCCAGCGCAGCCAATGCTTGTCCGGATGTATAACCGCTGGCGGGAGCTACCATTACTTTCATGGAAGTGTAAAGGTTGAAGCGGCTGATGATGTCCGGGCCATACACTTTGTCCACCGTAATGAATTGAGAGATAGGAGCCATTTCACCGGCATTGTTGCGAACCTTGATATTTTTCAGAGATTCCAAGTTTTTGCGTGATAACGGGTCCGCCTGAATCATCACACGATACATCTTACCGAAACGGTTGAAGTTGGAGGCATACAGACCTCCATAATATCCTTGCATCGTGATAAGAATGTCGCTCGGGCTGATGCCTGCCTTCTTACAAGCTGCCGCGTCAATATCAATCATATATTGCGGGAAGTTCGGGTTAAACGAAGTTTTGGCCGAATTGATTTCTGGGCGGGCTTCCAGTGCGGCGGTATAGTCGTTGACTACATCGAAGAACTTGTTCAGGTCACCACCCGTCTTATCCTGCATATTCACCTCAATATCCGTAGATGCCGAATAACCCGGAATCATCGGCGGAGCAAAGAATAAAACCTGTGCTTCCTTGATGATTTTCTGTGCACGCATGTATAAGGACCCTACTACAACGTCAGAGTTTTGTATCATCGAACGTTCATCCCAATCTTTCAATTTGATAATGAAAGAACCGTAGGAAGGTCCCTGGCCACCGATGAAACCGAAACCGGAAATCAATGTGCGCGAAGATACGGCCGGGTCAGCCGCAATCAGGCTGTCTACACGTGCCAAAATTTTCTCCGAACGGTCTTGTGATGTGCCCGGCGGCAAAGTCACAGCTCCCATCAGTGTACCCGTATCTTCGTTGGGCACCATACCTGTCGGAGTGGTGTTCATGAAGAGGATAAGCAATGCTATAGAAACAATGACCAGTCCCATGGACAACCATTTCTTTTGGATAAAGAACAGTACTTGTTTCTTATATTTTTTCAGGATGGATTCATAAGTCTCGTTGAATCTGTTCTTGAATTTGTTCGTGCTCATCCCGATCAGTGCCAAAATACTAAGCAGTATGAGGAGGACGGTAATCACCGGATTGATACTGAAGAATCCGAAAATCATACCGAGAATGGCAATTAGTGTGAATGTTAGTGTGATTCCCGGATGCAACATCTTTCCGATTGCTTCGGTATACCTTTTGATCATTGTTGTATGAGCTGCCTTATAGGCTGTTTTCATACGCTCCTTCAACGGGGGAACCTCTTCGGCTCCTTCCTGTTTGTGCGGTTTCAGAAGAACGGCACACAAGGCGGGGCTTAATGTCAAGGCATTCAGGGCGGACAGACCGATGGCGATGGCCATGGTCATACCGAATTGGCGATAGAATGTTCCTGCCGTTCCACCCATGAAGCTTACCGGGATAAACACGGCCATCATAACCAATGTAATGGATACGATTGCACCACCCAATTCGTTCATCGCGTCGATGGAAGCCAGTCGGGCGGAAGTGTAGCCTTGGTCTAGTTTGGCGTGTACACCCTCAACGACCACAATGGCATCATCGACAACAATTGCAATGGCGAGTACAAGTGCACATAAAGTTAGCAAGTTCAAGCTGAACCCTACTAAGGACAGAATGAAGAATGTACCGATAAGGGCTACCGGAATGGCGATAGTCGGAATCAATGTGGAACGTAGGTCCTGTAAGAAGATATATACTACAATAAATACCAAGATAAATGCCTCGATCAATGTTTTCAATACTTCATGGATAGAAGCGAACAAGAAATCGTTGGCATTCATGGATACGTTTATCTTCAAACCGGCAGGCAGTGATTGGGACGCTTCATCCAATAACGTCTGAATATGGCTGATGGTTTGTGTCGCATTTGTTCCCGCCATCTGATAAACGATACAGGTCACAGCCTTATGTCCGTTTACACGGTTGGTAAAGCTGTACCCCAGACGGTCCAGCTGGATTTCGGCAATATCGTTCAGACGAAGTACTTCACCGTCGGGCAAAGACTTGATGACAATATTCTCGAACTCTTCCGGCTGTTGCAGACGTCCTTTGTAGCGGATGGTATATTGGAATGTTTGGTTGCTGCGTTCACCGAATTGTCCCGGAGCAGCTTCCACGTTCTGTTCAGCCAAGGCTGCGGATATGTCGCCCGGAACCAGCTTGTATTGCGCCATTACGTCCGGACGCAGCCAAATACGCATAGAGTAGTCATATCCCATCACTGTGGCATCACCCACACCCGGTACACGCTGAACTTGCGGAATCAGGTTGATCTTTGCATAGTTTTCGATGAATGATTCTGCGTATGTATCACTTTCGTCGTAAAGAGAGAATACTACTAGCATGGAAGTCTGGCGTTTCTGGGTGGTCACACCGACTTTGGTTACTTCGGCAGGCAGTAATCCCTGTGCCATAGAAACGCGGTTCTGCACGTTAACGGCAGCCATATCCGGGTCTGTTCCCTGTTTGAAATAGATGGATATATCACCTGCACCGGTGTTGGATGCGTTGGAGGTCATATACATCATGTTTTCCACACCGTTGATTTGTTCCTCTAGCGGGGCAATCACAGAATTCAATACGGTTGATGCGCTGGCGCCCGTGTAAGTGGCCCTTACCGATACGGTAGGAGGCGCAATGTCCGGATACTGGGTGATTGGCAGTGTTGTCAGTCCGATAACACCCAGAATGACTATCAAAATAGAAATAACCGTTGATAGTACCGGACGGTTAATAAATTTATCTAATTTCATATGATTATCTGAATGATTAATTGAAAGCTGTAGCTAAATTACCATCGTGCTGGTCTTTCAAATGCTGTTGATAGTTTGCTTCTTTTTGAGCAGGTGTGATGGGCTGTATGATTTGACCATCCTTCAGATTCTGCACGCCTTCGATTACAATCTTATCTTCAGGGTTCAAACCCGAAGTGACGAGGTATTCTTTTCCGTTGTCCAGGTTGAAGATTTTGATTTCTGTATATTTCACAGTGTTATCCGGTTGCAAAACGTAAACGAACTTCTTATCCTGGATCTCTACTGTTGCTGATTGTGGTATCGTAATCACATTTTCCATCGTGTAGGGAATCTGTACGTTTGCCGTTCCGCCACTACGTAAGATGTGTTCTTTGTTCGGGAAAAGGGCACGCATGCTTACCGAACCTGTTGACTGGTCGATTACTCCTGTAATGGCGTCTACTTTACCTTCGATGCTGTACTCGGTTCCATCGATCAGCTGCAATTTGATAGCTGGAATTTTGCTGATTTCTTCTTTGATAGTACTTCCGGTTTTAGTCATAGCCAACAGCTCTTTTTCTGTCATGGAGAAATATACATATACTTCATCAATCTCAGAAACGGTGGTCATCGGAGTAGAGATGGAAGGGCTTACCAAGGCTCCCAGACGATATGGAATATCGTTGATTACACCGTCAGAAGGACTCTTCACCCGGGTGAAAGAGAGATTCTGTTGTGCTGTGGTAAGCTGTGCCTGTGACTGTGCCAATTGTGCCTGGGCCTGTGCCAGCGTGTTCTCTGCCATTGACAAGTCGTAATCGCTGATGATATTCTTCTTGTTAAGTTCACGCTTATTGTCTACTGTCATTTGTTGGGTACGGACAGCAGCTTCGGCTGTAGCAACGGCAGCTTTTGCCGTGTGTACTGCTGCTTCGTATTGTGTAGGGTCAATAATGAACAACACTTGTCCCTTACAAACTGTTGCTCCTTCATCCACGCATAGTTTCGTGATAAAACCCGATACCTGCGGACGAATTTCCACGTCTTGTTTACCTTTGATTGTAGCCGGATAGGCAGTCGTTAAATGAGCAGTCGTCTTTTGTAACTCTTGTACTGCATATTCAGGAACCTTTCCTGTTCCATTGCCCTTATTGCTGCAGCTAGACAAGAAGGCTACGCAAAATGCAAATAAAACAATTCTACTTTTCATACTTATAAATATCTGTTTTTTATTTAATACGTTTGTTTTCAGTGTGCTGTTCATTTATATAGTCAAGGGTTTTAAGGAAGAAAAGTTGGAAACTAATTCATTCAAATTAGTTTCCAACTGCAAAAGTACTTTAAATTCGGTATTCTTGTTCTCTGATACCGTGTTTTTTAACGATGTTTTTTACTTTAGTTTATGATATACAGGAGTCATAATAAAACTTAACTCATAATCATGGTAAGGAAGACGGTATTTTTCCAGTGGGATAGCTCCCCAACTGTTCACACAGGCAAGACCGGCTTGCACCTTGTCGATGCAGAAATTGGTGAAGTCTGCCTTTTCTACTTCCGGCGAGTGACGCTGGTCTTTACTGTGCCCATCATCTAATGATTCGATAGTATAATTCAGGGCAGAAGCAGAGAAAGGAGCATCCGATATGAATTGCAAGCCGTTGCCACTGATGTTCAGAAGTCTCCACCAGCGGATATCCGTTTTTGTTCCGGTTTCTTGCGGGCGGATGTAAGGATAGAATTGCTCTTCCACTGTCTGGTGATATTTGCCTAACATGGCTGCGTGGTTACGATCGGCATAGTTTTCTCCCGGGCCACGGCCGTAGTATTCGATCTTGTAGAACTGAAGAGGCATACGCATTTGCATACCGAAGCGGAACATGTCAGAAACTTTCTTGCTCTTGTCTGCTGTCATCTTTTGGGTAACTTTCACTGCACCTTTATTATTAATGGTATAGGTTAGCGACAGTGTTCCACCTATCGACTTCATGTCATATTCGGCACGAACTACTGCCTGATCGTTTTCAATTGCGTGTTTCAGGGAAGTCAGTTTCAGTTCCGGATTCTTCCATGCAGCGTATTTGTGTTGCAGTCCGGCTCCGAAGTCATTGTCGGTCGGTGCACGCCAGAAGTTAGGAGTCAGTGCGCTGCCATCTTCCATCAGTTGCATGCCGTTGACGTCGTAGCGACAAAGGTAACCATTGTGCTTATCAAAGTCCATGGAGAAGTTTTCACCTTTCACAATCAGATAATTGTAGTCGTTATCCAAAATATTGGGCACGATAACCGGTATGTTGGAGGCCTGTTGGTTTTCCAGTTTCAGTTCCGGTGCTTTGTAGTCACGAATGCTTAACTGGTCATAAGCGACAGTCGTTCCTGCCGGCAGCAGTGTTTCGGCAGCTTTCAGTTTATAGCTCACGTTTAGCAACAATTCTTTGCAAGGGCAGATCTTTTTGGTGTCAAATGGAATTTGTATCTTGACAGTTTGTTGGGGGGCTGCTTTCAGGTCGGATACGATGCCGGTTTGTACTACTTCTCCGTTAGCCAGCAATTGCCATTCCATATAGTATGCAGAGAGGTCACGGAAGAATTTCTCATTGAAGATATTGACTTCACCTTTGGCAAGATCCGCAGGAGTAGTCCATATATCCTGATAGAAATAAGCAACTTCATAAGCATGTGGATTAGGCACGCGGTCGGGGCTGATTAAACCGTTGTCGTTGAAGTTATTATCCGAGGCATCGTATTTGTTGAAGTCACCGCCATAACCATAGATACTCACTCCGTTTTTGTTTTTCCAGTGGCAGGACTGGTCTACGAAGTCCCAGATAAATCCGCCCTGATATTTCGGATATTTGCGGATAATGTCCCAATATTCTTTGAATCCGCCTTCGGAGTTACCCATAGCGTGCGCGTATTCACATTGGATTAACGGCTTTTGGATATTGCCTTCACTATATTTGATGCAAGCATCGTAGCCATAGTACATCGGGCAGAAAATATCGGTGAATTCGCTGGTTCCTGCCTGTTCGTACTGTACGGCACGTGTCTTGTCCTCATTCTTGATCCAAGTGTAGCATTTCTCAAAGTTCGGTCCCATGCCGGCTTCGTTACCCAGTGACCAGAAGATGATGGACGGATGGTTGTAACCACGTTGTACGTTGCGTTGGTTGCGCTCCATGTGAGCTTTGGCGTAACTTGGGTTCTTCGCCAGTGTTTGGTCGCCGTAACCCATACCGTGAGATTCTATGTTAGCTTCGGCTACTACATACAGGCCATATTGGTCGCAAAGGTCATACCAACGGTTGTCATCCGGATAATGGCAGGTACGTACAGCATTGATATTCAACTTTTTCATCACTTTGATATCCTGCAACATACGTTCGATGGAAACGACATAACCACCGTCCGGGTCCATTTCGTGACGGTCGGCTCCTTTGAAGAGTACCGGTTGTCCGTTGACAAGTATCTGTCCGCCTTTCAGTTCAATCTTACGGAATCCTACTTTGATGGGGATTACTTCTACTACGCTGTTACCGTTTTTCAGTGTAGCGGTCAGCGTGTAGAGATTAGGCGTTTCGGCACTCCATTTAGCCGGATTGGAGACGGATAGGGTCGTGTTTAATTTGCCCGAGCCTTTCAGGTCGGCAGTTGCTACACTGTTGCCTTGTGCATCTGTCAAGTCCAAAGCTACTGTACCGCTTCCTTTCAGGTCAACGGCTATGTCCAGCGTACCGTCTTTATATTGGCTGTCCAGATCGGGAGTGAGGCGAATATCTTGGATGTATTTTTTGTCGCGTGCGTAGAGATAACAATCACGTCCTACACCGGAGTAGCGGAAGAAGTCCTGATCTTCCAGATAACTACCGTCGCACCAGCGGAATACTTGAAAAGCAATTATGTTTTTGCCCGGTTTCAGATAGTTGGTCAGGTTGAATTCAGCTTCCAGTTTACTGTCTTCGCTATATCCTACGTAGCGTCCGTTCACCCAAAGGTACATATTGGAAGTTACCGAGCCGAAATGTGCAAAAATCTCTTTGCCTTTCCAGTCGGCAGGAAGGATGATTTCTTTGCGGTAAGAGCCTACGTGGTTGTTTTCTGTCGGCACTTGCGGAGGATTGTTTTTGAATTGATTTCTCCAGGCATATCCTACGTTGACATAGATAGGATCACCGTAGCCGTTCAATTCCCAGACGCCGGGGACTTGGAGGTCGTCCCAACCTTTGTCGTTGAAATTCATCTGGTAAAAGTCGGTGGGACGTGCATCTGCGTGTCTCACCCAGTTGAATTTCCAAAGACCGTTCAGGGTCATGAAATTCGTTGATTTTTCTTTGATACCGGCTTTAGCTTCATCAGCCGATGCATAAGCAAAGTAATTAGTGTGCATGGCGGAACGGTTTACGGAATTCACTTCCGGATCTTTCCACTCATTGAAGCTTTGTGCTTGAATTGCTGTCAGTCCCAATGCAGCCAAGCAGCAAGAGAGTAGTTGTTTCTTCATGGGCTTTTGTTTTAGGTTTGAATTTCTGGAGTCAAAGATACGCAATAATTTGATTAATAAAGGAGAATAATAAGTCTAATTAGGTATGGCAATACTTCATTTTTGATTTATTTATGAACTATCCAATGGAGTCTGATAATGATATGTGGAGTTGGCATAGATTTATTTTTTTAGCGGGACACCCTGATACGATGGATAATACAGCTAAATTTAACGCTTGACATTTCATGTTATGTATTATTTTGTATCTTTTTAGTATGATAATTGTATACTAAAAAACATCGTATTCATTTAATTTGCAACAATTTTTTAATAAACCTATTTTAATTCTTAAATTTATTATGAATAAATTGACGAGACTAAAAAGATGCAAGAGGTGCATCAGTACGTTAATGCTTATGTGTTGTTCGCTCCTGGTATGGGCACAAAATACTGTAACGGGAACTGTATTGGATGAATCCGGTTTAGAAGTGATTGGTGCCAATGTGAAGGAGAAAGGCGCTGCTAATGGTGCTATTACCGACATGAATGGTGTTTTCCATTTAAAAGTAAGCAATCCTCAAAAGGCTGTTCTGCAGATTTCGTTCATAGGATATGAACCTCGAGAAGTGCCATTAAATGGACGCAAACAACTGAAGATTGTGTTGAAAGAGACGGCAAATGAACTTCAGGAAGTTACCGTTGTGGCCTATGGTACACAAAAAAAAGAAACTCTGACAGGAGCCATTTCCGCTGTAAACAATGAGGCACTGATACGTTCGCCAAATGCAAGTGTGGCCAATTCACTGGCGGGTCAGATTACAGGACTCTCATCTGTCCAGACTAGCGGTCAGCCGGGGAAGGAGGACCCTAAGGTGTTTATTCGCGGAGTAGGGTCTTTGACAGAAAGTGCTTCCTCTCCTTTGATTTTGGTGGATGGCATAGAACGTTCGTTTTATCAAATGGACCCGAATGAGATAGAGAATGTGACGGTTCTGAAAGATGCTTCCGCTACTGCCGTGTTCGGTGTGCGTGGTGCAAATGGCGTAATTTTGGTGACTACACGTCGTGGTAAGGAAGGCAAAGCGAAAATCTCCGTGAATTCTTCGGTCGGTATCCAGATGCCTACCCGTATGCTTGAAATGGCAGACAGCTATACATATGCTACTTTAAGAAACGAGATTATCACGAATGACAAGCCGAATGCTACCGAAAACGATTTGGTGTTCGATAATTATGCAATTGAACGGTTCAGGTTGAATGATGAACCTATTATGTATCCCAGTATCGACTGGAGAAAGTATCTGCTTAATAAAACGTCTGTGCAAACACAGCATAACCTGAATATTTCCGGAGGAACAAAGGATATACGTTACTTTATATCTTTAGGTTTTTTATATCAGAATGGTTTGCTGAAACAGTTTGAAGGAGTGGGGTATGATAACAATTATAAATACAAAAGATACAATTACCGTGCGAATTTAGACTTTAATGCAACTAAGACTACCACACTGAAGATGAGCATCGGCGGTATTGTGGGTAACCGGAATGAACCGATGATCAATGATGCGACTAATTCGATCTGGACACTGATTAATCAGACAACTCCGTTTAGCAGTCCGGGTGTAATTGACGGACAACTCATAGTTACCCCCGAAGAACGGTTTGATAATAAAATTAATCTGGGCAACAGTGCTTTGCCTAAATGTTATGGGACGGGTTACTCAACTGCTATTAATAATACGATGAATCTGGATCTTCTGGTGAATCAGAAGTTGGACTTCATAACCAAAGGGCTGTCGGCGGAAATAAAAGGTGCTTATAATACGAGTTATGGTTTTACCAAAAAGCGTAAAGGGCAAGTGGAACAATTGATGCCTTTCTATCAGTCTTCTTTGGAGGATCCGTCGCTTGGTTATGATTCGCCGGATTTTAACAAGAATATTGTTTATAAAATCAAAGGAGAGAACAAGAGCTTGCAATATGAGGAAACTTCTTCGCGGGCACGAGACTGGTATCTGGAAGCAAGTCTGAGATATAACCGTAAATTTGGTTTTCATAATGTCGGGGGATTGTTCTTATACAATCAGAGCAAGAAATACTATCCCGCTCAATGGGTGGGAGTACCGTCTGCTTACATCGGTTTTGTAGGGCGTCTGACGTATGATTATAAATCCCGCTATATGGCAGAAGTTAACTTCGGTTATAACGGTTCTGAGAATTTTGCTCCGGGTAAGAGATTCGGTGCGTTTCCTGCCGGCTCCATCGGTTATATTCTGTCGGAAGAGCCCTTTATGAAAAAGCAGAAGGTGGTTGATTATTTGAAATTCCGTGCTTCTGTCGGCTTGGTCGGAAATGACAATCTTGGAAATAACCGCTTCTTGTTCCTGCCGGATTCTTACGATGTGAATCTGAGCGGAGTAGACGGGTGGAATAACAATAAGTATGGATTCAACTTCGGTTATAACAGTAAGGCGTTGATTCTGGGTGCATTGGAGAAGCGTTTGGGCAATCCGAACGTGACTTGGGAAACTGCGCTGAAACAGAATTACGGATTGGACGTTCATTTTTTGAAAAGTCGTCTGAAAATCTCTTTGGATTATTTCCTCGAAGAACGTAAAGATATTCTTATCAATCGTAAGACAATACCTTTATTAACGGGGTTGACTTCATCCATTCTACCTGCTGTAAATATGGGTAAAGTGAAAAATCATGGATATGAAGTAGAAGTGAAGTGGAACGACAAGATCGGGCAGGTTCAGTATAATGTTCAGGCAAATGTGTCTTACTCAAAGAATAAAATTATTTTCCAAGACGAGGTGGAGCCTAATGAGCCTTATATGTGGCGGACAGGAAATCCGGTCGGAACGCTCTTCGGATATGTAGCGGACGGTTTTTATACAGAGGCGGATTTCGGGGAGAACGGCAAACTGTCGGAAGGTCTGCCCGATCCGGGTGTGTCTGTGAAGCCGGGTGATGTGAAATACCGCGATTTGAACGGTGATGAAGAAATTACTTCCGATGACCAGACTATTATTGGAAACCCGACTCGTCCGGCCTATACCTTCGGTTTGAATTATGGTATTAATTACAAAGGCTTTTTCCTGACGATGAACTGGACGGGTGCCGCACAGCGTTCTTTGTTGCTGGACGGGGCTTTCAGAAGAACCTTTTGGAAATGGTAAAATCCGTGGTTTGATGCAGTTCCATGCAGATACGCGCTGGACACCGGAAACCGCTAACACAGCTACTACGCCGCGGTTTACAGAGACAAATTCAGTTTATAATATGCGTTCCTCCTCTTTGTGGGTGCGAGACGGCTCTTATTTGAAGCTGAAGAATGTGACGATAGGATATAACTTCACGGATAAGAAGATATTGAAGAAGCTGGGTATTCAGCAGTTGGGTATAAAACTGACGGGTTATAACCTGCTGACCTTTGATAAGTTTGATATCATGGATCCTGAATGTAATCCGAATAATGCGGATTCTTATCCGATCATTAAAATATATAATTTAGGTATTAATCTAACCTTTTAATAGTGCTGACAATGAAAAACTATAAAAAGTATATAGGCTGTCTTTTTCTCTTTGTATTGACACTGATAGGGTGTGAAGATCTTAAGTTTGGAGAGAAATTCCTGGATAAGCCGATAAGTAACGAACAGAATATCGATTCTGTTTTTAACAAAAAGGTATATGCTGAGCAGGCGTTGGCGGAAACTTATCATTCTCTGCCGGATTATCTGCCGATGCAAGGACGCCTGGGATATGGTGTCTTGGAAATGCTTACCGATCTGGGTGACTGGACGAAAAAGGGGGCACCTAAATTTTATACAGGAACGGTGGACGGAACAAATGCCTATCAGGAACATCTTCCATATCGGTTGGATGTTGCCAGTACTACAATCGGAGTAGGACCGATTTATGGTATCCGGAAAGCCTATATCTACATTGAAAATGTGGATAGAGTGTCGGACATGACTGCGGATGAGAAAGCGATAGGAAAAGCGGAAGCACAAGTAATCATTGCCTATCATTATTCTCAAATGCTCCGTTATTATGGCGGTATGCCGTGGATAGACCATGCATATACGGCAGAAGATGCGATGAAATTTCCTCGTATGACAGTGGAAGAAACTGTACAGAAGATCGTTGGACTATTGGATGCGGCAGCCGCTGTACTGCCTTGGCAGGTGGATGCAGATCATGACGGACACATGACGGCTGCTTCTGCTTTAGCGTTAAAGTCCAGAGTGCTTCAGTTTGTAGCGAGTCCTTTATTTAATGCTGATAAACCTTATCTGGAAGGAGACGCTTCGTCTCAATTCCTTACTTGGTATGGCAACTATTCACCGGACAGATGGCAGAAGGCGTTGGATGCCGGATTAGAGTTCATGCGGGCTAATAAAAAGAACTCGGACGCATATCAGCTGGTGAATACAGGTAATCCCCGCGATGATTTTGCAGCAGGATATTTCAATCGTCATAACGGTGAAGTCTTGATTTCTTCCAGAAGATTCACCACTTATGCTACGGGAAAGCTTCCGTTTGCCCAAGTACGTTACGGGGTCGCTTCTCCTACATTGACCTATGTCGATATGTTTCAGATGAAAGATGGAACGGAATTCGACTGGAACAATCCGGATCATCATAAATTCCCCTTCTTTGATAAGGACGGAAACCCCAGAAGGGATATCCGCCTGTATGAAACAGTGGCAGTGAATGGAGATAAGTTTACGGGTGCTCAAAAAGTGCAGATTTATCAAGGAGCCACCCAGTCGCCTTATAAAGACGGACGAATGAGCTACAATGGGCTTGCCATGAGAAAATTTATACGGAACTTCAAAGATGAAGTGAATGGTAAATTTTATTCTTGCCCGTTGATTCGCCTTCCGGAGGTTTACCTGAATATAGCCGAAGCGATGAACGAATTGAATAAGGCGGAAGTCCGTGATGAGTTTGGCAATACTGCTTATGATTATTTGAATAAAACCAGACTGCGTGCAGGTATGCCTGCGATTTCGTCAGCAGATGTGCCGGCCGGCAAACCGTTGCGTGAAGCGATATTACGCGAAAGAGCCATTGAGTTCGGCTATGAAGAAGTACGTTATTTCGATCTGGTACGTTGGAAACGCGCAGATATATTTACTAGACAATTATCACGTCTGATTATAAAAAAAGCGCCCGGTGAGCCAAGCGGCTTTTCTTATACCATATCTCATGCAATGGCGGAAACACGCCAGTATGCGAAACCTGAGAAGTGGAGCGACAAGTATTTCCTGTTACCTCTGCCTGTAGATGAGATAAACAAGAAATACGGATTGATTCAGAATCCGGGTTGGTAATAATCAAATCGTTGAATAATAAGAAGAATGATTATGAATAAATCACTTTATATCATGGCTTTCTCGTTGGTATTTGCCACTACGGGTATAGCACAAAATAATGAAGGACAAGATAAGGTAATCGATTTGGGCACGCAGACGACAACCGAATTACGGAAGACACAGGCTGTATCTACCATTTATTCGGATGAATTAGATAAAAATGCCACCACTAGTCCTTACAATGCCATTTATGGTCTGTTACCGGGATTGAATGTGATGCAGAACACCAGTTGGGGAACAGATAAATCTCGTCTTAACGTGCGGGGGCGCGGTTCTCTGAATGGAGATACACCTTTATTTGTAGTAGACGGTTTTGCACGGCCTCTTGAATATATCAACCTTTCGGAGATAGAATCGATATCTGTTTTGAAAGACGGTGCTGCTACTGCTCTCTGGGGAGGTAGAGGTGCTAACGGAGTAGTATTGATAACTACCAAACGCGGTATATATAACAAGAAAGATATCAAAGTAGATTACAAGTTCGGTTTAGGCTTGCCTGTTAATCAGCCGGAATTTGCCGATGCTTATACCTATGCCAAAGCCCGTAATGAAGCGTTGAGATACGATGGCTTGCAACCGGATATGGATGAGGCCTCTTTCCTGCCCGGAGCCAATAGCGATCTTTATCCGAATGTGGACTGGCAGGAAGAAGCGTTACGCAATCATACGACCAGTCATCAACTGGACCTTACTTTCCGCGGAGGTGGAGAGCGGCTTCGTTATTTCAGTGTCCTCAATTACAAAAATGATATGGGACTGCTGAATAGCAAGTATACCGATTATACGGATCGTTATAATTCCCAGATGAAGAAATACTTCCTCAATCTTCGTATGAATCTGGATGTGGATATCACAGACGCGACGAAATTGAAATTGAGTATGCTCGGTATGCTGCGAGAAAGCAAGCGTCCCACCACATCGGAAGCGACTTTGTTTGAACAGATTTTCAACACCCCGTCTGCTGCATTTCCCGTACAGACACAGAATGGATTCTGGGGTAGTAACAATGTGCTGAAAACAAACCCGATAGCCAATCTGGCGGACGTAGGCTATTATAAACTGAATCAGCGTATGTTGCAGGCGGACTTGCGGTTGGTGCAGGACTTGTCTGTATTGACTCGCGGATTGAGTGCGGAACTCGCCATTGCTTATGATAATAACGCGACCTATCAGGAAACAGCCAAGAAAAGTTTTATGTACCAGACCATTGAAAAAGGTACAGACGGAGAGCCGGTTTATACAAACTACGGTAATCCTAACGATGAACTGGAAATCAGCAATAAAGGTTTGGCCAATCAATACATACACGCCAATTTTGAAGCGAAGGTCAATTATCACCGGACATGGAATAAACATGATTTTACGGCCAGTGCTATGTTCCGCCAGGAATCAATGACGTTGACAGGAGCTAATAACAGTCGTTACCGTCAATACATCATCGGAACCGCAGGTTATAATTTTGACAACCGTTATATGGTGGATATCGTAGCCAACTGTTTTGGCAGCAGTGTGTTGGGGAAGAACGACAAGTATCGTGCATATCCCGCCATATCTGCCTCCTGGATACTTTCGAACGAGAATTTCATGAAAGAAGTTTCTGCTTTCGATTATCTGAAACTTCGCGCTTCTTACGGACGCTCCGGATATGATATTTATGATTATGACATGGATAAGCAGTATTGGATAGGAAGCGGTTCTTACTATTTTCAGGCCGGAAATACTTCTGCCGGAAGCAGTCTGAAGGAAGGAGTGCTTGCCATGGAACAACTGGACCTGGAAGTTGCGGATAAATATAATATCGGTTTGGATATGAGCCTGTTCAAGGGACTGACTTTTTCTATTGACGGTTTTTATGACAAGCGTACCAATATCCTGATTGACGGAAGTGGTCTGATTTCATCTGCAATCGGTGTTACTATTCCCCAAATGAATGCAGGGAAAGTGGAAACAAAAGGAACGGAACTCTCTGCTATGTGGAAAAAGGAATACAAGGACTTCAACTACTATATCGGAGCCAACTTCTCCTATGCCAAAAGTAAAGTCATAGAAAATGGTGAGGGATATCAGCCGTATGGCTATTTGTCTAAAAAAGGTTACCCTATCGGACAATGTTTTGGTTGGGAGGCTATCGGTTATTTCAGAGATGAGGCGGACATTAAGAGCAGTCCGGTACAGAAATTCTCGGAAGTACGTCCGGGTGATGTCAAGTACAGGGATCTGAATGGTGATAACGTGATTGACAACAATGACCAGAAGGCGATAGGATATTCCACTGCCATACCGGAGATTTATTATGGCATTAACTTGGGATTTGAATATAAAGGTTTCGGCGTGGATGCTTTGTTCCAAGGAGTAGGCCATTATAGTGTGATGTTGAATACCGCTAGCGTATATTGGCCGTTGAGGAACAACACGAATATTTCCAGCTGGTATCTGAACGATAGAATCCGCTGGACGGAAGAAACGAAAGATATCGCCAATGTTCCCCGCCTGACCACGCTGGATAATGCCAATAACTTTAGAAACAGTACACAGTGGTTGGAAAACGGGAGCTATTTCAAACTTCGCAACTTGAATGTTTACTATAACCTTCCTTCCTCTTGGGTGAAGAAAATGAAAATGGAAAAGATTCAGGTATATGCGAGAGCTAATAATCTTTTTTCGCTCGATCATGTGAAGTATATGAACTGTGAGGATCTGAAAATCAATTATCCGGATATGGTTTCCGTTTATTTCGGGTTGAATATTAACTTTTAAAATGTGAGATGACCATGAGAAAATATATCATACTATATACAGGTTTGCTGCTATCTGTATCGGGGTGTAGTTTGCTCGAACTGGACGAATCGACAGGCTTGGACAGGGAAGAGGCCTATTCCTACTTTAGCAATGTGAAAGGTTTGGCTACCTATGTTTATAGCCAGTTGCCCGGAGATCTCGGAGTGCTCAATGGTGCTTTGAGGGAGTCTGCGACGGATAATTCTGTTTATGTCTGGAGTGATAATAATGTTCACGACTTTTATAACAATGCCTGGAGTCCCAGCAATGCGGTCGATAATATGTGGTCGAAATGCTACGGAGCCATCCGTTCCGTCAATTCATTTCTTGAAAACTATTCACAGGAAAAATTGGAGCGTTTCCGCTGGAACGATACGTATGAAGAAGACATTGCCAAGGCTACCATGTATCGTGAAGAGTTACGGGTGTTGCGGGCTTTCTATCTGTTTGAACTGGCTAAACGGTACGGTGATATTCCGCTCTTGACACGCACGTATACATTGGATGAAATTAACGGTGTGGAAAAGAGTTCTTTCAATGACGTGATAAAGTATATCTGCGACGAATGTAATGATGCGGCCAGGACACTGCCTGTCAGTCATCAAGACTTTTGGGCGGAGACGGGGCGTGTGACTAAAGGTACAGCGTTGGCATTGAAATCCCGCGCTCTGCTTTATGCGGCGAGTTTGTTGCATAATCCCTCCCGGGATGCCGATAAATGGAAAGCGGCTGCCGATGCGGCTTATGCTATCATAAAAGAGAATTGGTACAGCTTGCCGAAGACGAATGCCGATCCTCTGTATGACAAGAATGGTGGAAACGATGTATTGAAATCTCCGCAATTGATTTTTGAACGTAGAAATGGGGAAAGCTTTGATTTTGAAGCAAACAATTTACCTATCAGTTATGAAAAGGGTAATACGGGCAACGTGCCCACCCAGAATTTGGTGGATGCCTTCCAGATGACTGATGGAAAAGACTTTGACTGGGAACACATTACACCAGGGCAGAATCCGTATGAAGGCAGGGACCCGAGATTTTATAAAACAGTGCTTTGTAACGGTGATACATGGATGAACTCGACCATCCAGTCTTATGAAGGAGGAAAAGACGGTGCCGGAAAAGCCGGAGCAACTACCACAGGTTATTATTTGAAGAAGTATATGAATGAGACTGTCTCTCTATCTCCTTCCAATGAGAAAAAGAAACCGCATCATTTTATTATATTCCGTTATGCGGAGATTCTCTTGAACTATGCGGAAGCAATGGATGCTTGGAAAGACGCCGATTATAAGGATAATGATCATCCGCTGTCTGCACGTGAGGCACTGAATCAGGTGCGTGCTGCTGCCGATATGCCTGCCATTACAACAAACGGCGAGGCGTTTACGGAAAGTATTCGTCGTGAAAGACGAGTGGAACTTGCATTCGAAGACCATAGGTTCTGGGATATCCGCCGTTGGAAGATCGGTGATAAAACCAAAGCTATTTACTGTATCAAGATCACCATGGAAAACGGCTTGCCCGTTTATAAGAAAGAATTGCTTGAAACACGTAATTGGGATGATAAGATGTACTTATATCCTATACCACAGGCAGAGTATTATAAGAATCCTAATTTAGGTCAGAATAAAGGCTGGTAATTATGAATAAGTGAAGAGGGTGTGTCAAATTGAACTGCACGAGTGTGTGTTCAAAATTACGCACCTTCTTTTATTTTCGTCCTTACACTCCCAACCAACCAGTGCTTTTTCCCGGAAGAACCGATGAGGATGTTGCAGAAAACGCACCTTTTTACTATGCGCATTTATGCGAAAACGCTGTTTTTCGTAGTGGCTTTTCATAGGAAAACGCACCTCGTACCGAAAAATGTATTATCTTTGCACTAACAAAAAGGAAGTAATATGTTACACAGAAAAATCACAAAACGGATTGAAGAATATCTCTCATCAGATTCTGATAGGATGCTGTTGATTGATGGTGCCCGACAGATAGGTAAGTCATACATTGTCCGCCATGTGGGAGAAAAGATGTTCTCTAACTATATTGAAATAAATATGGAAGAGGATAAATTGGGTGACCGAATTTTCGCAGAAGCTAAAACCACAAAGGATTTCTATATGGCTTTGAGTGTTGTTGCAGGCGACAAAATGAAGGAAAAGGAAAATACCCTTGTGTTCATTGATGAGATACAAGCCTACGACCATCTTCTTACTCTTGTTAAGTTTTTGATGAAAGAGAAGAGATTTACCTATATTGCTAGTGGCTCTCTGCTTGGAGTGACATTGAAGAATACACAATCTGTTCCTGTCGGAAGTTTGGATGTACAACATATGTATCCAATGGATTTTGAAGAGTTTCTATATGCTAATGGTGTAGGAGAAGTTGCTATTGACGCTATGAGAGAGAGTTTCAAGAACAGTCAGGCATTGTCTGATACGATGCATGATAAGATGATGGATCTCTTTAGGAAATATTTATTGGTTGGCGGTCTGCCAAAGGCCGTTGAGATATTCGTAGAGAGTCGTAATGTGGTTGAATTCCGTTCTATTCAGAAAGAGGCTCACGATTTATACGGTGTTGACGCTTCTAAATATGAGGAAGAACATGATAAAAAATTGAAAATACGCCGTATTTTCGATATGATACCATCAAACCTTGAAAATAAAAAGAAAAGGGTTGTCATTAAGGATATTGAGGATAAGAAATGGAAAAGAACTAATGACTATTTGGATGAGTTTGACTACCTCATTTCTGCGGGTATAGCATTGGAAGTAAAGGCAATCAGTACCCCTGCATATCCTTTGATAGAGAATAGCGGTAAGAACCTGTTAAAACTCTATTTGAATGATGCAGGCATCTTATCGGGAATATTCTATCGCAATAATATCAAGGCTGTGATGTCGGATATAAAGAGTATAAACCTCGGCTCAGTCTATGAGACTGTGGTGGCTCAGGAGTTAAAGGCTCACGGATATGATTTATATTACTACGATAACAAGAAAAACGGAGAGGTTGACTATTTAATAGATGATGCAGACAACTTGTCAAATATTCCCATTGAGGTGAAGTCAGGCAAAGATTATACAGTTCATAGTGCATTGGATAAATTCATGTCAAATGATGAGTATAATATTAAAAAGGCTTATGTATTATCGAATGAGCAGAAAGTCTATATAGAGAATGGGATTATATATATGCCTATTTACTATGTTATGTTCTTCCAGAACATTTCCAATGTGGTAGAGGAATTCTTAGACTAGTCTTTAATTTGCAGTAAAGGATTGTTGAAAATGCGGACTCAAAAGAAGTATCAGTAAAAACCATCCTTGATGTTATGCGTACACTTTTACTCTGCAATTTCGAGGAAATGAAGATTGTGACTGTTTTGAATTGCATGAGAATGAAAAGTTGCCCCCTTTGGGGTAGATGGTAAACGTTTCACGAATGTTCCAAAATTTGAGGCTGATTCAATAAAAATAAAACATAAGTCATTTATTATCAATCGAAATACGCTCGAATCAAACGCTTCATAAACGTTTCACTGCCATTCGACTCATAATGGACTCGCCGGACACTTCAAGACTACCGCAACGAGGGCGGATACCCTATATACAGTTGGGCGGTAAAATCTTCTACCTGACTTAAGTATAAATATATGTATGCGGCCATTTCCGCAGATATAGTATCCTCTACGGCCATATCAAAAGAGGATACAATCAGATTGAAGCAAAGAATTTCCGATTTGTTTCGATTATTTAAAACATTATATCCGGATTTCTGGGGCAGACAGATTAAAGGTGATTATATTGAGTGCTTGACTACGGATGTGTCAAAAGCTCTCCGTATAGCTTTACTGATAAAATCCTGCATTAAATCATTCGATGTAACAGAAAACAAACATACAAAAGGTTTTCAGATGTATGGGGTGCGTATGGCAATAGGCGTCGGAGATATGCGAATTGTAGACCGGGAACAGGGAATCATGGATGGAGAAGCCATATACCTTTCGGGACGGAACCTTGAAAAGCTTGGAACTCCCAATAAAGGAACATTGTTAATTGTCATCGAGAATGAGAGGCTATCCGCATCGCTTAAAACTGTAGGCACTCTTACAAATGCTTTGATAAATAACTGCACTAAACGGCAGAGCGAAGTCGTATATTACAAGCTGTTGTCCATGAAAGAAGTAGATATTGCAAAAAAATAGGCATTAAGCAATCCAGCGTAAACGAACATTCCACATATTGGAGCGCATCCTAACCATTGTCTTTGTCCTCTTGGGACAATATGAAGCCATCGGCTTTATTATCGCAGCAAAGTCATTGCTCCGTTTTAAGGAAACAGATACAGCAAAAACCGAATATGTCCTTGCTGGAACGTTCTTAAGTTTTGGCGTAGCTTTATTTTGTGGATTGTTAGCTCAAATGTAAAATGCCTGATTTTCCGTCAGTCGCTTGTTTCCGTTGCCGGATGCCCCAAGAGCGTCAGTTATACCATAGGTTGCCGCCCTTGCCACAAGAAAAGAACAATGTGACCGGGCTTCCTTTCTTGGTGGCGCAGATTTCACTTATTACAAACCATCTGAACGCCATACTCTCTCTACTGCATACCCTGAATGCAACAGGTATAACCGTTTCAAGGCTGTAAACATCATGGTTGATGTCATTGGTTTGTTTGACATATTTCATCGTTTCAGTTTCGTTCAATGTCTTTGTTTTTATAGATAGCGTGGATTGCCTTGCGGATGTCCTGTATTTTCGATACGTCCGGTCTGAACGGTCTTTCTCCTTACTGCCGTTCACATAGAACAGCATCTTAAATGTTGATCTCACAACTTACTTTTTTACAGGTTACAGAATTAAGTTTATGAGAGTCATTTGCAGGTAAGCAGAATGATGCAAATCACTGATAAATAAACCGTTGTTTCTAAACTTGTGGATAACGTCTTGTACCTTTGTACAGGAAAAAATAAAGAATATGAGTGAAGCTGAATTAAGATTGGTAAAGGCAGCCGAGAGAGAATTTGAACGTTCTTTGAATATAATCGGGCGCATAGCGGACTTTGGCGCATTTGAGCGTTTCTTCCGTCCGGAAGGAAAAATGGGACTATATTGGTGACAGAAAATACAATAGAAACAAAAAATACCTTTGATATATGAAAACGATAAAGACGTCTTTTGATGAAATGTTGGCAAGTACCTCTTCGGCTATCCAGCAAGAGGTGTCTTTGGAATTTACCATTTCTAACCGTATCTATGAATTGATGACGGAGCGTAGTTTATCCAGATTGCAATTTACAGATTTGAATATTTTCTACATCAAGCATTCTCATTTTTCATAAAAAGGAGTTACTTTTGCATAGTATTATCAATAGACAGTAATAATGTTAAAAAAGGAGGTTAGGAAACAGACACAGAACGAGGGGAACGCATCCGAAATGTTATTGACATTAAGGAGTTTTGTACATTTGGAAAAATGACATTACGCAGATTTGAGTTATAAAATGTTACATGGAATGTGTGACAAAAATAAACCGAAGGAAGCGCTTCCATTTAAAACATTTGAAATGAACATATAGATATTGAGCTTCACAGCTCTTGTTCTCTACTCATTGAATACCGCCAATATTCGTTACACGAGGACAAGTGAATGGGAAGTTCACGCTCATAGGGCGTGGACTATTCTGTCGCTTGCGTGAACAGGTCACTTGGCGGTAACCGAATGAGTAGCAAGTTAAGGAATGGTTGCACGCCTTTTTAATTTCAACAAACGAACTATCTGTTAAATAGAATGATGAAAAAAAGTCTAGTTTTTATTATGCTTGTATTGGCTATATCCAATACTATTTGTGCAAAGAAAGCCAATGCTGTTTGGTATTTTCTTGAAAAAGCAAGTTCGTCCGTTACGCAAGACGAAAATATCAGCGTGCAGTATGGAATATACACCAAATATGCAAATGAGGATTATGGGCAAGCCCCTTATCCTACAATGAGAATTAAAGTAACAAATAAAAGTGATAAAATCATTTTTATAGATTTAGGAACTTCATATTTGAAAAAGAACGATGTAGCCTTTGTTATTTATACTCCCACTATAACATCGAGAATGACAGGACAAACTGTTGGTGTCGGTGTGAATGCAGGAGCCATAGCCGATGCCGTAGGAATAGGCGGCATGGTAGGTACAGCTTTGAATGGAGTTAATATAGGAGGCAGCAAAAGTTCTTCCGTCACGACAACAACTTATGCGCAACGAATGGTTTCTGTACCTCCCAAAAGTTCCGTTCTTCTCGAAGATATACCGATATTGACTCCGGGGAGTGAAAAGGCATTGGGCAATTTATTCTATTATAGAGAAGTCGGCATCGGAAAACAAAAATGGAATGCTTGTCTCTCATATAAATTTAGTGATGTAGAAAGTGGAAGCATCAAAGAATATTCGGAGGAAAATACGTTATTTACTATCGGGTGTTATTTGATTTATTCTTTTTCAGAAAATTTTGCTACATCCCAAGGGCTGGAAACAACCTACTTTGTGAAAAAACTTATCGGATCTTCGTGGAGCTATTCATTCGGGACGGTCAGTGATAAAGAATTCAACATCATGGATAAGACCTTCCCGGAATGGAGGGATGAGATAAGCA
The DNA here is from genome assembly GCF_041227145.1 of Bacteroides sp. AN502(2024). Classification (NCBI taxonomy): domain Bacteria; kingdom Pseudomonadati; phylum Bacteroidota; class Bacteroidia; order Bacteroidales; family Bacteroidaceae; genus Bacteroides; species Bacteroides sp. AN502(2024). Next base: position 1,732,200 of record NZ_JBGFSP010000003.1, on the reverse strand, counting down.
AAGGCAACCTTGAACTTATACGTCTGTGGGCTAAATAATCATTAAATTTTGAATACATATGAGAAAAATCTTCTTTTTATTATTGCTTTCATTGATCTGTATTTCAAATATATGCGCAGAAACAGTTTATATGACAGTTGGAGATACAAAAACGCTTTCTCCAACTGTCTTGCCAACAAAAGTGCTTGCGGGGCAACCAGCATGGACTTCCTCTCGACCGAATGATGTTAAGATTGTTTCAACAACTATGTACTCTTGCAAGATAGAAGCCGTTAAGTCATTTAGCGGATACGCTACCATACACTGCTTGTATTATTATAGAGAACTGGACCCAACTACAGGACAATATATATATCAACGCTCCGGTTACGTTGATTATAATGTGTTTGTTGAAGAAACGGAGATTAAAAGTATAGAAATTAGTCCTACTAATATCGCACTGAATTATGGCGAAACTTATAGAATGAGCGTTACAATTTTACCTTCTAATGCAAAGCAAAATGTAACTTGGTCGTCGTCCAATTCTTCCGTTGCATTTGTTAATTCCAATAATATTCTTGGAGCTAATGGATACGGCACTGCTATAGTGACTGCAACTGCAAGTAACGGGCTTAGTGCTTCTTGCACCGTAACAGTAAAGAAGGAGGGAAGTGGTAGTGAAAATAGTGGTGACAATAATGGTGATAATGCGCAAAGCAGCACTAATTATGACGAAGTGGACTATTATTACCAAATTTCAAAAAGGAGAATGGATGCACTTCGAAATAAAGCTATACAACAACATAATAAAAAATGATGAATATGAATAAAATAAAACTTTTCATCCTATCTTTAACGGCGTTAGCTTGTTTTTCTTTTTTCTCATGTAGTGATGAAGGAGAAGACGCCGATAGCACCGATCCACAATATCTATTTTTTAAGCCTTACGTAGAATGGGGCAGCCCTAAATTGCAGATATCTTCAAAAATGGCTGGTTGTGACGTTTTATTGGATGAAGATAATACGCTATGCTATCAATCCGAAGGTGAAACTATTGCCTATGGGTTTAAAAACAACAAGTTGAATACAATCGTTGTTATTCCAAAAGCAACATTGTCATTGGACGAAATCTTGTTAGCTTTTAAGGGCTACACATTATTAAGCCAATATGACACCCTTGTTTATTTAGATGAAAAATCTAATACAATCGCCGAAATTGAGAATGGCGACGGTTTTTACATTATAAGCTGGAGTCAATACGGTCTTGATATGGCAAATGCTGTAGACTTAGGCCTAAGTGTAAAATGGGCAGACGTAAATTTAGATATGGGATATGCTGATTGTGCAGCATTGACCCCTGAAAACATCCAAGACGATGTGACAAGGTGTTTTAATGGATTAATTGGTTGGGGAGATCCTACTGGCATAAAGAAAAGTGAAAATGAAAACGATTATCCTAAAACCAGTTCAATAAGCGGCACAATATATGATGTTGCCAAAGCAAAATGGGGAGGCAAATGGAGAATTGCCACCCAAAGTGAATTCCAAGAACTAATCTCAGCTTGTATATGGACTTGGGAAGGAAAGAATGGTTATTATGGATATAAAATCACTGGTCCAAATGGGAACAGTATATTTCTTCCAATTACAGGATATAGAAGAGGTTTTTCATGCTATAGTATTGATAAGGGATATTATTGGACAGGCACTATGCGAACAGGTACAAGTCCGTATCCATACGTTCTAAACTTTGATAAAGCAAATAAAGGGCTTAACACAACATCGGTTTCTGGTTTGGCTTATCCATTTAAGAATTTTGGTTGTGCAATAAGACCTGTACAAGATAAATAAATTTTTTCCTAAACGGAATAAGTATTATCCGATATTGAGCAACTAAAAATGCTATCTAATTGCAGATGAAAAGGATTTGTCACAAATCTCTTTTTATCTGCAATTCTTTATAATTAAAGTAAAGGGAACCAGAAGGCGGCAAACAGAATGGTCGTTAATCTCATTATCTCAAACTTAGCGTGTAACAAATTATCTTTTTGTTCCATTGCATCATTTTGTTTTCTTTGCATACACTATCAGTTTGCCCGCTCCGTAACGAATCAGCACTCCTTGTTTGATAAAAGCATTCAGCTCTCCGAGTGCCCGCTGTTTGTCATGCCCTGTCAATCGGCAATAATCGGCACGAGTTATGCAGGGATATTTTTTGAGATGCTCATCGATTATGGTCAGGCATTCTTCTTCACTGCGTCCTTTTCCATGAGGACGGGTGAAAGATTCTCCACGTTCCGGTCTCATTTGCCAGCCCACTTCCTTCTTAAATTGAGTACCCGGTCGGAAATTGATATTCTTTAATTTGATAGATTGCGCATGTACTTCCTCTTTCTTCATGACGGGTGGTCCTTGCAGGGAAACAGAAAAGTAACCGATGTCTCCCAGCTCCACAACCCATCCGCCGGCAAGTAAATCCCTTAGTTCGTTTTGGAAAGACTGCATGGCACCTGCCAATAAACTGCGGCTTATTCCGGTGAATTTGTGTACACGGTCCAGGAATTCTTCCTGGTTGATGGTACCCTTGAAAACCACGCGGGGGTGGAGGGGCTGTTGTTCACCTGTTTGTTGGATATCAGGTGTTTCGTAGAGGTCGTAATGTAGGCTCATATTCGTTATTGATTTGTATCGGCATATTTATATATCCGTTTGCCTGCCCGGTTGTACTTCGTTCGCTACTTTTATTTCGTTTGACTATAGTTTCCCTTGCGGATGACTATAGTTATGCGCAAGGATAACTATAGTCTACTTTGCGAATAACTATAGTTATACGAAAAAATGTTAGGTAACAAAGGTAATCACTTTCGGCAATAAAACTAATTATATTGGTAGAAAAAAGAAATAAAAATCTCATCGAGATTGTTTATTAGCTCAAGCCACCTTCCCTTTTTTGAATAAATTAGCTAGAAAGTATGGTATTTATTGAATAAGAACCCTTATTTTTGCAGCATGTTACAATTTGAGAATCAAAAGATAAAGCAAATAGTTCGCAAGGTGCTTCCGGTAGTAACGCTGGGAGTTATGTTATATTCTTGTGCCAGTATCGGCCGGCCGGATGGAGGTCCTTATGATGAGACGCCACCCCGTTTTATCGGTAGTACTCCTGCTGCAGGTGCTCTGAATAATAAAAGGACGAAAGTTTCTTTGCTGTTTGATGAGTTTATCAAGCTGGAGAAAGCGACGGAAAAGGTGGTCATTTCCCCACCTCAGATACAGCAACCGGAAATCAAGGCTTCCGGCAAGAGGATACAGGTGAACCTGCTCGACTCTTTGAAACCGAATACTACTTACACGATTGATTTCTCGGATGCCATTGTCGATAATAATGAGGGTAATCCGTTAGGAAATTTTGCATTTACGTTCTCTACCGGTACACAGATCGATACGATGGAAGTAGCGGGAACAGTACTTGATGCTTCTAATTTGGAACCTATCAAAGGCATCCTGGTCGGACTACATTCCAACCTGAATGATTCGGCTTTCAACAAATTGCCTTTCGAACGTGTGGCACGCACGGATAGCCGTGGACGTTTCTCTATCCGGGGGATAGCTCCCGGTAAGTATCGTATCTACGGTTTGATGGATGCCGACCAGAATTTTGCTTTTAATCAGAAGAGCGAGGTGATTGCTTTTCATGATTCGCTGATTATCCCTCGTATGGAAGAACGTGTCCGCATGGATACGGCTTGGGTGGACTCGTTGACCTACGACACGATTGTTGAAAAGAAATATATGCATTATTTGCCGGATGATATCATCCTCCGTGCCTTTAAGGAGTTCAACTATTCGCAATACCTGATCAAGTCGGAAAGACTGGTTCCTCATAAGTTTACTTTTTATTTTGCCGGTAAGGCGGACACTTTGCCTGTGTTGAAAGGCTTGAACTTCGATGAAAAGGATGCTTTTGTCATCGAAAAGAATCAGCGGAACGATACCATTCATTATTGGGTAAAGGACTCTCTGCTCTTTAAGCAGGATACGCTGGCTATGAGTCTGACTTATCTTTATACGGATACGTTGAATCAGTTGGTACCGCGTACAGATACGCTTCATCTCGTTTCGAAACAGAAATATAAGAAAGAGGAACCGGATAAGGATAAGGACAAAAAGAAAAAGAAGAAAAAGAAAGGGGAGGAGGATGAACCCGAACCGACGAAATTCTTGTCGGTAAATGTGGGGGCTTCTTCGTCGATGGATGTATATGGCTCTATTTCTTTGAGTTTTGAAGAACCGATAGCCCGTTTCGATACGGCGGCCATCCATCTGCGGCAAAAGGTGGATACGCTTTGGAAAGATATACCATTTGAATTTGAACAGGACTCCGTGAATCTGAAGAGGTTTAATCTGTATTATGATTGGGAGCCGGCGTTGGAATATGAATTTGAGGTAGACTCGACTGCCTTCCATGGTATATACGGGTTGTTTACCGATAAAATAAAACAAGGCTTCAAGGTGCGTAGCTTGGAAGAGTATGCCAGAATCACATTTGTGGTGACGGGAGCGGAGTCTAATGCTTTTGTCGAACTGCTGGATGCGCAGGATAAAGTGGTACGTCGGAGAAGAGTGGAAGAAGGAGGCTATGTCGACTTTTATTTCTTAAATCCGGGTAAATACTCTGCCCGGTTGATTAACGACCGGAATGGAAACGGTGAATGGGATATCGGCAATTTTGAAAAAGGGGTGCAGCCCGAAGAAGTGTATTATTATAATCAGATCGTAGAGCCGAAAGCCAACTGGGATTTAGAACAACGTTGGAATATCCATGCCATTTCGTTGGACAAGCAAAAGCTGGATGAACTTAAAAAACAAAAACCGGATGAAGACAAGAAGAAAAAGGATCGGGAACGAGATAGGCAGAACCGCCGTCGTTAGCGTTCGATGCAATTTTATAATCGGATTAGTGACCTTGTTGATGGGAGCTTTCGCCCTCCCCGCCAGTGCCCAATGTGAAGTGAAGAATGATGCGTTTCAATCCGGTGAACACGTAATGTATGATTTATACTTTAACTGGAAGTTTGTCTGGGTGAGAGCCGGACTTGCCAGTTTGACGACGAACGCGACTACTTATCATTCACAACCGGCCTACCGGATTAACCTGCTTGCCTTGGGCAGTAAACGGGCGGACTTCTTTTTCAAGATGCGCGATACACTGACTTGTGTGATTGGAGAAAAACTGGAGCCGCGCTATTTCCGTAAAGGTGCCGAAGAGGGAAAACGTTATACGGTCGATGAGGCTTGGTTCTCTTATAAGGACGGGCTTTGTCTGGTCAATCAGAAGCGTACTTATCGGGATGGGGCGTGTGATGAATCTGAAGCTAGCGATAGCCGCTGTATATATGACATGTTGAGTATTCTGGCGCAGGCACGTTCTTATGATCCGGCAGATTATAAGGAGGGAGATAAGATCAAGTTTCCCATGGCTACAGGCCGTAAAGTGGAAGAACAGACGCTTATTTATCGCGGTAAAAAAAATGTAAAGGCAGAAAATGGAGTGACTTACCGTTGCCTGGTTTTCTCGTTGGTTGAATATGATAAGAAAGGAAAGGAAAAGGAGGTGATTACTTTCTTTGTGACGGACGATTTGAATCATCTTCCTATTCGTCTGGATTTGTTCCTGAATTTCGGTTCGGCAAAAGCATTCCTGAATAATGTGACGGGTAATCGGCATCCGCTGACTTCCATCGTTAAATAGATAAAGAGACCAAACAGAGAGGGCTGGAAGCTACCTGAAAAGGTGCGCTTTCAGCCGATATTCTTTTGTAAATGTACCAAAATTATCCCTCATTTGAATTATTTAGGTCGGTCAATTCTATTTAAAAGCACTATTTTTGTCACCAAGAAAATTGATTACTTAACAAATAATCCCTGTATTATGAAAACAATTCTTAGCGCATTAGGGCTTTCTCTTCTAATCTTTACGAGTTGCGGTGGACAAAAAAAGGCTGAAGTAGATTTTATTCAGGACAACATCGACAACGCAGTTGCACAAAACACGATTCAAACGGATATCATTGAGAAATCTGGTAAAATCCTGAATCCGAGAACCATCAACAAAGACGGTAGTATATCCTATATACCGATCGATGACTGGTGTTCCGGTTTCTTCCCCGGCAGTATGTGGCTGACATATAACTTGACCGGAGATCAGAAATGGTTGGCATTGGCCGAAAAATACACGGAGGCTCTCGATTCGGTAAAATATCTGAAATGGCATCATGACGTAGGTTTTATGATCGGTTGCAGTTATCTGAACGGATATCGTTTTGCAAACAAGACTGCATATAAAGATGTGATTATTGAAACCGCCAAGTCGCTATCTACCCGTTTTCGTCCGAATGCAGGCGTTATCCAGTCATGGGATGCTGATAGAGGCTGGCAGGGAACACGTGGCTGGAAATGTCCGGTGATTATTGATAATATGATGAATCTCGAACTTCTGTTTGAAGCAACGGCTCTTTCCGGAGATTCTACCTTCTATCACATTGCAGTGAAACATGCCGATACAACGATGGCTCACCATTTCCGTCCTGACAATAGCTGCTATCATGTGGTAGATTATGATCCGGAGACAGGAGAAGTACGTAAGAAACAAACGGCACAGGGATATGCCGACGAATCCGCTTGGGCGCGTGGACAGGCTTGGGCTCTCTACGGGTATACTACCTGCTATCGTTATACGAAAGATCAGAAATACCTCGATCAGGCACAAAAGGTCTATAACTTCATATTTAATCATAAGAACTTGCCGGAGGACCTCGTTCCCTACTGGGATTACGATGCTCCGAATATTCCGAACGAACCGCGCGATGCTTCTGCAGCAGCTTGTACGGCCTCAGCTCTTTACGAACTGGATGGCTATCTGCCGGGCAACCATTGCAAGGAGACTGCTGATAAGATTATGGAAAGTTTAGGCTCGCCGGCTTATCGTGCAAAGGTTGGAACAAACGGCCACTTTATCCTGATGCATTCGGTTGGCAGCATTCCCCATGGTCAGGAAATTGACGTTCCTCTGAACTATGCTGACTATTACTTCCTGGAAGGACTCATGCGTAAAAAAAACTGGGAAAATCATGAATAAACCTATTAACCTCCTTGTAGGAGGCTTGACGCTGTTTGCCGCGCAAGGTTGCAAGGCTCCGAAGCAAGCGTCCCAACAAGCGGAACATCCTAATATAATCTATGTATTTCCCGATCAATACCGTAATCAGGCGATGGGCTTCTGGAGTCAGGACGGGTTTCGGGATAAAGTAAACTTTGAAGGAGATCCGGTGCATACTCCTAATCTGGACGCTTTTGCACGTGAATCCATGGTCTTGTCGTCTGCACAGAGTAACTGTCCGTTGAGTAGCCCTCACCGTGGAATGTTACTGACCGGTATGTATCCGAACAAAAGCGGTGTACCATTGAATTGTAACTCCACACGTCCGATCAGTTCCTTACGAGAGGATGCGGAATGTATCGGTGATGTATTCAGCAAAGCAGGCTACGACTGTGCTTATTTTGGCAAGCTTCATGCTGACTTCCCGACTCCGAATGATCCCGAACATCCGGGACAGTATGTGGAAGAAAAACGTCCGGTATGGGATGCCTATACACCGAAAGAACGTCGGCACGGATTTAACTACTGGTATGCTTACGGTACATTTGATGAACACAAGAACCCGCATTATTGGGATACGGATGGTAAGAGACACGATCCGAAGGAATGGTCGCCTTTGCACGAATCGGGTAAAGTCATTTCTTATCTGAAAAATGACGGTAATGTACGTGATACCCGGAAACCTTTCTTTATAATGGTGGGTATGAATCCTCCCCACAGTCCATACCGCTCTTTGAATGACTGTGAAGAGCAGGATTTCAATCTTTATAAAGACCAGCCTCTGGATAGTCTGTTGATTCGTCCGAATGTCGATTTGAAGATGAAGAAAGCAGAATCCGCACGTTATTATTTCGCTTCCGTAACCGGAGTGGACCGTGCTTTCGGACAGATTTTGACGACATTGAAAGAACTGGGATTGGATAAGAATACAATCGTAATCTTTGCTTCCGATCATGGGGAGACGATGTGTAGCCAGCGTACGGACGATCCGAAGAATTCCCCTTATTCGGAATCCATGAATATTCCGTTCCTGGTTCGTTTCCCCGGTAAGATTCAGCCGAGGGTGGATGATTTATTGCTCTCGGCTCCTGATATTATGCCTACGGTACTTGGCTTGTGCGGACTGGGCGATTCTATTCCGGCAGAAGTGCAGGGACGTAATTTCGCTCCTCTTTTCTTCGATGAAAAGGCTGAAATTGTCCGGCCTACAGGTGCACTGTATATTCAGAATGTCGATGGTGATAAAGATGAAAATGGATTGGTGCAGACTTATTTCCCTTCCTCAAGAGGCATCAAAACGGCTCAGTATACATTGGCTTTCTATATCGACCGCGATACGAAGCAATTGAAGAAAAGCCTCTTATTCGATGATGTAAAAGATCCCTATCAATTGCATAACCTGCCTTTGGAAGAAAATAAGGAGATCGTGGCACAACTTTGCGGTGAAATGGGAGCTATGCTGAAGGAGATTGACGATCCTTGGTATACAGAAAGGATTTTATCGGATTGGATTTCCTATTAACGGCTCGTTGTTAAGCCTAAATGAAAAATGATTGTTTACTTCGATATGCAGTTGAATGAAAAATAGTTGTTTTATAGTATTATTTCTTTTGGGAATCATTCCTTCGGCTTTCGCCCAACTCATCGGATTTGAAGAGGGAGTGCCCGAAGCATTTAAAGTTTCCGGAAAGGGAGAAGCGAAAATCTCTTCTCTTTTTTACAAGGAGGGTGAAAGATGTCTGGAATGGGACTTTCAGCCCGGTTCTGTACTGGATGTTCAAATGGGTCCGTTATCGTTGAATGCAAGAAAAGAGAAACAATTCGGCATTACTTTGTGGATTTATAATGAGAAACCACAGCAGGATTCGATTCGTTTTGAGTTTCTGAATAAGGAGGGAGAAGTCTCTTATTGGTTCTCTTATCGTTTGCAGGCAGCAGGTTGGCGGGCTTGCTGGATCTCCTTTGAGTATATGCAGGGTGACAAGAAAGATAAGAAGATCGTAGCCTATCGGCTGGTTGCTCCGCAACGGAAGGGACGTATCTTTCTCGACCGTCTGATTTTCCCGGAAAAGAAAATGAATCTTCGTACCACTCCCGACCAGCAGTTGCCAACCAATAATGGGCTGTCTAATCGCGACCTGTGGCATTGGTGTCTCGTGTGGAAATGGGAACAACAGTCGTATGATATCCCTCTGCCTTCTAAATTAACAAGTGAGCAAAAGAAGGATCTGAAGACTATCGAACAACGTTTGACCGATTTCCTGGAAGTAAAAAAGGTACCGCAAGGACCGATTAATGCTGCCTATAAAACATTTGAGAAAGCTGCAATCAGTCCATCCGTCGCCGGGACGGGGTTTGTAGGAACTCCTATCGTTGCTCCTGACGAACAGGACAAGAAGAAAGGAGAAATGTCATGGAATGATATTGAAACGATGCTTTCCGGTTTTGCCTATGATGCTTATTATAATCGGAACGAAACATCAAAGAAAAACTACTTTACCGCATTCGACTATGCCATCGATCAGGGATTTGCCTATGGTAGTGGTATGGGCACCAATCATCATTATGGTTATCAGGTGCGTAAGATATATACGACTGCCTGGCTGATGCGTGATGCAATCTATAAACATCCTCATCGGGATGCTTATCTTTCCACACTGCGTTTTTGGGCGGCTCTGCAAGAACCCCGTCGGCCATGTTCTCCAACGCGTGACGAATTGTTGGATTCTTGGCATACGTTATTGACGGCGAAGTTTATTTCCGCTATGATGTTTCCCGATGCAAGGGAGCAAGTGCAAGCTTTGAGCGGCTTGTCGCGTTGGTTATCTTCTTCTTTGCGTTACACTCCGGGGACGATCGGTGGTATAAAGGTAGACGGTACGACTTTCCATCATGGTGGTTTCTATCCGGGATATACCACTGGAGTACTTGCAACTGTGGGAGAGTATATTGCATTTACCAATGGCACCGGCTTTGAACTGACAGAAGATGCGCGCAAACACATGAAATCGGCTTTTATTGCCATGCGCAATTACTGCAATTTGTATGAGTGGGGCATGGGAATCAGCGGACGCCATCCTTTTGGAGGGAAGATGGGAAGTGATGATATCGAAGCATTTGCCAATATCGCTTTGTCCGGTGATTTGTCCGGTCAGGGAAATACATTTGATCGTGGTTTGGCTGCTGACTATCTACGTCTGGTACGCGATAGTGATACTCCGAATGCACGTTTCTTCAAGAAGGAAGGTATTCAACCGGCACAGGCTCCACAGGGATTCTTCGTTTATAACTATGGTTCGGCAGGTATTTTCCGTCGTGCGGACTGGATGGTGACATTGAAAGGATATACCACTGACGTATGGGGGGCTGAAATTTATGCGAAAGATAATCGTTACGGACGCTATCAAAGTTATGGCTCCGTGCAGATTATGGGGAAAGGAAATCCGGTGTCACGTGCCGGAAGCGGCTTCGTGCAGGAGGGATGGGACTGGAACCGTTTGCCGGGTACAACGACCATTCATTTGCCTTTTGAGTTGCTCGATAGCCCATTGAAAGGGACGACCATGGCACACTCCAAGGAGAATTTCTCCGGAAGCAGTTCGTTGGATGGTAAAAATGGAATGTTCGCTATGAAGTTGGCAGAACGGGATTATGAGAACTTCACGCCGGACTTTGTTGCCCGTAAATCTGTCTTTTGTTTTGATAACCGGATGGTTTGCCTGGGAACAGGTATTTCAAACTCGAATGCGGACTATCCTACGGAAACCACTCTTTTCCAGACAAAATACAATGGTAAGGAGCCTAAAGTAGGAGAGGATAACTATTGGCTGCATGATGGTTACGATAATTATTATCATGTTGTCGACGGAACCGTTCGTTCGCAGGTGGCGGAGCAGGAATCGCGTCATGAAAAGACAAGGGAGGTGACTAAAGGAAAATTCTCTTCCGCCTGGATTGAACATGGCAAGGCACCGAAAGAGGGGACTTATGAATATATGGTATTCATACAGCCTTCTGTTTCCGATCTCGATGAATTGCGTAAAACTCCTGCATACGAAGTACTGCAACGCGACCAAACGGCTCACGTTGTTTATGATAAAAAGACAGGTATTACGGCGTATGCTGCTTTTGAAGCTTATCAGCCCACCGGTGATAAAGTGTTCGTTGCCATTCCTGCGGAAACAATGGTGATGTATGTAAAGGAGTCTGATAAGAGTGTTCGTTTGAGTGTCTGTGATCCGAATCTGAATATAGAAGAAAAGACATATACAACGAAAGAACCTAGTCGTCCAATTACTAAGGAGATACGGCTTAAGGGACACTGGAGATTGACGAGTCCGATGGAAAATGTCCGGTTGGAGCGGCAGGGAGATCAGACCGTACTGACGGTAATCTGTCAGCATGGACAGCCGGTTGAGATGCTCATGGAAAATAAATAATTTGTGAATACGATAAGAGGGTGTGTCAAAATTCCCTTTTTGAGGAATTTACCCCTGCTATAGCTATCTGTGGCAGGGGTAAATCTTTATATTTAGGCATTATGACACACCCTCTTCTTTGTATCTATACGGTGCATTGGGCACTTTCCTTTATTACTTATTCAGTCTCCATTCGAAACCATCTTTGGTATCTTTGATTTCAAATCCGAGTGCTGTCAGTGTGTTGCGGATTTCATCGGAAGTAGCCCAGTCTTTGTTGGCCTTTGCTTTCATACGTTGTTCCAGTAGCATATCCACTACCTTGCCGTAAGCAGCTTCACGACCATCCGAAGAGCCTTTTTCTTCTTTCAATCCCATGATGTCGAAACTGAACAAGTGGAATGTTTCTTTCAGGTCTTTCAGGTCTTCGGCGGAGATGGTGGCCTTACCGGCTATGATATGGTTAATAATACGGGCACCTTCGAAAAGCTGTGCGATGACAATCGGCGTATTCAAGTCGTCATTCATTGCGGCGTAGCATTTAGCACGCAGTTCTTTCACGTTGATTCCCTCTGAAGTTGCCGATGCGGGAGTAATCTTATCCAATGCGTCAATAGCTTCCATCAGACGTTGCAGACCCTTCTCGGATGCTTGCAGTGCTTCATTGCTGAAGTCTACCGTGCTGCGGTAATGAGCTTGCAGGATGAAGAAACGGATTGTCATGGGTGTGTAGGCTTGTGCCAGCAGCTTATGAGTACCCGTGAAGAATTCGTCCAGAGTGATGAAGTTGCCAAGTGATTTACCCATCTTTGTTCCGTTGATGGTAATCATGTTATTGTGCATCCAGTAGTGAACCATGTCATCCCCTTGCGAGGCTACCGATTGTGCGATTTCACATTCGTGGTGAGGGAAAATCAAGTCCATTCCTCCTCCGTGGATATCGAAGTGTTCCCCCAGGTATTTGCGTCCCATGGCAGTACATTCGGCGTGCCATCCGGGGAAGCCGTCGCTCCACGGAGAAGGCCAGCGCATGATATGCTCCGGTTGTGCCTTTTTCCAAAGGGCGAAGTCGGCGGGATTGCGTTTCTCGCTTTGTCCGTCGAGGTCACGGGTGGTATTCAGTACGTCGTCCAGATTACGTCCGGAAAGCTTTCCGTAGTGGTAATCTTTATTGTATTTGGCTACATCGAAGTAAACGGAGCCTTCGCTTTCATAGGCGTATCCGGCATCCAAAATCTTCTGTACCAGTTGGATTTGTTCAATGATATGTCCGGAAGCATGTGGCTCGATGCTTGGAGAAAGTACATTCAACGCTTCCATTGTCTTATGATAGCGGTTCAGGAAATATTGAACAACCTCCATCGGTTCCAACTCTTCCAAACGTGCTTTCTTGGCAATCTTGTCTTCTCCGTCATCGGCATCGTGTTCCAGATGACCTACGTCGGTAATATTTCGTACGTAGCGTACTTTATATCCTAGGTGGGTGAGATAGCGGAATAACACATCGAAGGTTATAGCCGGACGGGCGTGTCCCAAATGGGCATCTCCGTAAACGGTCGGTCCGCACACATACATGCCTACATGAGGTGCATGAAGCGGCACAAACAACTCTTTCTTTCTATCTAAGGTGTTGTAAATGGTAAGTTGATGTTCCATAACATTTTATATTTGTTTTATTGGAATCGCAAAGTTAGTATAAAATCTGAATATGCGCCCTATCTTTAATCGGTTGATTTTAAAAAGATAATTTAAAAGAGTTTTTCTGTGAGGTAGTGGTGAAAAGGGGTGGCTTTAACTGGAATTGCACTATTATAGTGCAATTTGTTTTGCTATTTGCACTGTTATAGTGCAAATAATCGTGTCTTTGCCTGTAGACCAATGCTATAAGGATAAGTTATTTGAGTATTCTCACAAGATGATACGGGAGACTAATATTGAGTTTCACCGGTATATTTATTCCAGAATAAATTGGAATAGTCGCATGATAGGGCTTAGGGGACCTAGAAGAGTAGGGAAGAAAACTCTTGTGTTACAACACATTAAAGAAAATCTGAAATTGGATGACTCTTTATATGTGACGGCCGAGGATTTTTATTTTGCCAACCATCGTTTGCTCGATTTGGCAGATGCTTTTGTAAAGACGGAGGGCAAGTACTTGTTTATCGATGAAATACATAAATATAAAGATTGGTCGAAACACGGCTCTTTCATTTAAAACTGTTTTGTTCTCTCAAAAATGGTCTTATTTTATGGGCCACAGCCGACACCATGTCGATGCAGAAAGACATCATACCGGGAATTCCTCTCTATGTTTGAAAAGCACAAAACATCTGCCATCTGCAACAAATTCATGCTAAATCGATGAACACAAGAGACTTATGCTGTTGCAGATACCTGTTGCAGATGGTTGCAGATAAAGTTATCTGCAACATATCATTCAAATACCGGATTAGTACAGTTTGCCTACACACCGCACAATGTAATGCAAACAAGTATTCAAACCTATAAAACAAAGTGTTCAGCGCCTTGAAACAAAGTGTTCACCGTATTGAAACAAAGTGTTCAGCGCCTTGAAACAAAGTGTTCAACCGTATTGAAACAAAGTGTTTGACTTATACTAGAAATGGTTGTCACTTTTAGAGGCTAGTTACTAAATAAGTTGTCACATTCTGTTATTCATAACTAAAACAGTTGTTAGTTTCTTCCCTTTGCTCCTAAGATAGTTGTCATACGTAAAAACAATGGACAAATCTGAGTGTGCTCGGGCTCTCGGTAAAAGTCAATAGGGTTCGACACCCTATTGGCTTTTGTGAGACAATGGCTTAAACCGTCATGTCCCGGGTTCTCGGTATCGCAAATATAGTATTTATTTATCATATGGAACCTTATTTTTCCACAATGATTTTCCCGGCACCTCTCCATGATATACGTCCATGGGTTTTTTCATACCTATGCTCATATGCGGTCGTCCATTATTATAGAAGTCAATCATTCGCGTAATCTGCTCCCGTGCCATCTCTTTATCCCTGAACAGCGACATGCCGTATATCCATTCCGTTTTCAGGATGCCATTCATCCTTTCTGCTACCGCATTGTCCGTCGGGTTGTAATCTTCAGTCATGCTCACACGTATATGATGAGTGACCAGTGTGTCGATATAGGCATCGCAGGCATACTGTACCCCCCGGTCGGAATGGTGGATTGTGCCGCAAAGATTGCCACCTCCGGCCTCATTGATGGCCTGTTCCAGTGCCTGTAGCGTATATTCGGCATGCAAACTGGGAGAGAGCACCCATCCTAAAACGGCATGTGAGTACATGTCCGTTACAAGATGGAGGTAGCATACGCCACCTTCAATCCAGATGTAAGTGATGTCACATACCCAGATATGGTTCGGGTATTGTGCCGTTACCCCCTTGATCAGATTCGGATACTTCTTGTAAAGATGGTGGGAGTCCGTCGTATGCCTGGGTTTCTTCGGGGGCAGCATAAGGCGTTCCGAACGCAGCAGATGAAGGAAGGCATCCCGCCCTCCGGTTATCTCGCTTCCATAAAGGGAGCGGAGCTCATGGTATAATTTCAAACCACCGATGCCCGGAGCCTTTGAGCGGTAGAAGAAGACGGCATCCAAGATGGCTGTTCTGATCTGATGACGCGACAAAAGATTTTTTTTCTTTTTGTAATAGGCCTGGGAAGACATGCCAAACAGTCCGCAAAGGGTTTTCACACTGATGTGAGGAAACTCTTCACGAAGGCCGGTGACTATTTGGCACCATCTTTTTTTAAGATGGAAATCCCTTCTTCTCTTTCTGTGAGTTCAATCAGTCTTTCAAAGGCATGGGAACGAAGTTTTTCAAGTTCCAAAGCCTTTCTCAGACGCAAATTTTCCGCTTCAAGAAGTTCTTCTTTAGATTTTGATTTTGGATTCTTTTT
The DNA here is from genome assembly GCF_041227145.1 of Bacteroides sp. AN502(2024). Lineage (NCBI taxonomy): Bacteria > Pseudomonadati > Bacteroidota > Bacteroidia > Bacteroidales > Bacteroidaceae > Bacteroides > Bacteroides sp. AN502(2024). The sequence continues at coordinate 1,716,711 of NZ_JBGFSP010000003.1, read as the reverse complement.
CATTTGAAGATCTGACAGAAGTTCGGGGGACAAAGATAAGGAATCCGAATCAATTGCATAACACTTTTGCCAACGCAGAATATAAGTATGGTTGGGTAAACCCCATTTCTTGGCAGTAGCAAACATTGACAAACCGCTACTGAAGTAATCACGGAGAACTTCCAATTTGAAAGTCTCAGAATAAATCTTACGAGATAATTTAGACATAATTTTTCTTTTTTTATGTCTCTAAAAAGGTGTCAACCTAAATCCGTATAAGACAGTTCAACCGTATTGAAACAAAGTGTTCAACCATATTGGAACAAAGTGTTCACCGTGTTGAAACAAAGTTCACCGTGTTGAAACAGAGTGCTTGCTGAAGTAACAACAAATACAAAATAGTAAAACATACGAGCTTACTTGTGAGATTGAAAGAGTAGTTTATCATGTTGTCAGACCATCATGAGCTAAAACAGATATGTTGCAGATACTTGACCTGCAACACATCTGCAACAGGTATCTGCAACACTATAACCCCTTATATCACAATTAGATACAACGAAATTGTTGCAGATGGCAGATAATTACCCTAAATATATTCTTTTGTGTAGGAATCGGATGTAGGTTCCTCCGGTATTCCTTTCTGACGAAAAATCCTACGAATATATTCCTATTGTTCAAGCGACAAATATCTCTTTTTACGGTAAAAGCGGTAATACGTCCCGCGTCCGATAAAGATAATTGACTGACAGACAAACATCAACCAATTACCCGGCTCGCATTATACCAAATAAGGGGCAGTATGGCTATATTTTTATCTTAAATGGAAAGAGCCGTAGTGGTCGAAAGAACTTAAGTTGATTTACGATTATCATTCAGAGTTGAATATTGTTTTTACAGGTTCATCTGTATTGGATATTAATAAAGGTGCTTCAGATTTGAGTCGCCGCGCTGTCATGTATCAGATGGCGGGACTTTCTTTCTGAACCAGACCCGTGTTTTTTCGGATGTAGTCGCTTCTCCTGTTTCTGATTTCTTGATTGATGATATGACATTTGAGGTGGAGGAAAGAAAAAGAGACAAAAACAAATTCAGGATGTACAGAACGGATTTGTGGTGAAGGATGATATTAGGTTCTCATATTCAGATAAATAAAAGGGGGTACCCTTTTCGGACACCCCCTTATTATTAAACTGGCAAAAGAGAACTTATTTGATTGTTGCTCCATAGCCGGCTACATCGCTAGCTAATGTAAATACACCATTTGCATAATCATATTGAGTGATAGGAGCTGTTGCGTGCTTGGTTATATTATTGCTTGCCGGTTCTTTAACTTGGGAATTTGTAGGATAATAATTCCAATTCTTGGTTAATCCATATACGATATTATCGGTGACATCTATCTGAGGCGTACAACTTTCTAAGAAAGAATAAAAGTAGGAACCAAATTCTGCATTTGGACTTACGTCAAAGATATTCTTGCTTATAGTTAACGATGTTCCTTTTTGGTATCTGAAGAATATATTACTACCTATTATGTTGACAAAAGTATTATTTATAATCTCGGCAGAAAGTACACCATCAGATTTGGGAGTGTTACCGGTAACCCAATTTAATATTTGTACGCCTTCTTGAGGATTCTGGCTATACACCATATTGTTTTTGAAGCTGAAAGTTTTATAATCACCTAAATTGAAACCTTTATATATATTTATCAAGGCAATTTTTATTGCGTTGACCTCAATGCGGGAGTCTTGAATAGAGATGTTGTTTATACCAAAGTATTTCGCTTGTGCTGCATCGTAATAAATGGATTTCAATACGTTGGTAATCATACAGTTGTCAAAGCGTATGTCTGTGAAATCTCCACTGCTGGCAACACCGGCATTGTTTATGAAGTAACCAGTATTGTTACCGACTCCATTGATGTTACTTAAGTCTATTTTCAAATTCTTGAAAAGCAGTTTCCCTTTGCATGATTTCCAGCAATTTGCAGGATGGAGTGTTACTTGCTCGTCACCATATTGACCGATGATTATAACATCATTACTGATTGATTTTACTCCGGTTGTGGTAAAATGGTGCGCTGTACCTGTGAGGAACAATATTACAGGTTTGCTCATTGTGGCATTAAAGTAGTTGTCAAGTGCTACATCAGCATCTGTTGCATCCAATACTTGTATGTCAGCATCTGAATAAATTTGGTTGTTGATGGTGATTCCGCCGATCGTAATGTTTTTACCATTATCAAAATCAGCCTTATAATCCGTACGATTCTTGATACTAACCTGAATCTTTGCAATCATAGCATACTTTCCACTTGTTGCCAATACCGCAATATCCGCACCGTTATCGGCTGTTGCACGAGTTGTCATCTTTGCACTTGCAGGGACAGTACCTGATGCAGGGGCAGTCACAACTAATACGTTTTCTTTCCCAGCTTCCTTAGAGAATGTAGCATTCCATCCTTCCGGAGCAGTAATCATTGTATTTTCTACTCCTCTCACGGTCATGGTAAACTCTTTCACTTCACCTGCAGAAAACTCTTGTACTTGTTTTAAATCTTCGGCTGCAAAGCTACATTCGAAATCACGAACGATAGGGATACGTATGGTTGGAGCATCCTCACCTGCAAGTACTAAGACCAGTTCGTTGTTTGCTACTGTTACACTCTGGAAGTTTTTGTCTTCTGCCGGATCAGAGCCGGCACCGGTTGCACTGACTTTGTCAGTAGTTCCTTCTTTGTATATATAACTGTAATTCTTTCCTTCGTCATAACTGACCTGCCAGTAACCTTCACTATCTACACCGAATGTAGGAGTCTTGCCACTCTCTCCATTAGCTTTCACCGGTTGTCCGTTTACAGTCAGACGTTCCGGAGTTTCATTTTTGTTATAAAGAACAGTCCAGTAGCCTTCTGAATCGATACCGATGATAGGACATAACAGATTGTTATCGTTCTTCATATATAGATTTACTGTCTTTCCATTGCTCAAGGTGAGTATGTAGGAATCTGACTTCTCTTCTATATTAGTAATAAACGTTCCTTCATTATAGAGTTCGCGAAGAGCTTCTGTATTACTATTTATATCACGTACTTGTGTCTCGAGTGCGGTAACACGCTTTTTCAGTGCGTCTACATCATCTTCCAAATCGTCAATGTTGGTACATGCTACCAGGCATACAGCCAATAACATGAACATACTCCATACTTTTTTCATGATTATATTGTTTTAAAGTTTTTATTTTAAAGAGGATAGCCAGGAAGGAACATATCCCAAACGTTTACGTAATTGAGCCTCATAGAGTGAATATGGTTCCACAGCGGTTCCGTTGCTTTCGAGTCGCTTCATTTGAGTCTCATCAAAATTTAAAGGACTTCCGTGGAAACCGACAATGATAGGAGGCATAAATTTCCACCAAAAGCCATTACCATCCCACCAGATAAATTTACCTCCAGTATCGATGTCCTGATCTGTTTGTGCATTTGTTGCGCAGAAATTCCATAGGGTCAGATTCTCCATGTGATTAGGCATTTGGGCAGAGTCTCCTCCTTGTCTCCAATGCATGAAACCACCGGAACAGCAGTCAATTAATGTTGCACGTGGCTGTGTGGCATGTGATTCAAAGCAAGAGTCGTCCCCCCATCTGACATTCCATATAACAGCACCCATACTTTGCTTTGAAACGCCGCAAGCGTGATATTGTCCAACGTTCGTCTTATATTCCATCAATGTGCCTTCACCTTCTCCTTTTCTAAGTATGTAACCATTGCTGTTTTCTGTTACTTTTCCAATAAAAATACGGGAAGAGGCCTGTGAACGGATAGAAGCATGTCCACGATTGCCGCCGATAGTGATGTCGTAAGCAGAACAGTTGGCAGAACTGGTGATTGACATGGCCTCACTGACACTTTCAAAATTAACCCGGCGTATCCATGAATTGGTCAGACGCACAAAATCGATGAGCTTAAAACCACCATCGTCAATGTCAGAGCCGTGATGAATAAACTTCTCTTTAGCATGTCCTTTGAAGGTAAGGTCTTCTATACCAACATTGGCATAGTTTGCAAACTTGTGTACTTTCCATCCCCAGTCTTTATGGATGGCGTGCATGATCGGCTCTTTGAGGGTAACATTGTTACCGCTGATTTTCTCAATCTGATGATATTCGTATATCTGAATCCCTTTTGTCTTGATATTGGGAGTACCGCCTTGCTGTATCTTAATATCTTTCCATTTGTGTGGATATAATTCGGAGTTAATCACATTGTCATCCGTATTCTCCAATACAAGACATACCCAGCTACCTCCGCTTACTCCTGTTAAACTAGCCGTTATGGTTTTGCTGCCTATCGGAGCATCTTCGGTGATGGTACCGACAGGATTTCCTAATCCCGTATTGTGTTTGAACTCCATCATGACAGGAGCATTCCACATCTCTTCGGTGGGTTTAGGAGATCTGTTTGCAACTGTCATTTCGAGGGTTGTTTTGTTTCTTCCTGCTCCCTTTAAAACGATATCACTCATTGATATACGAATCTTACGGTTTTTAGACTCTTCATCTTGCAGGATATAATTTCCTTCAGGAAAGTAGATAATAGCTTTGGCATTTTCCTTGATATACCGGTCTGTCATCTTGTTGTCTTCTTGTTTTGTTTGATTCGCTATCTCTTCCAAGACCTTCATAAAAGCTGCTCTGTCAGATTTACCATCGTTGGGGATCGCTCCATATTTAGGATCTGTAACATCGTATACTTTATATCCTTGCGCTGTTAGCGTTTCTGTTTCGGGAGGAGCCATTTCACCATACTTATATCCGGCGTATGAAAAGTCTAATAACACATTCTGTTGGTCAGCGTTGACAAACTGCCGCCAGGCTTCTGCTCCGGCTTCGCTGGAAAGTTGTTTAACTTCAATAGATACAATACGGATATAATTCTTGGATGAAGTCAGTACAATTTTAATGGTTTCTTCCACATCCTTTGTCACAGTTGCTTGCGGTGTGATCGTTAATAAATTCTCGGACAAAAGAACATTCCATCCTTTAGGAGCTTGAACAACGGCTTGCTGTACGTCATTCTGTTCTACTTTATATTCCTTATGGTTCTCATTGGGGGCGAAAACCTGTACAGCTTGTTTGCTGTTGGCGTCATTGAGACCATAAATGATCAGTCCAAAGGTGTCATCTACCGGAAAAGTATATGTTTTTCCTCCATCGGACAATGTGAATGAGAAAGTATGGTTTGCTTCATTATATTCTACTTTACTGAATATACTGGTTCCTCCCTGACTTCCTCCTTCGGCTTTAGTTCCTAAGCTTGTGTACGTTTGTCCATTATCGTAGCTTACTTGCCAATATCCATCGGAAGATACGTTGATTAACGGAGTTGCCACCACATTGCCTTCTTCATCACGTGGCCATGCTGATACTTTCTCTCCATCGGCTCCTGGTAGGTATTTGAAATCGGTGTCACTACTTGTTTTATATATCCAATAACCTTCTTTATCCACGGAAAACTCAGGGACAGACGTCTGTACTACTTCACTTTCCATAACTTTAATGCTTGTTCCGTCACTAAGTTCCAGCAAATATCCCAGACCATCCTTCGTGGGAGTAATTCCGATAATGATTTTGTTTTTCTGCATAAGGGTTTGCAGACTGGCAAATGAAGTATTCAGTCCTTCCGTTGCTTTTTCCAAAGCAGCGACACGGTCTTTTAGAGAATTGATGTCTGCTTCCAGATCATCTGTTTTTTTGCACGATTGCATGATTGCCAACATGCTGCAAATACCAAATAGAAATAAGTAGGTAATGCTCCTGTTTTTCATACATTTATTATTTCGGGTTATTTATAATTTTCACAGTCGCAAAGATAACCGGATAAAATAAGAGTATATGGATAAAAAAATTCAGGAATACGGTGAAATCATACATTTTACACAGCTCTGTGATAGATTGTGGCTTTATATATTATTAGAGCAGGTCTGCCCATTGTTCGTTGCTTAACATAGGCAATGGTTCACTATCGGCAACAAATGTTTCCGCCAGTTTCCGTTTCTCATCTTGCAGATGAAGAATCTTTTCTTCGATACTGTTTTGAGTAATGAAGCGGTAAGCAATCACTTGTTTGTCTTGCCCGATGCGATGGGCGCGGGCGATTGCTTGCGATTCGGCGGCGGGGTTCCACCAAGGGTCTATGATAAATACATAGTCGGCTTGAGTCAGATTAAGTCCCACACCTCCTGCTTTTAGTGAGATCAGGAATGCTTGGACATCCTTTTGTTCGGTGAAATGGGCGATTTCGGAAGGACGATTGTGGGTCGCTCCTGTTAATAAGGCATATTTCCAACCCTGTTCGTGGAAAGCTTCGGCCAGTATCTCCAGATGTCTTACGAATGAAGAGAAAATTAAAACCTTGTGGCCTTCACTCTGTAACGTATCGAATGTTTCGATTATCTGTGCCGTTTTTCCGGATGTTCCGGTATAGTCGGGAAGGATAAGCTGTGGGTGGCAAGATAGTTGTCGTAAACGTAAAATACCATTTAATACACTAAACGAATGGAGGCAGTCAGTATGTTGAGGCTGTTGAAGAAGGCTGTTGCGCAGACTGTTTTTCTCATGCTCATAACAAGTTTTTTGCTCTTCGGTCATACCGCAGTAGATTGTCTCTTCGGTAAGTTCAGGAAGTTCCGGAGCCACTTCTTTCTTGCTTCTACGGAGGATAAATGGGGCAATCAGTTGTTGCAATTGGTTTTCTATGCGGGTGTTTCCCTGACGGATTGGCATGGCGAACTGTTTTTGGAAAGAGTTTTCTGTGCCTAGTAAATCTGGTTGAATAAAGTGAAATTGAGCCCATAGATCCTTTAGTGAGTTCTCTATAGGAGTGCCTGTAAGTGCAAGCCGATATTTGCCTTGCAGTTGAATTGCCGACCGGAAGGTGAGCGATTCACTATTTTTGATATTTTGGCTTTCATCGAGTATGATGTATTCGAACAAGTAAGTACGGAGAACATCAATGTTGTTCCGCATCATGCCATACGTGGTGAATATCAGATGAAAACGTTCGAAAAATCTTTCCGGATGCTTATTATTAATGGCTGTTGTACTGTTATATTCTGCTATTGAAAGAGTTGTGAAGTGTCGTGTTTCCCGTTTCCAGTTGTGTAGCAGTGAGGTCGGGACGATAATCAATGTTGCGGGTTTCCGACTTTTTTTCTGTGTCGGTGAGGAAGTCATGTGAGTGACATTTCTTTTTCTTATTTGATTCGTTGGTGGTAACAATCCGTCTTCCGAAAAGGATGAAAACAAAGTAAGTTGTCCGTCAGATTCGATTATCTGTTCTTTGTTCGTCTGTCCGGACAAGGAGCAGATAGCAAATGTCTCCTTTTCTGTCGGTTCGTTTTCTTCTTCAGGGTCGGTTGCATCGTACACATATTGTAGTAGAGTAAGTGTCTGGAGTGTTTTCCCCAGTCCCATATCGTCAGTCAAGCAACCACCGAATTTCTGCTCGCGCAGATGAACCATCCATGAGAATCCTTTCTGTTGATAAGGACGCAAAGTCGCTTTTAGCTTTTTCGGTACAGGAATTGTTTTTATTGGGCTGATATTCGGGCAATTTTTATCTTTAAAGTCATTCAGAACTGTCTGTACGGCACCTATGAATGTATGTTTCAATCGGATTCCCTTTTCGGTTGCGACTCCCATGGTGAGCAAATCAGCATATTTGCTGAACCATTCTTCCGGTAGAAGAATGAGGCGTCCGTCAGGCAGCAGATATTCTCTTTTTTCTTCGAGAATATGTTTGCGGAAGTGTGAGAAAGGGATGTGTAAGTCACCGATGATAACGGTAATATGTAGCTCGAACCAGTCAACTCCGTTGTCATAGCTTTGTTCAATGCGTATTTCATCCGAACAATACGGGTGATTTCCTATTTGAAGAGTCAGTTGAAAGTCGGACTGTAACATTTGTCGGTGACGATGAATCCATTCGAATATGTTTTTTTCGGTTGCATGGGGCGATAGCTTAAAGTGTATATCACTAACAGATTGCAATCCTGCATCGGTCAGATAGCGGAATACTTTCTTTTCGGAAGCGATATCCCGTTGGAAAAACGCAATTTGTCCGGAGGGAGCTCGATAAAAGATTCTTTTTACATTGTTTGTATTGTCGGGAGCAAACGTTTGATCTCCGTAGCGGAAACCTAGACGCAATAATTTTTGGTTATAGATGGTATCTTCGGTTGACAGCATTATCTCGCATGCTCGTTTCTCTTCTTTGATGTCGATTCCTTTGATGTCAATTTCATGATAACGGGCTATCGGAATAACAATATTGTCTATGTATTTTTCCAATTGGGTGATATCCACACTGATGGATTCCCTTTTGGTAAAAGGCAGAAGTCTTATGCTCTCGATATGTGGGAAGAAGTATAAATGCATACCTAGTAGTAAAGTGACCGGTGTGGAAGTTAGCATCACAACAGGTTTCTGCTTGCAGAGGGATAATGGTTCCCCTTCGTAGCTGGCTTGCAATTGATAGCGGAAAATGTGGCTGTCAGCGTAAAAGGAGAAATGAATCCTGACGTCGTGAGAGTGTATCTGATAGGCATGATGGGTATACAGTATTTTGCTGCCGGCTTGTTTCTGAAAAAAGGGCAGTCTGTGTTCCCGGATTAATGCTAGCATTTCCCATAGCTTTTTCTCGATGAACGGGCGGACATAGCCCGACATCCGCTTGGGATCCTCGGATAGTTTGTGTAGAAAGTGTGCTACGTTCTTTTCACGGGAATAAACGCTCATTAAATATTTCTCTGTATAAAAGGAAGCAATTTTGATCGCTTGTCTTTCTGCCTCACTCATCTTGCTCATCACTTCGGGAGAGGCGTGAAATGCTTGTTCTACCAACTGTAAGGTTCCATTGTCCAGTTTTTTAGCAATATAGGGCATCAGCAATATTCCGAGTATAGGATGCTCTGTGAAAACGATTATGACTTGTCCGTTAGTTGGTCTCTCTTTCATTCTCTTTGTGGATTTAATAGACAAAGATACGGGAAAATACTTAAATTTGCAGCATGATGGAGGAAAACAAACGAGTATTACTTGGAATGAGCGGTGGTACAGATAGTTCTGTGGCTGCTATGCGATTGCTGGACGCCGGTTATGAAGTAATCGGAGTAACCTTTCGTTTTTATGAATTGGATGGTTCGACAGAGTATCTGGAAGATGCCCGTAATCTGGCAGAACGGTTAGGAATACGGCATATAACATACGATGCCCGTGAAATATTCAGTAAGCGGATTATTGAATATTTTGTGCAGGAGTATTTGGCAGGGCGGACTCCAGTCCCTTGTACATTGTGTAATAATTACTTAAAATGGCCTTTGCTTGCTAAAATTGCCGATGAAATGGGCGTTTTCTATATTGCTACCGGTCACTATGCACAGAATATACAACTGAATAATACCTTTTACATCACTTATGCTGCTGATTCGGATAAGGATCAAACCTTTTTTCTATGGGGGTTGAAACAAGATATTCTTTGTCGGATGTTGTTGCCAATGGGAAATATTACAAAAGTGGAAGCCCGTGCTTGGGCTGCCGAACATGGGTTCCATAAGGTAGCAACCAAGAAGGACAGTATAGGCGTTTGTTTTTGTCCAATGGACTATCGGACTTTTCTGAAAAAACGGTTGGCTCAAAATGGTGAGGCATTGGCAAGGGAAGGGCAGATGCTGGAGGAGAGTCAATCATGGGTTGAAGATTGTCAGAGATTGGTTGGAGGCAATCAGGTAAGACTCAATCAAATAAAACGAGGAAGATTTGTCGATGAGAAGGGCGATTTTATTGCCTGGCATGAGGGATATCCCTTTTATACCATTGGACAAAGACGTGGCTTGGGCATTCATTTAAACCGTCCTATATTTGTGAAAGAGATTAATCCAGAAAAGAATGAAGTCGTATTGGCTTCTCTTTCAGCTTTGGAGAAAACAGAAATGTGGTTGGTAGACTGGAATCTTGTTAATCCGGAGCGTACTTTGGGGCATCCTGACGTCATTGTGAAAATACGGTATCGCAAACAGGAAAACCACGGTACGATTACCATTACACCGGATCATTTACTACATGTGCAACTTCACGAGCCTTTAACTGCCATTGCTCCGGGACAGGCTGCCGCATTCTATAAAGACGGTTTATTATTGGGAGGAGGAATCATTGCCAACGCCCGGTAATTAGCTGATATCATTTAGGCACGAATGATACGAATTACATGAATAAAGTTTATTTTCTTTCCGTGTTAATTCGTATAATCCGTGCCTGAAAGAATTAAGAGAGGTGTTTCGAATATTCTCCTTGTACAAGTAATCTTTGTTATAAAGAAAACTGGTGTCAGTGATGTCTTGGTTGGGGTTGTTCTTTCGAAGGAATACTATTATTCAGCGCTAACATTGTTTCTATATATTCGCGCGTATTACTTAATCTGGGGACTTTATGTTGTCCTCCCAGCTTTCCTTTCTGTGCTAGCCAATCATGGAATAATCCCTCACGGGCAACGATCACTTCTAGCGGTTGTAAAGCTATGTCTTTCCAACGTTTGGCCTCATAATCGGAGTTAACCTCTTTCAGTCTGGCATCAAGTATCGCTGCAAATCTTTCTACTGAATCCGGCATCTTAGCGAACTCAATTAACCACTGGTGCCGACATTTTGCATTCTCATCCATAAACACAGGTGCCGCGGTGTATTCACTAATTTGTGCTCCGGTTTCGGAACAAGCCTTTGCCAATCCTTTTTCAGCGTTATCGACAATCAGCTCTTCACCAAATGCGTTGATGAAATGCTTCGTTCTTCCTGTGATGATAAACTTATAGGGATTCTTTCTGGTAAACTTCACCGTATCACCAATCATGTATCTCCATAAACCGCAAGAAGTAGAAATAACCATTGCATAGTTCTTGTTGAGCTCGACTTCTTCAAGACAGTAAGCCCGTGGATTTTCTTTACCCACTTCCTCTAACGGAACAAATTCGTAGAAAATTCCGTAGTCAATCATTAATAACATGGCAGGATCGGAAAGATCGTTTTGAGTTCCGAAATATCCTTCCGAAGCATTATAAGTCTCTACATAATGCATCTTCGGTGTTTGAATCACCTGCTTATATTGCTCACGATAAGGAGTGAAAGCCACTCCACCGTGGAAAAATACTTCCAGATTGGGCCATACTTCTTCCAAAGTCTGTTTCCCTGTTTTCTCAAGAACCCGTTTGATAAGCACCAGCATCCATGAAGGTACACCGGACAAGCTTGTCACATTTACCGGAATAGTACTGTTGGTGATTGCTTCAATTTTAGTTTCCCATTCGCTCATCAATGCAATTTTCTTGCTGGGTACACGAATGAAATTGATAAGCGGATTCACATTTTGAATCAGAATAGCGGATAAATCTCCTACCAAACTATGGTTGGAGTTGAGGTTCGGGCTATGGCTACCTCCAAGAATCAATCCCTTGCCAGAGAAAAAATGGCTATTCGGATTGATGCGGAAATAAAGAGCTACCGCATCTTTTCCCCCTCTGTAATGAATATCTTCCAGTGACTCTTTGCTGACGGGAAGGAATTTACTTTTATCATTAGTCGTTCCGGATGATTTGGCAAACCAGCGTATCTCCGATGGCCAAAGCAGATTCTGCTCCCCGGCTCGCAAACGTTCTACATAAGGTTTGATTTCTTCGTATGTCTGGATAGGAACACGTTTGCGGAAATCTTCATAGTTACGAATAGAGGAATAATCGTACTTTCTCCCCCATTCTGTTTGGGCGGCCTGATGTGTTAACCGGCTTAACACACGATGTTGTATCTCACTAGCCTGACTTGCATAGAGGTCTATCTGTTTTAAACGGGAATCGAAAGTCTTGCTAATAATTTTTGTAATATTCATTTCTGCTTTAACATAATAATGTTTAGTCGTGCAAAAGTAACTTATTTATCTTTTTTTTCTATCTTTACGACGGAAATAATCGTTAAAAATGGATGACTTTCATAGAATACCTGAGTTTTAGACTAAAAAATGCGCAATGAGAATTGGAATCTTAACATCCGGCGGGGACTGTCCCGGTATCAATGCCACCATTCGTGGCGTGTGTAAGACTGCTATCAATTATTATGGGATGGAAGTAATAGGCATTCACAGCGGTTTTCAGGGCTTGTTGACTAAGGATGTCGAATCTATTACAGATAAGTCGCTTTCCGGCCTGCTGAATTTGGGTGGAACGGTATTAGGAACTTCCCGTGAGAAGCCTTTCAAGAAAGGAGGGGTTGTCTCGGATGTTGACAAACCGTCTTTAATCTCTCAGAATATCCGGGAGATGGGACTGGATTGTGTTGTTTGTATCGGTGGAAATGGGACACAGAAGACTGCGGCCAAGTTTGCTGCAATGGGAGTTAATATCGTGTCTGTTCCCAAGACTATTGATAACGATATTTGGGGCACAGACATTTCTTTTGGCTTCGATTCGGCGGTGAGTATTGCTACCGATGCTATTGACCGTTTACACTCCACCGCAAGTTCGCACAAAAGGGTGATGGTGATTGAAGTGATGGGGCATAAAGCGGGTTGGATTGCTTTGTATTCCGGTATGGCAGGAGGAGGGGATGTGATTCTCGTTCCTGAAATCGCTTATGACATTAAGAATATCGGCAATACGATTCTAGGAAGACTAAAGAAAGGCAAACCCTATTCTATTGTAGTGGTAGCAGAAGGTATTCAGACAGATGGGCGTAAACGTGCTGCAGAATATATCGCACAGGAAATTGAATATGAAACCGGCATAGAAACCCGTGAAACTGTTTTGGGGTATATTCAGCGTGGCGGTTCACCTACTCCTTTCGACCGTAATCTTTCTACCCGTATGGGCGGGCATGCAACAGAATTGATTGCTAATGGTCAATTCGGTCGTATGGTGACTTTAAAAGGGGATGATATAGCATCTATCCCTCTTGAAGAAGTTGCAGGAAAGCTGAAGTTAGTCACTGAAGATCACGATTTGGTGGTTCAGGGGCGTCGTATGGGGATTTGCTTTGGTTAGTTTCCGGAGTTTCTGCAGGTTTAACCTCCATTTCTGTTTCCGTTTCAGTAACCGTTGCAGAATGTTGTGCTTTGATCTCTTCGATGGTTGACATAAATGCAGGTTCTTTTACCTTCTTTATAGCCATTTGGGCAGCATTCTGTTGAGATTCTTTCTTGGAATACCCCGTACCCGTTCCTGCCGGAACTCCTTCGATGCGTACTTCAGTTTGGAATACCGGGTTGCTTTCAGGGTCGAAAAACTGCTCAATTAATTCAAAGGAAACCTCCATCTTATTTTTTTGGCTCCACTCGATGAGCTTGGATTTGAAATTGACCTCTTTTCGGGATATTTTCTCCAGATCGATATAGTGGTTGATGATCCGTTGCTCCATAAACTGCTTACAACGTTCATATCCCTGATCCAGATAAATAGCTCCGATAAATGCTTCAAAAGCATTTCCGTACATATAGCTGTTATGAGAGGAGGAGCGGGTAGAATACTTGATGAGCTTGTCCAAACCGATTTCAACAGCCAATTTGTTCAATGTTTCCCGTTGTACAATCTTGGAACGTGTATTGGTTAGGAAACCTTCCCGTTTCCCTTCGAAACGTTTGTAGACAATATCTCCCACAATGGCGTCAAGGATGGCGTCGCCTAGAAATTCCAGCCGTTCATTGTTGAGGGGACGTCCTTTGTCGGAGCGGATAGAAGTCGATTTGTGCAGAAGGGCCTGCTCATAAAGCTGAATGTTGTGTGGGTAGAACCCGAGTATCCGGTAAAAACAAAGATAAGACTCTCTATTCTTACGGAACAAGAGCCTTATCTTATTTATTTTGTCACGTAACACGATATTACTCTGCGTATTTCTTGAAGATAACGCACGCATTGTGACCGCCAAATCCGAATGTGTTGGACAGGGCAACATTAACTTCGCGTTTCTGTGCTTTGTTGAACGTGAAATTAAGGTTATAGTCAATATTCTCGTCGTTGTCACCTTCTTCGTGGTTGATAGTCGGAGGAACAATATCGTTCTTGATGGCAAGGATACTTACAATAGATTCTACCGCACCGGCAGCTCCCAGCAAGTGACCTGTCATTGATTTGGTTGAGCTGATGTTCAACTCGAACGCATGATCACCGAATATTTCCTTGATTGCTTTGGCTTCTGAAATATCACCAACCGGAGTAGATGTACCATGTACGTTGATGTAATCTACTTCTTTCGGATCCATTTCCGCATCTTCAAGTGCATTTTTCATCACCAATTTTGCTCCCAGACCTTCCGGATGAGAAGCAGTCAAGTGATGTGCATCAGCAGACATACCTACACCGGCAACTTCTGCATAAATTTTTGCACCACGGGCTTTAGCGTGTTCCAGCTCTTCCAGAATCAAGCAACCGCCACCTTCGCCCATCACGAAACCATCGCGGCTTGCGCTAAACGGACGTGAAGCTTTTGCAGCTTCATCGTTGCGTGTTGACAAGGCGTGCATAGCGTTGAAACCGCCTACACCTGCCGGGAAGATAGCTGCTTCCGAACCACCGGATACAATTACATTTGCTTTACCCAAACGAATCAGGTTGAAAGCATCTGCAATGGCATTGGTTGAAGTTGCACATGCTGAACAAGTCGCGTAGTTAGGGCCATGGAAACCATACATGATAGAAATTTGTCCGGCTGCAATATCCGAAATCATCTTTGGAATGAAGAACGGATTAAACTTCGGACCCATTTCCTGACGAGTGTAGTAGTTACCTACCTCTTCTTCAAATGTATGTATACCACCAATACCGGCGCCAAAAATAACACCGATTTTGTTCAAATCTTCTTTCTCGATATCAAGACCGGAATCGTTTACCGCTTCTTTAGCAACAACGATGGCATATTGAGTATACAAATCCATCTTTCTTGCTTCTTTGCGATCTATGTATTTCGTTGCATCGAAGTTTTTCACTTCGCACGCGAATTGGGTCTTGAATAACGACGCGTCAAAATGAGTAATAGGCCCTGCTCCACTAACCCCGTTCACAATGCTTTCCCAAAATTCGGAAACACTATTACCAACGGGAGTAATGGCGCCAAGACCTGTTACTACCACTCTTTTTAATTCCATATTGACGAAATCGAATTACTTAGCGTGTTCTTCGATATAAGATACAGCATCACCTACAGTACCAATCTTTTCTGCTTGGTCATCAGGAATAGAGATACCGAATTCTTTTTCGAATTCCATGATAAGTTCTACAGTGTCAAGAGAATCTGCTCCCAGGTCGTTAGTGAAGCTTGCTTCGTTAGTAACTTCTGATTCTTCTACGCCTAATTTATCAACGATAATCGCTTTTACTCTTGATGCAATTTCAGACATAACTTTAAGTTTTTAATTAATAATTAGTTTTATTTCTTTAAATTTGCGGTGCAAAGGAATGAATATTTATCGTTTTGCGCAAATATTTGATTAAATAAATGCAATGTTTTGCACATTTTTCACTGTTTTGTGCATCGAATATGAAAGTTATGAAGAAAAATATCGCAATTTTTGCTTCCGGTTCCGGTTCAAACGCCGAGAATATTATCCGGTATTTCCAAGAAAACGATTCCATTCAGGTTTCGTTGATACTTTCTAATAAAAGTGATGCATATGTTTTGGAACGTGCGCGTCGCTTGGGGGTGCCTTTCAACACATTCCCAAAAGAGGATTGGATAGTCGGAGATGAAATTTTGGCTATTTTGCAGGAGTACCGCATTGATCTTGTCGTGCTGGCTGGTTTTCTGGTTCGTGTGCCGGATTTGCTTTTGCATGCTTATCCCAATAAAATTATAAATATACATCCTGCTCTTCTGCCAAAGTTCGGAGGTAAGGGAATGTATGGCGACCGGGTTCATGAAGCAGTGGTCGCTGCCGGTGAAAAAGAAAGCGGCATCACTATACATTATATAAATGAGCATTACGATGAAGGAAATACAATCTTCCAAGCTACTTGCTCTGTCCTCCCGACCGATTCTCCGGATGATGTGGCTAAGAAAGTACATGCTTTGGAATATGAATACTTCCCGAAAATCATAGAACAGGTATTGAGTATTAAATATTAGGTATTGTTCCATGCGGATAATCGTTTGACGGAATTTTTGAAGTTTTCGGTCACTACGGTTAATACTTATTCCTTAATACTTAATAATGTATGCTTTTTCTTCTCGTCGCAAAGGATAGTCTCCGCGTAGAGTTTCGAATAACTCCGGTTGAGTCTTTAGCCGGATACTGTCTTCGGTTGGGTTATATATTTGGAGGATTGCTTCTTCATGGTTTTTAGCGTGAATAACAAGAGAGGTGGGTGCAGGTGCGTTAATTTCATAATCCCCTTTTAGTTGGAAAAAATTGCAGATGGCATCCAATGACATACGTGTGGCATTTGCTTTTCCATCTGCAGAGTAACCTGCAATGTGAGGAGTTCCGATGAATGCTTTCTCCAGTAGATCACGATTGATTTCCGGTTCATGCTCCCATACGTCGATGATGGCATCCGAAATCATCCGGCTGTTCAAGGCTTTTAGAAGAGCATCGGTGTGGACGACTTCTCCTCGTGAGGTATTTATGACGACAGGCTTTCGTTTGAGTGACTGAAAGAACTCTTCATTTGCCAGGTGGAATGTTTTATATCTTCCTTCTTTATATAAAGGTACGTGGAAAGTAATGATATCACACTCTTCCGCTATTTTCTCCAGTGAAGAGAATTGTTCGGTACCTTCTTTTTCTTCTCGTGGCAAATCATTCAATAAAACACGCATACCAAAATCCTGGGCAATTTTAGCTACCTTACTCCCGACGTTTCCTACTCCTATGATTCCGATTGTCAGTTCGTTTAGCTTTTTGTCTCTGCAAGATTTCCACACCAGAAGCGATGACTGTATATATTGGGCGACAGAAGCCGAATTGCATCCCGGGGCATTGGTCCATTCTATACCGGCCTGTTTGCAATATTCCGTATCGATGTGATCGAAGCCAATAGTGGCAGTCGCTATGAATCTTACTTGACTACCCTCCAATAAATTCCGGTTACAATGTGTACGAGTACGGACAATAAGAGCATCCGCATTCCGTACGAGCTCCGGGGTGAAATCCTTTCCCGGGGCATAAACCACCTCATCGGCTATTTTCTGAACGGCCTCTTTTATATAAGGTATTTTATTGTCGATAATAATTTTCATATACTATTTATCTTTTGTACCCACAAAGGTAATAAATAAAAAAGTAAGAAAACGGTTGTTTGTCTGAAAAATATTACATAGATTTGCCCTATTATATATCTATTAGCTAGTTAAGATTATGACATTTAGTAACCTTTGCAACGAGATTTTTTGGAAATCGACAATAGATTACCATGTGACGGATAGTGTGGATGCTCCGATGAACAATCCTTACGAGTTGAAAACTATTGAGTATTATTTATATCTAAAAAACTGGATTGATGCTGTGCAATGGCATTTTGAGGATATTATCCGTGATCCGCAGATTGATCCGGTAGAAGCATTGGTCTTGAAAAGAAGAATTGATAAATCAAATCAGGACCGCACGGATCTGGTGGAATTAATTGATAGCTACTTTTTAGACAAATATAAAGAGGTAGAACCTCTCTCTGACGCAACGATCAATACGGAAAGCCCTGCATGGGCAATTGACCGCTTGTCAATTCTTGCATTGAAAATTTACCACATGCAGCAGGAGGTGGAGCGTACGGATACTACTGAAGAACACCGTTCCCAATGCCAGACTAAGTTGAATATCCTGTTGGAACAGCGAAAAGACCTTTCTACAGCGATTGAGCAGCTGTTGGCTGATATCGAAGCCGGAAAAAAATACATGAAAGTATATAAACAGATGAAGATGTATAATGATCCGGCTTTAAATCCGGTGCTTTATGCGAAAAAATAACGAATGGCGCGTATTCTTATTATTCGTTTTTCTGCTCTCGGCGATGTAGCCATGACAATCCCGGTAATACATTCGCTGGCTGTGCAATACCCGCAGCACGAAATAACAGTGTTAAGTCGTGCTGTATGGCAGCCGCTCTTTCAGGGGTTGCTTGCCAATGTGGGTTTTGTCGGAGCTGATTTAACTGGCAAACACAAGGGATTTTGGGGCTTGAATAGCCTTTATTCGGAATTAAAAGCGATGCATTTTGATTACATTGCTGATTTTCATCATGTACTTCGTTCTAAGTATTTATGTTTGCGATTCCGTCTTGCCAATAAACCGGTAGCTTCCATTTGTAAAGGAAGGGCAGGCAAAAAGAAGCTGGTTCGCCGTCATGATAAGGTGATGGAGAATCAGAAGAGTTCTTTTCGTCGTTATGCCGATGTACTTGAGAAGCTAGGTTTACCGGTGCTATTAAATTTCTCTTCCATTTATGGCGAAGGAAAAGGAAACTTTGCGGAAATAGAACCAGTCACAGGACCTAAAGAAGACCAGAAGTGGATTGGTATAGCTCCTTTTGCCAAACATGCAGGTAAGATTTATCCGTTAGAACTGCAAGAGCAAGTTATAGT
Organism: Bacteroides sp. AN502(2024); assembly: GCF_041227145.1. Lineage (NCBI taxonomy): Bacteria > Pseudomonadati > Bacteroidota > Bacteroidia > Bacteroidales > Bacteroidaceae > Bacteroides > Bacteroides sp. AN502(2024). Next base: position 1,698,124 of record NZ_JBGFSP010000003.1, on the reverse strand, counting down.
ACATTTTGCTGCCAACCCCAAAGTAAAGGTTTTCCTTTTTGGAGGTGGTAAAAACGAACAGGACGTATTTGATGCATGGATTGCTAAATATCCTTCTGTTGTTTCAATGATCGGTAAACTGAATATGCGTACCGAGCTGAATCTGATGAGCCATCTGGATGTGATGCTTTCAATGGATTCTGCCAACATGCATTTGGCATCCTTGGTCAATATTCCGGTTGTCTCTATTTGGGGAGCCACCCATCCTTATGCCGGTTTTATGGGCTGGAAACAATTGCCGGTCAATACCGTACAACTCGATTTGTCATGCCGCCCCTGTTCTGTATATGGACAGAAGCCTTGCTGGCGAGGTGATTATGCCTGCCTGAGGGATATAAAACCGGAGCAGGTCATTGCGAAAATAGAAGGGATTGTAGATTAATCCTTGCTGAAGTTCAAATTAGCTGTTTATTGAGCCGAAAGAGCGTAGAATCAAATAATGATGAAAGAGATACAACGAAAGAAAAAAGTACTGATAGATCTTACGAATTATGGTAGTCTCACAGCCGGCTTCGGGCAGATTGCGGCCAACTATGCAACCGCCTTTTCGTCTATGCCGGTAGAAGATCTTCATTTTGTATATTTATTGCGGCAGAAATATATGCAGGAATTTGGCCCGAATGTGACCTCTGTTCCGGTACGTCGTATCAATAAGTTTCTTCCTTTTACCCTTCCCAAGGTAGATGTATGGCATGCAGTGAATCAACAGCGCAAGTTGTTGCGTATTGCCGGCGGTACAAAGTTTATCTTTACTATACACGACTTTAATTTTTTGACCGAGAAAAAGCCCTGGAAGGCGAAAATGTATCTTCACCGGATGCAGAATAAGGTCAATAAGGCAGCGGTCGTGACTACGATCTCTCATTATGTGGCAGATGTCATTCGACAGTATGTAGATTTGAAAGGGAAAGAGGTACGGGTCATCTATAATGGCGTGGAGAGGATTGATACACTGGAAGGAACAAAACCGTCGTTTGCTACAGGGCGTCCTTTCTTTTTTACGATTGGACAAATCCGTAGAAAAAAGAACTTCCATCTTTTGGTTGACGTAATGCGTCATTTTCCGGAATATGATCTATATATTTGTGGAGATGCTCATTTTGCTTATGCTGAAGAAGTGCGCAATCTGATTCGTGAGAATCAGCTTACTAATGTCTTCTTGACGGATGTTATCTCTCAAAACGAGAAGATATGGTTATATCGGAACTGTGAGGCATTCCTATTTCCTAGTGAGGGAGAAGGCTTTGGATTGCCAGTGGTGGAAGCTATGCAATTTGGGAAGGCTGTATTTGCCGCTAATCGCACTAGTTTGCCGGAAGTTTGTAATGGACACGCTATCATGTGGGAGCATTTGGATACAGAATCTATGGTACAAAGTATCCGGGAGCATCTGCCTGATTTTTATAAAGACAAGGAGCGTCTGGAGAAAATCAAGGAACATGCCGCTTCATTCAGTTACGAGAAGCATATACAAGCCTACCTTGATTTATATCGGGAGTTAGCTCAATTGCCTTAGTATTGAAGTCAATTGCCCGTATACCTTTTCGGGAGTAATTAATGCAAAACGCTCCTCATAGGTTAATGTTGCCTGCTGTTCCGGCGGAAGAATGTCGTCAGGACTAATTCCTTCGGCAAGTACGGAATTGGCGGGTAACCACATTGATTTTGACGCACTTGGTGAATAAATGGCAAATGAAGGAACTCCAAGGGCCTGGGCGATGTGTCTGGCTCCTCCTTCGTTCCCGAAGTAAAATGAACAGTTGGCACAAAGTGCTGCCAGTTGTCGTAATGAAGAAGCTTGTATATCAATCTTGATGCGTTTCGGACATCCTAATTCCTTGTAGATATTTCTGGCATCTTCTTCTTCGTACCCCGGTGCGTAGTTGAAGATCATTTGTAGGTCCTTGTGTTCCTCTAATATTCTTTTCAGTGTGGCTATCATGAACTCTGTATTCCATTTCTTATGGATGAGTTTGGTTGTGACTCCTATTAATAACAAAGGGTGTGTAAAATCAATCCCTTCCTTTTCCATATAATATCGGAAATCTTCTTTCTCCCGGTCAGTCAGATATAACTTGAATTCTTTTGTGTATTGAATAGGTCTGATCTTCTCTAATGGTGCTGCAAGTAACAGGTTGCGTTGTACCATATCAGTTGTCAGATTCTTGCTGTAAGTATCTGTGCGGTAGTTCAGTAGAAAACGGGTATATCCTTTGATACGTCCTATCCGAAAAGGAGTTTTTAATGAGAAAAGAGAGAAAAAAAGAGTCCGGATGGTAGAACGCATATCGATGATTACATCGTATTTATTTTGGTGCATTACCTGCCATATTTTTTTTATATATGCAGTGAACGGCTTATTCTCATTCTTGTCAAATGTAATGACTTTGTCTATGTCCGGATGCCCCTCATAGAGTGGAGCAATATTTTTATTAAGCACGAAGTGTATCTCTGCATCGGGAAAGCTTTTTTTCAGTGTGCTGCACAATGCAACAGCCAGAATAGAGTCCCCTATTTGTCTAAATCGAATAATCAGAATTCTTTTGATTGGTTTCATGCCTTAAACTTTTTTATGCTTTTTACCGTGCAAACATAACTAAAAAGCATTTATGTCTAAATATAAATGAAAAGAAAAAAGAAAAAAATGATTAAAGCCACCGTGATGGTGCTTATATGTGGAGAGAGTTAGCCAATCTTTGTGAGAAAAGAGAAAAATATAGTCGGAATATGGCCTAATTTCTTTATCTTTGCTCAATCTTTGTAATTAGGATTATATAGGAGAGTGTAATGAGAATGATTGTAAGTCCCAAGTACGCACATTTGCAGAAGAAGATAGAAGAAGTTCCGAGGTCCTTCCAGAACGAAGGAGATGTGGTGTACGATGGTCGTAATGTTCTGAAACGGATTAGTTTGGGCAGCATTGATGTTGTGGTGAAGAGCTTTAAAAAGCCTCACATCATCAATCGTGTTGTATATTCGTTTTTCCGCCAGTCGAAGGCAGAACGTTCCTATATTTATTCTATGGAGATCCAACAGCATGGTTTTGACACTCCGGAGCCAGTGGCTATGATCGAGCAATTTCAAGATGGTCTTCTCTCGCATAGCTATTACATTTGTTGTTATGATGGCGGCGAAACTGTCCGTTCCCTGATGGATGGAAAAGTGGAGGGGAATGAAGACAAACTTTCAGCTTTTGCACGCTACACTGCTGCTTTGCATCAGGCAGGTATCCTCCATTTAGACTATTCTCCCGGTAATATACTGATCCATCAGAATGAAACGAATGAATACAGTTTCTCCTTGGTCGATGTGAATCGCATGCAGTTGCTATCGAAAATTGATTGTGATACAGTATGCCGTAATATGTGCCGTTTGTGTATTTCGCGTGAGGTACTGACTTACATCATGACAGAATATGCTTCTTTGCGTGGATGGGACATCGAATCTACGGTCAGTCTGGCTCTTCGTTACAGCGATCAGTTCTTTACTCATTACATTTATCGTCGTGCGGCACGGAAAGAAAAAGAAAAGCATATTGTATCCCTGATTTTATTCTTCCGTTTATACCGTTCCGTACGTAAATTCTTTTCTTGGGAGCCGCATATCTCACGTTTCTTATTGAAAAAGGAAAAGCATATCTATGATACATACTTGTGCAAGTATGATTATTGTGAATTGCTTTCTGCTGATTATCAATGATTGATTACCTCTTACTTCCGCGCATCACTACACTGCGGATTCTATGCCTGAAAAAACCTTTTTGATTAATATATGCGCAGTTGTGTTTGTTCAGGAATGTAGAGATAACTTCTTCGTCATCACGCAAGTGGTATGTGCAAATAGCAAAATCCAGCTTTTGGCAATTTTGAAATAAGTTCTTGCATCCGGTCAATGCGTGCCGTTCGGCTCCTTCTATATCCATTTTAAGAAACAGATGTTCATCTGTCTGGTTATTGAAGAAATCATCAAGAGTTTGTTCTCTCGAAGAATTATGGTCGCTCACATACTTCTGTATGATTGTAACTTTATCCTGCCATGGTTCGAAAGTAGCTCTGATAGCCTCCAGCCATTGTTCGTCCTGCTCAAACAAATAGATATGCTTGGCTTCTTCTACGATTTCCAGTGAAGAATATCCTTCGGCACAGCCAATGTCCACAAAAACTTTTCCTGTGACATCTTTTACACTATCGAAATAATGGTGCGGTGATCGCTTGTCCTGCTCCATACTCAAAGCCCTGTAGTACTTTTGAATTTTCTTGGGTGGAGTACTCTTTCTGAAATATAGCCGTTTCTTTTCTTGTTGTACATAGTATAAGCCTTTTTTCTCATCCTTTTGTACATTGACAGGCATATTTGTATATTCATCTTTGAATTCATACAAATGTCTTGAATACCCGTGTTTTTTTATATACTCATAATATTTCAGATAGGGTGAATCAGGTTTATACCCTTTCATGAAATAATATGGAAGAGTGCCATATATAAATTTCTTTATTGTATGTTTGAGTACGTTCATTTCATTAGTTTCTTGTAGATGTTTAAGATCTCTTCCGCTTGCTTTTCTTCAGAGAATCTTTTGGCAAAAGAATGCCCCTTTTCAATCATGTTCTTTTTTCTCTCGGGATCTGCGTATATCTGTTTGAAGGCATCGGCCATTCCTTTGATATCGTCAGGATGTACATAGATAGAATCGGGACCTCCCGCTTCTTCCAGACAAGATCCTGTAGTGGCCACTACCGGAATACCGGAGTACAGAGCTTCTATGATGGGAATACCAAAACCTTCAAAACGGGAAGGGTATACAAAAATTTCTGCTAACTGATAAAAAGCCGGTAGATCATCAAAAGGAACATTACTGATGATATGCACTCTTTCTTCCTGCTTATTCTCCTTAATGAAATGTTCAACCTTATCAGTGTATTCCGTATGGCGTCCTACGATGACGAGATGAATTTGTTCAGGAAGCATCATTAGTGCCTGCACCGCTGAAAGGGCGTTCTTGCGTTCTTCAATACTTCCTACGTTAAGGATATAGTGATCCGGTAGCTGATATTTAGCTCGGACTTCTCTTTTATTCTCTTCTGCTACAGGATGCATGAATGAAGGGTCACATCCCTGATAAACAACTTCTATCTTATCGGCGGGAATCCTGAAAAACTCAATAATATCACGCTTGGTACATTCGCTGATAGCAATGATTTTATCGGCATTTTCGCAGGCTTTACAGAATTTGTATGTGTATATTTTCCTGTCGATCGAATGGTAATACTGCGGATAGCGCAGAAAGATCAGATCGTGGATCGTTACAATACTTTTTACCTCGCTTTGATGAATATTCAGGGGCAGCTCATTACTAAGCCCGTGGAATATATCGATTTTTTCTTTTTCCAATTGGTGGGTGACTCCCCATACTCGCCACAATGAACTTAACTTTTTCCAGGAAGAAGTAGTGGGATAAGAAAGCTGTAGTTGCTGATACTGCTTCGTTAATTTGTCCAGCCTCTTGTTTTCCCGTTTCTTGGGGGCATACAGCACATATTCATTCTCCGGGCCGAATTGGCATAGAATATCCACTATATAGCGGCTATAATTACCCAGACCGGTGAAATTCTGTACTGCACGTTTTCCGTCAAAACCTATTCTCATTTCTACTTCTTACCTTTATATGATTATAATTTAGACTTCAAAATTCCGATAAGGTTTATTCAAGTCTAAATAATGGAAATTGTGTTGTCTTTGTCCACCTTGTTTAGGTATGGTCATGTAATCTCCATATTTCTGTGACAGATAAGTGTCGTATTTCTGTACTCCCCATACTTCTTCATCTTCAAACCGGATGGGAGTAGGAGTGCCCAGAATGTCCTTCGACATGATTCCTTTCATTCCGTCATCATAATCGCAGACTAATGCGTATTGGTCGAAATCGTATTTCTTCATTACCTTCCTGATGCTTTCCTGTGTTCCGGTAAGGGTGAAAAACTTTCTGCATAATAGCGGTATCCATGAACTGGGACCTTTTCCATGTTTGTATGGATCACGATGAATCAGGTAAAGTATTCGTTTGTAGAACTCATACTTCGCAAAATGCATTCTTTGCGCCATGCGGCTTTCCGGAACTCCATCCAGTGGAAATATATCAATATATACACCTCCCAGATATTTGAGATGCATACGCTCGATTAAGGTTGTATTGGCATCCTGCACCTTTGCGAACGGAAGAGGATATTCCTTATCATTCTCGGCGCATACCGCTTCGTAAGGTTCCGGTAACCATTCTTTGGCATTAGTCATTAGTAAATCATAATCAGCTCTTGGCATTCCGATATCCAAGTCATCATCCCAGGGGATGAATCCTTTGTGGCGTACAGCTCCCAACATGGTGCCTGCCATGATGTAATATCGCAGATTATGTTCTTTGCAAACTTTGTCAACAGCTAATAAGTTCTTTAATATGCGAAGCTGTAGAGGGCGGATATCGTAATTAGCCATTTTATCTGATTTTAATTAATAAAGACTGGATGGAATCAGCTTCTGTGCCTGTTGAAAGTCCTCTACTGTGTCCAGTTCGGCCGAGAAGAACTCGGTGGTGTCCATAACGTAAAGACTATATCCTTGTGGAATCAGTCTCTCAAAAGCCCGTTCGTAGAATATATTATCCAGTCCTTCGGTAGTAATCATAATTTCCAGTTCACGGAATAGCGCCTTGGTATATTCAGCTGATATCTTTTCGATACCGATGGACTCTCCGATAGCATCGGATATCGAACAGACTTTGCTGATTTCCACGACCTTTTGTGCGTCGTCCACGATGACTTTTATTTCTTCTGCTCCGAGCTCATGGCGATTCAGTGCCAATATGTCGTCCTTATCCGAATGAAGCAGCTTCTCTACAATCTGCGGATCGAATACAATGTCGCTGTCTAATAACAGAATTTCCTCCCCATCCGTATATGGGCGGGTGAGCCATAATGAATAGATATTGTTGGTTGATTCATACCTGTCATTATAGATGAAAGTAATATCTTGGGTTGGATAATGTGCCTGTAGGAAATCAACGATTTGCTGCTGGCGATACCCGGTGACAATGATGAATTCATCAAATCCGTTTTGTATCAGAGCATCAAAAGCCCTTTCCAAAAGGCATCGTTCTCCTATCTTGAGAAGACATTTGGGCGTCGTATCGGTCAGCGGGCGTAAGCGTGAAGCTATTCCTGCGGCTAATATTATTGCTTTCATTTGGATGCGATTTCTTTGATTGTATCTATAACGATCCGGTTCTGCTCTGGGCGACCCAATGTGATACGCAAATGAGTATTGATATCCGGTTCATTCATAAATTTCACTTTATAACTCTGTTCAGCAAAAGCCTTTTGTAAAGCCTCTTTCAGCTCTATCGGGTATTTGATTAAAATAAAGTTGGCAACCGATTCATATACTTTGAATCCGGGCAACACGCCGATTTCCTTTTCGTAACGCTCACGGTCTTCGTTCATCAGTTTTGCGATGTTTCGGTAGTGTGCGTCCGATTTAAGAGCCGCAATGGCGATATCTTCGGATATCCGGTTGTATCCCAGATATTTATTGCTGTATCTGCTGAATTTTTCCAGCTCCTTACTCATAAATCCGAATCCCATACGTAAACCCGGCAATCCATAAAATTTAGATAAGGTACGGGAAATAATCAAATTCGGATATTTATTAACCAGCTTTTTGATATAACTGGTATCGGTTGAAACAAAAGAAGCGTATGCTTCGTCTATCAATACTACTGTTTGGCCGGGTACTTCTGCAAGTAGTTCATCCAATTCTTTCGGAGTCAAACCATTGCCGGTAGGGTTATTGGGAGAAGCTAGTAAAAGAATCTTCGGATTCTCTTTCCGAATCATATCTTTTAGCGTCTCAAAGTCATATTTAAAAGTATTTCCGTCTTCGTAGAGAGGATATTGCAAAGTATGTCCATTCACCTCATCTGCAATTGATTTATAATACCACCATGAGAACTTGGGAATCAACATCGTTTTATTTCCATCTTCTTGAGTCAGGAAGTAGTGTACAGCTTGTTTCAGAATATCTTCTCCGCCGTATCCTAATAAGACTTGTGTTTCATCTATATCGTAAAGTTCGGATAAGAAAACAGATAATATACTTTTCTTTCCTTCATCATAAATGCGGGTATAAAAACAAAGTTTATTTATATCGAAGTTTTTTAAAGCTTCTACTACTTCTTTTGATGGACTGTAGTTAAATTCGTTTCGATCTAAAAAGTTCAAATTCTTTTCCATTATTAGTTTTGTATGATTCCTTTATCGCACCAGGTTAGTTTCCTGACTTTCGTTTCGTTCAAAATGCTGCGGTTGTTGCTCAAATTATCTGTTCCATGTAGTTCGTGATGAAGATGGAACACAATTCCCGCAAATTTGATGGTACGCTTGCGTACACCGCTGTTGATAAGGCGGCACACTAATTCATGATCTTCGCTTCCCCATCCGGTAATAGCTTCATTGTACCCATTGACTTTTAATAAATCCTCTTTCCAGAAAGCCATATTGCATCCTCTGGAATATGAAATATCCCATTGGCGATAATGCTGAAGTAATGGGCTTAGCCAAGGCAAATGTACTCCGTTGATTGCATTCTTAGTACCTTTGTCGTGAATAGAGATAATACAGTTCCTTTCTGCTAGCATCTTTTGGGTTAAACCTTCCCGGATTAATACACGGCTACCGGTTACGAAACTGCCTTTTTTAGCAAAATGTACATGATCTTTGACGAAATCTTTGTGTAAGACGATATCTCCGTCAATTTGTATGATATATTCTTTAGATGCTTTCGCAATAGCTTTGTTGCGGATGGAGGCCAGTCTGAAACCTAAATCTTCATGCCAAACATGAATAATGGGGACTTCGGAAGAAACAGCCAATTGATGAATTAGTTCTCTTGTATCTTCTTTAGAACCATCATCGGCAATGATGATTTCATTAGGAAGGAGAGATTGACGTAGCACGCTTTTAACGCATAATTCTAATGCGTCGCTTCTATTATAGGTGGATATAATTAGCGATGTACTTATGTTGCTCGCCATTGGTTTATTCATATAATTATTACTAAGTTAGTTAAATAGTTAAGGGGGCTTGCACTAAAATTCTACAAATGTATACATTTTATTTGGTTGTGACAAGCGTTAAAGGCTTTTTTGCTAAACATTAGAGGGTTAGCATCAATATTGTCCTAAATAAATTTTGAGCATGAGCTAACTGACTATACTGTTAAGTATAGCCTCGAGAGTTCAAAATCAATCCCCCCTAATCGTTTTCGATGGTTTCGGGAGGTGGTGTAAATGGTTGATCAAGCCATTTTTGGAGGTCGATTTTGGTAAATGTGTTCAGCCGGAGCGTGACCACAAGGTTAGCCAATGCCCATTTGTATCTTGCGATGTGCTTTAGCCATGTCAGAATCAGCATTGTAGTCATAGCAGTCCATATTTGGGTCTCTACGGCATTGCGGGATGTGCCGATAAAGCTCTTGATGCGTAGCAGTTGCTTGAGGTTGCGAAAGAAGATTTCTATGTTCCACCGAGCCTTGTACAGAGCCGCTATGCTTGATGCTGCCAATGTGAAGTTGTTTGTGAGTAACTCAATTTCAAAACCGTGTTCATCGTTCCATACTGCGATGCGACGTAAACGTTTGGGATATTTGGATTTGGCCGCCGAGAGTTCGAACTCGATTATTTCGTCAATAAGTACATTCTGAGCGTGTTTTTCAGGCAAAGGCAACTCCTCTATGGCTTTGTACCGGATATTGTCTTTATGACGCACTACAAAGAACACGTTGCTGCTGTCCCAATTATTCAACAATGAGTAGTCACAGTAGCCTCGGTCGGCTACTACAATACTATACGGATGTAACTCAATATCAAAAGCAGCTTTGTTGTCGGTGGTTTTGCCATCGGTGATATTCACGAACTCCGGCAAAAGACTGTCATAGTCCAATAGCGTGTGCATCTTGACCGCCCCCTTGGTGGTAGTGTAATGTGCCCAGTCATATATTGACAGAGTCAATGACACCAATGTGGAGTCGAGCAGTTTTATCGGCATCTTGAAACGGAACTTTCTTCGTTGCCATAGGGCTTGCTGTCCGAAATACTGAAACAACGAGTAGAATATGCCGCGAAAAACCGAACTGTCTCGGTTGGCGTTCTGATATGCTACCGTTGACTTGGATGGTGCACGGTTGATTCCCAAATGATTGAGGTTGCCGGTGGCTGATTTCAGCCCGTTTGAGATATCTCTGACTGAATCACATCCTGAGAATTGGCTGAAAATCATGCTAACAAACTGACTCCATGTATTGTAGCCCTTACAATGCTTGTCTGACCCCGAAGATTTTATGATTTTCCTGATATTTTCTTTCGGGAGATGTGATATTACCTGTGCGAAAAGTGTTATATTTGCCATAGGAAGTAGATGAGTTGGTAGCTCGCTACTAAGGTAGTCATTTTACCTTAGTTCTACTTCCTTTTTATTTGTTCCCCCAATTTATTTAGGACAATATTGGGTTAGCATCCTTTTTAAGAATAATATCCGTATCTTTGCTATCAGTTTATTATAATAACTAAGATAAATTAGGAATAAAGAGATGTCTTTTCCACGTCTTCAAGAGGTATAGGACTGTAAATTTAGTAAATGAAAATGATGTTTTCTAAGAAACTTCTTATAATATACTGTTTGTTGATAGTTTTCCCGCCTAGGTTCTGTCATTTTTGTATTTATGACTTTTAATTAGATACTGAATGCTAAAGGGAAGCTTTAGGAACAAAAAGCGTTTTATAGATTTGAGGGTTAGTCGGGTTTCCAAAATAGGAGGGATACAGTTTTGAGAGAGCCTTGCTAATCCTTTTATTAAGTCAACCTTTTTTATGTTCGAGTACATCGCTGGTAGGTATCGATGATAAATTTCAAATAAATAATATAAGTTTATTTCTTTTTGAAGATGTTTGCTAAGGTTGTTGTCTGCTTGTATTAATCTCCTGATTTCACTAAAAACTATGGTAAGATCATTTAGATGCTTTAAGGTGTAGCCTTGCCCCATATTTGTAATAGAATCTTCTCTCTTGCAATTATAAAGATAAGTTGTTCGGTTAGTTAAGGTAAATGATCTGGTATTTAAAGCGAGCATAGCATGCATTACTATGTCTTCGTGGTACACGTGTTCCAAAAAATGAATATGAAATTCTTTTAAAAAAGAAAGATTATATAATTTATTCCATGTAGTTACCCATATATCATTTTTTTCTTCATAAAAATATTGAGCCATGCATAATTTACCTTTTCGTGTTATATTAGGGTAGTTAGTAATTTTGAGTGAATTTTCATTTTCATCAATTTGATTGATTCCAGCTGCAACAAAGTCTACTTTTTCTTGTGAAATAACATTATATAAGGTTTCAATGCAATCAGGAACAATAGCATCGTCGCTATCCATAAAGTATAGATATTTTCCTCGAGCAAATTCAATTGCTGTGTTTCTCGTTCCTCCCAAACCGAGATTTTTTTTATGCGTAATTATACGGATGCAGTTACCTCTAGGATGTGTGCTTTTAAGTTGGTGGACTATATTCATACTGTTATCATGTCCTAAATCGTCTACTATCAAAATCTCTAATTTTTGATAAGTTTGGTTTAATGCAGATAACAAGGCACGTTTAATGTATTTTTCTACATTATAAATAGGCATTGAGAGAGTTATTAAGCACATACTTTTCTTTAATTCATTATGACACAATAATATTAGGTGATTACAAAGTTACTTTAATATTCTTAATGATGAAAGTTATTTCGTTTTTTATTGATTTCTTATCCCGAGCTTGCGCTATAATAGAAAAGAATAATTTCATTAGAATAAAACTTTGGATTATTTTCATTACCTTTGTTCTGAATATTATGTTTGTCTAAATAATAGGACTGATGTAAATTCTGCAATTCCTCTATTGTTTAAGACTATTGTTCTTTAATTTAAATTTTAATAATATGATATATATTATTTGTTATGATTGGCCTTCAACATCTGGTAATCATACAGGAATGAGGTATCTTTATGAATATATTCAAAAAAGAAATCCTGAATTGTATAAAATGTATACTTTCAATATGGGGAGGCGTTTTTTGGATAAGGGGAAAAAGGGGAAGAAAATCTCTGTTCTTTTTACGGCACTCAAATTAGCAATGGCATATAAATCGGGAGATAAATTTATTCTCACTGAATATTTGCATAGAGATTCATATCAAATATTGTTTGCAAAAATAATACGCTTTATATGTCCTAAAGCACCTATATATGCTATGGTGCATCTTGTTCCTGAAAAATTGGAAAGGCGATATTCGAAAGCACAAATAAAGAAGAGTTCACGATTTGTTACAGAAATTGTAACGTTGGGAAGTAGTTTGACATGCTATCTTAATAATTTAGGAATAGAGAATGTTTATACTTCATTTCATTATGTCGATAATAATTATTATACTCCTTCTACAAATCTATATAACAGAGGTGATGATGTCAAGGTAATAGTAATGGGTGCCTTGGCACGTGATTTTGAGCAGATAGCTTATATTGTTTCAAGACTTCCGCAAATTCATTTTTATATATGCAAAGGGCGGGAGAAAATTGATTATTTGTTTTCAGGCTTAAAGAATGTAACATTGGTGGGGTATGTTCCTGAGGCGGAATTAAAGCATTATATGAATGATTCTGATATTTCATTAAATGTGATGAAGGACACTATTGGAAGTAATGTAATTTGTACTTCAATGGCAACAGGATTAGCGATGGTGGTTAGTGATGTTGGATCTATACGAGACTATTGCGATGAGACCAACGCATGTTTCTGTTCTTCTCCCGATGATTTTATAAAGAGTCTTATGATCTTAGCAAATGATCGAGAGTTGCTCAATTCGTTAAAAAAAATGTCTTTGAGAAAAGCGCAGCAGTTTTCTATCGATAATTATTGTGTTAGCTTGTCATCTCTATTGGAATAATTGAAGAGTATAGTCGTTTATAGTTGTTGTAGTAAAATTCTTAAAGGACATTGTTAGTAAGGGTATTCTTTAAATTCGAAAATATAAGGCAACTTATTAATTGCTAGCTAATTGCCTTTTTATTTTCTTCCAAACATGATGAACTAAAACTTGCAAAGACACATTTAGTGTGAGTTTTTTTAGAGCATTGTATAAAAGTAAAAGGTCGTGTAAGCTAAAGTCGTTCTTTAGCGAATGCTGTAAGAATTTATATATATAACGTTTGATTGCTTTTTTGAATTTTCTTTCGTTAAGGTGAGAATGGTAGTTTATACCAATCCATTCTATGAAAAGTATTGTTGCTCTAATCTTTTCTTTGTTGAAATGAGTGGAGTTTGATATATTCTCTCCTTCAGCATTTCTCCAACTGACGGGATTACCTGGTAAAGATATGATTCCTCCTGTAAATTCTGCAAATTTAGCCCATGTTGCATCATCGGTGCACCAAGCCAGAGGGAACTTAATAAATCCTCCTGTTTGTTCCCATACTGTTCGGCTAAATACATACTCACAGGCGGCAGAACTAATTTTTCCAGATAATTTATCTAATAAAAATTCATATCCAGAAGTTAAATCGGTTTTAAAAGGAGGGTTTTTATATTTTAGTTTACCATACTCGTCAACGACTTCTAAAGGGAAATGGAATATATATTTTCCATCAGAATGTTTTTGTGAGGCTTGAATTACACGTGCTACTCCATCAAAGGGCATTAAGTCGTCATCTGAAAAAAGCCATATAAGTTCTTCTTCTGACAATAATATGCATCGTTCCCAATGACCGGGTAGGTCTTTTTTACCCATATTTTGTTCAAAACGATGATATATAATGTCAAATTTGTTCTTGTAACAATCTACTATGGTCTCTAATGGGTAGGGGCTTGCATCATCACCAATATATACGGTAAATTCGTGATTGTTTTGTTTAGCGATAGAATCAAGTGTTTCTTGCAAAAAACGTGGTTTATAAGCTGGTATGATAATTGCTAATTTTTTCATTTTTATTGCTATCAATTAGGTTCTGCAAATATACACATTCAGTTTGTTTAAATATTGTATTTGCAAACTTTTGTAATGGAAAACTCAATATTGTCCTAAATAAATTGGGGGGAACAAATAAAAAGGAAGTAGAACTAAGGTAAAATGACTACCTTAGTAGCAAGCTACCAACTCATCTACTTCCTATGGCAAATATAACACTTTTCGCACAGGTAATATCACATCTCCCGAAAGAAAATATCAGGAAAATCATAAAATCTTCGGGGTCAGACAAGCATTGCAAGGGCTACAATACATGGAGTCAGTTTGTTAGCATGATTTTCAGCCAATTCTCAGGATGTGATTCAGTCAGAGATATCTCAAACGGGCTGAAATCAGCCACCGGCAACCTCAATCATTTGGGAATCAACCGTGCACCATCCAAGTCAACGGTAGCATATCAGAACGCCAACCGAGACAGTTCGGTTTTTCGCGGCATATTCTACTCGTTGTTTCAGTATTTCGGACAGCAAGCCCTATGGCAACGAAGAAAGTTCCGTTTCAAGATGCCGATAAAACTGCTCGACTCCACATTGGTGTCATTGACTCTGTCAATATATGACTGGGCACATTACACTACCACCAAGGGGGCGGTCAAGATGCACACGCTATTGGACTATGACAGTCTTTTGCCGGAGTTCGTGAATATCACCGATGGCAAAACCACCGACAACAAAGCTGCTTTTGATATTGAGTTACATCCGTATAGTATTGTAGTAGCCGACCGAGGCTACTGTGACTACTCATTGCTGAATAATTGGGACAGCAGCAACGTGTTCTTTGTAGTGCGTCATAAAGACAATATCCGGTACAAAGCCATAGAGGAGTTGCCTTTGCCTGAAAAACACGCTCAGAATGTACTTATTGACGAAATAATCGAGTTCGAACTCTCGGCGGCCAAATCCAAATATCCCAAACGTTTACGTCGCATCGCAGTATGGAACGATGAACACGGTTTTGAAATTGAGTTACTCACAAACAACTTCACATTGGCAGCATCAAGCATAGCGGCTCTGTACAAGGCTCGGTGGAACATAGAAATCTTCTTTCGCAACCTCAAGCAACTGCTACGCATCAAGAGCTTTATCGGCACATCCCGCAATGCCGTAGAGACCCAAATATGGACTGCTATGACTACAATGCTGATTCTGACATGGCTAAAGCACATCGCAAGATACAAATGGGCATTGGCTAACCTTGTGGTCACGCTCCGGCTGAACACATTTACCAAAATCGACCTCCAAAAATGGCTTGATCAACCATTTACACCACCTCCCGAAACCATCGAAAACGATTAGGGGGGATTGATTTTGAACTCTCGAGGCTATACTTAACAGTATAGTCAGTTAGCTCATGCTCAAAATTTATTTAGGACAATATTGTGGAAAACTATACTAGTAAGTTGCTGATTGCAAAATAACCCATTGAATTTCTCTTTTGTCTTTTCAGATTATCTGTATGTATTATTAATAATGGTTAATTGTAGGCGTGAAATTCTGCTCTATTTGTAAACAATCTCTTTTTAGATACTTCCTATGGATATTATTCCTTACTTTTGTAAATAGAAAATGAATATTCAAATATGGAATCTCAATACTTGGTTAGCGTTATCATTCCAGTTCATAATACAGCTCCGTATTTGCGACGTTGTATAGAGTCTGTACGTAATCAGACGTTGAAAGATATAGAAATCATATTAGTGGATAATTCGTCGACCGATGATTCTCCTTCTATTTGTAATGAATATGCTAATATTGATTCTAGAGTAAAAGTGTTACATCTTGATGAGGCAGGTTTGTCCATAGCTCGTAATGCAGGAATTGAAATAGCGACTGCTCCATATATTGGGTTTATAGATAGCGATGATTATATTGAACCGACAATGTATGAAAATATGTTGTCAGTCATGGTACAGAACAAAGTTTATATGGTATATTGTAACTTTTACTTTGAGTATGAAGATGGCCGTATAGAACAAATGTATCCTAATACAGGTGATGTGTATGTACGTACTAGTCAAGACGTTCAGCGAGATATTATTTTTGAGAGAGTAAGTAGTTCAGCCTGTACCAAACTTTTTGATAAGATTTTTTTTGATTCTTATCGTTTTCCTGTAGGTATGTTTTTTGAGGATCATGCGACTATTTATCGCTGGATAAGTATTTGCGATAAAATAGTTTGGATTGATGCTGCTTATTATCACTATATACAGAGAGGTGATAGTATTTGCCATACAATCAATTCTATAAAACGTTATCATTATTTCTTGGCTGAATATCCAAGATTGGAGTTTGCAAAGGAGCGGCGGTTATTTGAAGGCAGAGATTGGTTTGATGCTGTCAATATGATTGTGGAAAATTGTTTTAATCATTTTCAAGATTTTATGAAAGATCCTAATCATCGATTGTATCCTGTTGAAATTAAAGATATGAGGAATAAGTTGGGTAGATGGCGTTTTTTATCAAGAAAAGAATTGTCTTCTAAATATTATAAACGATTACGTAAAATAACTTATTTTTGGCCGATTTATTATTGGACTCACTTTGCCAAGAAAAAGAATTAAAAAATGATATAATGGAAAAAGAATACCCTTTAGTTTCGGTTATTATTCCTGTTTATAATGCGCATAATTCGATAGCTAAAACGTTGCAGAGTGTTATTAATCAAACGTATAATAATCTTGAAATTGTTGTAGTAAATGATGGAAGTACAGATGATAGTTTAGATATAATAAAGACGTATGCGGCTGAAGATCCCCGGATTGTTGTATTTAATAAACAAAACGAGGGATTAGTGCAGGCGCGTAAATCGGGTATAGATATTGCTACTGGCAAATATATCCAATATTTAGATAGTGATGATATTATGCATGTGGATGCAATAAATAGGCTGGTTACTAAAGCAGAGGAAACGCAAGCGGATATGGTAGTGGCCCCTTTTATGTTTTGCTATGATGGAGAGTTGCATAAATCAACTTTTTTTGATTTTGTAGAGTTGTCAGGTGTGGAGTTTTTGAAAAATATTCTTTTAAAAAAGGCTTATTGGTGTGTATGGTCAAAATTTCATCTTCGATCATTATATCAGAATGAGATAGAAAGACCAGATATATCATTTGGTGAAGATGTTGTTCTTTCCACACAATTATTGCTATACTTACAAAAAGTCGTTTCAGTTGATTATATAATAATTGACTATAATTTTACCAATACGTCAATGTCACATCCCGCGAATTTTGATGATAAAAAGTATAGGGACTTTGTGAATTATACAATATGGATTGAGAATTATATTGATAAAAAGGGGTTGAGGGAAGAGATGAAGGAAGCACTTGCTCATTTTCATCTTGAAAATGCTTTTAGAAGAATTTATTGGAAACGTTTTGCCAATATTAGGAAGGAAATGAAACGGCTTGTTAATGAAATAGAATCCTATCCTTGTTTAATAAATAGCTTGTCAAAAAGAGAACGTAAGATTGTGAATGCTTATAGAGTATCAGGTCTCTGGGGAGATTTGAAACTTAGATATTATAATATGCGCCATAAACTGTAATGTGTTAAGATAAATTAAGATGTTGAGAGATAAAGCATATATTGTTTATCGTTTATAATCTAGCAGGTTGGGGTATTTGAATCTGTTGCGGTAAGTTGGTAAAATAAGATATAAAGAAATGAGTATTATTAGAAAGTGGCAAAGAAGTTGTTACAAAAGAATGTTGAAGGCTCGCTTAGTTACTCCTAAGGTTGTAGTGTTGATGGATGGTGGTATTTGTTCTCAAATGCTCCAATATTTGTTGGGAGAATTTTTTAGAAAGCGTGGATGTAAGGTTGTGTATGATCTATCCTTTTATAAGGAATGGGGAAGTGACATGGATTATAAATTTGCTCGCAACTTTGATTTGTTGAAAGTGTTTCCTTATTTGGGGCTAACAATTGCAACAGAGTTCGAAATTTCCTATTATAAGAGACATTTTTATTATGTTGGGAATAATACATCGGAATGGATAGATGATTTTTCATTTTTGGAGAAAAATCCTCCTATTTATCTAGGTGGATATTATCATTTGCCGATAAAAATTTGGGTGCCCGCATTTAGGTCTACTTATAGGATCTCATCTGATATATTTGATGAGGGTAGCAAAATGTTAATGTCAGAAATAAAACAGAATATCAATCCTGTAGCAGTGCATGTTCGACGGGGTGATTTAAGTGTTGAAGTTCGAGCGTATGGGAAGCCTGCCTCTGTGAGCTATTTTAAAAGGGCTGTTGATTATATGGAAAAAGAGACTGTTACGCCTTTTTTTTACTTCTTCTCAGATGAGCCGGAATGGGTGGCATCAGAACTTATTCCCTATCTTGAATTTGCAAATGAGAATTATAAGGTGGTGGATATAAATGGTTCAGATAAGGGGTATATGGATTTGTTTTTGATAGCTTATTGCAAGCATCAGATAACAAGTAAAGGTACTTTGGGGAAGTATGGTGCTTTATTGAGAGATAGTTCAGATAAAATTGTGATTCTTTGTGATGATAAAGTTGAATATCAGTGGAAAGGAGTTTTCCATAATTCTATATTTCTATAATATAGAGGTAAATTGAGCGACTAATCGGCTAATTTAATTTTTTGGCAGATTAGCTTAAGCTTTACCCATAAAGAATTTTTTCTTCGCAAGAATTCGTGTCCGCCATATTCAGGTTTGTTTTTGTCTCGAATGAGAATAATTGGTTCAAAGGGAAGGGACCAGCCTTCGGGGTATAGATATGCGGGCGGCAATGTAATGGCTGGTGGATTATCTAAGAAATATTTATTGATTAGAGATTCGTCGTGCCAAATTGGTATTATATGGTTTGCGGCATCCTTGTCAACCCATGAACAAATTGTTGTACAGAGCTGCAGATAGGATTCTGTACATCCACCCGAAAGGCCTCCTGCATAATAATATAGACCTTTCCCTTCTGGAATATAGGCGGTAGAAATAACTCTTCGTTCGTATGTAAATTCGGAGTTGGGTTTATTGTAGAATCCAGGATGTATAGTTCCTAGTAATCCGTTGCTATCCGAGGATGGTAGCATTTCTTTGCCAATGGGACAGGTGAATAACAGATTAGCATTGAAGAAAAATAGATAGTCGGTTTCTCGCTCCAATTGTTCCTTGATGCGAAGGAATGTATGAAAACGTTTTAATGTATTGTCAGGCCATCCTAAATTCTTTTGTTTGATCCGGTGAATATGCTCATTATTCTCTTCGTCGTATAGTTGCGGACTATCAGTAAATACATAATACTCGATAATGAAAGATTGGTCTTGCATGAAATAACGTTCTGCGCTTAGATAAAAGTCTTTCCAAAAAATGTCATATTTGCCAGTACAGATATATAATATACCAATTCTCATTTTATTTATTGTTTTGATTCATATTATTGGCAAATATATAAAGATTTATTCTATATTATTTGTTTGAGGTGTTTTTATTTTCTGTGAATTACCAGTAGCAGGAGCTCTTTTAAAGTAAATTCTATTTGTTTTTGATCATGAGTGTCTTGCAAATGGGTAGTAAGCATTCGGTGAACTCCGTCTTTTTTCTATAGTTCTTACTCTGTATCTTTGCAATTTTGTCAGTTTTTCTTTGGGAAACTTGCAAACCATTCAGAGACGGTTTAGAGTTTCTGAGATTTATTTACTTTCCAGTTGTGAGGTAGGAGTTCTGCTAAATCTTTACTATAATCGTTGTCATAGGCGTGTATATTCTCCAGAACGTATACGAGCCACTTACGGAAGTTTACCTCATCCGCTTTACAGCATCCCATCAACGAATAAATCACTGCGGCACTCTCGGTCGCATCGTCATTGCCACAGAATAAATAATTCTTTCTTTTCAGAGTTTGGTTGCCATATTGCGCAAGAGATAAGGGGAAAGGCCTAAAAGAGTTGCTACCCAATTACTGGAAACAGAGAAAATCCAAAGAAATCTAACAATACTCTAATGAAAAGCATATTATAAACAGAGAATCACTATTAACTTATTAACCTGAGTTCGGGATTATAGCTTTTGGAGTAGACGGGATTTACCGAAGGGGTACCAAAAATCACGAGCTTTCAAACCGCTACTCTCGTAACGGGAATAGATAACTTCAAACGATTTGAGATTCCACATAACTTTTTTGGGCAAAGGTGGTACGCAAAAAAGCAGGGAAAAACGGGGGCACCGAGTGCTTGCGTAGCGTTTAACACTTAAATAAAAATCCTTCCAGAACATATCATATTCCCAGTGCAAACATATAATATATCAATTCCCATGTGTATTGTTTTAATTTTAGACCTTCGGTTTTGTCTATTTGAGAGTGTTATTTATATTGATTATACTAAAAATAAAGCAGTAAGTAGTAGTATTGCTAGTAGTATAGAAATACTTACGAATATTGAGTATAAACGTTTGTATTTTCTGTATTTTGGTTTATAGTCTGTTTTTTGTGCAAGGGCTATTAAAGGTTTTTTATATAGGTCAAGGATGTATTGTAAATGATAGCATAACCATTGGTCTTGTTTTTGACCTAGGTAATTAAAAAAGAGAATAAAATAGTATATATACCCTGCATAGCCTTGACTGTTATTGTCAAATATCGTCCGAAAGAATGATTCTCTGGTGTCAAATCCTGCTTCTTCGAGATTGCTGCATGGTTTCATTCCATGGAAATGGATAAGCTTAGCATTCCCATTAATTCCCCAGTACGGTTTCCAGTTATATTCAATAGGTAGAATTTCCATGTCCTCGAAACACAACTCGTTTAAGTACCCTTGATCAAAAAGTCCTGCAGTAGATCTTTGCTTTTTTTCATCATCTCTACAAATTACTGATATTTGACTCTCATTCCTTGGATGTTCATGACTAATATTCCAGCATTGAAATAACTCATTCTTTTTGTATCACGTTCAAATTCGGGAGCAGCAGCTAAATAAGCAGGACGAGGTAGATCTTTTAGCAATATATCATCATTAAAGATTATGTCCATATCGGTGTATAATACATATTCATCTTCTTTTTCTATTATAGGAACCTCCATTCTCATGAATGTGCCGAATATTCGACTATATTCTATATCTTTTCCAAGTTCTGTTTCCATCCATTCGTGAGAATATATTTCCATTAGTTCCTTTTTATATGGTAATTCATGAATAATGATTTCAACTTTAAATCTTTTAAGTAGGTTGTAAACAGGATCTCCAATTTTACCATCATATAGGCAAATTAATCGAAGAGATGTGTTTGTACGAGCACTAATTAAGGTAACCTTTAACATGCTAAAGTAATCTTTTCTATTGACAATAGGGTCTGTCAAACAAATATAGCATTTCATAATTTATAAAACATGTAAAATAATTTACACTAATATGTTTCGCAAAGCTATCATAACTGTAAGTTATACAATAGTCCTCGCCAAACTGTTAGAATTGTATTGTATCTTACAAAAAATAAACAAAAAAAACTTTTACTAAGAAGTTTTGATAAATAATTGTGATATGTTAGGATTTTCTTTTCTGGAGAATTGAATTCGAAGAGTTAATGATGGACGTATTCTATATTTATCTGTTAGCTTTGGAAGTCTGGAGTTTTTTTATTTTTTTAAATCTAAGTTTGTCCTTATAGGATTTTATTCTTAGTTTTGTGAACTATTTTTTATGAGTTAGAGATATTCGTATAAAAGTATCTTGATATATAAAATTGATTTGAATAAATATGATTTCTATTATAATATGCAGTAGGTTTCAATCCATCTCTAAGGAATTGAAGGATAATATTGAGAATACGGTTGGGGTTATTCATGAGATTATATGTATTGATAACAGCAAAAGTCAATATGATATATTTAGTGCTTATAACGAAGGGGTCAAAAGGAGTCAATATCCACTTTTATGTTTTATGCATGAAGATATTTTACATTACACTAGTGATTGGGGAAAGCTTCTGATAAATCATTTCAGAGATTTGAAAGTAGGGCTTATTGGAATTTCTGGACCACGTTTTATTAGTCAAATACCGGGTATTTGGTGGGGACCTGGAAGTACAGATGCAGGAAAGGATGCAATTTGCCAGTATTCTATTGATACTAATAGGGCTGATCCAACCATTACTTATAATACTTGTTTTAAACCCATTGCAGATGCGAAAGCCATAGAAGTGGTAGCAGTGGATGGATGTTTTTTTTGCATGAGGAAATCTGTTTTTGATAAAATAAGATTTGATGAAATAAATTACAGAGGATTTCATTTTTACGATATTGATATCTCATTGCAGGTTTATATGCTGGGGCTGAAATCATTATGTGTGTATGATATCCTAATAGAGCACATTAGTAATTCAAAACTAGATAATGAATGGTTGACTAATGCACGAATATTTTTCACAAAATGGAAGGACTGTCTGCCGATAGTAAATTATCCAGTGTCAGCAAAAGAAAGAAGAGTATTAGAAAAGAACAATCTTCAAACTATGAATTATATTATTAATGAGAATAATCAAAAGCCTAGTCGTTATTATAAATTCTCAGAGAAGCTATATTTATTGCGATACTGCTGTGATAAAAAAATGCTTCAGTCACTAATCTATTAGGTAAAATGTGTCACTTTATGTTGAGTGGAGCACGGCTTTTTCATTTAAGAAATATTGTTTATCGCTTGTTATTGTAGTAAAAATCCTTATATTCGTGTGCTGCGATGCGGAAGCATCGCCTTAGGTGTTTCTTCTTATCGTTCATTTTTTAATTTTTTTCTACTTTGCGAGTTGTATGTCCGGTAACTACATCAGACGTTTCTGATTTTACGGTAGGTGGTTATACCTTTGAAGTAGGTGGAAAGAATAAATCGCAGAAGCAGGTGCATGATGTAGAGAATGCGTATGTTGTGAAAGATGATATTGAGTATGGAATGCGTAATGTGGTTCCTCTTTGGACATTTGGTTTTTTATATTGAGATGGTATATGTATTTGTACGATATGAACTTAAACAGATTGAAATATGAGTGGCAAGATTTACCCTATCGGCATACAGAACTTTGAAAAAATTCGTAAAGGTGGCTATTTCTATATTGATAAAACTGCATTGATTTATCAATTGGTGAAAACCGGGAGCTACTATTTCCTGAGTCGTCCGCGCCGTTTTGGCAAAAGTCTGCTTATTTCTACGCTTGAAGCCTACTTTCAAGGAAAACGGGAACTCTTTGAAGGACTGGCTATGGAGAAGCTGGAAAAAGAGTGGATAACGTATCCCGTATTACATCTTGATCTGAATACCGAAAAATATGATACTCCGGAAAGCTTGGAGAATAAACTGAATGGGGCGTTGGTGGAATGGGAGAAGATATATGGTGCGGAGCCATCGGAGAAATCCTTGGCTATGCGTTTTGAGGGGATTATTAAGCGTGCTTGTCGGCAAGAGGGGCAAAGTGTGGTGATCCTAGTGGACGAGTATGATAAACCAATGCTACAGGCTATTGGTGATGATGCTTTGCAAAAGAGTTTCCGTAATACATTGAAAGCTTTTTATGGCGCATTGAAAAGTCAGGATGGCTGTATTAAGTTTGCTTTGTTGACGGGAGTTACCAAGTTCGGTAAAGTCAGTGTATTCTGTGATTTGAATAATCTGAATGATATTTCAATGTGGAATAAATATATAGATATTTGTGGTGTGAGCGAACAGGAACTATACGATAATCAGGATGCCGAACTTCATGAATTTGCCAATGTGCAGGGAGTGACGTATGAAGAGATATGTGTCCGGTTGAAAGAAATGTATGATGGCTATCATTTCACTCACAATTCCAAAGGAATGTACAATCCTTTCAGTCTGCTTTTAGCTTTTGATAGGAATGAGTTTAAAAGCTACTGGTTTGAAACAGGTACTCCCACTTATTTAGTGGAGTTGCTGAAGAAGCATCATTATGATCTACACCGAATGGCCCATGAAGAAACCGATGAACAGGTACTGAACAGTATAGATTCTGAATCTACCAATCCTATTCCGGTGATTTATCAGAGCGGATACCTCACCATTAAAGGATATGATGAAGAATTTGGTATTTATCGTTTAGGTTTTCCTAATCGTGAAGTAGAAGAAGGGTTTGTCCGTTTTCTCCTTCCTTATTACGCGAACGTCAATAAA
The DNA here is from genome assembly GCF_041227145.1 of Bacteroides sp. AN502(2024). Classification (NCBI taxonomy): domain Bacteria; kingdom Pseudomonadati; phylum Bacteroidota; class Bacteroidia; order Bacteroidales; family Bacteroidaceae; genus Bacteroides; species Bacteroides sp. AN502(2024). The sequence goes on along the minus strand of NZ_JBGFSP010000003.1, from coordinate 1,673,828 downwards.
GTGGAATCTCCCTTTGAAATTCAAAAATTTGTTCGTGAGGTGCGTGCCGGTGATTATGAATCTTTTTTCTGTCGCCTGCAAAGTTTCTTTTCGGATATTCCCTATGAGCTTGCACGCGAACTGGAGTTACATTATCAGAATGTGCTTTATATCGTGTGTAAACTGGTTGGTTTTTATGTAAAAGCAGAATACCATACGAGTGAGGGTCGTGTGGATATGGTATTGCAGACCGATAAATTCATCTATATCATGGAATTTAAATTGAATGGTACGGCGGAAGAAGCTTTGCAGCAGATAGAGGATAAACATTATGCTCGTCCGTTTGCAACGGATTCACGAAAGCTTTTCAAGATTGGTGTGAACTTTAGTGCTGAAACAAGAAATATAGAAAAGTGGTTGGTGGAGAATTGACACGCCTCCGAAATGGATATAAAATATTCATTTCTCATAGTTTCATTCGCGAATAGGCCTTAATTTGGCTTATTTCTCATGCCCGTTGAACTCATTTCTCATAATGCCCCGGAGCTGGTACATAAATAGGCTGTGTGGGTTTGCCGATATTCTGTAAGTTACCCTGTGCTTTCAGACGACGAATCTGTCTGCTGGCCATGCTTTGGGTAAAACAACAGAGTGACTGCATATTACTACGGGTCAATACAGGATGGGTTGCAAAATAGGCAGTGAGTTTCTTGTCAATCTCTTCTTCTGAAAGGGACGCCGAATGTGGCTTGTATTTCGAACGTCGTAAGTGAGTACTCATACATAAACTTTTTAAATCTCTGTCGGCCTGGAAGTTAATAGATTTTAGCTTCACTTTGTCTGCGCGAGTGGCAAGCGAATGTACAGGTTCGGTAGCCTGTAATGTAATTTGGAAATAGCCGATTCCATCCAGATGTATTCGTTCTCCTTCACGTAGGTGGTTTCCCATACATCTGCTCAATTCCATTAGCATGGCTTCTACTTCCGCTTTCCCGAAAGTAGTTGCCATATGGATTTCTCTTGCCAGCTTTTGAGTGGTCACATGTTGAAAATTAACCACCCGCGGGTGATAACTAGGTTCTTCTCCTTCTTTCTCCGGTTGGGGATTCTTATAAAACTCGAATTGTATTGCCATCTTTGTTCTAATTTAATGGTTGTTTATATGTTATATACCTGATGCGCTTATCACATCTTGCCTTTATTCTTTTATTATTCAACCGCCATCCTGATTGTTCCACTACAGTGAACGGTTCTTTTCACTCTAGTAGACATATCTTTTTACTGTAGTGAATAGGCCTGTGCACTGTAGTGGAACGGTTGGTATGCTCTTTCAAAGATACGACATTATTAGATGAAAAACAAGTAATTAACTAGTTGTTTACATGAAAGAAATAGCTAGATATTTGGTAAGATAAGCTTGGTGGATAAATAGGAGAATAGCTGTAACTGACTATGAGAAATACCCTGAAATAGTATGAGAAATAGCGTTTTTTTTTTGAAAAAAACGTGCAAATAATTGCAGGATATTTAGAATCAACAAGTTCAACAAGGAAGGCAAAAAGAGGGTAATGACAAGGCAACAGTTCTTATTTCAGCATTTTGCAATGCATTACATTCAAACAACTCTTCACCTGCAAAGGTAATACTATTCTGAGAATTGACAAAATTGGGAATGCCCAATGTTTACGAGAAATGTATATAATGTGCCTCCGTGTGTTCACAAGTAAAGTCCCTCTCCAAACGCGCTTGCTCAAAATCCTGTCATATGTAACCCGCTATTCCGTTGCCATGGAGTGGTACGCTGCCAATGCCTTCAATCATCTACGCCGTGAGGTTATTCCCAACGGCCAAAGCAGAATATGAAAATGGAAGCCCAAGCGCAGACATGGCACATCTGCCGCTGTGCAGCCGACATTCCCATGCAGACCACACCCCGCTTTCAGGCAGTCAGGTAGCCGCACCCTCACGCAAGAACACATCACCCTGGCAACCTATAATCCGGCGCAATCCATCACCGCCTACCGCTCCCTGCCGCTCTCTCTACGCGGTGCCGCAGGGGTATAAACACAACAAGCCCCCTCGAAGTCCGAAGGGGCGTATGTCAAGGTAATGCTCTGATGGTTCAGATCAGAATACTATTGATTGGCTTTATCAAAGGCGTCTTTAACACTTTTGTAATCCCAGTATAATGTGCCATTTTCCCACTTCTGCATGGTTGCGTGGACTCCTGTCCAACGCACAGATTCAGGACAGAGATTACGATTAACCGAGGTACTATTGTACAATACGATTATTTTTAAGCCATCACGCACAGCCTTATCGCACTCGTATTCAATATAACTTTTAAGACTAACACTGTTGCCGGAATTACATGAACTCCAATAACTTGAATAGGAACTACAATGTTGACAACTACCCGCTGTCAGAGATTTTGTTTTAGCACCAACGACTAAAACAAATGTTTTAGAAGCATCCATCCTAAGACACAGACTTTTTTTGATGGAACAATTCTTGCTGCCATCGTTGGATTGATGCAAATCGTGAGCGTTCGTAAAATGGAGTCCCCAATATTTGCTATCATTCCATTTATACAATTGGTCAATGGCATCTTTATCGCCGGTCCAATCTCCGGCGATGTAAGTACGAGTTCTGTACGTCATATTACTTTGATTTTAGTTCATAAATGTTCATACTATTCATTATCTCGGGCATGAGGCATATTGTTATAGGCTGCTTAATGTGGACTCCACTCATTTTCAAAGTACACAGTAAACATTTAGCGAGCGAGAGATTATCTTTATGTGGAGTGTCAGTAAACCGAGTAATCCCAGAGCCGAGTAAGGGAATGTATATAGGTCGATTTGCATAAACTCTGTTTATCTCTTTCCACATAGTTATTAAACATTTCTCGAAGTCGGCATGAGATAAAAAAGCATTGTTATTATCGTCAAAGTGAGTAAAAGCAAGAAGAAGATACTCGTTGTTGTATGGGATTATTCTGCCGAGTGGAAATTTCTTTCTACCCTGTTTTGACGTTGGGTTTAAACCCTTGACATCCGAAGCAGTTTCGATACATTGTTCAAGTTTTTTTAAGTCATCCTTAACGTATGTATCAATGAAATACCCATTAAGTGAACGATGAGCTATTATTATATCGTCAACTACGGTATCAAACATTTCGTTGAACGGAATTAAACGCCACCCATCTTGCTCGAAGATATCAGCTTGCTTTATTTTAACCTCATTGTCGCCAATACTCAATTTTAGTCCTTTGTGAACAAGTAAATGCTTTGATATAAAAGTACACACCGTCAAGAATATAAATATGGCGAAAATAATAGCCAATTTCCACAACCAAGGAATACTGTTAACGCAATCAAGGTCAAGAAACCCAGAGACCTCTGCTATGGTTTGTAGAGTTGTCAATAACGCAAGACTGACAGTAACACTATCTTTCCAACGAAGTTTACTATTTAACCAATGGAACTTTATCATCGCTCAATTATTATAATATTCTGACATTTCGAGTTCGGTGGTAACTTGCGAAACGATGTATATGTACATCGCTACTACGATGTGGGTGGCACCGATCAGGTCTTGTTCGGTGGCGGTGTTGGCTTCGTGTGCCTCCGTATTGCGCCATTGGCGTAGGTTTTCGAGATACTGGCTGAACTGCTGATAAACCGGTTGCGGATTATTTCGCAGTCCTCGGAGAGCGCGGAACGCAAAGACAGCATCCTTGAAAGTGGCGTTGCGGCCTTCTTCCGGTGCCTCAATCTGCTGTCCGTTCATCAGATAGTATAACTTTTTGAGGAACGGTTCGTAGTGGCTTACAAGGCTGTTAAAATGTCGGCGACGGTCAACCAAGCGCAGGTTCTGTGCGCGGTACACTTGATTGAGTGAATCCATCACAATATCATTGATACCGTCAAGGTTTGAAATTGACGGTGCCTGAATAACTTTCAGCAGTGTTGACACGACTTCTGCGAGTGGGCGGATGTAGCGATACAATTCGGCAAATGTGCCGTCCATCACGTTGCATATTGCCTGATGCAGAGCATTTATGTCGAGTGGCAGATTTCGGTCGGCCTGTGTGTTTCGTGCAAGCAGGTCGGCAACGCCTCTGACAAATTCTTTGGAGAAATTCGAGCCGGCGTGTACTTCTGTAAGCAGGGAGAAGAATTTGTCTATTTGCCCTCCGGCCTTAGTCATAATCTTATCAATAATAAGGCGCGAGAGTGATTCCGGGCTGTTATTTGCACGGAAAGCGTTTATCAAGTCTGTATCTACCTGCAATTCATCTACGATATTGCGGATTATCTTGTCGTTTTCATCAAGATATCCCTCCCAGGGTTCATTAACGATGTTTAGAAGCTCTTGGAGCGTTTTGGTTTCATCAGCGCGAGGAGTGTTGATGTCTCCGATGCGTGAAGATTGCAAGGTCGTGTCCTCGTCTTCGAGCTGTAAATTACCCTCGAAGCTCATTTGCAGACGGAACTTGTTAAGGTCAACCTTTTCAAGTATTTCCATCGGCAATGTCTCTTTGGTGTAAGGCAAAGCCTTATACAAGACCTTATAGAAAACGTAGTGACGCTCGAGGTCAGGGTCAATGAACTTCATAAGTTGAGCCATGAAGCCATAACTGCGAATATAGCGGTTAATAAGTTTGCGAAACTTGTCTTTGTCGGCATCAGCCATCGGCTCGACACGCTCATCGACTATGCGCTTAACCATTGAGGGTACTGAGGCGGCAGTAGTCCTGTTAAGCAATGCCCTGACGATATTTTCTTCTTCTGCGTCGTTATAGACCTTATACTGCTCTATCTCATTGACAAATGAATAGAGGCGTTGCACATCAACGTCGCCCTGCAATTCAGTTTCTTTATAATACCGCTGGAATGCTTTCAGAACATCGTCGGCGCGATTACGGAAGTCAAGAACCATTGTGTCCTCTTTAAGCGGAGGGAAGCAACGGTTCAGACGGCTGAGAGTTTGAATACATTGGATTCCGCCAAGCATTTTGTCAACATACATCGTATGCAGTAACTTTTGGTCGAAGCCGGTCTGGAATTTATCAGCGACAATGAGTATCCTATATTCCGGTTCGTTAAAGATGTCGCGGATGCGGTTGTCTTTGATACCGTAGCCGTTCATCTTGTCCTCGGTGTAGCTGACACCGTCAAGCTCAACGGTGCCGGAAAAAGCAACAAGGGTTTTGATTACTCCGTTGTAGTCCTCGGCTATTATCTTGTCAATGATTTGCTTATAGCGGACTGCCGACAGCCTAGAATCGCTGACAACCATAGCTTTTGCCTGACCGCCTATTTTATGGATGGAGCTGCTGAAGAAGTGTGCGAGCATGACGCGAGCTTTCTTCTCCATATTGTAGGGGTCTTTGTTCAAGGCTTGGAGAATCAGCCGGACAGCTTTACGCTCCTCATACTCTTTAGAGGCTTCATCTTCAGGGAGGCCACTCTTGGCAATGTACTCATACATTGTGTCGTAGGTGGTGTAATTCTGCAACACATCAAGTATGAATTTTTCTTCGATGGCTTGTTTCATCGAATAGTAGTCATGCGCGCGCCATTTACCCTCGGTGTTTTTATAGCCGAAAAGTGCATAGGTCTTATCTTTGGGGGTGGCTGTAAATGCGAAATACGAGATATGCGACATTTCCTGACGCATAGCCTGTAAAAAGGCAAGCATGGCATCCATTTCGCTTGCGTAGTCATCCGCCCCGAAACGCTCTGCATAGTTGCGCAATTCCTCGTCGGTGGAGAGTGCATTTACAAGGTCTTTGGCACTCTCGTTGCCGATTGCCGTGTGTGCTTCATCCACGATGATAGCGTAGCGACGCGCCTTGTCACGTTTAAGGTGGTCAAGAGCATAACCGAATTTCTGAACCGTGCTGACAATGATTCGGTTGCCGTCATTGATAGCGTCAGCGAGTTTGCGCGAGCCACGGCGGATGTCGGCCACCGTACCGGCTTCTGTCTCGAAGTGGTTTACATCCTCGGCCATATTCGCATTAAGCACTATTCGGTCTGTTACCATAATGATGCTGTCGAAAATAGACCGTGTATCGCGGTCGGTAATGTTGGCAAGCTGATGTGCGAGCCATGCCATTGACTTGGTTTTACCACTTCCTGCCGCGTGTTCAATCAGGTAATTTTTACCTGCTCCGTTTTCTCTCGCCCAGTTACACAGGTTTCGAACCGCCCGCAACTGATGATAACGGGGAAAGATGGTTACATCTTTTTCCTTGCCGGTTTTCTCGTCGCGTTCCTTGTATTGTTTGATAAAGTGCTGCAAGATATTCAGCAAGCTATCGGCTTGCCATATCTCTTTCCACATATAACAGGTAGGATAGTCGCTCTCAACAGCCGGATTCTTGCTGTTGATATTGAACGGCAGAAATGTCGTAGCCTCGCCACGCAGCGTTGTTGTCATAAACGCATAGTTGTTATCTACGGCAAAATGCACAAGTATGGTTTTGAGCAGCCTGTTTTGCGGATTGCGGTCGGTGCGATACTGGTGTATGGCGTTTACATACGTTTGGTCGGTCTGCTCATTTTTCAACTCGGCGGTGATGATGGGTATGCCGTTGACAAGTATTGCAAGGTCTATCTCGTTTTTATTGTCGGGCGGCATGTTGCTGTAACGCATCTGACGCACTACCGAAAAACGGTTTTGCATATATAGCTGCTGAAACTCGCTTTCTGCGTCGTCATATTCAGGCTTGAATTGCACGAGCTTCAGTTTGATGCCCTGTATGTTCAATCCCTTGATGAGTAAATGCGAGAGCTTCGCGCCTTTGTCAATACGGTTGTTATACTCCTTGACAACAGCTTCAAAGGCAGCGTCCTCACTACCAAAGCGCTGCACAAGACGTTGCCATTTTGGTGTCTGCGCCTCTATGAATCGGCGCAACATGTCACGGTCGCAAAGTGCGTCAATATCGAAATCGGCAGCAGTGCGTTGGTTGTATAGGGGGCTATCGGCAAGATAGTCGGCAATATGCTTTTCAAAAAATGTTTCGTTCAGTACACTCATTTCGATTTGAATTTGAGGTTAGCAAACTTTGATTTTGCCTGTTACGGCTTCGGTGATAACTGATTGTTTGAACTCTCGGAGCAGTTCTATCGCGCGTTTAGCCTTGGCAATAGCAGAGTCAATGCGAGAACATTTTTTTTCGAGATAGTCTGATATTGCTCGTTGTTCTGTAATATGTGGTACAACTATCTGTTGATGACCTAACATTGTCCTACTCATACGGTGCATTGTGGCACCGCGAGCCTCCAAATTAGCATGTTCAGTAAACCGACTGTTATTCAGATAATATACGAGATATGATTTATCATATAGTTCAGTATCAGGCCTGAAAATCACATTATCAACTGAAGTAATAACACGGCTATTTAAGTCCGGTAATATACAGGCTCGTCCAATAGGTTCATTCAATCTTGAGATAAGAATATCTCCTGAGAATACCTCTGTACATCCGAGCTCATGAAAAGTTTCTTCACTGATATATCCCGCACCTTGTTCCTTATATTCCAACACGCCCACATTACCCGTAGTAATATAGCGAATGCCATCTTCAGTAATTACATCGCTTTCAATCCAATCTCCATCAATAAAGCAACATCCTTCTTTATTCGCTGTATATTTTAGAGGCATCGCCTCCCAGTGTTCGGGGATTTTGCCTATCCAGTCGATGCCGGAATCTTTGAGCGGAACATCGGGATTGAGACCGCGAGTTACTGCTTCGGTAATGATGCTCTGTTTCAGCTCCGAGAGCAGAACGATTCGCCGCTCTTGGGTGGCAATAACCTTATCAATGCTGTCGCACTTTCTGTCAAGATATGCAGCAATGGCTTCCTGTTCGGCAAGAGGTGGAATAGCAACATCAAAATTTCGCAAGTCTTCCATATTCATCGCAGGGAATGTTGCGGTTCGAGTTGATGACTTGCAAAATTCATCTATCAAGAAAAGATAGTAGAAGAAAAACTCCTTGAGACAGCTATGCCCCAACGATTTACGAATCTTTAGATTCGTAAATCGTTGATTCGCAAGCGAATCAACAATTAGCATTGCATGCTCTCCAATAGTCGCTGTTGTCGCAAGAATAAAGCTGCCGGCTTCAAAAAGCCCCTGTCCTTTTACAGCTTCCTCTGTTACATATTGCTTGGCTTCATTCAAAAATCGGCCGGAGTCTCGAATGTCTTCCATGCGATACCATGGAATTGTTCCGTCAGTCCAGAAATCTTGATTTGCTTTAGATGGAGTATATCCATTTCTAAATTCACAAACAAACCGAAGTCTTTTCTTCTCCCAATGACTTGGCATATCGCCAATCCACGGAGTACCCGATGGCTTATAAGATGCGTATTGCTTCATGGTCAATCCTCCTCTGATGTTTGGTTGTCCTCAATTTCTTTCATCTTTTGTTGCAGGAGTTTCTTATCCGGCATACAAAGTTGGTATTCCGCCACAAGCGTAGGGGAAAGAGAGCGGCTCAAAGCATATTCAACTACATCATTATCCTTATCTTTACAGAGCAGGACTCCGATGCTCGGATTCTCCTTAGGTTTCTTAACATCACGGTCAAGTGCCTCAAGATAGAAATTTAACTGTCCCAAATGTTCGGGCTTGAATTTCTCCATTTTCAGCTCAAATGCGACAAGGCATTGCAATTCGCGGTGATAGAACAGCAGGTCTATTCTGAAATCGCTTTGCCCCACTTGCAGCCGGTATTCCTGATCAATGTAGATAAAGTCTTTGCCAATCTCCAATATAAAATCCTTCATCTGGCTTATCAAGGCAGCTCGAAGTGAGTCCTCATTTCTGATGGTCTTGCCGGCAACAAATTCAAAAACATAATTATCTCTAAACACGGATTCTGCCTCGGGCGCCAATTCTCTCACCACCGGCGAGAGAATTTTGGTGTCGGATAATGACCGCTCATAAAGTGCGCTGTTTATCTGTCGTTCAAGTTCTCGTTTTGAGTAACGCTCAGCGATACATTTTGTGAGATAAAAGTGCTTCTCCTCGGGAGTTCTCGTCCGGCTAAGGAGTATAAGATTATTCGTCCAACTGATTTCTCTCACCAGTGGTGAGAGTTTTGGCTCGTTGACGTATGTTTCATAAAATTGCTTCATCCGCCAAAGGTTTTTATCGGAGAAGCCTTTTAGGTCAGGGGCAGTAGTAGAGATATAATCGGCCAACTGCTTCACAACGCCGTCGCCCCATTCCGCCGACGCTATTCTTTCAGAGATATAGCGTCCGACATTCCAATATAGGTCTATAAGGGCGGTATTAGCCAGACGTAGCACTTGGTTACGAGCATTGCTGATAAGCCGGGTAACTTCAGCAAATTGTGCAGTTATGTCGTCACGCTGTTTGATAATATTGCTCATAATCATTCTTCGGTTTTAAGTTCTTTGAGTTCAGCGTCGAGTTCGCGGTCGAGGGCGAAGAGCTTATCGAGGATTTCCGAGCGGTTGCGCAGCGGAGTATAGACGTAGAATAGTTTTGAAAATGGGAACTCGCAGCCGATTTTGTCTTTGGAGCGGTCCATCCACGCATCGGGAACAAAGCGCAACACTTCTTCTTGAAAATATGTGTCAATGTCGGTCTTGAACGGTATGTTTTCGGTGTCACGCAGAGCCGGGTCGGGAATACGGCCTGATGACGGCTTGCCGGGAATCTCATAAACCTCAGGCGCATTTTCGTTAGTATCGGCGAATGAGCGAAGTTTCTTGATGTAGCCCTTTTGAATCTTTGTCGAGCCAAGCTCCTTAGCGAGGAACGCAAAGAAGTCTGCATCATTCCTACGAGCGTCAATCCCTTTTATTGCTGCGACTTGTGCGAAGAATGGCATATCTTTCTTTGCAAAAGTCTTTTGTGCTATGGCTTCCAAAAGTTTCTCGCCTGTACGCTCAAATACAAGTCGCAACGGACGCTCAACGGTTACTTTGGTATAGAGGAAGTCTTCGCGGTCGAGGAGTTTTGCAACTTCTACAATCTCACCGTTAATCTCGGTCTGCGCACTTGTGTAATTGCGATATAGACTAAGTATTTCACAAGCACCACGCTCGCTGATTTCGTAGCGTTTCTTGCCGAGGTTGCGTTGTAGCAGCGATTGGTACGGCTCTTGATAGCCATTGATGAACAATACCTTGCCACGGTGGGATGCCGGTTTTTTGTTGTCGAGAATCCAAAGATAGGTTTGGATGTCTGTACTGTAAAAGAGGTTTTTGGGTATGGCTATGATAGCATCGAGGATGTCTCGGTCAAGCAACATCTTACGTATATTGCTCCAACCGCTCTCGGCATCGCCATTGAATAGCGGAGAGCCGTTGAGGATAATACCGATGCGAGAGCCGCTGCCGTCCATTTTGCTAATCATGTGCTGCAAGAACAGCAGAGAGCCGTCAGATGTGCTTGGGAGTCCGGCGGAAAAGCGGCCATTCTCTCGCTCGGCTTCCTCTTTGATTGGTGTCTCGAACATCTTCCATTTAACGCCGAATGGTGGATTAGCGAGCATATAGTTGAAAGTTTTACCTGCGAAATGGTCGTCGGTCAATGTATTTCCGACAGCGATTTGGCCATCTTTATTGGCTGCGGCATCACCCATCAGTAGAATGTCACTTTTACAAATGGCGTATGTCTTCTCGTTTTTCTCTTGGCCGAACAGATATACTTTCATGTCTGTTCGGTCGGTAGATTTTTCGAGAAATTCTTTTGCAACAGTGAGCATACCGCCGGTGCCACAGCAGGGGTCGTATATAGAAAAGTGTTGACCGATGGTGTTGATTTCTTTTTCTTTGCCGCACATCACGAGGGAAACCAACAAGCGGACAATATCTTTGGGTGTGTAAAATTGTCCGGCCATTGTGTTGGACGATTCTTTAGACCAACGGATGACTGTTTCAAATGCCGTACCCATCATGGCATTATCCACAACTTCAGGACGCAGGTCGGCTTTGGTAACAAATGCCTGTGTCACCGCAAACAGAAGCCCGGCGCGGTCGAGACGCGTATATATGCGCGTAAGGTCGCCAGCTTCGCTGTCCTCGTGAGTGAAGTTGTTTAGAATATCCTTTACGTTGTCTGTAAAGCCTTCAAGGTAAATCTTGAAGTTGTCGGCAATCTCTTTGGGAGCGGCCAACAAGTTGGATAACGTGAATTTAGAGGTATTATAGAAAGAAAGATTATACTTGCGCATCAGGATGTCAAGCTGTATCTTCCGCATAGATTCAGGAACCTTTTCCAGTTCTTCATCAATAATTTTCTTTTTATCGTGAAGCACACAATCCATACGACGCAGAAGCGTGAAGGGCAAAATCACATTTTCCACTTCCGGGTCTTCGTACACATCTCGGATGATGTCTTTAATATCCCATATAAGGGCGGCAAGCTGTTGGGCGGTCATAACATTATATTTTGAAGTTATGCCGCAAAGTTAAGCATAAAATTCCAATAATAGGCTCAATTTTTCTGCGTCTATTGATAAAAAGCACTCGCGGAATGGAGACGTTCACAGATTTTATGAACTAAACTGTTTGGAGATAAGACTTTTACTGTTTCTCCAAAACCTAAAATCATTTGCTCCAATTCATAGTTCAGAATTACCTTGATAGAGATAATTGCGCCAAATTGATTTTTTTCGACTATGCGTTGTGTACCATGAAGCGGTTTTGAAAGAATATAAGGAAGTTGGGATTGCGAGACAAATAACCGCACTTCCTGCGGTGTATCGCCAATGGAACGAGATACACCTATCATATTATCGAAAAACTCGAAGAAGTCAACCGATTCATTAGTTATATATGTCTTGGGGATAGGAGTTATTTCCCGAATACGGTCGAACGCAAGGTTTGAGATTTCGCGCCGTTCATCATTCAGGCCAAACAAGAACCAACGATTATTATACTGCTTCAAGTAATAGGGGTGGATAATAGCTGTAAATTCATGTTGTGTCCGATAACTAAAATAGCGTATAAGCAACACCTGTCGGGACACGATTGATTGAAGAAGAATAGAGAAGTATTCACGTCCTTTAAGGTCTATATTCTCATCGAAGCTTACAACGTGTCCTACGGAAGTATCAATATTTATTATTGGTTTGAAGCGTTCTATGAGTTTTTCAAGCCACTCAAAACCGGGCATCCCCTCAAAACGGCTGAGAGTAGAAAGAGCTTGGGTCAGGCCGAGAATTTCGGTATCTGTAAGAGGCTTCTTGTATATGGAGAAGTCCTTGTTTTTATATCTGTAAAATATGTTGCGACCATTGCGGATAGAAATCACACTCGCCTCCGGGTATTGTTCTTGTATCTGCTGTAAATCGGTGCGAATGGTATTCTCGGAACTTACAGTTTTAAGTCCATGTTCGCGTAAAGCCTCATTGCATTTATCCATCAAGGCGAGCAACGTGTAGTTGCCATTGCTGCTTAAGCAACCGTCCAAAACCTGTCTGCGGATTAAACCGCCTTTATTTATCTGCATAATAGACTCATTTTTATTGAGGGTATAATGCCACAAATTTACAAAATTTTTAGACACCCCCCGATGTTGATAAAGAAAAACTGTCGTGGTACGGGAATTTCTCGCAGCCAATATATAATGTGTCGAAAGCGTTCGAGCCGTCAGTGCTGTGTTCGAGTAGTTCTTCCTTGGGCTCGGCGAGCTTTTCGCCGGATTTGTCCTTGCGGAAGCCGTTGCATCCACGGCTGACACCAGCAGACTGGATAGCGAGGATAAGGTCTTCATTGTTGGAGCGGTTGAAGAACGGCATAAGGCGTTGCTTACCTGCGAAGCCCTAATCTATTATGTGTGTTATAGTATAGATGAGAAAAATATTGGTACATAGCGCAAAACGTAAGGTAATTTGCCGAACATCAGCAGTTCGGCATAGGTAAGCAATCCGGTATTTGTAATATTTACGCTCTCACAAAAAGCCACTTCATTGACATTACGCAAATCCAAATATAACTTTTTCACACCTCTGCCCCAAATTTCTCACAAATAGAATAATTATTCTACTCTTTGTTCCCACTTAGTCTGCATCTCCCTTGAAAGTTCCACGATTTCCCGGCTTACCCTCACAAGGTCGATGGTGCATTGCTCCAACTTGTAGAGCAACGCCATTGCCTTCTTCTCCGAAAAGTGGCAACGCAATTCCTTCACGACTTGGTTGTAGTTTGTGCCGATGGCGCGGAACTGAGCATGGAAGTCGGACAGCTTAGTGCAGTAATCCACCAGTGTCTTGTCCACCTTCAGCACCTTGAACTTCTGCCCGAAGAAATGCGCCTTGAGAAAGACGGCTTTCGCATACACCTGTGATTCCTCGTACATCGCGAGAAACTTGTTCCATTCCACATCATCGAAGCGCACCATCACGCAGTGCGTCTTCGGGTCCAACTTGGGATTTCTCCCGTACTTGCTCTTCTTTTTCATACTTCTTATTCTTTTAATTTAATGGCTCGTCCATTGTCTAATCTCCGATTAAAAAACATCGAAATTATCCGACTGCGGAGGATAATTCTGCCCACGGCGGTGCAAGGATTTTCAGTTACTTAGAATAATTCGGGTAACTGAAAATATACCTTGCTGTGTCTTTGAGGACACAAGAATCCTCCGCCTGTCGGATTGGTTTCCGGGTACAATAAATTACTTGGGGTATCGGTTCAGCCGATGAAGTGTATCGACCGGCTGAACCGACTTCTCTGCAATCTCCTCAGAGTTTGCGCCACTGCTCTATGTCATTCCGGTAGGCGTCGAGGTGCAGGCGGACAAGGTTTTCGATTAGCCCCGATGCGCTCATGCCCTTTCCTCCGAGGTAGCGGACAACCCTGTCCAGCTCGTCACGCACTGTCTCACTAACGAACACGGGCTTGCGGTTGATAATCTTCGGGACTTGGAGATAGGTCGTGCGGTACTCTTCCAGCGACAGCCTGCGTTGTTTGCCGCTGATGCGTTTCTGCGGCACTGCCGCTTCCTCTGTCACCCCATCTGACGGTTTATTCGCCATAGCGGTCTCCGCTTCTTCCTTGACGGTCTTGACGGGCTGTTCCAGTTCAGCCGGATCCAGACCGATGTTCCTGTAGAAGTCATCCATCGACTTGGGGCTGTAGGATTCCCTGCGTCCCATTCTTTCCACGATTTCACGAGCTTCCTGCTCACTGATGTTTGGTTCTCTTTTCATTGATACTACAATTTTATTAAGTTATTGACTGTGGTCTTGGCAAGTGCCTCGACCGATTATCGCAAGCAAAGTAAGTGGCTATAATCCAGCCGGTCAAGAACTTGGGTTCTGTTCGGCAATTTTGTGTGGTTTTGCTATATGACGATAGAAACATCGGTGCAGACTTCACCAATTTGCCGGATGTGAGTAGCCGGAAGGACAACGGTGCGATTGCAGCCGAGTTTGAATTAAGCCCTCATTCTCACTCTTTCCTCCTTCCTAATTTCCGGAGTTAAGAAGATAAACGCCACCTCCAACCGATGCCAACCTCTACCACCCTGTGCCACATGCTACCGGTAATAGTAAAGTCCATTGTCTGGTGACGGATTCTGTTTTTCTTTGCGTCAAAAGGAATAATGACAGCTAAAAAAGGTGGTGAAAGAATCACGGTACATTGGCTTGCCCATAGGTAACCGGGATGATGTAACCCGGACAACCGCTACCATACCGGTGCCAAATGCTGCCAGTTCCAGAAAAGCCTTTGCTTTATAGATTTTTGCCCTTTTCTTTGCAGCGAAAGAGAAATAACAACAAAAAATAATGTATATGGAAATCGTATCTATTGAAAAAAAGACCTTTGAGGAGCTGGTCGCCAAGTTCGACCGTTTCGTCCGCCGCATGGATGCCATCTGCCATCGGCATGGAGAAAAAACGATGGGCAAGTGGATGGACAATCAGGACGTGTGCCAGATGCTCAACATCAGCCCGCGCACGTTGCAGACCCTGTGCGACAACGGCACGCTGGCTTATTCGCAGATAAACCACAAGACCTATTACCGCCCCGAAGATGTGCAACGTATCGTGTCAATAGTCGAGGACAGGCGGAAGGAAGCCAAGTTCAAAGGCAGGACTATATGAATGTAGTAACCAGAGTATAATGACAATAACCACTAAATCCGAAGTAATATGAACGAACTGATTACCAAGAACAGCGAGTGGATAATCCACTTCATGAGCAACATTGACCGCCTGTTGGACAGCTTCGAGCACCTGACAGCCAACTACCGCCCGACTTTGGGCGGAGAACGTTTCTTTACCGACAAGGAGGTGTCGGCACGCTTGAAAGTGAGCCGCCGGACGCTTCAGGACTACCGTAATGAGGGGCGGATACCCTATATCCAGTTGGGCGGCAAAATCCTTTACCGGGAATCCGACATCGAGCGTATGCTGTCGGACAGCTACCGCCCCGCTTACCGATTGACAGGCACCTGATTTTCTTGAAGGAGCGAAGTTTGCCGTCTGTCTACAATTTGCGGCTGCAATAGTCTATTCAACGAAAAAAGAAAGAACGGCTTACGGAGGAAGCATCAAAATCCCGCTTCGTCTGTATGCCGCTCCTTCTTTTTGTTTCTTCTGATTTCCCGTCAGTCGCTCGTTTCCGTTGCCGGATGCCTTTTCAGTGCGTGGCAGGCAGCGGCAAGGTTTTCGGGCTGAATACGCTCAAACTTGTTTGAGGAAGATTCTGCCCGGAACGGCTTTGCCGCCCGACCTTGCGGCTGCCACCCAAGCCACGCGCTACCTTTGCATCCGTGCATCGGAAACGGGTGACAGGCGGGATGAAGCTCAACAATACCATAGGTTGTTTCCTCTGCCACAAGAAACGAACAGCATGGCTTGTGTCCCTTTTATCCTTGCACAGGTTCTATCCATTACAAACCGCCTGAACGCCATACTCTCCTTACTGCATATCCTGAATGCAACGGCTATAACCACTTCAAGGCTGTAAACGTCATAACTGATGCCGTTAGTTTGCTTGACATACTTCATCGTCTCAACCTCGCTCAGCTCCTTATTCTTGTAGATAACATGAATCGCCTTGCGGATGTCATACGAGAATACCCCGAACAGGTCGGCAATCTCAAATTGCGTCATCCATACGGGCGCGGTCGGTATCGTGAATACACCCGTTTCACTGATTGTGATTATTCCTCTGTTCATATTGCAAGCCATAGATTACTGCACATAAGAAATTTTCCCGCTTATCTTGTCCGCAAATGATGCGATATCCCTGTCAAGTTTTGCATCTGTAATCTTTGCATAAATCTGCGTGGTGGTTATATTCGTATGCCCGAGAATACGGCTCACGCTTTCTATCGGCATACCGTTGCTCAAAGCACATACGGCAAAGGAATGACGACCGGCGTGAAATGAGATATGCTTCTCAATGCCGCACTCTTTCATAATCAGCTTCAGGTTTCGGTTGATGACGGAATTACAGCCTATCGGAAGCAGACGGTTATCCCCTTTCAGGGTCTTGTATTTCTCGATTATCATCAGGGGGATGTCCAGAAGCCGTATCTGATAAGGGATACCGGTCTTTTGCCGCTTGGCTACAATCCATTTGTTGCCACCGATTTCCACGATATTCTCCGTGGTCAGATTCTTTATGTCTATGAACGAGATTCCAGTCAGGCAGCTGAACACGAAGATGTCCCGGGCAAGCGAGAGGTGGGGTTTCGTGAACCTGTGGTTGATGACGATGTTCAGCTCATCATCGGTCAGGAACTCGCGCTCCCGTATGTTCGGACTTACATGGAACTGCGCAAACGGGTTACGGGCGATCTTTCCATTGTAATGAGCCGTTGTCACAAGATGTTTCAGCGGCATCAGGTAAATCCAGATGGAAGACTGCGACAATCCCGCCTCATTGCTCAGGTAAAGGGCGAAGTCCCTGATGAATTCCTCTGTCAGCTCGTTCATGGAAATATCCTTCCGCCTGTAATGCGACATAAGGAACGCGGCCACATGGTTGCGGACTGTCTTGTATTTGCGGTACGTCCGGTCTGAACGGTCTTTGCCCACACGTTTGGAGAAGTCTGCAACCTCCTTGTCAAAAGCACGCATCAGCATCTCATATTCCGTGCCGATTCCCTGAAAGGCGTTGCGCACCATCTCTGCCGAAACAAACGCCTCACGGTCGGAAATCCGCTGGTAATGCTTGATGATCTGCGCCTTGATGTTCTCAAGCGCGTAGTTGGTCTCGATAGCCTCCTTGCTCTTTCCTTTGATCCTGTTCCCTTTGGCATCCCAAAGTGTTTTCGGAATGGTTCGTTTACAACTGAACTGCGCCACCGACCCGTTGATGGTGATGCGTCCCATAATCGGCACTATGCCGTCTTTCTCCTTACTGCCGTTCACGTAGAACAGCACCTTGAATGTTGATCTCATAACTTACATTTTTTACTGGTTGCAAAATTAAGTTCATGAGAGTCATTTGTCTGTAAGCAGAATGGCGCAAATCGCTGATAAATAAACCGTTGGTTTTGAACTTGCAGATAACGCCGGGTAATGATTTGAAAACCTAACTCCCGCAGTATTCCGTCAAAACCATGTCTTCGGTACTATGGACGACCTGTGCCAACCACTGCCTAATTACCTATGGGTCAGTTATATTTCCCTTTATCTCATCTTTTTGCTTTTTTGTCGATGATTTTTGAAGAAAATCGATGAGGGCAGTATGAGAAATGCCTATTTTAAAAACGTTTCTCATAATGTACTTCTTTGATTATATATGCTTTATCTTAAATCTATGAGAATATGAGAAATGAAATTGAAAAATCTTTTCTAGTAGAGAGGTGGAGTAAGTATTTCCGGAAAAGTTGTTTGTATGTAATATTTACAGTATCTTTGTATCATAATAATCGCCCTACAAACACATGCAGGACAAATAAATGAAGTAATGAGAATAACACTGGTAAGAGACGATGGCAAGCTGAACACTATGCGTACGTGAAGAATTGAACAGCTCGTGGAGCAAATGAAAGTGGAAACCAAAGCACAGCCTGTCTCAAAAATGAGAGAAGTCCTGCCTTTTATGCTTCCGGGTGATAAAAATGACTATGTACAGAATGTACCGAAGTTGATACCCGCAGCCGCTTTTTTTGCAAAGGCGGCATAACGACGATGAGTGAATATAATGGCATTGTGATGATTCTGGTCAACAACTTGTCTGGGCACATGGAAGCGGATGAAGTGAAAGAACGGGTAAAGGAACTTCCGCAGACTTACTTAGCTTTCACCGGTTCTTCCGGAAAGTCTGTGAAAGTATGGGTACGTTTTACTTATCCCAATGATCTTCTGCCGACAACTAGTGAGGAAGCAGAGCTTTTTCATGCGCATGCCTATCGGTTGGCAGTGAAATATTATCAGCCACAACTCCCTTATGATATTGAACTGAAAGTGCCTTCGTTGGAGCAATATTGTCGTTTAACTTTTGACCCGAACTTGTATTTTAATCCCAATGCAATGCCTATTTATATGAAGCAGCCTGCGGCTATGCCGGGTGAGGTGACTTATCGCGAACGGGTGCAAACGGAAACTTCGCCGTTGCAACGGCTTGCGCCGGGATATGAAAAATGTAATGCGCTTTCTGTACTTTTCGAAGCTGCTTTTGCACGTGCGCTGGATGAAGAGACTGATTATCAACCGGAAGGAGACAAACAATCGCTTTTGATTAACCTTGCGGGACATTGTTTCCGTGCCGGTATTCCTGAAGAAGATACAGTACGATGGTCTCGTGCCCATTATCGCTTGCCGAAGGACGATACATTGGTCCGGGAAACCGTACGAAATGTATACCGCACTTGTGAGGGATTTGCGAGTAAGAGTAGTCTCTTGCCGGAACAATTATTTGTCATGCAGATGGACGAGTTTATGAAACGGCGTTATGATTTTCGTTTCAACCAACTGACATCACAAGTGGAATGTCGCGAACGGAATAGCTTTAATTTTTATTTTCGTCCGGTGGATAAACGGTTGATGGCAAGCATTACAATGAATGCACAATATGAGGGACTTAAACTTTGGGATAAAGATGTCGTGCGTTACCTGAATTCGGATCATGTGCCGCTCTATCAGCCAGTCGAAGAATTTCTTTATGACCTTCCTCGCTGGAACGGCAAAGATTATATTGGTAATCTTGCCAAACGGGTTCCTTGTGATCATCCTTATTGGACTCAATTGTTTCGTCGCTGGTTTCTTAGTATGGTTGCACACTGTCGTGGGATAGGTAAGAATCACGCGAACAGTACTTCGCCAATATTAATCGGTCCGCAAGCCTATCGTAAATCTACATTTTGCCAATTGATCTTGCTCCCGTGTTTGCAGGCGTATTATACGGACAGTATTGATTTCAGCCGGAAACGGGATGCCGAACTGTATTTGAATCGTTTTCTATTGATTAATATGGATGAGTTTGATCAGATTGGCATCAATCAGCAGTCTTTTCTCAAGCATATTCTGCAAAAGCTTGTTGTCAATACGCGACGTCCGAATGCTTCAGCAGTGGAGGAGCTTCGCCGGTACACTTCTTTTATAGGTACGAGTAATCATAAAGATTTGCTGACGGATACTTCCGGCAGTCGTCGTTTTATCGGTGTCAAGGTGACGGGAGTGATTGATGTGGTCCACCCTATTGATTATGAACAATTGTATGCGCAGGCAATGGCACTGCTGCGTAGTAATGAACGCTACTGGTTTGATGAGAAGGAAGAGGCTATCATGACGGAAGCTAATCGGGAATTTGAGCAGTCTCCGGCGATTGAACAATTGTTTCAGGTATATTACCGGGCAGCGGAAGAGGAAGAGGAGGGAGAGTGGTTGCTTGCTGCAGATATCCTTCAGCGTATACAAAAGGCAAGTAAAATGAAGTTTTCTTCCGGACAAGTTAATTATTTCGGGCGTATCTTGCAGAGATTGGGGGTAAAGTCGTTCAGGAAAACGCGTGGGTCTATTATCATGTGGTGTCTGTGGAGTGATGCCTAAACTGATAAGTTTTCTTACATTTTAGTAGAGATGCTTATAAAATTAGATTCAAATAGCCGAATGGAACCTGCAATTTTCTCGAATCTTGCTGATTTTATTCGGCAGTTTGCCCTGTATTGTTCTATTTAATGGCAATTAACGTGTCTTTTAAACGTAATTACCGATTTTGAGGTGATGGTCATCTGCTAATGCTTCCTCTAAATTCCATGCCGAGATATGTTCGATCCCCTCGTTTGTTGGAATTTTATAGTCGTCCATGCTCACTACATATTTATTGAAATTGTCATCTATGAGTTTTAGTGATCTATATTCTCTCTCAAAAGTTTGTTCCTCTGCCAGTTGAAGTGTGACTTGCAAATAGAGCTTCTTGTCGCCTTTTATTGCCACAAAGTCTACTTCTGTATCTTTTATCGTTCCCATGTAAACCTGGTAACCGGCACGCTTCAAACTTAGATAGACTGCGTTCTCTAAGAGATATCCAAGCCCATAGCCATATCCGGAATAGAGATAATTGCGATAACTTAAATCATTCAGATAGTATTTGCAATTGCCCGAAATAGAGTCTTTGCCTTTGATGTTGTACCTTTCGGCACGATGAATCAGGAAAGAATTTTCAAGGTAATTTATATAAGTTGATAGTGTCTCGTAGTTAGTCTTTCTTTTCTTCGAAGCGAAAAATGGATGATGTTTGTCATAGATATAATGTTTGCGGCACTGTTTGTCAAATAGACAAACAGATCATCGAGTAATTTTACATCTTTCACTTTGTATCTGCCAACAATATCTCTAAGCATTACCGTATCTTTAATTGAAGATACATAGTTTTGTTTCATTTCTTCATTTGGCAAGTTGAATAGTTCGGGCAATGCGCCGCTTTGAAGGTATTTTTTATAACTATCGCTGCCGTTGGACTGTTCTGTTATTCCGCAATACTCGCTATAACTAAACGAAAATACTTCAAATTCAACATAACGTCCCGACAAAAGGGTTGCCAATTCGCCGGATAACAAGTTGGAGTTTGAGCCACTAATGAACAGTTCGCAAGGCTTGGCAAAGTCTTGTGAGTGGGAATTTACAAATCGCTCCCACTCATCGATATACTGTATCTCATCTATAAAAAGATATACTTTTCCCTTAGGCTTTAATACTTTACGGTAGGCTTTGTATAATTCTTCCAGCTCAATGGCATTGCGAAGTGTTATCAACTCCATATATTCTTTGTTGACATAGAGTATATTTTCGCTTTTTACTCCTTGTATTATGAGCTTGGATGCTATTTGACGCAGGATATAGCTCTTACCCACACGATGCTGCCCAACCAGCACCTTGACTAATTTGTTGCCAATGTACTGTTCGATTTTATCGGTGTATAATGTGCGTGGGTATCCTGATTCGACAGGTTTTCCATCCCAATAGTTATACTTTCTTATAGAATTAATTATTCCAACCATACTTGAAAATTATTACAGCTAATAAAACTCGAATTTATGAAATAAGGAGATGTCGCATTTGCAACTAGAATTCAGCAAGTGGGACATGGTTTCGATTATTGTGTTGTCACCTATTTCAATTCAGTCTTCTAAAATGGCAGTTGGATGAATCGTGACATTTATTCCTATTGTATGTTCCATAACTATTTCTTTTTCGGCTAATATCAGAATTTTTATTTAGACATGAAAGAGTTTGAATGTGTTTATTGGATATTTATATTTTAATGATTATCTTACGCAATTATACTGTGGACTGACTAAATAAACTAAGTTGGGAACTAATAAATGTTTCGAAAAGGAAAAGGATGAAGATATGTAATTGGGGAAAATTAATCAGATTATTGTTTTCAAAGGAATCATGTGGGAAGGGCATTTTTCGATAAATCGCGTTAATAATTAGCTGAAACTGCTGTCTGCTAATCAGTTTTATTGTATCTTTGCGGTCTTAACTTTTTTAATGGTAAATAATGAAGGAATTTCTACAACTAATGCGACGTTTTGTGTCGCCTTATAAGAAGTATATCGGCTGGGCTGTTTTGCTGAATATTTTGTCTGCTGTATTCAATGTATTCTCATTTACTTTTTTGATTCCTATCTTGAGTATTCTGTTTAAAACAGAAGGAGCGGATAAAGTGTACCATTTTATGGAATGGGGTAGTGGAGATTTAGCGGATGTTGCCAAGAATAACTTCTATTATTACATATCTCAGATGATCGTGGATAATGGTCCCACTATGGCTCTTATATTCTTGGGACTGTTCCTGATGGTAATGACATTGTTTAAAACTGGTTGTTACTTTGCTTCTTCAGCCGTGATGATTCCATTGCGTACAGGAGTGGTACGTGATATTCGTATTATGGTGTATGCTAAGGTTATGCGTCTGCCGATGTCTTTCTTTTCGGAAGAAAGAAAGGGAGATATTATAGCTCGTATGAGTGGTGATGTGGGGGAAGTGGAAAATTCCATCACTAGTTCATTGGATATGTTGATGAAAAGTCCAATTCTGATTATTATATATTTTGTGACATTGGTTACGGTTAGTTGGCAGTTGACACTCTTTACTATCGTTGTATTGCCGGGAATGGGTTGGCTGATGGGAGTAGTCGGAAGAAAACTGAAACGCCAATCATTGGAGGCGCAGTCGAAATGGAGTGATACGATGTCGCAATTGGAAGAAACACTGGGAGGCTTGCGCATCATCAAGGCTTTTATTGCGGAAGATAAAATGATTAACCGCTTCACCAAATGTAGCAACGAGCTCCGGGATGCGACAAACAAGGTTGCCATACGTCAGGCTATGGCTCATCCGATGAGTGAGTTTTTAGGAACAATCCTGATTGTAGCTGTATTGTGGTTTGGAGGTACATTGATTTTGGGACAGAATGCAAGCATCGATGCTCCTACATTCATCTTCTATATGGTTATCTTATATAGTGTAATCAATCCGTTGAAAGACTTTGCAAAAGCTGGATACAACATTCCGAAAGGTTTGGCTTCCATGGAACGTGTTGATAAAATCCTGAAGGCAGAGAATAAGATTAAGGAAATTCCGAATCCGAAACCGTTGAAAGGTCTGTCTGATAAAATAGAATTTAAAGATATCTCTTTCAGCTATGATGGTAAGAGAGAGGTGCTGAAACATGTAAACCTGACAGTTCCTAAAGGGAAGACGATTGCACTGGTTGGACAATCGGGATCCGGTAAATCTACATTAGTCGATTTATTGCCGCGTTATCACGATGTGCAGGAGGGTGATATTACCATTGACGGAACAAGTATTCGTGATGTACGTATTGCAGATTTGCGCAGTTTGATTGGTAATGTAAACCAAGAGGCTATTCTGTTTAATGATACATTCTTCAATAACATTGCTTTTGGTGTGGAGAATGCGACAATGGAACAAGTTGTAGAAGCGGCAAAGATAGCCAATGCGCATGATTTCATCATGGAGAAACCGGAAGGATATAATATGAATATCGGTGACCGTGGTGGAAAATTGTCCGGTGGCCAGCGCCAGCGTATCAGTATCGCGCGTGCTATTCTGAAGAATCCTCCGATTCTGATTCTTGATGAGGCTACTTCTGCTTTGGATACCGAATCAGAACGTCTTGTGCAGGAAGCGTTGGAACGTTTGATGAAAACACGTACGACGATTGCTATTGCCCACCGTCTTTCTACAATTAAGAATGCAGATGAAATCTGTGTGCTGTATGAGGGTGAGATTGTGGAACGTGGTAAGCATGAAGAACTTATTGAGTTAAACGGTTACTATAAACGTCTGCATGATATGCAGCAGTTGTAATTCTTGATATTGCAATGATATTATTAAGTTTTGATACGGAAGAATTTGATGTACCTCGTGAGCATGGTGTAGACTTTCCGCTGGATGAAGCAATGAAAGTGTCAGTCTATGGTACGAACCGGATACTGGACTGCCTGAAAAACAACGGGGTGAAAGCTACTTTCTTTTGTACAAGTAATTTTGCAGAGAATGCGCCGGAAGTAATGCGACGCATAATGGACGAAGGGCATGAAGTTGCTGCTCATGGATGTGACCATTGGCGGCCACAGGCTTCGGATGTCAGTCGTTCCAAAGAAATTCTGGAACGTCTTACCGGCAGGACGATACAAGGCTATCGCCAGCCACGTATGTTCCCCGTATCAGATACGGAACTTGAACGGGTGGGGTATGTATATAACTCTTCATTGAATCCGGCATTTATTCCCGGGAGATATATGCATTTGTCGGAGCCGCGTACTTGCTTTATGACAGGTAAATTACTTCAAATCCCGGCTTCTGTAACTCCATGGGTCCGCTTTCCGCTGTTTTGGTTGTCTTGTCATAACCTGCCGATGTGGTTGTATCAACTCCTGGTAAACCGGGTATTGAAGCATGACGGATATTTTGTGACTTATTTCCACCCGTGGGAATTCTATCCGTTGGGTGAATATCCTGAATATAAGATGCCTTTTATTATCCGCAATCATTCCGGTAAAGGAATGGAGGAACGGTTGGATAGGCTGATCCGCAAACTGAAAGAAAAAGGATATGCTTTTATGACTTACTCGGAATTTGTACAGATAAAACTGGCTGAACTAAATAAACCGGACGAAAAATGATAAAATTGGCTATTGTATCCCCTTGTTATAATGAGGAGGAAGTGTTGGAAGATTCGGCCGCTCGTTTGACAGCTTTGTTTGATGAGTTGGTGGCAAAAGAAAAGATCAGTGCCGACAGCTTTGTGTTCTTTGTAAATGATGGCAGTAAAGATCGTACATGGAGCATCATTAAGAAACTGCACGGGACGAATCCTTATATAAAAGGAATGAATCTGGCACGGAACGTGGGACATCAGTATGCTATCATGGCGGGTATGATGACTGCTAAAGAGTGGAGTGATGCGGTTATTACCATTGATGCCGATTTGCAGGATGACCTGAATGCGGTTGAGGAGATGATCGATGCCTATACGGAAGGATATGATGTCGTATACGGAGTGAAAGTATCTCGTCAGGCAGACCCGATGCTGAAACGTCTTTCCGCAACAGCTTTTTATAAATTACAGCATCGGATGGGAGTAGAGACAATCTACAACCATGCGGACTTTCGTTTTCTAAGCCGGAGAGTGTTGGAACAGTTGTCTCATTATCAGGAACGCAATGTCTATCTGCGTGGTATTATCCCGTTGCTCGGCTTCCCTTCTACTACGGTAGATGATGTGATCCGGGAACGGACAGCCGGAACTTCCAAATATACAGTGAGAAAGATGTTCAGTCTGGCTTTGGACGGGATAACCTCTTTCTCGGTAAAGCCTATTTACGGAATTGTTTATCTGGGAGGTATCTTTGTTTTTATCAGTATTTTGATTGGAATCTATGTTCTTTACGCATTGATTTCGGGTACTGCGGAACATGGCTGGGCTTCTTTGATGTTATCAATCTGGTTTGTTGGCGGAGTTGTTTTATTATCCATAGGAGCTGTCGGATTGTATATTGGCAAGATTTATAAAGAGGTAAAACGTCGTCCGCTCTATAACGTGGAAGAAGTGTTGTACGATGATCAGAATAAGTAAGGCTATACTTGAGAAGCATCCGGATTGGCGGGATAAGTTCTGGCAGTTCGTTCGTTTTGGAGTTGTCGGCACTATATCTTCGGCCATTCATTACGGCGTATATTGCCTAGTCTTGTTGGTTGCGAATGCCAATATCTCCTTTACGGCCGGTTATGCTGTGGGATTTGTCTGCAACTACTTCCTGACTACTTTCTTTACCTTTCGTTCCAAGCCATCCTCGCATAATGCGATTGGCTTTGGTTTTAGTCATCTGATTAATTACCTGCTTGAGATCGGTTTGCTGAATCTCTTCCTTTGGATAGGCGCGGGTGAACTGCTTGCACCGATACTGGTAATGATTATCGTGGTGCCTGTCAATTTCCTGATTCTTCATTTCGTTTATATCTATAAAGGGAGGAAATAACACTATTCAACCCCTTTTATTTAATTCATAAAAAGAAAAGGCTATTATGAAACGTTTTCTAAATCTTGTTATATATATACTTGCCATACATGTTTCGGCTTTGCTGGTCGCAGGACTGTTTCGCCTGGTACTTTTCATCTCATCTTATCATCTGTTGACCTCTGAAGCCTTGTCGGATAAGACACTTTCGATGCTTGCTTTTGTGCATGGTGTCTGGTTTGACAATGTGATAGGCTGTTACATACTTCTGTTGCCTCTGGTAGTTGCAGTGGTGTGTGGAGTTTGCAACTATTATGGGAAAGCGTTGTTCCGTTTCTTTACGATCTTTTTCAGTGTCTTTTATGGATTGGTTTATTTAATCAGTGCGTCAGACATTCCTTATTTTGCCTATTTCTTTAAACATATCAATTCTTCCATATTCGAATGGTTCGGTTATGCGGGAACTACCGCCGGAATGATATTGGGTGAAAGTGCCTATTATCTGTCCATCGGATTATTTCTTCTCCTTCTGGGCGGATTCGTAGCTTGGCTTATCTATCTGGCGCGTTATTTCCATCATCGTAGCCTTACCATTTCCGCTCCGTTTCCTTATTGGAAGCGAGGAGGGGCGGTTCTGATCGGAGCCTGTTTAATCGGACTCTGCATCTTTGGAATCCGGGGACGTACAGGGTATAATCCGATCAAAGTGAGTGCGGCATATTTCTGTCAGGACGCTTTTCTCAATCAACTGGGAGTAAGCCCTACCTTTAATCTGCTGACGAGCGTGATGGATGATATGCGGCCTGAAAATAAATACTTGCATCTGATGGATGAACAGGAAGCAATCACTAAGGCGCAGGCTCTGCTCAACCGGCCGGGGGAAGCGAATGTGTCACCGCTGGCTGTTTATAGGCATCCTTCGATGGCGGATAGCGTACAACGGCACCGTCCTAATGTTGTATTGATTATGATGGAGTCTATGTCCTGTAAGTTTATGAAGCATTTCGGGCAATCGGAGACCTTGACCCCTTTTCTGGATAGCCTGTATACCCGTTCTATCAGTTTCCGCAATTTCTATTCCGCAGGAATCCATACGAACCACGGTTTGTATGCTACCTTGTATTCTTTTCCGGCCATGATGAAACGGAACCTGATGAAAGGCTCTGTCATTCCCCGCTATTCGGGGCTGCCTACCGTATTGAAAGAAAACGGCTATTACAACCTTTTCTTTATGACGCATGAAGGGCAGTATGATAATATGAACGCTTTCTTCCGGACAAACGGCTATGATGAAGTGTTCTCACAAGAAAACTATCCGGCTGATAAGGTGGTGAATAGCTTTGGAGTGCAGGATGATTTCTTGTATGACTACGCAATTCCGATATTGAATCAGCGGGCTGCCACCGGACAACCGTTTTTTGCTACTTTACTGTCCATCAGTAATCATCCGCCGTATGTGATACCTCCCTTCTTCTATCCGAAAACAAGTGAACCGGAGACGCAGATCGTTGAGTATGCGGATTGGGCTTTGCGCCAGTTCTTTGAGGAGGCGCGTAAACAACCCTGGTTTGATAATACGATATTCGTATTGGAAGGGGATCATGGCAAATTGGTGGGAGATGCCGAATGTGAATTGCCGGAGTCTTATAACCATATTCCGCTGATGATTTACTCTAGCCGTATTCAGCCGGAAGAGAAAACTACATTTGGCGGTCAGGTAGATATACAGCCAACGATATTAGGGTTGTTGAATATTGATTATTTACAGAATAATTTTGGGGTAGACTTGCTGAAGGAAGAACGTCCCTGTATGTTCTATACTGCTGACAATATGGTGGTGGGACGTAATGATACGTTACTCTATCTTTATAATTACGAGACTCAGCAGGAACTTACTTATCATATAGGTAACGGCAAATTGAATGCTGTTCCGATGGATGATAGCTTTTTGCCTTTGAAAGAATATAGTTTTTCCATGCTCCAATCGGCGGAGTTCCTTGTGAAGCATGGAAAAACGCTTAATTCTATACCTTTCACTCAACAATAGGAGTAGTCGTTTCGGTATTTTCAGGCTGTTGGTTTTTAACGAACTTGTATACCTTGGCTATTTGCCGGAGTACTCGTTTGGGAGATTCATACACCTGCTCAAACTGATACCCTTCTTTCTCGAATTCGGGAAGATATTTCTCTGCATCATTCGTGCCGATTAACAGGAAGCCTTCCGAAGGACGTTTCCGGTAGAAGTTGTCGAGGCGGTTGCGCAGATAGAAGTTGAGTTCGAAGTAATGTACAGGGTCACCTGCTGCATGCAGACTTTCTTCAATGAACTCATACATAGTCCCTTCGTTTTCCGGCGCAACCTTTTCTATTTCTGCAGCGATGAATTTCACCGATTTCGAATTTAATGCTGCCGGTTGGTAAGCACCGTCCAGTGCAAGGTATAATCCCATTGTAAGCACAACGAGGGCATACAGGAAGCGGTTGCTTAATGCATTTTTCCGTTGATAGAACCACCAGTAGATGCCGAGAATGGTAGGAATGGCAATCAGTATCAAAGCTCTTGCTCCGTTGATATTCTGTATGGCACGCATGAAAATAATGTTGTCTTGTGTGTGGCGACCGTGGAAAATCGTTTCGGGGATGAGTCCGTATTTTAATACGATGAAGCAGGTGAACAGTAACAGGCTGATTACTGCAAGAATACTTCCGTATACCTTGATGACTTTGGATTGTTTCTTAACCAGATAGAATAGATATTTGGCAAGGAAATAAGCAATGAAAGGATAGATCGGCATCAGATATACACTACGTTTGCTCTGCGGGATACAGTAGAAGACGAAGATTACGACGATGCTAGTGAAAGAGAATAAATCCACCGGGTCCATATTCTTTATCCATGTGGTGAAACGTTTCCACCACGCGGCAGATTGGATGCTGAATTTATGGTAAGTCAGGCTGAACAGGGAGAGCACGACTAACAGTGTCCAGGGAACGTATCCTGCAAACAAGGTCACAAAATTATAATGCCAGGGGTTCACACATGAATCATAACTCATGGTATTGGTCATACGACCGAGATTTTCTTCCATAACCAATGCCAGAAATTCTTCTCCGCCTTGTTGGTAAGCAGCGACATACCAGCAGAAAGGCAGGATGAGTGAAAGAATGGCCCAGGCGGAAAGTAACAGGAATGCTTTGAAGAAGTTGACACCCCGGAGTAATAAAAAGATGCCTACAACCAAACATGGAATGATAGTGCCTACCGGTCCTTTAGTCAGTGTGCCGCAGCTCATCAGGAGAATGGCTAGCCAGGGAATACCTTTAAGCCCCTTCTCATACCATTTGTAGAGACAATAAAGAGCGCCAACGGTGAGAGCTGTCAATGCCATGTCTACCCGGCAGTTTGCTCCGGCTCGATGCAGTTCAAAATTAGTCAGAGTAATAAAGGCGGCTAACAGCGCCAGTTCTATTCCTTTTCTTTTGGCAAAGAACAGAAAGCCGCAGAGAGTCATGGTAATCAAGGCGATGGCAGACGGCAAGCGGGAGGTCATTTCTGTGACTTGCCCTCCGTTTACTGCTGCCGAGACAGCAGCAATGCTCCAGTGGAAGAAAGGCGGTTTGTAAGGCATTTCTCCTCCGTTGTTTCTGGGTAAAATCCAGTTCCCGCTATCCAGCATGGAGTAGGAGACGATAGATTCACGAGGCTCCCCTTTGGTGTGGTACTCCGATAAGCCGAGGAAAGGCAGGATGGTAATTACGCAAATGACTAGTAACAGCCAGAAAGCTTTGCTTGAAGTCAATGTTTTCATCTTTTTCTTATATTGAAATTTATGTTCTTTTATTTTCTGCCGAAGTCGGCCGGAATTTCTCCCCATTCTTTGGTTTCCCATTTCAGGATACGGGTAGTATAGGTGTTTCCTTGCAACCATTTTTCCGCCCGTTCAATCAATAGAAACAGTTCTTCTGTCTCCGGGGTCCGGGGGAGTTTGGTCTTACACTTCTTCTGTTGTACCCAGCTGATGGCATTCACGCTGTCACTGTAAATGGGCATATCGAAACCTTTCTTTTTCAGCAACGCCAAGCCGTGTACGATGGCTAGAAACTCACCGATATTGTTTGTGCCTTTCATCGGGCCGAAATGAAAAATCTCCTGACGGCTGGCAATGTGTACGCCGCGATATTCCATCGGTCCCGGATTACCGCTACAGGCTGCATCGACAGCCAGACTATTGTCGATCACACAAGAAGGTAAAGTATCTGAAGAAGGTTTGGGGCCTCCTGATTTAGCCTTTGCGTTCTTGCCGATATAAGCATAGGGAGACATTGTCAACGCGCGTTCCGCTTCTTCGCGCGTGTCAAATGATTTGTATTTGGCTGCTTCATATCCTTTGATTTGAAGTTGGCAGTCTGTCCAGGAAGTATAAATTCCGGGTGTGACACCTTCCCATACAACGTAAAATTTTTGTTTAGCCATTTTTTCCGACGATAATTTTGGATAGTCAATGAATTGACGCTGCGAAGGTACAAATATATTCCCTAACTGAGCAAGTTGGAGGAGCTACTTGTGATAAGAAAAAGAGATTTTTTAAGAATATAAATCAATATTGTCCTAAATAAATTTTGAGCATGAGCTAACTGACTATACTGTTAAGTATAGCCTCGAGAGTTCAAAATCAATCCCCCCTAATCGTTTTCGATGGTTTCGGGAGGTGGTGTAAATGGTTGATCAAGCCATTTTTGGAGGTCGATTTTGGTAAATGTGTTCAGCCGGAGCGTGACCACAAGGTTAGCCAATGCCCATTTGTATCTTGCGATGTGCTTTAGCCATGTCAGAATCAGCATTGTAGTCATAGCAGTCCATATTTGGGTCTCTACGGCATTGCGGGATGTGCCGATAAAGCTCTTGATGCGTAGCAGTTGCTTGAGGTTGCGAAAGAAGATTTCTATGTTCCACCGAGCCTTGTACAGAGCCGCTATGCTTGATGCTGCCAATGTGAAGTTGTTTGTGAGTAACTCAATTTCAAAACCGTGTTCATCGTTCCATACTGCGATGCGACGTAAACGTTTGGGATATTTGGATTTGGCCGCCGAGAGTTCGAACTCGATTATTTCGTCAATAAGTACATTCTGAGCGTGTTTTTCAGGCAAAGGCAACTCCTCTATGGCTTTGTACCGGATATTGTCTTTATGACGCACTACAAAGAACACGTTGCTGCTGTCCCAATTATTCAACAATGAGTAGTCACAGTAGCCTCGGTCGGCTACTACAATACTATACGGATGTAACTCAATATCAAAAGCAGCTTTGTTGTCGGTGGTTTTGCCATCGGTGATATTCACGAACTCCGGCAAAAGACTGTCATAGTCCAATAGCGTGTGCATCTTGACCGCCCCCTTGGTGGTAGTGTAATGTGCCCAGTCATATATTGACAGAGTCAATGACACCAATGTGGAGTCGAGCAGTTTTATCGGCATCTTGAAACGGAACTTTCTTCGTTGCCATAGGGCTTGCTGTCCGAAATACTGAAACAACGAGTAGAATATGCCTCGAAAAACCGAACTGTCTCGGTTGGCGTTCTGATATGCTACCGTTGACTTGGATGGTGCACGGTTGATTCCCAAATGATTGAGGTTGCCGGTGGCTGATTTCAGCCCGTTTGAGATATCTCTGACTGAATCACATCCTGAGAATTGGCTGAAAATCATGCTAACAAACTGACTCCATGTATTGTAGCCCTTACAATGCTTGTCTGACCCCGAAGATTTTATGATTTTCCTGATATTTTCTTTCGGGAGATGTGATATTACTTGTGCGAAAAGTGTTATATTTGCCATAGGAAGTAGATGAGTTGGTGGCTCGCTACTAAGGTAGTCATTTTACCTTAGTTCTACTTCCTTTTTATTTGTTCCCCCAATTTATTTAGGACAATATTGAATATAAATAAGAAAGAAGCTATTATTTTTCATTAAATGATTAATTTTGTGAGTAAAATTGATCATTTATGGTTCGTATCTTCCTTACCGGCTATATGGGTGCCGGAAAAACGACATTGGGTAAAGCTTTTACCCGGCAGATGGGTATATCGTTCGTTGATCTGGACTGGTATATCGAAGAGCGTTTTCACAAAACCGTTGGAGAATTATTCACAGAACGAGGTGAAACAGGATTCAGGGAGCTGGAGAGAAATATGCTTCATGAAGTAGCTGAGTTTGAGAATGTGGTCATCTCAACGGGAGGTGGAGCGCCTTGTTTTTTTGATAATATGGAGTTTATGAACCGGACCGGGAAAACGGTTTTTCTCGATGTGCATCCGGGTGTGCTGTTCAGGCGTTTGCGTGTGGCTAAACAGCAACGTCCTATTCTTCAAGGGAAAGAGGATGAAGAACTGAAAGCGTTCATTATTCAGGCACTGGAGAAGCGGGCTCCTTTTTATCACCAGGCTCAATATATCTTTAATGCAGACGAATTGGAAGACCGTTGGCAGATTGAAACATCGGTGCAACGGTTACGACAACTTTTGGAGTTATAAAAATAAAAGAGACTCTTTTTTGTCCATTCGGTCAATATTTGTACCTTGCGCTCGTTATGAGATTTTTATTGACTAGTGATACAAAATTTAAGGTAAAGTCTATATCATGAAAACTTTGAAAGAGAAATTTGGAGAGTTATCTGCTAAAATTAAAGTATCCGGACAGCCTGCAAGGGTATGGTTTCCGCAGTATACACCGGCTTCATTATCAAGTGCGGAAAACTGGTGGGAAGCATTGGCTGTATGTGAATATGCTTTGTACACAAAAGAAGACGAGAAATTAACAGAAGATTTTTTTGAACTGATATTCAGTGCTTTTGACTGTAACGTAGAGGTCGATCTCAACGCGGAAGAATATGAATTCTGGTGGGAAAAGGTGATACAGGTATGTGACCGTGTAGCAGAGTTTAGCGGTGCGGGATGGGCGCAGAAAGGTGCACAATATTCTGAAGCCCGTTATGGAAAACGGGATATGAGTTATTTGTTTCCGTACTACGAGAAGGCTGCCGATATGGGGTGGGCTGAAGCGGAAGCCACTGTTGCCTATTGGCGATACATGGGATTTTATTGTGAACAAGATAAAGAAGAGGGGGAACGGCGCTTTGCCGCTCTCACTTCTCCCGAAGCTATTTGGTGGGGAAAGTATTATCGTGCTTTTGTTGAAGAATTTGCAGGAGATAAAGCAAAGGCATTACAGATACGGAATGAACTGCTTGCCGAACTGCCTGAAGACGAACGTTTGCGTGCTCATGTGTATGCATCGTTGGGAGATGCACTAGACAGGGCGGAAGGTAACGTGGCAGAGGAGGCTGCTTACTACGAAAAGTCTCTGGAAATTGTTCCCAATTTTTATAGTCTTAAAAATCTGGCTACGCTTTATTTCCGTTATCCGGAACTGAATAAACCGAAAGAACTGAGCTTTGAACTTTGGGAAAAGGCCTGGCATGCCGGTGTGTGGTCTGCTGCCAATTTCCTGGGATATAACTATCAGGAAGAAGAATGGCTGGATATGCCTAAGGCGATTGAATGGCTGGAGAAGGGTATGCTTTATTGTGAACCATACAGTGCGTATGAATTGTCATTGATCTACCTGTATAATGATGAATATAAGGACGTGGAACGTGGATTGATGTGTCTGAATCGCTGCGTGGAGGATGATTACATACAAGGTATCGAAGGATTGGCCAATATCTATTTCAACGGTGATCTGGTGCCGGAAGACATGAATCGTGCGAAAGAGTTGTTGGAGAAAGCCATTGAATTGGGTTCGGGAAGTGCAGCTTATCGTTTGGGCTGGATGTATGAACGTGGCTTCTTGTCTGAAGAAACGGATTATGTGAAGGCTTTAGAGTATTATGAAAAGGCGGCTTCACTGAATAATGCCGATGGGTATTGCCGTGTGGCTTATTATCTGGCTAATGGATATAACGGTGTGAAGGACCCAGTAAAATCAAGGGAATATTATGAAAAAGCGGCCGAACTGGGTGCTTGCTTTGCCCTTGTGGAACTGGCATTCTTATATGAGAGTGGCGACGGAGTGGAGAAGAACTATGAAAAGTCATTTGAGCTGATTAGCAAGGCTGCCGAACAGGGGTATCCTTATGCAATGTTCCGTGTAGGACTTTATTTGGAAAAGGGGGTTCTTGGCGAAGTAAAACCGGAAGAGGCTTTTGCTTGGTATACAAAGGCGGCTGAAGCGGACGATAATGATGCGATCTTTGCTTTGGGACGTTGCTATAAAGCAGGTATCGGGACGGAAGAAAACTGGGATAAGGCACTCGAATGGTTTAGTAAAGGGGCGGAAAAGAATGAAGCCCGTTGTCTGACGGAACTCGGGATGGCTTATGAGAACGGCAATGGCGTGGAAGAGAATCCACAAAAGGCTGTGGAGTATATGATGAAGGCTGCTGAACAGAACTATGGTTATGCTCAGTTTAAGATGGGAGATTATTATTTCTTCGGTTGCGGTCCCTGTCTGGTAGATAATAAAATGGCTGTGGAATGGTATGACAAGGCGGTGGCTAATGAGGTTCCGATGGCTATGTTGCGTATGGGTGAGTATTATCTGTATGACTATGACAACCTGAATGAGTCGGAAAAGGCTTTTGCTTATTTCAAGAAAGCTGCCGAGTATGAATGGTACAGTGAAGGACTGGGCATCTGCTACGAAATGGGTATCGGAGTGGAAGATAATGAAACGGAGGCTTTTAAATATTATACATTGGCTGCGGATGATGGGAATACGATGGGTATGTATCGTACCGGACTTTGTTATTATAATGGAGTAGGTGTGAAACAGAATTATGCCGAAGCCTATCGTTGGTTCACGGATGCAGCGGGGCATGAGAATATCGCAGCAGCTTATTATCTGGGTAAGATGATGATGTACGGTGAAGGTTGTGACCCTGATCCGGAAGCTGCGGTGCAATGGTTGCTGAAAGCTGCCGATAAAAATAGCGATAAAGCACAATTTGAACTTGGAAATGCTTATCTGACAGGAAATGGTGTGGAAGAAAACGATGAAATAGCCATGGAGTGGTTCGAAAGGGCTGCAGAGAATGGCAATGAGAAAGCTCTTAAAATCACTGGAAGGAGGAGGAAGTAAAAGAGGAACATGGAAAAAGAAGGGAATAATCTGTTTCAGGTCAATCTTAAAGGCATGATTGCCTTGTTGTCAGAGCACATTTATAGTAACCCGAATACTTTTGTTCGCGAACTGTTGCAGAATTGCGTAGATGCCATCACGGCACTACGCAATATTGACGAGAATTATAAAGGTCGCATCGATGTTTTTCTGAATGAGGACAGAACAGTGGTATTCCAGGACAATGGTATCGGACTGAAAGAGGAGGAGGTTTATCGTTTTCTGACTGTTATCGGAGAGAGTTCGAAGCGGGATACTCCCGACGCGGATGATTTTATCGGAAGGTTCGGTATCGGATTGTTATCTTGTTTTGTGGTGACCAATGAGATCACCGTGGAGAGCCGTTCGGCAATGGGCGGTCCACCTGTTTGCTGGTGTGGAAAAGTGGATGGGACGTATCAACTGACCTTATCAGACGAAGAACGACCCATCGGGTCACAGGTGGTATTGCACCCGAAAGGAGAATGGATGCATCTTTTTGAATATGAAATATTTAAGAAGATACTGGTGAGTTATGGGGAAGTATTGCCGTATCCTATCTATCTGCATTATCAGGGGGAAGAGGAGTTGGTAAATACGCCTTCGCCTGTATGGCTTGACCCGAAGGCGACTCGTAAGGAGTTGCTGGATTATGGAGCGAAAGTGTTTCAGTCGTCTGCTCTCGATGCTTTCCGGATCTATACTGAAAGCGGTAAAGTGGAAGGAGTGCTTTATGTTCTGCCTTTCCGTACTCAATTTTCGGTGCGCAACTCCCATAAGGTCTATCTCAAGCGTATGCTATTGAGTGAGGATGATTGTAATCTGTTGCCGTCGTGGGCTTTCTTTATTCGTTGTCTGGTGAATGCGGACGGGTTACTGTCTACTGCTTCCCGGGAGTCTTTGGTAAGCAACGATCAGCTGAAGGATGCCCGGAAAGAAATCGGAGTAGCTATCAAGGATTATCTACGGGGATTGGTGCAGAATGACCGTGCCATGTTCAACCGGATTCTGGATGTCCATCACTTTCATATCAAGGCGATTGCTTCGGAGGACAATGAATTGCTCCGTTTGTTTATGGATTATCTTCCTTTTGAAACCAATAAGGGATTGCGTAGCTTTGGAAATATTCGCTCGGCAAGCAATGTGATATGTTATACCAAAAATCTGGAGGATTTTCGGCAAGTGCGGCGTATAGCCGGAGCACAGGGCTGGCTGGTCGTGAATGCTGCTTATACGTTTGATGAGACTTTATTGAAAAAGTATGTCCGTCTGAATCCGGAACTTACTTTGGATGAAATATCTCCTTCACGGTTGCTGGAGCAGTTTGGTGAAGTGGAGGCGAAACGGGAATTTCAGACTTTTGAGGTGAAAACGAACGAATTGTTGAAACGGTTTGGCTGTGTCTGTCGTCTGAAGCATTTTACTCCGGTGGATATTCCGGTTATTTTTGTGGCGGAGGAAAAGGAAAATGCCGCTAAAAGTGCTAATAATCCGTTGGCGGCTGTGTTGGGGGTTGTGAATACTGCAAAGCAGATTCCTCCGACACTCACTTTCAATGCGGATAATGAAATGGTGCAGACCTTATTGCAAATACAAGGAGATAATAAACTGTTTCAGCATGTGGTGTATATATTGTATGTACAGTCGCTTCTGCAAGGTAAATATCCGGTAAACAGCGAGGAAATGGAGCTATTCAACCATTCGCTAAGTGAGCTGATGACTTCAAAAATGAATGATTTTATAAATTTCCTGAATTAAAAAAAAGGTATGAGATACACACTTGAAATACAAAAGTTGTTGTTGCAGGCACAGAATAATAACCTGCATCCTCGCGAAAAAGCCAATCTGTTGAAAGAAGCCATCCGTATCGCTGATGAGAACGAAGATGTGGAATGGGCTACGGAGATGAGGCTGGATCTTATTTATGAACTGAATCTTTTCTCGGCGGATGCTGAAGAGATTGCAGTGTTTTCTAAAATTCTGGATGATTACGAGAATCACAAGGATGTGATCAAGGAAGATGACTTGTTGTGGAAGTATAAGTGGATATGGTCTTGTACGTTCGATCTTCCGGAGATTCCGATGGAACAGGTGCAGGCAGTCGGGGAGGATTATAAAAAACGTATCCTCCGGAATGGATATTCTTTGCGGAGCTATTATCAACGCTGGTTTGTGGAATGTATCAGGATGCGGCAGTATGATAAGGCGAAAGAATACATGGATAAAATGTTGAATGAGAAGATGGACGATCAGTCGTGTGAGGCTTGTGATTTGAACTTCATGCTGGATTATTATTTGGAAACAGGGCAGTTTGATGAGGCCTACAGCAGGGCGCAACCGTTGATAAATAAGCAGGTCACTTGTTATGAAGCCAATCTGCGGGCCTACTTGAAGCTTTCTTATTATGCGCAGAAAGCTGGTAAACCGGAGATTGCCGCTGATATGTGTGCACGTGCCGAAGAAGCGTTGGCAGGAAGGGAGAAAGATGAATGTCTTCTGCTCTATCTGGGATTGTTTGTTGCCTATAA
Source organism: Bacteroides sp. AN502(2024) (assembly GCF_041227145.1). Taxonomy (NCBI): domain Bacteria; kingdom Pseudomonadati; phylum Bacteroidota; class Bacteroidia; order Bacteroidales; family Bacteroidaceae; genus Bacteroides; species Bacteroides sp. AN502(2024). The sequence goes on along the minus strand of NZ_JBGFSP010000003.1, from coordinate 1,636,211 downwards.
TATGATGACAAAGCCGGAAAGAGCTTGGGAATATGTCGAACGGTGTATCGGTTGGAGTTTGCGTACGAATACGGTGAAGAGGTATCGTTTCTCTTGTGATATGGTAGAGACTTTGAAGTATGAGACTCGTCCGGAAGTCTCGTTGTCTTTGCCGGAAGAGTTTCCTCTTTATCGTCCGGATGGAATTTATCGGGTAAACGAACTGCGCAATTATTTCTATCAACAGGCGGAGGAACTGGCACATCGCTATGACGCCCGTAACGGAAATAGCGGTTATCTGGACCGTTTGAAAGAATTAATGCCTAATTAATTGCCAACATGTAGATTAATCCGTATTTTTGTCGTCCAATTATTTACTAAAACACTGAATGACAGAAAATGAGAAAGTGGCGTATTGAAGATTCTGAGGAACTCTACAACATCACAGGTTGGGGCACCTCGTACTTTGGTATTAATGACAAGGGTCATGTTGTTGTTACACCTCGTAAAGACGGAGTGTCTGTCGATCTGAAAGAACTGGTCGATGAGTTGCAATTGCGTGATGTGACAGCTCCCATGCTGGTGCGTTTTCCGGATATTTTGGACAACCGTATTGAAAAGATGTCGTCTTGCTTTAAACAGGCGGCCGAAGAATATGGATATAAAGGCGAGAACTTTATTATTTATCCGATTAAGGTCAACCAGATGCGTCCGGTGGTGGAAGAGATTATCAGCCACGGAAAGAAGTTCAATCTCGGACTGGAAGCCGGTTCCAAACCGGAACTTCACGCGGTGATCGCCGTCAATACGGATTCTGACTCATTAATTGTTTGTAACGGATATAAAGACGAAAGTTATATTGAATTGGCTCTGCTTGCCCAGAAGATGGGGAAACGTATCTTCCTTGTCGTGGAGAAGATGAACGAATTGAAGCTGATTGCGAAAATGGCCAAACAGCTGAATGTGCAGCCTAACGTCGGTATACGTATCAAACTTGCTTCTTCCGGTAGCGGAAAGTGGGAAGAGTCGGGAGGGGATGCCAGCAAGTTCGGCTTGACCTCCAGTGAACTTCTTGAAGCACTCGACTTCTTGGAGAGCAAAGGAATGAAGGATTGTCTGAAACTGATTCATTTCCATATCGGCAGTCAGGTAACGAAGATACGGCGTATTAAAACGGCTTTGCGTGAGGCTTCGCAATTCTATGTGCAGCTGCATTCGATGGGATTCAATGTCGAATTTGTCGATATTGGTGGCGGATTGGGAGTGGATTATGACGGAACCCGCTCATCAAATAGTGAAGGTAGCGTAAACTATTCCATTCAGGAGTATGTAAACGACTCAATTTCTACTTTGGTAGACGTGAGTGATAAAAATGGTATCCCGCATCCGAATATCATAACGGAAAGTGGACGTGCATTGACGGCACATCATTCCGTTCTTATCTTTGAGGTACTTGAAACCGCTACCTTACCCGAATGGGATGATGAAGAAGAGATTGCTCCGGATGCTCATGAACTGGTGCAGGAACTGTACGGTATCTGGGATACATTGAATCAGAACAAGATGTTGGAAGCATGGCACGATGCGCAGCAGATCAGGGAGGAGGCATTGGACCTGTTCAGTCATGGAATTGTGGATTTGAAAACCCGTGCACAAATCGAGCGGCTGTATTGGTCGATTACACGTGAAATCAATCAGATTGCCGGAGGTTTGAAGCATGCGCCTGATGAATTCCGCGGACTATCCAAATTGCTTGCCGATAAATATTTCTGTAACTTCTCATTGTTTCAGTCGCTTCCCGACTCTTGGGCAATCGACCAGATATTCCCGATTATGCCTATTCAGCGATTGGATGAGAAACCGGAACGTTCGGCCACTTTACAAGATATAACCTGTGATTCGGATGGTAAAATTGCCAATTTTATTTCTACACGTAACGTTGCTCATTATCTGCCTGTACATGCACTGAAGAAAACAGAACCTTATTATGTGGCTGTGTTCCTGGTGGGGGCTTATCAGGAGATTTTGGGAGATATGCACAATTTGTTCGGCGACACGAATGCCGTGCATGTTTCGGTGAACGATAAAGGATATAATATCGAACAGATTATTGACGGAGAAACGGTGGCGGAGGTATTGGACTATGTGCAGTATAATCCGAAAAAACTGGTACGTACATTGGAAACTTGGGTGACGAAGTCTGTGAAAGAAGGAAAAATCTCTTTGGAAGAAGGAAAAGAATTCCTTTCCAACTATCGTTCGGGGCTTTACGGATATACTTATTTGGAATAACCGGCAAGGTGCCGGATCCGGATTCTCCATTCGGTGAACTTATTAGAAATCAGGAAATGAGAGAAAAACTAACAGTTATTAAGGTGGGTGGCAAAATCGTAGAAGAGGAAGCCACCCTTCGTCGGTTGTTAAATGACTTTGCCGCTATCGCCGGACATAAAGTATTGGTTCATGGCGGCGGCCGTTCGGCTACAAAGATTGCCGCACAACTGGGTATTGAAAGCAAAATGGTAAATGGTCGTCGGATTACCGATGCCGAAACCTTGAAGGTTGTAACGATGGTATACGGCGGATTAGTGAATAAAAAGATTGTAGCCGGTCTGCAACTGCGCGGAGTCAATGCACTCGGATTGACCGGAGCGGATATGAATGTGATCCGTTCGGTGAAACGTCCGGTGAAAGAGGTAGACTACGGTTTTGTGGGTGATGTGGAAACGGTGGACGCTACTTTGTTATCGGATTTGATACATAAGGGAGTGGTTCCGGTAATGGCTCCGTTGACACATGACGGACACGGTAATATGCTGAATACGAACGCAGATACCATTGCCGGGGAAACAGCGAAAGCGTTGTCGGCTCTGTTTGATGTGACATTGGTATACTGTTTTGAGAAGAAAGGCGTGTTGCGTGACGAGAATGATGACGATAGTGTGATTCCCCAAATTACTCGTGCAGAATTCGAACAATATGTAGCTGACGGCATTATTCAGGGAGGAATGATTCCCAAGTTGGAGAATTCTTTTGAAGCAATAGATGCCGGAGTTTCTGAAGTGGTAATCACTTTAGCGTCAGCGATTAACGATGCCGGTGGAACCAGAATAAAAAAATAATTCAAAAAAAAGTAGTGGGCGACTGTAACTTTTCATATCCTAGCCCGTCATTATTATAGAGATGCAAGAAATCAGCTTCCGAAACGATATTTTGCCGTTGAAGGATAAACTCTTTCGATTGGCTCTCAGAATCACTTTGGATAGAGCCGAAGCTGAGGATGTCGTTCAGGAAACTATGATCAGAGTGTGGAAGATGCGTGATGAGTGGTCTCAATTTGAATCGGTCGAAGCCTATTGCCTGACAGTGGCAAAGAATCTGGCGATAGATCGAAGTCAGAAGAAAGAAGCTCAAAATGTGGAACTCACTCCCGAAATGGAGGAAGAACCTGATGCAAACAGTCCGTATGACCGGATGATTCATGATGAAAGAATGAACATTATTAATAGACTGGTAAACGAACTGCCCGAAAAACAGCGGCTCATCATGCAACTGAGGGACATTGAAGGTGAAAGCTATAAGAAAATTGCAAAGGTGCTGAATCTGACAGAGGAACAAGTTAAAGTGAACCTCTTCAGAGCCAGACAAAAAGTAAAACAAAGGTACTTAGAAATTGACGAATATGGATTATAAAGATATAGAACAGCTTCTGGAGCGATATTGGCAATGCGAAACTTCCGTTGAGGAGGAGACAGCATTGCGCGACTTTTTCGCCAAGGAGGAGGTTCCGGCTCATTTGCTTCGCTACAAAAACCTGTTTGTGTATCAACAGGTTCAGCAGGAAGTAGGACTGGGCGAAGATTTTGATGTACGTATGCTGGCAGAGGTGGAGCCTACGGTTGTAAAAGCGAAACGCTTGACGCTGGTCGGTCGTTTTATTCCTCTGTTCAAAGCTGCTGCCGTGATTGCAATCATCCTTTCTTTGGGGAATGTGGCACAACATTCTTTCTCCGGAGATGACGGAAGTGTATTGGCAACGGATACCATTGGTAAACAGGTAACTGCACCGTCGGTCGCTATCTCTAATGATGTGAAAGCGGAACAGGTTTTAGCCGATAGTTTGGCGAAGATCAACCACAAGGTGCAGGTTATAAACGAATAGACATTTTCATTTGCTTTAAACATATAATATAGTTAGTGTGCTTAATTAAAACAACAACGAAGGAAGCTGTGAAGTTTTCAATTCTCTCAAATTTTTAGATTAAAACTAACTAAATAAATGGGCTACCGCGCGATGCAGTAGCCCTTTTATACATTTTAGACTCTCTTTATTTGATTTGCCGTATGTTTTCCGTGGGGCATCTTACATAGGTTTCTACATTCTTTTTTATTACTTTTGTGGCTGTTGATAGGAGGATTATAATGGATAAGATCATAGAAGATGACGAATTGGGACGTCTGATAGTGCGCGTTAATTCACGTGCGAGGAGTCTTGTGTTTCGTACAAAGAGTGATGCTGTTTATGTTTCGGTTCCTCCCGGCACTACGTTGAAAGAAGTGAAGCGGGCGATCGAGAATCTGCGTGGGAAACTTCTGGTTTCCCGTCAAAAACTAGCCCGACCATTGATTGATTTGAATTATAAGATTGATGCGGAACACTTTAAATTGTCCTTGGTGCCCGGTGAAAAGGAACAATTCCTGGCTAATTCCCGGTTGGGGGTTATGGAAATTATTTGTCCGCCTCATGCAGATTTTACAGATGAGAAACTGCAAAGCTGGTTGCATAAGGTAATTGAAGAATCGCTGAGGCGGAATGCGAAAAGTATCCTTCCTTCACGTTTGGCTTCTTTGTCCAAGCAGTGCGGACTTCCTTATTCAAGTGTGAAAATAAACTCCAGTCAAGGTCGATGGGGAAGTTGTTCGGCTCGAAAAGATATTAACTTGTCCTATTATCTGGTTTTACTGCCTTCTCATTTAATAGACTATGTGTTGTTGCACGAATTATGCCATACGCGTGAGATGAATCATAGCGAACGATTTTGGGCATTACTAAATCAGCTTACAGGAGGGAAAGCTTTGGCTTTAAGGGGAGAATTGAGAAAGTACCGTACGGAAATCTAATATGTTTCATTGCCAGACTAATTCCATGGTATTGTCACACTTGTGCCACCGTATTGGCACAGTTGTGCCAGTGCGATGGCATAGTTGTGCCATCGTGGTGGCACAAATTTAGATAATGCTATTTTGTGGAAGACCTTACGGTACTATCTCCGGCTGTCGGCTATTAAATCTTATGCTTCCTATTGATTGTCGGTTATAATATGTGATATGGAGAATATGCCCTTATTATCTGGCTAATTGTTTAATCCCGTCCGGTTCTTTTTCGAATTGATAAGTCCCGCCTTTTTCGCTAAGATCAAACGTGGACACCAACTCTGTGCTGTTATCCACAATCAGCAATGCGCTCTGCTCGGCAAAACGTCCCACTTCTACCGTGTAGGGCTCTTCTGATATGGTTGTATTGGAGATAAGGCTGTCGTTGACAAACAAAGAGATGGAATCTCCGGCAAACCCCTTAACCAGGCTGATCGTATAGCTTTCGATAAAATGACGTTCTTCTTGTTTCTTCTGTTGCAGCCGCATGCTCATATAGACAAAAATAACTACAACAAAGATGACGGCAAAAGCAAGGATTCCGTTGCCTACCATGAACTGTTTGTTAGTGTTGAGACGATGTGCCATAGTCGTTATTTTTTGAATTACGGTGTAAAGATACGAATATAGCACTGTTAATTCATACTTTTTTTCTTTAATGTTTTGTAGTCGAACAGATTATTTATATCTTTGCAACCGAAACGGATGAAAGGTGGAGGGGCGATTAAGCTCCTTTTTTTGTTCTTATATAGCTAATAAATGATAGAAAAGAAAACTGTTTGTCAGATTGTAGAAGAGTGGCTGGAAGGAAAAGACTATTTTTTAGTAGAGGTGACCGTGAGCCCGGATGACAAGATTGTGGTTGAAATAGAACATGCAGAAGGTGTTTGGATTGAAGATTGTGTGGAGCTTAGTCGCTTTATAGAATCAAAACTGAACCGCGAAGAGGAAGATTATGAACTGGAAGTAGGGTCGGCCGGTATCGGACAACCCTTTAAGGTTCTGCAGCAGTATTATATCCACATCGGACAAGAGGTGGAAGTGCTGACCGGAGACGGACGGAAGCTGGCAGGTATACTGAAAGATGCCGATGAGGAGAAGTTTACGGTAGGCGTACAAAAGAAAGTGAAACCCGAAGGAGCAAAGCGTCCGAAACTGGTGGAAGAGGATGAAACCTTCACTTATGAGCAAATAAAATATACTAAATACTTAATTAGCTTTAAATAGTTATGGCCAAAAAAGAAGAAACAATCAGCTTGATTGATACATTTTCGGAATTTAAGGAACTGAAGAATATCGATAGAACGACGATGGTTAGCGTGCTCGAAGAGTCGTTCCGTAGTGTAATCGCGAAAATGTTTGGTACCGATGAAAATTACGACGTGATCGTGAACCCGGACAAGGGTGATTTCGAGATATGGCGTAATCGTGAAGTTGTGGCCGATGAGGATTTGACCAATCCGAATATGCAGATTTCGTTGAGCGAAGCACAGAAAATCGATGCTTCTTACGAAGAAGGCGAAGAGGTGACAGACGAAGTTATCTTTGCCAAGTTCGGACGTCGCGCTATCCTGAATCTCCGTCAGACATTGGCTTCCAAGATTCTGGAACTCGAAAAAGACAGTATTTATAACAAATATATAGATAAGGTAGGTACTATCATCAATGCAGAAGTATATCAGATCTGGAAGAAAGAGATGTTGCTTTTAGACGATGAAGGAAACGAATTGTTGTTGCCTAAGACCGAACAGATCCCGAGCGACTTTTATCGTAAAGGTGAAACGGCCCGTGCAGTAGTTGCCCGCGTGGATAATAAGAATAATAATCCTAAGATTATCTTGTCACGCACCTCTCCCGTTTTCCTGCAACGCCTGTTCGAGTTGGAAGTACCCGAAATTAGTGATGGCTTGATTACCATCAAGAAGATTGCCCGTATCCCCGGCGAACGTGCCAAGATCGCGGTGGAATCTTACGATGACAGAATCGACCCTGTAGGAGCCTGCGTAGGTGTAAAGGGTAGTCGTATTCATGGCATTGTTCGTGAACTTCGCAATGAGAATATCGACGTAATCAATTACACATCGAACATCTCATTGTTTATACAGCGCGCTTTAAGTCCGGCTAAGATTTCTTCTATTCGTCTGAACGAGGAAGAGAAGAAGGCTGAGGTATTCCTCAAACCGGAAGAGGTTTCGCTGGCTATCGGTAAAGGCGGTTTGAATATTAAACTGGCCAGTATGTTAACTGAATACACTATCGACGTGTTCCGTGAGTTGGATGAGAACGTAGCTGACGAAGATATTTATCTCGACGAGTTCAGAGATGAAATAGACGGATGGGTGATCGACGCTATCAAAGCTATCGGCATCGATACGGCGAAGTCTGTGTTGAATGCTCCTCGTGAGATGTTGATTGAAAAGACGGACCTGGAAGAAGAGACAGTGGACGAGGTAATACGCATTTTGAAATCGGAGTTTGAAGAAGATAATTCAGCTGATAATTAATCATTGATCATTGATAGTTGGTTGCGCCATATCTGGTAAACCAACTATCAATGATCAGCTGTCACTATCCACTTCTTAAAGCTCCATTTATTCATTAATTTTAAAATATGACGATAAGGTTAAACAAAGTTACAAGAGATTTGAACGTAGGAATCGCGACGGTAGTTGAGTTCCTGCAGAAAAAAGGGCATACCGTTGAGGCTAATCCTAATACCAAAATTAGCGAGGAGCAATACGCTATACTCGTAAAGGAGTTCAGTACAGATAAGAACCTTAGACTTGAATCGGAGCGTTTCATACAGAAACGTCAGAATAAGGATCGTAATAAGGTGTCGGTATCGATTGAAGGCTTCGAACAGCAGCCCGAAAAACCTAAGTCGGAAGATGTGATTAAGACAGTCATACCTGAGGATGTACGTCCGAAGTTTAAACCTGTCGGAAAAATTGATTTGGAAAATTTAAATGGGCGTAAACCTGAAAAGGTGGAGAAGGAACCGGAACAGAAACAGGAAGAGCCGGTGGTAGAACAGCCTGTCGTTAAACCCGAGGTGGAGAAGGAAGAGGAGGTGACACCTCCTGTTGCTGTTGTAGAGCCTACTTCAGTGGTGGTTGAGCCCGTAGTAGTGCCGGAACCTGTAGTGGAGACGAAGCCGGTAGAAGTTGAAAAAGTAGTGGAAGTAGTAGCAACTGCACCTGTGGCAGTGGAAGAGCATAAAGAAGAAGAGGTGGAAACTACACAGACTGAAATAACCCCGGCAGCAGAAAAGGCTCCGGAGGATGATGGTGTTTTCAAAATCCGTCAACCGGAATTAGGTGCGAAGATTAATGTGATCGGTCAGATTGACTTGGCTGCATTGAATCAGTCTACTCGCCCCAAAAAGAAATCGAAGGAAGAGAAACGTCGCGAACGTGAAGAAAAGGAGAAAATCCGGCAGGATCAGAAGAAGTTGATGAAGGAGGCTATCATCAGGGAAATCCGTAAAGATGATTCCAAATTGTCGAAGAACGGGCCTAAGGATGGTGCGGAAGCATCTGCTAACAAGAAGAAACGGAACCGTATCAATAAAGAGAAGGTGGATGTCAACAATGTTGCAACTTCCAACTTTACTGCTCCGAGACCTAATGCGCAGGGTAAGGGTGGCAATGGTAACGGTCAGGGCGGTCAGGCTGGCGGTCAAGGAAATAACAACAGAAGAAATAGTAACAATAAAGATCGCTTCAAGAAGCCGGTTATCAAACAGGAGGTGAGCGAGGAAGACGTAGCAAAACAGGTAAAAGAAACTCTTGCACGTCTGACAACCAAGGGTAAGAATAAAGCGTCCAAATACCGTAAAGAGAAACGTGAAATGGCTTCCAACCGTATGCAGGAACGGGAAGATCAGGAAATGGCGGACAGCAAGGTATTGAAGTTGACCGAGTTCGTTACGGCTAATGAATTGGCAACGATGATGGATGTTTCTGTTAACCAAGTTATTGCTACTTGTATGAGTATTGGTATCATGGTTTCCATCAACCAGCGTTTGGATGCGGAAACCATCAATCTGGTGGCTGAAGAGTTCGGATTCAAAACTGAATATGTAAGTGCGGAAGTGGCACAAGCCATCGTTGAGGAAGAAGATGCTCCCGAGGATTTGCAACCGCGCGCTCCGATTGTAACGGTGATGGGACACGTTGACCACGGTAAGACTTCTTTGCTCGACTATATCCGTAAGGCGAATGTAATTGCAGGTGAAGCGGGAGGTATTACCCAGCATATCGGTGCTTATAATGTGAAATTGGAAGACGGTCGCCGTATAACTTTCCTCGATACTCCGGGGCATGAAGCGTTTACCGCTATGCGTGCACGTGGTGCCAAAGTAACGGATATCGCTATTATTATTGTGGCTGCCGATGATAACGTGATGCCGCAGACGAAGGAAGCGATCAATCATGCGATGGCTGCCGGTGTGCCTATTGTCTTTGCAATCAATAAGGTCGATAAACCGACTGCAAATCCGGATAAGATTAAAGAAGAACTGGCTGCAATGAATTACCTTGTTGAAGAATGGGGTGGTAAATATCAGTCACAAGATATCTCTGCCAAGAAAGGTGTGGGGGTGGAAGACTTGCTGGAAAAAGTATTGCTCGAAGCTGAAATGCTTGAGCTGAAGGCAAATCCGAATCGTAATGCTACGGGGTCTATCATCGAATCTTCCCTGGATAAGGGTCGTGGATATGTGGCTACTGTATTGGTATCTAACGGTACGTTGAAAGTGGGAGACATCATACTGGCAGGAACCAGCTACGGACGTGTGAAGGCTATGTTCAACGAACGTAACCAACGCATCAAGGAAGCAGGACCTTCCGAACCGGCTTTGGTATTGGGATTGAACGGTGCTCCTGCTGCCGGCGACACATTCCATGTGGTTGAAAGCGATCAGGAAGCTCGTGAGATTACCAATAAACGTGAACAGTTGGCTCGCGAACAAGGCTTGCGTACGCAGAAGATTCTTACTCTGGATGAGTTGGGTCGTCGTATCGCTTTGGGTAACTTCCAGGAATTGAATATTATCGTTAAGGGTGACGTGGACGGTTCTGTTGAGGCATTGAGCGACTCGTTGATTAAGTTGTCTACGGAACAAATTCAGGTAAATGTCATCCATAAGGGTGTGGGAGCAATCTCCGAGTCTGATGTTTCTCTGGCTGCCGCTTCGGATGCAATTATCGTCGGATTCCAGGTACGTCCTTCGGGGGCTGCCGCTAAGATGGCCGAACAGGAAGGTGTCGATATCCGTAAGTACTCTGTCATCTACGATGCAATCGAAGAGGTGAAGTCTGCTATGGAGGGTATGTTGGCTCCGGAATTGAAGGAACAGATTACGGCAACTGTCGAAATCCGCGAAGTGTTCAATATCACCAAGGTAGGCCTGGTAGCCGGTGCAATGGTGAAGACCGGAAAGGTGAAACGAAGCGACAAGGCTCGTTTGATCCGCGATGGTATCGTAATCTTTACCGGAAACATCAATGCATTGAAACGCTTCAAGGACGATGTGAAGGAAGTAGGTACCAACTTCGAGTGTGGTATCAGCCTGGTGAACTGCAACGACATGAAGGTAGGCGATATGATCGAGACATTCGAAGAAATAGAAGTGAAACAGACGCTGTAAATGTAGTAAGGTTATAAGTGTATTATAATGTTATAATATAGCAGAGGTTATGACATGGTAAAGAGGTGGTAATGTGGTACTGTTTGCAGAACACCACCTTACCACCTTTTTTATCATTCGGCACCTTGCGCATTATAATCGGCTTATATACGACTTGTTGGTTTATAGCTTATAACATTATAAATGTGGCAACGATTGATATAATTATTTTTATTGTAATAGGGGCCGGAGCGGTGGTAGGTTTTGTAAAAGGCTTCATTCGTCAGTTGGCTTCTCTTTTAGGGGTGATAGTCGGTCTGTTGGCCGCGAAAGTTCTGTATGCCTCTTTGGCGGAAAAGCTTTGCCCGACAGTGACAGACTCGATGACAGTTGCACAAGTGTTGGCTTTTGTCATGATTTGGATTGCCGTACCGTTGCTCTTTGTATTGATCGCCTCGTTATTGACAAAAGCCATGCAGGCAATTTCGCTGAACTGGCTGAATCGCTGGTTAGGAAGTGGGCTGGGGGCACTTAAATTTCTGCTGTTGACGAGTGTAGTGATTGGTGCGATAGAGTTTGTGGACAACGATAATAAGTTAATCAGTGCAACAAAAAAGAAAGAATCTTTGTTATATTATCCGATGGAAACGTTTGCGGGGATCTTTTTCCCTGCTGCGAAAAATATGACGCAACAATATATATTAGAGAATAAAGATGCAACAAGAACCCAATAAAATGAAACTCAATCAGAAAGATGAACTTGAAAAGAGGACTGATAATGAGTTTGTCCGGAAATTTGCGGAGGAGAAATATAAATACGGCTTCACCACAGAGGTGCATACGGACATCATTGAGCGTGGACTTAATGAAGATGTCATTCGTCTGATTTCATCGAAAAAGAACGAACCGGAGTGGTTGCTGGAGTTTCGACTGAAAGCGTATCGTCATTGGCTGACATTGGAAATGCCTAATTGGGCACATCTCCGTATTCCTGAAATTGATTATCAGGCGATTTCTTATTATGCTGATCCGACTCAGAAGAAAGAAGGACCGAAGAGCATGGAGGAAGTCGATCCTGAATTGATAAAGACGTTTAATAAACTGGGCATTCCTTTGGAAGAGCAAATGGCTCTTAGCGGAATGGCTGTGGATGCCGTTATGGACTCTGTTTCTGTAAAGACTACTTTTAAGGAAACGCTGATGGAGAAAGGGATTATATTCTGTTCATTTAGTGAAGCTGTGCGGGAGCATCCGGATCTGGTGAAGAAATACATGGGATCGGTAGTGGGCTATCGAGACAATTTCTTTGCAGCATTGAACTCAGCAGTGTTCTCTGACGGCTCTTTCGTGTATATTCCGAAAGGGGTACGTTGTCCGATGGAGCTTTCCACTTATTTCCGTATCAATGCCCGTAACACGGGACAGTTTGAACGTACGCTGATTGTGGCGGATGATGATTCGTATGTCTCTTATCTGGAAGGGTGTACGGCTCCGATGCGGGATGAAAATCAGCTGCATGCCGCTATCGTTGAGATTGTTGTACATGACCGTGCAGAGGTAAAATACAGTACTGTTCAAAACTGGTATCCGGGAGATGCGGAAGGCAAGGGCGGGGTGTACAACTTTGTCACCAAACGCGGTAACTGTAAAGGAGTGGACAGTAAATTATCCTGGACACAAGTGGAAACCGGTTCGGCAATCACTTGGAAATATCCTTCTTGTATCCTGACGGGCGATAACTCGACTGCTGAGTTTTATTCCGTAGCTGTGACAAACAACCATCAGCAGGCAGATACCGGGACGAAGATGATTCATCTGGGTAAGAACACCCGTAGTACGATTGTAAGTAAAGGTATCTCTGCCGGACATAGTGAAAACTCCTATCGTGGGCTGGTACGCGTGGCCGGGAAAGCGGACAATGCCCGTAATTATAGTCAGTGCGACTCTCTGTTACTGGGAGATAAGTGTGGTGCACATACCTTCCCCTATATGGATATTCACAATGAGACAGCTGTGGTGGAGCATGAAGCTACGACGAGCAAGATTAGTGAGGACCAGATATTTTATTGCAACCAGCGCGGCATCGCGACAGAAGATGCTATCGGACTTATTGTGAACGGATATGCAAAGGAGGTATTGAATAAACTTCCGATGGAGTTCGCGGTAGAAGCACAGAAGCTGCTTACTATCTCATTGGAAGGAAGCGTGGGGTGATGTTGACTTTTAAAATGGCAAATTGTAAAATCGTAAATATATCATGTTAGAAATAAAAGACCTGCATGCCAGCATTAATGGCAAAGAGATATTGAAAGGCATTAACCTGACGGTGAATCCCGGTGAGGTGCACGCTATCATGGGGCCGAATGGTTCCGGTAAAAGTACGCTTTCTTCCGTATTGGTGGGTAATCCGGCTTTTGAGGTAACAAAGGGTTCGGTCACTTTTTATGGAAAGAACCTGTTGGAGTTGAGTCCTGAAGATCGTAGCCATGAAGGAATCTTCCTTAGTTTTCAGTATCCGGTAGAAATTCCGGGTGTGAGCATGGTCAACTTTATGCGTGCCGCTGTGAATGAGCAACGCAAATATAAAGGTCTGCCTGCACTGACGGCCAGCGAGTTTCTGAAACTGATGCGTGAGAAACGTGCGGTGGTAGAGTTGGATAATAAATTGGCTAACCGTTCGGTGAATGAAGGCTTTTCGGGCGGTGAGAAGAAACGGAACGAGATCTTCCAGATGGCCATGTTGGAACCGCGGTTGAGCATCCTCGATGAGACAAACTCCGGTTTGGACATTGATGCCCTCCGTATTGTTGCGGAAGGGGTGAACAAACTGAAAACTCCTGAGACAAGCACGATTGTCATCACTCACTATCAACGTTTGCTCGATTATATCAAGCCTGATATTGTACATGTCCTTTATAAAGGCCGTATCGTAAAAACTGCCGGACCGGAACTTGCGCTGGAGCTGGAAGAAAAAGGATACGATTGGATCAAGAAAGAAGTAGGAGAATGACAAATATAAAACGATGATGGTTGAACAACAATATATAGAACTCTTCTCACAGACGGAAGCGATGATCTGCAAGCATAGTGCCGAAGTGCTGAATGCACCTCGTGCAGCTGCATTTGCCGATTTTGAGCGCCTTGGATTTCCGACCTGTAAGATGGAGAAGTATAAATACACGGATGTAAGCAAGTACTTTGAACCGGATTATGGTTTGAACTTGAATCGTCTGGCTATTCCGGTCAATCCGTATGAGGTGTTTAAGTGTGATGTGCCGAATATGAGTACCGCCCTGTATTTTGTGGTAAATGATGCATTTTATAATAGAGCACTTCCCAAAGTTAATCTGCCGGAAGGTGTGATTTTGGGCAGTTTGAAAGAAGTGGCCGAGCAGCATCCGGAGCTGGTGAAGAAGTATTACGGTCGGCTGGCAGATACTTCCAAAGATGGAGTGACTGCTTTTAATACAGCTTTTGCGCAAGACGGAGTTGTGCTTTATGTACCGAAGAATGTAGTGGTAGAGAAAACGATCCAGCTGGTAAATATCTTGCGTGCAGATGTTAACTTTATGGTGAATCGCCGCGTACTGATTATCTTGGAGGATGGTGCGCAGGCCCGTTTGCTGATTTGTGACCATGCAATGGATAACGTGAACTTCCTGACTACACAGGTCATTGAAGTATTTGCAGGTGAGAACACCGTATTCGACATGTATGAACTGGAGGAAACACATACAAGCACCGTTCGTATCAGTAACTTGTATGTAAAGCAGGAGGCCAACAGCAATGTATTGTTGAATGGAATGACGCTGCATAATGGTACTACCCGCAACACTACCGAAGTGTTGCTGGCAGGAGAAGGAGCCGAAATAAACCTCTGTGGTATGGCAATTGCCGATAAGAACCAGCACGTGGACAATCATACAAGTATTGATCATGCCGTACCCAACTGTACCAGTAATGAGCTGTTTAAGTATGTACTCGATGACCAGTCGGTAGGTGCGTTTGCCGGATTGGTACTCGTGCGTCCTGATGCACAGCATACGAATTCCCAACAGACTAATCGGAATCTTTGTGCTACGCGTGATGCCAGAATGTATACACAGCCTCAATTGGAGATTTATGCGGATGATGTGAAATGTTCGCATGGAGCGACAGTAGGGCAGTTGGATGAAGGTGCATTATTCTACATGCGTTCACGCGGTATTGCAGAGAAAGAAGCCCGTTTGCTGTTGATGTTCGCATTTGTTAACGAAGTGATTGATACCATCCGTTTGGAGGCACTGAAAGATCGGTTGCATTTATTGGTAGAGAAGCGTTTCCGTGGCGAGTTGAATAGATGCCAGGGTTGTGCTATTTGTAAGTAACCACTAAAAATAATGAACGTGGATATTCAAAAGATACGTGAAGATTTTCCGATATTGAGCCGTACGGTTTACGGTAAACCTTTGGTTTATTTCGATAACGGTGCGACAACGCAGAAACCCCGTCTGGTGGTTGATGCGCTGGTGGATGAATATTATTCCGTAAATGCCAATGTGCATCGCGGTGTACATTATCTTTCACAGCAAGCTACGGAACTGCATGAGGCTTCCCGTGAAACCGTACGTCAGTTTATCAATGCCCGTAGCACGAATGAGGTTGTCTTTACACGCGGAACAACAGAAAGTATCAACCTGCTTGTTTCCAGCTTTGGTGACGAGTTTATGGAAGAGGGGGATGAAGTGATTGTTTCTGTGATGGAGCATCATAGTAACATCGTTCCCTGGCAACTGTTGGCTGCCCGCAAAGGAGTTGCCATTAAAGTGATTCCGATGAACGACAAAGGTGAACTTCTGCTGGATGAATATGAAAAATTATTTTCTGAACGTACGAAAATAGTCAGTGTAGTTCATGTCTCGAACGTATTGGGCACAGTGAATCCGGTGAAGGAGATGATCGCGACAGCTCATGCGCATGGTGTACCTTGCTTGATAGATGCTGCACAATCTATCCCGCACATGAAAGTGGATGTTCAGGAGTTGGATGCCGATTTTCTGGTGTTCTCCGCTCATAAGATATATGGTCCGACAGGTGTCGGAGTATTTTATGGAAAGGAAGAATGGTTAGATCGTCTTCCGCCTTATCAGGGAGGGGGAGAGATGATTCAGCATGTCTCTTTCGAGAAGACCACTTTTAATGAACTGCCTTTCAAGTTTGAAGCCGGTACGCCCGACTATATCGGAACGACCGGACTGGCAAAAGCCCTTGATTATGTGAATGGATATGGTATTGAACGGATAGCTGTCCATGAACATGAACTGACAGCTTATGCTTTGCAACGTCTGAAGGAGATTCCCCATATGCGTATATTCGGTGAAGCAGCCGAACGGGGAGCAGTCATTTCCTTCCCTCGTGGGAGATATCCATCCTTTCGATCTCGGCACATTGTTGGATCGTTTAGGCATTGCCGTGAGGACGGGACACCATTGTGCACAACCTCTTATGCAACGTCTTGGCATAGAAGGAACTGTACGTGCTTCGTTTGCTATGTACAATACGAAATCGGAAATAGACACATTGGTGGAAGGGATTGAACGTGTCAGTAAGATGTTTTAAGGATATGAGCTGCTATTCCTTTGGAAGAGCGTTTTTATTATTTAACAAAAAAGGAGGACCTGAGGTGCAGTGATTTGAGTTTCCGTGCGTCTAATAGATAAAGAAACAGAATGTTCATTGAATATCAGGAGGGTCGTGAGACCATTCTTATATTATATAAATTCTCTCTCTTTAACATTAATCGCAGCTATACCGTGAAATGTTGCGGTATAGCTGCAACTTTTTTATTCGGCAGTCAGCTCAATTACGCGACTGAAAGCCGGATTCGTTGTGAAGGCATTGATTCCTACCTTCATCAGATAATCTCCTGAATAACTCTTCCCGTTGGCAGCCAGATTTGATTGGGAATTTGGCATCAGGTTGATTTCTTTGATCTTATACATTTTTCTCGCATCCAATCCCTGAAGTTTTACCGGAAGCACTTTCTCACAGAAACGCGGGTGGATATCGTAGGTATACAGCACCGCCTTGTTCTGATCCGGCGAGGTATACATGACAGACATGTGATTGCCTTCGTAGGGCGAAACCAGTCTGTATTGGTTGCCGTCCAGAATCACTTTTTTCAGACGTGTCCAGTTGGCAACCGCATTTTGGCAGAAGGTCTGTTCGTCCGCGTTCAGTTCTTTCAGTCCGATGTCAAAGCCCAGTTTGCACATGCTTGCCACATCTGTACGGAATTTCACGCTTGTTCTCTTATTCCAGCTGGTGACGTGCGCGCACATGGCCTTTGCCGGAAAGATGTGTGAGAATCCCCACTGGATAAACAGACGCTCTATCGGGTCTGTGTTGTCGCTGCACCAGAATTCCGTGAAATATTTCAGTGCTTCGTAGTCGCAACGGGCGCCACCGCCGGAGCAGAGCATCATGGGTACGTTCGGATAGTTGTCTTTGACACGTTTCAATACATTGTATATACCCCGTACATGGTCGATATACAGCTGTCCCTGTTTGTTCTTCAGATAGGGGGAATAAATATTCGTAATCGGAGAGTTGCAGTCCCATTTGAAGAAAGCCACTTCCGGATTCTCTCTCAGGATACGATCCACTACGCCATAGACAAAGTCTTGTACTTCCGGATTGCTGAGGTCGAGCACCAGCTGGTTACGGTAATAGTATGTTTCGCGGTTGGGCAGTCGGATAGTCCAGTCGGGATGCTTTTCGAACAACTCACTTTTAGGGTTGACCATTTCCGGTTCAATCCAGATTCCGAATTTCACGCCGGCTTCCTTGGCAAACCGTATAAGGGCAGGGATACCGCCCGGCAGTTTGGATTTCATCACCTCCCAGTCGCCCAGTCCGGCATGGTCGTTGTTGCGCGGATGCTTGTTGCCGAACCAGCCGTCATCCAACAGGAACATATCCACACCGATATGTTTGGCTTCCTTCATCAGTTCGGCAAGCAATTCCTCATTGAATGTGAAATAGGTATTCTCCCAGTTGTTTAATAAAGTCATGCGGTCGCCTTGCCCGTCTTTCAGTTGGTGGTTGCGTGCCCATGCGTGAAGGTTGCGGCTGGCTTCACCCGTACCGTTGTTGCTGAAAGTAAAGATGAATTCGGGTGTCGTGAATATTTCGTTCGGTTTCAGTTCATAATCGGAAGCGTAAGGATTGATGGCGGGGATTACACGGAGATTGCCAAGGTTGTCCACTTCGAAAGTGAACCGGAAGTTACCTGTCCATCCGATAGTACCCAGCATGGTACGTCCTTGTGCCTCCTGTGCCGGTTGTTCAAAGCCAAGCTCAAAGAACGGATGGGTGTGTATGGCGGCACGGCTTCCCAGTTTGGTGTCGATCACCTTTTTGCCGAACAGCAGAGGCTGTGTGCTCATTTGTGCTTCTTTGGCCCAGTCGCTGCTGAATTCGGTCAGATAATAGTTGTTTCCGGAGAAATAAAGCATGGTAGAGGCATACCGCCAGATGGTCACGGGCTTTTTCTCCGCATGTTTGATTTCGCTCCACGTCTTGATAACGTTTTCTTTCGGATAAGCGATGTAATGCAGGGTGACTTCCACCGGGTACTGATCATCTTTCAGTCGGATGATCGTTTCCGTTCCGCCCTCCACAGCCTTCTGCTCGGAGGATAGATAGCGGAGAATCGTACTCGGGTTTCCGTCATTGTGCGTGATAGCTATGGCCGGTTCGAAATAATCTTCGGCGCCGGAACCCGGATATACTTCCCATCCGCGAGGGGGAGCACTACCGTCGCTTCCTCCTTTCACGTATGGAGAAAAGAGGTTGATGTCTTTCTCGTTCAGTAACTTATCGCCTAGATAAGCCTGATAAAGTCGTCCGTTGGGAGCTACTTGTAGGATTAAGTCTGTGTTGTCCGTTGCGATGCGGATAACGTTCTTTTCCTGAGCATTCACTGGTGCCAAGGTAAACAATGCCATAAGTAATACGAAAAGTTTCTTCATGATTTTTAATGATTAATTAGGTATTAGTTAGTTTGTGGGCATATAATGCCACAAAGATAATCATAATGAGATAGAAATGAATTAAAATTTAATGCTTGCGTTAATTTCTTCGGTAAATGGGCATAAATAATTTCCACTCATATAGTTGCCGGCATACAGGGCAACTTCTTCTTTGGTAATCAGTTCCGAATCGTTGTTGAATGTGACTTGCATTATAGTTCTTGTAAACTGGTTTCTGCTCCTGTCCGTTGTTGAAGAGGTGGGGCAGACCGATATGATAGATTTCGGTGCGGTCTGTGTAGTTCGTAAATTTGAGGTCGAAGCTTTCTGGATCGAAGTTCTGCATCCCGAAATGATTGGTCCGGTAGTTGAAGATACCTTGAAAATCTTTTGTCCCAGTTTGCTGAAGGAGTTGACGGAGTAAGCGTGTTACCGGTAGTGATGGCTGATTCGGAGGGAGATCTTCTCCCAGACTGCGTCTTATGCCAGCTTCCGCCGGGAGACTCTCTTTCTCATCCCATCCACATACTTTCCTCTTTTCATCCATTTATCAAAACACAAAAAATGGGGAAATAGAGTAAATGTACGATTTCGTTGTAATATTGTATTTTATGATACACATGTGTATCTTATTTTATACGCATCTTTGCACCATGTGAATAAACAATATCTTACAGATAAATAATATTATGAAAACGATTTTTAAAATAATTCTATGTGTTTTTTTAGCGAGTTGCAGTTCATTGAGTGAAAAAACAGCATGGGAAATCGCAAATCAATCTAAAACGAATAGAAAAGAACTCACCAATTTTTTAAAATACTATAAAAACAATAATGATAAAACTAAATATAAAGCAGCTTGTTTTCTTGTTGAAAATATGCCCAATAAATATTCCTTTAATAGGAAAGGACAGAAAATATACGATATAGATATTGTAAAGGCTGATTCTCTCATTTTATCATTAGAATATTCTTTCTATCTGAAAAAGAAAAGCCCTTATTTAAAAGAATATACCTTTGAACAATTCTGCGAATACATTCTACCATACCGAGTTGCAAATGAACCATTACAATACTATTGGAAATGGGATTGTGTGAAACGGTTTGGAGATGGAAATAACAATAATATTATTAATGCAGCACAAAATATAAACTCACAAATCAAAATAGAATTATCACCTGAATTTTATAAAGATACATTAAAGACATATACATCTATCGTACAATCGGGATATGGCAAATGTGATGATAGAAGTACATTAGTTGTGATGGCTCTACGATCAGCAGGTATCCCTGCTGCATTTGAATTAGTACCGTATTGGGGAAGTAGTAATAATGGGCATTCTTTTGCAACAATGATACTACCTAATGGCGGAGTCGTATCCTTCCAGAATGATAATAAAAATGACAATAATACTTTACCTATTCGGAAAATGCCTAAAATATATCGGAAAATCTATACTATAATACCTAGACAAACTTTCGATAATACACAAAAAGAATGTCCTGAATTATTTGCAAATTGTGATATTATTGATGTAACGGGAATACATCATATAGGTTCTATAACTGTGCCTGTTGCTAATTATGTAAGGGATAGACCTATTTATTTATCAGTTTTTTCTCCTAATGCATGGATTCCAGTTGCGATGAGCTATGATGAAGAATTTAAATATATTGGAACCGGTACTTTAAAAGGAAAAGAGGAATCTGAAGAAGCCTTAAATTTAGGTAATGGGATTTTGTATTTACCATCTACTTTCTTAAATTGTAAAATAATTCCTCAATCAAATCCTATTATTGTCTCAGATGATGGTATTAAACAGCTATATCCTGACACTCTTCATAAAGAAACTGTAATACTAAATCGTAAATATCCATTAAATAAAAGAATTGTAAAATTTGCAAGTAATATGATCGGTGGTATGTTCGAGGGAGCTAATTATGCTGATTTTTCAGATGCAGAAGCGATATACATAATTACTGAAACTCCAAAGAGCCGAATGCAAAAAGTGAAAGTATCTACCAGCAAGAAATATAGGTATATACGCTATAGAAAACCAAAGGGAACTTTTAGTATTGCAGAATTTTCTTTATTTTGCCCAGATGGTACTTCTTTATCATTTTCCCCAATATCTTGTGAAGCAATCCAAAAAGATAGTAATAGAAAAATGATATTTGACCAAGACCCACTTACATATTATCAGGTTGACGGTGGCATTGATATGTGGATAGGAGGAGATTTAGGTAAAGCTGTAAAGATCGGTCTAATAGGTTTTGCTCCACGCAATGATGATAATTCTATAGTTCCAACAGATACATACGAGTTGTTTTATTGGGATGGTCAATGGAACAGTTTAGGAAAAAAGACATCAACAGAAAATCAGATTATTTTCAATAATGTTCCCAAGGACGCATTATTATGGCTTCGTGATTTGACTAAAGGCAGAGAGGAACGTCCGTTTACATTTGAGAATGGACAGCAAATATGGTGGTAACAATATCTTTTTATTATTCAACAATACAAATTTATGAAGAAAATTATTTTCTCTTTAGTTTTACTTCTTATAGGAAGTACTGCTAATTCACAGAGTATTTCTGACGTAGATATTAGTAAACGTCAAGAATACATGATGAAAACCTACAAAATTCATCGGCTAAAAGCTGAAAAGTATGAACTGGAAATTCTCCCATCTTTGGAGCGCGAGAACGAAAAGTTGAAGAAACTGAAAATTAGTTCTGCCAAGTTCAAAGATGAGCAAAAAAAATCTACAAGAAATATGGAATAATAATCAGTCAAATATTCAGTAAAGGCAGAAACAAAGCATGGAGTTCCTGCACACAAGAATTAGAACGCTATCATATATTGAGTGAAACTAAATTCATATCCCGAGAAAAAATGCGTGCATTATATAAAATAGAAAGTGAATGGGAGAAGAAACGCGATCAAATGTTAATAGGAACTGATGAAGAATATAAGAAAGTGGAAAACACGGTAAATATGCTGAAGAATTTAAATATGCAAATATTGCAAGTATTAGGCATAGAGAATGGGAATTGGTATATTACATATAAAGAACTAGGGATTAGAGCACTTGACAATATGGATAAATATGGGGCAACATATAATGAAGGTTACCAAATAGCGCAAATTGAAATTGATTATGCAAAACAACGCAAAAAAATATGGGAGGATCATCCCAAAAACCGGAATGAAAAACTACAGGCAATTGAAGAAAACAAATTAAATGCAATTAAAAAGGCAGTTTCAACGCAGATATCAGAAAGATGGATATCTATCAATAATTCTCATTTAGAATATTTGCTTACTAAGCGGTATGGATTGAGTAAATCACAAATTATTCAGTTTAAAAATGCATACAATACATATGCTATTGAAGAATATAAAATTATTCATGATCAAAAAAAACTGTCCACTTCAGAAAAAGTTAATTTGTTAAGAAATGCCAATAATGCATTCAGTAGAAAGGTGCGGCCATTATTCAAAGACAGTTCGTATAAAAAATGGGAAGGAAAACGGACTCATGATTTCAAACAAAGAATAGAACGAAAATTAAACAATAATACATTATGAAGAAAACTATATATATTTATAGCAGTTTATGTATATCCCTTATGTTTTTTATTATTTGGAGCTGCACAGACTCTGAATTTTCAGATACTAAAGAACAACATGAAAGTGAATTTTTTAGTTTAGAAGAAGCAAAATCTTTTTTTGAAGAACAGATGGAGCAACATTATATGTCTACTCGTTCTATAAAAGAGGCAGGAAAAAGACTAACACCAGGTGACTTTATCCCTAAATGCAATATTGTCCTAAATAAATTTTGAGCATGAGCTAACTGACTATACTGTTAAGTATAGCCTCGAGAGTTCAAAATCAATCCCCCCTAATCGTTTTCGATGGTTTCGGGAGGTGGTGTAAATGGTTGATCAAGCCATTTTTGGAGGTCGATTTTGGTAAATGTGTTCAGCCGGAGCGTGACCACAAGGTTAGCCAATGCCCATTTGTATCTTGCGATGTGCTTTAGCCATGTCAGAATCAGCATTGTAGTCATAGCAGTCCATATTTGGGTCTCTACGGCATTGCGGGATGTGCCGATAAAGCTCTTGATGCGTAGCAGTTGCTTGAGGTTGCGAAAGAAGATTTCTATGTTCCACCGAGCCTTGTACAGAGCCGCTATGCTTGATGCTGCCAATGTGAAGTTGTTTGTGAGTAACTCAATTTCAAAACCGTGTTCATCGTTCCATACTGCGATGCGACGTAAACGTTTGGGATATTTGGATTTGGCCGCCGAGAGTTCGAACTCGATTATTTCGTCAATAAGTACATTCTGAGCGTGTTTTTCAGGCAAAGGCAACTCCTCTATGGCTTTGTACCGGATATTGTCTTTATGACGCACTACAAAGAACACGTTGCTGCTGTCCCAATTATTCAGCAATGAGTAGTCACAGTAGCCTCGGTCGGCTACTACAATACTATACGGATGTAACTCAATATCAAAAGCAGCTTTGTTGTCGGTGGTTTTGCCATCGGTGATATTCACGAACTCCGGCAAAAGACTGTCATAGTCCAATAGCGTGTGCATCTTGACCGCCCCCTTGGTGGTAGTGTAATGTGCCCAGTCATATATTGACAGAGTCAATGACACCAATGTGGAGTCGAGCAGTTTTATCGGCATCTTGAAACGGAACTTTCTTCGTTGCCATAGGGCTTGCTGTCCGAAATACTGAAACAACGAGTAGAATATGCCGCGAAAAACCGAACTGTCTCGGTTGGCGTTCTGATATGCTACCGTTGACTTGGATGGTGCACGGTTGATTCCCAAATGATTGAGGTTGCCGGTGGCTGATTTCAGCCCGTTTGAGATATCTCTGACTGAATCACATCCTGAGAATTGGCTGAAAATCATGCTAACAAACTGACTCCATGTATTGTAGCCCTTGCAATGCTTGTCTGACCCCGAAGATTTTATGATTTTCCTGATATTTTCTTTCGGGAGATGTGATATTACCTGTGCGAAAAGTGTTATATTTGCCATAGGAAGTAGATGAGTTGGTAGCTTGCTACTAAGGTAGTCATTTTACCTTAGTTCTACTTCCTTTTTATTTGTTCCCCCCAATTTATTTAGGACAATATTGCCCTAAATGGGATAATGCTATAGCTTCTTCACAAAAGAATTTAGTATGTTATGACATACCTATAGATGCAGGATTCCGATATAAAGCAATATATGTAACATATGAATTGGGACAGGCAACAATAAATGTAGTAAGAACTTATCAGAAGTTATTGATTGTCAAAGATACTCATACGAAATTATTGGGACAATATATTCTGACTCTTATTCCTGACAAAGAATACGAAAGAAAAAATAAAGACCAGGTATGTGACAAATTTATAAATTGTGCTGATAAGGGGACATTTACAGGCGTTGCTATTTATTCAATGCCGCAGACTGATTTAATAATCAGAGCAAATCGTTATGAAAATGGCATAAAAAAGAAAGGAGCTTCATTATTAGATAAAAGCAAAACTCCACAAGAACGAATTGCCACAATCAAATCAATATTGGGAGGGATTCATTTAAAAAGAAGTACTTCAATCAAAACTCGTAGTTTTGAAGATGACTATAATTATAATGATGACTATGACAATAATTATGATGATAGCGATAATTGGCAATACGATGATTATTGGGTAGTTGGAGATGGATTATATTATGATCCAAATAATGATCAATTTCTCGTTGACTATGACGGAGATGGAAATCCTGAGTCGGTGTGGCTACCAGAAGTAGACGTTACACCGAATGAACCGGATCCTGATCCTTTTCCCGAACCAGACCCCGATCCGGACGATAACACAGATGATTCCAATGATAACCCGTGGTGGGAATGGGGTGAAGGAGATGATTGGTGGGCTGACAATGAAGAGACCGATTACACAGAGCTAGGAAGAGAAGGACTTGAGAAAATTCGTACAGACCTTAAAAATGGTAATGTAAAAGTGCAACAAGTGAAAATGAGTCAAGGGCAAGCTGTGCTCACAGCTGCAAGCGTAGGCTTAAACACTAATGGAATTTTAACTTCCTGCTTAAACTTTTTAAATGAATCTAATGTTGACAAATTGGCAACAAAATTTGGAAATTCTTTGGGGGGAGTTGGATTTGGAGTAGGAGCATATCAAACATATGTTGCATTTACAGATGGGGATATATCAAATGCGGATATTGTAGGAGCTGTTTCCACAGCGTTAAGTGCAGTCGGAGTCATTGCTATATTTTGTCCGATTTCCGCACCTATTGTAGGAGTTGTTGGAGTTACTAGCTGTGTTTTGGGATTAATATCAACAATGACGACATCAGATATTCCAACTTTATTGGAAATAGAGTTAGAAAATGGAGCCAATATCTATATTTATATGTCATCTCAAGATTGTTCATATGCATAACTAAATTATTAAAACAATGAAAGTCTATCGAAAAAATATATTCAAACATTATGTAGTTTGGGGATGTGCCATTCCTCTTACCATTTTTTTTATTTATCAAAGAATAAGCCACGGTTCATTTAATTTGTATGTAATATTTTTCCTGTTATTTTTAGGAATTATGTCATTAATTGCAGCTACAGGATTTAACTATATAATTTTAGATAATAATCGTATTACATTAAAAAACTCATTCTACTTTTGGGGGAGTAGTACTTTTTTATACAAAGACATTGAAAAAATTATATTCAAAGACGATACAGGTAAAAAAGCAATATATATTCGTGTTGTTACTCATAAAAAAATATCGTGTCGATATGGATTAGGTTGCGTTCATCACTCTGATCTAAAAGAGATTATAGAAGAGTTACAGAAACATAATATAAAATTAGAGATAGGACCGGATATTGTAAAGGATTATCTGCAATAAATCATTTAGTTTCTATATGAGCTATTGTTCTTAAAAATAAGCATGCAGAAAATTCATCTAAATATAATAGACATCCTGTTATTGTGCTATATTACAATAGCAGGATGCTATTTCTATGTAACTTCTCAACATGAGACGAATCTGTGGGAAATCTCTAAATTATGCGCATTTATTTTATGCTATACTATAGCAAAAAAGATCACTCAAAAACAGTGGGTTTTATGGGGAATTATCACGTTAGGAGTAATAGAAGTAGTAATTTGCTTCTGCCAAAAAAATCATTGGATAGATTGTTCGCATTCAACATTTGAGATGACAGGCACATTTAATAACCCGGGGCCATTAGGGGGGTACTTATCCATAGCAATAACTGTAGTACTAGGTCTTTATTGGGAACATCGAAAATCTACTCGACTAAAATGGATCTTATTTATAGTTTTTATACTTTTATCTTTTACTATAATATTTACAGAATCCCGAGCTGGGTGGTTGTCGGTATTAATAGCTTCAATTAGTTTGTTTCTTTTTAATAGAAAAGGAGGAAGACGTTCATTTACTTTAATGCAAAAAATAGGTATCATCATACCAATATGTCTATTCATTTCATTTATCTATTATTATAAAAAGGATTCTGCAGATGGACGTTTATTAATATGGCGTGTTTCAATCGAAATAATAGCTGATGCTCCTTTAACAGGGCATGGTATCGGAACATTTGAAAAGAAATATATGTATTATCAAGCAGAATACTTTAAAACTCATCCTCATTCAAAATATGAAAACCTTGCAGATAATGTAGCTTATCCCTATAATGAATTTTTACGTATAGGAGTAGAGCAAGGAGTAATAGGAATAATTCTAATTTTAGGTATTATATTAATTTTATTCAGATATACATCTTATCAGAAATACAATAATATTTATTTAGGAGCATTCATTTCTTTGATTACTTTTTCCTTGTTCTCATATCCATTTGATGTATTATTGTTATGGTTGTTAATTCCCTTGCTATTAGGTGGAATGCAATATAAGAAAGCTATATGTATATCCACTAACTGTAAAATACAATTAATAGAGGGGATAATAGGTATAATATGTTTAGTCATTATTGTTAAGAATGGACATAATTACTATCGTTTAGAAAAGAGCATTAGACAACTTCATTCGTCTTCATTCCAACATCGCAAAAAAGCAGAAGCATATATTGAGAAACACCAGAAAAGATTGGAAGCTACACCACGCTTATTTGATATATACGCCCAATATTGTTATCAGAATTTACCATCCATTAAGAGTCTTACTATATTAAGACGGGCTGCAGAAGTTATT
Source organism: Bacteroides sp. AN502(2024) (assembly GCF_041227145.1). Taxonomy (NCBI): domain Bacteria; kingdom Pseudomonadati; phylum Bacteroidota; class Bacteroidia; order Bacteroidales; family Bacteroidaceae; genus Bacteroides; species Bacteroides sp. AN502(2024). The sequence goes on along the minus strand of NZ_JBGFSP010000003.1, from coordinate 1,609,164 downwards.
CCAAGTGCTGAATTATATTGCGATTTAGGAGATATTTACAAGAAACAGGGACAAATAGGGAAAGCACAAAACTGTTATAGTTTAGCAGAAAATATGATCCCTATTCGATTATTGCCAAAATATAAGTTATTTTGTCTTTATCGTGATGCAGGTGATTCTGTCAAAATGCATGAAATCGGGCATAAAACATTATTAATTAAAATAAAAGTACCAAATACTAAAGCACTACGAATTAAAGGGGATATTAAAAGAACCTTGGAATACTCTAATTAAGAATAATGGTGACTTTTCTTTATTCATTTCATCTCGTGGCAGTAATAATGATAGTGTTTGGAATCAGTAAGAAGCCACTTTGCTGATATGTATTCTTCCACTCTGATGGTGTAAAGTGTGGATTTATCAAAAGTCTAATTGTCAAACACTTCGAAATTTTTCCACTTTTTTTAATGGAAAGAGCAGTGATTGAAACCGGTCCAAACCCTCTTATTGAATTTTCATACTATAATCCGCTTTCAGCCGTTTCAGTTTTATCCGCAAACGCCTTGCTAGAAGGAGATAGCGGCTGAAAGCGGAACATATTGACCCTTGCAGGAAGGTATTGTAGGCAGGGGGGTAGTGCTTTCAGCCTTTTTCAGACTTGCCGGTAGAACTATCTATTGTGAGGTGAATGTAGGCTCTGTTTGGTTATAACAGCGCCTCTGTTACAATGAAATGCAGGCTTTGTTTTGCAATAATAGAGCCTCTGTTGGAAGTAAGTATAGAAGGAGCCGGAGTTATACACATTTGCTTTCAGGAGTGCTTTCAGGCCCAAACGCCGATGAACAAGGACTTTGGTGAAGAGCTGAAGGCTGAAGGCGGTTTTTCTATTTAAATAGTTAGCAGAAGAATTGACCGAAACAAGTATTACACTCAATGAAATGACGTAGGAGACTTGAGTAACTCAAGCACATGATTCGACCTGCTTCAGTACTGGGCCGAACAAATTCATATATGTGTAATTTGTTCCTTACCGTGCGGAGATAAGGGAATAGGATAAAGCTTATGAGTATGGTAGCCATTGTGATGGCAGGACTTACTATAGTTTGGAGCTTATTCTGAAAAGAAGCGGAGAAGAAATAAGAAAAAGGAGACAAAAAGGTCTCCTTGTTCTTATTTGAATTACCTTTGTGTCCAAATAGAAGCAATCAAAATTATGCTATTACCTTATTTAAACGAGAACTTGATTGAGGCCGGATGTGATGAGGCAGGCCGTGGGTGTTTGGCGGGAGCGGTATACGCCGCTGCGGTTATTCTACCGAAGGATTTTAAGAACGAACTGTTGAATGACTCCAAACAACTGACGGAAAAGCAACGTTATGCATTGCGCGAGGTCATAGAGAAAGAAGCGATAGCCTGGGCGGTTGGCATTGTGTCACCGGAAGAAATCGATGAAATAAATATCCTGCGGGCTTCTTTTCTGGCGATGCATCGTGCGGTGGATCAACTGACCCCCCGTCCCCAACATTTGTTGATCGACGGTAATCGTTTCACTAAGTATCCCGGTGTTCCCCATACCACAGTAGTGAAAGGAGATGGAAAATATCTTTCTATAGCAGCAGCTTCTATCTTAGCCAAAACATACCGGGACGATTATATGAATCGTCTTCACGAAGAGTTTCCATATTACGGTTGGGATCGCAATAAAGGTTATCCGACTAAAAAACATCGTGCCGCTATTGCCGAACGTGGTACTACTCCTTACCATCGCATGACATTCAATTTGCTTGGAGACGGACAGCTGACTTTGGACTTCTGAAATAGTTTTGTTTCATTTTACGTGCATTATTCACATATTTTTGCAAAATATGCGCGATTTGGTATTATGTAATCGTAAAAATGTTCCATTTATGCTGAAAAAGAGTTGCCTAATGCTTTTATTTGTTATTGAAATGCTATATCTTTGCGAACAATAATAAGAATTAAAAAGTTTAAAATCATGACAACGAACAAGCTATTATGCTCTTTTAGGCTCACTGGGGTATTTTTTATTATGTTGGTTTGCACTCTTTCTGCAAATGCACAGTTCTTACGTACTTCCTATTTCATGGAAGGTACGCACTATCGTCAACAACTGAATCCGGCTTTAGCACCGGGACGCGGGTATGTCAATATTCCCGTGATTGGAGCTTTCAATGCTTCGGTAAGTTCCACATCGTTGGGCTATCAGGATATTGTGGATATCATCGATGACAACGGTGAGTTTTATCGGAATCAGGATTTCTTGGGACGTCTGAAAGATAACAATACATTAAACCTGAACCTGAATACGGAGATTCTTTCTGCCGGATGGTATAAGGGAAAGAATTTCTGGTCGTTCAACGTTGGTCTTCGTACGGATATTGGTGCAAATTTGACTAAGAATCTGTTCACGTTCCTCAATGAGATGGATGGTATTGAGGATAATTGGCGAAACAGCCGTTATGACGTTGGCGGACAGGAACTCCATATACAAGCTTATACGGAAATAGGACTGGGGCTTTCCCGCCAAATCAATGACCGTTTGACGGTGGGCGGACGTGTGAAGGCGTTGTTGGGGATAGGCAATATGCAGTTGAAGCTGAATAGGGTCTATATGAATGCCAATTTGCCATCGGATGCCCGTATAAACCAATTGCAAGATCAGAATTATTTGATGAGTAATTATAATACTCCGGCAAAGATTAACGAATTGAAGAAAGAGTTTGACGCTTATCAGGCTCAAATAGATTTGGATGTTGCGTTGGAGAGCTCTTTCAAGGGATTGAATCTGGTGGAGAACCAAGATGGTTATATTGATGATTTTGATTTTGAATCCAAGGATATGGGAATTGCCGGATATGGATTTGGTATCGACCTCGGGGCTTCTTATAAGATTTTGGACAATCTGACGGTATCTGCGTCTGTGATCGACTTAGGCTTTATGTCGTGGAAGAAAGATGCAACAAAGATCGCTTCGGCTTCGGCTTCCGACTTGAACATGAAGGGCAGTGATTATACGAATAGAATAGATGTCAATAATCCAAACTCAATTATGGATGTGGTGAATGAGTTTCAGAAAGACGCCGAAGGCTATATGGATCGTGTGACCGGTGGGGATGTGTTGGACTACGACCTCTTGCAGATGCGCGTGGGCGATGCCTCAGAGAATCGCAAATCCCGTTTGGCTGCTACATTGGTACTGGGTGCGGAATACGGATTCTTCAACAACAAACTGGCTGTCGGTGCATTGTCTACCACTCGTTTCTTACAGCCGAAGGCGATGACAGAGTTGACGCTCTCTGCCAATTACCGTCCGAAAAACTACTTCAATCTGGCGGTGAGCTATTCAATGATTCAGAGCGCCGGTAAGTCGTTCGGTCTTGCTGTTAAGTTAGGTCCGTTATTTGTCGGAACCGACTATATGTTCTTAGGAAAGAATTCAAACTCGGTGAATGGATTCTTGGGAATTTCTATTCCATTGAATAAAAGAAAAGTAAACAAAGAAGGATAAGATATTATAAATTCTCTCTCTAAACATTCTCTTTTAATTAATTCTCTATAGAATAAAAACGTATAAATTACAGCTTACCTTCTTAGAATCCTCCTAAAGGATTACAGATGGTAAGCTGTTTTTATATGGTTTTATTCGTGGTCTTTATTTTTAAAGGCGCTGATACTATTCTGCTTTTATTTCGAAATGATTATCCAGATATTTCCTGATATTGTAACTGCTTAAACGCTCTTTGGATATGCTGCCATCTTTTTCAACAAGTTCGTAGTGTGGAATTCCGTTGAATTGGAATAGCTGACGCAGATAATTGAATTCTGTCTCCGAAACATAATAAGAGGCTTCTCCTTTTAGATTTTTTTCTACATATTCTTTGTAGGCTTTCTCCGGCGAGTCTTTCTGACTTGTGATATAGATGAACTGAAACTCCGGATGGTTTTTGTATTTCTTGCGCAAGTCGGCAGTTGCCTCTATCCCTGCACGACAAGGACCACAAGTAGTTGCCCAAAAATCGACAAACAAAACCTTGCCTGAATGATTCTTTATGATGTTACGGAATATTTCAGTAGCTTTCCCTTCAGGCAGCTGATAAGATTTCGTCCTATCTGCCGGGTGTGTCTTTTCCAACATTCGTTCAGCTTCCGCTACGAGAAACGGTTCGGTGAGTGTTTGTTTGATACTGTCTACATATTCATGGGCTACTTGGCTGTCTTTGATATTCCCTAAGTTGAAATTAAGGCTCCGGACTTTGGCTATTTGCCAAAGCAGAGGGTTGGGGAGAGGATATAATTGTGCAATAATGGAATCTTTCTTGAAGTTATGCCTTTGGTTCATTCTTATAAAGATTCTATCCTCATCCTGCTGGGAGACTTCCTTTTTGGGGGAATATAATGCCGTATATTCTTCTATGAGTTTTGGTTCTTTTTCATAGAGCGATGCCATCTTCTTGTTCTCATCCATCAATTCTTTCATTATAACTTTGATCGTACTCCCTGCCAACTTTTCCTGCTTAACTCTTATCGCTTCCTGCTCCTTGTTAAGTTTCACTCCTTTTTCTTTAAGGAAAGTCAATAGAGGTTTCTTCGGATAAGTACGCTCAATGCTGTCTGATGGAGAAAAAGATGGACCGGCATACGCTTTCCGGAACAGGTCCATGTATTCGAAACGATTGATAAATATGCCTGCGTTTGTGTTGGCAAGTACGGCTACATCGTTGAGTGGCATATCTTTCAAGAAACTGTAATAGGTATCGTCTTCCTTTACTTTCAACGCCGGATTGGCACTATCCTGCTTTGCGTAATAATCCCGGCTCATCAAGAAATCAAAAAACATACTTCCGGCCTGCAAATCTACTTTGTTCTTTATCAGATGAACTGCCTTGAGAGAGGGCTGGTAGATTTGGCTTACAGAGTCTGCAACCTGCTTCCATTGCGCGATGATAGGTTTCATGTGTTCCTTATATTGGTTCGGAGTCAGTCTCTTTTGTGCTTTAGTGAGATCTGCATAGCGATAGGTGATCCGGTTATCGAAGTCTTTCAGTAAGTAGGAGAGAGGTGCGGATGGTCCCATATAGGCCGTGTTCCTGATAGGGAAGTACTGGTCGCGTGCACGGCTGCGTGCCATTACCGCTTCCCAATCGATATACATGGTAAGCGTTTGTCCGGGCTCAATATAGAATGGAATCCAGTTGTTGCCCAGTACTACCGATGATTCTACCGGATGATTAATCGTAAAATGACAACTGAAACTACCGTCGGGAGCTATTGGAATAACGGTCGGATAATCTTCGCGGGTGAGTTCGTTTGACAGGAAAATAAGACCGGTATCGAATCCTAAGCGGGGATCGTATCCGTCTATATACCCTTGCAGGTAAGCTGAATCCTGACGGAAGAACTGCTGAAAGTCATCTTCCGCATTAACAAGTGTCACCGGAGTTCTTTCCTTGCTGTACACAGATTCTTCTGTTCCTTTCTGTTGAATCTTACACGTTCCGTCTTTCTGCGGAGTGAATGATAAAGCTATTTCCTCGTGACTCTGTTTGTCTCTTAAAGTCATTTCAATCCGCTTTCCCTTTTTCCGGATATTTTCATTGGTGTATATCCGGTTATTCAGAATGCTGATGGAGTCGTAAACTCCGTATTCCCATGAACCGGAACCGTCCGTTTTGAACCAATTACCTTTAATGACGGCTAGTGGAGAATAATCTTTCTTCTTTTGCGGGACTAGCGATATGTCATAAATATTGCCTTCGGAACCAGTAGGATTGAGAAAATGAATGGTCTGTATTTCTGACGGCAACGGTTCGAAAAGGAGAACATAATCCATTGTGCCTGAAGCCGGCATATAGACTTCTTTTTTGAGCTCGATTCCTTCAGCGCTTTTAAGCATATATTTCTTTCCGGTTGCGGCATCTTCCAGACAGGTATTTCCATTCTCCATGATCCACCAATGCGGGCGGAAGATGGCATGAATATATACTCTTGTATTTTCGGGAGTACGTTCTATGCGGGTGATGTTGTAAATATTTCCTGATCTGGCTTTGAAAGGAGGATTGTCGATTGTCTGTGCGGATATGATACCCGATAACAAAAGTAAGATACAAAATAAAGCTGTTTTCATAATAATAATAGTTTTGATAGGCATGTTGAAAATACTTTTGCAAAGTAAGAAAAATATCCATGGCCTGATATACCTCAGTTCCGTAACTTAACATAGATTAAATCTTTACGTAACCATCTTTTTTGTACCTTTGCGCCCGAAAATCAGTATGATAATTTAAATATTGAAATATTATGAGTAAGAAAGCCCTTTTAATGATCCTCGATGGTTGGGGATTAGGTGACCAAAAGAAAGACGATGTAATCTTCAATACTCCCACTCCTTATTGGGATTATCTGATGAGCACTTATCCTCACTCCCAACTTCAGGCAAGCGGTGAAAACGTAGGTTTGCCCGACGGACAGATGGGTAACTCGGAAGTGGGTCACTTGAATATCGGTGCCGGACGCGTAGTTTATCAGGATTTAGTGAAAATCAATCGTGCATGTGCCGACAACAGTATCCTGAAAAATCCTGAGATTGTTTCTGCTTTCTCTTATGCAAAAGAAAACGGAAAGAATGTTCACTTTATGGGGCTGACTTCTAATGGGGGGGTACACAGCTCACTCGTTCATCTCTTTAAACTTTGCGATATCGCGAAAGAATACAACATCAACAATACATTTATCCACTGCTTCATGGATGGTCGTGACACTGACCCGAAAAGCGGTAAAGGCTTTATCGAAGAACTTTCTGCACACTGCGAGAAATCTGCAGGCAAGATTGCTTCTATCATCGGCCGTTATTACGCTATGGACCGTGACAAACGTTGGGAGCGTGTAAAAGAAGCATACGACCTGCTGGTAAGTGGTGTAGGCAAGAAAACTACTGATATGGTTCAGGCCATGCAGGAATCTTACAACGAAGGTGTGACAGACGAATTCATCAAACCGATTGTAAACGCTAATTGCGACGGAACAATCAAAGAGGGTGATGTGGTTATCTTCTTTAACTACCGTAACGACCGTGCAAAAGAGTTGACCGTCGTATTGACTCAACAAGATATGCCGGAAGCTGGCATGCATACCATCCCGGGTCTGCAATATTACTGTATGACTCCGTATGATGCTTCTTTCAAAGGTGTTCATATCTTGTTTGACAAAGAAAACGTGCCTAACACATTGGGCGAATATCTTGCTTCCAAAGGCTTGAACCAACTTCATATCGCTGAAACAGAGAAGTATGCTCATGTAACATTCTTCTTCAATGGTGGGCGTGAAACTCCATTTGAAAAAGAAGATCGTATTCTCGTTCCTTCTCCCAAAGTGGCAACTTACGACTTGAAGCCGGAAATGAGTGCTTTTGAAGTAAAAGATAAACTGGTGGCTGCCATCAACGAGAATAAATATGATTTCATTGTGGTAAACTTTGCCAATGGTGACATGGTAGGTCATACCGGTGTTTATGAGGCAATCGAGAAGGCTGTTGTCGCTGTAGATGCTTGCGTGAAAGATGTAATCGAAGCAGCAAAAGCACAGGATTACGAAGCAATTATCATTGCCGATCATGGTAATGCTGATCATGCTTTGAACGAAGACGGTACTCCGAATACTGCTCACTCTTTGAATCCTGTCCCTTGCATTTACGTGACAGAGAACAAGGGGGCAAAAGTGGAAGATGGTCGTCTGGCAGACGTTGCTCCGACGATTCTGACAATTATGGGACTGGAAGTTCCAGCAGAAATGAACGGAAACGTATTGATTAAGTAATTTAGATTTCTATAACTGGGAGGGCGGAGTAGGACTCCGCCTTTTTTGTCTCGCATAAGTTTTGAGTATGATACAGATTGGTGATGTAGTAGTGTCTCTTGATGTATTTAAGGAAAAGTTCCTTTGTAACCTGAATGCTTGTAAAGGGGAGTGTTGCATTGAGGGAGATGCAGGTGCGCCTGTGGAACTGGATGAAGTGGAGAAGCTGGAAGAAGTGTTGCCTGTTATTTGGGGTGAACTGGCACCCGAAGCCCGTTCGATTATAGAGAAACAGGGAGTGGTATATACAGATGAAGAAGGTGATTTGGTAACCTCGATTGTAAATAATAAGGATTGCGTATTTACCTGTTATGATGAGAAAGGATGCTGCTATTGTGCTATTGAGAAAGCGTATCGGGAAGGTAAAACAGACTTTTATAAACCGATATCCTGTCATCTTTATCCGATCCGAATTGGAGATTACGGACCTTATAAAGCGGTGAATTATCATCGTTGGGACGTATGCAAAGCAGCGGTTTTGCTAGGGAAAAAAGAGGATCTTCCTGTATATCAGTTTTTGAAAGAGCCTTTAATCCGTAAGTTCGGTGAAGAATGGTACCAGGAGTTGGCAGCTGTTGCTGAAGAACTGAAAAAGCAGCGATATATTTAATTTCTCTTCCGGTTCTTGCGTATGCAATATAGCTGATATAGCAAAATGCACACTGCGATTATAATTCCGCATGTTGGCATACCCCATGCTTCCGGATGGATAATGATCAAGAAGGAATATTCAGTAAATGTTCCCCCCAAATACCATGGCATATGAAGATGATAGAGTATAATCACTTCATATGCCATTATTATTGTCATTTTTCTGTATATTCTCAATATTGTCCTAAATAAATTGGGGGGAACAAATAAAAAGGAAGTAGAACTAAGGTAAAATGACTACCTTAGTAGCAAGCTACCAACTCATCTACTTCCTATGGCAAATATAACACTTTTCGCACAGGTAATATCACATCTCCCGAAAGAAAATATCAGGAAAATCATAAAATCTTCGGGGTCAGACAAGCATTGCAAGGGCTACAATACATGGAGTCAGTTTGTTAGCATGATTTTCAGCCAATTCTCAGGATGTGATTCAGTCAGAGATATCTCAAACGGGCTGAAATCAGCCACCGGCAACCTCAATCATTTGGGAATCAACCGTGCACCATCCAAGTCAACGGTAGCATATCAGAACGCCAACCGAGACAGTTCGGTTTTTCGCGGCATATTCTACTCGTTGTTTCAGTATTTCGGACAGCAAGCCCTATGGCAACGAAGAAAGTTCCGTTTCAAGATGCCGATAAAACTGCTCGACTCCACATTGGTGTCATTGACTCTGTCAATATATGACTGGGCACATTACACTACCACCAAGGGGGCGGTCAAGATGCACACGCTATTGGACTATGACAGTCTTTTGCCGGAGTTCGTGAATATCACCGATGGCAAAACCACCGACAACAAAGCTGCTTTTGATATTGAGTTACATCCGTATAGTATTGTAGTAGCCGACCGAGGCTACTGTGACTACTCATTGCTGAATAATTGGGACAGCAGCAACGTGTTCTTTGTAGTGCGTCATAAAGACAATATCCGGTACAAAGCCATAGAGGAGTTGCCTTTGCCTGAAAAACACGCTCAGAATGTACTTATTGACGAAATAATCGAGTTCGAACTCTCGGCGGCCAAATCCAAATATCCCAAACGTTTACGTCGCATCGCAGTATGGAACGATGAACACGGTTTTGAAATTGAGTTACTCACAAACAACTTCACATTGGCAGCATCAAGCATAGCGGCTCTGTACAAGGCTCGGTGGAACATAGAAATCTTCTTTCGCAACCTCAAGCAACTGCTACGCATCAAGAGCTTTATCGGCACATCCCGCAATGCCGTAGAGACCCAAATATGGACTGCTATGACTACAATGCTGATTCTGACATGGCTAAAGCACATCGCAAGATACAAATGGGCATTGGCTAACCTTGTGGTCACGCTCCGGCTGAACACATTTACCAAAATCGACCTCCAAAAATGGCTTGATCAACCATTTACACCACCTCCCGAAACCATCGAAAACGATTAGGGGGGATTGATTTTGAACTCTCGAGGCTATACTTAACAGTATAGTCAGTTAGCTCATGCTCAAAATTTATTTAGGACAATATTGGTATATTCTCATATACTCTTATCTGACAAGACATTAAGTTCCGGAAGAAGTCTTCTGACCTCTTCTGATTCTTTCAGTAAACTCATATCATGCAGCTTTCCCCGTTCTGTTCCTGATCTTGTCAATCATCAGTATGGCATTTGCTGTATGTATTCCGAAGAAAATCCACAGGATTTCCGTCTTCTTGTTCCTTGCCTTTATCCTTGGGAGCGAGTAATGTTGCTTTTGAGTGCCGAAGCTTCCTTCAAGCCGTGTGGCCCTTTCTTTTGAGAGTTCGCTTCTAAGCAGCTTCCTCAAAGGCTCATCTTTGCCCTCCCTTCCCTTGCGCACAAAGGATGTGGATATCCCATATTTAGTACAGAACTTTCTGTTGGCATTATTGGCATATATGGAATCGGCAGCCACACATCTTACCCTTACATTCATCAGCTTCTGCTGCATACGGATACAGTCCTTCAAGCGTATCCCCTCATTGAAAGCCTTGAACGAGAGGTGTTCGATGAACGATATGCCGTCTATCTGTATATTATTGACCTTTGCACCGAACTCGACGGACTTGGTTTCCTTGCCTCTGACGATGGGACGTACATAATGACGGTCGATGCTGATGATGCGGTCACTGACTTTTCTCCCTTCAAACATTTCCTTTTCCTGTACAAGCACCTTTCTGATGATGGAAAGACGCTTATGGTAATCCTGTGTATATCGGAGTAAAGCACCGTACTCGCTATGGAGCCCATCCCTTTGACTGAGGAGCTTTTCAAGAAGCTTGATCATACGGCGCTTAAGCATTCTTGTCCTTGAAGCTCTCCTCTTTCTTTTCTTGCAGTAGGACAGATAGGATTCCGCCACATTCCTGTATTTGTTGCGCGGACGCCTTATGCCCAGATCCCTGCAATGCCGACATATATGACTGTAGAGCCATTCGATGCTTTCCCAAAGGAGTTTCATGTCCGTAGGAAAACGCATGTGGCTCTCATAGCATGTGGCATCGGTCATGCAGACGTGAAGGTTATCAAGATAAGGTTTCCAGTGTGAAGCCAGGATCTCCTGGAAGGAATCAATGTCAAGGCGGGATGCTATCTCATTACGGATGGCACTGATTATCTTGAAGTTGGTTATGGGAAGGGACGGGGGGATCATGATTCCACAGAACATCTGGTAGTGTATGTTCCCGTTCAGATGTTCCACCAGTTTCCTGTCGGAGAATCCGGTGTATGCCTTCAGGACCATAAGGGCGATCTTTGCGGAAGGACTGAATATGTTCCTGCGGCCCCAACGTTGTTCAGACAGGCCTGCGGCTTTTGCCATACGATCAAATGGAAAGACCGAATGAAGCCTGCCAAGCTCACTCTCATGAAAACTCTTGCGGTATTTTTCCAGAATATCAAATTCTGTAAAGCCCAAAGTTGGGTGGATTTCTGAAATTTTTTGTATCTTAGCCATATCTTAGTTGGGGAATTTCCCCCGTTTGGGCCGTCAAACCTTGTTTTCGGGGGAATACCTAAAGATACTAAAAAGCCAACTAATTCGCAATAATTTGTGTATGAATTAGTTGGCTCATTTTATAATATTTAATGAATGTCCCTCAAGAAGATGCAGGTCGCGATCACGCAGGAAGTCAGTACTATAAGAAATAATCTGATCTTTGCGAATAACGGATTGGAGGTGATAGTTTTCATGTTTTCTTTGCTTTTCATGCAATATAGTGATTTTGTATGGAAAACGTTTCTCTAGTTATGTTTTATTAAGAGATAGACGGTTGACTGTTCGAACATGAAAGCTTTTTCAGACAAAAGAAAAACGCCGATCGAAGGAGGTTCCTTCGCCATCGGCGTTTCCTCGTTGTAAGATGTGAGGTTGGTTTATAAAAACGTAATATAAAAATTATGCATCGATATTTGCATACGTTGCATTTTCTTCAATAAACTCGCGGCGTGGTCCCACATCTTCGCCCATTAACATGGAGAAGATATAGTCGGCTTCTGCAGCGTTTTCAATATTTACTTGTTTCAACATACGGTTCTCGGGGTCCATGGTTGTTTCCCATAACTGCTGGGCGTTCATTTCACCCAAACCTTTGTAGCGCTGTGTATGAATTGCATTTTCCGAACCGCCTCCGTAAGTGTCGATAAACTTCTGGCGTTGTGCGTCTGTCCAGCAATACTCTTCTACTTTACCCTTTTTGCAGAGGTAGAGCGGGGGAGTGGCGATGTACAGATAACCGTTCTGAATAATCTGCGGCATATAACGGAAGAAGAACGTCATGATCAGTGTGTCGATGTGAGAACCATCGACATCGGCATCGGTCATGATGATAATCTTGTGATAACGCAGCTTTTCTATATTCGCCTCCTTGCTATCATCTTCGGTTCCGATTGTGACACCGAGCGCTGTGTAGATATTGCGGATTTCATCACTTTCCAAAGCCTTGTGATACATGGCTTTTTCCACATTTAGAATCTTACCGCGTAATGGGAGGATAGCCTGGAACATACGGTTACGTCCCTGTTTGGCTGTACCACCTGCCGAGTCTCCCTCGACGAGGAACAGTTCACATTTTGAAGGATCCTTATCCGAACAGTCGGCCAACTTACCCGGCAGGCCACCACCTGACATCGGTGACTTACGTTGTACCATTTCACGGGCTTTCCTTGCAGCGTGACGTGCGGTAGCGGCAAGAATTACCTTGTCGACAATTGCTTTTGCTTCCTTCGGATGTTCTTCCAGATAGTATGACAATACTTCACCTACGGCTTGGTCGACAGCACCCATCACTTCGTTGTTACCCAATTTTGTTTTGGTCTGTCCTTCAAACTGTGGTTCAGCCACTTTTACGGAAATAACGGCAGTCAAACCTTCACGGAAGTCATCTCCCGAGATTTCAACTTTCACCTTTTCCAGCATCTTGCTGTCTTCAGCGTATTTCTTCAGTGTACGAGTCAGCGCACGGCGGAAACCGGCCAGGTGCGTACCACCTTCAATAGTGTTGATATTGTTAACGTATGAGTGGACATTCTCGGAGAATCCCGTATTATACATGATAGCCACTTCGATAGGAATTCCTTGTTTTTCTGAGTTCAGGTAGATGACATCGTTAATCAGATGTTCGCGTGAAGACTCGATAAAACGTACGAACTCTCTCAATCCTTCTTCTGAATAGAACTGTTCACCTTTGAAACTTCCGTCTTCGTTCACAACTCGACGATCAGTCAAAGAGATACGCAAACCTGCGTTTAGATAAGCCAATTCGCGCAGACGTGAGGCTAGAATCTTGTAATCGTATACTGTTTCGGTAAAGATGGTGGCATCGGGCCAGAATTGTTGGCGAGTTCCTGTAATGTCGGCTGTACCGACTTCCTTTACAGAATAAAGCGGCTTGCCGATCTCGTATTCCTGTTGGTAGATTTTCCCATTACGGAATACTTGCGTGGTCATGTGGGTAGACAGTGCGTTCACGCAAGACATACCTACACCGTGCAAACCTCCGGATACCTTGTAAGATCCTTTGTCGAATTTACCTCCGGCGTGCAATACAGTCATGGCAACTTCCAGTGCTGACTTCTTTTCTTTCTCGTGATAGTCTACCGGAATACCACGTCCGTTGTCCTGTACTGTGATTGAATTGTCTTCGTTGATTGTTACTTCGATATGGTCGCAGTAGCCGGCCAATGCCTCATCGATAGAGTTGTCAACGATCTCATATACCAAGTGGTGAAGTCCCTTGATGCTGATGTCGCCAATGTACATCGCAGGGCGTTTTCTTACTGCTTCAAGACCTTCCAATACTTGGATACTATCCGCAGAATAAGACCCGTTATTGGGAGTGATTTGTTCTTCGCTCATAATTGTCTTTCTAACTTTAATAACAGAGCAAATATAGTGAAAAATGTCGACCTGACGAAGAATAATCAGTGAAAAAATAAAGAAAACGGGTGGTTTCTCTCTATTCTTGATGGTTTTAATGATCAGTGGATTATAAACGAGAAAGGCCGAACTTGATAGTTCAGCCCAAAAGTATAAATTAAAAAATATTGAATATCGCTTTATTAAGCGAGCTTATTAATATAAAGAGCTAACTTGGATTTCAGATTGTTAGCTTTGTTTTTGTGAATGATATTCACCTTAGCCAACTTATCCAACATCTTCGTAATGCCTGGGTACATTGCAACTGCTTCTGCTTTATCAGTAGTTGCACGAAGCTTCCTAACAGCATTTCTCATGGTCTTAGCATAATATCTGTTATGAAGTCTTCTTGTCTCTTCTTGTCTGATTCTTTTCAGTGATGATTTATGATTTGCCATCTCGACTAATCTGTTTTTTAGTTCTTTATTCTTTTTACTTGTAGCCCGTGGGGGAATCGAACCCCCCTTTCAAGAATGAAAATCTTGCGTCCTAACCGATAGACGAACGGGCCATCCTATTGTTGCATTTCTGCGTTTTGCTTTCTTGAACTGTATTTGTTTCTTGATTGCGGATGCAAAGGTAGGAACTTTTTTAAAACTGACAAACAATTCGCGAAAAAAATAGGATATTTTTTCGCATTTATTTCGTGGTTATTTTGTTGTATGTTGATTATCAACAATATAGTGTCACTTATTTTGAGCGATTTTTTCTCTCTGTTGAAAGAAGAGCGGGAAAGATGTTTTCGATATACCTTGGTTATATATAGGGGACCTTATACCTTTTCTGCTTTTATCAGTTTCCTGTCTTTAAAGGACAATACGATACTCTTCAGTTCTGTTGTTCCTTTATTTTGCGGGATCCATTCATTTGTTACATACCTTTCCAATTGTTTTTTAGCATCGATCACCAATTTTTATTTAGAAGAGATTCTTTGATTAGAATTGAATATTAATTGAATACAGAGTGTTGAGTTTTTAATTTTATATACTACTTTTGTTCTTGACAAAAATAACAAAAGGACAATGGCATGAAAAAGTGCATAGACTTAATGGTATATCTTCTTATTCCATTGGTATTTTATAGTTGTAACGGTGACGTATTTGTCGACGACTTCCGTTCTTCCGATTCCGAACTGGCTTTAGACGGAAACGGTGATGCCGCAATTATTCAATTTGCATCCTCCAATTGGGATTTGTTAGAAGTACATACTTATGATAGTAGCTTTTCCTGTCAATATAAAGTTTACGATGCGGATAATAACTTGATAGCGAAAGAACAAATTCCGTGCTTGAAAGGATTGGGCAAGATTGTGTGTGATGAGAATCTGACCGATTTCATCATCGAACGCAGCAATCCCAAAGAACTGAAAATTATAGTGGGCGAAAATATCCGTCCTGCTCATTTTCATCTCATACTTATAGCGGGCAACGAGTATGAGGCACAGGAAATATCCGTCAATATCTCACCATCAGACAGATATGTGCTCGATCGTATCACTTATTCTTTAAATGGATATTCTTATGCGCAGAAAATAGAGATGGTACAGAGTTTTGTGCAAAATAACGGTTGGGATATTGATTTTTCATACTCGTTGAAACCTTACGAGAATGTTAATTATAAGGTGGCATTCAAAAGCTATAAGCCCGAGGCTTTTCAGCTACTGGGAGGAGATATCCCGACAGTAGAGATACCAAGCATTGAGAACGAAGAATTGGCAATGCACGGTAAGCAGGCGCAATATACTTCTACACAGCAAATGTTGCCTTTCCCAAATACGGAGCAGATAGAGATTCCTATTCCGCCTTTTTCCACTCAGCGTATCAGCTTGCTGATAGTTTATGAATGGTTTGAAACGGAATACACCCTTTATGCCACTCATCCCAAGACCGGGAAACAGCGGATCATAACTGGTATGCTGGAAAGCAAAATGCCTGTAAATCATAAGGTGACACGCGAAAATATCCATAAATAGAAATATGAATACCAGACGCTTATTGTACATTATTTGTTTACTGGCGCTTCCGGCTGTTGACGGGATACTGAATGCTCAGACTGTCTCGGAGCCTGTCAGCCAACGGAATGACAGTGCGAATCATGCACTAATCCATCAGATTGGTTTTGAAATCCGTCCGGGCTATGTGGCTCCGACGAACAGTTTCCTCGCGGGAGACAATGCGCAGCAGAAAGCCATCGACCAATCACTTTCCCTACATCTGAAGTACACTTTCCGGTTCAGCCCAAATTCCTATTTGGGCAAGCTGTATTCTCATGCTTATCAGGGTGTCGGTGTTTCATATAATACTTTTTCCCGTCCTGATGAACTGGGAAATCCGGTGAATGTGTATGTATTTCAGGGTGCGCCTCTTATGCAGCTTTCCCGTCGTCTTTCGTTAGACTATGAGTGGAATTTCGGAGCTTCTTTCGGTTGGAGGAAATATGACGAACTATACAACCAAAGGAATATGGCAATCGGTTCTGAAATCAATGCATACATCAATCTGGGATTTTTTCTGAATTGGCAACTTCATCCGCAATGGAAGCTTGCGGCAGGTGTGGATTTAACTCATTTTTCCAACGGGAATACACATTATCCCAATGGTGGACTCAATGTGATTGGGGGAAGAGTCGGCGTCGTACGTATCTTTGACGCTGCAGATGGCGCATCAGGAGCAGTGGACTCCAAACGGCTTTTTATAGAGCCGCATGTCAGCTATGATTTGGTAGTATATGGTGCCACCCGCAAAAAAGGATTCGTCAAAGACAATGTGCCGAGTTTGGTTCCCGGTTCATTTGGTATTGTAGGTCTCAATTTTGCTCCGATGTACAATCTCAACAACTATTTCCGGGCGGGACTCTCCGTGGATGCGCAGTATGACGAGAGTGCTAATATCAAAGATTATAAATTGGAAGGAACTTATTCGGATGGATTAAAGTTTCATCATCCTCCTTTCCGGAAGCAATTTGCTGTGGGGCTGTCCCTTCGGGCGGAACTGGTGATGCCTATTTTCTCAATCAATGCCGGACTTGGGCGAAACCTGATATGCAGTGGAGATGATACGAAGGGTTTCTACCAAATTCTCGCTCTCAAAACTTACGTTACGCGCCATTTATTTCTGCACGTAGGATACCAGTTGAGCAAGTTTAAAGATCCCAATAATTTGATGCTGGGCTTTGGCTATAGATTCCATGACAAACGGTGAAATTTTTCTTGTACGCATCGTTTTTGTACTTCTTGAAACCTATCATTCTTGTAAAGCGGCACGTCTGTTTTTCCCGGATTTATATGAAAACTCTCCGATTGCCATGTAATTTTTGTGTAATTCTGGAAGAATCTTATAACCTCTTTAAGCATAGGAGGTTCGGAAGAACGGCAGAAATTTGGATAACGAATTGGCAACCGTGTCTATTTCTGCGCTTTGCTGCAAGTTGCTTAACACGACCTATCGTCTTGGTGCAAAAGTAGCAATAAAAATCCAAAACGCAATTATAAGGTCTATAGATTTTTCTCTTATCTCTCAATAGAGTGGTCAATAACAGTCGAACAAGGCAAACGCACAAAAGAGAAGCATACCATGTCTTTCGTAATACAGAAGAATGGACAAAACGGATAAATTTTGCCGTTTAAGCCAATATTGTCCTAAATAAATTGGGAGAACAAATAAAAAGGAAGTAGAACTAAGGTAAAATGACTACCTTAGTAGCGAGCTACCAACTCATCTACTTCCTATGGCAAATATAACACTTTTCGCACAGGTAATATCACATCTCCCGAAAGAAAATATCAGGAAAATCATAAAATCTTCGGGGTCAGACAAGCATTGTAAGGGCTACAATACATGGAGTCAGTTTGTTAGCATGATTTTCAGCCAATTCTCAGGATGTGATTCAGTCAGAGATATCTCAAACGGGCTGAAATCAGCCACCGGCAACCTCAATCATTTGGGAATCAATCGTGCACCATCCAAGTCAACGGTAGCATATCAGAACGCCAACCGAGACAGTTCGGTTTTTCGCGGCATATTCTACTCGTTGTTTCAGTATTTCGGACAGCAAGCCCTATGGCAACGAAGAAAGTTCCGTTTCAAGATGCCGATAAAACTGCTCGACTCCACATTGGTGTCATTGACTCTGTCAATATATGACTGGGCACATTACACTACCACCAAGGGGGCGGTCAAGATGCACACGCTATTGGACTATGACAGTCTTTTGCCGGAGTTCGTGAATATCACCGATGGCAAAACCACCGACAACAAAGCTGCTTTTGATATTGAGTTACATCCGTATAGTATTGTAGTAGCCGACCGAGGCTACTGTGACTACTCATTGCTGAATAATTGGGACAGCAGCAACGTGTTCTTTGTAGTGCGTCATAAAGACAATATCCGGTACAAATCCATAGAGGAGTTGCCTTTGCCTGAAAAACACGCTCAGAATGTACTTATTGACGAAATAATCGAGTTCGAACTCTCGGCGGCCAAATCCAAATATCCCAAACGTTTACGTCGCATCGCAGTATGGAACGATGAACACGGTTTTGAAATTGAGTTACTCACAAACAACTTCACATTGGCAGCATCAAGCATAGCGGCTCTGTACAAGGCTCGGTGGAACATAGAAATCTTCTTTCGCAACCTCAAGCAACTGCTACGCATCAAGGGCTTTATCGGCACATCCCGCAATGCCGTAGAGACCCAAATATGGACTGCTATGACTACAATGCTGATTCTGACATGGCTAAAGCACATCGCAAGATACAAATGGGCATTGGCTAACCTTGTGGTCACGCTCCGGCTGAACACATTTACCAAAATCGACCTCCAAAAATGGCTTGATCAACCATTTACACCACCTCCCGAAACCATCGAAAACGATTAGGGGGGATTGATTTTGAACTCTCGAGGCTATACTTAACAGTATAGTCAGTTAGCTCATGCTCAAAATTTATTTAGGACAATATTGCGTTTAAGCCACTTTTTTTGAGTATCAAAGGCGTATATCTCAAATTAAATTTGTACTTTTGCGTTCAATGTCAAAGTATTGTAATTCATCAACAAGCTAAGTGATATGGAATCGCGAAAAATCAACAGGATTAAGGTTGTATTAGTCGAGAACGGAAAAACCGGGAAGTGGTTGGCCGAACAAGTAG
Source organism: Bacteroides sp. AN502(2024) (assembly GCF_041227145.1). Lineage (NCBI taxonomy): Bacteria > Pseudomonadati > Bacteroidota > Bacteroidia > Bacteroidales > Bacteroidaceae > Bacteroides > Bacteroides sp. AN502(2024). The sequence goes on along the minus strand of NZ_JBGFSP010000003.1, from coordinate 1,590,097 downwards.
GGAAAAACGAGGCCACAGTTTCCCGATGGTGCTCCAACCGAATGCAGCCCTCCCTTGATATGCTTGTGAAGATTGCAGAACTTTTAAAAATTGATCCACGCCAACTGATAAATGGCGGTAACAATGACTGATTATGGCAAAGAAAGCTATTACGAAGAAAAATAAAGAGGAAGTCCTCGAAGATATATTGTTCAGTTGTCGCGACTCCCTGCGCGGTCGTGCCTCGCTTACAGACAAGCGTGATATGCTTCTTACGCTTGTGTTCCTCAAATTCATTTCAGAACGCTATCACGACCGATGCGATGAGATTCGCAAGGAGAATGAGGATGACCCGGAATTTGCCGAAATGCTTATCACTTCCAAACGGTCTGCTTTCGGTGAGAAAGGTGTGTTTATGCTTACTACACAAACCGATTGGGAGTCGCTTAAATTGATTGAGCCTAAGAGTATCGCAGTTGCTCTCGACGATGCTACAACAAAATTGATGGATTCTGAATCTCAGCTTAAAAACGCCCTGCCTTCTGCCCTGTTTGTAAACTCAGGTACGGAAGGCAACGTCATTAAGCAGGTGATGGACGAAATCGACAAGATATCACATAAAAAATTTAAGGAGCGCGACTTGATTGGTCATGTGTATGAATACTTCTTGCAAGCTTTTGCCATCAATGCAAATAAGGAGGACGGCGAATTTTATACCCCTCAATCCATTGTTGAATTGATAGCAACCCTTATTGAACCTTTCGACGGCACTCTTTATGATCCCTGTTGCGGCTCCGGCGGTATGTTTGTTCAGTGTGCCAAATTTGTGGAACAGCATGGAGGAAACACTCTTGGCATAAATGTCTATGGCCAGGAGTCCGACCCGACAACTTACCGCCTCGCAAAGATGAATTTGGCAGTCCGTGGTCTATCCTATAATCTTGGCGACCGCCACGCTTCTACTTTCACCAATGATCAGCATCGTGGTCGCACTTTCGACTACATCATGGCAAACCCACCGTTCAACCTCAAGAAGTGGTACGATTCGAGCCTTGAGAACGACTTGCGTTGGAAAGATTATGGCACTCCTCCCGAAAGCAATGCTAACTTGCTTGGATTCTGCACATGCTTTCCAAACTGAAACCGGGTAAAGGCCGTGCCGGTTTTCTCCTTGCCAATGGTGCTCTCGATGATGAAGACACGGTCAAAATTCGTGAGAACCTTATACGTAATGACAAGATTGAAGCCGTTATCGTCCTGCCCCGCGAAATGTTCTACGCCACTGACATATCTGTTACTCTTTGGATTCTGAACGAGAATAAAGGAGGCGGCATAGAGAATGGCCGCAAACTGCGTGACCGCAAGGGAGAAGTCCTTTTCGTGGACTTGCGCTCTTGGAACAATAATATCTACGAAAAGAGATTCGTCAAGCTGTCACCTGAACAGATAGCGGCAGCGCATAAGATTTATACCGACTGGCAGACAACGGCTGAGCCGTGCAACTACGAACAGCCGGAGTTATATCGTTCTGTTTCCTCAACAACCATCGAAGAAAACGGCTGGAGCCTCGTACCAAGTCGCTACATTGAGTTTGTTGACCGGGATAACGAACTTGACTTCAATGCAGTGCTTGCTGATGCCGGGGCAAAAGTAAAAGACCTTCTCGCCCGTCAGGAGGAGAACCGCCAATCTTTAATCAACGCATTCAATGCCATAGGCTATAGCGTCAAATAATTCTGATACCATGGACTTAATCAAAGTAACCCAACATACATCAACGTTCAATGGCATTACCCAAATCATCAAAGACGACGAGGGTAACGACATGGAAGTATGGTTTGCACGCGACCTTCAGCCACTTCTCGGCTATGCCAGATGGGAGAATTTCCAAGTAGCCATCAATCGGGCTATCGAATCATGCAAATCGCAGAATATCAACATTGATGACCATTTTCGTGAGGTCACGAAAATGGTCACTCTTGGCAGTGGAGCGAAGCGAAACATACAAGACTTCATGCTTACTCGTTTTGCCTGTTATCTGATAGCTCAAAACGGAGACCCGAAGAAAGAGGAAGTCGCATTCGCGCAAGGCTATTTCGCCGTGCAAACTCGCAGGGCAGAATTGATTGCCGAGCATATCAACCATATAGCACGAATTGAGGCTCGAGACAGACTTCGTGCTTCCGAGAAGCAACTCTCGCAGAATATCTACGAGCGTGGCGTTGATGACAAAGGTTTCGGGCGCATACGCTCAAAAGGTGATACGGTGCTTTTCGGCGGATTTACCACCGAAATGATGAAAAGGCGTTTAGGCGTTAAGTCCGGTGCCCTTGCCGACTATCTACCGACTCTGACAATTGCAGCCAAGAACCTCGCTACCGAAATGACCAACTACAATGTTGAGCAAAAGGATTTACACGGTGAGGCTTCTATTACCGAGGAACATTGCGGCAACAATCGCAGTGTTCGTTCCATGCTCGGACAGCGCGGTATTCGTCCGGAAGAGCTTCCACCCGCCGAAGACATCAAGAAAATTGAGCGCAGAGTCGCGTCTAATGAGAAGAAAATTGAACGCAACTCTGCAAAACTTCCTAAACATCCGACTAATGACGCAGAGTAAGGAAATACGATGGGTTAGGCTTGGCGATTTCATTCAGCAATTGGATGACAGGAATCGTACCAATACTTTGACAGAGAAGAATGTCAGAGGGATTAGCGTGGATAAAGTATTCACACCAACGAAAGCGAATCTTGAGGGCATATCATTGACATCCTATAAAATTGTTAAGCCTAAGGAATTTGCGTATGTTCCCGATACTTCTCGTCGTGGAGATAAGATTGCATTAGCATTCAATGACTCAAAGGAATCTTATCTTATTTCATCAATTTACACAACTTTCCACATATTTAGGAACAATATTACTCCAGAATATTTATTCCTTTGGTTTACAAGGCAAGATTTTAATCGGTTTGCTCGCTTCCATTCGTGGGGAAGTGCACGAGAGACACTTTCTTGGAATACATTTTGCGACATTAAAATCCCTGTACCCTATAAGAATGGAGAGCCGGATATCGAGCGTCAGCAGGAAATAGTGGATATTTGGCAGGGGCTTCGCCGTCTTAAAGAGGAGAACGAAGCAATCGCGCAACCACTCCTCGACATCTGCCAAGCCAAAATGGATGAATTGAAGCACTCGATGCCCAAAAAGAAAATGGGCGAATTTATACGACAACGCAGAGAAAAATATGATGGCGATGCTGTTTTGCCTATTCGTGGCGTTTCTCGTGAAGGATTCATTAACCCTAAACAAAAAGACGCAGACCTTTCAAAATATAACGTGTTTTATAAAAACGATTTCGTATTTAATCCTGCTCGTATGGAAGTTAACTCTATCGCTCTTAACACTGATATAGATAAAGGTATATGTTCTTCTTTATATGAAATCTTTGAAATTATAAATGATTATATCTATCCTGAACTTCTCAATATCTTCATAAAACGAGATGAATTTGCTCGTCATTGTGAATTTTTAGGTTGGGGGTCTGCTCGTGAATATTGCAGAGTCGCTGACATTTCTCAAATTGAAGTACCTGTCCCACCCATACATATTCAACAAGCTCTTATCGATCTGTACCATTGTGCCCGACGAGCCAAGGAAATAGCCGAGGAAGCGACACAACAACTTAAATCAATCTGTCCTGCCCTGATGCAGCACATCATACATTCATAGCCTATGCCACGAAACGGAAAATATTACGAGAGCGAATACGAAAGAGCGGTAGTGGAACTGCTCCAAGCTGAAGGGTGGCAGTACACTCACGGCGAACAGGTTCACAACCGCCGTGTCGATGAAGCCCTTATCGAAGACGATTTACGGGACTTCATCAAATTTCGCTATGCCGACCAAGGGCTTACCGATGATGAGATTCATACCGTCGTTGCCCGCCTACGCAACATCGGCGGTGTTACCGACTACGAGGCCACTTTCAACGCGGTTGAACTTTATCGTGACGGCTTCGACTTTTCATATCCGGACGGGCGCAAAAGCGCTTTCCATTTCGACTATATCGACTTCGAATGTTGGGATAACAATATCTTTCGTGTAGTCAATCAGTTTGAGATGCACCAAGGGCAAGAGACCCGAATACCCGATGTGATGCTTTTCATCAATGGTATTCCTGTTGCCATTCTCGAATTGAAAAATCCTATTGACGCCAACGCTACCATCCGCGATGCCCACTCGCAAATCACCGTGCGTTATCGCCGGGACATTATGAATCTGCTGAAATACTGCTCGCTTGCGATTATTTCAGACGGCTCTAATTCGCGCATCGGCAACGTGTTTGCCGACTACGAATTTTTCTACGCTTGGAAGAAAGTTAATAACGAAGATAAGCCCGCAAAAGGAGTGGACGAGTTGCGCTCCTTGATTAAGGGCGCACTTGCTCCCAAGCGTATTGTAAGCATTATCCGCGATTTTGTTTATTTCCCCGATAAGGAATATGCCATGCAGAAGGAAAACGAGGGGAAAGAAATAGAGGTGGTGTGCCGTTATCCGCAATTCTTCGCGACACGCAGGCTTCGTGACAACATTATGCTTCATCTCCGCTCGCATGGCGGTGACGGCAAGGGCGGCACCTACTTTGGCGCTACCGGTTGTGGCAAGACCTACACCATGCTTTTCCTCGCCCGCCAGCTTGCTCTCCGCTGCAAGGACAAAGTCGGTAGTCCTACGGTTCTCATCATCGTTGACCGCGAAGACCTCGAAACCCAGACGGGGAAACTGTTTGCAAACTCCGTGAAATTCCTTAGCAATGGCGCGGTCAGGACTTTCGACAGCCGCGAGGATTTGGGAAAGGAACTTTCCATGCGTGAACAGGGCGGCGTTTATATTACCACTATTCAGAAATTCTCGTCGGAAACCGGACTTTTGAGCAATCGCAGCAACATCATCTGCATATCCGACGAGGCACACCGTACTCAAAACAATACAGGTTCAAAGCTCCGCATCATAGACCGTAAGAAAGACGACAAAGAAGCTGTCTGCCCGACTGACGACAGCAAACTTGGCGCATTTATCACATACGGCTTTGCAAAGTATCTGCGTGATGCACTCCCAAATGCCACATACGTGGGATTTACCGGAACTCCCATTGACGAAACCATTCATGTTTTCGGTGGTATTGTGGACAGCTATTCCATGCGTCAGGCTCGGGAAGATGATATTACCGTTGATATCAGTTATGAACCTCGGCTTGTTCATGTGAATCTTGACAAGGAGCAAAGCAATCTTATAGAGCAATACTATAAAACCTGTGAGGAAGAAGGTGCGAAGACCGATGACATAGACACAAGTAAACGTGCAATGTTGAGCCTTAACGTCATTCTTGGCAACCCCGACCGTCTTGAACGTATGGCGCGTGATATCATCGCGTATTACGACAAGCGCACAGAAGACCAGCCGGAATTGCTTCAAAAGGCAATGATTGTATGCAATGAGCGCACGATTGCCTATGACCTATACAATGCTATAATAATGTTGCGACCGGAATGGGGCAAGTCAGTCAAGGCACTTGATGAGTCGTGGTATTCGGAAGATGAACTCCACTCAATGGAGGCCGTGCCATTTGTGAATGTTGTTGCCACCCGCGACAAGAACGATAACAAGGCTATGTACAAGCTTCTTGGGGACAAACAGCATCGCAAAGACCTCGACCGGTTGTTCAAAGACGAACGAAGTAACTTCCGAATCGCGATAGTTGTTGATATGTGGATTACGGGCTTCGATGTGCCAAGCCTTAATATGCTTTTCAACGACAAGCCTTTGCAAAAGCATACTCTTATTCAGACTATCAGCCGGGTAAACCGCAAGTTCTCGAATGTCGTGCTTGATGAAGACGGCAACCGCATTAGTGGTGATACGAAGAAAAACGGCATCATCATTGACTATCTCGGCATCCACTCCAATCTTCAACAAGCTATGAAAAAGTATGGTGGAGACGAGCCGGGAGAAGTAGGCAATGTAAACCTTGCACTTGATGCGTTCCGTAACGAGCTTAAAATCCTGCGTCAGATTACGCATGGCTTCGACTTCTCCGATTTCTTCGGCGACAATGCTCTCGCCAGACTCCAATGCTTGCAAAGTGCGGTGGAATTTCTTCTTATGGAAGAAACCAAAGGCGTGGAATATGAAGGTAACGTAAAAGCAACGACGGCATTTAAGTCACACGTCAAGCGGCTTAAAGCGGCTTACAACATTTGTAATCCCGCCGGTGTGTTGTCCGATGAAGAAGTGACATGGGCGCAGTTACTGATGGGTGTATATTCATACCTCATCAAGATTACCGACAGCCATCACGATGTGGAGAGTATGAACCGCCATGTGGAACAAATGGTAAAAGAGGCTATCTCGTGCAGTAGCGTTGAAACCATCTTCGACATGAAAGGCGAGATTGATATTTATGGCGATGATTTCCTTAAGGAGCTTGAAGACGTGAAGATGCCATGCACGAAATTTGAACTTCTTGTCAAGCTCCTTCGCAAAGCTATCAAGGAGTATAAGAAAACAAACAAGAGCCGTGCCGAGCACTTCTACAAGCTCCTTCAAGCCACTATTGAGGAATACCATAACCGTGACCGACTCACATACGTCAATCAAGTGACCGGTCAGGCCGTAAATTCTACGGTTGGTATGGTTGAAGACCGCATCAGGACTCTTACCGATAAACTAAAATCATTGTTCGGCGAACTCCAGACCGACAAGATGGAGTTTAAGAAACTCGGCATCTCTTTCCAAGAAAAAGCTTTCTACGACATTCTAATTGAGGTGAGGGATAATGCCGAACCTCCTTTTGAATATCCCAATGAAAAGTGTCTTGAACTCGCTAAAAAGATAAAGGAGCTTGTTGATGACTCATCACTTTACGCTGACTGGCTCAACAACTCGAAAGTTCGCGACCGTCTTGCCAACCAATTGACAAAACTTTTCTGGAAAAACGGTTATCCGCCAGAATGGGATGGCCTCGTCTTTGACAAAGTGCTTGAACAGGTAGAGAATTTCAAAGAGAACTCGTATAGTGTTCCACGCGGATATGATGATCCGTATGATGCACCATTAATAGCGGCAGAGCCGTAAGTTAAGTAATATATAGTTAGCCATGACAATAAAAGAATTAAAAGCAAATCTGTTGGTTTCGCTTTACAATAGATATAAGGAAAACAGAACTGGTGCAATCCAGCTAACCGAATTATGTAAAGAACGTGGAATTATATACGATTCATTATCACAACTATCTTCTGCCGCTCAGAGCTTAAAAGATTCTGGTTATATCAATGTTACCTTTTTTGAAGGTGGTGATGGTATCGTTATGATGCTTACAGCTGATGGTATTGAGTATGTAGAAGAGAATCTACTGAGCCAAGAAGATTTAGTGATAGATGGTTTACAGGATACATCAAAACTTGTTCAAAATGGGTCACTTAAAATTGATGATACTAATGAAAAACCAACAGAAGATAACACTACTGTGGGCATAGATTTCATCAATGTCTTTAAACCACAAGAAAATGTAAAAATCATTAAAGACTTAGATGTAGAACCTTGTTTTTCAATTGGAGATATAGCGGACTGCTTTATTATGCAGCTTGATAAAATTGTTGAAAGTAAGTCTGAGAATATCCCCATGATTGGAGTCTTTGCCCCATGGGGGCGAGGGAAAAGCTATTTCCTAAACTTTGTATTTCAACAATTAGAGAAGCGCAATCTTAAATGGCCTGGCAGACTTAAAGTTTGGAGAGAGTCTGATACTAAACGATATAAAGTCATCAAGTTTAACGCATGGAAATATCAGGATACACCTGCGATATGGGCATATTTATATGAAACCATATATCAACATACCTCTTGGTGGCAAAAAGGCTGGCTTTATATAACAAAATATGTTATTTCATATAAGATTTTTGTATTGTTATTACTAATTTCGTTATCTTGTGGCTTTGGAATGATATTTAATACGAAGCCACAAATAATAGCTGACATGAGTAATTTCGTAACAATAGGTGGCATAGGCTCTATTGTTTCGGTTATAATCTCCTTTATCTTGACACTTAGAGACAATCCTATTTCTGCCTTAAAGATTATTCAGAAATACACTAAAAGAAAATCATACAATGAATGTTTGGGGATTCAGAACGCAATAGAGTCCGACCTTGAGGTTTTGTTGAGGATACTTAAATGGAGGAAAGACAAAGTTTTATTATGCGTAGATGATATTGATAGAAGCTCTACAGAGAAAATGGTTAGCATAGTAGATTCTTTGCGTACAGTGCTTGAAAATGAGAAAATCAGAGAGCGCTTGATAGTTATTTGCAGCATTGATATTGATAAGCTCATGGATGGATATAAGGCTGTATATAGAGATAATGGCACAGATTTAAATACCGATAATATTAGAGAGCAAATAGACAAAGTATTTATTTTTGGAATGGGTTTAGCCAAACTTGGTACGTCTCAACTTAAAGAGTATCTTCAAAAAATGATATCCTTCAATGATTCAGATAAAATTGAAGTGATTAGTGAAACTCTGTTTAATATAGATATACAGGAGGGAGCCTTATATGTAGCTAAATCCCAAGAGTCCCCTATTACTCTATCTGATGTGGAACTGTATGCAATTATTAGTAAATTTATAGAAAGGAATATAACACATAATATAACCCCTCGGAAGTTGAGAATTATGTACTATCAACTTCTTTTCGCTAATAATCTCGCTTCAAAACGTGGGGTTGTCTTGACTGAAAAGTTAATTAACGATTTACTTCTTAAATCTTTGACAGGAAATGGAGATGATAAGCCTAATCAAGCATTAGGAGATATTATTGAGATGGCAGTGCCATATTAAATAATGAATACAACTATGACGATTGACGATATAAAGAAACTCATTGCTTCCGACGAGTCGCGGACTCTGGAGCTGAAGAAGACTACCGGTGAGTTGAAAGACGGTATGCACTCGGCGTGTGCGTTTCTCAACACTGAGGGCGGTTGGCTGATATTTGGAGTTGCTCCAAAATCTTTGAAGGTTATCGGACAGGAAGTGACTGACAAGACACAGCAGGAGATAGCACAGGCTTTGGCGGGATTGGAGCCGGCTGTTGATGTTCATGTCGAGTATGTTGATGTCCCGGAGTATCCTGGTAATAAGGTCATTGCAATGCACTTTGACGGCTGGGTATGGGGTGAGCGTCCGCATACCTTTCATGGGTGTCCTTATTATAAAGTCGAGAGCACTACGAAAGTCATGCCGCAGGATATGTATGACGAGCGTATTCGTGCGCATCAGCCTCAGATTTATTCATGGGAAAGTCAAATGGCAGATAGTATCACTCTTGCGGATTTGAATGAAAAACATATCCGAGGCTGCATACGTCTTGGTGTAGAGGGTGGACGTATTCCGGCAAGTGCCATGAGTGATTCAATTGAGGATACTTTGGCTAAATGGAAGCTTTTGAAAAACGATGTGCCGACCAATGGTGCCGCGATGTTGTTTTCCGATAATATAGATGAATTCCCTCAGTTCAGGTTGAGGATGGCTCGTTTTGTGGGAACTGATAAAATGAGTTTATCGACAATCAGCGTGTTGAGGGAGGCTTTTTCGACCTCCTCGATGCAGGAATGGCGTTCTTCTTCAAACATCTTAATCTCGGAGGCAAGATAACTAATCATAGCTTACAGCGAGAGGAACATCTTGAAGTACCATACAAGGCTTTGAGGGAAGCTCTTATAAACTCGCTTTGCCACCGTCAATGGGAGAAGTATAACCTGACTAACAGCATTGCAATCTACGATGACCGCATAGAAATTGCGAATCCGGGAATATTCCCTCCACAGATTACACCCGAGTCCATCAAAGAGCCACATGAGTCATATCCATACAATCTGAAGATTGCCGAAGCCCTCTACAAATCCACCTATCTGGAAAATTGGGGATCGGGAGCCAAGCGCATCATGGATGCCTGTCGAGAACAAGGCGTGGAAGAACCCATATGGCGATGGGACGGCGGCTTCGTGATTGTCACGTTCAAACGCCCAACAGATGAAATGTCTAACGACGACCCAAGCAGGACCCAAGTACGACTTAAGTACGACCCAAGTACGACCCAAGTACGTAAGCTCATAGAAATTATGCCTGATGGCTATGCAGATATGAAAGAAATAATGGAGTTATGCGGATTGAAGAGCCTTAAACGTTTCCGAGAGAATTATATTCTTCCGGCATTAGCTGATGGAACTTTAGAACGGCTATATCCCGACCAGCCCAACCATCCCAAGCAAAAATATGGATTGACGGAGGTCGCAAAAGATTGGGAAACTAATAAATCACAAAAATAATTATCTGATAGAACGGACTAAAATACATGTGAAAATGTATTTGATATCATTTATAGTTATTACATATAAAAACTTATGAGTATATATTTCGGAGTAAAAGCTGTTATCTTAGGTGATTTTGTGCTTCAATGTCCCATTTGTAGTTACTCAGATGGTTATCAAGTATCTATTTTCATAGAAGATGGAACATACAAAATATCATTAATTAAACTATTGCCAAATGGAAGCCCTTTGCAAATTCGATATAAGAATGATTCATCCTATCCCATTGCTCCAGATGAGTCTGTTTATCGAGATTATATTAAACAACTCCAGCAGATTGAAGCTTTAGGTGGTTTTCACTATGGAATAACTAAGATTTTGTATAGAGAAACAGTTGAATTGACATGGTATACAGGAAAAGATATTTTTCAAGATTTAAACATCGTTTATTCCATGAAGAAACAATATAAATCGCCTAAAAAGAAACTGTTATCTCAATCTAACCTGTCAAGCATTTTACTTCTCGAAAGACTAATTCCAGACGCTTTAATTCCATATAATTATTTTAGAGAAGCCAATGAGTATCTTCATAATGAACAATATCGTCAGGCATATCTGCATTTTTATATGCTGTTAGAGTTCTGTTTCTCAAATGGGAGAACACGGCAAAAGGACCAAATAGAAGAATTTGAGAAAAGCATTAGACTGAGATTTGCTTTGTTGGATACTCTAAATACGTTCAATAAACAATATAATGAAGCATATAATTGGATTCAATCTAAGATTATAGATGAGTATAGGGCGTTTTCATTAACAAGTATTCTTAAACTTCTTTTTGCTTATTGAGGCAAACTTGCACATGGAATAAAACGGTCAGCTGAATACGTCTTCGATGACAGAACATTGCATCATATTACGGTATTCATCGGGCAAGTTTGCTTTCTAATTTGTGGAAATATGCAAGTTTACTGTATGTCCTCTAAAGAGTTTACAGAGAAACGATTAAACGAGCGTATCTTAAAACTAAAGGACGAATTAGGTTTACAATAGCACCGTCAGTGCACAATAATCAAGTACACCCCCTATTCGAACACCATCTGTAGTATATCACAAATAATTATAACCTCATTCCCCGTTTGCGTTTCTTCTTCCTGCGAAGCATCTCGGCCATCTCCTGATTGGCTTCCGCATCAGCGGCGTTGTAGAACGCAGCGTTGCCGTTCAGCAATCCCAATGAACCGCTGAACAGTTCGCCCTTGGCTGTGTCTGACGGTACGTTTTGCGCATCTGCACCATAGCCGTTTGGCATCAACCTCATGCGCTCCTCGTTCCTGTTGCGCTGCATGGCAGCGTCAATCTTGGAATAGCTGAAACGCCTGTCCACTTTGGAGCCGTTGAAGTGGTAGCCGTTCTTGGTGAAAACCACACCCTGCACCTCGTTGGTCTGTCCCTTGTGTCTGAAATGCACATCCACGTCCTGCCGCTTCAGATTGGAGACAAGCACGTTCCAGTTGCCGCACCTGCCGACTTCTGTTTTGAGAATGTCGTACAGCTCATATTTCGTCTTGTCCGGCTCTTTCAGGCGGTTGCGCTTGACGTTTTCTTTTCCGTTTGACATATACAAGCCGTATTTCAAAGTAAGTTCCTTGCATACACGGGTACTGCGCAAACGTTCGTTCCGGTCTGAAATGGTATTGCCGTCATTGTCGATACGGTTGAAAGCGATATGCACATGCGGATGTTCCTTGTCGAAATGCCGGTCGATGAGATACTGCGTGTTCCGGATACCCATCCGCTCCATATATTCAAGTGCGATGCCTGCCATTGCACGGTCTGTAAGGCGTGGCTCATCCTCTTTGGAGAAACTCAGGGCGATATGCCCGACAGGTTTTGCCACCTTGCTGTTCATCTGTGACTGGACATTGAAACTCATGGCAATGGTGTCCTTGTTCTCCATGAACAAGCCATCGCATGCCACTGTCTTTGTACCCTTGTTCTTGTCAAGGATGTAGTCCACCACACCCTTGAAGTCGCTCCCCTTTACAATCTTCGCCATCATATACCAATCTTGCTGATAAGTTCATGAATCCTTGCCACCGCCACCTTGCAATCCCAATGAGTATCGTAAAACCCTCCGGCATTTGCCTTGCGTGCAAGCTGATTGAGGTTGTTCGCCATGCCGCAGAGCTTGCGCACATGCTCGGAGTGTTCTTTCGACAGCCGTTCCTTCACATGACCGTTTTGGAAACATTCCCTCATGTATCCGCTCGGCGACACACCTGCCTCATGCGCCCGTGTCAGCAGACGGAAGTAGTCTGCCGCCGTCATCTTCACGGCGACACGGTATGTCATTTTATCGGTAGTCCCTTTCTTCGGGCGACCGCCCTTGTTACGCTTTTTATCTTCCTTATGTTCCATTTTCAAGTGTTGTTATTGCAGTTAATGTATAGACCAACGGGATGCCGCTCCCTGCGATTCGGGGAGTGGGTAGCAAGTGGTTTCGGGTGTCCCGAAACACAAACTTGCTACCCCACGATTCCCGGAGGATGAATTTCGAGCATCTCCCGTTTTTTCCGGTCGTGATGTCATAATCCCAACCCTTTTTTCTTGGGTTTAACGATGGTTCGCGGCGGTGGATTGACGACTAAATTCTGCCGCTTTCCGCACAGGTAATCGTTCAGGTCTTTATACCCGTGATAGTTGTGGGAGAAGTCCCGGATGCTTCCGGCAAACTCAATTTCCAAATTATGATACGCTTTTCTTCCTGCCTCGTCATTGTCGAGCAGGCAGTGGATGCGCTCATATCCGTGCAGCACATCTATGGCTTTGGAAACATTGGCAATCGAATTGAGGATGACGTAATCCTGCCTGTCAAGGTTGGGCATGGTCGGGCAGTTCCTTATCCTCAACGTGAGGAAGGAGAGATAGTCCGTCATGCCCTCGAATACCATACATTTTTCCCTCGGTTCTCCCGGATGCCGGATGTGGCTGATGTCCTTCGGTGCGATACAGCCCTTGAAAAATTGGTTGCGCACCTCATAACCTCCTGCGACATTCGGGAAGCCGATGGCGAAATAGGGTTTGCCATTATGGACGAAGCGCAGTTCTTTACATTCCTGTTTTGCCAATGCGGTGTCTATTCCACGCTCTTGCAAGTAGCGGAGCAATGCCGGATGCGTGAGTTCTCGTACCTCCAACTGTTGGAAACATGGCTCGGATGCCTGTTGGCGAAAAGAGAAAGACACGGGACGGACGTGTGGAGCCTGTTCCGCTATCCTGTTGAGCAGGTAAGGCACATAGTCAGAGGAATAGAGTTCCTGTGCCAGTGCGATGATGTTGCCGCCCTTGCCGATACCGAAGTCGTACCACCTGTTGAGTTCGGTGTTTACCTTAAACGAGGCTTCGGCTTCCTCTCTCAGCGGTGATTTGTACCAAAGGCTGTTGCCCTGTTGCGTTACGGGTGTGTAACCCAGACTTTGCAGATAGTCTGCAATCCTGATTTGTTTTGCTTCTTGTGTAGTCATATTATTACGGTTTTAATGTTGATGAAAATCTGTTGATTTGATGAATGGATAGTTTAATATCCTTATATACAGTGCTATACTCCCTCAACGATTTCTCAACAAACCACTCGCCAAAAGAGAAATCAACAGTCGGTCGATGCTTTACGCTCAACTTCTCTTTTGGTGTGTTGAAATTTTGTTGAGAGCATATATCGTTTATTATCAGTATAGTTATACTCATATTCATCAATTCAACAAAATTTGATGGAATTACAGGGATTCAAGCTGTTCCCTTGTGATGGTATAATAGCGTCCAACCCTCCTTATCGGCTCATACCGACATTCCCGGTTGTAGTTCAGTTGGTAGGTGGTATATGTCAGCCCGTTCTGTGCAGGTGCAAGTTTCCAGCACTCCTGCAACACCTTTCTCACTTGGTACTTTTCCGCCTTGACCTGCGTGTTTACCAATAGCACAAGGATGTCATTCGGGCAAAAGGAGAAAGTGTCCGTGCCTACACTCTCCATGATGTCAAGTATAAGCTCGTGCATCTCTATCTCCAATCGATTGCGGTTGCTGCGGATTATCTTCTGCAAGGCTTCGGTATGCAGCAGCGAGGGTGCAAACCACATCCGGCTCTCCTTTTCGGTGGAGAGGCTTCTGTGTTGTAGGAAATGAAGAAAGGTGGGTATCTCCTCTTTCAGCTTTTGCAGGAAATCGGTATCATCGGATTGCAAGCGGTCTATCTTCCGTACCCAATAGCGTGTTTCCCCAGCATCTATGATGACAGGCAGATACTCGTTGTTGGAGCACAGTACGAATTTGGCGAAGAAAGCTATCTCGTCACGGTCTTTGCCTTTTGCTTCCACTTTGTAGGAAAGTGTGGTGCTGAGGTTCTTCAACCGCTCGCTGTCCTCCCTGCGGTTGAGCAGCACCTCGTCCACAAGGATAAGCAGCTTCCCTGCCCAGTCGGAATTGAACTGGCTTCTAAAATCCTCGTTGGTGTTGAATGTTACGTTGTTCTGAAATAGGGCTTTCAGAAAGTTCAGGAACGTGCTTTTGCCCGTGTTGCGTTCCTCCGACACCAACAGCAGGATAGGCAGCTTCTGTACGGGTTGCAGATAGAGCAGTTGAAGATAGTCCATCCCCAACTCGTATTGTTCCCCGAAGATATGCCGTACCAATGACCGAATACAGGGAAACTCGCCCTGTATAGGTCGGTGGTCTATCGGCTCGTAGAGGTTAAGGAACTTGCCGATTACGGGCTGATACCTGACGTGTTCGGGTACGGTGCAGAAGCCGTCATACTTTGGGACGCTGCCGATGTAGTCCTTGCTATAGTCTTGGCGCAGGGTCTCGTTGTTCCATGCGATGCGCTTCCTTACATACCCTCCGTTTAATCTCGGTTGTTCCACAATCTTGTAGAGTGTGGTGCCGACACGGATAAACTCCTCTCTTGCCACGCCGCCATCTGATGGCGGTCGGTGGCTGTCTTTTGATTCTTTGGCTGTCATTTCATTCGATTTTAGTTTGGTAAAATGTCAGCCACAAAAGTATAATCATTTATCGGATAGGTTGATACGCAAAACGCAGCAGAATGGGGAATAAAATGCTTTGGAACAGGAAATTCAATGCTTCGGGTCGCAAAAACGGATGTGGGAACAAAAACAGACCCGAAGAAGCACCACTCTAATGGTTGTTCCTTCGGGGTTTGGTATTCATCTGTATAAATGACGATGCACTTATACGATTATCCGTATAAATACATTGTTGGCAAAGGGAATACGCATAGGTTTCATTACTTCATGTCGTCACATTGAGATGTCTCATGCTTGATACTTAGGACTTTTCATATTGTTTATACCCAGCGAAAAGAAGATGCTTGTTTTCTCTTTTCGCAAGTACAGCCTTTCAAGAATGGCATTGCGCACCTGCTCCGCACCGAATGAATTGATACGGAAAGCAAGTGCCGCTATCATCGGGAAGCCGAACACTTCGGCATAATATCCGTTCTCCAGCCTCACATATTTCTGTACCTCGTATTCTTTCAGGACACCGCTTTTATACACGGCTCTGACTGCGGCACGGAGCGTCGGGACGATTACCCCGAATAGCTCCACAAGTTCCGGTTCACTCATCCAAATGTCGGTGACAATCTCCGGCATGGTGATATTGCCGGATTCACCCATTGCAAGGATACCTCTTTTCATACTCATGCCATTGTTATGCCGTTAAACGCCTTGCTCAGTTTGTTCCCGAACATCGTCAGGTCATTGTCGAGTTTCTGCGTGGTTATCTTCGCGTAGATTTGGGTCGTGACAATGTTCGTGTGCCCTAAAATCCTGCTCACACTTTCGATTGGCATACCCTTACATAAAGCCAGCGTTGCGAATCCATGTCTTGCGCAATGAAAGCTAATGTCCTTGTTGATTCCGCACTCTTTTATCATCTTTTTCAACGGTTTACAGATAGACCAGTAGTTCAATCCGGGAAACACGAGGTTGTCTTTCTGCATCGGTCGGTAGCGTTCGATTATCTGCAACGGGATATCCAGCAGTTTTACTTGGAACGGCACTTTCGTCTTGTGACGTTTTGACAATATCCATTTCTCGCCGTTCACCTCGACGATATTATCGTTTGTCAGCTCCTGCACGTCCACGAACGACAACGCCGTAAGGCTGGCAAAGATGAATATATCTCGGATATATGCGAGTTTGCTGTCCTCGAACTCATGTGTCATCAACACTTTCAATTCATCTTCCGTAAGGAACTCACGTTCCTTCACATTCGGGCTGATGTGGAACTGCGCAAACGGATTCCTCGGTATCAGCCCATTGAAGTGGGCACGCATCACCACGCCTTTGAGCCACATACACTTTTCCCATATTGTCCCATTGTGCAACCCGGCTTCCGTTGAAAGGTATGCGGCGAACTCCTTGATGAAGTCAGGGGTAAGTTCCAGCATCGACATATCGTTCCGTTTGTAAAACGATTTGATAAATGCCGCCACATAGTTTCTTGCAACCACACGGGAACGGTAGGTTGCCATCACACGGTCTTTCCCAACACGTTTTTTGAACACCTCGTTTTCCCTGTCAAAAGCCTTGAGCAGAGTCTCGTATTCCATGCCGATACCCTGATAGGCATTGCGCACCATTTCCGCTGTCACGAATGCCTCTCGGTCGGAAATGCGCTGGTAATGCTTGATGATTTGCGCCTTGATGTTGTCAAGCGCAAGGTTGATATCCCGTGCCTCGCGGCTCTTCCCTTTCGCCTTGTTGCCTTTCACGTCCCAAAGCGTCTTGGGAATGCTCTGTTTGCAACTGAACTGCGCCACAGTCCCGTTGATTGTAACCCGTCCCATGATGGGGACAATGCCGTTTTTCTCCTTGCTGCCGTTCACGTAGAACAGCACTTTGAATGTGCTTCTTGCCATACTCGTTTTTTTTGATTGCAAAGTTAAATATCAACGAGTTAGACCATGTAAGCCAACCGAAGCCACAAGCTGCCAGTTTCGGTGCCATGTGTTAAAAATCACTTTCCAGCGGGTAACGATTTGAAAACCGTTCTGCTTCATAATTCCGCTTTCCTTTGCGTTACCCGATTTTTGCCGCTGTCACCCTTTGGCTTCGCAAATGCCTTTCCACTAAGCCATTCAGTGCCATTTCTTCCGTTTTATTCGTTTATTCCAGAGATTTTTTGTAATTTTGTGCCGGATTGATCATGAGGTAGTCTGTCATGTTGCAAAAAACGAAAGGAATTGTTCTTCATACGTTGAAATACAATGATATGTCTATTATTGTAGATATGTACACGGAGTTGTCCGGTAGGGCTTCTTTCCTTGTGGCACTGCCTCGTTCGCGAAAGGCGGCGGTGAAGTCCGTCTTGTTCCAACCACTGTCTTTTATTGAATTTGAAGCGGATTACAGGCCGAACACTACACTCTATCGGGTGAAGGAGGCGAAATCTTTTTATCCTTTTTCGTCCATTCCTTATGACCCGTACAAGTCTGCGATGGCACTTTTCCTGGCTGAATTTCTTTATCGGGCTGTCCGTGAAGAAGCGGAGAACCGTCCGTTATTTGCCTATCTGCAACATTCCATCATTTGGTTGGACGAGTGTAGAGGCAGTTTTACTAATTTTCATTTGGTTTTTCTGATGCGTCTTTCCCGTTTCTTGGGACTTTATCCGAATCTGGAAGATTATCATACCGGCGATTACTTTGATTTATTGAATGCTTGTTTCACTTCCATCCGCCCCCAGCTACATTCTTCTTATATCAATCCCGAAGAGGCTGCCCGTCTCCGTCAACTGATGCGCATGAACTATGAGACAATGCATCTTTTGGGTATGAGTCGTGCGGAGCGTACCAGGTGTTTGACGATTATGAATGATTATTATCGCTTACATCTGCCGGACTTTCCTACATTGAAATCATTGGAGGTGTTGAAAGAGCTGTTTGATTAATTAGTAACTTCTCTCCATCTGCTTGCTATATATTGTTTTAGCTCCGTTTTAGCGTCCGCCACTGTATATGGTAATTAATCAGGTAATAATAACACTTCTTAATGCGGGTTTGTATGCTGTTCCTGAAAATATATGTTACTTTTGTCCGTAACGAATAAAAGAGCATGAACAAGAGAGAAAACAATATGAAAAAGATTCCTATACCTGACAATCTGTCTTCTCATCCTGGGGGAGTTTTATGGTTGTAACGGAGACGTGTTTGTCGACGACTTCCGTCCTTCCGATTCCGAACTGATGTTGGACGGGAACGGGGATGTTGCCACTATTCAATTTGCAGCTGCCAATTGGGATTGGTTAACAATGTATACAGCTTCCGGTTTTCCCTTTCAATATAAAGTATATGATGCGGACAATCGCCTGGCAACAAATGATCAAGGTCCATTGCTGAACGGATTAGGCAAGATTGTGTGTGTCGGGGAGATGATTGATTTTCACTATCGAACGTGTTCATCCCGAAGAAGTGAAGATAACGGTGGGCGAGAATGCCCTGTCCGCTTCTTTTCAATTTCAGCTCACGGCAAGCAACGAGTATGAGTGGCAGGAGATACACATCGAGATCTCTCCGGCAGACAGATATGTGATGGATAGTATTATTTATTCTTTGGATGCATATTCTTACGATCCGGAAAACAAGATAGAGAAAAAAGAAGGCGTCTCCTTTCATAACTTAACAGGTGTTTCGTCTACATATACGTTTTTTCCTTTCGAGTCTTTTTATCATTTTATAAAATTCAAAAGCGATGTGCCCGAAGCTTTTCAGCTACTGGGCGAAGCCAGTCTGACAGGGGAAATACCAAGTATGAAAGACGGATATTTAGTGATGAACGGCAAACGGGTGCCATTCATTTCTGAGCAACAAATGTTGCTTTCCTCCAATATGGAACAGAAAGAAGACATAATTCTTCCCCGAACTTCTCGATACTACACCTTATTGATGATGTATGACTGGCTGGAAACCAGATATACCCTCTATGTTTCTCACTCCAAATCCAAGAAACAACGAATCGTAACCGGCACGTTACAAAGCAGAATGCCTGTAAAATATAACATAATACACAAGGATATCCCTTTCAATAACTAGCATATCAATGATTAGAAATAGGAACACCATACGGTTGCTGTGCCTCCTTTGCCTCCTGGTACATTCGGCAATCAACGTAAATCTGGAAGCCCAGACAATCATCGGACAACGGAACGACAGCGTCAGCCATCCCTTGATCCCCCATCAGCTCGGCTTTGACATCCGTCCGGGCTATATCGTCTCCACCCATAGTTTTCTGCAAGGAGACAATGCGCAACAAAAGAAAAGTCACGTATCGCGCAACTGTTGCCCCATCTATCGTTCGATTACGAATGGAACTTCGGAGCTTCTTTGGGCTGGAAGAAATATGATGAACTATCCAATCCGCAAAACGTGTTGATTGGCTCCAAGATCAATGCATACATCAATCTCAGCTTTTTGCTGAACTGGCAAGTTCACAGGTATTGGAAACTGGCGGCAGGCGTAGATCTCACCCATTCTCCAATGGAAATACGCATTATCCTAATGGCGGTCTTAATGTTATTGGAGGAGGAATCGGTATTGTACGTGTTTTGGGTGCGGATGAGGTGCCCGGTTCCATCACTCCCGGACGGCTCTTTATAAAGCCTCACGTCAGCTATGACTTGGTGATTTGCGGAGCCACCCGCAAAAGAGGACTGATTGGAGGCGATGTGTCGAGTCTGATTTCCGGTTCATTCGGCGTGGCGGGCATCAATTTCGCTCCGATGTATAATTTCAATAAATATTTTCGGACAGGGCTTTCTGCAGATGCGCAATATGATGAGAGTGCCAATCTTAAGGAGTATAGAGTGGGCGAGTTTTACTCGGGTGATTTGAAGTTTCATCGTCCTCCTTTCCGTAAGTAATTTGCCATGGGGTTATCTCTTCGGGCAGGCAGAACTGGTGATGTCTGTTTTCTCTATCAATGTTGGCATCGGTCGGAACTTGATATACAGTGGGGATGATACAAAAGGGTTCTACCAGATTCTGGTTCTCAAAACTTATGTCACCCGGCATTTGTTTTTGCATGTGGGATATCAGTTGAGCAAGTTTAAAGAAGGTGTGTCGTAATGAACGATACGCCTTCTTTTTTTCATCACCTATAAAGAATCAGTAAACCTTCTTCAAGCTGCGCTCTTTTGAAGATTTGTTTGATAAATGTGTTCCCCCCATCTGAAAAGAGCGGGTACAAGTTTATAAAACAGTTTAATCATCCAGTCTATACCTTCTTTTCTCATTTTTGCACACATCTTTTTTATATTGAAGGCAATGGCCAAGAATGCGAAGTCCATAAAGACCTTCTCCTTTCCAAAATGGCGGAAACGTTTGTAGTTCATATTATATTTTATTTGCCCGAACACAGCTTCCGGTTCTATACATCTTTGCCCTCTGTGTTTCAGTCCTTCTTCGGAACATAGTAATTCTTTGGCTTTCTGCCTGTATTTCCTGAGTCTGTGATTCAGTTCTATTGTCCTGTTTCCCTTTGTCTTAAAACATAGACATCTCAACGGACACCCTTCACATCTGACGGCTCTGTAGCTGGCATTTTCGCTTACATATCCGGATGCAGTTTTCACATGCCCGGTTCCTGTCCTCCGCATCTTTTGTCCCATGGGGCAGATGCAATAGTCATGTTCTTCATTGTAATAGAAGTTTTCGGCCTTGAACGGATTCGGTTTGAATCCGGGTCGCTGTTCCATGTGGAAGTAGTTGTATTTGACGTAGGCTTCCATATCGTTTTCAGACATGAAACGGTAATTTTCCTCAGAACCATATCCGGAGTCGGCAACCACCATATGGGCCAATCTGTCGTATCTGCCTGAAAAGGATTGCAGGAAAGGTATCATGGTCAGTGTATCCGTAGGATTGGAGAAAAGAGCGAAGTCGGTAATGAATTGGTTCTCGGTACCGATCTGAAGGTTGTAGCCGGGTTTTGTCTGCCCGTTACGCATGGCGTCCTCCTTCATCCTCATAAAAGTGGCATCCTTGTCTGTCTTGGAATAGGAGTTGCGAGCTTGCAGATTTTCCAGATGATCGTCGTATTCCTGCAGTTTATCTCTGTGTTCTTCCAGCTCCTTGAGCTGTTTGCGTTTCTTTTTCAGTGCAGTCTTTTCCTCTTTCGTGCAAGGATCGGGAGCCTGTGCAAGTGCATTACGTAATTCTCCCGCCATTTCGGTCAGCATAGTCAGAGTAAACTCTATCCCCTCATTGGTCTCTGATGATTTCTCCTGAGCGATGAACTCGTCTATCTGACCTAATAGTACATGTATTTTCTTCATCAGGCGTTCACGGTTCCGTTCGACCGTTTTTCTCCAGACGAAAGTGTACTTGTTTGCCTTGGATTCGATTTTTGTACCGTCAATGTATTCCACATTCAGGCTGATGAAACCTTTGGAAGAAAGCAGAAGTACGGTTTGGGTAAACACCTCGTTGATTTCCTTCTTCACCCGGTTGCGGAATCGGTTGATGGTAATGAAATCCGGTTTCTCGTATCCGGCCAGCCATATATAATGGATATCACGATGGAGTAGCTTTTCTATTTTCCGGCAGGAGTAGATGTTGTTCATGTAGGCATACAGAATAACCTTGAGCATCATTCGGGGATGGTAAGCACTACGGCCGCATTCCTTGTATAACTTTCTGAAACCTTCAAGATTCAGGCTTTCAACCAGAACGTCAACCATGCGAACCGGATCGTTTTCTGAAATATCCTCATCGATTCTCTCAGGAAAAAGCACTGTTTGGTTGGGAATGTAAGGACGAAAATGTATCTTTGTCATAGTATGAAATATTATGCTTAAAGATACAAAATCTTTAGGTAATAACAAAGCCCCTGCTTGTGAAAGTCGGGGCTTTGGGCAAAAAAAGAAGGTGCACATTTTGACACACCTTCTTGGATATAGATTCCATGACAAACGATGAAAGGGCAATCTTCGTTTGTTAATAACCTCCTTTTTCAATTTAATTAAAATGTAAGTCCTCCTAATTGGATTACCCCATTGTCCTTCCAAACATGATTCACTTTTACTTCTGTGATACCAGCGTCAGGATATCGTTGCTGATATTCTGCTGTTTTATCACTCTGTAGAATATATCCGTGTGATATTTTTGTAGCAAATTTAAAACCGAATTTCTCTATTTTATCGTCATACATTAGGGTTAAAGAGGTAATATTCCATTCGTATGTGCCTTCTCTGAATATTCCCGAATCAGTTTTCATTGTGAACTTTTTGGTTTTCTGATTGAATGTATAAGTAGCACCGATGGATGGCTTATCTTCTTCTCATAACTCTATTTCTATTTCTGGGGGGGGATTCTTAGATCCACTGCTTTTATTATTACTCCCAGATAATCGGGGTTGCATTTTAACGGAATCCCCCAATTGACAATTTCTGGACTTTTGAAGTATTTGACATATACGGAGATTTCACATGCTATCTTATTATTGTCAGTATCGATAAGTCGTATCATGGTGCTTCCACTTTTGTAGGTAGTGATGCATACGCTCGTTTCGTCAAGAATAGCAGTCGCAATTTCTTGATCTTCTAATTCTAACTTATAGTTGTGCTCTGTTAAATCTGTTTCTATAATGACATGCCATGTGTCTCCTTCCCATATAGAAATTGATTTCTTTTCAGGTTCGTACGACTGCTCTTCAGAACAACTGTATGAAGATACCAGTAATAATACGAATAGTAAAAATCTACCAATTTTCATATTTTTAAATATTTTCTGTAAATATGTGGCAATATGAAAGATCATGCAAGTAAAAAATGTTTTGGACGTAGACCTACAGATTGTGATAATCTGATGGTTATGTCTGATTACATGGACATAACAACAAGATTGTTTATTTTCTTTGATTCAGAAACTAAAGAGATGTTTATTCCTCTCCTTTTCCCTTAGTTCTACTGGATAATAAAGCTCTTATTTCACATTCACTTCTACGACTGTAAAGACATTATTTGAACGGATATAAAGGTCGAATGTTCCATAAGGTCCGTTGACTATGTCAGGTGCTTTAGTTAGGGTTATTCTTAATTTGTTATTGGCAGATGTTACATTTAATCCTTTTTTTCCTGCGCTATGTTCTTTCAAGAAAAACTCTATATTTTGGGGTAATGCTAATTCAACCGTTTCACCTATGTAGTGAAGGCTTCCAATATTATACCTATATGCAGGCAGTTCATTATTGTCAGGGACAACTGGTATGTATTTTACAATTGCACCGATAGTTATGTCGCTATTTAATATTTTAGATACAACATAGGCTTGGTAATAACTTGCTTCTACTTGAATAGCACGATTACCTGACGGAAAATCTATAAGTGTATTTTTATCAAAAATCTGATAAATATGCCCCGGCGTAACCGCTACTTCGTGTGTGAGGTTGGTTAGTGAGGGTAGAATATTTGCTCCAACTCCTGCGCCATTTCCTACGTCAGAAATGAAATTAGAAGATGTGACGAAGTTATTAGCTTCATTGATATAAGTTCCTGATTGGCCTAAATAAGTTTTTCCATTGTGCTCATTAAGCATATTGAGTATGATGGTGTCTGCCGGATCATTTGGAGTGTCATCATCACTACAACTCATGAAGAATGTAATGCAAAGGGATAATAAAGAAATTCCAATAATTTTTTTCGTATTCATAATAATAAAAAATGGATTGATTAATTAATAACTTATTTTGATGCGTTACTTAGAAAAAATTTATTAATATAATAGTAAGTATCTTTCGAAGCGTTATGAAATAGCAATTGTAGTTTGTATTTCCCCTTAGGGTATTCTTTTTGAGGAGGTAAAAAGAACTTGATTTGGATGCTCTTTTGAGAAGGTATTGAATATTCAATATCATTTTTTACATAATTACTTGGATAAACGAGAGGAAGCCATGAATCATTACTTTCCTTATAGTATGAAAAGAGATCGTTCATATAAAAAATGGTATCATTTGTAATTTCAGTATTCAAGAATCCGTCTTTTGAACAAGAGTTTTGTAATAAAAAGTAGACTTTTATATTCTCATTTTTTCTTGTAATCAATTCTTTCCCTTTCATTTGTTTTTCTTCTACAATCGTTTCTCCGGGTTCGATGGAATGAATGAAATGTGCTGTGTTCATTTCATGTGAATTGAGAGAGTCGATACTATTCTCATAATCAAGGTTTATAGCGTTTCTTGAATTATTTGTTTTATTATGACAACTGATTAGCATGAATAAAACAATTCCATTGGTTATCAAAATAGATATTAATTTGAACATAAGCTAAATATGAAATGAATTGGATAAGTTACTTATCCAATCCATTGATGAATATTAGTTAAAATGAGCATTTAGTTTTGATGCTATATTATCAACCTTAACAAATATAGATGTAAAAGCTGTGCTTCCTTTATGTATGCCTATTACTTTTTTACTATTTGTCAGATATACTGGACCTCCGCTATCACCGGAAGCACTCAAATATGTAGCTTCTCCCATGTCTGTATAACTTATTCCTCCGGCATTTACATTTGCATTGGTACTCGTAATATAACCTTCAGATTGAGCTATAGTCTCTCCTAACTTGGTTACATTATCTCCTGCCCAAATATTATATTCTTCTCCGGTAAGATTTCCATTATTGGGAACGATGGAGAAATTAGTTATACCTAATGAATGCTGCATCAACAGAACCTCCTTGAATTGAAAAATCACAACTGCCGATTAGTGTGTTATTATAATATGCTGGAGCACCAGTATTATAAGCATGTCCTGCAGTAACAAAACCGTCAGTGTTAAATCTAGTAGCTCTATATCCCATTGACGCAGTGCCTTTAGGTATGCCTATAGAACTTTCTGGAGATAATGAGTGGTCTTGAAATTCTCTTGTGCATTGTTTAAATACAATTCCTGAAAAGTTCACTATTTCTGATTTAAATTCTTTTATTTCCATTTCATTAAATCTGTTAAGTTCCACCACGACATTATTCTCAAAATCATTTAGATAATAGTATTTTATATTCTTAGCAATTTGAGAATCTTTATTACTACTAATAAATGAAGTTATTTTGGTTAGAATATTATTCAACTCCGTATAAGAATAATTGCCTTGCGTATATATGACATCATTTTCGCCTATTAATCTTATAAGAGTAGCTTTGGTGCTTTCTATTTCTCCTTTAAGAAAAACAACAAGTTTACCATCCCCGTTAATATAACTTCCTCCATAATAGTCCGGATAGTCACTGGTACTTAATGAACGACTTTTTGTCATTCCAAATGATTCTAATAATCTTATGCCAGCCTCACGAGCTTTTTCATTGTTTCTTTTTACAATGTTTGGCTGTTCGTTGTTTTCTCTTTGAAGTATATCGTCTGAAGAACATGATGATACGACTAATCCGAAGAACAGTAGAATAGTCAAAGGTAAGAATAATTTTTTTCATAAGCGAATAATTTGAATTAATAAATGAAACGTATTTTACCTCTTTCTTAAAAGGATTGTCTTTTTTATTGGTGAATATCTATTAGTACTCTTCATTACAAACCGAATATTCTATATCGTTGATATAAAGTCGTCATTGAAACTGATTTTACAGGTATACTGTTTACCCAATCTAAGATTCCGTATGCATCAAGAATATAATCGTCGTCGTAGTATGCAAAACAATATAACGATGTCGGATTGTAGATATACCAAATATTGGTATTTGCATTTTTAAACTTATACATTCCAACCTCCTCTACATCGTTTATCGAAAATGATAATGTGGTTTGTAGGATAGGATTTATTACTTTATTCGGATTAGCTTTGATAGCTAGTTTATAATATTTGCTCTTTTCATTTTTTATAGCATTACTTTTTTCGGTAAAGGTTGTGGCAACACTGTTCGCTTTTAATTCTGCATCGGATTGACTTGCTGCACTTGAATTTGAGAAAATGAGCTTATCTCCTTGTCTTGTGCTTAGTACAGGTACAATATCATATAATTTCTCTCCCGAGCTACTTTTGCGGACGTATACT
Source organism: Bacteroides sp. AN502(2024) (assembly GCF_041227145.1). Taxonomy (NCBI): domain Bacteria; kingdom Pseudomonadati; phylum Bacteroidota; class Bacteroidia; order Bacteroidales; family Bacteroidaceae; genus Bacteroides; species Bacteroides sp. AN502(2024). The sequence goes on along the minus strand of NZ_JBGFSP010000003.1, from coordinate 1,563,667 downwards.
TTCATTATTTCTATATACGGTTCTTCAAGTTGTTCTTGGTGCTGAAAATCCATGTGGGTGTCGTTATATCTTTGCTTAAAGTTTTCTTCCAAAATAAAATCCGATATAGGATAAAGCCCGCCATCTTGGATGTCAATCATTGTATGTGTTCTTGAATCGTTTAATGATTGAAGCCAACTTGTTAAATTAATGGATGTGTTTTTAACGTCATAAGGAGGTGTTGCAACATTATATCCATAGGCTCCACCCAATGTTTTAATAGAGACGCGCAGTTCTGAAAAAGATTCGTTTGCTGTGGAAGAATTGCCATCTTTTGTTCCAATAGAGAAATCTCCTGATGCTGAGTTTTTATCCCATGAGTAGGACGCATTTATTGATTTATCCATATCACGTTCTTTACTTTTGAAATCTGTACTCTGCTTGTCAAGGCCATAGTATAAAGCCGATGCTCGTCCGCCTGTGTAGTAAGATGTTAAGACAAACTCTCCATAGCTTTGCATTAATTCAACCATTGATGAATTATAAAGGGCATCCACAAATAATTCGTCTAAATAATCTGCTGAAATTTTTTTCAGTGCACTAGGAGCGGTTTGTAGAGATATCATTGTATTGACAACCTCAACACTAAGCTCTCCATGTACTGCTTGTTCGGAATCATTGGTATTATGCTTGAAAATATCGGTTACAGTTTTCGTTCTTCCAAATTTGAATGGACCAACGTTTAGTGAGAATCCTGATTTGACTGTTTTAGTAAACGATGAAGTAGTTTCTAAGCGTTCAAAGCTAGCGTATGACATAGCTTGTGTTGAGGTTGTCCTCAACTCTTTAGCAACTCTGTATGAAGGATATCTTTCAAGTAGCTTTTCCATATTAATAATTGGAAATCTAGCATTGGAGAAATCTCCGATAATTGATGTTCCGTTTTCTATGGCATAAGAATTTCCAAGAAAATCTGTAGCATCGGTAAGTGATGCCCTAGTATTGGGTCTGGGTGCTATTTTTTTAGACCAAACTTTTGGTAGGTTTGGGTCACGTTCTTGCAAGATGATTTCTGATGTTGAATCATCCTGATTGTTTAGCGAATCAGCATAACTTATTTCGTCTTCATTGTTACATGATGCTATTGCAAACAGTATGATAAATGAAAATATAGTAGATTTTCTCATATAGGTATATTTTTAAAATATGATTGGTGATGATTGGCTTGCATTTCTGATGTTCACTTTTCCTTTTACACTTTGTTGAGTATCCAAGTTTGTCTCTTCAAAATCAACATCAGATATTTCATCTACATGAATCCTTCCGCTCCAACGTCCAGGCAATTTGGCTATTCTAGCATCTTTACCGTCTTCTTTATATTCAATTGTGGCTACATAGTCTACTGATACATCATATTCTTTAAAATAATAGGTTACTGTAAGTTTTGTACGTGGCGAAACTTTGACGGGTTCTATATGTTTTAATGTATTTTCTAATACCCTGCGTACATTGGGCTGGTATTTTGTATCAGTTGGTATACTTGCATTAGGAACAAGATCTATTTCGCCTAATGTAACTGTAGGTCGTGCAAATAGCGTATCTGAGGCTGGAACCTTAAATGCTATTCCCTTTTCTTCTTTAAAATAGGAGTCCTCTTGCACAGTCTTTTCAAATACGAGGTTTTCTCGTATAAATTGGGATGAAGAGTTTGTTATGGCTCGTTTGATAGAGACATTGTCCCTTTGGGTTACAGTTGCGGAATATGGATTGATAAATTCCAGGCTTTTCAGTGTGAATACAGCATCAGGAGTGATAGTAAATTCCTGTTGGGTTCTTTGTGTATATTGGCTGAAACCAACATTATTAGCTTGTATATCTACCACATAATTGAATACATCCCACCATGAACCACTACTTCCTTGACCAATATATAATTCATTTTGGAGGATATAAGTTCCTGGATTATTAGTAGCAGGTATAATGTCCCAAGAATCCATGGCTCCTGTAGTAGAATTACTGTTCATTGCAAGTAATATTTTTGATTCTGGATTACTAGTGTAATGTCCTACAGCTAGACGAGTTTTCGAGTAGTTTGAATAAATTAAATAGGGTATGCCGGTAATTGATGAGGGAATTTGGACATAGAATTTACCATAAGAGCCAGGATTATATCCCTCATAAGTCACTCTCTGTCCCCAACCAGTGCATGATAAATATCCACCTCCAGTGCTAAGTGTGAAGGGTAACTCTCTAATAGCCCACATGTTTCCAGAAAAATATTGGCTATAGTTACTTGAAGCTACTGATCGTGTCTTCGTTTTCTTTAGTTCATCCATCCTTTCCTTTAACGCTTTTAGCTCATCTGTCATTTTAGACAATTCATAACTTCCTAATTGAAGGCTGTCCGATTCCAATCTTGATAAGTTCAGTTTTTCTGTAGATGCCTGAATCTCATTTTCAATCTCACTTTCGCAAGAGCATAATAACAATGTGATGCAAGACACCACTAATAAGAATTTGAAAATGTTTCCCATAATTATTAGTTTTATAGAGTTTATAAAGTATGATGTTTTTATTATTTATCGTTGATTATTCAATTTCAAACTCTCCAACTAAAGTCATGTCTTCTTCTATATAAAGAAGCTTATAATGGCCAGCTTTGTAGCCTTTTAAATCAATTTTATAAGTTTTTTGCTCATTAGGAGTTATTATCACATCTTGGAACATGATATTTCCTTGTTGATCTTTTACTTGGAAAGTAACTTGATTGTCAATGTTTTCAAGAAAACGAATTTCAATAGAGTTTTCTTTTTGGATAGCTTCTATTGGAATAGGAACAAGTGCTCTTTGTGGATAATCCCATCTTTTGAGAACTAAATACTTAGATTTATGTTCTGATAGATTGTTAGCTTTCATTGTCATGAATGAAATACTAATTAATAATAGTACAATACTTAGTTTCCTCATATATTTAATTGTTTTTGCAAATTTACAGAGAGATGAGGGGGGAAGCAAGTAAAGTACGTTTTTGAACGTGGACAAATAGGGACTGAAAATCAGTTGTTTACGATTTTTTGCGTGGACATTATCTTATGCTATAGATTGTTTCTTCTGAAAACATGATTATTAGTGCATATTTTCGATTAAGTATTCATATAATGTAGCATTATTATCGGGTAATGTGATAGCTAATTTTCTTCTAAGTCTAAGGCGTCTTTTTCTTACTGAATCAACTGTTATATTTAATAATTTTGCTTCAGTGTTAGTGTCGAACCCATACATGTAAAGACAGCAATATTGAAAGTCTTGTTCTGATAAATCCGGGCATAGACGATATATGTATTTATGAAGACTTGGATAGATATGTGTTATTTCATCTGTGATAAGTTTCCATTGTTTTTCTGTTATTAATGGCTTATTATTTCTTGGTTTATTTTGGTTGGCTAGATATGTTAGTTCTTTGAATAGAGGTGAGTTCTCTAGAGATTTATTTTGTAATTCTTTGTAATTGGCAGTTAGAAGATTAATTTCTTCCCGCATTTTATTATAGTTTTCATTTTTTTCTTTAAATGTATCTAACAATCTTCTTTTCTTTTCCAGTTCTAATGAAACATAGAGTAAATTTGTTTTTATTTGATTTAATTCATCTCCTTGTCTTTGGATTTTTTTTTTCGTTTTTTTTCGATATAGGAGATACCCTATTATTATCAATAATAAGGAGGCTATGCAGATAGCTGAAACTATAATGTAGCCTTGTTGCTTAATCTTTAATTTATCTATTTCTTGACTAATTTTTAGGTGATTATATTTTGACTCTATATTTAATATTCTGGATTGGTTGTCGGCATATACAATAGAATCTAACATGTTAACATATTCTTCTAAGTTAGTAAGAGCTTCTTTATAATTTTTCTCCTCATTATAGATTTGATAATATAAATATTTAATGCTACATGTGTATTCTGGATTATCTTTTGGTATGCTAAATAATAACTTTTTAGCTTTATCTATTGAATCAGATGTAGTGTATAGGTCAATCAGCGCAATATAATTAGGCATTTTATTTTTTCCAACCAATGCTTTGAGAAAGAATTTTTCAGCTTTATCGTATTTGTCCTGCATAGAATAGATATTTCCTAAAGCATTACTTATTGATGCAGTAACGTTAATATTGCTAGTATTAGTAGCTACAGAATCAGCTATAGTTAGAATATTTAGGGCCTGTGATAATGAATCCATTTGTGCATATTCACGTCCAATATCTCTTAATGCACAAGCATAACTATCTGTATTCTTTTCTTTTTTGAAGTATTCGGCTGCAATCTCATATCTTTTGATAGCCTCTGTTCGCATGAATTTTTCTCGATATAGGTCGCCTATATAGTCATAGGTATATCCAATGAGGTTATTGAGCTTGTTTTTTTCTGCAATATCCAAAGCATTAGTATATATTGACATTGCTTTATCATAATCTCCATCTGCAAAAAAGGATCGACCTAAATAAATCAAGATTTGCACTTGTTCATCAGGACTACCATGCGAGGAATACCAGTCATAAGCTCTTTCTAATTGGTAAGTTGGTAGGATGCTATTAAAAATTTCGTCTGTAATCTTACCTGATAGCATACACCAGCGTGCAAAAGTTTTGTCGTCTAGTTTTTCAGGAGATGATATGCTTTTTAGTAGATTGGATGCGCTGTCAGGATTTATGGCAATGGCTTTTTCTACTTCATTTAGCAGTCTGTCAGATACGGATTGTTGTTTGTTGCATCCTGATAACACTAATATAGATGTTATAATTATGCCAATGTTTTTTTTCATTTGTTTGTTGTGGTTTAGTTTTGTTGCAAAAGTAATCATTTTCTTTATTTCGTGTCTTTTGATAGGAGATTATTTTAATTTGAGGGATGAAGATTATTAATGTTCGTCATCATACATGATCTTTATTTCAAATATAGCTTTCACCTCTTTTCTTTCAGTACGGAAATGGATTAAACTTATCCTCCGCTTGGCTTTCATTATATATTTCCTTTTTCCCATATATTGTGGGAAAAGGTTCCCAGTTAATTGGGAGAGTATTCCCTCATTTTGTGGGAACAAATTCCCTAAATATATGGGAATACTTTCCCATAATATAATGGGACAATCAGAACGAATGCTTATCTTGAACCAAGAAAAGGGATGGTATCTGACTATGAGAAAACCATAAGGCAGTTTATTTCAATCTTGCAAAAAATGCGGTGAATCGGGTGGAACCTATGTGAAAGGCAGCCCTTCACCCGAAATCCTTTTATTCATTGATGTTTCAGAGTGGTGAAGGTGGTGAATGCCGTATTTAAAGAAAGTTGCAGATGTGTGTAAGATAAAATATCTTGCACACATCTGCAACGGTATCGTGAAAGTTCCGGAAGTTATCCCAAAAGTTCTTTTACTTTTGCAGAAATGGCACGTCCTTCTGCAAGTCCTGCCAACTTCTTGGAGGCAACTCCCATTACCTTACCCATATCTTTACCGCTCGTAGCACCTGTCTCTGCGATAATTTCCTTCAATGCGGCTTCCAGTTCTTCGGCAGTCATTTGTTTCGGCAGGTATTTTTCCATAACGGCTACCTGCCCCAATTCTACATCAGCCAAATCCTGACGCCCCTGTCCGATATAGATTTCAGCAGAATCTTTGCCTTGTTTTACAAGTTTTTGGATAATCTTCAGAGCAGCATCATCCGTCAGTGTATCGTTAGCTCCCGGAGCGGTTTTGGCTTCAAGGAAGAACTTCTTTATATTTCTCAAAGTTTCAAGGGCTACTTTATCTTTCGCCTTCATTGCGTTTTTAATGTCTTCGCTGACTTGATCGAATAAATCCATACTATTATAATTAAAAATTAAAGATTAAAAATTAGATCTGAAGCCTGATTCTGCGAGTCTATAATTTTTGTTCTTAAGAGAATGTAATCACACCGTTGTTATCCGTAGCATCTTCCGTAGCGATTTCCTCTTCTAATGCGGCTTTCGTCCGGATTCTGGTGAGAGTTGTCTTATCACGCATATACGTAGGAGAATCTTCTACCATGGCTATGATATCGTCGTTGTCCAAATCTTCCGTGTTGAAAAGATAGATGTGGCGGCGTTTGCGGAGGTTTTTGCTTCCGATATTGCTGGCGCTTTCGCCGTATGCCTTGCGGATGCGTTCTTTGTTCTTCTCTTTTTCCTCCTCCAGTTGCAGTTGGCGTTCTTCCTCTTCCTGGCTGCGGGCAGCATGCAGGCTGTCCATTCCGGGGACGTCTTCTACACCGAATCCGGTTGCTAATACGGTGATCTTTACTTTTGTATCCAGCGAGTTGTCGATGGCAACCCCCCAGATCACTTCCACTCCTTCACGGAATTTGCTCATGAACTCGTGTATCTCGTTCATCTCCTCCATCATCAGCTCGGATGACGGGCAGAAAGAAACATTCAACATAACCTTTTTAGCGTTGAAAATATCGTTGTTGTTGAGCAGTGGAGAGTGCAGTGCATCGTCGATTGCTTTTGTCACACGATTTTCTCCTTCACCGAATCCGGTACTCATGATAGCCACTCCGCCATCTTTTAGGATGGTCTTCACATCAGCAAAGTCGAGGTTAACCGTACCACGCATGGTGATAATCTCGGCAATGCTCTTGGCTGCGATGGAAAGAGTGTCATCAGCTTTACCGAAAGCATTCATAAAGGTTAGGTCGGCATATATTTCGCGCAGGCGTTCGTTATTGATAACCAATAGGGCATCAACATGCTGGGCGATACGTTCTACACCGTCCAGTGCCTGTATGATTTTCTTTTCTCCTTCGAAGATAAAGGGGATGGTGACGATGCCGACCGTCAGAATATCCATTTCCTTTGCAATGCGAGCGATGACCGGTGCAGCTCCTGTTCCGGTTCCTCCTCCCATTCCGGCAGTGATGAATACCATCTTGGTGCCATCGTTCAGTTGGTTTCTGATATCTTCTATACTCTCTTCGGCAGCATCGCGTGCCCGTTCGGGACGGTTGCCGGCTCCAAGTCCTTGTGTGATGCTACGGCCCAATTGCAGTTTCACCGGGACAGGTGATTCGGCCAATGCCTGGTTGTCCGTGTTGCAAAGAACGAACGTTACATCATGGATGCCTTCCCGATACATGTGGTTTACAGCGTTACCACCACCACCACCTACACCAATCACTTTGATGATCTTCGGTGAATCTGTCGGGAAATCGAATTGTACTATCTCGTCCATATCTTGATTGAATTATGAATTACGAATGATGAATATTGATTAACAAGCCGATGACGGTTACTTCATATCGTCGTCGGAAAAGATTTCTTGCGTCAACGAGGCGATCTTGCGCTGAATCCAGCTCGGACCGGCTTCTCTTTTTTGTCTTTCCTTCTCTTCCTTTTCCTTTTGCTTGCGAAGTTTTTCCGCTTCTTTGGCAGCCAACTTGGCTTCACGCTCTTCTTCCTCTTTCTTGAGGCGGGCGAGGCGGGTCTGTTCCTTCAGTTCCTGATCGTCTTCAAATATATCTGCCGTCTTATGCACTTCCGGCTCCGGTTTGGAGACTGACGGTGTAGGTGCAGCAGTTTGTGGAGCGGTTTCTATCAGGCAACAGTTTTGGTTTCCTTCAAATAGGAGACCGAACAATGTGTTCTGTGAACCGTCTTTTCTTAGTATATTGCCGGGTGCATGAACCGTATTACGTGGAAGTTTCGCCATCCGTATCTTCTCTATCTTGCTGCGTTTGCGCAAGGTCTTGTCCAAGTTTTTCAGGTTGGCGGCTCCTCCTGTCAGGATAAGTCCTGCCAGCAGTTTGTCTTCGTAGCCGGATAGCTGAATCTGGTTCCATACGTTGGCAACGATTTCTTCGGCACGGGCTTCGATGATATTATTAAGATCTGCCACTTTGATGATACGGTTATCATCATCCAGTTTGCAAGTAGCTTCTTTCTCTTGTTCGGGGTCTTCTTCGTAAAGGACGTCACCATAGGCTTTTTTCAGGCGTTCGGCTTCTTCTTCCTCCATTTGCAGGGTGGTGATGTCACGTGTGATGCTATTGCCTCCCAACGGCAATACGGTGAGGAAGCGGAGAATGTTATTCTTATATACAGAGATAGTAGTCGTATCGGCTCCGAAGTCGATCAGTGCACAACCTGAACGGCGTTCGCTTTCTGTCAGTACGGCGTTAGCTGTTACTAACGGGGCGATCAACTGGTCGGCAATGTCGATTTTAGCCTGCTGGAAACAATGTTCCAGGTTCTTGCGCACGGAAGCACGGGCAACGATATTGAGAAAACGTCCTTCGATGTGGCTTCCGACCAGACCTACCGGATTGGCTTGCAGGTTATTGCCTACTTTATATTCTTGTGGAGCTACATCCAATATATCCATATCGACCACCGGGACGGCAATGTTCTCATCACCGATAGCGCTAACAAGCTCTTCGGATATGATAGCTTCTTCCTCCAGGTCACGGCTTACTACATTGCGGACGGTGCGGAGTGATTGTCCGCCGATGCCTACATATACCTTGGCAATTGAGTTTTTCAACTCACCTTCCAGTCTGTTGATGATTGAAGTCAGGCTTTGCGCCGTTTTGTCCAGATTGAAAATAACTCCTTTACGAATGAACGTAGAAGAGTCTTCTTGGGCATAGGCTAATACCTGCATGCTTCCGTCACTGTTCTTTCTTCCGGCCACACCGGTTATCTTCGATGAACCAAGTTCAATAGCGGCGATAAATTCTGTTGTTGCCATATATATTTATTTACGATTTACAATTGAAAAAAGATTGTTCACTCATCATCTTTCAACTATCTATTATCAACTATCATTTATTATCTATTCTCGTTTAGTGCAGATAATCTGGTTATTGAATTCGAGATTGATGCGCGAATATTTATTCCAGCCTACCCGATTAAGTCCTTTCTTGTAGAACTCTTTCAAACGTGCCAGTTTATCTTCAAAGTTTTCCAGTTTTCCGAGATAGACGAGATGGTTTCCCACACGCGGCACCAATTCGATGCTTTGGTCGGGCAACACGTGAATCTGTTCTATCTGGGCATCCCAGAATTTATTATTATGCAAAAATACACCAAACTTATATAAATCCCTCATTGCAAACGACTTTTCTACGTTTCCGGTGACAATTACCCGGTGAGCGACGCATTTTGCTTCCGGTGGCATGACAGTTCCTTTGTTGTCAAGGTAGTAATTCTGACCGTTGGAACTCATCACCCGAAGAATAGGAATACGTTGTGTCACTTCCACGCATACTTTGCCGCTGGGTGTTTTGTAACATTCGGTTTCGTCAATCAATGGATGTTTGCTTAGTTCCCGCTCCAGTGACTTGGTAGAGATGCGCTCCATCTTCTTCCCGATGGGGTAGATCCCTTTGTGCTGAAGGATACCTTTCAGCTCTTCTTTGGTGATGAAGCCGGCGTATGCGGTATCTTTGATAACCAATTCCATGTCACGGCAGGTCTGGTCGGCAGGCTTGCGGTTGAATGCGGTGATAGCTACGGTGAGGTAGGCTATAAGCACCAGCATGACGATGGATAGAAGAATTCTTTTAATCATAATTAAAAATTAAAGATTAAAATGGCTGCACTGTTTCGGACAGATGGCCGGGTTATTATTTATTCATTTTATTTTCTAATAGTTTCTTTATTTCAGGGACATAGTTGTCGATGTCTCCAGCTCCCAAAGTGATTAATACTTCCATGTTTTTATCTTTCAGAATGTTCAGGATATCTTCCTTTTTGCACATACTTTTTTCAATGCCCGGACGGAGATTATCATAAATCAGTTTGCTGGTGACGCCAGGAATTGGTGTTTCACGTGCCGGATAGATGTCTACCAGAATCACTTCGTCCAGTAGCGACAGGCTATCGGCAAAATCCTGATAAAAGTCGCGGGTACGAGTATAAAGATGTGGCTGGAAGATGGCTGTGATCTTCTTATCCTTGTACAGTTCGCGTATAGACAACACACTCTGTTTAATTTCAGAGGGATGGTGGGCATAGTCACTCAAAAAGACAATTCGGTCGTTCTTGATCTTGAAGTCGAACCGGCGGTCTACTCCGCGGAAACTAGCCATACCTCTTTTAATTTCTTCATCGGTCACTCCATTAAGGTGTGCCAATGCTATGGCGGCTACGCTGTTTTCTATGTTGATGCTAACCGGAACTCCCAGTTGGATGTTGTCGATACGGGTGTCCGGAGCAACAAAGTCGATGAATATATCCCCGTTTCCGATGCGGATGTTGTCTGCATGGAAATCGCCTTCGTCACGTGAGTAAGTGTAGACACGAACGCCCGGCTGCACTTTCGGTTGCAGGGAGATACCTTTGCGGATAATCAGTGTGCCACCCGGTTGGATAAGCGTGGTATAATGCTCGAAACTTTCCAAGTAGGCTTGTTCTGTGCCGTAGATGTCCAAATGGTCGGGATCGGTAGATGTAATTACGCTCATATAAGGTGACAGCCAGTGGAAAGAACGGTCAAATTCATCCGCTTCAATCACTGTGTAAGGGCTTGCTTGAGAGAGCAGCAGGTTGGTGCTGTAATTCTTTGAGATTCCTCCGAGAAAAGCGGTACATTCCACGTGCGACTGATGGAGCAGATGGGCTGTCATGGTCGATGTGGTTGTTTTACCGTGAGTGCCTGCTACGCACAGACCTTTGCTCGAATGGGTAATAGTTCCCAATACTTGGGCTCGTTTTTGTATTTCGAATCCGTTGTTGCGGAAATAAACGATTTCTTCGTGTTCCTGCGGAACGGCGGGCGTGTATATGACTAACGTGCTTTCCTTGTCTTTGCAGGCTTCGGGAATCAGGTCGACATTTTCTTCATAATGTATTTGTGCGCCTTCAGCGATCAGTGTTTCTGTCAATGGAGTAGGAGTACGGTCATATCCGGCCACTACCTTTCCTTTGAAAAGAAAGTAGCGTACAAGTGCACTCATACCGATGCCACCGGCACCTACGAAATAGACTGATTTTATCGTTTCTATATTCATTCCTTTTATTTTTATTTAGTACGGATTACATCGTTTGATTCCTGGCTATGCCGCTACTTCACATCGTGCAATCCGATAATCTATTTATCTGTTCTTAGTTTCTGCCAGTTTGATGACCTCCTGTGCGATGATTCTCGCAGAATCAGGCAAAGCCAGCTTGGCGATATTTTCTGTCAGTGCTTTCAGTTTTTGTTCGTCATTGACGGTGGATAATGCCACATTCATCAGGGTCGTTTCCGCTTCACTGTCTTTAACGTAGACAGCTGCCTGCTTGTTTACCAATGCTAAGGCATTCTTTGTTTGGTGATCTTCTGCCACATTGGGTGAAGGCACTAAAATAACAGGTTTATGTAACAGGCAGAATTCTGAAATGGAACCCGCTCCCGCACGGGAGATCACGAGATCGGCTGCTGCATAAGCGGCTGCCATGTCTTTGATGAAATCTGTTACATATAAGTTCGGAAGTTCTCCTACAGCTTTCACGGCTTCTTTCACTTGCGGGTAATAGTATTTGCCCGTTTGCCAGATGAATTGTATGTCCGTATTTTCTTTGATGGTTGTCAGTTCGGCTGTCAGCGTGTTGTTGATGGTGCGTGCACCCAAGCTGCCACCTACAATCAGAATCGTCTTTTTGCCGGATTGCAAGTTGAAAGAACGCAATGCTTCTTCTTTAGACGGTCTATCTTTTGTCAGATTTTGGCGGACAGGATTTCCCGTCACGATAATCTTGTCGGCAGGGAAGAACTTTTCCATTCCGTCGTAAGCTACACAAATCTTACAAGCTTTCTTTGCCAGGAGTTTATTGGTAACCCCGGCATAAGAGTTTTGTTCCTGGATTAATGTCGGTACTCCCATCATTCCGGCAGTCTTTAGTGTCGGTCCGCTTGCATATCCGCCTACACCTACCGCCACTTGTGGACGGAAGTCTTTGATTACTTTGCGGGCTTTCCACTGGCTGCGCATCAGTTTAATCAATACAGCTACATTTTTCCATAAGCATTTGCGATCGAATCCGGCTATCGGAAGTCCGATAATCCGGTAGCCTGCATCGGGAACCCGTTGCATCTCCATACGTCCTTCAGCGCCTACAAAGAGGATTTCAGTGTCGGGGCGTAGCTCTATTATAGCGTTTGCGATAGAAACGGCAGGGAAGATATGTCCTCCTGTTCCTCCACCGCTGATGATAATTTTAAGTTTTTGTTCCATCATGCTGTTTTTTTCTGTCCTTTCCCGGCATTTACCGTTCATTGTTACTGCTGTCATGCTCATCCTCAAACTTGGCATCGCTGTTCAGGATCTGTGCTGTCGGTTCGGCTGCAGTCTGTGCCTCGGAGTCTGTGACTGCATCCGCCTCTATTTGCAGTTGGATCTGTGCATCGTGCATTTTCTGTTCCTCCAGATGAGCGGTATATCGACTTACGCTTAGTATCATACCAATGTAAGCGCAGTTGATTAACGTACTTGTACCTCCTTTGCTGATCAGGGGCAGGGGTTGTCCGGTGACGGGAAATAGTCCGACGGCGACCATCATATTCAGTATTGCCTGCGATACCAACAGCAGAGCGATACCCATGACGAGAAAGGCAGGGAAGGTTCGCTCGCATTTCTGGGCGATTCGGCCGGCTCGCATCAACAGCCATAGATAGAGGAACACCACAAATATTCCTCCTATCAATCCCATTTCTTCAATTACAATCGCAAAGATAAAATCGGAGAATGCCTGACTAAGAAAGTCACGCTGTACCGAGTTTCCCGGACCTTTGCCGATTACGTGGCTGGTAGCAATGGCGATGTGTGCATGCGCCACCTGTGCGTCTTTGTCAATATCAAATTTAGCGGCCGGTACTTCCTCCTTCTCAAAGAAACCGGAAAAACGGTTCTGCCACGTTTCGAAACGGTGAAGTCCCGGAGTGTTATGCAGTGTTTTGGCGGGAATAGCCATCAGTATACCTACGACAACAACGCCCACAACGCCCAATATCCCCAACATCCCGAATAGCTTTTTGGCAGATACCCGTCCGATAAACATCATCATGCATACCACTCCGAAGAGTAGCATCGCTGTCGAAAGGTTTTCCGGTGCGATGAGCAGGAATACCAGTCCGGTGAGAATCATGATATGTTTGAAGGCATTCGGGTTAGCTCCGTATTCGTCCTGTTTTTTCGACAGGATGAATGAGACGGCAATGATCACCGCCATCTTTGCCAATTCCGAAGGCTGGAACTGTAATCCCATAAAGGTCATCCAGCGGGCTGCCCCGTTGACACGGTCTCCCGTGATTATTCCCATTAGCGTAACGAATGCCAGTAGAACCAGAGAGATCGGATACAGAAAGACCGGAAATACCTGAAACCATTTGTAGGGAACATTGTGCAGAAATATGACTACCACAGCTCCTACCATCAGAATGATGGAGTGTTGCGTAATCGGTCCCCAATGATCGCCACTTTTGTAAGTTAGTGTCGATGCTGCCGAAAACACCTCGATGATCGAGATGAGACAGAGGCAGAGGAAGATAATCCAGATTACCTTGTCACCTTTGAATATGTTCTTTAATAAATCCAATCTTGCAAAATTTAAAGATTAATAATTAGAAATTAAAGGGCACGGACACATTCTTTAAATTGGTTACCGCGGTCTTCGTAGCTCTTGAAGAGGTCGAAAGAAGCGCAGCAAGGACTCAATAATACCGTTTCACCTTTCTTTGCCAATTTGTAGGCTGCTTCTACGGCATCTTTCATGCCGGTTTGCACATCGGCTACCGGCAGGCCGAAACGGTCGAAGAACTCGTGAAGCTTTTCGTTATGGAGTCCTAGATATACCAATGCTGAACACTTTTTGCGTATCAGGTCTTCAATTTCGGTATAGTCGTTTCCTTTATCTTTACCACCGAGAATCAATACCGTTTGGGTAGTCATGCTTTGCAGGGCATACCAGCAGGAGTTGACATTCGTGGCTTTAGAGTCGTTGATAAAATCAATTCCGCGTACACGTGCCACCTTTTCCAACCGATGTTCCACTCCCTTGAAGTCAGAGAGGGCTTTTCGGATATTTTCTTTGGTGATGCCGGCAAGGTTTGCCGATATACCGGCGGCTAAAGAGTTGTACAGGTTATGCTGACCTGTCAGGGCCAGTTCCTCCTGTTCCATGTTGAAGGCAATCGGTTCGGTGATTTTCACTTCGTTATCTTCTACGTATGCGATGGCTCCGTCTTCTTTTACTGCGGCGAAAGGATACAGATGGGCTTTCAGACCATGTTTCGCCAGTTCCTGTTTGATGATCGGGTCGTCATTCCAGAAGATGAAGGCATCGTCCGGAGTTTGGTTTTGGGTGATGCGGAATTTGGCATCGATGTAATTCTGCATACAATGACCGTAGCGATCAAGATGGTCCGGAGTGATGTTCATCAATACAGCGATGTTCGCACGGAAGTTATACATATTATCCAGTTGGAAAGAGCTAAGTTCGATAATATAATAGTCATGGTAATCCTCGGCTACCTGCAACGCAAGGCTTTTGCCGATGTTGCCTGCCAATCCTACGTTCAGACCTGCGCTTTTGAAAATATGATAGATCAGGGAAGTCGTTGTTGTCTTCCCGTTAGAACCTGTAATACAGATCATTTTGGCATCAGTATAGCGTCCGGCAAACTCAATTTCGGAGATAATCGGCGTGCCTTGAGCTTTCAGTTTCAGGATGATCGGAGCGTCATTCGGGATACCGGGGCTTTTAATAACCTCATCGGCATTCAGTATGAGTTCTTCTGTATGGTGTCCTTCTTCCCAGGCAATATGATGGTTGTCAAGAAGTTCCTTATATTTATCCTTGATGGCGGACATGTCCGAAACAAACGTCTCAAATCCTTTGACTTTTGCGAGTACGGCTGCACCTGCACCGCTTTCGCCAGCTCCTAAAATTACTATTCTTTTCATCTACGATAATGTGCTCTTTTTTTCTAATCGACTGATTTGTCTATTAGATGCGCACATCTTTTAAAAGTTAATAATCGGGTTAATACTCTCTATATTTTTAATTAAGCCTTCGTTCTATCTTATCTTTAGCGTTATAATTGTTATTGCTGCCAATACAATTGTTACAATCCAGAAACGGACGGTAATCTTTGATTCGTGGAACAATTGGTCGGGTTTGGTAAATTTCACCGTACAACCCGGCTCAATCAGGCTCATCGAAGTACGGAAATGGTCATGAATAGGTGTGCGCTTGAACAAACGTTGTTTTACACCTTTCTGCTTTCCCGCTTTGTAATAAGCCCGTTGCAGGATTACCGACAGATTTTCTACCAGAAATACACCGCAAAGAATCGGTATCAGCAATTCTTTGTGGATGATGATGGCAAACACTGCGATAATACCGCCAATAGTAAGACTGCCAGTGTCTCCCATAAATACTTGTGCCGGATAAGCGTTATACCATAAGAAACCGATCAGCGCACCAATGAAGGCACAGATAAAGATTACCAGTTCTTCCGATCCCGGAATATACATGATGTTCAGATAGCTTGCGAACTCGATATGTGATGATACATATGCCAATATCCCCAGTGTTGCACCGATAATGGCCGAGTTCCCGGCCGCCATTCCGTCCATGCCATCATTTAGGTTGGCACCGTTTGATACGGCGGTAACGACAATAATTGTGACAATGACGAACAATATCCATCCGACTGTTTGCGCATGTTCACCCATGAAAGAAACCAAATCGGCATAGTCAAGGTTGTTGTTCTTGAAAAAAGGAATCGTTGTTTGGGTCGATTTCAAATCATTGGTTCCGTGTATCACTTCCATTTCCTGTCCCGGATTATGAACTTCGATATTCTCACGGATTACTACGTCCGGACTTAGATACAGGGTCATTCCGACAATTAAACCTAAACCTACCTGACCGATAATCTTGAACTTGCCATGTAAACCCTCTTTGTCTTTTTTGAAGATTTTGATATAGTCATCTGCGAATCCGAGCGATCCCAACCATACAGTAGTTATCAACATCAGTATCATGTATATGTTATGCAGTTTACCCAATAACAGGCAAGGAATCAGGATAGCTACAATGATGATAACACCTCCCATGCTCGGTACGCCTACTTTGTTCACACCGAATGGGTCTGTTTTAGCATCACGCTGCGTTTCTGTGATTTGTTTCCTTTTGAGTAGGTTGATGAATTTATCTCCCCAGATACTTGAAATAAGTAACGCGAGGATAACCGCCATCAAAGCACGGAAGGAAGTATATCCGAACATTCCCGCTCCTGGAAAATTGAGCTTATGCAGCCATTCAAATAGATAATATAACATAAATAACTTGGCAATTTATTGATGTGTTACCATGCCGTTTCTGGCGGATGAATATCGGAGAACCAGTCGGCATATTAGCATCATCTATTCATTATTTAAAAATTTCTTTGAGTATTTCTTTATCGTCAAAATGATGTTTTACTCCTTTTATCTCTTGGTAATTCTCGTGCCCTTTTCCGGCAACGAGGATCACATCGCCTTTTTCTGCTAGCATGCAAGCTGTGCGAATCGCTTCTTTACGGTCGACAATGCTGAGCGTTTTCTTCATATCTTCCGTATCCAGTCCGGTAAGCATATCGTTGATGATGTCTTGTGGCTCTTCGAAGCGAGGGTTGTCTGAAGTAATGATGACGCGGTCGCTGGCTTTGGCTGCTTCCTTTGCCATGATGGGGCGTTTACCTTTGTCACGGTTACCGCCGGCACCTACTACTGTAATTACTTTCCCTTTTCCTTCAAGTACTCCATGTATGGCATTCAATACATTAATGAGAGCATCCGGAGTATGTGCATAATCTACAATTGCTGTAATTCCCTGTGGTGAACGCACTGCATCGAAGCGTCCGGCTACCGGATGAAGCGTGCTAAGGGCCACAAGTACCTCTTCTTCTTTCTTGCCTAACAGAACGGCTGCACCGAATACTGCCAGCAAATTGGAAGCATTGAACTTACCGATAAACTGAACTGCTAACTCATGGTTATTGAAGTCGAGTAACATTCCTTCAAAATGAGACTCCAATACCCGCCCTTTAAAGTCGCAAAGACTTCTCAATGAATAAGTATAGACTTTAGAACGTGTGTTCTGTGTCATTACCAGTCCGTTCTTATCGTCAAGGTTGGTCAGA
The DNA here is from genome assembly GCF_041227145.1 of Bacteroides sp. AN502(2024). Classification (NCBI taxonomy): domain Bacteria; kingdom Pseudomonadati; phylum Bacteroidota; class Bacteroidia; order Bacteroidales; family Bacteroidaceae; genus Bacteroides; species Bacteroides sp. AN502(2024). The sequence continues at coordinate 1,546,504 of NZ_JBGFSP010000003.1, read as the reverse complement.
CTGAATGCATTTGGGGGCAGTTCGTCAAAGAATTTCTTCTTGGCTTTCAGATAATTCTCTACTGTTTTATGATAGTCAAGATGGTCGCGGGTCAGATTGGTAAAGATACCTCCTGCAAACTTTAGTCCACTGATACGTTTCTGCGCAATGGAGTGTGAACTGACTTCCATGAAAGCATATTTGCATCCTTCATCCGCCATTCGTCCCAATAAACGGTTCAATGTGATGGGATCAGGTGTGGTATGCTCTGTCGGAATCGGCTCATTATCGATATAGTTGCAAACGGTAGAAATCAATCCTACCTTATATCCGAAATAGCGAAATGTATTATATAATAAGGTCGCGATTGTTGTTTTTCCGTTCGTTCCGGTAACGCCAACCAATTTTATCTTGGAAGTCGGGTCACCATAAAAGGTAGTAGCAATCTTTCCTACCGCATCTTCACTATCTTTTACTTGTATATAAGTGATTCCCGCAACAGTCTCTTCCGGCATATCCTCGCAAAGAATAGCGATAGCTCCTTTAGTTATGGCAGCAGGTATGTAGGCATGCCCGTCGGCTTGTGTGCCGCGCATTGCCATGAACAGTTGCCCGGCTTCTACTAGGCGGGAGTCGATATTGACTCCGGTGATTTTTATGTTTGAATCTCCGACTACCTCTACCGGTTGGATCGCTTTTAATAACTCCTTTAATAACATCACTCTATTTAATTTTTAATCTTTAATTTTTAATTTAGCGTCAGCGTCACCGTCTGCCCCTTTTTTACGATGCTCCCGTTGGCTATGGATTGGCTTTTTACTTTGCCCACTCCGACCAGATTGACTTTTAATCCTTTGCTTTCCAACAAGTATACTGCATCTTTCGCTCCCATTCCTATTACACTCGGCACAAAATTCCGCATATTGCTCCGGCTTTCAAGAACTACAGCCTGCGGGGCAGCGTGTGTATTCCCCCACACTTCTTTTCCCGAATCGGCTATTTTACCCTGTATATTAATTCCCAGTTCTTCCAACACCCGTTGCGCTTCGCGCATTTCTCCGGCTTTTACATGCGGAATAACTACAGAATTGGTGTCAATTGCGTTGGTAAGCGGTAGCCGCAGATCTTTGGCATACACTCTTTCTGCAATCTTACTGAACACACTACCTGCCATCAAACCTCCCGAAGCCGGCAATCCCGGTTTTTGGATAGAGACAATCATACTATATTTAGGTACCTCTGATGGGAAATACCCGCAGAAACTAACCAGATAATTTGTTCTTCCCGTTTTGTATCCAGCTGCTCCTTGTGAAATTTGTGCCGTTCCCGTTTTACCTGAAACGTGGAACTGTTTACTTCCCGCAGGCTTGGCAAGTCCTTCACTGACCACTTTCCGGAGTATTTCACGAATCTGTGTCAGAGTCTTATCCGAACAAATCTTAGGATTGATAATTTCCGTAGGATATTCTTTCACGATTTCACCATCTTTCATCGCGGCTTTAACAAATTTCGGACGCACAGTGACTCCATTATTGGCTATTCCGTTGTAGAACGTAAGAATATTGATTGGCGGAACCTGTGTCTCATAGCCGATACTCATCCACGGCAAAGTTGTCTTTGCAAAATAGCGTTCTTTCGGACCGCGGATATTCGGCTTTCCTTCTCCCGCAATCTGCAGATGTAACGGCTGGTCGATACTCATCCGTTTCAACCCGTCTACGAACTTCTGTGGATTACTGCCATAGAAATGATCTATAATATAAGAAGTACCAATGTTGGACGAAACTCCTAGAATTTCTGTAACAGTCAGCTTCCCATATCCTCCACGGTGCCAGTTGTGGTCTTTCATGACACGTCCGTACATCGGCATCTGTCCGTTGCCGGTGTCTACCACATAGTCTGGGGTGATCTTACCGTCTTCAAGAGCTACCATAATGGATGCCGTCTTGAAAGTAGACCCCGGTTCAAGCATGTCACTGATGGCGTTGTTGCGCATTTCGTAATATTCGCCGTCTTTGCCCTGCATCATGTTGACGATAGCTTTCACTTCTCCGGTAGCTACTTCCATCAATACTACTACGCCCACACTGGCATTCAGCTCTTTCAGCTTATCCACTAATGCTTTCTCACAGATATCCTGCATACCTACGTCGATGGTAGTAATCAGATCGCAACCGTCAACCGGCGGTATATCGATAATGTTCAGGAATTTGTTCATCACCTTCTGGCGGTGTGTCAATCCGTCCCGCCCTTTCAGGAGGGTATCAAAAGCAAGCTCAATACCATTTTTGGCTCCTTTGGCAGTATCTGCATACACATCTCCCAGCGTACGGGCAGCCAGTGAACCGAATGGTTTCTTACGTTGATTGTATGCTAATTCTTTGAATCCGCCTTTATACCGGTTCAGGCAGAATACAGGTAGTTTCTTAACCTCTTTATATTGTATGTAGGAGATACGTTTGGGATAAATCAGATAATTGCGACTTTTTGCCTGGCGTCCTTTCTTGAGATGTGCCTTGAATTGTGCCGCAGTTTTATCCGGGAATATCTTATGAAGTCCGACACAGATAGAGTCCATATTGGCGTTGAGGATAGAGTCCCGACGTGCCTGATCTTTTCGTCTGCGTTTTTCGTCCTTTTCACCGGACATGAAGTCCATATATATTCTGTATTCGGGCAGAGAACTGGCCATTAATTTACCGTCAGAAGAAATAATGTTTCCACGGTTAGGCTTCACCGTCACATTCTCTTTTACGAAACGATCAGCTACATCCTGCCAGTATTGTCGTTCGGCAAACATGGTGATGCCTGCTTTCACAACAATAGCTATTCCTATCAACGCCATCAACAGAATAACGAAGAAGTAACGGGTCATTATGCTTTTTTTGTTAACTGCCACAGTACTTGTCTTTTAAACACTTAACTATCATTTATCAATTATCTGCTCTCACCTATTTAATAAGGTAAGGAGGTTGGGTAGAGGTTTGCAAATCGCTTTCCTTACTCGATATATAATCTTCAATGCGTGACTGGCGGCTCTTCTCCATCAGTTCCGAGCTGCGCGTGAGTGCGTTGTATTTAATGTCTATCAATTCTTTTTTCAACCGGTCTATCTCGATCTGTTGCTGTTGACTGGCATAACGATTGTGAATGTAGAAGATGATGAGTACCATAATAAGTACCAGCAACTTCGTTTGGCGGCGGAAAAAATCGGTAGCCAGAATGTCTCCACCCAAAATGCTTTTCAGTGAGGTGCGTTTCTTCTTACCCTCTTCTGTTTTCTTATTTACTACTACTTCTTCCATATTTCCCTATTTCTTTTCTGCAATTCGTAATTTGGCACTTCTCGACCGTGGGTTTCGTTCTATTTCCGCTTCATCGGGAACGATCACCTTATTATTGATAAGGCGGAAAGGCGTTTGTAAATTCCCGAAGAAGTCGGTTTCTGTTTTCCCTTCTACATTACCTGTTTTCATGATGTTTTTCACCATGCGGTCTTCCAATGAATGATAAGTGATTACCACCAATCTACCGCCCGGCTTTAATGCTTCCGTGGCAGTCTGCAACATCTCCTTCAGTGCTTCCATTTCTTGGTTTACTTCGATCCGCAGTGCCTGAAATACTTTTGCCAGCTCTTTTTTTTCACGTTCACGACCGAAAAGCGGTTTGATGATTTCCAGAAACTCGCCAATGGTTCGGATGTACTGTCCGCTTCTGGCTTTAGCGATAGCGGAAGCCAGTTTGCGGCTGTTCTTTAGTTCCCCGTACAGATAGAGAATGTTTGCAAGACGTTCCTCCTCATAAGTGTTTACGATATCTGCTGCTGTCATTCCGGCACGCTTGTTCATACGCATATCCAGTGCTCCTTCAAAACGGAAGGAAAAGCCGCGTTCACTATCATCGAAATGATGGGAAGATACGCCGAGATCGGCCAGAATCGCATCTACTTGTTCGATACCGTGATAGCGCAGGAAATTGTGCAGGTAACGGAAGTTGCTGCGTACAAAGGTGAAGTGAGTGTCGTTGACAATGTTCCGTTCTGCGTCCTCGTCCTGGTCGAATCCCAGCAGATGTCCGCCTTCTCCGAGCCGTGAAAGGATTTCGCGCGAATGTCCTGCTCCTCCGAATGTAACGTCTACATACGTTCCATCCGGACGAATGTTCATCCCGTCAATGCTTTCTTTCAACAATACCGGTGTGTGATATGTCAATTCATCTTTCCCCATCTTGTCTATTATCGTCGTTCATAATTTCTTCTAATGCCGCACCGAACTTTTCGGGTGACATGAAAGGCTGTTCTGCCCGCTCTTTCGCCCAGATCTCTATCTTGTTGTCGATACCGATAAAGCGTATATCCCCTAGAATACTACAAATCTGTAAATATCGTTTCGGGATTAATATACGTCCGTTGTTGTCAGGTGTTACCACTTCAACATCGCTCACAAACTGCCTGAAAATGAGTTGGTGTTTACTGTTCCATTTGTTCAGTCTGCTGCGAAGCTCGTTCAACTCCTCATTCCACACGCTTTCTGGGTATAGGGTCAAACAGTCTTGGAATACGTCTTTACGCATAATAAGCCTCTCTTCGGAGGCAGCTTGCAATTGCTTCCTGAAGGTGGCGGGTATGAACACCCTTCCTTTGGCGTCTGCCCTGGCTTCTATATTTCCTAAAAAACGTATCATTTCCTTATTATAATAAGCGACTGTAAAAGTATGAAATTCCCCACAATTCCCCACAACTTTCCACTAAAAACTTTTGGGAAAGTTTTCAACAGGATGTTAAATGCTTATTTGCTTGAAAATGAAGTGGCTTTGGAAATGCTTTACTGGAGGGGAGATCGTGACGGTAAAACGAAAATAATGTCTGTATAGGAAACCTTAAATAATGTGGTGGCGGAGATTTCTTTTGATGCAATGGGAACTTGTACGACTCCCCGATGTCGTGCAACTAATCTTAGTTATAAAGTAAAAGACAGAATATACCGGAGTATTTCTGCCTTTTAATCATTATCAAAACTAAAAATCTACATTAAGGAAATATATGACTCAAAATCGTTAAGTCTTATATTGTTAAGGTTTAGCGGAATTCTTTCAATTCTTCCTGTAATTTTTGGCGCGTGAAGAAGATACGACTTTTCACTGTGCCTAACGGGAGGTTTAGTTTTTCCGCAATTTCACGGTATTTGAATCCTGAAACGTGCATTGCGAACGGAACTCTGTATTCTTTGGGGAGTTTGTTGACTACACGGTGCATCTCTTGCAGGTCGTATGCCCTTTCTGTGTTTTCAGAACTTCTATCCTGTGGCAAATTCAGATGATAAAGATTATCAGTTTGGTCGATGAATGTCTGGTCACGGACTACCTTGCGATAGTTATTTATGAATATATTACGCATGATGGTATACATCCATCCTTTGAAATTTGTATCAGGGGTATATTTATCTTCATTATCTAAAGCTTTTAGTGATGTTTCCTGTAGCAAATCATTTGCTTCTTCAGGGTCAGTTGTTAGTTTATAAGCGAAGCGTAGTAATTCATCTTGTACTCCTATTAAGTCTTTTCTGAAGCTTAAACTATTCATAATGTGTTGCTTTTTAAAGTGAATATTCGTTTGTTCTTTTGATGTTGCAAGTTTACATGATTTTCTGATGCCCGATAGGGGGAAATCTGACTTTTTTTACCTAAAAACTATCCTCAGATAGTTTTTAGGTCATTTCTGATAGTTTTTGGGTGGTATTTTTTTTATGTTCTGAACTTAAATCCTGCATTTTCTACCAATTTATTGCGATTAATAAAAAAGAACCGTTAATTTTGTGCCATCATTTTTATTTGAAAAGAATGACTGATGACTCTTTATTTTTGATCGATGTCGATAAAATACTCCGGACAAAGGCTCCGAAGCATTATAAGTATGTCCCTAAGTTTGTGATTTCTTACTTGAAGAAAATTATTCATCAAGATGAGATTAATGTATTTTTGGATGAGTCGAAAGGTAAACTGGGAGTGGACTTTCTGGAAGCATGTATGGATTTTCTGGATGTGAAAGTGGATGTGAAAGGCATTGAGAATTTGCCTAAGGATGGTCTGTATACTTTTGTTTCCAATCATCCGCTGGGCGGACAGGATGGTGTTGCGCTTGGTTATGTGTTAGGAAAACACTATGATGGGAAAGTAAAATATTTGGTGAATGATTTGTTGATGAATTTACACGGGTTAGCTCCCCTTTGCATACCTATTAATAAAACCGGCAAGCAAACAAAGGACTTCCCGAAGATCGTGGAAGCCGGATTCCAGTCCGATGATCAGCTGATTATGTTTCCTGCCGGATTGTGCTCGCGCCGTCGAAACGGGGTTATTCGTGACTTGGAATGGAAAAAGGCATTTGTAGTAAAGAGCATACAAGCAAAACGTGATGTAATACCTGTGCATTTTGGAGGCAGGAATTCTGATTTCTTTTACAATCTGGCGAACGTTTGCAAGGCGCTGGGTATTAAGTTTAATGTTGCTATGTTATATCTTGCAGATGAAATGTTTAGGAATCGCCACAAAACTTTTACTGTCACTTTTGGAAAGCCCATACCCTGGCAGACTTTTGATAAATCGAAAACTCCTGTGCAGTGGGCTGAATACGTAAAGGATATTGTTTATAAATTGTAACTGATAGAACAACTATAACAAGGAATATGGAAGAGATTATTAAACCGGTAAGCAAAGAACTGCTAAAAGCAGAATTGACGGAAGACAGGCGCTTACGAATGACGAATAAGAGTAATAATCAGATTTATATTATTACTCATCGGAATGCCCCTAATGTGATGAGAGAGATTGGTCGTTTGCGTGAGATAGCTTTCCGTGCTGCTGGTGGAGGTACGGGTCTGTCAATGGATATCGATGAATATGATACGATGGAACACCCCTACAAGCAGTTGATTGTATGGAATCCGGAAGCGGAAGAAATTCTGGGTGGTTACCGGTATTTGTTGGGTACGGACGTGCGTTTTGATGAAAAGGGTGCCCCGATTCTGGCTACTTCCCATATGTTTCATTTCTCTGATACTTTTATTAAAGAATACCTGCCGCAGACTATTGAGCTAGGACGTTCGTTTGTTACGCTTGAATATCAGTCTACCCGTGCCGGAAGTAAAGGCTTGTTTGCGTTGGATAACTTGTGGGATGGATTGGGGGCGTTGACTGTGGTTATGCCAAATGTAAAATATTTTTTTGGTAAAGTGACCATGTATCCAAGCTATCATCGTCGTGGCCGTGATATGATTCTTCATTTCCTCAAGAAGCATTTTTATGACAAAGAGAAGCTTGTTACTCCGATCGAGCCTTTGAAAATTGAAACTTCCGAAGAAGAGTTGAATGCGCTGTTTTGCAAGCATTCCTTTAAGGAGGACTATAAAATATTGAACGGTGAAATCCGTAAACTGGGATATAATATTCCTCCACTGGTAAACGCATATATGAGTCTAAGTCCTACTATGCGTATGTTCGGAACAGCAATCAATTACGAGTTCGGCGATGTGGAAGAGACTGGTATTCTGATTGCTGTAGACGAGATTCTCGAAGATAAACGGATTCGACACATCCAAACGTTTATTGAAGGTCATCCGGATGCGCTGAGGTTGTCTTCTTGCGGAGGTGGAGAAGTGTTTACTCCTAAAGTGGTTACACCGCAGGCAGACTGTTCCCGTTAATTTTGCGATAAAGATCAAGAGCAAAAACATCGGTCATTCCCGATATATAATCAAGTACCGCCTGTATTCTTTCATAGAGTACGGGCGATTTTATATGATATTGGCTGGAAACCCGGTCGATCAGGATTTTGGAATAAGCCTTTTCGGGGGAAGTTATGGCGTCTATCATTAATTCTAGTAAGGTGCTGATGATGCGGAACCCCGCCAGCTCAATATCCAGTACGTCCCGTGAACGGTAGATTTTATTGATAGATACTTCAACGCTGTGTTTATAGGCAGCTGCCGGACGTTCGGCTATGCGCTTGATAAGTGATCCCTCGAATGTGCCGGACAGTATCTCTTGCTCATGGTTTAAAAAGACACGGGTGCACTCCCGGATCAGTAAACCGATAGCAGAAGAACGCAGGTAAGCGATTTGCTCGTTGACATCGTTGACGATCAGGAATGTTTTCCGAAGATGTTCCTGCCGTTCTTCACTGAAATAGGCCATTAATAGCTCTTTCGTTTCTTCTGTGGTGAGAATCTTCAGCTTATAGGCATCCTCGATATCCATCATCTGATAACAAATGTCGTCTGCTGCTTCAACCAAATAAACTAGTGGATGGCGTGCATACTTCAGGGGATATTCGTTGAGTAATGTCAGTCCTAATTCTGTTGCAATTTTGTGGAAACCTTCTTCTTCACTAACGAAAAAACCAAACTTGGATTTAGTTCCTGCAAGGCTCGATGAAAAGGGGTATTTTACGATAGAAGCCAAGGTGGTGTATGTTAGTACGAATCCGCCTTTGCGACGTCCCTCGAACTGATGCGTTAGTATCCGGAAGGCATTTGCATTTCCTTCAAAATGCGTCAAATCTTCCCATTCCATCGGAGAAAGTTGTTCTCCGTCAGGTTGTTTCTCTTTCAGACGAACTCCTTTCCCTTCAGAGAAGAATGTGGAAATAGCTTTTTCGCCTGAGTGACCGAAAGGCGGATTGCCTAAATCGTGTGCCAAGCAAGCAGCCGAAACGATGGAACCGATCTCCGGGAGGAAAGAATCCTGAAGCTCCGGTTGGCGTTTCAGAATCGCTTTGGCAACATCGTCCCCGAGTGAGCGGCCAACGCTAGCGACTTCTAGACTGTGCGTAAGGCGATTGTGTACAAAAACGCTGCCTGGTAGGGGGAATACTTGCGTTTTGTTCTGTAATCTGCGGAAAGGAGCCGAGAATATAAGACGGTCATAGTCCCGTTGGAATTCGGAGCGGTTTTCTTGTCGTTCCTCATGGAATTCTTCCATTCCGAAACGTTTAGCTGATATTAATTGGTTCCAATTCATCATTTTAATTGTATTTTTTAGTATTTACCATTCGCAAATTGGCTGCAGGTACATTATTTAACTGCAAACTTAACTATTTTTCAGTTCAAAATGTGTATTTTCGCCCTTTAAATAGTAAATATGCATTTATGAATATTCAAGTTGTCAATAAATCGAAGCATCCGCTTCCGGCCTATGCCACTGAATTATCCGCAGGAATGGATATCCGTGCTAATCTTTCTGAACCTATCACACTGGAACCGTTGCAACGTTGTCTGGTACCGACAGGATTATATATCGCCTTGCCGAAGGGTTTTGAAGCTCAAATTCGTCCACGTAGCGGATTGGCGATAAAGAAAGGTATTACAGTGCTCAATTCTCCGGGTACGGTTGATGCGGACTATCGTGGAGAGATTTGTATCATTTTAGTCAATCTCTCATCTGAAGCATTTGTGATTGAAGATGGTGAACGTATTGCGCAGATGGTAATAGCGAAGCACGAACAGCCTGCATGGCAGGAAGTGGAAGTGCTGGATGAAACAGAACGGGGAGCTGGTGGTTTCGGACATACCGGAGTATGATGAATGTTTAATTGGGAAAATAGAATGAGAATAAAAATAGGATGGTTGTTGGTGACGATATTGATGCTCACTTCGTGTGGAGGCATCCGTTCTGTGCGTACAGAAAAAACTGTAGCGAAAGCAAGTGGAGCTTCTGTGGTGAAGGAGTTTTTGATTCCTGCTGAGAAACAGCGTAAGTATGACTACTTCTTTTTGGAAGCCATGCGGATGAAAGAAAAGAAAGAGTATGATGCGGCATTTTGCTTGTTACAGCATTGTTTGGATATCAATCCTTCTGCCTCTTCTGCGCTTTATGAAATATCCCAATATTATATGTTCCTTCGCCAAGTACCGCAAGGTCAGGTTGCTCTGGAACAGGCTGTAGCTTTTGAGCCTGATAACTATTGGTATAGTCAGGGATTGGTTAGTCTGTATCAGCAACAAAATGAATTGGATAAGGCTGCGGCTTTGCTTGAGAAGATGGTAGCCCGTTTCCCGTCAAAGCAGGACCCTTTGCTCACTCTTCTTGATATTTACGGTCGTCAGGAGAAATATAATGATGTTATTTCGACATTGAACCGTTTAGAGAAACGATTGGGTAAGAATGAACAGTTGTCTATGGAGAAATTCCGTATCTATCTTCAGATGAAAGATGATAAGAAGGCATTTCAGGAAATAGAAAGTCTGGTACAGGAATATCCGATGGATATGCGTTATCAGGTGATACTAGGGGATGTATACCTTCAAAACGGGAAAAAGCAGGAAGCTTATGATGCATACCAGAAGGTGCTGGCTGTAGAGCCTGACAATCCGATGGCTCTCTTCTCTATGGCTTCTTATTATGAACAGACCGGGCAGAAAGAGTTGTATCAACAGCAACTGGATACCTTATTGCTGAATAAAAAGGTGACTCCGGATATTAAAATCAATGTCATGAGACAGGTGATTGTGGAAAATGAACAGTCGGCCGCTAAAGATAGCACTCAAGTAATTGCTCTGTTTGACCGGATGATGAAGCAGGATGTAGATGACCCGCAGATACCGATGCTTTATTCTCAATACCTGTTGTCGAAGAATATGGAAAAGGAAGCTGTCCCAGTTTTGGAGCAGGTGGTAGATTTGGATCCTGCCAATAAGGCGGCTCGTCTGATGCTGGTTAGTGCGGCGGTGAAGCAGGAAGACTACAAGCAAATTATCAAAGTTTGCGAACCGGGTATTGAAGCCACGCCCGATGCATTGGAACTTTATTATTATTTGGCCATTGCTTATCATCAGGCAGAACAAATAGATAGTGTATTGAGTGTCTGCAATAGAGCATTGGAACATATAACCGCTGATACCAAAAAAGAAGTCATTTCAGATTTCTATTCCATTATGGGGGATATTTATCATACCAAGAAGCAGATGGCAGAGGCCTATGCTGCTTATGATTCAGCTTTGGTATACAATCCTTCCAATGTTGGAGTATTGAATAACTATGCTTATTATTTGTCTGTGGAACGTCGTGACTTGGACAAAGCGGAAGAGATGAGTTATAAAACGGTGAAAGCCGAACCTAATAATTCGACCTATCTTGATACTTATGCATGGATTCTTTTTGAAAAGGGAAACTATGCTGAAGCCCGTATCTATATTGATAATGCGATGAAAAACGATGGTGAGAAAAGTGATGTGGTTGTGGAGCATTGCGGGGATATTTATTTTATGACTGGAGATGTGGAAGGTGCGTTGAAGTACTGGGAGAAAGCACAGGAAATGGGTAGTGAGTCGAAACTGTTGAAACAAAAAATAGAAAAGAAGAAATATATTGCGGAATGAAAAGAATAGTTTATCTATTACTGTTGGTAGTAGTGCTGGCAGGCTGTAAGGGTTCGAAGCATTTAGCTACCTCGGAAACTAAGACTTCGACAAAGGCTCCGACATCCAGTTATCTGGCTTCCAAGCTTCAGTTAACCATTCCCGGCAAGAAGGGAAGTATGTCTGTAGGGGGGACCATGAAGATGAAAACTCATGAACGGGTACAAGTCTCCTTATTGATGCCTATTCTGCGTATGGAAGTGGCACGTATAGAAGTTACTCCCGATGAAATTTTATTGGTAGACAGGATGAATAAACGTTTTGTTCGTGCCACTAAAACTGATTTAAAGAATGTGTTCTCAAAGAATGTGGAATTCTCCCGTCTGGAAAAGATTTTGATAGATGCTTCTCTTCCCGGTGGAAAGACAGAGCTGACAGGAAAAGATATAGGAATTCCTTCATTGGAAAAGGCTAAAGTTCAACTTTATGAGTTTTCTACACAAGAGTTTTCAATGAATCCAACGGAACTGACGTCTAAGTATAACCAAGTTCCTTTGGAAGAATTAGTAAAAATGCTGGTAGCTTTATTATGATGAAACGTTTCTTTGTTATTCTAATCAGTTGCCTTTGGTTGGCAGTTCCTCTTTTCGCTCAATCGAATAAGTTGATTCGTGAGTTGGAAAGTAAACGCGGTGTGCTACAAAAACAGATTGCCGAATCGGAATCTATATTGAAGAATACAAAGAAAAATGTGGGAAGTCAGTTGAATAATCTAGCTATGTTGACTGGACAGATTGAAGAACGGAAGCGCTATATTATAGCTATCAACAATGATGTGGAGGCTATCCTGCGTGAATTAACTTTATTGGAGCGGCAGTTGAGAGGGCTGGAGAAGGATTTGAAAGATAAAAAGAAGAAATATGAAGCTTCTGTCCAGTATTTGTATAAGAATAAGTCGATAGAGGAGAAGCTAATGTTTATTTTTTCGGCAAAGAATCTCGAACAGACTTATCGGCGTATGCGATACGTTCGTGAATATGCCACTTATCAACGTCTGCAAGGAGAAGAAATCCTGAAGAAACAAGAACAGATACGCAAGAAGAAAGCTGAACTTCAACAGGTGAAAGCTGCCAAAGAGAACCTGTTAAAAGAACGTGAAAACGAAAAGGTGAAGTTGGAAGAGCAGGAAAAAGAGAAACGTATGTTAGTGGCTAATTTGCAAAAGAAACAGAAAGGGTTGCAGTATGAGATTGATAAAAAACGCAAGGAAGCTAATCAACTGAATGCTCGTATCGATAAATTAATTGCGGAAGAAATAGAACGTGCCCGTAAGCGTGCACAGGAAGAAGCCCGTCGTGAAGCCACTGCTCGTAAGAAAGAGGAAAGTAAGGAGGGAAAAACTCCTGCAACGGAAACGGCTGCTAAATCGAAACCTCTTGAAGTTTATACCATGAGTAAGGCGGATCGGGAATTATCGGGTAACTTTGTTGCGAATCGTGGAAAATTGCCAATGCCTATATCTGGTGCTTATATTATCACTAGCCATTACGGACAATATGCCGTAGAGGGTTTGCGTAACGTGAAACTGGATAACAAGGGTATGGATATTCAGGGAAAACCGGGTGCACAGGCGCGTGCCATTTTTGATGGAAAAGTGGCGGCTGTATTCCAATTGAACGGATTATTTAATGTTCTCATTCGTCATGGTAATTATATTTCAGTTTATTGCAATCTTTCTTCTGCCTCCGTTAAGGCTGGTGATGCGGTGAAGACGAAACAATCCATTGGCCAGGTCTTTTCCGACGGTACGGATAATGGGCGGACGGTATTGCATTTCCAGTTGCGTAGGGAGAAAGAAAAGTTGAATCCTGAACCTTGGCTGAACCGATAGTTGAATAAAAAAAAACGTAGAATGAAGTTAACTAAAGTACTAATATGTTTGCTTGGATTTTGGACAGGAACATTATTCGCGTCTCCTTATTTTTCATTCAAGAAATATCAGGTAGAGGATGGATTATCTCATAATACTGTATGGTGTGCTCTTCAAGATAGTTATGGCTTTGTCTGGTTGGGTACCAGTGATGGATTGAACCGTTATGACGGGCGGGGAAATAAAGTGTACCGGAATGTTCTCAACGAAAAGTTCTCATTAGAAAACAATTTTGTGGAAGCCTTGATAGAGGTGGACCATAATATCTGGGTTGGAACAAATTCCGGGCTTTATATTTATGATCGTGACACCGATTGTTTTTCTTATTTCGATAAAACTACGCAGTACGGTGTGTGTATCAGTAGTGAGATTAAAAAGATTATAAAGACGGAAAACGGTCTTATTTGGATTGCCACTTTGGGACAGGGATTTTTTATTTATGATCCGAAAACTGAGGCCTTAACTCAAAATAGTATTCAAACTTCTTTTGTTTGGGATCTCTGTCAGAGTGTCAATCAAAAGAGGGTATATATTTCTTCTTTACAAGAAGGATTGTTGTGCTTTGATGAGAATGGGAAGTTTCTCCGGACATACGAAATTTCATTGGAAACAGATGCCTCTGATAGTTATAGAGTGAACTGTATCCTGAATGTCGATGGAGAAATCTGGATTGGTGCAGGAAACAATTTACTGAGTCGTTTGGATGAACGGACCGGAGCTATAGACAACTATAGTGGTTCGGTGTTTAATTTCGGAGCAGTCCATTGTTTGTTGAAGTATACGGATAAAGAGTTGTTGGTCGGGACTGATAATGGGCTTTATCTGTTCAATCAGGATACGAACACATTCCGACGGGCGGATAATCCGGCGGATCCGAGAAGCTTGAGTGATCAAACGATCAATGGAATGATGTGGGATGTTGAAGGAGCTCTTTGGGTGTTGACCAACCTAGGGGGAATCAACTATATGTCGAAGCAAACTAAACGTTTTGATTATTATTCGCCAGCTTACCTGGCTGGGGTATTGGGAGCTGGGGAAGTGGTTGCTCCTTTCTGTGAGAATAAAGATGGGAATATTTGGATTGGAACTCAAAGTGGTTTGTATTTTTTCAATGCCACTACCCGGGAGCTTTCTCCTTATGCTATTGGAGGAGATAAAAATCAAAAGTATGATATTCGTTCTTTAATGTTGGATGGTGACTATTTATGGGTCGGTACTTATGCTGGAGGAATACGGGTTGTCAATTTGCGTACAGGAGCAGTAAAGTCCTATACTCACTCGCGTGGAATCCCCAATACCATTTGTAGTAACGATGTGTTGTGTATCTATAAAGGACGGAAAGGAGATATCTATGTAGGTACAGGTTGGGGGTTGTGCCGTTATAATCCTGTGGAAGATAACTTTATGACCATCACAAGTATCGGTTCAATGGTTTCTGTTGTCGATATATATGAGGATATGTACAATCATCTCTGGATCGCAACTTCCAATAGTGGTGTGTTTTCTTGTAATACAATGAATGCTCACTGGAGACATTATCGGCATGAGCGAGAAGATTCGACTACTATTACCAGTAATTCGGTCATCACTTTGTTTGAAGATGCGAAAGGAACCATGTGGTTTGGTACCAATGGGGGAGGGTTATGTTCTTTTGATGCTAAAGAGAAAAGATTCATTGAGTTTGATCCGCATAATACTTTATTACCCAACAAGGTTATTTATGCTATTGAGCAAGATCAGGGAGGTGATTTCTGGATATCCAGTAATGCCGGAATTTTTAAGATTAATCCTGTCACTAAAGAACATTCTCGTCAATTTACAATTAATGATGGCTTGCAAGGAAATCAGTTTATAGCCCGTTCTTCATTGAAATCATCTGAAGGGAAAATTTATTTTGGTGGCATAAATGGCTTTAATGTATTTCAGCCGGAACAGTTTGTTGATAATGAATACATTCCTCCGGTTTATGTGACTGATATCCGGTTGCCTTATCAAACAGAAGTTCAGGAGGTGAAGAAACTGCTTCAATTGGATAAACCGCTTTATCTGGCTGATAAGGTGACTTTATCTTATGAAAACAATAGTTTCTCCATCCGTTTTGTCGCTCTTAGCTTTGAAGATCCGGGGAAGAATCGGTATTCTTATATACTTCGGGGAGTAGACAAGGAGTGGATTATGAATACCGATAACAATATAGCCTCTTACACCAATTTACCTCCCGGTGAGTATCTGTTTGAAGTCAGAGGCTCTAATAATGATTGCCAGTGGAATGAGAATACTACCACTTTAAAGGTGGTGATTACTCCTCCCTGGTGGCGTAGTACTTTTGCTTATGTGGTTTATGTTCTTTTGCTATTGGGATGGATCGTCTGGATGGCTTGGAGATGGAACCTTCGTGTTAAACGCAAATATAAACGACGAATGGAAAAATATCAGATTGCTAAAGAACAAGAGGTTTATAAATCAAAGATCAGTTTTTTCATCAATCTTGTACATGAGATACGTACTCCGCTTAGTTTGATATGCCTTCCTTTGGAAAAACTGCTGGAGAAGGAACGCGAAGGAAAGGATGTCAAGTATCTATCTGTGATAGATAAGAATGTAAACTATTTGTTGAGTATAACTAATGAGTTGCTTGATTTCCAGAAAATGGAGAGCGGTACCTTGCACCTGAATCTGAAGAATAGTGATATTAAAGAATTGGTTAACGACGTTTATAATCAGTTTACGAGTCCTGCTGAACTAAAAGGTATTGATTTACAGCTTATTCTACCTGAACAAGAACTGACATCAGCAGTGGATCGGGAAAAATTAAGTAAGATTTTGGTCAACTTGATGGGAAATGCCATTAAATATGCCCATGCGCGTATCGACTTGAAATTGTTGCTTACTGATGGGGGGTATGAGATACGAGTGAATGATGATGGTCCCGGGATACCGGACGGGCAAAAACTGAAGATATTTGAACCTTTTTATCAATTGCCTGACGATAAAACAGCTACAGCAGTAGGTACAGGGATCGGATTGGCATATGCGAAAACCTTGGCAGAGGCCCATCAGGGAGAGTTGTATCTGAAAGATAATGTTGGGGGTGGTTCTTCTTTTATATTGTCTCTTCCGATGACAGAATGGGAAACGGGAAAGACTGCTGATATTGTAAATATACATTCGGAGCATACGAATGTTTCTGATAGCGTTTCTTCGGAGTATTCGGGAAAGAAGTTTACGGTTCTGTTGGTTGAGGATAATGTTGATTTGTTGAATTTGATTCGTGAGTCATTGACAGAATGGTTCCGTGTGTTGAGGGCTTCTAATGGTCGTGAAGCACTTGAAGTGCTTGCGCAGGAAAATGTGGATGTAATAGTGAGTGACGTTATGATGCCGGAGATGGATGGTCTGGAACTTTGCTGCAAGGTGAAATCTGAAATATCTTATTCACATATTCCGGTCATTTTATTAACGGCGAAGACCACTTTAGAGGCTAAAGTTGAAGGGCTTGCATGTGGGGCGGATGTATATATTGAGAAACCTTTCTCTGTCAAGCAGCTTCGTATGCAGATTGAGAACCTGTTGAAGTTGAGGCAGTCTTTCCATAAATTAATGGTGAGCTTGGCTGGGGATACGGTTACTGTTTCTACAACAGACTTTGCAATGTCTCAGAAAGATTGTGAGTTTGTAACAAAGATACAAGGGGTGATCGCAGGACAATTGGCAGATGAGAATTTTTCTATAGATACTCTTGCTGAACAAATGAACATGAGCCGTTCCAATTTCTATCGGAAGATAAAAGCTTTGTCCGGAATGTCGCCCAATGATTATTTGAAGACACTTCGTATGAATAAGGCGGCCGAATTGATAATGAGTGGTATTCGCATTGCAGAGGTTGCTGCACAGGTTGGGTTTACTTCTTCTTCTTATTTTGCGAAGTGCTTTAAAGCCCAATATGGGGTACTTCCTAAAGAATATGCAGGTCAGCCTCCGGTTTCGGATGAGGCATGATAAACAGACAAAGACATATAAAAACTCCTGCCATGTAATATCGTAAGATATTTCCCGGCAGGAGTAAAATATAAATAATTGATCGAACTCTTTTTATTTCTTTTTCTGCCCCGGATAAGGCTCTACCATACAGCGTTTAGCCCATGCTTCGTAAGCCTTTGTCATTTCGGCTACTTTTTCAGGGTATTGTGTTGCCTGATTATACATTTCGCTCCGGTCTTCATTCAGATTGTATAGCTCCCATTGTGCATTTTCCCCCGGACGAACCAGTTTCCAACCGTCCTTAGAAAGGAATGCACGTTCGTTGTAGTGTTCGAATCCTAGGTAGTCGTGTCCTTCGCGATGTCCGTTCTTGAAAATAGGAACCAGGCTCTTCCCTTCCAATGGGAGGATATCATGTCCTTTATATTGGGTAGGATAAGTAGCTCCTGCTATATCGATACAAGTAGCCATGATGTCCATTACATGTCCGATTTCGGGCGTCATCTTTCCTATGTTTTTCTTGATTCCTTTCGGCCAGTGAGCAATCATCGGAGTACAGATTCCTCCTTCATAGGATTTTGCTTTCCAGAAGCGGAACGGTGTATTGGCTACATTCGCCCAGCGTGCTCCCAGTGATGCATAAGTTGTTTCCGGTCCGGGCAGTACTTCTTTGTTATGAGGATAAACCATTTTCTCTCCTTTACGTGTCATATCAGGTCGGTCATTTTCTCCTGGAGAGTAATTCTGACAATTTTCATTGCTGCATCCGTTGTCGGAAAGGAATAGAATCAGCGTGTTTTCAAGTTGTCCGGTCTTTTCTAGGGCATCGATAACTTGTCCTATTCCTTGGTCCATACGGTCGATCATCGCTGCATGAACAGCCATGGCGCGTGCATCCCATTCCGCATGCGGGTTGTTCTCCCATTTATCTTTGAACTGTCTGTCAGACAAGAAATTATCCATACCAGAGAATATGCCTAGTTGTTTCTGACGTTCGTAACGGGCATTACGGATAGCTTCCCAGCCTACTTTATAGGTATCCTTATATTTTTCAATATCTTCAGGCAGTGCATGCAATGGCCAGTGTGGTGCTGTGTAGGCCAAATACATAAAGAATGGTTTATCGTTTTCCGCATACTCTTTCACTTCTTTCACAGCACGATCTGAAAGTGCCTGTGTGATATAGTATCCATCGGGTACTTCTTTTACGGGAACTTCTCCTTCTACCAAGCTAAATGGATCAAAATAGTCCACCACTCCGTAGATTGTTCCGTAGTGAGTGTCAAATCCACGGTTTACAGGATAATGACAGAGGTCGGAATATGTTTCGTGATATACGTGATGTGCGAGCCATTCACGTTGGTCTTTGCGTAGCGGAGTTTCTGCGATGTGCCATTTACCTACCATGCTGGTTGCGTATCCTGATTCTTTCAATACTTCGGCAATGGTAACTGCATTTCGTGACAGTGTACCTCGGTATCCGGGCAGATGGTCATCGAAAGTCATACGTCCGATTCCCGCCTGGTGTTGATAAAGTCCTGTCAGCAGGGAAGCACGCGTCGGACAACTACGGCTAGTGTTATAGAAATGATTGAAACGGACTCCTTGTTTTGCCAGTTTGTCCAGATTGGGTGTGTGAATTTCACTACCGTAGCATCCCAGGTCGGAATAGCCAAGGTCATCTGCAAGAATTATCAGGATATTAGGTCTTTGATCGGATTTTTTCCCTTTGGCATTTGCAGCAGTGTTGCCGGTTATTATCAGTGCTGCCGGCAGAAGAAAAGCTTTAGAATTCATGAATATGATTGTTTAATTAGTTTGTAATCCTTGGTCTCGGTTTTCTGCATACCATTTACGTACTTTCTTGCTCAACTTGGTAACCAAATCAGGATACTCATTTGCGATATTATTCTTTTCGAATTTATCCTTTTCCATGTCGTATAGTTGCGCATCACTTCCGTCACCATTCACTAATAATTTCCATTTTCCACTGCGTATAGCTAAATGGGGGCTTCTGTCATAAGGGTTTCTTGGAAAGCCAAAATGTTTGTTTCGTCCGAAGTCCCACATTAAATCGGTTTTGCGTTTGGCTTTCGATTTCCCGAGAAGAACTTTTTTGTAATTTTGTCCATCGCCTTTGTAACCTTTTTCTGTTTTGATTCCGGCTACAGAACACAGAGTCGGATATAAATCTACAGCGCATAATACAGACTCGTTATTTACTTGTCCGGCTTTAATTTTCTTTGGATATCTAACGATGAATGGCATACGG
Source organism: Bacteroides sp. AN502(2024) (assembly GCF_041227145.1). NCBI lineage: Bacteria > Pseudomonadati > Bacteroidota > Bacteroidia > Bacteroidales > Bacteroidaceae > Bacteroides > Bacteroides sp. AN502(2024). The sequence goes on along the minus strand of NZ_JBGFSP010000003.1, from coordinate 1,526,991 downwards.
ATCCCCCCTTCATAAAGACTATTTTTAGTACCTCTCAAATAAGCGGAACGTACAGATTTAAAGCTAGGTGCAGGACCATTGTCGCTAGTGAAAATAATGATTGTATTTTCTCCCACTCCCAGCTCATCCAAGGCTTTGATAAAACGTCCAAGTTGTTTGTCCATTTCTGCAAGCACAGGAGCAAATGCTTCTTGTGTTTCCCAGCTTTTTCTTTCCTTTTGTTTAAATTCCGGTACCCAAGGGGTATGCATATCATCCGGCCAAAGGTTCAGAAAGAAGGGCTTATCTTTGTGACGTTTGACAAACTCAATACTTTTATCTACAAAGTATTCGGTACGTCTCCAACGTTTTACACTGTCTTTATCCGACCATATCCACTTGGTTGCAGTGATTGCCGGGTTCGGATCCGGACTTTCGTAGGTTGATATGTATTCGTCAAAACCGTAATTCTTGATAGATGGAGCATTGTGCACGTCACGTCCGCCTCCCATGTGCCATTTCCCGATGTGTCCTGTTGAGTAACCTGCGTTTTGGAAGGCACGTGCCATTGAAGGCAACTTATCATCCAGAAAATTACGTTGTTCGCATCTTTTATTGGCTGCTTTGTCGTTCAGGAAAGTGTTGATGCCCACTTCAAGTGGAAAGAGACCTGTCGTCAGTCCGCAGCGGGATGGGGAGCTAACCGGTGCAGAAGAATAATATTGATTGAATAATAGTCCGTCCTGTGCTAATTTATCGATATTGGGAGTAGGAACGAACTTACCTCCATAACAACCGATATCACCGATGCCCATATCATCGATATAAATAATTACTACATTGGGTTTTATTTCCGCTTGTGTGTTGGTAATGGGTAGTAGAGCTCCCAGCCAGGGTAAATGTTTTTTTAGGTTCATAATTATTGTGATTTAATTAACTATGTTTTTCATGATGCTGCACAAAAGTAGGGAAGATATTAGAGAAGGAAGGAAAAATACTAATCAATAAAGGAAAAAAAATGGTAGAATGATCGGTTTCTTCTTTCTTCTATTGAGAAAACTGGAATAGAGAAGCTTGTAGAAACTGAAAACTTCTCTATTCTTCTAATTATTCTATGATACTATCATTGGAGAAAGTATCTTGAATGGAAGCCTTACTTCGCCACGGTTTTTGTCAGTAATTGTACCCATGAGTATTTAGTGTTTTCTGCCCAATTATCTGGTGACACTTCGATTGTGCCAGTTTTTGCTGTTATTTTTTGTATGCAAATCAATCCTTTCTTTCTATTGGCTGTTTTGAACAGGTAAACTTTATTTGCTTGAATAGCTAAAACTTCGGAGGTCGGATCTGCCAGATTTTCTATTGGAGTTGAGTCTACCAGGGAGATTGCATTAAATTCCGCCTGTGATAAAGAGGTTTCAGCAAATAATGTATGTTGCAAACCGTTAATTGTCATCAAACCATATTCACTTCTTTTAGCTGGTGAAACAAAAGCAGGTACTGCTTCACTTCCCGAAGACAAGATAACATCTCCGAGTGAGAAATCTACTTCGTTTGCATATTTCATGGCATCAGCAGCCATATAGGTGCGTCCAAGAAGCCATGTTGCATAATAACAACCATAGTAGGCCGAGGCTGTCTCTACTATTTCTCCATCTTTTCCGTAATCCGGATCGGCGAATAAAACGGAAGGAGTAATCTCTACCAATAAGTTGCGTTGGTACGTATGACCGTTGGCACCTAGAACAACTACTGTAATACAGGCATTTTCTTTTAAAGAAGTAAACTTGTAAGTTGTTTCGTAATTAGTGGTTCCGTCTGTAAATGACTGGGCAGTTTCTTCTATCAGATTTCCTTGCATTCCGGTTTTGGAATCTGCTTGGTAGATTTCAAAACTCATGATTTCTCCCTGTACTTTGACAGTTGCCGTGTATTCTGCAACTCCTTTCTCTAATAATACTCTATTATTCTGATCGACACCTGTAAATTCTATTTTAACAGGTGCTTCATAATCAACTTCATATTTATCTGCACAACCGAATAATCCAAATAAACTGATTGACAGAATTAATGCTATTATACTATTTGTTTTCATGACTTTATTTTTTTAAGTAAACATTCTATTTAGATTAGTATCCCGGATTCTGATAGATATTCGGGCAGTTATTAACTTCATCCTGTGGTATTGGAGCCAAGTTCATGCGCTCGTTATAATTACGTGTATCTAAAGTTACCCGTTGATATTTACCGTTGATTTTTTTTATTCCGACGGCCGGTAATCTCATAACATCTTTTGCTATCAGCCATCTTCTTATATCAAAGAATCGATGATCTTCAAAACAAAGTTCTACACGGCGTTCTTTGCGTATGCGTTCCCGAAGGGTTGTCTGATTATAATCTGCGGCCAGTAAGTCTGTCGTGATACCGGCACGGCGACGTATCCTGTTAAGCTGGGCTATTGCTTTCTCTCTGGCTGTGTGCGTATCTTCAGCCTCATTCTCGGCTTCTGCATAATCAAGTAGGATTTCAGCATATCTCATCATTGGAAAGTCCATGTAAGTGGTACCACCTTTTCGATGATCGATACGGTCATCCAGAAACTTTGTCAGGAAGTAACCGCTTCCCCATCTATATGATTTTGACAGGTCTATTGTAGCTGGCTTACCATTGACTAAAGGCCAGGTAGCGCCATCACATAAAATGCTTTGCGCCAAACGGGGATCCCTGTTAGCATAAGGCGAATTTTCATTGTAACCGGAGTTCGGGTTGATGATCGCTTTCGTATTTGATTCGTAACCGAGAATGGGTTGTGAACCGTCTAGCATATCATAACAATCTACCAGCCATTGGTCCGGGCAAGTCAGTAGCTCCTTATTTACGTTCCAAGGATCAAAAGCAGGCATCATCCCGTAAAGATCATTTGCCGGTGCGCGGAGAAATCCCATGACTACCTCACCATTGGCACGAGTATTAAATAATCGTGTGTAGCTCTTTCCCGGATTGGTCGGATCTTCATATAAACGATAGAAATCTCCGTTGTCAGAATATTTGATCATATCGTAGGCCGCATCAGCCGCTTCTCTCCAGGTCACTCCGGACGCATTGTGTAAGGGACTTGCTGCATAAAGTAATGTGCGTGCCAGATAGCCTAGCGCTGCTCCCCGGGTAGCTCTTCCGTAGTCTGCCGCATCGTATTTGTCTGGTAATACTCCCGGTTCTGCAAGTTCTTTGAATTCATTAGCAATCCAACGGACGGTGGTCTCTAACGATTCACGTTTGATTTCATCATAAAGCAACGGATCGAGTTCTTTGTCTCCGATTACTAATGCTCCGTAGAAACGAAACAGTTCGTGGTGATACAATGCACGCAGAAAGCGTACCTGGTTTTTCAAGGAAATCTTCTCTGCATCTTCCAATGGTGAACGGTCTACGTTGTTCAGGAATGTATTCGCAGAACGAATGGCTTTATAGTAGAATGTCCATGGGTGGTCACTGCCAATCAAGCCTTTGGAAGCATCGATTCCCCCCTTGATAAATTTTTCGAGTTCGGGAATGACTGCACCTCCGGCACGGGTTGTATTTCCAGCTCCATCGTCTGTTGCGTTGTCAAGCATACAAGGTGAACCACCAATGTTTGCCAAAAAGCCAAAGCTACCAAGTCGGTCTCTCCCCATGCGCATACGTGCATACAAGTCGTATACGACTTTGCGGGTCAAGGTAATGTCCGAATAAACTTTCTCTGTATCTGTAAGATCCAGTTCGGTTTCTTTCATCAGGCTATCTGCACTACAACTGGTAAGCAGGACAACCGTTACAAAGGATATAAATAGTTTTCTCATAAATTATTCATTTCAAACATTAGAAATTCAGGTTGATACCAAAATTTATTACTTTTTGTTGTGGATAGAATTGTCCATTGCTATTGTTCGATGATTCAGGGTCTACCTTTTTTACGTTATCCCATGTAAAGAGATTGTAGGCATTTGCATATACTCTAAGTGAACGTACTCCGAACCTTTTCAATAGTTTACGAGGTATAGTGTAACCTAACTGAATGTTTTTCAGACGCAAGTATTTGGAGTCTTTCAACCAATAGTCGGATTTATAATAATTAGGATGTGCGGCAGTGGCTGCTTTTGTGAAACGTGGATATGTAGCTGTTGCCGCTGTCTCCGGTGTCCATCTTCCGATATGCTCTTCGTAATAATTCCCCCAGAAATTATCCCATGCGATATCCTGTTGCAGGTAAATGGAGGAACGGGCAGCTCCCTGAAGTAATAGGCTAAAATCAAATCCTTTCCAGTTCAAACCGGCGGCAAGAGAGAAAGTCATCTCGGGTACCGGATTATAGCCGATGGGAGCCTGATCGTTGGAATCGATCACTCCGTCATGATTCAGATCTTTGTATTTTATATCTCCTGGCCGGCTTACTTGTCCGAATTGAATGGGAGAACTTGCTATGTCTTCATAAGAGCTGAAGAAGTCGTCAGAAATATAGCCGATAAATTGTCCGATAGGATTGCCGGTTTGTGACATATAGGAATAGGGTTTCACAGATTCACTTTTCTCTACAATTTCATTGTGGGCATATCCGTAAATCCCTTTTACGGAATATCCAAAGTCTCCTTTTTGATCTTGATATCCTATTTCCAGATCATATCCCTGATTTGTTACGACACCATAGTTTATGGGAGCCAGTCCGTTTGAACCGGCTGCCTGAGAATATCTTTCCGGTTCACATAAGATGTTACTACGACGTTCTTTAAAAAAGTCGATACTGGCAGATATTTTGTCTTTCATCCATTTTGTCTCAAGTCCTAAGTTGTATTTCCGTGCAACTTCCCATGTGATGTTTTCATTGGCACTTTTTCCTTGAATCAGACCTTTAATCGCAGGATTATGTGTCTCTCCAAAAGTGTACCCCAATCCATCGTCATATCCTGAACGATAATAGTAGGAGAAGCCTCCCAGTTTGTCATTACCAACTTCACCATAAGAGAAGCGTAGTTTAGTAAAGCTTAAGATAGGGTTTTCTTTAAAGAAAGGTTCATTAGTCAGTACCCAACCCATTGATGCTGCAGGGAAGAGCTGATAACGGTGTCCTTCCGCAAAACGGTTTGAACCGTTATAACCTGCATTAACTTCAAACAGATAGCGATTCTCATAATCATAGTTTACACGTCCTACTAAAGCTTGATAGATATGAGGTACGTAAGAATAACGTCCGCCGGGAGTGGAGGTGTAACTCATATTATAAAGTACCAATCCGGATACATTATGTCCGGAGAAGGACTGTTTATAGCGGACTGCTGCTTCGATATACTTACGGTGTGTAGCTGCCGTTTTGTTGGTGGCCTTTGTTGGTAATACCATTTCAAGACCTTGTTTATAAGTTCCGTTTACAGGGTTATATTGATAGATATTGGGACGCTGCTGTATGCTTCGGTTATTACTCCAGCCGGCATCGTAAGAGAACTTCCCGTCTATACTCAATCCCTTCAATAGTTTCTTCAAATTATATTTGAAGGTAAAGTCTGTTTCAAGTTTATTGTTGAAGTTGAGGAAAAAACCTGTATAACATAATGTTACGAGCGGATTTTGTCTCCATATGCCATCGGCAGCAGCATAGGTACCATTGGCATTTAAGATCGGGAATGCTTGAGGAGAATTGCGGTAGAACATACCGAACAAGCGTAGTGCTTCCTGCCCGTCAGAATCATAACCATAGGGGCGGTTCTGACTTCCGAAACGATAAGCAAGATTTACGGATACCTTGAAATCTTCAGTCAGGTTAATATCGATATTCGAACGGGTGGTGAGCCTGCTATACTTATATTCCGAATTATAACCTGCTTTGTACAGACCCTTTGCTACATCAGGTGAGGCTGCTAAAAGAGTTTGTATCGTTTCGTGTTCTTTAATTTTGTCCACATCTGTCTCAAACATACCAGTTTGAGTGAAGTATCCCACAGAGACAAAGTAGCGCACTGTCTTGTTTCCGCCGGACAAGTTTACATTGTATTTTTGTTGGAGACCATTTTTCGTAAACATATCTACAAAGTTATTGTCCGGATGTGTAAATGGACTTTTCTGGGTACGATAGAGATAGTTATCATACTCTGACAGGAAAATACCACGGGTATTGCCGGTATCAGATGGGTCAAAGCCATCATTGATAGCACCCTCACGCATAAATCTTGAAACGTACTCGGAATTTAGAGTTTGAGATATACGATTAAAGGAAGTAACACCGAATTCAGACGAGAAAGAAATTCGAGTTTCTCCTTCACGTCCCCGGCGGGTAGTTACCAGAATCACGCCGTTAGCTCCCCGTACCCCGTATACTGCTGTTGCGGAAGCATCTTTTAATACGGAAACCGTTTCAATATCATCAGGATCAATTTGTGCCATGGGGCGTTCTACTCCGTCAATCAGTACCAAAGGACTAGAATCGTTCAATGAAGCGCGACCACGAATAAACATTGTAGCCTGATCACCGCCGGGACGTCCGCTCTCTTGTCGGGTTACCAGTCCCGGGATGCGGCCTCCTAAAGCATTTGTAACACTTGATACAGGCATACTTTTCAAATCTTGTGTCCCGACATTAGAAATGGAACCTGTCAGAGATACTTTTTTCTGTGTCCCATATCCTACCACAACCACTTCATCCAATTGTGCAATGTCTTCTTCCAAAGTGACATTGATAAAAGGATGATTCTTTTTTATGGCAATAGATTGTTCTATAAAGCCAATCATTGAGATAAGAACTGTCTGTTCTGCTTCGTTGGACAATGTAAGAGTAAATTTGCCATCCACTCCAGTCACTATTCCATTATTAGTCCCTTTCTGAAGGACGGTAGCACCAATTATCTCCATTCCTTGGGCATCTTTGACAATTCCGCTAACTTTGGTTTGTGGATAGATATGCCAGATGGAGCTGGTTAAGCATATGAATAATATTATTATCTTTTTCATGTTTTCTATCTATTAAATAGTTTTGCTCCCCATTACCAACCCGGATTTTGTTGAATGGAAGGGTTTTCCTTTATTACTTTCAGAGGAATGGGATGATAATACATGTAATCCTTAAAATTGCGTGCTTCATCTACCGTAAAGCGAGTATAATGAAATCCGGAAGCATTTTCTTCTATTTTCATTCCGACAATAGGCTCTCTTAGTTGATTGCCATCCATCCAACGTCGCAAATCAAAGTAACGATGTTCTTCAAAACAGAGTTCGATACGACGTTCTTGTTTCACCTTTTCCAAGAAGTTGTCATCTGTCACCCCATTAAGAAATTTATCATCTGTTCCGAATCCGGCTCTGGAACGTATTTTCTGTACGGCTTCTACTGCTGTCAAACCGTAGCCTTCAGGATCCGCATTCATGTCATAAGCATGATGCATGGCTTCTGCGTAAGAAAGTAGGATGTCAGATAAACGAATCATCGGGAATAAGTGGAAAACAGTGCCTACATTAGCCTGTCCGAACTTCAGGGTTTTGTCCAGAAACTTAGCTAAATAATATCCTGTATTGGTCGAACGGTTTTTCACTTGGTTGAGTCCGTCTATGGTTGTATTATCACTAATTCGCGTATAAATGGTATTCTTTCCATAAACAGAACCGTCATATCCAATAATTGCTGCCAAACGCGGGTCTCTGTTTTTATACATGTTCCTACCATCAGAAGAATGGGTATAATCACTTCCGTCTTTCATGGTAAATGCATCGATCAATTGCTGTGAAGGTACTGTACCTCCTCCTTGGTCTTTTGAAATTGTAGGGGGATAATGCCTGTTTTCTAAAGTATTGTTCTTGGTAGCTGTGTAGAACAAGATATATTCCGAATTAGGGTTAGCATGGATAAAGATCTTATCATACGTTTTAGCAGCAGTAAGAGTTATCAGACTATATTTCTTATTTCCATTCGGGGCTATAGTGCCATCCACATTCAGGTTGATTACGTCTGCACAAGCTTTGGCGGCAAGTTGCCAGCGTTCTGCTACATCCGATCCATCAGTATACCCTAGTACAGGGTCATTGTTATCTGTTCTGTTATAGAGTGGGCTTGCGGCGTAGAGTAACGTCTTGGCTTTAATAGCGAGTGCCATCCCTTTAGTCATGCGGCCATAAGAACCATTCCCGCCTTCCGGATTAACTTTCAATACAGCGGCAGCACTCTCACACAACTGTACGATGTGATTGACACAGTCTTTGAAAGAGTCTCTTGCTTTTGTCTGCAGTTCAGGATCATCGACTTCATAAATACGATCGACAATAGGAAAACCTCCGTAGTGTCTTAACAGGTTAAACTCAAATAAGGCCTGTAAACATTCGGTTTCCGCACAATAAGTATCCTTGAATGCTTGAATATCTTCTTCTGTCTTGTTTTGTAACACCAAGTCGGCTTCACGCAAATATTTGCGGGCAAAAATTGCTTGTCGAATTCCCTTATATGAATTATTCCAGCATTCTTCAATCGGATTTGAAGAAGTGATATATCCACGAGACAATTTATGGATATCCGAATCTATGATTGTGCTTATTCCATCATTGGTAGCTGCATCTAAAAAGGCATTTCCTACATGGTTGAAGCCTTCGGGAATATATGCATAAACCTGATTGATAGGTTTCAGATAATTCTGCTCATTCGTAAAAATATCATCAGGTTGTGCCCAGTCATAGGGCATGTCATCCAAATAGTCACAACTGGAAAATGTAAGTGTTGTGCTTATTGCTAAATAAATTATCGATTTTTTCATTCTATCAGAATTTTAAGGAACAACCTATACTCATGTTTCTCGTCAAAGGAGCCGCCAGTGAAGGCGCTTCAGGATCAACCCATTTATATTTTGTCCAGGTAATCAGATTCGTTCCGCTAAGGAAAAGTCTCAATCCCTTAAGATGGATTTTCTGTATCATTTTTACAGGAAAGTCATAAGAAACTTCCAATGTTTTCAATCTTAAGAAATCAGCATCTTTTACATTTAATGTACTTACCTGCCTATTATTAAGATTAGCATTGTCCAGTGTTGTCAAACGTGGGAATGCTGCATTCTGGTGTTCGGGTGTCCAGTAATCAAGTTGATGCTCAAATATGGTTCCGTTGTCTGTAAAAGGATTCATTACGATGTCCGAATATTGATGAGAGACTTTTGCTGCTCCCTGAAACAATGCTGTGATCGAAAATCCTTTGTAACCGACCCCTAAGTTAATACCATACATGATTCTAGGAATGTCTCCGTAACCGATAGGTATCATATCGTTTACATCAATCTGTCCGTCTTTGTTTATATCTTCATAACGTACATCACCTGGTTGGACATCGGAGAATGTTTGTACAGGAGAGGCTGCTATTTCTTCCCAAGATTTGAAAAAGCCTTTTGCAATGTATCCTCGATTTTCTCCTAGAGGACGTCCCTGATTCTTCAACCAATCATATGGCTGGTCTACTTCACCATTTGCAATCACTTTATTCGTAGAATAAGAGAATGTACTACCTATGAAATAGCCCCAGTCTGCAATATTTGAATTCCACGTGGCAGATAAGTCTACTCCATGGCTATTAATCTTGCCTATATTCTGCTTAAATTCCTTTACATTGCCGACAAGAGAACTGATTTTGTTATTTACGACGTACATATCATGACGGTTGTCTTTAAAAAATTCTGCTGTAACAGATAATCGGTCTGAAAATAGTTGGGTATCTATTCCGATATTCAGAATTCTAGCTTTCTCCCAAGTCAATCCGGGATTTGGAAGTATATCCTGAATGTATCCTCCAAGCTTTGTTCCCATATTTACCCCTGTGATATAGACTTCGTTTTGCGGCCACATGCGTCCCCTGTAATAAAAGGCATCTACGCCGGATGAGTTGCCGACTTGTCCATAAGATGCTTTTAGTTTTAGGTAGGGCACTATTTTTTTTGCATCTTTCCAGAAAGATTCGTTAGAAACAGTCCATCCGGCAGATATTGTAGGGAAGAAACCGAATTTGTGTCCCGGCCCAAATTTGTGAGATCCCTGATAAGCTCCGATAACATCGATGCCATATCTTTTATCATAATTATAGCCGAACCAACCATTTGCGCTTTGGAATCGGGTTGGCAATACCATTTCATCATTGCTTTCATATTGTTCATAGAAAGCTAAAGCCGAAATTCTATGTTTTCCAAAGGTACGGTTATAATCTAACTGAGCCACGATACCGGTTCGGCGGAAAGAATTGGTATTATCTACTTTGTTTATCATTGAGTCATCCTCGCGGGTCCGGCGGAGAACGTTCTCATTCGTGGCGTCCTTTTCGTAATATGCGAAAGTTATTGTACGTCTGATAGAAGAAACTGTACGTGAATCCATAGATAAAGCAATAGAAGCTTTTAATCCCTCTGTTATGAAGGAAAGATCCTGTGAGAGTTTCGTACGGAAAGAACCATACAATTGTTTGTCCTGAAAGTAACCGGATCGATTTAGCATTGCCCATGCATTTTCACGGAATGCATTTCCTGCTACAATTTTTCCATCTTCTGCATTGATAATATTGCCGTATTGATCTGTATACCCTTGATCATTGTACCACTCTGGAAAGATCCCTTGTGGTAATGTAACTAAGTTTCTGTAAATATTTTCAGCTCCGCTACCCGGTCCATTCTGGCTTTGATACCAGCCATACAAGTTTACATCCAGCTGAGTGGTACGGGTTACGGCAAAATCTATATTGGAACGAATATTAAACCGTTCGGCAGAGTGATTGGTACTATAATCATGTGAATCATCCGTATTGAAGTAGCCATTGTTACGAGTATACATTGCATTCACGAAATATGTACTTTTTTCTGTCCCTCCTTGGATGTTAAGATTATAGCGTTGGCTCCATCGGGTATCCTTCAAGTATTTATCAACCCAATCTACATTGGGATACAATATGGAATTAGGGGCATTCTTTGCATAATTCATAATGTCATAGTTGGAATACAGTGGATCCATACTGTCATTGTGGCGGGCTATATTATATTGTCTTGCGTAATCGGCTGCATTTAATGACTCTAACTTTTTAAGTGGCTGTTGAGCTATTATTTGAGCTGTTAATTCAACCTGTGGTTTCCCTTTTATTCCTTTACGAGTTGTAACCAGAATAGCTCCACTGCCTGCACGCATTCCATATAAAGCTGTTGCTGCAGCATCTTTCAATACGGTAATTGATTCTACTTCGTGTGATGACAAAACAGTAAAATCCCGTTCTTGTCCATCAACTAGTACTAGCGCATTGGATGAATTACTTCTTTGCCCTCTTATCCAAAATGAATTCTGTTCATTCACTAATCCGCCACCTTGCACTTGTCGGGCAAAATAACCAGGTACCAGTCCGGCTAATACTGCCGAAAGATTTGTGACAGGTAGATTGCGTAACTGTTTACCCGAGATGGTGTAGGCTGAACCGTTATAATCTCCCATAGGGAGTACACGATAACCTAAATCTAAAGGTACATCTTCTTTGTTTTGGACGTTTTGTGCTTGGCTTATAAGAAAACCAGGTAATAGCCCAATTAACAAAATTTCTCTTAAGAACTTCATACGTATAAATTTTGAGTTAACATTATAGTAGCTTTATTGATTATTTTGAGCTTTATCCATCAGCACCTTCATCCAGTATCCTCCGATCACCGAACGTGCTCTGAAACCAACCCATTTACCACTGTCTGTATGATGCCAGTCACTGATGGGTACACGAGATACTGTTTCATTGATATATTTATAGACAGGATCTGAGAATTTCCGGAACGTCGCCTTATCCGGTGACATAGCCGCCGTCCACATGATCCAGTCGGATTTGGTGTATTCTTTGCGAGAGTCCAAAGGAAGTCCGTAAGGGTTCTGTTTTGTCAAATAGTAGTTAATCTCTTTCCCGATTACATTGTTAGGGAATAAATTCAAATTCCATAACTTGTCCCAAACCATATTATACTTTTGACTCCAGGTGTCCTTTCGGTCAAAAGCCAAACGGTAATGGTTACCTTCATTGGCCATTTCTTCCCATTTCACCGCCATTTTCTTAGCTATCGCTGCATATTTGTCAGCTACATCATTCAGGCCGAGCATACGAGCCATCTCACTGTATCCGGCTACGCCCATGATGGCTTTTACTGAAAGATTGGCATTATGAGCCCAATGTCCGGCGAAGTCATCCGTGCAGAGTTGGTTCTCCGGGTCCTGTCCATACTAAAATAGTGTTAGATAATAAACTGAAATCCAGGTTGTTATTTCTGTATTGTGTTGTCTTTGTATTGTTCTGACTATTAAAATGGAATACAAAATTCTAACTCATAAGCAAGCTTTTAATAAATAAAAAATTAAGGAATAAATGTAGGGTAGTCTAAGATGAGAAATGGGCTAATCTGAAAAAATGGATATTTTCTCTTTCTCTCTTTTTCATTTATCTATGTAATTTCTGTACGGAAATGAATTAAAAATCCAACTATCTGATTTAAACCTGCCCAAACCCTCTCATTGAATTTTCATACTATAATCTGCCTTCAGCGGTTTCAGTTTTATCCGCAAACGCCTTGCAGGAAGGAGATAGCGGCTGAAACCGGAAAATATTGACCCTTGCAGGAAGGTACTGTAGGCAAGGGGTAGTGCTTTCAGCGCTTTCAGCTTTTTTGTTTTGCCGGTAAAACGATCTATTCAACGCAGTGGGTATATATACTTACTATACTCGTTCTATAATGTGTATCACATCGGATAGATAGATTCACCACGTAGGCTGAACAAAACAGAGCCTGTATTCGGATGAAACAGAGCTTGTATTCGGACAAAACAGAGCCTCTATTTGGATGAAACAGAGGCTCTATTGAAAGTAAATATAGAGAAAGAAGTTATGGTTATACATGTTCGCTTTCAGGAGTGCTTTCAGGAAGAAATGCCGATGAAAAGGGACTTTTTTGAAGAACTGAAGGCTGAAGATCATTTTTTCTATTCTAATAGTTAGCAGGAAATTTGACTGTAACAAGTAGGAGATTTGACTGTAACAAGTACTACACTCAATGAAATGATGTAGGCGGCTTGAGCAACTCAAGCACATGATTCGACTTGCTTCAGTAAATAGGTTGAACCACTTCATATACATGTAATTTGTTCATGAACAATGGAACATTATTTAAAATAATCAAGATAAAATATTTCAATCTTTACTTGGCTAGTTTAGCTCGAAGCTCTTTTAGTCTTTTTGCAGCCTGTAGATTATCGACCTTTATATATCGCATGAATGCAGATGGACTTTTATGCCCGGATATACGCATAAGTTCTCCTGCAGGAAAACCGGATAAATACATATTTGTGCAAAACGATCGTCGACAAGTATGAGAAGAGATCATCTCCCACTTTTCATATACTTTTTTTTCTCGTTCCTTACCTTTCTTGCGGACAACTTCAATCTTTTGTTTTAATTTTGCTCTTTGTCCCAGCTCTTTGACTCTCTCATTAAATATGTATCTAGGTATTTTAGGCAAATCATAGTTATATTTTTTGAGTATTTCCGGCACGTAATCAATCATAGGGATTACGACTGCTTTATGTACTTTCCTCTGTTTAAGATTTATATTTCCATTATCTAAGTCAATATGTTCTGGCCCTAATGTAGAAAGGTCGCTATAACGTAACCCAGTATAGCATCCGGTAATAAAAACATCTCTGATCTCTTCCAGTTGCTTGTCGTCGGACAAGTCTAACTCATATATTGTTGACAGTTCTTTCTCACTCAGATAAATAGCATCAGTTTCTTCTTCCACAACCTTAAAATATTTCAGATCAATTGGAGGAATAACCCCTTTATCTATTTGGTAATTAACAAAACCTTTTAATAAGCGTACTATTTTTCCTGCAGAATTAGTAAGTAAACCAATGCTTCCATCAGGCTTGATTACTTTATAGAACAAATAGTCCATAAATTCATTGTAGAATATGAGATTCAAATGATGAAAAGTAATTGGTTGTGATGAATATTCTCTGAAAGCAATCAGATGTTTACGTAGCGTTCGGTAGTCTTTTATTTGGTCTGCGGAAACAACTGGAGCTTTTTCTATAATATATCTTTCTAATGTGTCAAATATATCTACTCGATTAGGCCGTAACTCATATTCCCTGTTCTTTTTTAGTTCAAGTAAAACAAATTCAACAGTTGGATTTATTCCGTTTATTTTAGCGTATGTAAGAATTTCTCCAAGCTTAGATGTAATTTTGATCAGACAAGCATCGATCTCATCATAGTTTGGACATGCACGCTTAATCCATCTCTTTTTAGCATCCCAATGTTTCGGTTTAATGCTATAGCCGGTAGAGATAAGCGTACGCTTAGTTCGATTGTAGTTATATCGAACATAAAGGACGGTAGTCCCTTCCCGAGTGACGTACCTGGGTTTAATATATGGAGTATATTTTGCGATAGTAAAATCTGTATTGCATTCGTATTGCAAAGTTATAAAAGCAATCTGAAATGAGCAATATCAAATTATTAAAAGCTAAAATTCGTCAAGCGTATTATGCTATACTAAAGAAGACGGATAAATATTGACCAATAGGACAAAAGCTATTCAGAGCGTGCTATAACAGACTTTTTTTATAAGAAAAAGCATCCGGAATATGAAAAAAGGATAGATTTTGTCCTTTCTTGAACACTTATTTTCCTGATATTTAGTATTAATTCAATTATTTTGTAACGTCACATATGAAATACCATGGGAAACAGATAAGATTTGTATGCCACACAGGGCTGTTTGAAGCGCACAATTCTATATGAACTTTCCCCGACATTTATATAATATTCGACAGTACTGATTTTAATATACTAATAGGTATAGCGATAATAAAAGGTAAGATTGTATTCTAAAAACGTAATAGTAACCAAGTAAAAAGAGAAAAAGAACATAGGGGTAGTTTTTCTTTATTGGTAAACAAGATTGTAGATGGGTAACCTTTAAATTGTAGATTAATTAGAAAATAGTTATGAAGAAACTACTAACAGTAATGGCCTTTTCAGTCGGTTTATTCGCTAATGCTCAAACCGACCACTTTTTTAAACCGGTAAAGGAAGTAGCGTTGCGTACTCCGTCAGTACCTATCATCGTTTCAGATCCTTACTTCTCTATTTGGTCTCCTTATGATAAATTGATGGAGGGAAGTACCGAACATTGGACTGCAGCTAAGAAGCCCTTAGTTGGGGCCTTGCGTGTAGACGGTAAAGTGTATCGCTTCCTAGGTAAAGATCAAGTGACTTTACTGCCTATTGCTCCCATGACAAATATAGAACGTTGGGAGGCTGCATATACTAACAGTCAACCTGCAAATGGATGGCAAGAATTCCAGTTTGATGATAGCAATTGGAAAAAAGGTAAAGCAGCTTTCGGTAGTCGCGATATGCCACGTATTCGCACAGAATGGAAAGGAGATAATACGGATATTTATATCCGACGTACATTTGAACTTAATGATTTGGATATATCGGAGAATATTCACCTTATTTATTCTCATGATGATGTATTCGAACTGTATTTGAATGGAGAAAAATTGGTTAGTACAGGTCTCGTATGGAGGGATAATGTAAACCTGAAGCTTTCAGATGAAGCCAAGAAAAAACTTCGTAAGGGAAAAAATGTGATAGCAGTGCATTGTCATAACACGACCGGAGGTTCTTATGTGGATTTCGGACTGTACCGGGAAAAGAAAGATGCGGTTACATTCGATAATGAAGCCATACAAAAGTCCGTAGATGTGTTAGCAACTTCTACTTATTATACATTCGCTTGTGGACCAGTCGAATTAGATCTTGTATTTACAGCACCTCAACTGATTGATGATTTGGATTTGCTGTCAACTCCTATTAATTATATATCCTATCGTGTGCGTCCTCTCGATAAAAAAGAGCATGATGTTCAATTCTATATGGAAACCACCCCGGTGCTGGCGGTAAATGAAACTACTCAGCCTACTGTTGCACGTACATTATCGAAAAACGGTATTAGTTACGTAGAAGCGGGTACCATAAATCAACCAATTTGTGATCGCAAAGGTGATTTGATCTGCGCAGATTGGGGATATGTTTATCTTGGTAGTGTAAATGGAACCGGAAAATCTGTAAGCTTGGGTGACTATAGCGGAATGAAAGAATCTTTTGTTAAAAATGGAACATTAGCTTCAAGTAAAACCAAATGGATTACTCGTAAAGAGGAAAATACTCCCGCAATGGCTTATGTTCATAATTTGGGAACTGTTGCAAAAGATGGTAAGGATGGTTTCATGATGATTGGTTATGATGACATTTATTCTATCGAATACATGTATGAAAAACGCATGGGCTATTGGAAACATGATGGTAAAGTAACTATTTTTGATGCTTTCGAAAAGTTGAGAGATAACTATCACTCCATTATGGAGCGTTGCCGTGCACTTGATGAACTTATTTATAGCGATGCAGAAAAAGCTGGTGGTAAGAAATATGCAGAGATATGTTCTGCTGCCTATCGTCAGGTCATTTCTGCACATAAGCTGTTCACGGATAAAGAGGGCAACCTGATGTGGTTCTCTAAAGAAAACAATAGTAATGGCTGTATCAATACCGTCGATCTGACTTATCCGTCCGCTCCTCTATTTTTGATCTATAATCCTGATTTAGAGAAGGCAATGATGACTAGCATCTTCGAATATAGCGCTAGTGGTCGTTGGAATAAACCTTTCGCAGCACATGATCTTGGAACTTATCCAATAGCGAACGGACAAGTTTATGGTGGTGATATGCCGATTGAAGAGAGTGGTAACATGGTGATTCTAACAGCAGCCATTTCCAAAATTGAAGGTAATGCAGATTATGCTAAGAAATATTGGGACATTTTGACAACATGGACCAATTATTTAGTAGAGTATGGACAGGACCCGGAGAACCAACTCTGCACGGATGACTTCGCCGGACATTGGGCTCATAATGCCAATCTTTCAGTAAAAGCCATCATGGGCGTAGCCGGATACAGTGAGATGGCTCGTATGCTCGGCCTGAATGATGTAGCTGACAAATATGCAGCGATAGCTAAGAAAATGGCGGTGAAATGGGAAGAAATGGCCAATGAAGGTAACCATTACCGTTTGGCTTTTGACCGAAAGGACACCTGGAGTCAAAAGTATAATATGGTTTGGGACAAGTTATGGAATTTGAATTTATTCCCTAACAATGTAATCGGGAAAGAGATTAACTACTATTTGACAAAACAGAACCCTTACGGACTTCCTTTGGACTCTCGCAAAGAATACACCAAATCCGACTGGATCATGTGGACGGCGGCTATGTCACCGGATAAGGCGACGTTCCGGAAATTCTCAGATCCTGTTTATAAATATATCAATGAAACAGTATCTCGTGTACCTATCAGTGACTGGCATCATACAGACAGTGGTAAGTGGGTTGGTTTCAGAGCACGTTCAGTGATTGGAGGATACTGGATGAAGGTGCTGATGGATAAAGCTCAGAATAATCAATAATTTAAATCTAAAGTATTATGAAATGTAAAACTATGAAACGTGGGAGCATAGGGCTACAGTACATGATGTTGGCATTTATCTTTGCAGTTTGTTTTAGCTGCTGCAAAGATAGTAAAGACGAGACATCAGTGCCTTATGATCCGAGCCAACCGATAGAGGTGACGGATTTCACACCTAAATCGGGAGGTGGAAAAAAGAAGATGATTATTTATGGAAGAAACTTCGGGACAGATTGTTCCATTGTTTCTGTTAAGGTCGGTGGAAAGGATGCGATTGTTATCAGCGCCAAAGGTACCAGCATTTATTGTTCTACGCCGGAAAGTTGTTTCGAAGGGACTATAGAGGTGAAGGTCGGTGAACAAACTGTAGTATTGCCTGAAAAATATCAGTATGAACCGCAGATGGTGGTAACGGACTTGTGTGGTGACGTGGACGAATTGGGTAAGGCCGATATTGTAGAGACTGGACCGTTTGACAATTGCGGAAAGATTGATTATCCTTTTTGGTTCTCTTTCGATCCTCAACATCCTAATATCCTTTATTTGTCTCAGAATAATGGGCTTTTGAGAGTGTTGGATCTAGAACAAAAAATGATCTATACCAAGAAACTGGATAATATTAATCGTGCAACTACTATTACATGGACTAATGATGGTGATATGATATTGGCTGCCCCCCAAAATGGTGGCGCTAAGAATAGAAACAATATTATTTTAAAGCGCGAGAATAGTACAGACGGACAAGATTTCAGAGAATCCAGTTGGGTAGCTTTGGCACGTGGTAATGCTTGCAATGGGTCTATGGTGCTTCCACAAACGGGAGAACTTTATTTCAATCATCGTGCAACAGGCAATGTGTACAGATATAATTTTGAAAAAAACGGCTATAATAACAATCCGGAGGTTCCTGGTGGATCAGGGTTGAATGAATTCTTGGCATTTAGTGTACCTAATCAAACGGTTGACTTTAGCATGGTTCCTCATCCAACAGGTAAATATGTTTATATCATCATGCATGAATCGCATTATATACTTCGTTCCAATTATGATGAAGAAACTAAAAAGTTGGTAACTCCGTATATTGTATGTGGACAATCCGGTCAGGCTGATTATAAGGATCTTGTAGGTATCAATGCACGTATCAATAAGCCTGGTCAAGGTGTCTTTGTGCTCAATGAAGAGTATAAGGCAGCTAATAAAGATGATTGGTATGACTTTTATTTTGCAGATAAAGAAAATCATTGTATTCGAATATTGACTCCGGATGGGGTAGTTTCTACGTTTGCCGGGCGCGGTTCTGCTTCCGCAAGTAGCTATAAATGGGGTAAGCAAAATGGAGAAGTACGTGAGAGGGCACGTTTTAATCAACCGGTGGCTTTGGCTTACGATGAGGAAACAAAGACTTTCTATGTAGGTGATTCGGGGAATTATAAGATTCGGAAGATTGCTAAAGAACAGGCTCCTGATGATTTAGGCGGAGAAGAATCCAATGATAATCAGCACCAAGAAAATCAATAAAAAGAAGAACACATGAGAATAAAAGAATTTATTACGATTTGCCTGTTATTAGTCTCTGTTTCCCTTTTTGCTCAAGAGAAGACGATTGAGGTAACAGGAGTCGTGACGGACACGAATAAAGAACCATTGGTTGGTGTCAATGTAACAGTGAAAGATAAACCAGGTTTGGGAGCGATAACAGATATCAACGGGCGTTACAAAATTAAAATTGAGGAATTTTCTCGTTTGGTATTTTCGTATATTGGTTTTGATACGCAAGAGATGTTGGTGAAACGCCAGAGTTTGGTAAATATATCGATGAAAGAAACGGAGGCTAGGGAAATTGATGAGGTTGTAATTACAGGAACTGGAGCACAGAGAAAATTGACAGTGACAGGTGCAGTGACGAATGTAGATGTAGAAGTACTAAAGTCAAATCCTTCAGCAAATCTTTCTAATGCATTAGCTGGAAATGTATCAGGTGTTCTTGCTATGCAGACTTCCGGACAACCAGGTGTGAATACTTCAGAATTCTGGATCCGTGGTATATCTACTTTTGGTGCTAACAGCTCTGCATTGGTTCTCGTTGATGGTTTCGAACGCGATTTGGATGAAATCAATATTGAAGATATTGAATCTTTTACTGTGTTGAAAGATGCTTCTACAACAGCTATTTATGGTCCTCGTGGTGCTAATGGTGTAGTGTTGATTACTACTAAACATGGTAAAGAAGGTAAGATCAAGATCAATGCTAAAGTGGAGACCTCTTATAATGCACGTACTATTACACCGGAATTTGCGGACGGCTATAGTTACGCCATGTTGATGAATGAAGCACAGATTACTCGTAATCAAGAGAGAATTTATCAAGATGATGAAATGGAACTCCTGCGATTGGGACTTGATCCGGATTTATATCCGAATGTAGACTGGATGGATGTGTTGTTGAAAGACGGAGCCATGACTTATCGTGCCAATTTGAATATGAGTGGCGGTGGTAGTACAGCACGTTATTTCGTATCGTTGAGTTATGTGAATGAAGAAGGAATGTACAAAACGGATGATGCTATGCGTGAGGATTATAATACTAATCCTAGCAGTCAGCGTTGGAATTATCGTTTGAATACAGATATTGATGTAACAAAGACTACTCTTGTAAAAGTGGGTGTATCCGGTTCATTAAAGAAGCGTAATGCACCGGGACAAGGTTCTAATGTATGGACTTCATTAATGGGGCAGAATCCGGTCAGTATTCCTGTCATGTATTCTAATGGTTATATTCCTGCACACGGGGTAGAAGATAATCGTAAGAATCCTTGGGTACTTGCCACACAGACTGGATATAAAGAAATCTGGAATAATAAAATTCAGACAAATATATCTTTGGAGCAAAAGCTGGACTTTATTACCAAAGGTTTGCGTTTTGAAGGTCGCTTTGGATTTGATACGAACAATCAGAGTGAAATAAACCGGATAAGAATGCCGGAAACCTGGCGCGCCCAAAGAGAACGCGATGATGCCGGAAACCTGATCTTCAAGCAACAAAGTGCCGAGAAACCGATGGAACAGACTAGTTCCTCTACCGGTGAGCGCCGTGAATTTTTAGAAGCCTATCTGCAATATAATCGTGCATTTCATGCACATCATATAGGTGGGACATTGAAATATAGTCAGGATGCTTACCGAACTACAGTCGATATTGGAACAGACGTAAAAAATGGTATTGCCAAGCGTCACATGGGATTGGCGGGGCGTGCTAGTTATAACTGGAATTATCGTTATTTTGCCGACTTCAATTTTGGCTATAATGGTTCAGAAAATTTTGCTGACGGACATCGTTTCGGCTTTTTCCCCGCTTTTTCTTTGGCTTGGAACATAGCGGAAGAGAAGTTTGTTAAGAAACATCTGAAATGGATGAATATGTTCAAATTACGTTACTCCTATGGTAAGGTTGGTAATGATAAGATGGACGTACGTTTCCCTTACTTGTATACTATCAAGGATGATGGGAGTGGCTGGACTTGGAGTGATTATGGCTCTCCGGACAATGTATATACGGGAATGATGTATACGCAGTTGGCCTCCAACAATGTCACTTGGGAAATTGCAACCAAGCACGATGCGGGTGTGGACCTATCCTTATTCAATGATAAAGTTACGGCTACTGTAGACTATTTCCATGAGCAGCGTGATGGCATCTATATGGAACGTAAATATCTACCGGGTATTGTGGGAGTGAATAGTAATCCGAAAGCCAATGTCGGCAGTGTTCTGTCGAAAGGTTTTGACGGTAACTTTGCTTACAAGCAAAAGATAGGAAAGGTCAATCTGACAGTTCGCGGTAATTTTACTTACAGCAAAAACGAGATTTTGGAGAAAGATGAAATGAATGCGGTTTACCCTTATCAAAAGGAGGCTGGGTACCGGGTGAATCAGGCAAAGGGGCTAATTGCTGTGGGACTGTTCAAGGATTACGATGATATACGCAATAGTCCTCAGCAGACTGTATGGGGAAAAGTACAACCGGGTGATATCAAATATAAAGATGTCAATGGAGATGGTGTTGTTAATGACGGAGACAGAGTGGCTGTTGGTGCGACAACTAAGCCGAATTTAATTTATGGTTTTGGTATCTCTGCACAATGGAAAGGTGTCGATTTCAATGCACATTTCCAAGGGGCAGGCAAGTCTTCGTTTTTTATTGATGGTCCTACTGTATATGCCTTTAGTGGTAGTCAGTGGGGAAATGTTCTGACGAATTTGGTGCGAGATCGCTATGTTGATGCGGAAACTGCAGTCACATTGGGCATTCCGGCCAATGAGAATCCGAACGCTTCGTATCCGAGACTTAGCTATGGAGGAAATGATAATAACTATAGAGCTTCCACTTTCTGGCTCAGAGACGGTTCTTATTTGCGCTTGAAAACATTGGAAGTTGGTTATACCTTACCGAAATCAATCGTGAGCAAGATGCGGTTTAGCAAAATACGCGTATTTTTTATCGGTACAAACCTCTTGACGTTTGCCAAATTTAAAGAATGGGATCCGGAAATGGGAAGTACTAACGGAGAGAAGTATCCGCTTGCCAAGACATTTACTTTAGGATTGACTGTAAATATCTAATTAAATACATGAAGATGAGAAATATATATAAACTGTATATTGGCGTTGTGTTGAGTGTGATTACTGTCGCTTGTACGGATAAACTCGACTCAGACAAATATTTCAAAGATCGTCGGTCTTTGGAGGATGTGTTCACTGATAAGGAAAACACAGAAGAATGGTTGGCACATGCCTACTCCTTTTTGAATGGATACAATTTAGAAGTATCTATGATGTTGAATACCATTACTAATTTTGCTGATGATATCTACTTCGGAGGTAATAGTCTGGATGAGTATAAGACATTCAAAACCGGTACTTATGATGAAGGCTACCGACATTCGTGGAATGAAAGTTATAAAGGTATCCGCCAGGCCTCTATCTTCATTCAAAATATTGATATGAACACGGAGTTTACCGAAGAGGAGAGGGCGGATTTGAAGGCACAAGCACGTTTTGTTCGTGCTTATTATTATTGGTTATTGTTGCGCAAATACGGTCCTGTACCTTTGCTGCCCGATGAGGGAGTGGATTATACTTCTAGTTATGATGATTTGGCCATTCAGCGTAGTTCATATGATAAATGTGTGGAATACATTGAGTCGGAAATGCTTTTAGCTGCCAAGGACTTGCCTTTGATTCGGGCTATTAATCAGGGGGCGCGTCCTACACGCGGAGCGGCATTGGCGGCTCGTGCCAGGGCGTTGTTGTATTCGGCAAGTCCTATCAATAATCCACGTCCGGATGATGCTGATAAGTTTTCGGATATGGTAGACTACGATGGAAATTGTTTAATGTCTCAAGAGTACAATGAATATAAGTGGGCAAAAGCAGCGGCAGCGGCCAGAGATGTAATGGAACTACCGGGAGAAAATAACGGACATCGTTATGAACTTTATTACAAAAAGGCTACTAACATTGCCGAACCCGGCTATCCTGCTACCATTCCTCCTTATCAGGATGGCGACTTTTCAAAAAAGACATGGAACGAAGGTGGTTATAGCGATATCGATCCTTACGAATCTTATCGATCGGTTTTCAACGGTGCATTAGCGATGTATCAGAATCCGGAATTGATTTTCAGCCGTGGACGTAACCAAGGGGGGAACAGTCTGGTTGAAATGGTGAGACTTCAAATGCCGAGAACATTGGGTAATGGAAGCAACGCTTATGGTATGACATTAAAGATGTGTGACGCTTACTATATGTATGATGGCTCGGAGTTTAACCGCCAAACCTTTTTGGATACCTGTCAGGTTGGAAAACGTTTTGTGACCAAGAAGGAAGGAGAAGCAGGAACGTATCCTCATTTAAAGAAGGGGGTGTGGAAAGAGTATGCATGGCGTGAGCCTCGTTTCTACGCTTCTGTTTCGTTTAATGGTTGCGTATGGCCTTTACTGAAAAATGCAGAGACGGTTGATTATAAGAATGACGTTGAGAAACAAGTCAACTATTATTATGGTATCAATACTGACGGTTTCTCTGGTACTGGTGTTTATTTGCGATCTGGGATCGGTATCATGAAGTATGTGCATCCGGACGATACGAATCGTAAGGAAATCAAAGCGAAAGCAGAACCTGCCATTCGTTTTGCCGAAATTCTGTTGATCTACGCTGAAGCTTTGAATGAACTGGAAGATGGAGCTTCATACGACATTCCATCATGGGATGGCTCTACTAGTTATACTATTAGGCGTGACATTAATGAAATGAAAAAAGGTATCAGGGATGTACGTCGTCGTGCAGGTGTTCCCGATTATACAATGGCAGAATATCAAGACCGGGATGTATTTCGTAAGAAATTGAAACGTGAACGTCAGATTGAATTTATGGGTGAAGGGCAGCGTTATTTCGATTTACGTAGATGGAAAGATGCAGAAGTGGAAGAATCCAAGAAAAATTATGGATGCAATTTCTATATGTCGGATACAGAGGAACAGAGAGAACAATTCTATACGCCAATTGAAATTGCAGACTTGCCAACTGCTTTCTCGCGTAAACTCTATTTTTGGCCTATCAGCCACGATGAGTTGAAACGTAATAAACGGTTAACGCAGAACCCGGGATGGACGTACAATGATTAATCTCCTAATAAGAATATGATATGAAGAGTATATATATTTATTTCAGTTTATTGGCTGTCGTCGTTTTGGGAACCGCTTGTAATAATGAGTGGGAAGATGAGCAGTATGAACAATATGTATCTTTCAAAGCCCCTATCACTTCAGGAGGCGATGGGGTTACTACCATTTATGTCAGATATAAGGACAATGGAAAGGTGACTTATCAGTTACCTATCATTGTCAGTGGCTCTACAGTGAATGGACAAGATAGAGATATACATATAGCAGTGGATAAAGACACATTGAAAACGCTGAATATCGAACGTTTTAGTCTTTATCGTCCGGAATTGTGGTATACGGAAATGGAGGAAGACAAATATGAATTCCCTGAAACAGTACATATTCCTGCCGGTTCGTGTGTAGAACAATTAAATATAGATTTCAATTTACAAGGTATTGATATGTTGGAAAAGTGGGTTTTACCATTAACTGTTATTGATGATGAACCATCTGATTATCAAAGACATCCACGCAAGAACTATGCAAAAGCTTTGTTGAAGGTAGTACCTTTTAATGATTATTCCGGTTCGTACACGGCTTCTTCTATGAAAGTGTACACTTATATAAATGGTAAGCCTGATACTAATGCAAGAACGACGAATAAGCGTACAGCATATGTGATAGATAACAATTCCGTATTCTTTTATGCTGGTCTGATTAATGAAGACATGGATAAGGATATACGTAAGAAATACAAAATCAATGTACGCTTCAAAGAAGATGGGACATTGGATATGAAGCCGGACGATCCCAATAACGAAATGCAGTTCAAACTGATAGGGGTGCCTATCTATAGCAAGACATCGATTATGGATGCTACACGTCCATATTTGGAACGTCGCTACGTTCAAATTATGTTTGAATATGATTTCCAAGATTTTACCTATGGTGGAAGTGCTGCGGAAGTCATTCCTATCAAATATAGGGTAGAAGGAAGCATGACGTTGCAACGGAATATTAATACCCAGATTCCGGATGAGGATCAGCAAATTGAATGGTAATTCTATAATAAATAGAAATGGGGCTGTCTAACAGATCTCAGTATTTAGAAGTCATCCCTGCCAAACCATATTCTGGCAGGGATGAAGTCGTGAAAATAGGACTTGTTAGACAGCCTCATTTGCTTATAATAGATTGTGATTAACTGCTCCGATCTTTATTTACCTGTTTCCTTTTTTAATGGAAAAAGCAGCTAATAAGAAGTGTGAGCAAAACGATCAAGCTCTGTCAATCTCACGTGCTTTTTAGTGTGTAAGCTATATATTACCGGATGTATAGGGCTACGCTACAATAAGAGCTATTGTTCCGTTTGTCCGATTGTAGAATATTTCACACTTCCTATTTGCCCATCCTTACTCATTGTTTCCGCCTGAATAATCACAGGAGTGGAATATTGGTTATTATAACATTCAATCACAGCTTTCCCATTTTCATCTGTCCGTACAGCCGGATTCCAGTATAGTGTCCGCCTTTTGTCTACTTTGTCCATATACAATTCTTGGGTCGGGTAGGCGGGCGAATAATGTTCCAGTGCATGCGTATATCCCTGAATAACTGTTTGCCGGGTACCGAGTACGGCACTTTGGCTTTTGTTTAAAACATCACGTCTGGGTAGAGGAATCAGGTAGAAGACACTGTATTTATCCAGTTTGCTGATGTCAACTCCTGCACTATCCGTAACTTCGGACATTTTGGTGTTTTGGATAATATCGTCATCAACACCTCCGGTTCCTTTGCTGATGATGATAGAAGCTAATCCATCCACTTCGGTCAGCATCATTTGAGTTTCTGTTTCGGACAAAATGTGATTATCCATGATATAGCAGATCGGTTTCTGCCGATATGTAAGCTTGTCGTTGCTACGGTCCCAATCAAATTGTGGGCTTAACTTTTCCATTAATTCCGGAATCGTTGTGACAATCTTTCCGTTGTCACGTAATAAATCTACAGAACGGCGTACATCGTAATAAGCGTCAATGCTCTTTTCATTGATTTTAGTAGCCATGTTACTGCTTTGCCGACGTTTACTTTTTATTTCCACTTCATCCAAGACATAAAGTCCTTCTACCTTCCGAATGGAATCCATATAGAGAGAATCAAAATTTTCAGCTTTCTGTTGCCAGTAAGTCAGGTCTCTCCATTCAGGGTGAAGTTCTTTGTAACTATAGGCTCGGGGGGCAGGTGAAAAATTACGGTCGATCAGAATGGATGCATCCTTGTTGCGCTCTTTACCGACTTTCCGGGTTTGGATCACTGCTTCCGTGATTCCTTCAAAGTCTTCTACCGGAATGCTGAAACGGCCATTTTCATCGGTCACGGTTCCTCCGGTAATAAATTGGTCATCTTTCTTCACTAGCACACTAAGCGCTATATCTTTCAGCTTATTTTTGAGGATCGTTGATTTCACCTGCCCGTTCAACACTAATTGAGCCTCCGGTAACTGCAACGGAGTGAAAGGGGCAGTAGAAATGACTTGGCTCATATCATATTTACGCCATCCGTGCACCATCAATAAAATATCCAATTCCGTTTGCTTCCGGGGAGACGGTGATGCAAAATAATAACCGGGCTGATGGATATATCCTTTTAAATCAGATGTTAACAGCAAATCAGTGAAGATATTATTGTCATACTCCAGATAATCTGACCGGACGGCATCCCGGATACTGACCGATACGTCTCCCGATATCGGTTCTCCTTTGGCATTCTTTACCTGTAATTCACAACGAATAGGAGCGTAAGGAGCATACACTTCTTTCAATCCTTCCGCAGATAGTTGCAGAGGAGCACGTGGATAAGAAAAGACAAAACGTTCGCATAATGTATTGCCGGCCCGATTGATGAGGCTGACTTGCAGTACGCCTGCCGGTAGTTTACGGGTAGGCAGAATAAACTCCTGTGGAGTGTCTGCCTGGCAATTAATCAATTGATGAACATACGGCCGCCCTTGATGGCTGATAAATACAGCCAATGTATCTTGAGGAGTAGCGGCATTACAGGATACTTTTACTAAAAGGGCGCCGGCATTGTTGACAGTGCTCAATACATACCCGTTAGGCAACGCCTGTGGAAGAGTAAATTCATATTTTTTTCCTTGGAAGTTGACTTTGGCAATAGCCGGTTGTGCAGAAGGCGTATATTTAAAATGCCCCATTCCATCGTGTAAAGTTTCGAAAGAAGTGATTTCTGTTCCTTCTTTGGTATAGATCGTTCCTGTTAATTCTATATTCCCTTCATTTTTACTCTCCGCCTTGAAAGCCACTTGTGAAGTCACTCCTTCCACTAATTGTCCTCCTTCGGGGAAAAAACGCACACTCAACTTCTCCTTTGTTTCCGACGGACGGTTCTCCATCGACGAACTAAGTTCGTAAGTCGTGATACTACGTTCCGGCTTATCACTATTCGTCAGTTGATAAATAGGGAAAGTACGTGAGAAATACTGCGGCTCATTGAAAGCAAGCATCCAGCGGGTATAGGCACGTACCTCATAATAGCCGGATAGCATAGAACGGGGAAGAACGAATTGTCCGTTTCCTTTTCCTTGCGTCAGTTTGATGATTTGTTTATCTGTTATATTTCCTGTTTGATCTACTAATTCCACGTACAGAGGACGACTGATCAGACTGAAAGTCTGCTGTTCGGCAAGAGTGACATAAGCTTTAAACCAGATAGTGTCACCGACATAATAACTCGTGTTGTCAAAATGCAAATATGCTTTCTCCCGCGGAAAGTTGTTGGCAAATGTTTGTGCCTGATTCATGTATTGCCGGAATACAACTTTGGCAGGAGGAACTTCTCCCCATGCTATTGCCAATGATAAGCAAAAAGAAAGAAAAATGGGAACTCGTTTGTTTTTCATTTCAGTAGGTTTTTAACTAGAATACAAAGTTAGAATATGTTGACTTAAAAATAGAGAACTTATTGTTCAATAAAGGAAAGAATTTATTCAGGACAGAAATAAATGTTTGTGGAAGCGTTGTACGTTCATTTTGTATCATATATACCTGATTTTGTCCTTTATTGATTAGCATTTTTCCTTCCTTTTCCATAAACTTTTCTACTTTTGTTTTCAGATAATTGATAATACTATGATAAAGCAGAACGTCTTAATGACTGCCCCCTTATTGATGGCATCGTTTTGTTCGGCACAAGAGAAACCGAATGTCGTATTGATTATGGTAGATGATATGGGTTATTCCGATATCGGCTGCTATGGTGGAGAAATATTAACTCCTAATATTGATGCGTTGGCATCCAAAGGAGTGCGTTTTACACAATTCTATAACACTTCGCGTTCTTGTCCCGCTCGAGCTAGTTTAATGACAGGATTATATCAGCACCAGGCGGGTATCGGGCAGATGTCCGAAGATCCGTTTAATCAACCCAATCAAAAGAGCCCGAACGACTGGGGAGTGCCGGGATATAAAGGGTTTTTGAACCGGAACTGCGTCACGATAGCTGAAGTGCTGAAAGAAAGCGGTTATCATACTTATATGGCTGGTAAATGGCATTTGGGAATGCATGGAAAAGAAAAGTGGCCCTTGCAACGGGGATTTGAACGGTTTTATGGGATTTTGGCTGGTGCTTGCAGTTATCTCCGCCCATCGGGAGGACGGGGCTTGACTCTTGATAACACGAAACTTCCGGTACCGGAAGCTCCTTATTATACAACGGACGCATTTACTGATTATGCAATCCGCTTCGTTGATGAACAGAAAGACGACAAACCATTCTTCCTTTATTTAGCCTTTAACGCTCCCCACTGGCCGTTGCAGGCAAAAGAAGAAGACATTCAAAAGTTCACGAAGATCTATCGTGAGAAAGGGTGGGATGAAATTCGTGAAGCGAGACGGAAACGAATGATCAAGCTGGGTATTATCGAACTGAATACAGAGTTTGCCGAATGGGAAAATCGGAAATGGGATGAATTGACGGAACAGGAGAAAGATAAAGTAGCCTATCGGATGGCAGTTTATGCGGCACAGGTGCATTGTGTAGATTATAATGTAGGAAAATTGCTGGATTACTTGAAAAAGAATCGTAAACTGGATAACACACTTGTCATGTTTCTATCCGACAACGGTGCTTGTGCCGAACCTTATGCTGAATTGGGAGGCGGAAAAGTTTCTGAAATCAACGATCCGGCTTGTAGCGTATTCCCTTCTTACGGAAGAGCATGGGCACAGGTATCCAATACTCCGTTCCGGAAATATAAATGCCGTTCTTATGAAGGGGGTATTTCCACTCCTCTCATCGTGTCGTGGAAAAGCAATCTGAAGAACAAAAAAGGAGAATGGTGTCGTGTTCCCGGTTATCTGCCGGACATCATGCCGACAATTCTGGAAGCTACAGGAGCCGCCTATCCGGAAACTTATCATGGTGGGAACAAAATATATCCATTGGTAGGCAGCAGCCTTTTTCCTGCTATTCGGAAAACAACAGACTCTTTGCATGAATATATGTATTGGGAACATCAAAACAATAGAGCGATCCGCTGGGGTAACTGGAAAGCGATTCGCGACGAGAAAGGAAAAGAATGGGAACTGTATGATGTGGTTAAAGACCGGACTGAACGTACGAATCTGGCGGAACAGCACCCTGAAGTACTTACGAAACTGGTTACTGAATGGGAGAGATGGGCGAATGCCAACTTTGTATTACCTAAGCGTCCGAAGAAATAAATAAGGGAGGAATACAACATGAATAAATTGTTATTAAGTGCTTCCTTAGTTTGGGGAGTTACCAGCCTGTCTTTTGCGCAGCAAACGAAAAAAACTAACTTTGTTTTGTTTATAGCTGACGACTGTTCTCATTATGATTTGGGCTGTTATGGAAGTGTCGATTCGAAAACTCCGAATATCGACCACTTTGCCACACAGGGAGTACGTTTCACGCAAGCCTATCAGGCTGTTCCGATGTCATCGCCTACCCGGCATAATTTATATACAGGCGTATGGCCTGTACGCAGCGGAGCTTACCCCAATCATACTTGTGCCAATGAAGGAACATTGAGCGTTATACATCACCTGCAACCGTTGGGTTATAAAGTCGCATTGATCGGAAAATCGCATATTGCCCCGAAATCAGTATTTCCTTTCGACCTTTATGTACCTTCTTTGAAAGGTGGGGAGTTGAATTTTGAAGCAATTCAGAAATTTATTTCCGATTGCAAGGTGAAAGGCGAACCTTTCTGTCTGTTTGTAGCCTCCAATCAACCGCATACTCCCTGGAATAAAGGAGATGCCTCCCAATTTAATGCGGACAAACTGACGCTGCCTCCTATGTATGTAGATATTCCCCAGACACGCGAGTTGTTTACTCATTATCTGGCAGAGATCAATTTTATGGATCAGGAATTCGGCAACGTCCTTTCTATCCTGGATCAGGAAAAAATGACAGATAAATCGATTGTTGTTTATTTGAGCGAGCAAGGCAACAGCCTGCCTTTTGCCAAATGGACTTGTTATGATGCGGGGGTACACTCTGCCTGTATCGTTCGCTGGCCGGGAGTCGTTAAGCCTGGAAGCGTAAGTGACGCATTGGTGGAATATATAGATATTGTCCCAACTTTTGTTGACATAGCAGGAGGAAAACCGCAGGCGAAAGTAGATGGCGAAAGCTTCAAACCTGTGCTGACAGGCAAGAAGAAAGCACACAAAAAATATTCTTTCTCCCTTCAGACCACGAGAGGCATCAATGCCGGATCGCCTTATTATGGAATCCGTTCGGTATACGATGGTCGATACAGATATATTGTCAATCTCACCCCGGAAGCTACTTTCCGGAACGTTGAAACGAAATCACCTCTGTTTAAAGAGTGGAAAAGTTTGGCAGAAACAGATAATCATGCAAAAGCGGTGACAACTAAATACCAGCATCGTCCTGCAATCGAATTGTATGATGTGAAGAACGACCCGTACTGCATGAATAGTTTGGCGGAAGACGCGAAACAAGCTTCTACTATCAGCCGCCTGGCTAAAGAGCTGAAACGCTGGATGAAGGATTGTGGAGACGAAGGACAACCTACCGAAATGCGTGCCTTCGAACACATGCCGGGAAAGAGAAAATAAGTCGTCACACATCAATATGAATAAAAACATAGAATGTTGTTTACAAATCGTATATTATGAAAAAAGAGTTTTTGGGTTTGCTTTGTGGATGTACTCTGCTTCCGGCATTTCTTCATGCGCAGACAGAGCGTCCTAATATTGTGATTGTATTGGCCGATGATTTAGGTTGGGGAGATGTAGGCTTTCATGGTAGTGAAATCAAGACTCCCTATTTGGATGCTTTGGTGGGCGAAGGCGTTGAACTCAAACGATTTTACACTTCCCCCATCAGTACGCCTACTCGTGCGGGGCTGATGACGGGGCGTTACCCGAACCGGTTTGGTGTCCGTTCGGCTGTTATTCCGCCCTGGCGTGAAGACGGTCTGGATGAGAATGAAGAAACGATGGCTGATATGCTGGCACGTAATGGATATAAGAACAGAGCCATTATTGGTAAATGGCATTTGGGACATTCCAAGAAAGTACATTATCCGATGAATAGAGGCTTTTCACATTTTTATGGTCATCTGAATGGTGCGATAGATTATTTCGACTTGACGCGTGAAGGCGAGTTAGATTGGCACAACGACTGGGAAACCTGCTATGATAAAGGATATTCCACCGAACTGATTACCAAAGAAGCCATCCGCTGCATCGATGCTTACGAGAAAGAAGGGCCATTTATGTTATATGTAGCCTACAACGCGCCTCATACTCCCCTACAAGCACAGGAAAAAGATATCAAACTTTATTGTGATAACTTCGACAACCTGACACCGAGAGAACAGAAAAAAGTGACTTACAGTGCAATGGTTTCCTGTATGGACAGGGGGATCGGTGCTATTGTAGATGCCTTGAAGAAGAAAGGAATTATGGATAACACATTCTTTATCTTCTTTAGTGATAACGGTACTGCCGGTGTTCCGGGATCCTCATCGGGATCTTTACGCGGACATAAATTTGACGAGTGGGACGGAGGGGTGCATGCACCGGCTGTTCTCTACTGGAAGAAGGCGGAGAAGCAATATAAGAACTTGAGTTCACAAGTGACGGGTTTTGTTGACCTTGTTCCTACATTGAAAGACTTGGTCGGGGATAACAGTCGTCCGAAACGCGAATATGACGGTATCAGCATCCTTCCTGTATTAAACGGTAAAAAGACCTGTATCGACCGCGATTTTTATCTGGGACACGGAGCAGTAGTCAATAAAGATTATAAACTGATAAGAAAAGGTATGAAACCGGGGCTGGATTTGAAACAGGATTTCCTGGTTGATTATAAAACTGATCCTTACGAAAAGAAAAACGCCAGTGCAGGAAATGAGAAGATTGTAAAGGCCCTGCATCAGGTTGCCGTAAAATATGATACCATTACTCCTTGTATACCGGAGGTTCCATACGGTAAAGGTCGTGACGGATTCAGGGCTCCTAAAGAATGGAAAGTAGTACGTTGAATCTGTTAACCCTATAATTTGAATATAATACAAGATGGAAAAATCAATGATTAGCATGTGTCTCTTAGGCGGATTGGCGATAGGGAACGGGGTTGCCCAAACTCCTTTGAAGCCTAATATATTATTAATCATAGCCGATGACTGTTCCTATTACGATATAGGCTGTTTCGGAGCTGTCAACAACAAGACTCCTCATATAGACGCATTGGCTCAACAGGGGATAAAGTTCAACAGTGCGTATAATTCTGTTTCGATGAGTACGCCTACCCGGCATTGTGTTTATACAGGTATGTATCCGATGCATCATGGAGGTTATGCAAACCATAGTTCGGTCAATGCTGATGTAAAGTCTCTTCCCACTTATCTGGGAAAACTTGGCTATCGGGTTGGATTGGCCGGAAAATGGCATATCAGGCCTTTGGCTAACTTCCCCTTCGAAAAAGTACCGGGATTTCCTGAAGGATGTACAAGTACAAACACTGACTATCATACCAAAGGTATCGAAAAGTTTATGGAACGTGATGCTTCCCAACCTTTCTGTCTTGTCTTAGCCTCTATCAATTCGCATGCTCCCTGGACAGGCGGTGACGCTTCTGTCTTCGACCGGAAGAAACTTCAGTTGCCGGCACAGTTTATTGACACGGAAGTAACACGTGAATACTATGCCAGATATTTGGCGGAAGTCGGTTTGCTTGACCAACAGGTGGGCGACGCTATGCAGATTCTGAAAGATAAGAATTTATTGCAGAACACCCTTGTCATTTTCATTTCTGAACAGGGTACGCAATTTGCTGGAGCTAAATGGACCAATTGGAGTGCAGGTGTTAAGTCGGCAATGATTGCTTCTTGGCCCGGTATTATTAGACCTGGTACAGAAACTTCTGTCATCGTGCAATATGAAGACCTTCTTCCTACGTTTATCGATGTTGCAGGCGGAGAGATTCCTGATGTGATAGACGGAAAGAGTTTGCTGGATGTGTTTCAGGGGAAAACAAAGACACACCATAAATATGCTTACCATGTCCACAACAATGTTCCTGAAGGTCCGGCGTATCCGATCCGTTCTATTTCAGACGGACATTATCGTCTAATTTGGAACTTGACTCCTGAGGAAACATACGTAGAAAAGCATATTGAAAGGGCAGAATGGTATCTCTCCTGGAAAGCACAGGACACGGATCAGGCACACAAGATCATGAACCGTTATAAGAACCGTCCCGAATTCGAGTTATATGATATAAAGAAAGATCCGTTTGAGATGAATAATCTGGCAGATGTGAAGAAATATAGTAAGAAAAAAGCCGAACTGACGATGGAATTGCAAAAATGGATGAAGCAACAAAATGATTCTGGAGCTGATAAAGACCGTCCACGTACTCTTAAGAATAAGCAGAAGAAAAAGTTTCATTTGCAGTAATTTGCATTTTGATAGGTCATTCCGATCGTTCCACTGAAGTGGTATGATCTGTTCATGGGAATGAAAGTGTTCACTAGAGTGGAATGAAAGAGATGTCAAAATGGAAAAACAGCACCCTGAATAGACTGTCAGAGGTGCTGTTTTTAGGTTCATAAAGAAAAGAGTATTATTTTAATTATTTATTCAGAGAGTTGCAGATTTTCCGGTTGATTTCTCTGATCTTGGCTTCATTCATTTTGATTACTTTCCGATCATAAGTCATCAGACCGTTGATTTCACCTTCTACGTCTGTTGTCTGGGTATATACGGCAGCAGAGAATCCTTTTTGGATTAATTCCAACAGATGGTTGCCATATTTAATGTATTCGTTGGTTACTGCGTCCGATGTATTGAACTTCACATAGCCCCAGTTTTTCTTGTCATTCACCCAAGTGTTTCTTTCTATTACGAGGCCGATACCTCCATATTCGCCCAATACGGTAGCACGTCTCGGATCGTAAAGGAACATGTTCGGACCCGGATAGTGGTGAAGGTCGAGAATATCGCCACAAGTGTAATGGTTACCGCCACTGGCAGGATTTACCAAGCGGCTGGGATCGTATTCTTTGGTCCATGCTACGATTTCCGGAGTCTTGAATTGTCCCCATGCTTCGTTGAAAGGTACCCATACAGCGATACTCGGATAAGAATACAGGTAGTCGATGATTTCTTTCCATTCTTTGCGGTAGTTTGCTTCGGAAGCAGTAGAGCGAGTCATTTCTGTACCGTTGAAATAGTTGCGGGCTTGCCACTGTGGACTGGGACCACCGCTCGGCATATCTTGCCATACGATCAATCCCAACTGGTCACAATGAGTGTACCAGCGCGCAGGTTCTACTTTAACGTGTTTACGTACCATGTTGTAGCCGAAGTCTTTTGTCTTCTTCAAGTCGTAAACTAGTGCTTCGTCTGTCGGTGCGGTATATAAACCGTCAGGCCACCATCCTTGGTCGAGCGGACCGAATTGGAAGTAGTCCTTGTTGTTCAATTGCAGACGAGTGATGCCATTCTGACCTTTGCGGATAGAATATTTACGCATAGCCGTATAGCTCTTTACTTGGTCTATTGCTTTTCCGTTTTTATACAGAGTCACTTCCATATTGTAGAGGAAAGGAGAGTCCGGAGACCACAGTTTAGCATTAGCAGGCATTGCCAGTTCAACGGGTACTCCATTCAACGCTGCACCTTTGGCTACAAGGCTTTTACCATCGAATACTTTTACTTCCACTTTATCAGCAGAAGCCGTATTGGCGACAACTTCTACCTTAACGGAATTATTGTCAATATCAGGAGTTGTTTTCAGATTAGCGATGTATTGTGCTGCTACCGGTTCCAACCACACTGTTTGCCAGATACCTGTGACCGGAGTGTACCAAATGCCATGTGGGTTTGCTATTTGTTTTCCTCTGGGTTGTTCGCCACGGTCCGAAGGGTCCCATACTTTTACTACCAGGTCATTATTTCC
Source organism: Bacteroides sp. AN502(2024) (assembly GCF_041227145.1). Taxonomy (NCBI): domain Bacteria; kingdom Pseudomonadati; phylum Bacteroidota; class Bacteroidia; order Bacteroidales; family Bacteroidaceae; genus Bacteroides; species Bacteroides sp. AN502(2024). The sequence goes on along the minus strand of NZ_JBGFSP010000003.1, from coordinate 1,491,344 downwards.
TTTATTAAGTACGGAAGTGATATCGAAATAGAAAGGAGTAAATCCGCCTGTGTGTTCGCCTACTTTTACATCATTCACCCAAACTTCTGCTTTCCAGTCCACTGCTCCGAAGTGCAACAGGACTTGTTTGCCACGCCAGTTGGAAGGTACGTCGAAAGTGCGGTGGTACCACAGTTCCTCTTTCTCATTTATCATTTTGCCTACGCCCGATAGAGACGATTCTACGGCAAAAGGAACAAGAATATCACCTTGGTAAGTAGCGGGCGCAGTGGTACCCTTCTTTGTAATAGCATATTTCCAAAGCCCGTTCAGGTTTTTCCAGTCATTGCGTTCCATGATAGGACGCGGATATTCCGGCAATACATTTTTAGGATCGAGTTGTTCTCCCCACGATGTCTTGATTTTGTCACCGGCAGGTTTCCATTGAGCAAAAGCTGAACAGCATAGAGCCAATGCAAGCAACATTATTAGAAAATTCTTTTTCATGTTCATGGTATAAAAATATAGTTAGTTATTAGATATAAATTCCATTAAAAGGATATTGCAAAGAAAGGGGAATTAAAAGATAATAAATGAAATTTGCCGTTCAAAAAACAATAAATTTTCTTCTTTTTGATCAAGTAATGAGTTTTTTTGCTAATAAAACGGACTATTGACTAATTTTTATTCTTTATTGAACCGCTAGTTTCATGCGATATTGGAAATTATGTACACCTTTGTAATGCCAATATCGGGTAACGAAAATATAATAACTTCAAAAATTTTCTTTATGTGAAATTTTATATATTTTTGCAATAACGATTGTGGTAGCTTATTTATATTTTATCTGATATTTATGCAGGGACATAAACAAAAATATATTGGGGGCTTTGGGATAATAGCCTTTGTTATTACTTCTATATTTTACATGGGTTGTTCAGGTGAAAAAACTTTCGGAAATAAAGAGGAAATAGCTGGGCAAATGTCGCTTGCTCTACAACAGAAGGATATGTCTTGCCAAAAGAAACTGGATCGTATCGATTCTATTCGAAACTTGTTGAATGTGAATGAAAAAGAGATGACAGACGAAGAAAAGTTTCAGATCAATGCAAACTTATATAATGAATTTAAACTCTATTCTTTCGATTCTGCCTTTCATTATGCCACGCAGTTGTGCAAGATAGCTAGTAGCATAGATAGTGCTGGCTGAATGGAATATACACGGCAAAGCAAGGAAAAGCGGATAGGTGAAGATAAAACGTAAACCGTTTGAAATGAGCGAGGTTTCAGTATTTTGCCAAGTAGGGAAAATGCAAAAGATAACGGAATATTGAGGTTATTCAGTTACCAAACCGTTAGCCGTCCAGTTACCGAAACGGAAATAGGTAACGGTCGGCAATGAAAAGAAGTCCTTACCGTTTTGTTTGCACTCATACACAGTGTTTTGCATATCAAGGAACGCTTATATGGCAAGTAAATTTGCACATAAAAATATAAGCGTATGAAAGTAGAAAAATTCAAGGTGCTGCTCTACCTTAAAAAGAGCGGACTGGACAAGTCGGGCAAAGCTCCCATCATGGGACGCATCACCGTGAACCGCACGGTGGCGCAATTCGGATGCAAGCTCTCCTGCACGCCCGGATTGTGGAATCCCCGTGAAAGCCGGCTGAACGGCAAGAGCAAGGAGGCGGTAGAGACCAATGAGAAGATTGAAAAGCTGCTGCTCGCCGTCAATTCCGCATTCGATTCCTTACTGGAGCGCAAACACGAGTTTGACGCGGCTGCGGTCAAGGACATGTTTCAGGGAAGCATGGAAAAGCAGATGACCCTGCTGAAACAGTTTGACCTCATCAACGAGGAACTGAAGTCGCGTGTCGGCATCGACCGTGCCGAGGGAACCTATTCCAAATATTACTATACCCGGCAGATTCTCGCCGAGTTCGTCCGTTGGAAGTTCAAGACGGAGGACATCGCCTTCGGACAGCTTTACGAACGGTTCATCTGGGAATTTCAGGATTATGTGCTGGATGAGAAGAAACAGTCCCTGCAATCCGTGCGTCATTACCTTGCCCTCCTGAAGAAAGTATGCCGCACCGCCTACAAGGAAGGGCATTCCGAACGCAACTTCTTCTGCAATTTCAAGCTGCCCAAACAGGAGCTGAGCGCACCGAAGGCACTCACACGGGAGGAGTTCGTGAAAGTGCGTGACGTGGAAATCTCCGTGCGCCGCCGACCGTCGCTCGCCCTCACCCATGACCTGTTCTTGTTTGCCTGCTATACGGGAACCGCATATGCGGATACCGTTTCCATCACACGGGACAATCTCTGTACCGATGACGACGGCAACCTGTGGCTGAAATACCACCGGAAGAAGAACGAGTACCTCGCCCGTGTAAAACTGCTCCCCGAAGCGATAGCCCTGCTGGAGAAATACAAGGATGATTCACGGGAGACTTTGTTGCCCGTGCAGGAATACAGCGTGCTGAGAGCCAACATGAAAAGCCTCCGTGTACTGGCTGGAATCAAGACTGATATCGTCTATCATGTCGGTCGGCATAGCTTCGCAAGCCTCATTACGCTCGAAGAGGGTGTGCCTATTGAGACCATCAGCCGGATGTTGGGACATACCAATATCCAGACTACCCAGATTTATGCCCGCGTGACCCCTAAAAGGCTCTTTGAGGACATGGACAAGTTCATAGAGGCGACAGAGGATTTGGAACTTGTGCTCTGAATGAATTAGTCTATATTTTGGAATCATTAAAATAACCCATTATGCGAAGTACATTCAAACAACTCTATTACATCAACCGAAACAAGGTGAAGACAGACGGAACGACAGCCGTCTGGTGTAGAATTTCCATTGACGGCAAACAGGCGGTGCTGTCCACCGGCATCTATTGCCGTCCCGACGACTGGAACGGCAGGAAAGGCGAAATCAGGGATGCAAGGACAAACGGACTATTGACACGCTATCGCTTGCATATCGAGAACACATACAATACCATACTCAAGGAGCAGGGTGTCATCAGCGCGGAACTGCTGAAGAATACCATCATTGCGGAGAGTTCCCTGCCAACCACCTTGTTGGAGACGGGCAGGCATGAACTGGAGCGGTTGGAGAAGCGTTCCGTCAAGATAGGGTCACGCTCCACCTACCGGCAGTCCGTCCTCTTTCAGGACTGCCTCAGGCAATATATTGAATCCTCATACGGCATGGCGGATATGCCGCTGGAGGATATAACGGAGCAGTTCGGCAGGGATTACAAGACATTCCTCTTGAAAGAGCTGGGATGTAGCACGGACAAGATGAACAAGTGCCTGTGCTGGCTCAACAGGCTGCTGTATCTTTCCGTGGACAGAGAGATATTGCGTGCCAACCCGATAGAGGACGTGGAATACGAAAAGAAGAACCCTCCACGGTTGAAGCACATCAGCCGCAACGAGCTGAAACGGCTGATGGCGACACCGTTCGAGGACAAGAAGATGGAGCTTGCACGGCGAATGTTCATCTTTTCGAGCTTCACCGGCTTGGCGTATGTGGACGTGTACAAGCTCTATCCGCATCATGTTGGGGAGACAGCGGACGGGCGGAAGTTTATCCGAAAGAAACGCGGCAAGACGAATGTGGAGGCGTTCATTCCGTTGCACCCCGTGGCGGAACGGATACTGTCCCTCTACAACACCACGGACGACACGAAGCCCGTGTTCCCTTTGCCCATCCGTGACATCCTTTGGCATGAGGTGCATTCCATCGGCAACGCGCTGGAGTTCGAGGAGAATCTCTCCCATCACCAAAGTCGGCACACATTCGGGACCCTGTTGATTTCCGCAGGCATTTCGATTGAGAGCATCGCCAAGATGATGGGGCACACGAACATCACCAGTTCCCAAATTTATGCAAAAATCACGGATGACAAGATTTCCAAGGATATGGACAAACTCATGGAGCGCAGGAAATTAGAATCTACCGGTGAAAAGAGAAAGAAGAGCAGCAAATAAACAATGGCAAATAAGTGTATTATGGAAAGAGGAATAATCACAATCAGTGAAACGGGTGTGTTCACAATTCCTACCGCACCCGTATGGATGACCCAGTTTGAGATAGCCGACCTGTTCGGGGTATTTTCGTGTGACATCCGAAAAGCTATTCATGCTATCTACAAGAACAAGGTATTGAACGCAGCTGAAACGATGAAGTATGTCAAGCAAGCCAATGGCATCAGCTATGATGTTTACAGTCTTGAAATGGTTGTAGCCGTTGCATTCAGGATATGCAGTAAGGAGAGTATGGCGTTCAGGCGGTTTGTAATGGATAGAACCTGTGCAAGGATAAAAGGAACACAAGCCATGCTGTTCGTTTCTTGTGGCAGAGGAAACAACCTATGGTATTGTTGAGCTTCATCCCGCCTGTCGCCCGTTTCCGATGCACGGATGCAAAGGTAGTGCGTGGCTTGGGTGGCTGCCGCAAGGTCTGGCGGCAAAGCCGTTCCGGGCAGAATCTTCCTCAAACAGGTTTGAGCGTATTCAGCCCGAAAACCTTGCCGCTGCCTGCCACGCACTGAAAAGGCATCCGGCAACGGAAACAAGCGACTGACGGGAAATCAGAAGAAACGAAAAGAAAGGAATGGCTTACAGACGAAGCGGAATTTGGATGCTTCATCCGTAAGCCGTTTCTTTCTTTTTCCGTCGATTGGACTATTGCTGCCGCAAATTGTGGGCAGACGGCAAACTTCGCTCCTTCAAGAAAATCAGGTGCCCGTCAATCGGTATGCGGGGCGGTAGCTGTCCGACAGCATCCGCTCGATGTCGGATTCCCGGTAAAGGATTTTGCCGCCCAACTGGATGTAGGGTATCCGTCCTTCGTTGCGGTAGTCCTGAAGCGTCCGGCGGCTCACTTTCAAGCGTGCCGACACCTCCTTGTCGGTAAAGAACCGTTCTCCGCCCAAAGTCGGGCGGTAGTTGGCTGTCAGGTGCTCGAAGCCGTCCAACAGGCGGTCGAGGTTGCTCATGAAGTGGATTATCCACTCACTGTTTTTGGTAATCAATTCGTTCATATTACTTCGGATTTAGCGGTTATTGTCATTATATTCTGTTTACTCTATTCATATTGTCCTGCCTTTGAACTTGGCTTCCTTCCGCCTGTCCTCGACAACCGCCACGATACGTTGCACGTCTTCGGGACGGTAATAGGTCTTGTGGTTGATTTGGCTGTATGCCAAAGTTCCATTATCCCGCAGTGTCTGCAACGTGCGCGGGCTGATGTTGAGCATTTGGCACACGTCCTGATTGTCCATCCACTCGTTCATTTTCTTTTCTCCATGCCGATGGCAGATGGCATCCATGCGGTGGACGAAGCGGTCGAACTTGGCGACCATCGCCTCAAAGGTTCTTTTTTCGATAGATACGATTTCCATATACATTAATTTTTTGTTGTTATTTCTCTTTTTGCTGCAAAAAAAAGGGCTAAATTCTATAAAACAATGGCTTCTCTGGAACTGGCAGCATTTGGCACCGATATGGTAGTGGCTGTCCGGATTGTTGCTTGCCGGTTACCTGTGGGCAAGCCAATGTGCCATGATTCCTTCACCACCTTTTTTAGCTGTCATTATTTCTTTTGCCGCAAAGAAAAACAGAATCCGTCACCTAACAATGGACTTTACTATTACCGGCAGCATGTGGCACAGGGTGGTAGAGGTTGGCATCGGTTGGAGGTAGCGTTTATCATCTTAACTCCGAAAATTAGGAAGGTAGCAAGAGCGGGAATAAGGGCTTAATCCAAACTCGGCTGCAATCGCGCCGTTGCCCTTCAGGCTATTCACATCCGGCAAATTGGTGAAGTCTGCACCGATATTTCTACCGTCATATCGCAAAACCATACAAAATTGCCGAACAGAATCCAAGTGCTTGACGGACTGAATTATAGGCAGTTATTTTGCTCCCGACAAACGGTCAACTATGCGCATAAAGACCAACGAGTATTCACTTTAACAAGAAAAAAACAATGAGAAAAAAATTCAAAAACATCGAGAACGATGAAGAGTTCAAGAACTTCAAGTTGGAAGACTACCTGCCTTCCATGAACAGACGTGAGCCGAAGGCAGATACTTCCGTTTCGGGACAAGAAGCTACCGGGGAGGAAGAGACAGCCCTCTTCCCGCCGATGGATGAGCCAGACACATCCTCTATACAGGAGGCGGTATCCAAAGCAATCCGACAGGACAAGCCGGAGGTATGGAAAACTGATTCCGATGATGCCGACGAAGAAGTGGAGGCAGCTGTTACCAAAACGGATGCTCCTGCGGAACGGACGATAGTCAGACGCATCAGCAGCAAGCAGCGCAGGCTGTCGTTGGAGGAGTACCGCACCACCTACCTGCAAGTCCCCAAGATTGCCGACCGCAAGCCCGTGTTCGTCAGCCGTGAGGTGCGTGACGAATTGGACAGGATTGTCCGCTGTCTTGGAGGCAGGGGCATGAGCGTGTCGGGACTGGTCGAGAACCTCGCCCGGCAGCACCTTGCCGCTTACGGGAACGATATTGACCAATGGCGTAAATTGTAGGAATTAAGGCAATATCAACTGGGTGTCTTTGGGGTATCTTTCAGAGTTGCTCTAAATCATCTGTAACGAAGTTTGGAGGAGGCAAGTTTATGTTTCGGGCAGACCGAAACCACTTGCCCCGCTCCAAACCTCGCAGGGAAGGCACATCCCGTTGGTCTATATCCTGTGTAATCATTGTAACCATTAGACAAAACAAAAAATGAGAATCATGCAAAGCGAAAAAATAAAGAATAACGGACGGGAACGGGCAGGAAAAGGCGGCCGTCCCGTCAAGGGTGCTGCCGAGAAATTGAAGTACCGCATCACCGTGAAGATGGCAACGGAGGACTACTACCTGTTGAAGTCCAAGGCGAAGTCGGCAGGAGTTTCAGCCAGCGAGTTCATCCGTGGATGTATCACGGAGGGAGGCGTGAAGGAACGGCTGACAAAGGAGCATGGCGACCTTATCCGCAAACTGTGCGGCATGGCGAACAATCTGAACCAGCTTGCACGGAAGGCGAATGCGGAAGGGTATGCCTCCGTGTTCATGCCCTGCCGCACGCTGATGATAGAGATGGACAACCTTGTAAACCTGATACGCCTATGATAGCCAAAATCATGAAAGGCTCGGACTTCAGGGGCGTGGTTTACTACATCCTGAACGATGAAAAAGGCACTAAAATCATAGGTGCGGACGGCTTGTTTTTAGAAAATAACGACACGATAGCGCAGGGATTCATCGGACAGGCACAGATGAATCCGAGGGTGACAAAGGCTGTCGGGCATATCGCGTTGAGCTTCTCCAAAGAAGATGCACCACGCCTGAACAATGCCGCCATGGCGCAGATAGCCCGTGAGTATATGGAGAGGATGGGCATCAGGGATACGCAGTACATCATCGGGCGGCACTTCGACAGGGAGCATCCGCACGTTCATATAGCGTTCAACCGCATTGACAACAACGGCAAGACCATTTCCGACAGGAACGACCGTTTCCGAAGCGAGCGCATCTGCAAGGAGCTGACCAAGAAGTACGGGCTTCACTTTGCCAACGGCAAGGAACAGGTGAAGATTGACCGACTACGCGAGCCGGACAAAACGAAGTATGAACTGTATCAGATTCTTAAAACGGAGGTTGGCAGGTGTGGTAACTGGAATGTGCTTGTCAATAACTTGAAACGGCAAGGTATTGATGTAGAGTTCAAGTACAAGGGACAGACAAATGAAATCCAAGGTGTCGTATTCTCCATGAACGGCTACCGTTTCAACGGCTCTAAAGTGGACAGACGGCTCAGTTATTCCAAGATTGATGCGGCGTTAAAGCGCAATAATCATGAGGGAAGGCAGATACAAGCCAATCAACAACAAGCTAATCGGGAAGAAATAAGCCCAATCTCAAACAGCGGAAGCGACCTTATTAACGGCTCGTTAGGCTTGTTCACTCCAAGTAATCAACCGGAGGAACAGCCGCCTTACGACCCGTACCTGAGAAACAAGAAAAAGAAAAAACAACGTAAAATCAACTGGTAACTATGGCAGATAACAATGTATTCATCCTCTTTGAGGAAATCAAAACAGCCTTGAAAGGCATAAACGGTAAGTTGGAAGAACTTCCAAGAGTGATAACCAAGCAACCACAAACCGGAAATGACAAGCCGGATTTGTCCCCGATTAAGGATGCGGTAGCGGAAACGGTAAAAGCCCAATTCGAAGAGATTAAGGGTTTGCTGGCAAGGCAGTGGAAAGCATACTCGCAACTTTCCACCCTGACCCTGCACAAACTCGATGCAATCAAGACGCAGGAAGAACAAGGGGAAGAACAAGAGTTGCAACCGCAGGAACATATCCACAAGCATAGTTTCGACATCAAGTCAAGCAAGGTCTTCTCTTTCGTTGTGGGGCTTGGCGTGGTATGCGCCCTATCCCTGTGGGGCAACATCGAGCAATGGCAGTCCAAACGGCAATATGCCGACGATGCGTTGAAGTTCCGTGCCATCCGCTCATGGGGCGGATGCGATGCAGACCGTCTGCTTTGGCTAAATGAGGTGTTCGACATCCAACGGGACGAGAAAGCCATCAAATGGGTGCGGAAGCAGGCAGACGGGTATGACACATCCCTGAAAGCCGTTTCAGACAGCCTGATGCAGGAGGACTTGAAAAGCAAATTCAAGTCCAATGCCAACAACCCTAAATCCGATTGATATGGCATCGGTAAAGGTCAAGTTTCGCCCGTCCACCGTGAACGGCAAGGAAGGTACGCTATACTATCAGGTGATTCATAACCGTGTGGTAAGGCAGATAAATACAGACTATAAACTTTTCGCTTCGGAATGGGACAGCCATTCCGAAGCGGTTATCCTACACCATATCCCGAATGAGCAAGAACGGAATAACTATCTTCTTTCGATAAGTTCACGCATCAAGTGGGACAAAGACAGGCTGAATAAGATTATACACACATTGAGCCAATCCGGTTCTTTCACAGCTGATGAGATTGTCATGCCGTTTCATGACAACAGGCAAGAGCTGTCATTCAACGCTTATATCCGCCAACAGATAGCGAGGTTGAAACGCTTGGGAAAGGTACGCACTTCGGAAACCTATACAGCCGCACTCCGAAGTTTCAGCGGTTTCATGAATGACCACGAGGTCTTGTTTGACCAACTTAACACCGATTTGTGTGCGGAATACGAGGCTTATCTGAAAGGCAGGGGGAATTCACCCAATACCATATCGTTCTATATGCGCATTCTGAAAGCGGTCTATAACCGTGCGGTGGAAAACGGGCTGACCGAACAACGGCATCCTTTCAGGTTTGTTTATACCGGAGTGGAAAAGACCTTGAAGCGAGCCATTTCACTGAACGACATCAAGCGCATCAAAGGGCTGGACTTGTCATTGAAGTCCAACCTTAATTTTGCCCGTGATATGTTCCTGTTCTGTTTCTATACAAGAGGTATGTCGTTCATCGACATGGCATATCTGAGGAAGAAGGATTTGCAGAACGGCATCCTTTCTTACCGTAGGCGTAAAACGGGGCAACAACTGTTCATCAAATGGGAAAGGTGTATGCAGGAGATACTTGACAAATATCCGGTAAATGAAACGGAATACCTCTTGCCTATCATTACAGTACGGGATGAAGACTATCGGAAACAATACGCCAACGAACTTCACCGTGTGAACCATTTGCTGAAGAAAATCGGAAAACAGCTGGATTTGCCTATCCCCTTGACAATGTATGTCGGTCGCCACTCATGGGCAAGCATCGCCAAAAGCCGCAATGTGCCTATCGCTGTCATCAGCGAGGGCATGGGGCATGATTCGGAAAACACCACGCAGATTTATCTTGCATCGCTTGATACTTCCGTGGTGGACAAAGCCAACAAGAAAATACTGGATTTGCTGTAAGCCATGAATGTTTAGCGAATCTGTCCGACACTTGCCAAGAGACGGATATTATAACGCAAAGTTACGCAAAATTATGATTTTTAGGTTCTAAAACAATATTGTCCTAAATAAATTGGGAGAACAAATAAAAAGGAAGTAGAACTAAGGTAAAATGACTACCTTAGTAGCGAGCCACCAACTCATCTACTTCCTATGGCAAATATAACACTTTTCGCACAGGTAATATCACATCTCCCGAAAGAAAATATCAGGAAAATCATAAAATCTTCGGGGTCAGACAAGCATTGTAAGGGCTACAATACATGGAGTCAGTTTGTTAGCATGATTTTCAGCCAATTCTCAGGATGTGATTCAGTCAGAGATATCTCAAACGGGCTGAAATCAGCCACCGGCAACCTCAATCATTTGGGAATCAACCGTGCACCATCCAAGTCAACGGTAGCATATCAGAACGCCAACCGAGACAGTTCGGTTTTTCGCGGCATATTCTACTCGTTGTTTCAGTATTTCGGACAGCAAGCCCTATGGCAACGAAGAAAGTTCCGTTTCAAGATGCCGATAAAACTGCTCGACTCCACATTGGTGTCATTGACTCTGTCAATATATGACTGGGCACATTACACTACCACCAAGGGGGCGGTCAAGATGCACACGCTATTGGACTATGACAGTCTTTTGCCGGAGTTCGTGAATATCACCGATGGCAAAACCACCGACAACAAAGCTGCTTTTGATATTGAGTTACATCCGTATAGTATTGTAGTAGCCGACCGAGGCTACTGTGACTACTCATTGCTGAATAATTGGGACAGCAGCAACGTGTTCTTTGTAGTGCGTCATAAAGACAATATCCGGTACAAAGCCATAGAGGAGTTGCCTTTGCCTGAAAAACACGCTCAGAATGTACTTATTGACGAAATAATCGAGTTCGAACTCTCGGCGGCCAAATCCAAATATCCCAAACGTTTACGTCGCATCGCAGTATGGAACGATGAACACGGTTTTGAAATTGAGTTACTCACAAACAACTTCACATTGGCAGCATCAAGCATAGCGGCTCTGTACAAGGCTCGGTGGAACATAGAAATCTTCTTTCGCAACCTCAAGCAACTGCTACGCATCAAGAGCTTTATCGGCACATCCCGCAATGCCGTAGAGACCCAAATATGGACTGCTATGACTACAATGCTGATTCTGACATGGCTAAAGCACATCGCAAGATACAAATGGGCATTGGCTAACCTTGTGGTCACGCTCCGGCTGAACACATTTACCAAAATCGACCTCCAAAAATGGCTTGATCAACCATTTACACCACCTCCCGAAACCATCGAAAACGATTAGGGGGGATTGATTTTGAACTCTCGAGGCTATACTTAACAGTATAGTCAGTTAGCTCATGCTCAAAATTTATTTAGGACAATATTGGTTCTAAAACGCTAAAAATCTTATTTGTTGCCGTGTATTTGTTTTGCGAGAAATATTGGATGTTTAGCAAATTTATCCGTACAAATGCGATAAAACAGTTTAATATCAACAAGATAGAGTGACTTATCTGTCTCTTGGCAAGAGAGGAATTTTTTAATAGACAGTTATGGCTCGTATATACGATAATATTGAAATAAAATTTGAAGATGGTCTCAATGATATCATCAACAATCTTGGTGTAAAACGAGTGGACTTTTGCGTAGGATATTTCAATCTGCGCGGATGGACAAAAGTCGTGCGACAAGTTGAGCAGTTGGATGGAGATTTTGTCATTGAAGGCTCTGAAAGTATCCACCGAACCTGCCGGTTACTTATAGGTATGCACCAACCTCCGGCAGAATTGGTGAAAATACTTTATGGTCAAGATGACAATACGCCTGATGCAGACATGGTACAGAAAGCTAAGCGGCAGATTGCACGGGATTTTCGCCACCAACTTCTTATAGGAATCCCCACAAAACAAGATGAATGGGCACTGCGCCAACTTTCGGCACAACTCAAGTCCAAGAAAGTTGTAGTAAAACTATCCGTTCGTGAGCCGCTTCACGCCAAACTATATCTTGCATACCGTCCTGATGACCGTTCAAATCCCATTCAAGCTATAATGGGCAGTAGCAACCTCACTTATTCAGGACTTACCAAACAGGGAGAACTCAATGCTGAATTTGGCGACCGAGACCAGGCGGAAAAATTCAATATATGGTTTAACGACCGCTGGAACGACCGTTTCTGCGTTGACATTACCGATGAGCTTGTCAAGGCTATAGATGAAAGTTGGGCGGCGGACAAACTGATTCCACCTTACCATATTTATCTCAAAATTGCTTACCATCTCAGCGAAGAGGCACGTAACGGAATAAAGGAGTTTACACTGCCACCGATATTTCAGAGGGAACTTTTTGATTTCCAGCAGAACGCTGTCAAAATTGTAGCACGCCACCTCAATAACGATAGACGGCGCGGTGCTATGATTGGCGATGTGGTAGGTCTCGGTAAAACCATTACGGCTTGTGCAGTTGCCAAGATATATGAAATGACATACGCCACAAGCACCCTGATTATTTGCCCGGCAAATCTTCAGGAAATGTGGCGAAAGTATATCAAGAAATACGACCTCAAAGCCGAAGTTATGTCAATGTCAAAAGTGATGGACATCGACAATATGCGCTATTTCCGCTTGATAATCGTGGATGAAAGCCATAACCTTCGCAACGCCGGTAAACGTTACAACCAAATCCGTCAACTTATAGAGCGTCAATCAAGCCGTGTGTTGCTCCTGACCGCCACTCCATATAACAAACATTACAGCGACCTCAGCAACCAACTCCGACTTTTCATCAATGACGACCAAGACCTCGGCATTCGTCCGGAACGTTACATTGAAAGCCTCGGCGGAGAGCGGGGGTTCATGCAGCGTCATGGTGACGTGCATATCCGCACCATCAGAGCATTCAACCAAAGCGAGAACGTGGAAGACTGGAATGAACTGATGAAACTGTTCCTTGTCCGCCGTACACGTTCGTTTATCCGTGAGAATTTTGCTAAAACCGATGATGGCAATGGCAGGAAATATCTGGAATTTCCCAATGGCGACCGCTCTTATTTTCCTGACCGCATTCCGAAATCTATCAAGTTCAAAACCGAATCCGGAGACCAATATACCCGCCTTTACTCCGAGGATATGATTGCCCTGATGGAGGAACTCGCCCTTCCACGCTACGGTTTGAGCCTGTATATCAGTGAAAAAGAAACAGCCGATGTGCCCAAACATATTTCTGCGTTAATTGAAAACCTATCCCGTGCCGGGTCAAGAATGATGGGGTTTTGCAAATCCACGTTTTTCAAGCGTATGGATTCGAGCGGCTTTGCTTTCCTTCTCACGCTTTATCGTCACATACTTCGTAATTGCGTTTACCTTTATGCGCTCGACAATAAGTTGCCTGTGCCTATCGGTGACGACAACAATCTGCCTGAAGATTACACGGAGGACGAAGATAATGGCACTGGCATCTTTGGGCAGCATGATTCCGACACGACGGTTGATGCCTCTTTGAATATACCCACCGACATAGCTGTATATATGAGGAAAGCCGGAGAGTATTATAACATCATTGCCAACAAGTCCAACCTCTCGTGGCTCGACACCAAATACTTCAAACGTACTCTTAAACAGAAACTCAAAAAGGATTGTGAAACCATTCTTTCCATGATTAGACTGTGCGGGAAATGGGAACAGGAGAAAGACCAGAAACTCAATGAGCTGGAAACCCTTCTTCGTGGTAATGCGCACCGCAATGACAAAGTTGTAGTGTTCACACAATTCTCAGACACGGCACGTTATATCTATTATCAACTCCGTAAACGTGGCTTCACGAATGTAGACTACGCCACAGGCAACCGGGACAATCCCACAGCTATTGTTGAGCGGTTTTCGCCGGACAGTAATGATGCCGCAGGTAAATATGCACCCGATGAACAGACCCGCATTCTCATTGCCACCGATGTGCTTTCCGAAGGACATAACCTTCAGGATGCACATGTTATCGTAAACTATGACTTGCCGTGGGCTATTATCCGCCTGATTCAACGTGCCGGACGTGTGGACCGTATCGGTCAGCAAGCCGACAAGATTTACTGCTACTCTTTCTTTCCTGCCGATGGCATTGAAGACATCATCAATCTTCGCAGCCGGTTGAACGACCGTATTAATGCCAACGCTAATATCGTAGGCTCTGATGAAGTGTTTTTTGAGGGGAACGAGAAGAATCTTCGGGATATGTTCAATGAGAAAGCCGGAGTGCTTGACGATGCCGATGATGACAATGATGTTGACCTTGCTTCGCAAGCATTCCAGATATGGAGCAATGCCGTCAAAGCCGACAAGAAACTCAAAGACATCATTCCGCAAATGCAGAATATGGTCTATTCAACACGCCTTACCGACGAGAACGGCATTGAGGGTGTTGTGACCTATGCACGCACCGCTAATGACTTTGATGTGCTCACATGGCTTGACAAAGAGGGCAATATCATATCGCAAAGCCAGCAGCGCATACTTCAGGCTCTCGCTTGCCATCCTGATACTCAGGCACAGCAACCTCTCGACAATCATCATGAACTTGTCGGCAAGGCTGTAGAGATTATCCGCGAACAAGCTGTCAGCAACATAGGCGGCATGCTTGGCAACCGTTTTTCCACCCGTTACCGCATTGTGCAGCTTCTTGAACAATATTATGACCAAGGAGAAAACCTGTTCTTCAATGCCGACCGTCGCGAGGAATTGAAATATGCCATTGATGATATTTACAACTATCCGCTTCAGGAAACTTCCAAGTTCCACCTTGGTCGTATGCTCAAAAAGACAGGGAAACAAGCCGATGACGACATCGTGGAATATGTGCTTGAACTTCGCCGCAACAACCAACTATGCATCATGGCTGACGAGGACATCAATGACAAGGAGAATCAAATAATCTGCTCTATGGGGCTTCGCAAAGAATAACACACCGTGAATAAACGTATATTTCAACAGTTGCTCCAAGATGGAGATTTCCGGAACCTTTTTGTCTGTGAATTGGGCTGGAACAAGTGGAAGGTTCGGGCGGAACTTCTGCCAATAATCATAGATGATACAGATTACCAATTCCATACCGTTACCGACCGCAGCGGACTGCAAGTAGTTGTAGCAGAGGTTGACGAACTGCCCAAAACATCACTTTCTCGGAGAATTGATTCACAGCTTCGCAAACAAGCCCAGGATTATATTGCCATTTACATCCTCCGTAATAAGCCCGGACATCACCAATGGATTATTCCGGTAAAGAATGTGGATAAGCGCGACCTCGTAAGCATCGAGTATGAATCTCCGGAGAAGGCGGATTTCCTTTTTTCGAAGATGCAGGACTTAGAGTTTGACCCTGCAGAAAAGACTACGATTGTTGATGTAAAAGAGGCTGTACACCGCGCCTTTTCCGTCAATGCTGAGAAGATTACCAAGGATTTTTATGCCGGCTTCCGCAAAGAGCATAAGGCTTTTGCCAAATTCATTACAGGCATAGACGACCAACTGCCCGAAAAAGACAACCGCAACAAACAGTGGTATGCGTCCGTAATGCTCAACCGCCTGATGTTTTGCTACTTCATTCAAAAGAAAGGTTTTTTGGACAGTAATGCCAACTACCTTCGTGATAAGCTGGACTGGTGCCGCAAGGAGCGTGGCGAAGACCGTTTTTTCTCCACCTTTTATCGTGGCTTCCTGACCCGTCTCTTTTCTGACGGGCTGAACAAGCCCAACCATGACAGAGAGTTTAAGCAGCAATTCGGACGTATCCCTTATCTGAATGGCGGCATGTTTGACAGCCACAAGATAGAACGTGAATATGACGACATTGACATCGCCGACGATGCCTTCGTCTCACTCTTTGCTTTCTTCGATAAATGGCAGTGGCATCTTGACACTCGCGTAACAGCATCCGGCAAGGACATAAACCCTGATGTGCTTGGCTATATCTTCGAACAGTACATCAACGACCGTGCCCAAATGGGGGCTTACTATACCAAAGAGGACATAACAGAATATATTGGGCGCAATACCATCCTGCCATTCCTGTTTGACAAAGTAAGCACAGCATCCAAATCTATGGCAGAACTTTTTGCTCCCGATGGTTGGATATGGCAACAACTCCGGCAAAGTGGTGACCGCTACATTTTTGATGCGGTGAAGCAAGGCTATACCCCCGATTGGCGCGAGCGCATTCCTGAAAATATCTTTATCGGTCTTGACACTACCACGCCCGACCTTTTGGAACGCCGTAAAGATTGGAACACAAAGACTCCCGAACCATTCGCCCTGCCAACGGAAATTTGGCGGGAAACCATCGAACGTTTGCAGCGTTGCGAGGATATTCTGGGTAAAATCAAGAATGGAGAGGTTACATCCATCAACGATTTCATAACTTACAACCTTGACATTCGCCAATTTGCCTCCGACCTTATAAACGCAGGCAATGCCTCGCAGGCATTTATCTACAATTTCTACAACGCTCTCCGATCGGTGACTATCCTTGACCCGACTTGCGGTTCCGGTGCATTCCTTTTTGCGGCAATGAATATACTTGAACCTCTTTACTATGATTGTATCATGCGGCTTGAAAGTATTGAACGGAAGTCACCCGATACGCAAAAAGCCCTTGACGAAATCAAGAGCAAGTATCGTTCCAATATCCATTACTTCATCTATAAGTCTATCATTCTCCGCAATCTCTACGGGGTCGATATAATGGCTGAAGCCACGGAGATAGCCAAACTGCGCCTGTTCCTTAAAATGGTGGCTGTAGTGGATGTGCAACCGCTTGCCGATAATCTTGGTCTTGACCCGCTGCCGGACATCGACTTTAACATTCGGTGTGGCAATACTCTCGTGGGCTATGCCAATGCCGAAAGCATAGTCAGAGACCATAATGGTGATATGTTTGCAAAACACGATTTTGAAGAAAATGTGGCTGGTGAGATGGATAAAGTGGCTCGGACATTCAAATTATTCAAGCACTTGCAGCTTACACAGGAATCGGAGCATCATGAAGAATTCATTGCTGCCAAACGCCAGCTCCGTGACCTTCTGACTACACTTAACGATACCCTGAATCATTACCTCTATAATGCTACGGCATCGGGTATTCCTTTCGAAGAATGGCTCAGCACCCACCAACCCTTCAATTGGGTAGCTGAGTTCTATGACATCATTCATGGAAATGGTGGTTTTGATGTGATTATAGGGAACCCGCCGTATGGAGCAAAGGTTGAACGACAAATATTAGATTATTATAAACAGCGGTATAATTGTACTAAATCCAATAAAATCCAGAACATCAAAGGAAGTAATGATACCTATGTTCTATGTATAGAACGATGTATGTCTTTATTGCATAACAATGCCCCTCTAAGTTTTATTGTACCAATTGGATTCATCGCATCAGATGCTACTACTGCGATACAAAACATTATACGAAATAGGTGTTCTAATATTCATGTTGCAAGTTTTGCAGTCCGCCCAAAACCTTTATTTGAGAATGCAATGGTTAATACCTGCATCATTCGGCTTAACAATGACAGTAAAAAATGTAAATCTCTATACTCTACTCATATCTATCGCAGGTCAGAAGGGAATGAATTACATTTGATATTTAGTACAATTAAATACATCAATGTTATACAATTCAATTTTCGTAATCGTATTCCCAAAATCAGTCTTGATATAGAAATGAATATACTTGAGAAGATCAATGGCTGTAAAACATTAAGCTCATTTCTTGTAAGTTATGGTGCACCTATTGTTTACAAATTTGCAGGAGGACGCTATTTTAAACTTATTACCACTTTCACAAATAATTCTTCAGCAGAAAGGACTATCTATGTTGACAAAAACAAACAAAGTTTTATTGCTGCCGTACTTAGTAGTAACCTTTCATTTCTTATATATCAAATCCTCTCAGATAATCTAAATTGGAAAGGGACTGAAATTGAAGCGACACCTATTCCTGCAGTTACAGAATATTATGTTATTGATAGGATATATAAGCGTTATGTTCATAGTATAGAAAATAATGCGAATATACGTTCATCAGAAAACTCATCTAATTACAATGTTTCACAATTCAAAGAATATAAAATTGGGAAATCTAAAAAATATATTGACGAAATCGACAAGGTTTTGGCGAGACATTACGGATTTACAGAAGAAGAACTTGACTTTATCATCAACTACGACATCAAATATCGTATGGGTGATGAACTGAACTGTGAGGAATAAACGATGGAACCGCAGTATCTCGGAAATATGGACTTATTGCCCCTGCGCAAGGTAGGATTTCTCGCCTCACGGAAGGTCAATCCATCTTCTGTGATACCAACTATTAATTGGGCAAATGAAGTAAGTCGTAATCATGAAATAGCCATAGTCAGCGGCTTTCAATCCACACTCGAACACGAAGTTCTTGAAATCGCCCTCAAAGGCACATGCAGCATCATCTACGTCCTTAACCGCCGCCTTTATCGTCAAATTCCACTCAATCTACGTCCGGCATTCGATTCAAAGTAAGCATTCGGTAAACCACGTATTTTCGTCTCCACCTTCCATCATTAACTTTACGTCCAAAAAGCCAAGTTATGATGACACGAGAAGAAGTAGTAGAAATAATGAACTACTGCAAAGAGCACAAAGTGACTTATAAGTCAAGATTAGAGGAACTCAATATCCCTGTATGGCGGTTTTATGACAGCAAATCCCGTTATGCCGCCGAGCAATCATCTGGTAAAACGGCTCAAGGTGAGTTTATCGAGCTTCCGCATAGCGGATTTTTTGTTCCGGTTCCTTCATTTGCCGGTACAACCGGACGGAAACAGAAAAGTACACCGACCACGCCAAGCGGATTGAAAGAGATAGAAATACGTACACCGGCCGGTAGTGCCATACGCATTTGTGGTGAGCTAAATGAAAAGGAACTGTTTTCAATCATCCGGGCCTGCAGCCATGTTCAGCCTTAATGACAGTATGCGCTATCTGTTGTATAACCGCCCGACTGATATGCGCAAAAGCTTCCATACCCTCAGCGGTATCATCACCGACGCCATGGGTCAGGACCCCTGTAACGGCAACGTGTATATCTTCATAAACCGTGCCCGTGACCGTATAAAACTCCTGCATTGGGAGCCTGGCGGCATGGTGTTATATTCCAAACTTCTGGAAGCCGGAACCTTAGGTAAACCTGATTCTGCCAACGACGATGAGGTCTGTACAAATATAGAATGGCGGGAACTTGTCATGATAGTGGAGGGTATCATGGAAGCCCGTGACTCCCGTCGCACGAGACTTGAAAACCTGCAGAAACTTCGAAAATAGTATCGGATTTTTTACTCTGCTTGCTTTTGTATGTCATTGGATTTTAGTATATTTACATTGTGAAAAAATGAGATGCAGATGCTTACGGAGGAACAGGAAAAAGCCTTATTGGAAGAACTAGAGCAGCTCCGTCAGGATAAAGCGGCGCTTATCAGCAGGGTTTCCTCACTGGAACAGTCGCTGTACTGGCTTCGGAAAAAAGTCTTTGGCCGGATGAGCGAGAAGAATCTTCCGCTTGATCCCAACCAACTGTTCCTGTTCTCAAAAGCTGAAATGTCCTCCATGGAAATATCCCGGATGGAGGAGGAAGTCCGCAAAAGCGATGAAGAAATCACCAGAACCATAAAAGTCAAGGAGAAGCCGGCCCGCAAGCCCTTGGATACATCTTCTCTTGCGGTAGAGGTTGTTGATCTTTACCCCGAAGGGACAACAGACGAGGAAGGCAGGCTTAAGGATGATTTCATTGAAATCGGAAAGGAAGAGAGTTCACGCCTGGAACGTGTTCCGGCAAAATTGTATATCCTGAAGACTGTCCGTCACAAAGTGATAAGTAAGTCCGATATGGAGAAATACCCCGAGGAAAGGCAGATCCTGATTCACCCTCTACCTCTTGTTCCGGTCAGTAAATGTATGGCAGGCGCCTCGGTCCTGACAGACATTATCATCGGCAAGTTCATGTATCATCTCCCGTTCTATCGTCTGATACAGCAGTATCGCGAATCAGGAATCAGCATAAGCGAATCTACCATGTGCGGATGGTATGAAATGGCGGTGGAGAAACTCAGGTTGCTGTACAACCTGCTCAAACAGAAGATACTCTCCAGTGAGTATATACAAGTGGACGAGAGTGTCATTCCTGTGCTGGACAATGAGAAACATAAGGCGAAAAAGGGGTATGAGTGGTGCGTACGCGACGGCATCACGGGGGACGTCATGTTCCATTATGACCGTGGCAGCCGTTCGGGGACTGTAGCCCGTGAACTGCTGGGATGTTACCATGGCATTGTGCAATGTGACGGCTATGCAGCTTACGAACAGTTTGAGCAGGTGAAAGGAATCACTATGGTCGGCTGTTGGGCACATGTCAGAAGGAAGTACGTGGATGCCCTGGAAGAGAACAGGACCCTGGCCACACAGGCAATACACTACATCGGCAAGTTGTACAAGATAGAATCTGAAGCCAATGATGCAGGGCTCACAGCTGAAGAGCGTAAGGAAAAACGTATCAGTGAGGCCTATCCGCTGATACTTGAATTTGAAAAGTGGCTGCAGGACACCTATCTTAGAGTGCTTCCTAAAAGCCGTATGGGTAAAGCCATCGAATATACGTACACGCTCCTTCCAAGACTTTCCAGATACGTAAACGACGGAAGAATCGAAATTGATGACAACCGTATAGAAAATGCCATAAGACCTTTGGCTTTGGGAAGAAAGAACTATCTGCTCTGCGGAAACGATGCATCAGCATACAGGGCTGCCATCGTATACTCACTGATTTCAACCTGCAAATCAGCAGAAGTAGACCCCAGAATCTGGATGGAAGATGTCCTGAGCAAAATTCCATATTATGAAAGGGATGAGAAGAATATGGAAGAACTTCTACCACGTAATTGGGTAAAATCCAATCAAACTTGTTCCGAATAGATACTATTAGTTCCGAATCGACTACGAATAGCACCGATTCGGAACTAATTTCACAAAAATTGCAACGTGGTTTACCGAATGCTTACGATTCAAATCGCATCCTTTTCATATCCATGACCTCAGAAAAGACAACTCGCCCTTCCGCTGCAAATGCTACCATCCGCAACCACTATATCGCCGATATTGCAGATTCTCTTGTTTTCGCTTCTGTCAGCGAAACCTCCTCTCTGTTTATTCTTTCCCTAAATTGTGAGAATATAGTTATATTATAAATAGTTAGAATATAACAACTTTACATAAAGTATGGGTAATTAGAAGAACTCCTATTCACAATTAGTTCTAAACGTTTCATAAGTTCAAGCGACATTGTTATTTCTTTTGCAGAAATGACTGGTTGAATACCAATTTGATCATGGGAACCTTGATGAAATATGACTTTTTGGAAGGTGTGTAAATGTTTTATAACATCAGCAATCCAAGGCATATTATTACCATTATCATACCGAAGAAATAACTTCCTAATTTTAGATTGTAGTTGTTCTTGTGGACAAACGTCAATAATTGATGAAAGTTCCCGTAGTAAATCAATATGAGTCTTAATTTTATTCCCTTCGATATTACAATAATACTCATTTCCAATACTACTTATTTTTTGAATGATATTAATTGTTTCATCTTGCACTCCAAGAATAAGAATTTTCCCAAATTCATGTAGTAATTTTTCAAATTTTCTACGCATCGCATTTATGGCCAAATCATTATTTGGTAGAATGTGCCCATCAAATCGTTTAACCAGCTCATCTACCGTACATTCATCATTGGATGGGCAAATGGTATGTTTGCCATCTATCTTATATAATGATTTGAATGACCATTTTTCAGTTGAATTCTCAACACAAACGAGATGTTTCATGAGGTTATAAAACCCTACATTGTGAGTCATTATTAGCATTTGATTATCTAATCCAAGTTTAGTTAAAAAACGGGCTAATATAATTCTATTTGCCAAATCTAAACTAGACATTATATCATCTATCACAATGAAGTATTTTTTACCCATATCTAGTCTGGGTAACAATTTGATATAATTTAAAAAGAGTAGTATCTTTATCAAATTTTGTTGAGCTTCATTCAATTTTTCATCAATATTTTCAGTTAAAAGACCATCTATCACCCCGTTTATTCCGACAATATTTTCTCCTGTTTCTGGCAATGCTAATGAAATTTGCTCCTTGAAATCAGTGTTCAAGATTTCATTAACTTCATCTAATATAAGGGTTACTGCATCTGCAGATAGCAATTCGGAGAGGTTATGTGAAGATCCAAAATATGATGTATCAAGAATTTCCGCAAGATTAATTTTTGATGTTGGTATAAGTTGAGACCTACCTAGTATCAATACATTTGAAATTATATCTGGTTGCCAATCTGAAAACTTCATCCCATCAATTTCTATTTCAAATGATTCTGTTGATTGATTGTGTAAAAAATTATTCAGCCAATCTCTTTTTGCAGCTTCTCTTTCCTCTCCAACAATATAAGGGGCAATTTTACTATTCTCAAATTCTGTACGAAATGCCATTAAACGTATTGCTTCTGCTATTGATGTTTTTCCACCTCCATTCTCTGAGTACAACACCATATTATTTGAGGGAATACTTATTCCGTCTTTTAGGATAGAAAAATCTAATTCTATAGAGTGTTCAATTCCTTTGAAATTAGAAATAATTATATTATTCACAATCTATTTGGCAATTAGATGAAAGAAATGCAGAAATAGTAGCTTGCATATCTTCTTTCCTGCTCAAAAAATCAGCATAGGAATAGTAGTTTTTTCCACCTAAAATGCAAGCCACTGAACTGAGCGAAGATGAATTGAACGAAGAACTTCGTTCTAAAAGTGATTTATAAGTTTTAGGAAAATCAATAATTGAAAAATTCGCCATACTCTCTAAATCATCAGAGAGCGTATTTGTAGGCCAATCAATATGCGATGGCATATCATTTTGTTTTGCAATGCGTTCTATGTTTAAACTACCGCTCAATTTGTTCTTTGTCCAATCATTTTCTTTTAAATAATGATATAACATGACGAAGCCACTTCTTAATCGACGCCTCTCATTAAAGAAGTCATCAGATACATTAATTGGCTTTAATTGTATTGCCTTATTATTCATTATTCTGACATTGAGATCAAATATTACATATTTAATATCTTGAGCAGGATCATGAGAATAACATATTTTTATGAGTAACTCCAAAAAATGAAGGATTTCATTCTCTTGTTGTAAATCATCTTGACCTTTAATGCTATATACAAATGCAACCATAGCAGAAAAAGGAATGGCACTTGAATGAACTTTAAGAACTTGATATAACAATGCCGTTTTATTGGAAGTATATTGCAATGAATCAATTCTCTCCAATACATCAACAATCAACACTAAGTCATCCATAATATATTGCCAATTTCTCGTTTTAAATGGAGAAACTGAATTATTCAAAAAGAAATTTCTCAAATTTGGTTCAGATGTAGTTTGATTATTTTTAGCACGTAATATGCGTAAATAATATCTGAACACATCATTAACAGAAGCATTTAATTCTAGGCATTTTTGACCTAAATCTTTCCATTGAGATATAAATTTGTTCCCCTCATTCCCTGCACAAGCCATTTCATACAGTTTTGCTTTTAAGATATCTGCATCTGCCAAATCTAGACCGCGATTATTAATTGTTTCAAAAATAGTAAGAGCACGAGACGTTGCTTCTGATATATCTTTTCCATCTAAAACTATTGGTAGCAAATAAATTCTATCTATAAAATATTTCCAAAATTTCGTTTTTTCACTTTCTGAGATTCTATTGAGAAATTCTTGAAGCCAGCGATATATTTGGATAGCATTATATTGTATAAGTCCTAATTTAGATATTTCTTTGATTCCTTTATTAAAATCATCAACATTCCAGTTTAATAAATTATCAATGCCAATCTGATCAGCTTCTTCAAATACTAACGAGTCAATTTTAGACAGCACACTATTATCCTCCCAATCACGGATTGATAGCATTTCTTCTAATCGGGAAACATTTGTTAAAATGGTGAGAGCTTTTAGAAACATCCACAATGTTAGAATGCGTTGTTGTCCATCAACTATCTGTGGTCTAGCCTTATCTTCATTCCCACGAGCAATAACAATATTACCAACAAAATAATCCTCATCAGCATTGTATGCTTGGGTTATGTCGTCAAACAATTGTTTTGCTTCTTTCTTTGTCCATCGATATGGTCTTTGAAAGGAGGGCACCACATATCTATCATCATTAATAAATAATGCTCTTAGGTTCTTTTGTTCTGCAGAAAGAGATAATGCCATATTATAATAGCTTGATAATTTGTGTACAAAGGTACAACTATTTTTTTGTATATGAAAGCAATATGATTCTAAATATATTTTCTCCGGAATTAGTAAGCAAGTGAGCTATGCTAAGAGTTGGGGGAGGATCGAGAAAAACTTAAATGTTTTTAAGGTAGTATCCCTTCATTTGATGAAATTTATTTTGTATCTTTGTGGCAATAAAAGCGTTCTTTAAGGATTATGCAATATTGGGTAGAATATTGAAATACTCTGGTTTCTAAATCGTTACCTATTAAGCTGGAATCTTTTGCAATACGCTGTGTTTTAGTAAGAAAGAGAATCCGCAATGGCTTCATATATGGTAAATGCCAAAACTCGGTTGGGATATATTTTAGCACGTGGAGGTTTTTTTAAAGAGGCTATAGATTCACTTTCTTCTATCCGGATTGAGAAAGAAACATTGCCTGCTCAAGTGTTGGCGGACTATTATATTAGCTTTGGGCGTGTTTATCATGATCTGGCGGATTATGCAAAGGACGATATGTTTTCATCCACGTATAACCAAATAGGAAATGAACTTTTGATGGAAAGTCTGTCCTACCTCTCTGATTCGTCAACAATCTATTATGTAAAGGGAAAAATAGCACTTAAAGAAGATAAGGTAGCAGAGTCTAAACAACTCTATAGGCAGGCCTTAGAATTATGTGATACTACTGATACGGAAACACTTTCAGTACTCTTGTCGACTTTGGCGTTTATCGACCGTAGGTTGGAACTGAATGATGAGGCTATTCACTATTATGTGAAGGCGGCTGTAAATGATATCCGTAGTGCCACAAAAGAATCAGTGTCTATGAGAGGACTGGCAACTATGCTATACTACTATAAAAATGATGTGAATCTTGCTTCCGAATATATAAATGAGGCATTTGAAGATGCAACTTTTTATGGAACCCGTCACAGGATTAATGTCATCGGAACTTTATTACCTGTATTTGTCGGGGAGAAACTTGATATAGAGCAGGTTAAGCGGCAGACTTTTCAGGATGGTCTTATCTTGACTTCTATTTTTGCGATTATATTAATAGTGGCCATCATTTATATTCTGGTACAGATGAAGCACTTGCGCCATTCCCGTCAATTGTTGGAAAAGCTGAACTTGAAATTGTCGGAAGCAAACCGTATTAAGAATTCGTATATAGGACACTATCTGGATGCTACTTTTAAGTTAGTTAATCAGCTTGATAATTTTGTATTGGTAGGACAGCAAAAGTTGGAGAATAAGCAGTATGATTCTCTTTCTTCGATGATTCAGAATTTGAATTCGGATTTTAACAGGAAAAGTGCTTTTGCTGATTTTGACAGGACATTCTTATCTTTATTTCCAACATTTGTTGAAAATTTCAATTCATTACTTCAACCGAATGATAAATTTGCTTTGGAGAATAAAGATGCGTTAAACTCTACCTTACGTATTTTTGCCTTGATCCGGTTGGGAATTACAGAGTCTGAACAAATATCAGAAATTCTGGGGTATTCCGTGAACACCGTTTATAATTATAGAGTTCGCACTCGAAACAAAGCTGTTGATCCTGCTAATTTTGAAAAAAATATTAAAAAAATAGGTCTGTAACCGTTATATAAGTACGTATAAATCCCTATATTTTTGCCTGTTTTTGTTTTTGCAATTATTTGATTATTAATAAAATATCTGTTTGGAACCCCTATATTTTTGTTATATGGCGGATATATCCCCTCTTTTTCCGGTTGGTAATTCTTAATTTTGCCTATGCTTCGATTAACAAAGAGTATAAACGACTTAAATCAAAAAGAACCGTGAAAAGTATGAAGGACTACAACCGATTATTTTTATTGAATCTAATTGCTTTATTTTTTCTTTCCGCTTCGTCTCTGGCAATAAATTCCACTTCTTCTTTAAAATTGGAGAAAGGTAATTTTCGGATTTTGTTATCCGGCCATGAAGTAGGACCTGTAAAGCTGGCGGCAGAAACTTTATCTAAAGACTTTGAGAAGGTAATGCATTACAAACCTGTAATATCACAAACGATTGATGAGGCAAATAGTATTGATATTGTTATCATTAACGAAGCGACGGGCGGTTCTTTGCTTCAGCCTCGATTCATTCGTCCTTTGGATGGTTTCGAATCTCATAGGGTATATTGTAGTCCCGATGAGAAACGTATTTATCTTCATGGAAAAGATATGCGTGGTGCTATATATGCTATTTATGCTTTTAGTGAATTATTTCTTGAAGTGCCTCCGTTGTGGTATTTTTCTTCTTGGGAACCGCAGTATAAGAAACAGGTGGAGATACAATCGGACTTTGATTATTTTCAGAAGTCGCCACAAGTCAGGTATCGCGCTTGGTTCCCTAATGATACCGATTTATTCAGTCCCTGGAGACGCTTGTCGAAAGAGAACAACGAATTGTGGCTGGAGACTATGTTACGGTTGAAGCTTAATACTGTCGAATTGGAAGCTACGGTTACATATCCGGATTATAAACTGAATGGTCAGGCTGCTTTATTACGTAAATACGGACTGGTACTTACTTCTCATCATCACGTAGCCTGCAACAATAATCTGAAAAACTGGGAAGGATACTGGCGACGAGTGCGCGGCATGAAAGCACCGGAGTTACTTTTATCGAATGAAAAAGCTCTTGTTGAGTTTTGGCAATATAGCATAGAAACGGTGTGTCGTGATAAACAGGAAAATCTGTGGCAGATTGCTTTTCGTGGTGTAAACGACCAGCCTTTTTGGGCTGCTTTTGCCGATGCTCCGGAGGGTGATAAGGAACGTGCAGAGGTGATTAACCGTATGATCCGTATACAATTGGATATGATAAAAAAAGCTACTGGCGAGAATGCTCCTTTTGTACGAATGACTTTCTACGATGAACTTTCTGATTTGTTGGCTAAAGGCTATTTACAACCTCCGACGGGCAAGAATATGCTTTGGACTTTTGTTGCCGGGCGGAGAGATCACTATCCTTACGATGATTTGGTTGTATTCGATACGACAAAGCAAGTGAAACTGGGGTATTATATGAATCTCCAATTTACTTCGACCGGTGCTCATCTGGCTCCTGCAGAAGGTCCATGGAAGATGGAAGCAAACTATCGTTATGTGAATACACGCGGTCCGCTGACTTTCTCGGTGGTTAATGCTGGAAACTTAAGAGAGTTTGTCATGGAAATGTCGGCTAATGCCCGTATGATGTGGGATATGCAGGCATATAATACAGATTCATTCCTGATTGATTTCTGTACTCAATATTTTGGAAAGGAACATGCAGCAGAGGCTGCCAAACTTTATCATGATTATTACTATGCTTATTGGCAGCAGAAGCCTTCAGAGTTTCCGGGGATGGAACGTCAGTTTATCTTTCAGGATTTACGCTATTCTCGTGTTTTTGAGCAAATCGGAAAACGTTTTGATAACTTTTCTCCGAATCCTTTGTATGAGATCGGATTTGAACGGGTGTCCGGTCGTTCATTCCGCATTGACGGAAATAATCAGGTTGATTCATTGATTGCGGGGATGAAAAAGACAGCTGTACGTTTTGAGGAGGTTTCACGACATTGTGAAGATTTTCTCAAATCTTTGCCAAAACAAAATCAACGGTTCTTTAGAGATAACTTGGCTGCTCCTTGCCATTATATGGCAGCATTGAGTTATTCATTATATCATTTTGTATCTGCTTATAAAGAAAAGGACCGCAGTAAACGGACTAAACATCTGGGAGTTGCTATCCAGGAATTGGAAGAGGCGCGTGATGCCCTGTATGCAACGCAGGAAGGGGTATTTTCCACTTGGTATATAGGTGATTCCATGAATGGTAAATTCAATATTCCACAGCAACTCAAATTATTAAATAAACTGCACAAAGAACTTTAGTAACAATTTATATTAATTACCTAATTGAATCTAATTTATGGGAAATTTAGACTTTGGTACGAATGTATTTCGTCTGCTGATGCTGGTTCTCCTACTTAGGTAAAATGTTGTTATAAAGCAGGGTTCGGAATACGTGCCAATGAAGAGTGGAAATTTAGTAAAGAAAGTATTGGTAATGATCGTACTGTCAATGGCTCTGATTATGTATCTTATATTGGGGGCCTAATCGTTTAATCTTTAATGATATAAATCTGTGCCCTGAACTGTATTTGCTCTGTTTTCATAATGTACTGTGGGAGCATAGAATGAAATCCGGTTGAAGAATTAACCGCTAATTTGAAACTGAGAATAGAACAAGTTAATAGAAATATTTGGCTTTGGAAATCACTTCGTCATAAGATTGATTCCCGGAGATTTGCAGAGGTAATGGAAAGTCTTTTGAAAGAACGGAGAGATGTTGAAACATATTACAATGTTGCTATTCATTTTTTATCTTTATAAGCAAAATCTGTATTGGATGAGTTTTATGTGAAAATGGTTATTTTTTGTCCTTTATTGAATGGTTATTTTCGTAATTTATCGGAAAGATTGCCGAATTTTGGGTGTGAGTAATTCATACACTTCTTGTTACTAACTTATTATGATGCTATATTATGAATAGGATAGTTTTATTCTTAATCTCTGCTGTTTCCGGTATGATAAATATCATCCCAATGTCTGCAAAAACACCCAACCCCAATGTGGTTATCATCATGGATGACCAACAGCGAGCTGATTTGTGTGGTCGCGAAGGTTTTCCGATGGCTGTGCTTCCTTTTGCCGATTCTTTGGCCTTGAGCAATGTATGCTTTGATAAAGCGTATACGGTAGCTCCTGCTAGTATGCCTGCCCGTTGTTCCATGTTTACAGGATGTTACTGGCCTGCTACGCATGTCCATACTAACCATAATACTCCCGATATGTATTATAAGAAAGATATGCTCGAAGTGTTTAAAGAACAAAGATATAAGACGGCATTAGTGGGAAAGAATCATGCACATGTGAAAGGGAAAGATTTTGATTATTGTAGTGAAGATTTCACCCGGGATGAACCGTTGACATTTGCTAAAGAGGGGGCTTTGCAACCCAATAAAATAGTTCATTTTGACGAACTGAATACCTGGACACAAAGTGGAACTGAACGTATGGTTCGCAAAGATGACTGGAAGCTGGTACTCGACAATTATGGTCGTGGTGAACTGTATAACTTGAAAGCCGATCCTTCCGAGATTAATAATCTTTATAATAAAAAGAAATATGCCTCCAAACAAATGGAATTGCTGGAAGAATTGATGACTTGGGAACTGCGTGTACAACACCCATTGCCGGTGCCAAGAAATCGTTATCATTTTAAGCGGAATCCATATAACTATCATTTTGAAGATAAAAAGAAATAGAACTGAATAACTAGAACTACTGTATCAATGAGAATCTTTTCGCTATTAATATTATTGGTAGTGGCATCTGCCCTGCAATCACAAGTGGTTGTGAATGAGAATGTAAAACATAGTAAATATACTTTCCCATTAGTCGCATCGAAAATAAAGGCGACCGTGTGTTATGATGTCAATGATTACCCGGTTGTAAAGAAGGTTGCCGAACTGTTTGTGTCTGATATTGAAAATGTCACAGGACAGAGACTAAAATTGGCAGATGAATGGAAAAAAGGAAGAACAGTGGTGATTGTCGGTACTATTGAAAAGAATCAGGCAATTCGTCAGCTAGCCTCCAATGGAAAAATAGATATATCTCCTTTAGAAGGAGCATGGGAACGTTATCTGATTCAGACAGTTAATCATCCTTTTCCAGGAGTAGATAAAGCGCTGATTGTAGCTGGAAGTGACAGGCGAGGAGCTTCTTACGGTTTGTTTTCTCTTTCGGAAATGGCAGGTGTGTCTCCTTGGTATTGGTGGGCGGATGTCCCTGTGAAGAAATATAAAACACTTTATGTGGATGCTCCCATCACTGTTTCCAAGACCCCTTCCGTGAAATATAGAGGTGTTTTTCTGAATGATGAAGATTGGGGACTGAAACCTTGGGCCGCCAAGACTTTTGAGAAAGAGCGTGGCAATATAGGTCCCCGTACTTATGCCAAAATATGCGAATTGTTGTTACGGTTGAAAGCCAATCATCTGGCTCCTGCCATGCATCCGGTGTCGACCGCATTTTATAAGATACCTGAAAATAAGTTGGTGGCAGATACTTTTGCTATTGTAATGGGGTCCAGTCATTGCGAACCATTATTGTTAAATACAGCTAGTGAATGGAATTCAAAAACGATGGGGCCCTGGGATTATGGTAAAAATAAGGATAAAATTAATGAAGTTCTAGGAAATCGTGTAAAGGAAAACTGTGCTTATGAGAATGTATATACCTTGGCTTTGAGAGGATTGCATGATGCGGCAATGGGAGGAGGTGATGTCCCCATGAAAGAAAAGGTCAAAATGCTGGAGAGTGCGTTGAAAGACCAACGTAATTTGATTGCAGAACATTTTGATCGACCGGTTGAAACAATTCCACAGGCATTTACTCCATACAAGGAGGTGTTGGAAATCTATTCGAATGGATTGGAATTGCCGGATGATGTAACCATTATTTGGCCGGATGATAACTTCGGCTACATGAAGCGCTTAAGTGGCCCGCATGAACAAAAACGTTCCGGGCGTGCAGGTGTTTACTACCATGTCTCTTATCTGGGAGTTCCCCATAGCTATTTGTGGTACAGCACTACTCCCCCGGCTCTGATGTATGAGGAACTCCGGAAAGCTTATGATACGATGGCGGACCGTATTTGGCTGGCTAATTGCGGTGATTTAAAAGGAGCCGAAATGCAAGTCTCTTTATTCCTTGATATGGCTTATGATATAGATAGCTTTAATGCGAATAATGTGGTTACCTATCCCGCCCGTTGGTTGGCAAAGATGTTTGGGGAGCAGTATTATAGTGTATTTGAAGATATCACTTCTTCGCATATCAATCTGGCCTTTTCCCGGAAACCGGAATATATGGGTTGGGGATATTGGAATAATTATTGGGGCGGAGGAGAGAAACGTACGGATACGGAGTTCTCTTTTGCCAATTATAATGAAGCAGAAAATCGTCTGAACGAATATAGCCGCATTGGGAAGAAAGCGGAAAGTCTTTTGGCATCTTTGGATAAAGACAGTCAGCCGGCTTTTTATCAGTTATTATACTACCCCGTGAAAGGTGCTGAACTGATGAACCACATGACTATAAAAGGACAATATTATCGGCAGTATGTTCGTCAGCAACGTGCCGCTGCCAATTTGATAAAGGAGAAGATAAAGAACTACCATGATAGTCTGCAAATCATAACTGAAGGTTATAATTCATTGTTGAACGGGAAATGGAAATATATGATGTCTTTGAAACAGAATTATGAAGGTTCCAGTTCTTACTTTATGCTTCCGTTGATGGAAGAAAGTTATACACCTGTCGGTGCTCCTAAATTAGCTCTTCAGGCAGAAAGTGAGAACTTGGATAAAGGAGGTACAAGTTATCATAGTTTGCCTGTTTATAGCACTTTTTCCCGTAAAAGCCATTGGATCGATGTGTATAATCAAGGGAGTGGAATTTTGAGTTGGACTGCAAAGCCCTCGGACGATTGGATTATAGTGTCTCAAAAAACTGGGAAAACTCCGACAGAAGACCGAATCAGGGTATCTGTTGATTGGGAGAAAGTTCCGGTTGGAGAGAGTATTAAAGGTTCTGTGGAGTTTAGTTCTAATGATCAAAAAGAGTGTGTATTAGTTTCTGTTTTTAATCCGATGTTTCCTGTGCGTGATGAGATGCAAGGAGTGTATATGGAAGAAAATGGGTATGTTTCTATTCCGGCTGCAGGGTTTCATCGTAAATTTGAGAGTAATGACATAAAAATGAATATTCTTCCCGGGATTGGGGTTGAAGGGTATGCTTTGCAATTAGGGAATCCTATATCTCCTTTGCAGATGTATCGTGCTGGTGATGTACCTAGAGTGGAATATGATTTTTATACATTTAATGCTGGGATTTATGATGTGTATACCTATGTTCTTCCTACATTCCCTTTGCACGCAGAGCGAGACTATAAATTGCCGGAACATACTAATTCGGACACAAAGTATAGTGTCCGTATAGATGATGGTTCTATTTCTACCCCTTCTACTTCTGCTGTTGAGTATTCTCAAGTTTGGTATGATAGTGTACTGAAGAACTGTAGAGTGAATAAATCTACTTTGTATGTGAAAAAGCCGGGCAAACACACCCTACAGATACGTTGTGGTGATCCTGGAGTCGTTATTCAAAAAATAGTCATCGACATGGGAGGATTAAAACGTTCATACCTTGGACCTGAAAGTACAAAATGTAATTAGTCTAATTGATTGGAGAACCAGATGGCTTTGCCATGGGTTCTCCTTCTTTTTGTGGTACTCCCAGTACAGGCATTCCCTCTTTGTCCCATTCTATTTTTTGCAAGCGGGGAGTACGTGAGTCCATTGCGCCCGGAGCATCATTCGGTATCTGACGGGCATGATAAAGCATATAACATTCCTTTCCATCCGGTGACTGGATGAAAGAGCTGCCGCCGGGGCCAAAAACTTCATTCTCAGGTTTTTGCTGAAATACAGGGGTCGGGTGTTTCTTCCAGGAAATAGGGTCCAGCAGGTCAGCATTGGCATCTGCTGTTAGTAGTCCTACACAATAATAAGGTGTCCAGCTACCGCTGGCAGAATAAAAAATGCATACTTTGTCTTTATTCTTCGGTTGGAAGAAATGAGGTGCCTCGTTCACATGAATAGGATAGGCCGTTTTACTGCCATCGGGATTGACCCATTGACACTCCCATTCATATTCAGGTTGGGAAATCAGGACTCTATCAGAAGAAAGAGCCCACGGATTTTTCATCGAAGCGATGTAAATACATTGTGTCTCACTGTCGATTCTTCGTTTTTGCCATCCGCACCAAATCATGTAACGTTGTCCGTCATGTTCAAAAGTGCTTGCATGAATCGCCCAGTTGTTATCTTTGTCAGTCGGTATGCGCCCTTTCATGACAAACTTACCTTCTGTAGGAATATCAGCCTCGTTTTCAATTACATAAATCTGGTGATTGTCCATGTTACCATCGTCTGCCGCAAAATAGATATACCATTTATTATTGATCCGATGTAACTCGGGAGCCCATAAGTGGTGCGAGTTACTTGGGTCGGTGGGTATCCATACGGGCTTTTTAAGACTGTCTTTTAAATTTGTTATGTCATCAGTTTCCCAAAGTATGATTCTGTTTTCAGAGCCTTGCGTATAATAATATTTCCCTTTATAAAAAACTGCCCATGGCTCTGCTCCTCTTTCATGTAGCGGATTTGTGTAAGTAGCTCCTGTTACGGCTTCCTTTTCCGGCTCTGTTTTCTTCTTGGGTTGACAGGATGCACAAATAATGACTAAAAATACGAATGGTAATAACAATCTGCTTTTCATGATGTTTTTTCATTTAATAATGACACTACAAAGAAAGCACAAAATCCTGATAAATCATCTTTTTTTGCAGATTGGTTTGTATTTATTGAATTTCTAGTTGTTTTTTCTCATCTTTGTGGCACGAACTTTAAAATTGATATTGTATGAAACTGAAGCACCTTATTCTTCTTAGTGTTATTTGCTGTTTCCAGTCTGTATTTGGACAAAAAGCCAATCAACAACCGAAGACGAGTGGCAATCCTGTATTTCCGGGATGGTATGCCGATCCGGAAGGAATTGTATTTGAGGATGAATACTGGATTTATCCTACGTATTCGGCGCCTTATGACGAACAGACTTTCATGGATGCCTTCTCGTCTAAAGACCTGGTGAACTGGACAAAGCACCCGAAAGTGTTATCAAAAGAGAATATTAGTTGGTTTAAACGTGCTTTGTGGGCACCTGCCGTGATTCATGCGAATGATAAATATTATATATTCTTTGGTGCGAATGATATTCAAAGCAATAATGAACTAGGCGGTATTGGTGTAGCTGTGGCCGACAATCCTGCCGGACCATTTAAAGATGCGTTAGGCAAACCTCTGATTGATAAATTTGTAAATGGTGCGCAACCGATCGATCAGTTTGTTTACAAAGACGATGACGGACAGTATTATATGTATTATGGTGGCTGGGGACATTGTAATATGGTGAAACTGACCCCGGACTTGTTGAGTATCGTACCGTTTGAAGATGGTACCCTTTATAAGGAAGTAACCCCCGAAAAATATGTAGAGGGACCTTTTATGTTGAAACGTAACGGAAAATACTATTTTATGTGGTCAGAAGGCGGTTGGACCGGACCGGATTATTGTGTTGCTTATGCCATTGCCGACTCACCGTTCGGACCTTTCAAAAGAGAAGCAAAAATATTACAGAGAGATCCCAATATTGGAACAGGTGCCGGCCATCATTCAGTTGTAAAAGGGCCGGGAGAGGATGAATGGTACATCATCTATCATCGTCATCCATTGGGTGAAACGGATGGAAATGCTCGTGTGACCTGCGTTGACCGTATGTACTTTGACAAAGATGGAAAAATAAAACCCATAAAGATGACTTTCGAGGGAGTAGAGGCAAGCCCATTGAAGGAAAATCTGAAAAGTTCAGCCCATCCGTAATTAATATTTTAATAAAGATGGGCTTTTTTTTATTTATTGTTTTATTTTTGTCCTTGTAAATCAAACATACTTATTATAATGAACTCAAATATACACACTCTTTCCGACTCCCTTTTGTGGAAAAGGTTTCTCGAGGGAGATTCGAGTGCGTATACCCAAATCTATAATCGAACGGTGCAAGATCTGTTTCGATTCGGACTATTATATACTTCAGACAAAGAATTAATTAAAGATTGCATACATGATGTGTTTGTGAAAATCCACATGAATCGTGCAAAGTTAGCCCCAACAGATAATATTGCAGCTTATTTGACGGTAGCGTTGAAAAACACTCTTTTTAATGCGCTAAAAAAAACAACAGATTCTCTTTCGTTTGATGAAATAGGTGAGAGGGAAGAGACGGTTGACAACCCCTCCTCCACTCCAGAAACTATATATATTAATAATGAACAGGAAAAACAAGTTCAGGCAACCGTGCATACTATGATGTCTGTATTGACGGACAGACAGCGTGAAATTATTTATTATCGATACATCAAAGAGATGAGTATTGATGAAATCAGTAAGGTGACAGACATGAATAATCAATCTGTTTCTAACTCTATTCAACGGGCTTTGGGACGTATCCGGGACTTATTTAAGAGAAAATAAGAGAGAATAATCAGCTATTTTCCTCCTATAAAAAAAGTGGAAAAAACTTCGGAAAAAGTGAGTATAAAAGGAAAGTACAACTGTTATTCATACGTAAAGACAATGAAATTGATGAACTCTGAACAAAAACATACAGATTTTTCCCTATATACTTTTGAAGAATTTCTTCAGAATGATTTCTTTATTTCTTCTATGAATCATCCTACGGAAGAAACAAAGAAGTTTTGGGATGAATTTGAATGGTTGAATCCTTCTAATATAGATGAATATATAGCAGCAAAAAGATATATGGAGGTTTTTTCAAAAGAGAAAGAAGAAGTACTTTCAAACGAGGAAACGGATGATTTATGGACTCGTATACAGGCAACCAATATAAATAAGGAGAAGGCGAAACGTAAGAACTATTTCTTAATAGGATTGAGCTCGGCTGCCAGTGTTGCTATTCTTGTGGGATGTTTCTTCTTATTAAAGAGTTATTCTTCGGTGCTGGAGCCGGATATTGCCACTTTTGCAGTGAATACCAAAGCTGATTTGCCTCTGACGGAAGAAACACTGTTGATTTTGGCGGAAGATAACGTAGTGAGCCTGAAAGAAAAAGAAACGGAGATTACGTATGATTCCGTAGAAATCAAAACAAATCAGGAAAGTATACAAAAGGAAAAATCAGCAGCTTACAATCAATTGGTCATTCCGCGTGGAAAGCGATCGGTATTGACGTTTGCCGATGGATCTAAAGTCTGGGTGAATGCCGGCACGAGAGTGATTTATCCGGTAGAGTTTGAAAAAGATAAACGTGAAATCTATGTGGATGGAGAAATCTACATAGAAGTAGTCAGAGATGAGAACCGCCCTTTCTATGTGCGGACCAAAGATATGAATGTCAGGGTGCTTGGTACTAAATTTAATGTAACGGCGTATGAATCGGAAACAATTAGAAGTGTAGTGCTGGCGCAAGGATGTGTTCAGGTAGAGACAGTCCGGACTCCGAAAGCGATTTTGGCTCCTAATCAGATGTTCAGCTCTGCCGATGGAAAGGAAAATATATCACAAGTAGATGTAGAACAGGCAATATCGTGGATAAATGGACTCTATTGTTTCCAAAGTGCCGATTTGGGAATGGTATTGCAACGCCTGTCTACCTATTATGGTGTGAATGTAGAATTTGACCCAGCGCTAAGTAAAATAAAATGTTCCGGAAAAATTGATTTGAAAGACAGCTTTGAAACAGTTATTAATGGATTAACCTTTGTTGCACCAATTTCTTACGCCTATGATGAACAATATAAAACGTATCGAGTAATAAAGAAATAGATATAAAAAATAAGATAATAAACTAATCTAACTCCTTAATTTTATGGTAATTATTAAAGAGAGTGGATGATGAAAACTATCATCCAGATGGGGTTTGTGTGCCCATGAATGTTTAGATACAGAAAATAATATTATGAGAAAATTTTAACATGTTTAATATGAAAAATGCAATTAGAGAACGAAAGAGTAAGGTTCTCGGGGTATTCCTGTGCTTTTTACTTCTCGGAATAGACTACTCTTTCGCAAGTTACAACAATTATTCTCAAATTAAGACCCTTTCGGTCAGCATGAGTAACTCGACATTGAGAGAAGTGCTTAAAACAATAGAGAAAAGTAGTCAATTTGTTTTCTTCTATTTAGATGACGCTGTCAACTTAGAACGTAAGGTATCTATCGACAGTAAGAATAAAAATATAGAAGAAATCCTTTCTGAACTTTTCGAAGGTACTTCGTGTACTTATCGGATCTCTGACAGGCAAATATTTATTTCCGGAAAAGCCCCTGCTTCAACCGAACAGCAACAGAATAAGCGGAAAATATCCGGACGTGTCACTGATATAAAAGGAGAGCCGCTTATTGGGGTGAATGTT
Source organism: Bacteroides sp. AN502(2024) (assembly GCF_041227145.1). NCBI lineage: Bacteria > Pseudomonadati > Bacteroidota > Bacteroidia > Bacteroidales > Bacteroidaceae > Bacteroides > Bacteroides sp. AN502(2024). Next base: position 1,453,875 of record NZ_JBGFSP010000003.1, on the reverse strand, counting down.
ACTGTGGATGGAGATGCAAACGGTTCGATTACGAACATGGATGGTTTGTATGAGATATTCGTAACCAAGAAGAGCGTAGTGCTTAAATTTACCTATATCGGGTTTAAAACTTCTGAAATACGAACCAATGCCTCCACCAACATTTATGATATCACCTTGGAAGAACAGGTCAACGAATTGGAAGAGACTGTTATTGTGGGGTATGGTACCCAGCGTAAAATAAGTAATATCGGTGCACAGTCTTCCATGAAGATGGAAGATATTAAGACGCCTTCTGCCAGTTTAACAACTACATTGGCAGGTCGTTTGGCGGGTGTTGTGGCTGTACAGCGTACAGGAGAACCGGGAAAAGATGCTGCTGATATCTGGATTCGTGGTATTTCCACTCCCAACACTTCTTCTCCGCTGGTATTGGTGGATGGAGTGGAACGTTCATTCAATGACATCGATTCGGAAGATATTGAATCGTTGACAACGCTGAAAGATGCATCAGCAACAGCTGTGTATGGTGTACGTGGTGCCAATGGCGTAATTTTGATTAAAACCAAACCGGGAAAGGTAGGAAAACCGACAGTGAGCGCGGATTATTATGAATCGTTTACCCGCTTCACGAAGATGGTCGATTTGGCAGATGGTATCACTTATATGAATGCAGCCAACGAGGCAATGCGTAACGACGGTATTGCTACGAAATATACAGAAGATCAGATATGTAACACGATTGCCGGTAAGGATCCTTATCTATATCCGAATGTGGATTGGTTGAAAAAAATCTTTAATGATTGGGGACATAATCGCCGTGTGAATGTAAATGTACGCGGTGGTAGCGAGAAAGTCGCTTATTATGCATCAGTCAGCTACTTTAATGAGACAGGTATGACGGTGACTGATAAGAATATCAACACCTATGATTCCAAAATGAAATATAGCCGTTATAACTTTACTACCAATTTGAATCTCGACGTAACTCCTACTACTAAGGTCGAGATCGGTGCGTAAGGTTATCTGGGAGAAGGAAACTATCCGGCCATCTCTTCTGCCGATTTGTATAATGCGGCAATGTCTATCTCACCGGTTGAATATCCGAAGATGTTCTTTGTTAACGGAGAAGCCTATGTGCCGGGAACTTCAACCAATAACAACTTTAATAACCCTTATTCACAGGCTACACGTCGTGGTTATGACAACCTGACGAAAAATCAGATTTACTCTAATTTGCGCGTCACACAGGATTTGGATATGCTCACGAAAGGGCTGAAGCTGACTGCTATGTATGCATTCGACGTATACAATGAGATACATGTACATCAGGATCGTGCGGAGTCTACCTACAACTTCCTGGACGCTAGTGTTCCTTACGATATGAATAGACAACCTATTTTGCAACGTATTTATGAAGGAAGTAACGTGTTAAGCTATAAACAGGAAACGAGTGGTAACAAAAAGACCTATTTGGAGGCTTCCTTGAACTATGACCGGACATTCAACAACGATCATCGTGTTAGTGCGTTATTCCTGTTCAATCAGCAATCCAAACTATTATATCCGAAAGGGACATTGGAAGATGCGATTCCGTATCGTATGATGGGTATTGCCGGTCGTGCCACTTATTCATGGAAAGACCGTTACTTCGCAGAGTTCAACATCGGTTATAACGGTGCAGAGAACTTTTCGCCTAAACATCGTTTCGGAACTTTCCCTGCATTTGGTGTAGGATGGGTTGTTTCAAATGAGAAATTTTGGGAACCTCTGTCGAAGGCGGTTTCTTTCTTGAAGATACGTTATACGGATGGTAAAGTGGGTAATAGCGAAGTTTCCGATCGTCGTTTCATGTATCTGGATCAGATGAAAGAAAATGGAGACTATGGTTATAAATTCGGACCGAATGGAACTAAGTGGTCCGGTTATGAAACAGTGAATATGGCTGTTGACCTGATTTGGGAAGAGTCTCGCAAACAAGACCTGGGTATTGATCTTAAGCTATTTAATGACGATCTGTCTATTGTATTTGACTTGTTTAAAGAACGTCGTGAAAACATCCTGTTGAAGCGTGAACATTCTATACCTTCATTCTTGGGATACAACACATCTGCTCCTTACGGAAACATCGGTATCATAGAAAATAAGGGATTTGATGGAACCATCGAGTATAACAAGCGTATCAATAAAGACTGGGTAATTGCGCTTCGTGGCAATGTCACCTTTAATAAGGATAAATGGATTCAGGGAGAACTGCCGGAACAGAAATACCAATGGATGAACCAATATGGACATAACATCAATGGAGTGAAAGGATATGTTGCCGAGGGGCTGTTCACTCAAGCTGAAATAGATGATATGGCACGCTGGGAATCTTTGTCGGATGCCAATAAAGCCATTACTCCCAAACCGTTTGCATCACAGTTTGGAACAGTGAAAGCCGGAGATATCAAATACAAGGACTTAAACAATGACGGTCAGATAGACGCATACGACCAGACTTACATTTCTCGTGGGGATGTGCCGACAACTGTCTATGGTTTCGGATTTACAGTAGGTTGGAAAGAGTTGTCTGTGGGTATGATGTTCCAGGGCGTAGCAGGAGCCGAGCGTGTTTTGAACGGTAGCAGTGTTAATCCGTTTAATGGCGGTGGTGGTAGTGGTAACCTCTACTCTAACATTGGCGACCATTGGACAGAGGAAGATCCGGATCAGAATGCCTTTTATCCGCGTTTGTCTTATGGAAGCGAAACAACCAGTAATATTAATAACTTCCAGAAAAGTACCTGGTGGGTGCGTAACATGAACTTCCTGCGTTTGAAGACATTGCAGATCTCTTATAATCTGCCTAAACCCTGGGTGGATAAAGTTCATCTGAAGAATGCGGCTGTATATGTAATGGGAACTAACCTGTTCACTTTGAGTCGTTTCAAATTGTGGGATCCGGAGTTGAATACCGATAATGGTGCTTCTTATCCGAATACGACTTCTTATTCAGTTGGTATTAATTTCACATTCTAAACAAAAAGATAATGAAAAAATATAATTATATAATCGTTAGTTTGCTGGCGTGTCTCTTGACGACATCTTGTAATGACTATTTTAATCAGGTACCTGATGACCGTTTATCACTCAAGGAGATTTTCAAAACCAGAGATGGAGCCTTGCGGTATCTTTCGAACGTATACACATTCTTACCGGATGAATTTAACCAACGTCAGGTGCATGAAACAAGTCTGTACCGTACTCCCGGTCCTTGGACAGGCTCCAGTGACGAAGCAGAGTGGACAAATGACAATAAAGGGAAGTTGATAAATAACAATTCAATCGATGCTACCGAAGGAACGATGGTATTGTATCGCTGGAAGAGCTGGTTTTCAGGTATTCATGAAGCGGCAGTATTTACAGAAAATGTAGATCAGGCACCGATAACTGTTACAGAAAGAAATCAATGGAAAGCGGAAGCAAGAGCTTTGCAGGCGATCTACTATTTTTATTTAGTACGTACTTATGGCCCGGTTCCTTTGCTTGAAAAGGACTTCCCGATGGATACTCCGAGCGATGAGTTGCAACTCCCGCGTAATACGGTAGACGAGTGTTTCGATTTTATCGTATCAGAACTGAAAGGTGCGCAAAAAGATGGTTTACTGGATGATGCTTCTACCGACAAAGTGTCCGGATATGGCCGTATTGATAAGGCGATTGCACAGGCGTTTATCATCGAGGCATTAACTTATCGTGCCAGCTGGTTGTTTAATGGAGAGTGCAATTACTATTCTGACTTGGCTAATACGGACGGAACAAAACTGTTCCCTAACAAACCGGACGAAGCTGCCAAACGTGCCAATTGGCAGAAAGTGATTAATGAATGTAACACTTTCTTTTCTAGTTATGGAAGTCGTTATCATCTGATGTATACCAATAAGGACGGTGTTTCTGTTTCCGGTCCGGACTCGGAAGGCTTCAGCCCGACGGAATCTTATCGCCGTGCAGTAAGAACATTGTTTTCTGAAATGGGTAATAATAAAGAGATGATTTTCTATCGTTTGGATAATGCTGCCGGAACCATGCAGTACGACCGTATGCCAAATAGATCTGGTAATACGACCAACTATAGGGGTGGTAGTTTGTTGGGAGCAACTCAAGAAATGGTAGATGCCTATTTCATGTCAAACGGAGAGTCTCCTATTTCCGGTTATACTGCTGATGGAGTCACTCCGATTATCAACGAAAAATCCGATTATGATGTAGAAGAAGGAGTTTCTACAACAGAATACAAAGGAACAGATGGTACTTTATATGCACCGGCAGGAACCAGAATGATGTATGTTAATCGTGAACCTCGTTTCTATGTAGACATTACCTTTAGTAATTCAAAATGGTTTGATGGAACAGAAGGCGATTATATCGTAGATTTCACTTATAGCGGAAGTTGTGGTAAAGAACAAGGTAGCAATGACTATACAAGTACAGGTTATTTGGTGCGTAAAGGAATGGATTCCGGCGACCGTAACCAAAACTTGGTTTGTGTGCTCTTGCGTCTGACTAATATTTATTTTGACTATATCGAAGCGCTTGCGCATGTCAGTCCGACTCATGAAGACATCTGGACGTATATGAACATGATCCGTAAGCGTGCGGGTATTCCGGGATACGGTGAAACAGTCAATCTGCCTAAACCGACTACAACGGAAGAAGTCATGGAGCTGATTCGTAAGGAGAAACGCATTGAATTGAGTTTTGAAAACTGCCGTTATTTTGATGTACGTCGCTGGGGATTGGTAAATGAATATTTCAACAAGGCAATTCACGGTATGAATGTCAATTATGACGGAAATGAATTCTTCAAACGTACGGAGATTGTGAAACGTGTTTTTGACCGTCAGTACTTCTTCCCCATACCACAGGGCGAAATTGATATTGATAAAAACCTGGTTCAGAATACAGGATTCTAAATACTGATTATAAAATAGAAATTATGATGAAACAATATATTTTCTCTGCAGTTTGTCTCATGTCCGGTGTCCTTTGTATGTCCTCTTGCAATGAGGATAAACAGGCAAAGCCATATACTCCCGATTACGAGATTGTATCGGAGTATACCAATGCGGATACCTGGAATGCCTATGAATCATTTAATGATAACTTGCTGGACCCCGAAAAGAACATTTATAAAATAAGTACCGCTTATACCGCTGCTACAGACCGTAATAACGGAGCTGCCGCTATCTGGTGTCAGCCGATCTATTGGGATATGGCTATGAACGCATATAAACGTGCAAAAGCGGAAGGAGATACGGAAAGAGAAAGCAAATACAGGCAGTTGTGTGATGATTTGTTTGCCGGAAATAAAGCGCATTATGTAAACTTTGATTTCGACAATAATAATGAGAATACCGGCTGGTTTATCTATGATGATATACAGTGGTGGACCATTGCTTTGGCACGTGCTTACGAATTATTTAGAGTGGAAGAGTATCGCAGTCTGGCAGAAGCGAGTTTTGCACGTGTATGGTACGGTTCTCCTCGGGTAGGTGATACGGGTTCTTATGCAGATCCTGAAAAGAGTTTGGGTGGAGGTATGTTCTGGCAATGGCAGCCTATCGGCAATCCGAATGAAAATGCAGCCGGCGATGGTAAGATGGCTTGTATCAATTTCCCGACTGTGATAGCTGCATTGACCCTTTATAACAATGTTCCTGCCGATCGTGTGGCAGATCCGAATCCGGAAAGCTGGAGTAATAAGTACGGTGATTTTACCCGTCCGCATTATGAAACGAGGGAAGCTTATCTGGCAAAAGGAAAAGAAATCTATGAATGGGCTGTGAAGAATTTGGTAGACAGTAATACCGGAGAGGTTGCCGACAGCAAGCATGGTGAAGGCAATCCAGCATGGTCGGACCATGTATACAATCAGGCCACTTTTATCGGAGCTTCGTTATTGCTTTATAAAGCTACCGGTGAGAAAACATATTTGGACAATGCAATTTTAGGAGCTGACTATACAATGAATGTCATGTCCGAAACGTACGATTTACTGCCGTTCGAGAGTGGTGTGGAACAGGGTATTTATACTGCTATCTTTGCGGAATACATGGCTATGCTGGTGAATGATTGTGGCCAGACCCAGTACGTACCGTTCTTGAAACGTAACATTAATTATGGCTGGGCTAATCGTGACCAGACGCGTAATTTATGTGGTGGCGAATATTATAAGGCACAGATAGAAGGCGCTACTATTGACAGCTATAGTGCATCCGGAATACCGGCATTGATGTTGTTGTTTCCGGCAGATAAATAATTGTAACCTATAAAAAGAAGAATAATGAATACGAAATATTCAAATTGGAAAATGTGGTGTTATGTGTTATGTATGGTGCTAACAATTCAATTGGCGGCTTGTTCTGAAGAAACTCATGACGAGTATACTGCGGCTCCTGAAATAGAAAATATTTATATCGACCAACTGGATGCATTAATTGCTGAGATGACTGATTTGCAGCAAAATTCAGACTACGGAGATAGGAAAGGACAGTACCCTACCGAAAGCCGGGCAATTCTGACAGATGCGATAGATGATGCTAATCGTTCGGTACTTTTAATCAAATATCAGCAACCCTCTCCGTCGGAAAGTGAGAAACAACGCTATGTGGCAAAAGCCAAGGAGTCTATAGAACAGTTCAAGAGTACGATCCGTATAGAAGACGCTGAAACAACACCGGCTGAACTGTTTGTGGACGGACGTGGTGATGGTGGTTCTTATATCGATTTCGGACGTAGTGAAGAATATGTCAATTTCGGAACTAAAGGAAACCAAGCCTTTACTATTGAATTCTGGGTGAAAGTAACCAAAGGTGGTGGAAAAGACCAAAATGTGTTCCTGTCAACTTACATGGGCGGTGACGGATGGCGTAATGGCTGGATGATGTACTGGCGCAATGTGGATGGTGGTATTTATCGTGCAACTTGGGGCGAAACAGGAGGAAATATCTGTGAACCGTCACTAAAGGCACCGGAAGATGGAAAATGGCAACATTTCTTGTTTGTGTACAGTGATAAAGGATTGCCGGGCAATCCGGAACTTCGTGCGAAATTGTATGTGAACGGAGAAGTGAAAACAACCGAGGGAGGCGTGGGTAACAGGTTCTATAATTCAAGCAACTATGCCAACTACAATACACCGATGACTGCTTTCGGACGTTATATGCGTACCAGTGATAATCTGTTTGAAGAAGGCTTTGGCGGTTATATGAAGAAAATCCGCATCTGGAAAAGCGCAAAGGATAACGAATACGTTCAGAATTCTTATAATGGCATGGCTGAAGTGACGGGTAAAGAAACTGATTTGGCGGCAGCATGGGATTTCATGACCAAACCTTCCGGTTCAGGTAATGAAGTAATAGATTTGACAGGTCGTCATACTGCTAAAATTATCGGTACTTACGAGTGGCAACGTATTGTTGAATAATAATAATGTAAAAACGATGAAAAACATGAAATGTTTAACTAATAAATGGAGGGAGGAAGCAATGCTCCTCTCTTTCTTCCTGATTTATAGTCTGGCAGGGATATTTACCGCTTGTGACGATATTGAGGACAAGTATATAACAGATACACAATTAAGTATTCTGCAGGAAAGCCGTGTGTCATTGAACTATTTATTGAAAAATTCAACCTACGGAACTGCTCCCGGGACATATCCTGAAACCGGAAAGGATATATTAAATGCCGCTATTACTGAGTTGGATGCACTGATAACACGGGTAGAAGCTGGTGAGGAACTGGATGAAACAACTTTGGAAGCTGCTGTAGCAAAGGTAAATCAAGCGATTGATGAGTTTAAAAATTCAAAATATTACAATCTGTCTTCGGAAGCACAGCAGTATATCAATAATTTGCTGGCTAAGGCGAATGAAATACTCGCGATCGTTAACGATGAAACGAAATGGGGAAATCATCAGGGACAATATTCGGTAGAAAATAAGTCGGTTTTGGAGAGTGCAGCTAAAGACTTGGAAGGTCTGGCTGAAAGAATCAAATCCGGTTCCATCACAAATATGACGCAGGAGATTTATGATGAGGCTATTGCTACTGCCGATAAGAAAGTAGAAGAAGTAGAAGATTCTGCATGGCCGGATAACAGTCAAATAACTTGGAATCTGTTTGTAGACGGAAATGCCGGGTCTTATATAGACTTTGGTTATAGCGAGGATTATGTGAAGTTTGGAGAGGATGACAATCAGGCATTCACGATTGAACTTTGGGTGAATATTAAAGAATATTGCAATAAACAGGGAGAAGACAACTGTACTTTCCTTTCTACCATGACCAACGCCCCTTATTGGAGCGGATGGTGTGCCCAGGATCGTACGAAGGGATTATTAAGAACAATGGTTGCTCACTGGCAAGATAATAATCACACAAATCCGCAAGAATGGGAACCGGGATGGAAGAAGTCGGACAACTGGACCAAAGATCGTTGGGTGCATTATGCGTTCCTGTTCAGGGATAAGGGACTGCCGGGATTTGATACTCCAACAGATGTGAAGTGTTATTCTATGATTGACGGTACGAGACAAGGTGAAATCATTCGTGTGGGTGAACCTTGGAGAACGTATATCAATAAACAATCCATAGCCAATCAAATTCACATGACCGGATTCTGTATGATGGATAATAATAGAAATCGTAACGAATGGTTCTCCGGCTACATAAAGAAGATACGTATCTGGAAAACAAACCGGACAGAAAATCAGGTATATGCTTCTTATATGGGTAATGAAGAAGGTGTAAGTGCGGATAATCCGAATTTGGTAGAAGCCTGGGATTTTGAAGTGAAAGGTGAGCGGCCTACTCAAAGTGCTACCAGGACAATAACAGGTTTAAAAGGGCATACAGCAACATTAGTTGGGGATAACTGGCAATGGATTGAATCCACAGATATTGCAGATAATAAATAATTGTTTACCAGGATGAGTTTTCAATAGGTAGATTATATACCCCTTATCTCTGTCGTAAGGCAGAATAAGGGGAAATTATTCTTCAATAATCCCTTTATTAATCCTATGTTTTTATTGTAGAAAAGCGTTTTGGTCTGTATTTGTTCTTTATTGAATAAATATTATCGTTTTTTTTCAGCTATTTCTGCAATCTTTGTAACAGGAAAAATACTATTAACTTATAAACAATCATGAAAGGCAAAATTCTTTTGACCCTGACGTTGTTGTTGGGAGCATCAACAACTATATGGGCAGTCGGCAATTTAGGACAAGCAAACCAGAAGAAGCACGCATATACGAACAAAGATGTATGGGCGGCTTATGAAGGATTTAACAATACATTACTGGACTCTAATAAATATATTTATAAAACAAATTCCTCTTATCCGAGTGCTGTTGATCGTGGCAATGGAGCAGCGGCTATCTGGTGTCAGCCTATTTATTGGGATATGGCGATGAATGCTTATAAACTGGCAAAGGCACAGAAAGACGGAAAGAAGATACGCTATTATAAAACACTTTGCGAGAAAATATTCGCAGGAAATAAAGCACAATATTGTCAATTTGATTTTGATGATAATAACGAAAACACCGGCTGGTTCATTTATGATGACATCATGTGGTGGACTATCAGTCTGGCACGTGGCTACGAGCTTTTTGGAGTGGATGAATATCTGAAACTCTCGGAAGCCAGTTTCAAACGTGTATGGTATGGATCGGAAAAAGTGGGTGATACAGGTTCGTATGACAAAGAAAATGGAGGTATGTTCTGGCAATGGCAACCCATTCATCATCCGAAACCGAATAAGTTCGGTGATGGAAAAATGGCCTGTATTAACTTCCCGACTGTTGTTGCTGCGTTGACCCTCTACAATAACGTGCCTGACAATAGAAAGGAATCGACTGACAAACGGCCGGATTATCAGACGAAAGCTCAATATCTTGCCAAAGGCAAAGAAATCTACGAATGGGGAGTGGAAAATCTGTTGGATAAAGCAACAGGAAGGATTGCTGATAGTCGTCATGGAAATGGCAATCCCGCCTGGAAGGCACATGTCTATAATCAGGCAACCTTTATCGGTGCATCCATACTGCTTTATAAAGCGACCGGAGAGAAGCGTTATTTGGATAATGCTATTCTGGCAGCAGACTATATAGTGAAAGATATGTCTGCAGAACATAAAGTGCTACCTTTCGAAGTTGGTATTGAACAGGGTATCTATACTGCTATCTTTGCGGAATATATGGCATGGTTGGTGTATGATTGCGGACAAACCCAATATCTCTCGTTCCTGAAACGTACCATCCAAACAGGTTGGGCAAACAGAGATAAGACACGGAATGTATGCGGAGGTGAATATCATAAAAAGTTGCCGGCAGGTTCGGAGATCGATAGCTATTCTGCTTCCGGTATACCGGCATTGATGCTTTTATTTCCGCCTAAGAAGTAAATCGAAAATGACGAAATTTGCGTAAACATAGATTAAATAAAACAGGTGATTTAAATTATGAAACAACAACTGATGATGCTGTTGCTGGGAACAGCTTTTGTTTTTTGTAGCTGTGAGAATCGGATAGAGCAGCACGAGAAGAATGAATTACGTGCTCCGGCATACCCACTGGTGACGATTGACCCTTACACTAGTGCATGGTCTACTACTGACAATCTGTATGACAGCTCTGTGAAACATTGGACGGGCAAGGACTTTCCTTTGCTTGGAGTTGCGAAAGTAGACGGACAAAACTACCGTTTCATGGGAACGGAAGAGCTGGAACTAAGACCTTTGGTGAAAACATCCGAACAAGGTAACTGGACGGGAAAGTATACCACTGAACAGCCTGCTGACGGATGGCAGAATGTTGGATTCAATGATAAAGCCTGGAAAGAAGGCGAAGCTGCTTTCGGGACAATGGAGAATGAACATACTGCCAAGACTCAATGGGGTGAAGAATTTATCTGGGTACGCCGGGTAGCTGATATTCAGGAAGATTTGACAGGAAAGAATGTATACTTGGAATTCTCTCATGACGATGATGCTATTATCTATATCAACGGTATTAAGGTTGTAGATACGGGTAATGCTTGTAAAAAGAACGAATGGGTGAAATTGTCTGAAGAAGTGGTGGCATCTTTGAAACCGGGTGAAAATCTGATTGCAGGTTATTGTCATAACCGGGTAGGAAACGGACTGCTGGATTTCGGATTACTGGTAGAATTGGATGGTTATCGTTTTTTCCATCAAACAGCACAACAAACTTCTGTAGATGTACAACCCATGCAGACCTATTATACCTTTACTTGCGGTCCGGTAGATTTGAAACTTACATTTACCGCTCCTATGTTTATGGATAATCTGGACTTGTTGTCACGTCCGGTTAACTACATTTCTTATGAAGTAGCTTCCAACGATGGTCAGAAGCATCAGGTTGAGTTGTATTTCGAGGCATCTCCGCAATGGGCAATTGACCAACCTCACCAGGAATCTGTTGCTGATAGCTTTACTGACGGTGATTTGTTATTCCTTCGTACCGGAAGCCGCAATCAGGATATTCTGAAGAAAAAGGGTGACGATGTTCGTATTGACTGGGGACATTTTTATCTGGCTGCTGAGAAGGAAAGCAGTACTTATGCGATCGGTGGCGGCAGAGAACTTCGTAAGAGCTTTATTGATAACAAGTTAGAAGCTTCTGCCACAAACGGTTATGACAAACTGGCTTTAGTCCGTTCATTGGGCGAAATACAAAAAGCTGATGGTCACCTGTTGATTGGATATGATGATATTTATTCCATTCAATACTTTGGTGATAACCTGCGTCCTTACTGGAACCGTGAGGGCAATGAAACGATTGTTGCCCAATTCCAGAAAGCAGAGAAAGAATACAAGACACAAATGAAGAATAGTGCTGCTTTTGACAAGAATCTGATGGCACAAGCTACTGCTGCCGGTGGACGCAAATATGCCGAACTTTGTGCATTGGCTTATCGTCAGGCATTGGCTGCACATAAATTGGTACAGGCTCCGAACGGTGACTTAGTATTTCTTTCTAAGGAGAATTTCAGTAATGGTTCCATCGGAACAGTCGACCTGACTTATCCGGGAGCTCCGTTGCTTTTGTACTACAATCCGGAATTGGTAAAGGCTACTATGAATCATATCTTCTATTATAGCGAAAGCGGAAAATGGGCGAAACCATTTGCTGCACACGATGTCGGTACTTATCCATTGGCTAACGGTCAGACCTATGGCGGTGATATGCCGGTAGAGGAGTCGGGTAATATGGTAGTGCTGGCAGCTGCCATTGCAAAGATGGAAGGCAATGCTGATTACGCACAGAAGCATTGGGAATCCTTGACCACATGGACAGACTATCTGGTAGAGAACGGACTTGATCCGGCTAACCAACTTTGTACCGATGATTTTGCAGGTCACTTTGCACACAATGCAAACCTTTCTATCAAAGCGATCATGGGTGTCGCTTCATACGGTTATCTGGCAGATATGTTGGGCAAGAAAGAGGTGGCTGAGAAGTACACACAGAAAGCGAAAGAAATGGCTGCCGAGTGGGTGAAGATGGCAGATGATGGTGACCACTATCGTCTGACATTTGACAAGCCGGGAACATGGAGTCAGAAGTACAACTTGGTGTGGGATAAACTGTTGAATCTGCAAATCTTCCCTAAAAATGTTGCAGAAACGGAAATAGCTTACTATCTTTCGAAGCAAAATAAATATGGTCTTCCGTTGGATAATCGTGAAACATACACAAAAACCGACTGGATCATGTGGACAGCTACATTGGCAAATGATAAGGCTACCTTTGAGAAATTCGTCGAACCGGTATATCTGTTTATGAATGTGACACCTAACCGTGTTCCGATGTCCGATTGGGTATTTACAGATGAACCGAATCAAAGAGGTTTTCAGGCACGTTCCGTTGTAGGTGGATATTTTATCAAGATGCTTGAAGGAAAACTTACTAAATAAAACAAGAATATCATGAAGAAACTAGCTCTATTCGCTTTTACGTTATTTAGTGCATGGAGTATGACTGCAAAAACAATTACCGGACCGGTGGACTATGTTAGTCCGCTGGTTGGTACGCAGTCAAAGCACGCATTATCTACCGGAAATACTTACCCCGCTATTGCCCTCCCCTGGGGAATGAATTTTTGGGTTCCGCAGACAGGTAAAATGGGCGATGGATGGGCGTATACGTATGACGCTGACAAGATCAGAGGATTCAAACAAACCCATCAGCCAAGTCCCTGGATCAATGATTACGGTCAATTTGCTATTATGCCGGTCACCGGCAAGGCGGTATTCGATCAGGATCAGCGTGCCAGCTGGTTCTCTCACAAAGCTGAAACGGCTACCCCTTATTATTATAAAGTATATCTTGCCGATCATGACGTTATGACCGAAATTGCTCCGACAGAGAGAGCGGCAGTTTTCCGTTTCACTTTTCCCGAAAACGACCACTCTTACATAGTAGTGGATGCCTTCGACAAAGGTTCGTTTGTGAAGGTGATCCCTTCGGAGAACAAGATTATCGGTTATACCACTAAAAACAGCGGTGGTGTTCCTGCAAACTTTAAAAACTACTTTGTACTGGTATTCGACAAACCGTTTACTTATACGGCTTCCGTAGCCAGCGGGGTGATTGATACCAATAGACTGGAAGCGACAGATAACCATGCCGGTGCACTGATTGGTTTCAAAACGCGCAAGGGCGAACAGGTAAATGTGCGTGTAGCTTCTTCTTTTATCAGCCCTGAACAGGCCGAACTGAACCTGAAAGAGCTGGGTACGGACAGCTTTGAACAGATTGCGGCAAAAGGACGCAAGGTGTGGAACGATGTTTTGGGACGTATCGAAGTGAAAGACAATGATATCGACCATTTGCGTACATTCTACTCCTGCCTGTATCGTTCGGTATTGTTCCCCAGGAGCTTCTATGAAATAGATGCCAAAGGAGACGTGATGCACTACAGCCCTTATAACGGTGAAGTGCTTCCGGGATATATGTTTACCGATACCGGTTTCTGGGATACGTTCCGTTGTCTTTTTCCATTCCTTAATCTGATGTATCCATCCATGAACGCAAAGATGCAGGAAGGATTGGTGAACACTTATAAAGAGAGCGGATTCCTGCCGGAATGGGCAAGCCCCGGTCATAGAGGTTGCATGGTTGGAAATAACTCAGCGTCCATCGTTACCGATGCTTACCTGAAAGGATTGAGAGGATACGATATCGAGACGTTGTGGGAGGCTGTGAAGCATGGAGCGAATGCAGTGCATCCGAACGTTCGTTCTACCGGACGTCTGGGATATGAATATTACAACAAACTGGGATACGTACCTTATAATGTAGGTATTAACGAGAATGCAGCTCGTACACTGGAATATGCTTATGATGACTGGTGTATCTATCAACTCGGCAAAGCCTTAAAGAAGCCGAAAAAAGAGATTGAAATCTTCGCAAAGAGAGCGATGAATTATAAGAATTTGTATGACCCCGAGCACAAACTGATGCGTGGTAAGAATGAAGACGGCACGTTCCAGTCTCCGTTTAATCCATTGAAATGGGGGGACGCTTTTACGGAAGGTAACAGCTGGCATTATACCTGGTCGGTATTCCACGATCCTCAAGGTCTGATCGAACTGATGGGTGGTAAAGAAGGCTTCAATCAGATGATGGACTCTGTATTTATTCTGCCTCCCATCTTTGATGACAGCTATTATGGCGGTGTTATTCATGAAATCCGTGAAATGCAGATTATGAATATGGGTAACTATGCACACGGCAACCAACCGATTCAGCACATGCTTTATATGTACAACTATTCCGGCCAACCCTGGAAAGCACAACACTGGATTCGTGAAGTGATGGACAAGCTCTATACTCCTGCTCCCGACGGTTATTGCGGTGACGAGGACAACGGTCAGACTTCCGCCTGGTATGTATTCTCTGCTATGGGATTCTATCCGGTATGTCCGGGTACGGATGAATATGTTTTGGGTACTCCTTACTTCAAGGAGATGAAGCTACATCTGGAAAACGGAAAGAAGGTGACTATCTCAGCTCCGAATAATGAAGACAGTAAGCGTTACATTTCATCGATGACATTGAACGGCAAAGAATATTCCAAAAACTACCTGACTCATCAGGACCTGCTGAATGGCGCTAGCATTTCTTTCAAGATGGACACAAAGCCCAACCTGCAACGTGGTACAAAAGAAACCGATTTCCCTTATTCTTTCTCTAACGAACTAAAAAAGAAGAAGTAATCATGAAGAAACAAATTAAATATATCAGCGCAGGTATGCTGGCAGGTATGCTGCTCTGCGGCGGCCAGTTACAAGCCTCTAACCGTATGACGGAAATGTATGTATGTCTGACGGATGCTATTCAGAAAGATAATCGTCCGGAAATATCTAACCGCCTGTTCCGTTCCAATGCGGTAGAGAAGGAGATTCTCCGTGTACAGAAGCTTTTGAAAAATGCGAAGCTGGCATGGATGTTTACCAACTGTTTCCCGAATACACTGGATACCACCGTACATTTCCGTAAGGGAAGTGATGGCAAACCGGATACGTTCGTGTATACGGGAGATATTCATGCCATGTGGCTACGTGACTCCGGTGCACAGGTATGGCCTTACGTGCAACTGGCTAATTCGGACCCCGAACTGAAAGAAATGCTGGCAGGAGTGATCCTCCGCCAGTTCAAATGTATCAATATCGACCCGTATGCAAATGCGTTTAATGACGGTGCCATTCCTAACGGTCACTGGATGAGCGACCTTACGGATATGAAACCGGAATTGCACGAACGCAAATGGGAGATCGACTCCCTGTGTTATCCGTTGCGTCTGGCTTACCACTACTGGAAGACTACCGGAGATGCAAGCATATTCACCGAAGAATGGATTCAGGCAATCACTAACGTACTGAAAACCTTCAAGGAACAGCAACGCAAAGAAGGAGTAGGCCCTTATAAATTCCAGCGTAAAACAGAACGTGCACTGGATACTGTGAGCAATGACGGTCTGGGAGCACCGGTGAAACCTGTCGGTTTGATTGTTTCCAGCTTCCGTCCTTCGGACGATGCCACCACTCTTCAATTCCTGGTTCCTTCCAATTTCTTTGCCGTATCCTCCTTGCGTAAGGCTGCCGAAATCCTGGAGAAGGTAAACAAGAGGACGGTCTTGTCTAAAGAATGTAAGGACTTGGCGCAGGAGGTGGAAACAGCTTTAAAGAAATATGCGGTGTATAATCATCCTAAATATGGTAAAATCTATGCATTCGAGGTCGATGGTTTTGGAAATCATCATCTGATGGACGATGCCAATGTGCCGAGTCTGCTTGCAATGCCTTATCTGGGTGATGTGAATGTAAATGATCCGATTTATCAGAATACCCGCCGTTTTGTATGGAGTGAGGACAATCCTTATTTCTTCAAAGGCAAGGCAGGCGAAGGAATTGGCGGACCGCATATCGGTTATGATATGGTGTGGCCGATGAGTATTATGATGAAAGCCTTTACAAGTCAGAATGATGCCGAAATCAAGACATGTATCAAGATGTTGATGGACACAGATGCCGGTACCGGTTTTATGCACGAATCTTTTCATAAGGATAATCCGAAGAAATTTACCCGTGCATGGTTTGCTTGGCAGAACACTCTTTTCGGTGAGTTGATTTTGAAGTTGATTAATGAAGGAAAGGTAGATCTATTGAATAGTATACAGTAATCTAAAAAAATGTATCATGAAAAAGTTATGTGTATGGGCAGTTGCCGCCCTTTTAATGGCAGCTTGTACTCCGAAAGCTGAAAAGGCCACAGATTCCGGTTTATTACAGAGCAAATTCCAAACAGAAATAAATGGAAAGAAGACTGATTTATTCACTCTGCGTAACAAGAACAACATGGAAGTTTGTATCACGAACTTCGGTGGACGTATTGTTTCAGTGATGGTTCCCGACAAAGACGGACAAATGCGTGATGTTGTTCTCGGTTTCGATTCTATTCAGGATTATATCAGCAAACCTTCGGATTTCGGTGCTACTATCGGACGGTATGCCAATCGCATCAATCAGGGGCAGTTCACATTGGATGGTGTAGAATATCAGCTTCCCCGCAATAATTACGGCCATTGTCTGCACGGTGGACCGAAAGGATTCCAATATCGGGTGTTTGATGCAGAATTGTTGAATCCGCAGGAATTGCGGTTGACTTACCGCGCAGAAGACGGTGAAGAAGGTTTTCCGGGAAACATCACCTGTAAAGTGTTGATGAAACTGACAGACGATAACGCCATCGATATTCAATACGAAGCGGAAACAGACAAACCGACGATTGTAAATATGACCAATCATTCCTATTTCAACCTTGAAGGGGATGCCGGCAACAATTCCGATCATTTGTTGATGGTGGATGCGGACTACTATACTCCGGTAGACAGCACCTTTATGACGACTGGCGAGATCGTTCCGGTAGAAGGAACTCCGATGGATTTCCGTACACCGACTCCGGTAGGCGAACGTATTAACAATTATGATTTTGTACAACTGAAAAATGGTAACGGTTACGATCACAACTGGGTATTGAACACGAAAGGCGATGTAACCCGTAAATGTGCTTCTTTGAAATCACCGAAGACTGGTATCGTACTTGATGTTTATACCAACGAACCTGGGATTCAGGTATATGCGGGCAACTTCCTCGATGGTTCACTAAAAGGGAAAAAAGGCATTACTTACAACCAGCGTGCTTCCGTATGTCTTGAGACGCAGAAATATCCGGATACACCGAACAAGCTGGAATGGCCGTCGGCTGTACTTCGTCCGGGCGAGAAGTATACAAGCCAATGTGTTTTCAAATTCTCTGTAGATAAATAGGTAATAAAGTAAGTTCATGCTATTGAAGAACGGGTTGTCTAATCAGAGATTATCCGTTCTTTGATTTTAGTTTAGCTCATTGGTCATCAATAGGACTTGCAGCAAAATTAGGATGATTTTCGGAATCTGTAAAATGGATGGAATGAAAAAAAATAAAACGAAAGAACTTTTTGTGTCAATAGTGCTTGGAGTGGCGGTTACAGCTTGTGCGTCTGCTTCCCCTAGTGGTACGGTGACGGTAGTGGATCGACCGGACATACAGTCCATTAATACCAATTATATCGGATATCGCGCTCCGCTTCGTCCGTTGAATTTTATAAAGTTGCCGATAGGTAGTATTCAGCCTGAAGGTTGGGTGAAGAAGTATCTGGAGTTGCAACGTGACGGTCTGACCGGACACTTGGGAGAGATCAGCGCCTGGCTGGAAAAAGATAATAATGCCTGGTTGACGACTGGGGGAGACCACGGTTGGGAAGAAGTTCCTTACTGGCTCAAAGGGTATGGTAATTTGGCATATATCCTGAATGACCCGAAGATGATTGAAGAAACCAAATATTGGATTGAAGGCGTATTTGCCAGTCGTCAGCCGGATGGATATTTCGGTCCGGTCAATGAACGTAACGGCAAACGTGAACTTTGGGCACAAATGATTATGCTATGGTGTCTGCAATCTTATTATGAGTATTCTCAAGATCAGCGTGTCATTGACCTGATGACAAATTACTTTAAATGGCAGATGACCGTTCCCGATGACCAGCTTTTGGAAGATTATTGGGAAAAAAGCCGTGGCGGTGATAACATCATCAGTATCTACTGGCTTTACAACCATACCGGAGATGCTTTTCTGCTCGAACTGGCCGAGAAGATTCACCGCAACACAGCCGATTGGACGAAATCGACCTCCTTACCTAACTGGCACAATGTCAATATCGCCCAATGTTTTCGTGAACCTGCCACTTATTATATGCAGACCGGAGATTCTGCGATGCTGAAAGCCTCTTATAATGTCCATCATCTGATACGGCGTACTTTTGGTCAGGTTCCCGGAGGTATGTTCGGTGCGGATGAGAATGCCCGTTTGGGATACATCGATCCCCGCCAGGGAGTAGAAACCTGCGGACTGGTTGAACAGATGGCTTCCGATGAAATCATGCTTTGTATGACGGGAGATCCTATGTGGGCTGAACATTGTGAAGAAGTAGCATTCAACTCTTATCCTGCTGCCGTGATGCCGGACTTTAAAGCATTGCGCTATATCACTTGCCCGAATCATGCCATCAGTGATTCGAAGAATCATCATCCGGGCATTGACAATCGTGGCCCGTTTCTTTCGATGAATCCTTTCAGCAGCCGTTGTTGCCAGCATAATCATGCACAAGGCTGGCCTTACTTTACCGAACATCTGGTATTGGCAACTCCCGACAACGGAGTGGCTACAGCTATTTATGCAGCTTGTAAAGCTACAGTAAAGGTGGGCGACGGAAAGGAAATCACTCTCCACGAGGAGACGAATTATCCTTTTGAGGAAAGCATTGCCTTCTCTGTTTCTACCGGTGAAAAGGTCACTTTCCCGTTCTATCTCCGAATTCCTTCATGGACAAAAGGAGCAGAAGTGCGCGTGAATGGTAAGAAGGTAAATGTAGCTCCTGTAGCGGGAAAATACCTTTGCCTTCATCGGGAATGGGCGAATGGAGACCGCGTGGAACTGACGTTACCGATGTCTTTGTCTATGCGTACCTGGCAGGTTAATAAAAATAGCGTAAGCGTAGATTATGGCCCCCTCACTTTGTCTCTCAAGATTGCAGAGAAATATGTAGAGAAAGACAGCCGCGAGACTGCTATCGGTGATTCTAAATGGCAGAAAGGCGCTGATCCCCAGAAATGGCCTACTACTGAAATCTATCCGGATAGCCCCTGGAATTATTCATTGGTATTGGATAAGAAAGAACCTTTGAAGAAATTCAAGGTAATCCGTAAATCCTGGCCGGCTGACAACTATCCTTTCACAGTAGCCAGTGTACCTTTAGAAGTAAAAGCTATCGGTCGTCCGGTACCTGAATGGAAAATAGATGAAACCGGACTGTGTGGCGTATTGCCGGAAGAAGATGCAGTGAAAGGTGATAAAGAAGAAATAACATTGATCCCTATGGGTGCAGCACGGTTGAGAATCTCTGCGTTCCCGAATACAAGAGAATAAATTAATAACTAGAAAACTTAGAATAAATGAAACGTATCGTTTTTTTAGATTACATCCGTGTGTTTGCATGCTTTCTCGTAATGGTTGTTCATGCCAGTGAAAATTTCTACGGTGCTCCCGGATCCACAGATATGGCAGGGCCTCAATCTTTTTTGGCTAATGAAGCAGACCGGCTATGGGTATCAGTATACGACGGTTTTTCACGTATGGCGGTACCCCTGTTCATGATAGTCTCCGCCTTCCTGCTTGCACCGATGAAAGAGGAACAGACGATGTGGCAATTCTATCGTCAGCGCTGTCTCCGTATCCTGCCACCGTTTTTCATATTCATGATACTGTACAGCACCCTACCCATGCTGTGGGGACAGATAGACGGAGAAACATCCGTGAAGGACTTGTCGCGAATATTGCTGAACTTTCCGACACTGGCCGGACACTTGTGGTTCATGTATCCTCTGATAAGTCTCTACTTGTTTATCCCTATTATATCTCCATGGCTGCGTAAAGCCACAGCAAAAGAAGAACGTTTCTTCATTGGACTGTTCGTATTGTCAACCTGTATGCCGTATCTCAATCGTTGGTGCGGTGAACTGTGGGGACAATGTTTCTGGAATGAATACCATATATTGTGGTACTTCTCCGGTTATCTGGGTTATCTCGTTCTGGCACATTACATTCGTGTACACCTTACATGGAACCGTTCCAAACGTTTTATCATAGGAACCATTTTAATGGTGATCGGTGCTGTATGGACTATTTATTCATTTTATGTTCAGGCTATACCCGGCGAACTCCATTCCACCCCTGTAATAGAAATAGGATGGGCTTTCTGTACCATCAACTGTGTGCTTCTCACAACGGGCACATTCCTCATGTTTACATGTATCAAACGTCCGCAAGCTCCCAAGTTGGTGACAGAAACTTCGAAACTTAGCTATGGTATGTATCTTATGCATATCTTCTGGCTCGGATTGTGGGTATCTGTATTCAAGGACACGTTAGCTCTTCCCACTGTTGCCGCTATACCATGTATTGCAGTGGTTACATTTATCAGTTGTTTTGTGACAACAAAGATAATCTCGTATATACCGGGTAGTAAATGGATAGTAGGATAAATATCCGAAGACGGAGCAGTTGCCGGGCAGTCAATTGAATATTATTTAAACTTGTTATCGTCCTTTTCTCTGCTTTTTATCGTATCTTTGTTGAAGATCTATCAATGATTCACCTCGGTGATTTAAATAAACGACAAGTGTTATTCGATTGAATAACAAAAGTGATTTAAATGAACCACAAATGTGGTTCGTTGATGAATCTAAAGGTCTTGCATGAAAAGTATTCACTATTAAACCGTTAACTACTAATGGCTATACTTTACGATTGGTATGAGAATCCCGGTGAATCCGATGATTCGGAAGAGAAAGGTTTGCATCCCCGCATTTTTTTGAATGGTAAGGTGGAAACGGATAAACTGTGCCGCATGATTCACGGGCGCAGTTCGCTTTCCGTAGGTGATGTAAAAAATGTGTTCGAGATGCTTGCCCAAATTTGTGGTGAAGAACTGCGCGAGGGACGTGAGGTGCATATTGAGGGACTTGGCTATTTTGCTCCAATCTTGAGAAGCACGGAGAAAGTGACTCGCAGCACTAAGAACAAATGGTCGAAAATGGAGTTGAAGACAATCGGTTTTCGTCCTGATGCTCGTTTGCGGGGGGAACTTAGAGGTGCTAAAGTCTGCCGGAGCAAGTATGCACGTCACTCGGAATCCTTGTCGGAGGTAGAGATTGATATGCGGCTGAAGGAATATTTTGTCGATCATGATGTAATGTTTCGTTATGATTTTCAGGAAGTATGCTGCATGACACGGACTACGGCGAACCGTCATCTCCGGCGATTACTGGAAGAAGGCAAACTGAAAAATATCGGTAAACGTATGCAGCCGATTTATGTGGCTGCAACGGGTTATTACGGGGTATCTCGTGAGGTGGTGCGGCGGTAAGCGGTGAAAGCGATGAAAAGAATATTGAAGATGAGTGTCAATATGAATATTCTTTTCGCTATATTTGTGTTTCAAGAACATAAGATAAAGTGAGTGATGAAATTTCCGACTTATCCTTTTAAGCAATTACTGTCAGGTGGTGTACTCTGCTGTTTGATTCTGCTGGCCGCCTATATATTTCAGGCCTTCTTCCCTGGAATGTATGTTGATGCATTTTCATCTTCCATGCATCTATTGATGTGGCTGACCCTTTTCGTTGGAGCATTGCTATGGACATTTCATGCAAAAGGAGAGCGTATTGGAATTTCTGAAGTAGTAGACTGGCAGTTTATAGCTGCTTTTATTTTAATTACGGCAGATGAGATTTATATGATAATGCCGAGAGAAATCCATATAGAGGCTGCACCGGTTCTATCTGAATATACCATTCCCGTGTTGGCCGTTGTTGGCATAATGATAGCTGCTACTATTAAAGTCTCCATAACGTTGTATCAGAAATTGTCGGACGAACGGCGACAAACTATTCTTCAAACTCAGAAAATACAGCAATTACTGGATTCTCCTCCGACAAAACAGAAAAATATAACTTTAGTTCGTAAACTTATGGAAAATCGGTCTATTGCCCAGTTTTCCGCCAAAGACTATCTTCTACTGGTAGAAGAGTGTCAAATGATTGATCCCGAATTCTTTATTTGGTTGAAGAAACAAGGCTGGCAGCTTACACCGCGGGATATTGTACTATGTGTGCTTATTCGAATGTATAAAACGAAAGAAGAAATATTGTCTATATTTTGCATTGCTGATGGGGCTTATCGTACGATGAGGTCTCGTGCCCGAAAACGTTTAGGACTTGGCGATGAGGAGTTGGAGGTTTTTCTACGAGCGGAGCTAAAATAATAACTTTTGCAGAGGGTCTGCCAATTTCATAAGTGTGTAGATAGTAGCCAAAATTCCACCCATAATGATATAATAGAACCATACTCGCCTATTGGAGTATGGCTCTTGTGGAAATAGATTGATAGCTCCCACCACAAGCGTTATCCGCGCAAGAAGTTCAAAAAAGAATATTAGGAAATCTTGGAATGTGTAGTTCAAGTTATCAATAAAACGATCTAAATAACACATTGCGATACTGATAAGCCACATTGAGCTATTGAGAGCTATATATATGATTAATTTCCTTGTATACATGATTTGTATTCCCTTTCAGCCGCCCTTTGGTTTCTTTCGTATCTCGATAATGCCTGTGCGTAGCAACTATTTGTGGAGGACTCTTTTCTACAGTTAATAATGTCATTATCATAATTCGCTTTTGCCTGTGCATACGCTGCTTGTCTTTTTGCTTCGCAGCTATTAGCATCTCCGCCTTCAGTGCGTGTTTTTATGCGTGTCTTACCTGTAGATTCATGGCTCTCGGCATACTGTCTGAATAGTGCTATACGTTCATCTTCGCTTAGTCTGGCGAATCCGGTGTACAGAAGCAAGTTTTCCTTAGCTTCATTCATCAGGTGAAGCTCTTGTTCTAAATTCGATTTTTTGATAAACTCTTCTATGTAATCATCATCATTCAGTTTTACCATGAGTTTATTATATTCTTCTTCACTCAGTGTTGAAGTGTAAGCCTGAAATTTATCTGATAAGAGTTTACTATTCCTTTCAAACTCCCAAAATTCATCTGATTGGGCAATGGAGTCGATAAGTTTATTTGACTCATTTGTGTATTCGTATTCGTTGGAACTGCAACTGTAAATAACGAATGTGATGGATAGAAGAATGATGGTTACTGCTGTATAAAAACTATTCTTTCTTTTTTTCTTGTTCATAGCCTTTCTTTTTTTTTTAATATTGATACAAAGAAAGGAAAAAAAGGCAAATAATACGATAAAATTTTATCGGAATAGTAGTAAAATAGGTCTTACATGTGGGGATATTTGTTACAATATAGTGTTGAAGAAACAAGAGAAAACGTTGTGAGAGCTCTTTATGAATTAGTATATTGACTTTGTAAGTGTAACATTAATGAGCGGTCGTAATATTTCCTATCCTAAAAACAACCATTCTGACTTTAAGAAAGAATTGGAATCTATTTACATTGTTACAATATAGAGGAAATATAGATAAAAAACTGTGATGAGACCCTCTGCAGTCTTTAGTAGCTGCTGAAAGTGTGTAACACTCCATTGTTTTGCTTTAAATTCACTCGTATATTTATAACGGAATTATGTGAATTTAATATCTATAATAAATGAAACCTTCTTTTATATTACTAATCACTATCCTCTTATGCGGTTGTATTAATGACCAAAGGGCTATGGAAAGTGCAGAAATGTCTAAAATAGATATTGATGAAAAATATCCTGTAATATCTTTTGAGGTAAATGAGATTGACCTGGGAACCCTTAATAGAGAGGAGAATGGATATGTCAGTGCCTTTTTTGAGTTTAGTAATACAGGAGAAACACCTCTAGTAATAAATAAAATAGATGTATCTTGTGGATGCATTGAAGCTGATTATGTCAAAACTCCGATAATGAAAGGAGAATCGGGTAAAATAAAAGTTGTTTTGAATCTAAATAAGATATCAGGATATTTTCATAAGAAAATTTATGTTATTTCTAATGCTGAAGATACTTATGAGGAACTTTTGATAAAAGGAAATGTGAGAAAAAATGCACTGTAGTTTTATTGTTAAATTTATTATTATGGAATTAATACAAAGAATTTGTTTAATGGCTATATTGGGTATAATTTTTATTTCTACGGGGTGTTCTTCTAGGCATTTAGAAGTCCTTTATAATGGAAACTTCCATGATATACAACAAATTGCTATAAATAGAAATGAGAATTTTTGTGTAGTTCTTTTAGATACATCCAATTTGACCTCTAAAATATATAAGGAACGTTTAGAAAGGAATCATATTAAAACTGTATTTAATATGATAGATATACGTTTACCCCAAAATAACTGGTATCAGCAATGGTTATATTCAATATCAGATCCTATTACATGTATTTTCTCTCCCTCTGGTAATTTAATAGATATTATACCCGGAGCGTCTCGTAAGTGCTTTGATTGTATAGGGCAAGTTGTTAAAACGGGAGAAATGTGCCGAAAGTTAGTATATTATAACAATTTTTCGATGGATAAAGAGCAATTAATTTCACTGTTGAGTGATATCCTTTTCTGTAAACTCGACCTTGAGAAAGGTCTGAATATTGAACCTCGAATTAACAAATTAATGGATTCTATTAATTATCCGTATACAGCTTATTTAAGGATGATGAATTTAGATAAGTATGGTAAACATGAAACTGCTCAATTGGTAGCCAAACACTTATTGACCTTTGATAGTGATTTGGAGCTTGAGATTTATCCGGAACTTTTTATTGCAGCAAAAGGTGTTATTGATTCTTGTTATAATCCAAAAGTTGAACCCGTCTTAGAATGTGTAACACTTATCGAATTGGGTCGTTGCGAGAAAGGAGTTGCAAAATCGTTTAAAATTGAAATATTTAATTCGGGTAATGCTCCTCTTGAAATTAAAGAAGTTCAACTCAGTTGCTCTTGCGTAAAACTTATAGGTGATGAAATATATACTATTCTTCCACAAGAATCTCAGTATATTAATTTTGAATTTACTGCAGATAAGGATGAAAAAATAGAACGAGAACTTATTTTAAAATCTAATGGTATTTATCCCATGCATAAAATAAAAATTATTGCAGATAGTTCATAACTTAAAAGAAAAGCAGCTTTATGCGTTAAATGGTTTATTATGAGATGAAGATAAATTTAGAATGTGTATTAAATGATTAATTCTATGAAAATGAAGAAAATAATAACTCTGTTAAACATCAGCTTGTTTATTGCTATTTTAGTTTTTAGTAGCTGTAATTCAGATGAATATTCATATGAAGGCGAGGTTTCTACAAAAGAGAAGAATTTAAACTTGAGAGCTCCTAGTGGTGAATATATTGCCAAGAATATAGAAAAATTGAAAGGACTATTGTCTCCTATTATTGAAGAAGATAATTGGGAAAATAAGGATTTTGAAATAGTAAGTATCCAGTATGATTCATTGGAAACAGGCTTTTGTGCTGAAATTGAATATGTAACTGAAGATGGAATAGAAAGTAATATAATTCTTATGAGAAAAGAGAGAACTTCTGGCTCAAAAATAAAGACTAGGACGGAAGGAGGCTCTGAAGGTGGGTATGAAAGCTTTAGTTGTAAAAAAAGGAGTAATAATAAATGTAAGAAATGTCGAGTTGTAAATGACAAGAAGCACAATCAAGTACGCTGTGCATGTGATGATGGACTTGTCGAAGGTTGCGCTTTATATGAATATAAATATTAGGAATATGAAAAATAGTTTACTATTAATAATAGCAATATTAGGATTTGCATTTGGGAGTTGTGATAAAGAGTCGGATGAATTTGTAGATAATAGTAAGACATCAATAAACCTGATAGCGCCTAATGGACAGAGAATCGCTGCAACTATTGACGTGTTGGTTAATTTAGTTGCTGAGGTAGCAGAGGAAAAATATGGTGAAAATAAAGATGTAGAAATCAATGATGTGATTTATCATGATACAGATCAGGGATTTATTGCTGAAATTAGATACATGACATACGATGGACATTCAAGTAATTTGATAATAAGTAATATAACATTGGATGGAAGTTTAGATATGAAAAGAATGAAAACACGAAGCGAAGGTGGAGATACAGATGGCTTGACAATATATTCGTGCAAAAATGAAGATCGCAGAAAATGTCCTGATTGTGAGGTCGCTAAAACCCAAGAAGGAGTCAAATGTTTTTGTTCAAAAGGTGATAGAAGTGTTTGTAAATTACAGAAAAAGCAAAAATGATGCATTAGAATAAATAGTTTTGTAGTTGGGTCAACCATCGTTTGACTCAACTATATACTATAAAACCCTTGAAATATGAAACTATATTTTTCCCTTTTCTTATTCCTTTTTATAGGTGTTTGTCATGCCCAAAAGGTAACGCGTGTTAATAGTAATAAGATTAGCGTAGAAGGCGACACGATTATATATTTTGACGCAGAGCAAAAATCTATAACAAGACAGGCCCATTCCGACTCTTTAGAAACAGGTAAATACATTATTTCTATCAAAGGGACAGATGAAATAACGGAAATTCACTTAACTTATAAACATCCTAAACTTGAAACTTTAATTGGTAAGACGCTTCCTCAGATCAATTTGACTGATATGAGTAGAAAACCTGTTAAAATGGATGAATCCGATGTCACGGTTGTATGTTTTTGGAACAGGCATTGTCGCCCTTGCATACGGAAACTTACAGCTTTAAATATACTTGCTGAAGATTATCCGGATATTCGATTTGTAGCATTAACGCCTGATTCTAGTGGAGAAGTGAAGAGGTTAATGAAAAGATTGAATTTAGTGTGGGAAAATATAACAGTTGTTCCCGATTATAAAGACGAATTTAATGATGTATTGCATATTTATATGTATCCATCAAATGTTATTATTGATAAAAACAGAGTTGTTCAAGGGGCAACTGTTGGCGGCAATACACGACAACTGCTACGAACATTGGAAAGATTGAGCGGAACGTCTAAAAATGATTGTTGGGAATAGATAAAATGATAAGAATATCTCATTATCTGTTTGCTGCATTGTGCTTAGGCAGCCTTTTTGTTTGTTCACTTATAGCTGAGTAGTTACCTTGAAACTTATTATCGATTGAAAAAAGCATTGGAGGATGAAAACTTGATAGAAGTGGTTGATGATTTACCTTGATTGGTTTAATGAGTTAATCAGTTGATAAAACCCCAATATGTATGAAAGGATTTAAATTTATTATTAATGAAGCGGAAGTTGTACTTGCTGCAATTCCGGGCGGGATTCTCAATTTCATTCTTGCATTAGATAATTCCGGTGGCTCTATTGTGGTTGGCCTGAATGGAAGAAGAGACTTTGAGTGTCATATAGATGCAGGCACTTTCGATCCGCAAAGAAACAGCTTCATTCAGTGGGTAGGTGAATTTGTACCTTCCGCAAAGGTATCAGAATAAATGTTTTCGTTAGTAACAGCAGTCATGCTGTTACAATATAGCTATTATTTTAAATATGTATGGTTGCAATATGTTGAATATTAATGTCTTATCTGGGATCTTGATGTGACGTTCTATTGCTAGGACAATTTTTATGACGTATCTTTATGGCGTAAGTTATATGGATGCGAATTGAATAAAGAAAGTATGTTGTAGAAGTACTGTAAACTCGAATGTTGAATAAATGATTTTATGATTATACCCTTAAATTAATATACATATAATATGAGAAATATGCTTGGAAAACTGAATTTGCTTTTTTTGCTTGCTATGATTATTTGCTTGTTTCTTTCTAGCTGTAATCAACATACATGCAAAATATATAAAAATCAATCATTTGAGAAGATTTGCTCTATTGCATATAGCAATAAAAAAACTTTTTGTATAGTCTTAGTAGATTCCACTCAGGATTTGTCTCGAGAGTATTGTTTAAAGAGCAAAGATTTTATAGATACTAATAAAGCTATTTATAATCTTGTAGATATTAATATATCTTCAAATGAATGGTATATGAAGTGGCTTTGTCCTTTGTCGTTGCCTTTGACCTGTGTGTTTTCAGAAAATGGTACACTGGTTGACTTGATTCCAGGTGCAACGAAAGAGACTTTTTTATATATAGCTAAAGCCATTTCTGATAAAAAAATAACTAATTATCATTATCCTAACCGCTTTAAACTTTCTAAATGTACCGCCATCCCTTTATTAAACCAAGTCTTGGAATGTAAGATGGATTTAGATCAGGGAATATACGTTCCAACGGTTCTAAGTAATTCAATTGATTCATTAAAATATCCATACTCCTTTTATTGGGGAATTGTAGGAGAACTAATGGAAAATGATACCGTTGAATCCAAAATATTGGCAAGATCAATGTTGGAATTGGAAACCCCTTATTATTTGCAATTGTATAAAAATGAATTTATTACAGCAAAAAAAGTTCTGAATCCGGATTTTGAAATAAATGATGAACCTAACATCAGAGTAGACGATAATATGGTATCTCTTTCCGATTGTAATGTTGGTAAAAATATATCTTTTGTGATTCCTATTCACAATGATGGAAAGTATCCTTTAAAGATATTGAAGATTTTTACAAGTTGTTCTTGCTTGAATCTAGTAGACCACTCGGAGGAATTTATTATCTCTCCTCACGACTCTGTAATGGTCGGATTTAATTTTAGATCGGAAGAATTAGGAGAAGTAACTAGGGATGTTTTTATAACTTCCAATTCGATAAATAAGCCTATTCTATACATAAAAGTATTAGCTAATATATATTGGGTATTAATTTAAAAAGGTCAAAGATGATGAAGAACTTAATTTTTATTGTATTTAGTATTGCTTTGCTTACGCAAAGTTGCTCACAGAGTGATGATTTTGTAGATAGACAGTCTGCTTTTGAAAAAGAGATTTTAAAAGAGGAAATTGATTTTCCAAAACAGGTTGAGGCTTATGGGAAAGCTGTGGCTAAAGAAATTGAAACTACGATAGGAAAATTGAATGATTTGAATATGGATTATTCGGAAATTGTTGATTTGAAGGATTTTCGTGAGAAGTTTTATGAAGATTGGTGTAATGCGAGTTCTGCAATGGCGAGAAGTCGTGCTGCTGGAGAGGTTCAGTCAATTGAAATGACAATGAGTGCTACTGAATTTATGGAAAGGTATAATTCGTTGACGGATATCCAGTTGGAGTTTATTCGCAAGATTATTAGTGAGTGTGAAAAGAGTAAATCCTCTCAAGACTTATTGTCTAAATTGGTCGCCTTGAATAATGAAATTCGTACACAAGTTCCAGAAATAGAACAAGAAAGATTGTTGAATGTTATTGCTGTACTATATTATGGAACACAAAAAGTATCTTATCTTGAACGTCAAGGTTTGATGTTAAGTACTCCATATAATAGTATTAAATTATCAAAGATTAAAACAAGAGGACCAGAGGATGGAGCAAGCATAGGTTCATGGTGCCGCAAAATTACAGCAACAGTTTGGACTATTGCTGTTGGTGAACCGACACCTATCGGTGAGGTTGTTGCTTCTGTTGTGACTGTTGTTGCTGCTGGTGTTTATGTGTATGAAGTGGTAACATGTGCAAGTCAACAAAATAGTACAACGGATTACTGTAATAGAAAATATAATGAATGTATGGATGGGAAAGATTATAGTCAGCCGAATTCTGGTGGTTGGGGATATTCTGAATGCAGGCGATGCCATGAATACTGTTTAGCACAAGGGATATGGGATTGTCCTCGTCCTAACTAAAATATAAAATTATGATAGGATTTAAAGTAACAATTAATAATCGGGAACCTGTGATTATTACATCCAATGATGTGGCGTATGTAATAATGAACTGTAATTATTCTTTTGGGGATAATATTTATATAGGAGGAACAGATACATTGAGTAGCCTTATTTGGGTTGATGAGAACTTGAAATTAGGCGATAAGGTTGTAATAAAAGTAGTTGAAGCATCAAAAGTATCTCCTGCTATGAAGATAATCTGTGATAAAGATGAATTGAAAATAAAATATGAACAACTTAAAGTAGAGCTTCAGGAAAAAGGGATTATATAGTATGAAAGGACTTATTGTAAAATGTAAAGATAAAATATTTAAGGCTGGTATTCCTCAGTGTGGAGTAGGTCTTGTTGCTAATATTACTTGGCATAGTGGTGTGTTTTGGAGTCTAAGTGGTTTGAAAATGCCTGAAGAAATGCACTTGGTATGGGAGGGTGGAATGTTGGAAATTGGAGATGTGATAGAGGTAGAAGTTGCTGAATTCGAGGACGTTTCAAAACCTGTTGCGGAAGAAAAACACGCTTGCTTGATTGAAAAGAAATCGGAGGCTATAGATGAGCAGGATTTGGAACATAAGTTGAATCTTTATTATCGGCTGAAAAAAGTATTGGAGGATGAGAATCTGATAAGTGAGTGAAGTTGAAGAAAGTGATTTCACGTTTGAGTGTATTTCCTTTATTTTGGGTATGAATGTTATTATTTCCAGTTGTGGTAGCTCTGACGGAGATGGCTCCAATAACAGAATAAAATATAGACTAAATATATGAAACGTTATTATATTGCATTATGTTTTTTATGTTTGTTTGACATAATAATCATAGGAGTAGATATCTTCTATCAGATAGACACTTTGTATTCTTTTTTAGGCAGTATATCAGTATGGGCAATGTTGTTGTTTATATTGGCAAAAATAAACTTGAGTAAAGAAAAAAGAAGTATCTGGATTTATTTGTCAATGTTTTGCATTGCTTTGGTGATATTGATGATTATTTATAGAATGATAAATAATTTAGCGTAATGCAAATATCTAAATCATACAATTTGTAAGGGTGAAGTAAAATGATAAGAACATCTCATTATCTGTTTGCTGCATTGTGTTTAGGCAGCCTTTTTGTCTGTTCACGAGAATTTACGGACTCGTACATTGTTCCAAAATGGGGCTTTGTTGTGTTCATACTATTAGTAATATTAATATATGAAGCAATCAACATCTTATTTTACAGGCAGAATGAACAGAAAGATACGAGGAGAACTGTATATGGTTTTATCATTATTATTTCATGCTTTGCGCAGGCAATGTTCGGGGTAGTTCAGTTTTTTGGCTTGTTTCAGGTGCTCACTGCTTTTAAGGTTACAGGAAGTTTTGACAATCCTGCGGGGTTTGCGGCATGTCTCTGTGCGGGCTTTCCTTTTGTAGGATTCCTATTGCCGGATAAGAATAAATATATCAGGTATGGAGGATGGATGGTAGGAGTCGCAATTGCAGTAGCTGTGGTTCTGTCACAATCAAGAGCGGGTATTATGAGCATTGCCTCTATCTGTTTCATTCTTTTAAATATGAAGGTATTTCATAAAAGATGGATGAAGTGTCTTTCTTTAGTATGTCTCGCTTTATTACTGTCAGGATGTTACTGGATGAAAAAAGACTCTGCCGATGGAAGATTACTTATATGGAGCAGCAGTGTGAATATGATAAAAGATGCACCATGGTTTGGTCATGGTGTAGGAAGTTTCGAGGCTCATTATATGGATTATCAGGCAGAGTATTTAAAGCAATTTGAGGGAACCCGATATGCATTGCTTGCAGATAACGTGAAACATCCTTTTAATGAATATGTGGGAGTTCTCCTAAATTTTGGGGCTTTCGGTTTATGTTTGTTGCTTGCAATAATAGTTCTGCTTGCATGTTGTTATAAAAAGAAGCCTTGTATTGAGAAACAAACAGCCATTTATTCTTTAGTTTCGATAGGTATATTCTCTCTCTTTTCTTATCCGTTCACTTATCCTTTTACATGGATTATTACCGTTCTGTGCATTTTTATCATCACAAAGGAATATCTCACTACTATTTTTGCCTACTCTAAGATAAAATATGCAGTATGCATCATTGTTCTCCTTTGTTCGCTAGGGGGGATGTATAAACTGGTAGAACGCATAAAAGCAGAAAAGGAATGGGGAAAAGCATCTGTACTTGCACTATGCGGAACATACGGCAAAGCTTTTCCCATTTATGAAAAGTTGGAAAAGAAATTTTACGATAATCCTTATTTCCTTTATAATTATACTGCTATACTGTTAGAAAATAAGCAGTATGAAGAGAGCTTGAGAATAGCATTGCAATGCCGTAGATATTGGGCGGATTATGATTTGGAACTTATAATAGGAGAAATCTATCAGGAATTGGGTAGACAAGAATTGGCGGAGAAATATTACAATAGTGCATCATTGATGTGCCCTTCCCGCTTCCTTCCATTTTATAAATTATTTCATTTATATAAGGATAATGCGGATCGGAAGAATATGCTCAGTATGGCTAATCTGATTATTGATAAGCCTATGAAGATAAAAACGTCAACCATCCGGATGATGAAAAGAGAGATGATGAGAGAGAAAATGCGATTGTACACTATAAATTGACCGATAATGAAAGGAAGTTGTTTTATTTTTGCCTTTATCCTATTTCTTCTGTTTAGCTGCACAAGCGAGGAAGACAAACGGATTGAAACAGTATTGTCTATATCCGGGTCCAATAGAACTGAATTGGAGGCTGTTTTAAATCATTATAAACATGAACCTCAAAAGTTGAAAGCTGCAAAGTTTTTAATCTCTAATATGAGATATCATCATTCTTATTATTCGGAAAGGAATCAGCGCCAGCATCCATTGCTGGACTCTCTTACGAGGATGGCGGATTCTCTTCTATATCATTCGGTCTATTTGGCAACTGATGGCTTTCGTAATGAGAATGTACAAAGACTGATTGATAGTATTCGTACTGAATTTAGAGTAGGGTATGGAGTAAAGGTTTTGGAACAGCCTGTCAAAATTCTTTGGAAAGAAGATTATGATATGCATTGGATCAAAGCCGAGTGATTGATAAGCCATATAGATCAAATGTTTGAATTAAAGGAACAAATCGCCAGCTTAAGGCGGTTACCTACCGAAGATTTTTATGAATATGTTCTCCCTTATCGAAGTATACCGGATTTTTCTTTGATTGATTTTTCGGATGTTTATGCCGCGTTTATGAATAAATATCTGTCGGCTATCAATAAGGATTCTTTGCAGGAAGTGGTCCGAAGATATAACTATGTAATAGGTCGAACGCGCGAATTCTTTCCGCCTTATCCTTATAAAGAAGAAGTTGGTTATCAGGAGCTATTTTTTCATGGCTTTCATGATTGCATCCCGATTGCAAACTATGGTGCAACTATCTTGAAGGCTTGTGGCATACCTTCTGCCGTGGAATTTAATGTGGGTTATAAGAGTTTTCAAGGAAGGCATTATCATGCTGTAGTATTGGATGAAAACAAAAAATGGTTGGCTTTTAATCCGGAATCTTCGTGCCCCCAAAAGGATAATAGTTCTTTTAAGACTGAAGATGTGCTGAATATCTATCGCTTTATGTATTCAGAGCAAAAAGACACACCCTTTTTCTTAGAGAAAGAGGGGGAGTATATTCCTGATATTTTAGATTCTCCATTTATAAAAGATGTAACCTCGCATTTAATGAAGACCGTATCCCTGACTCTTCCTTACAAAGAATACGGAAATAATAATTTGGCATATCTTGCTGCATTTAATAGTGGTACACCAACCGGTCTAATTCCGGTGACATGGGGAAGCATTAACCGTTCGGATAAGAGGGTTACTTTCTCGTCCGTGATACCGGATAGGTTTTATTTCCCTATTTACTATACTCCATTTGGCAAATCACGTTCTTTTGGCAATCCTTTTTATCTGAATAAAGAGGGTAAAATGGAAAGGGTTGATATAGAGGGAAAACTTAAAAATGTAAATCTGATCCGTAAATTCCCCGCTAAGCGCTGGTTGGCGGAAAAAGCAGAACGGCTAATTGGTACTGTGATTCTGGCAAGCAATGAGCCGAATTTTAAAGAATGTGATACTGTTGGAGTAATATCAAAAACACTGTTGCCTTATTTTCAGGATATTAAGTTGGATATGAATAAAGGACCTTATCAATATTATAGAATAAGAACCACAAAAGAATTTCCTCATGCTACTATATCAGAATTGGAATTTATAACTGATGCCAGATATGGATATAAAAATGTAATTCCTGCCTCTCCTTTGCCTGTATTATCTCCTGATGATGTTTTATCTGTAGATAAGTTTGATGTAAGACTGATGGATGCACCTCTGGAACAGATTAAGTGGAAGGCTGAATATGATGGTAATCCACAGACATCTCCCGGTGCTTATCCGACCATCAGCTTCAATTTGAGTAAACCGCAATATGTCACGAAGGTAAGAATGATGCCATTGAATGCTGATAATGGTATTGTGCCGGGTAATCAGTACGAATTGTTCTATTGGAAGAATGGAGAATGGGAGAAGCTTTTAGAACAGCAACCTAAATTTAACCATATTGCAATTGAAGCCCATTCCGGCTCATTCTTCTGGCTCAGAAACATTACAGGTGGTAAAGAGGAACTTCCATTTTATGTAGACAACAATGGTGATCAAAGATTTATTTATCCTTAATTTTATTATTAGCAGTATAAAAGGTACATAGGGTGATAAAAACATATTATCTTTGAGTTCGAGATGATGAAAGTCTTCGTAGTAGATATATAGAAAAAAGAATATAAAGAAAACAATGAAAAGACAATTAATGATTTTGTGTCTCTTGTGCTTAGTCGCCATTTGCTCTTCAGCTCAGGAGAAATATGCAGTCAAAGGCATAGCCAATAAGGAATTGAATGAAAAGCAACTGTTTTTATGCCTACTCGATGATGGGGTAAAAACTAACGAAGTTATTTTAGATAGCGCGACAGTGAAAAAAGGGAAATTCTCTTTTTCGGGTATGGTCCGGATGCCCCGTATAGCTATAATAAAAGATATGGATGGAAAATTTTATCCATTAGTATTGGAGAAAGGCAGCATCTTACTGAATATTGAGAAGAATGAAAGGAGGGGGACACCTTTGAATGATACATTAAATATAGCCATCAACCAAATGAAGCCTACAATGGATAGCTTGATGAGAATGGATGAAGAGGTAAGAACCGAGCTCCAAGGATTAAAAGACGGAGGACTTGAAAAGATGAAGAATGACACTGCCTTTAACGCTAAAATTATGGAATATGGGAGAAAAGCAGGACTTCACGTAGAATCTTTAATGAAGTATGTGAATGATTATAAGAATAGTATGGTTGGAACATATCTTTTTCTTTGGGGTAGTAGTATGTTTTCTTTAGATAATATTGAAGTCCTGATGAAGGGAGCTTCGCCTGTTTTCTCGCAAAGCATTATAGTGAAAGACATCATTGAAATGAAGAAACTGTTTCAGCAGCGAGTAGAAGAAGAGATGAAAAAGAATATGTCTAAAGAACAATTAGAGGATCGAAATAAGAAACGGGAAATGGATGCAAAAATAAAGATTGGCGAACGTTTCCCGGATGCTAAAGTGAAAGACAATGCAGGTAACATGAAGCTCTTGTCCGATTATGTAGGAAAGGGAAAATATGTCTTGATTGACTTTTGGGCTTCATGGTGCGGACCTTGCCGGCATGAAATGCCCAATGTAAAAGCTGCCTATGAAAAATATGCTTCTAAGGGATTTGAGGTGATTAGCATATCCACAGATCGGAAACTGAAACCTTGGAGGGATGCTATTGAAGAACTTGGAATGATCTGGACGCAATTGCTGGATGTCGATGCTGCCGAAACATACGGGGTCTCCTATATACCAACAACTTATCTGATAGATCCTGATGGAACTATCATAGAAAAAAATCTGAGAGGCGAGAAACTGGAGAAAGTATTATCAGAGTTGTTTAAGTAAATAGATTATATATTGTACCTTTGTATCCGTTAGACAATTTAAAAATAAAAAATTATGAAAAACATTTTCCTTCCCAAAGTAATCATGTGTGTGATAGTATTGTTTACTTTCATTTCACCAACTTCTGCACAAGATAATCAAGACAAGACTGTGACAGATGAATATAAGTCTGCGTTGAAAAAGATTATGGAACTTTCCGGCACTTCGGGCACTACGGACGATCTTTTTCCGAAATTGCTCTCCGTAATGAAACTTAATGCTCCGGAAAAAGATGAGGCTTATTGGAAAGAGTTTACTAAAAACTGGAAAGAAAAATTAGAGAACAGAGTGATTGAAATATGTGCGCCTGTCTATCAGAAGCATTTGACTTTGGAAGACTTGAAGGCTGTCGCTGATTTTTATGATTCTCCTGTCGGCAAGAGATATAAAGAGAGTACATTAGGTGTGATGCGTGAAGCAATGCCGTTATTGGTACAGGAATTTCAAACGGGAATGTTCGAGGAACTGAAACCTCAGATGAATAGAAGAACTGCTGGAGGAGAACGTGCAAAGAAAGAAGCTGAACAAAGAAAGAAGCGTGACCGGAAATTGTGTGCGCAGGCTTACGCGCTTCCGGAAGATAGTATCGAGGTAGTTCCCGGAAGAGTGCACGAGCACGGAATGTCTACTGTCGTGTGAAAGAAATAGATATTCTTGAGTTGCCGCCAATATTGTCCTAAATAAATTGGGGGGAACAAATAAAAAGGAAGTAGAACTAAGGTAAAATGACTACCTTAGTAGCAAGCTACCAACTCATCTACTTCCTATGGCAAATATAACACTTTTCGCACAGGTAATATCACATCTCCCGAAAGAAAATATCAGGAAAATCATAAAATCTTCGGGGTCAGACAAGCATTGCAAGGGCTACAATACATGGAGTCAGTTTGTTAGCATGATTTTCAGCCAATTCTCAGGATGTGATTCAGTCAGAGATATCTCAAACGGGCTGAAATCAGCCACCGGCAACCTCAATCATTTGGGAATCAACCGTGCACCATCCAAGTCAACGGTAGCATATCAGAACGCCAACCGAGACAGTTCGGTTTTTCGCGGCATATTCTACTCGTTGTTTCAGTATTTCGGACAGCAAGCCCTATGGCAACGAAGAAAGTTCCGTTTCAAGATGCCGATAAAACTGCTCGACTCCACATTGGTGTCATTGACTCTGTCAATATATGACTGGGCACATTACACTACCACCAAGGGGGCGGTCAAGATGCACACGCTATTGGACTATGACAGTCTTTTGCCGGAGTTCGTGAATATCACCGATGGCAAAACCACCGACAACAAAGCTGCTTTTGATATTGAGTTACATCCGTATAGTATTGTAGTAGCCGACCGAGGCTACTGTGACTACTCATTGCTGAATAATTGGGACAGCAGCAACGTGTTCTTTGTAGTGCGTCATAAAGACAATATCCGGTACAAAGCCATAGAGGAGTTGCCTTTGCCTGAAAAACACGCTCAGAATGTACTTATTGACGAAATAATCGAGTTCGAACTCTCGGCGGCCAAATCCAAATATCCCAAACGTTTACGTCGCATCGCAGTATGGAACGATGAACACGGTTTTGAAATTGAGTTACTCACAAACAACTTCACATTGGCAGCATCAAGCATAGCGGCTCTGTACAAGGCTCGGTGGAACATAGAAATCTTCTTTCGCAACCTCAAGCAACTGCTACGCATCAAGAGCTTTATCGGCACATCCCGCAATGCCGTAGAGACCCAAATATGGACTGCTATGACTACAATGCTGATTCTGACATGGCTAAAGCACATCGCAAGATACAAATGGGCATTGGCTAACCTTGTGGTCACGCTCCGGCTGAACACATTTACCAAAATCGACCTCCAAAAATGGCTTGATCAACCATTTACACCACCTCCCGAAACCATCGAAAACGATTAGGGGGGATTGATTTTGAACTCTCGAGGCTATACTTAACAGTATAGTCAGTTAGCTCATGCTCAAAATTTATTTAGGACAATATTGAGTTGCCGCATGAAAAGGATAAAGAACAGTTGCCTTCTAATGACGATGGAAAGTCTAAATCATATTTTAATATAAAGGTGAAGGATTATCTGGTGACTCCAAAGAAAAATAAGAAAGTATATTTCTAAGTCTGAGGCGGAGGGTGTGTCAAAATCCCCTTTTTGAGGAAATTACCCCTGCTATAGCTATCTGTGGCAGGGGTGAATCTTTATATTTAGGCATTATGACACACCCTCGTCCAATAATTCCAGATAGATTCCGATAGCCTCTTCTATCTCTTTCAGCATGATATATTCCTCTGCCGTGTGTGAACGTGACGAACGTCCTGGACCTATTTTCACCGATGGAAAGGACATTAATGCCTGATCGGACAAGGTTGGAGAACCGAAAGGTACACGTCCCAGCTTCACAGCTTTTTGAACAAACGGATGTTTCTCGTCGATTCGTGAAGAGTTGAGGCGGAATGAACGGGCTTGAGCTTCGCAGGAGATATGTTTCTTGATTTCCGCAAACAGTTCTTCGTTCGAGTAAAGTTCGTTGCTTCGGATATCGACAACGAACGTACATTTGTCGGGAACGACATTGTGTTGTGTGCCGGCATTGATGACAGTGACACTCATCTTCACAGGTCCTAATAACGGTGATTCTTTCTCGAAACGATAATCGCGGAACCAGGCAATGTCGTCCAATACCTTGTAAATCGCATTGTCTCCTTCGTTGCGTGCGGCGTGTCCCGCCATACCTGTGGCAGTAACGTCCAATACCATTAATCCCTTTTCGGCAATGGCAGGTTGCATTTCCGTCGGTTCTCCTACGATAGCGAATGAAACAGGAGGAAGTCCAGGCAATATACTCTCAATTCCGTCCTTGCCCGAAACCTCTTCTTCGCACGAAGCAAGATAAATCAGGTTGTATTTTTGTGAAGTTCGACATAGTTGCATAAACACCTGTAATAAAGAAACAACGCTGGCTCCGGCATCATTGCTTCCCAAACCGTACAGTTTACCGTTTTCCTCGCGGGGGATGAACGGGTCTTTCCGCCAACCATTAACGGGTTTCACCGTGTCTATGTGGGAATTAAGTAAAATAGTCGGCTTTTTCAAATCAAACATAGGGCTAAAGCACCATACATTATTGCCTTTACGTCCGGTCTGTATGCCTGCCATTTCAATATAGTTTTGCAGGAAATCCGCAGCCTGCGTTTCTTCCCGGCTGATTGAGGGGATACTGATTATTGATTTTAGCAAGCTTACAGCCTCTGTTGCCATATACGGAATATCATATTTCATAGTGCAATTCTTTTATCTATATCTTAATCTTTGCACAAAGATAGTCGTTTTTGCGCAATAGTTTCAAATAAAACCAATACCTTTGTGCCATATTTACTAATCTAAAGAGTATGACTTATCATCATTTATCTGTCCTGGTCCATCGTCAGGCCGAAAAATATGGCGACAGGGTAGCGTTAAAATACCGTGACTATGAGAACAGCTCAATGGGTCCCTATTTCATGGAAGCAGTTCTCCGGAACCGTACGGCAGGCAGCTAATGCTTTCGTGGCATTGGGAGTGGAAGAACAAGAGAATATCGGTATATTTTCACAGAACAAACCCGAATGGTTCTATGTCGACTTTGGTGCATTTGCCAATCGGGTGGTTACTATTCCGTTTTATGCAACCAGTTCGCCTGCTCAGGCGCAATATATCATCAATGATGCGCAGATTCGTTACCTTTTTGTAGGTGAACAATATCAGTATGATGCTGCTTTCAGTATTTTCGGCTTCTGTGCTTCCCTGCAGCAGCTGATTATTTTTGACCGTTCGGTGGTGAAAGATCCTCGTGATGTATCTTCTATCTATTTTGATGAATTTATGGCGATGGGAGAGGGATTGCCGCATAATGATACGGTGGAAGAGCGTACGGGACGTGCTTCTTATGATGACTTAGCAAATATCCTCTATACTTCCGGCACAACGGGGGAACCGAAAGGAGTAATGCTTCATCATTCCTGTTATCTGGAGCAGTTTCGTGTACATGATGACCGTTTGACAACCATGTCGGATAAGGATGTGTCTATGAACTTCCTTCCGTTGACACATGTATTTGAGAAGGCATGGTGTTATCTATGTATCCACAAAGGTGTGCAGATCTGTATCAATCTCCGTTCGGCGGATATTCAGACAACGATTAAGGAAATTCGTCCGACACTGATGTGTAGTGTTCCCCGTTTTTGGGAGAAAGTGTATGCAGGCGTACAGGAAAAAATAAACGAAGCAACAGGATTGAAGAAAGCACTGATGCTGGATGCTATCCGGGTAGGCAGGATCCATAATCTGGATTATCTGCGTCTGGGAAAGACTCCTCCGGTGATGAATCAATTGAAATATAAATTCTACGAAAAGACGATCTATTCTCTGCTGAAAAAAACAATCGGTATTGAGAATGGTAACTTTTTCCCGACTGCCGGTGCTGCTGTACCCGATGAAATCAATGAATTTGTTCATTCGGTAGGAATTAACATGGTGGTCGGATATGGATTGACAGAGTCTACGGCTACTGTATCTTGTACATTACCCATTGGCTATGATATCGGTTCGGTGGGCGTTGTATTGCCGGGAGTTGAGGTGAAGATCGGGGAAGACAATGAAATTCTGCTTCGGGGTAAGACGATTACAAAAGGGTATTATAAGAAGGCGGAAGCTACAGCGGCTGCTATTGAGCCGGATGGCTGGTTCCATACGGGTGATGCCGGTTATTTAAAAAACGGACAGCTTTTCCTGATGGAACGCATTAAAGACTTGTTTAAAACATCGAACGGCAAGTATATTGCTCCGCAAGCTTTGGAAGCGAAACTGGTCATTGATCGTTACATCGATCAGATTGCTATTATTGCCGATCAGCGTAAATTTGTTTCTGCTTTGATCGTTCCTGTATATGGATACGTGAAAGAGTATGCAAAAGAGAAAGGCATTGAATATAAAACGATGACTGATCTGTTGTTGCATCCGAAGATTATAGGCTTGTTCCGTGCACGGATAGATACACTTCAACAGCAGTTTGCGCACTATGAGCAAATTAAACGTTTCACTTTACTTCCCGAACCGTTTAGCATGGAACGGGGAGAACTGACTAATACACTGAAACTGAAACGGTCGGTTGTTGCTAAAAATTATAGTGAACAGATTGAGAAGATGTACGAAGAATAGCTAACTTTTTGTAACTTTGCCGTTGAAACAGAAAGATTGTAAATAATAAAATGTAAATCAAATGATTACTATTGAACAACTTAAAGACGTGAAAGAGCGCACTGATGCGCTGAGGAGGTATCTTTGACATCGACGGGAAGAAAATTCAAGTTGAAGAGGAGCAATTAAGAACACAAGCTCCGGGATTCTGGGATGATCAGAAGAGGGCTGAAGCTCAAATGAAACTGGTGAAAGACCTGCAAAAGTGGATTGAAGGTTACAACGAACTCAAAACGCTGACGGATGAACTTGAACTGGCATTTGATTTCTACAAAGAAGAGCTGGTGACCGAGGAGGATGTGGACGTTGCTTATGCAAAAGCCAGTGAAGCGGTGGAGGCGCTCGAACTCAAGAATATGCTTCGTAATGAAGCCGACCAGATGGATTGTGTGCTGAAAATCAATTCAGGTGCCGGTGGTACGGAAAGTCAGGACTGGGCCTCCATGCTGATGCGTATGTATCTGCGCTATGCCGAGACGAACGGTTATAAGGCTACCATTGCCAATCTTCAGGAAGGTGACGAAGCCGGAATCAAGACCTGCACTATTAATATGGAGGGTGATTTTGCTTATGGCTATCTGAAGGGAGAGAACGGTGTGCACCGCTTGGTCCGCGTTTCTCCGTATAATGCACAGGGTAAACGTATGACTTCTTTTGCTTCCGTGTTTGTTACTCCGTTGGTAGATGATAGTATCGAAGTAAACATCGAGCCTGCCCGTATCTCTTGGGATACTTTCCGAAGTGGTGGCGCCGGTGGACAGAATGTAAACAAGGTGGAATCCGGTGTCCGTTTGCGCTATCAGTACAAAGACCCTTATACCGGTGAGGAAGAGGAGATTCTGATCGAGAATACCGAAACCCGTGACCAACCGAAGAACCGTGAGAATGCGATGCGTCAATTACGTTCTATCTTATATGATAAGGAATTGCAGCATCGGATGGCAGAACAGGCGAAAGTGGAAGCCGGTAAGAAGAAAATCGAATGGGGCTCCCAGATTCGAAGTTATGTTTTTGATGACCGTCGTGTGAAAGATCACCGTACCAACTACCAGACTTCCGATGTGAACGGTGTGATGGATGGCAAAATTGATGGTTTTATCAAAGCTTATCTAATGGAGTTCTCTTCACAGGAAGCATAAAAAATAAAATTAGCAAGTGTTATTTTTGGAAAGTTAGAAGATTTGTCTTTACTTTGTTTGCGTTGAACTTTAAAGCTAACTATTATGGGTAAGGGTAAGAAAAAAGTAGCGATTAGTAAGAAAGAGGAAGAGCAAGCCCAGAAGGTAGTCAAAATAGTGTTCGTCTCATTAATTATTTTGGCACTGATAATGTTGATTGCATTCTCCTTTTTCGGCTGATAAGTTCACCACAAATTACACGATTAACTTAGATTGTTTGGCTATGAATAGGATGAATATCGAAGCCGGTCTGTGTTAATCTGCGTAATCTGTGGTGAACTTTTTGTTTGGTAATGTTCCGTTTGGTAGGTACTTAATCACTTGGGTGGCATGGCACAAGAGATAGAACGTAAATTTTTAGTTATCGGTGAATTCAAATCTTCGGCTTTTGCGCAAAGTCACATTGTGCAGGGGTATATCAGCAGTGCTCGCGGGCGTACTGTTCGGGTTCGTATACGGGATGATAAAGGTTATCTGACAATAAAGGGAGCCTCTAATGCTTCCGGTACCAGCCGCTATGAATGGGAAAAGGAACTGCCCTTATCGGAAGCGGAAGAATTGATGAAACTTTGTGAACCGGGAATCATTGACAAGATCCGTTACTTGGTGCGTAGTGGCAGGCATGTCTTTGAAGTTGATGAGTTTTATGGTGAGAATGAAGGACTTATAGTGGCGGAGGTAGAGCTGGAATCAGAGGATGAAGCTTTTGTGAAGCCGCACTTTATCGGTGAGGAGGTAACGGGTGATATACGTTATTATAACTCGCAACTGATGAAAAAGCCGTATAAAACGTGGTGAGCGTTAACAAATAAACCGTATATTTGTTCTTATATAAAAAGGAGAGCAGTATATGGATATGGAACAGTTGTACGGTTATGTGCCGCGTGAATTGGTTACTTTTGTCTTAGTAACCTTAT
The DNA here is from genome assembly GCF_041227145.1 of Bacteroides sp. AN502(2024). Taxonomy (NCBI): domain Bacteria; kingdom Pseudomonadati; phylum Bacteroidota; class Bacteroidia; order Bacteroidales; family Bacteroidaceae; genus Bacteroides; species Bacteroides sp. AN502(2024). Next base: position 1,409,974 of record NZ_JBGFSP010000003.1, on the reverse strand, counting down.
TTTCTTTACTAATCGGACTTTCACAGCGTCGGATTAGTTTAAAGCGTGAGGGGGAAACGACTCTTTTCGGAACCGACCGTACGTTTACCTTTATTGGCATACTGGGTTACTTGCTTTATATTTTAGACCCTACGGATATGCGTCTGTTTATGGGAGGCGGAGCGGTGCTGGGATTGTTGTTGGGATTAAACTATTATGTAAAGCAATCACAATTTCATGTCTTTGGCGTAACTACTATTATTATTGCTCTGATTACTTACTGCATGGCTCCTATTGTAGCTACACAGCCTTCTTGGTTCTATGTCATGGTGGTTGTGACAGTACTTCTGCTGACCGAACTCAAACATACTTTTACGGAATTTGCGCAACGAATGAAGAATGATGAAATGATTACGTTGGCAAAGTTCTTGGCTATCAGTGGTATTATATTGCCGATGCTTCCACATAAGAATCTGATTCCGGATATTAACCTGACTCCTTATTCTATCTGGTTGGCAACGGTAGTTGTATCCGGTATTTCTTATCTCTCTTATTTATTAAAGCGATATGTATTTCATGAATCCGGTACGTTAGTCTCCGGTATTATTGGCGGATTATATAGCAGTACGGCTACTATCTCGGTGCTTGCTCGTAAAAGCCGGAAAGCCTCTGAACAGGAAGCCACTGATTATGTTGCTGCCATGTTGTTGGCTGTCAGTATGATGTTTTTACGTTTTATGATACTGATATTTATTTTCAGTAGGGACATTTTCTTGTCTATCTATCCGTATCTGTTGACGATGGCAGTGGTGGCAGTTATGGTAGCCTGGTTTATTCACTCCCGGCAAAAGCGTCCGGAAGGCCAGCCCATAGCATCGGAAGAGGATGACAGCAGTAACCCGTTGGAATTTAAAGTTGCTTTGATCTTTGCCGTGCTCTTTGTGATATTTACTTTCTTAACTCATTATACACTCGTTTATGCAGGTACAGGTGGGTTGAATCTTCTGTCTTTTGTATCCGGTTTTAGTGACATCACTCCTTTCATATTAAACTTGTTGCAAAATACAGGCAGTGTGGCAGCCTTGATAATTACGGTTTGTAGTATGCAGGCTATCATCAGCAATATACTGGTTAATATGTTCTATGCTTTATTCTTTGCGGGGAAGGGGAGTAAACTCCGTCCTTGGATTTTGGGAGGATTCGGGGTGGTAATTGTTTGTAATCTTGTGTTGTTACTGTTCTTTTATCTTTAAAGATGAAGTGATAAACTATTTTTCATAGGCTCTAATTCTAAGGAATTGTTGTTTCATCGAATATAATCGATAAAATACAACTGTTTCTATCGACTATATTCGATGAAAATAGATTTTTATCTGGATGAAGTGCATAAGGCAATACAAGTATCATATAGTTTAAAAGATCCGGAGACTCGAAAACGAGAAGTAAACGCATTACTGAAACTGGCAGAAAATGTGGTAGTGGATGATTGGTGTATTATTACCAGAGACGAAGAGGAGATCATCGTAGAAGGAGAGAAGACGATTCGGGTGGTGCCGGTGTGGAGATGTTTGTTGGACGATGAAGAATGAATGGTTTCTGATTGGTTGGCAAGAAAACTTCTCAGTGTGTAAGGTCAAAAGTAAATTGCCCCATTAATCTGTTCTTTTTTTAGATGCAAATAGCACAGATGAGCAGATCCTAAATCTGCAAAATCTGTGCTATGAAAAAAGACTTTCAGGTGTTTTGATACTTCTTCCTGAATATTTATAGCGAATGTATCTTTTTACCAAGACCAGTCGCTCTCTTTGTAATTTGTCTCTACTGTTGTCTCGATCTCATCAGGTAGATTATGATAGAAATCAAGCCCGGTTATGGATTCTAACTCATCGATAGATTTTGCACATGCTTTAATATTTTTTGATTTGTCGCTTTTGTGCTCTATATAAAATCCAATAGCTTTGTACTGTCCATTCTTGTAAGATAAGATTGTACTGAAGTAATATTTAGGTATCTTGACGCCATACGTACTTGTTTCCAGTATCGCATAATCTATGGATGTTCCTTTCACAATGTAAGTTGTATCTTGAGGATTTGATACCTTTGCCCACTCCTGTACTTTGTTCTCTATCGCATCCCAAGTACTTCCACCTTGGTTGAATCCGGTTATTAGTTGCGGACTGATATTAGAATAATAGAATGTCTGACTATTTGCTTCACGGCTATATAATCTGTCACTTGAAGCTACCATGTGTCCTCTATTATACGGTGAGTAGTAGTCTTTTTTGTCAGTCCTGTATTGTGCCGGAATATTAGTATCTGGTTTATAATCGTCTTTACGATCCACATTCTTTTGAGAAGTCACATTGTCAAAAGTCAATGCTACCCAACGTACATGTTTTTTCGTACAATCGTATTCATAACTGTAAGTGACAGTCTTTTTTCCATTCTCTGTAGTTGTCCAGGTATGAAAAATGTTCATGCTTCCACCTTTCAGTTTAGGAATTTCGATTCTTCCTGCATATCCCGAAGGCTTTTCGGGATCCGGTTCTGGAGCAGGATCAGGATTCGAGCCATTGCCGGCTAATTGTTTGAGTGTAAACTCTGCTTTTTCTTTTCCCGCTATGATTGTAATAATGACACTTCGTTCAGCTCCGGTATTTGCTTTTATGTATCCGCTGATAGAACCGTTTCCATTGCCGGATGTTCTGCTCAATGTACACCAAGTCTCACTGCTTGAAGCCTGCCATGCACCATCGGCTTTTACGCGAATGATAAATCCGCCTCCGTTTCCATTGATTTGCGTTTGGTCAATAGAGGCGATTCCTTGATTCGTATTGCCCGGGTTATTGGGGATTTCGGGACGATCCTGTTCACTACATGAGATTACTGTGCTACAAGTTATGAACAGGATGAATAGTTTAAATAATGCTTTTGTCATTTCACTTCTTTAATTAGATAAATAATAGTAGGCAAGTGGTCGCTATATCCGTTTAGCCATACACCGCCTGCTTGCGTCCGTTTAGGATATCCTTTGTATTTCCCTTCTTTTTGGAACATAAAATCGCGGCGGAAGATTTCATGTTTGTAGAACTTCAGTGTGTTGCGGTCAGTGCCTAATAGATTTCCGGTAAATACGATTTGATCGAACAAATTCCATTTACCTTTGTACATCAGAGTTCCGTATCCTTTCTTCAACGTATCCCACCAAGGATTGTACAAGTCTGTGGATTCTACATCAGCAGGCTTCCGTTTAGCCCCAAGTGATACAGCCATACTTTTATTCATCGGATCATCGTTCATATCCCCCATGATCACAATTTTGGCCGTGGAGTCTTCTCTTAATAGTGAGTCTTTGATAGCTCTAACCTGCTCTCCCGCACGTTCACGTGCCGGAGAAGCAGCAGCTCTCGAAGGCCAGTGATTGACGATAAAGTGCATCTTCTCTCCTGCCATATTACCGCTGGCAATTAGGAAGCCGCGCGTCTTATGTACTGTGTCATTGATATATACATAAGGTACGAGCTTGCTATTTGTCAGTTCAAACAGTTTGGGGTTATAGAAAAAAGCACAGTCCACACCCCGTTTGTCTTCTCCTTCGTGGTGAACATACCGGTAACCTCTGTCCGCTAAAGCAGGTTGTTTCAGTATGTCTTCCAATACTTTGTAATTTTCGATTTCGGAAACGCCGATAATGGCAGGCCCCATTGGCAACTTGTCGGTACTTAACATACTCAATATTTCCGACATGTTTTTCAGCTTAGCCTTATACTTCATCGTATTCCATTGATTAGTACCGTTAGGAAGATACTCGTAGTCATTCTTACCTTCATCGTGAATGGTATCAAACAAATTCTCCATATTGTAGAACGCTACACTGTAGAGGGCAAATTTCTTTTCCTGTCCGTAGGCCATGAGGACGAAAAGAGCGAGTACACCTAAAGTCATTAAGCTTTTTTTCATCTTTAAAATTGATTTTAAAAGTGGATAATTTGTCATTTGTATGACAAATATCTAAAAAGAAAACGGAAAAATCACCTTTACTAGCTACTTTTTTTGTAAGAAACATTGTTATTCATAAAATTCTTTGTTATTTTGCATAGAAACTTATTTCATTTGTGTTGCAACTAGAAAGACCAATTAACATTAATATAAATTAAATTATGAAACAACGACTAGGGTTATCGATCGTGCTAATTTGCTTAATGCCAGCACTTTTTGCACAGCAAAAAGCAAAGCAAAACGCTCGTGAGGACAATGCTTCTTTCATGTTTACAGAATCACAATTGAATGAGGATGATGATGCAGCACAGAGCACATCTGCATTGGTCACCTCTAACAATGATGTTTATCTGTCAAATGTAGGTTATCTGTTTAGCCCAATGAGATTTCGTGTGAGGGGATATGATTCCCAGTATAGTGACATGTATATCAATGGGGTGCAGTTTAATGATGCAGAAACAGGACGGTTCAGTTACGGATTAATAGGAGGATTAAACGATGTTACCCGTAATAAGGAAGGGATCGGTCCTTTCGAAATTAACAACTTTACTTTCGGAGCTATAGGGGGAGCTTCCAATATCAATTTACGTGCCAGCCAATATGCGGCCGGTTCAAAACTAACTTTATCAGGTAGTAACCGCAACTATATCTTGCGTGGAATATATACTTATTCTACAGGTCTGATGAATAATGGATGGGCATTTACCGGTTCATTGGGATATCGTTGGGGTAACGAGGGAAATATTGAAGGCATCAAGTACAACTCTCTATCTTATTTCCTCGGTGCTGAGAAAGTGTTCAACGATCGTCATAGTCTCTCTTTGGCAACTTGGGGAACACCGACAGAGAGAGGGCAGCAAATGGCGGCAACCGAAGAAGCTTATTATTTAGCAAACAGTCATTATTATAATCCGAACTGGGGATATCAGAATGGAGAAAAACGAAATGCACGTATTGTACGTCAGTTCGAGCCATCGGCTATTGCTTCATGGAATTTCACCATTGATGATAATAAGAAGTTAGTGACGAGTGCCGGATTCAAATATTCCAATTATGGCAAAAGTGCTTTGGGTTGGAATGGTAACGCAGCCGATCCGCGCCCGGATTATTATAAAAAGTTGCCCAGCTCCATCTTCGACGTGTGGGAATCTGTTCCTACTGCCGATGAGCTGCAGCAGTTTAATGAGGTGACCAATAATTGGAAGAACAATAAAGCTTATCGTCAGTTAGATTGGGATGCTCTTTATTTTGCCAATAAACAGGCAAATGCATTAGGCAAAGAGACACTTTATTATGTGGAAGAGCGTCATGAAGATCAGTTGGCTTTCAACTTGAGTTCTGTATTCAATCATCAATGGAATGAACGTAATAGTTACGTTGCAGGGATTGCCGTGAATACAACGAAAGGTATGCATTACAAAAAAATGAAAGACTTGCTGGGCGGACAGCTTTATACGGATGTCGATAAGTTTGCTGTACGTGACCATGGAGCTAGCTCCGGCATGGTGCAGAATGACCTTGATAATCCTAACCGTCGTATCGGTGAGGGTGATAAATTCGGCTATGACTATAATATCTATGTGAATAAGCAGAGCGCATGGGTACGTTATCAGGGTAATAATGGCAGATCATTAAATTATTTTGTTTCCGGTAAGATCGGATCTACACAAATGTTTCGTGACGGATTGATGAGAAACGGACGTGCTCCGTTGAAATCACTTGGTAGCAGCGGTACGGCGAAGTTCCTCGAAGGAGGTGTAAAAGCCGGTTTGAATTGGGCGATTAATGGTAACCATTCTTTTACACTGAACGCCGGATATGAAGAACGTGCACCGTTGGCTTATAACTCATTTATCGCTCCGCGTATTAAGAATGACTTTGTGAGAGACCTGAAAACCGAGCGTATCATTGGCGGTGATTTGACTTACAACTTCAATGCTTCATGGGTGATGGGACGTCTGACAGGTTACTATACTCGTTTCCAGAATCAGGTAGAGATGGATGCTTTCTATAATGATAGCGAAGCACGTTTCACTTATCTGTCAATGAACGGCATTGAAAAGGAACATTGGGGAATAGAGGCTGCGGCTACTTTTAAACTGACAAGTGAACTTTCATTGACAGCTATCGGTACTTGGAGCGAGGCTAAGTATATCAATAATCCGGATGCTGTAATGACGTATGAAAGTGAGAACGAATCAAAGAACGACCGTGTTTATACTGAAGGTATGCGTGCGAATGGCACTCCGCTCTCTGCTTATAGCCTTGCTTTGGATTATAACGTAAATGGCTGGTTCTTCAATTTGACCGGAAACTATTATGATCGTGTATATATCGATTTCTCAAGCTATCGTCGTCTGGGCAGTGTCTTGGATAAAAGCGGTGCCGGTGTGGATGCTAATGGAAATCCGGTTCTCAATATACCGGGTCAGGAGAAACTGGATGGCGGATTTATGTTGGATGCTTCTATTGGAAAATATATCCGTTTGCGCAATGGAAAGAGCATTAGTCTTAACTTGAGTCTGACTAATATATTGAACAATACAGATTTGCGTACAGGCGGTTTCGAGCAGAACCGTGATGACAATTACAAAGACGGTGACGCACGTATTTACAAGTTTTCCAAAAACTCTAAGTATTTCTACGCATTCCCGTTCAATGCTTTCTTGAACATTGGCTATAGATTTTAAGAATGTGTAGTTATCAATCCAAAACAATAAGAAAGGAAGAAACAATTATGAAGAAATTACTATCTATATTATGTGCCGGATTGCTGCTATGTGGCGCAGGGCTCACTTCCTGTGAGAACTATGATGATCCGGTGACGGGAAATGCGTATGGCAATAATTCGATTCCGGAAGGGCGCACGATTTCAATCGCTGCATTGAAAGAGAAATACAATGACTTTATTGATACAGATAAAGACACTTATACGACTATCGAAGAGGAAACGCGTATTGAAGGAGTGATCACTTGCGATGACGAAAGTGGAAACCTGTACAAGAAGCTGGTGGTCGCAGACGAAACGGGTGCTATCGTTATCGGTGTCAATGCAACCGGATTGTATGCCTTCTGCCCGGTAGGACAGAAAGTGGTAATCGACTGTAAAGGTTTGCAGATAGGTAGCTATCGTAAACAGGCACAGATTGGAACAGTTTATAATAATTCTGTAGGCCGTATGCCTGAGTATGTCTGGAAGCAACATGTACGTTTGATTAATGAACCTAAATTATACTATCCGGAACTGACACCGATTGAGATTTCCACTCCTGCCGATCTTAAAGCTATAGACTTGAAAGAAGCTCCGGTATTGGTTACTTTCAAAAATGTGAAACTTTCCGAAGCGGATGGAACAGCTACTTACGCTCCGGGAGATGAAGGTTCTGTGAAACGTTATTTTACGTATGCCGACGGTACACAGAGTGGAAGTAGCTTATTCCTTTATACTAGTGCTTATGCAAACTTCTCGTTGGAAGTGATGCCGCAAGGCAGTGTAAATATTACAGGTATTCTGTTGCGTTACAATAATCAGTGGGAGGTTATTGTCCGCACTTTGAACGATATCAAACGAAATAATTAATTCAATAAACACATATAATTATGAAAAAGATTCTAAATGCTTTATTCTTGACACTGCTTGCGGTGTTTACATTTAGTTCATGTAGTGATGTACCGGCTCCTTACGATATATTGGGAGAAGGTGATGTCCCGGGATTGACGGGTGATGGTACAAAAGAGAATCCATATAATATTGAAGCAGCGCAGAAAAAACAAGACGGTTCTATTGCTTGGGTGCAAGGATATATTGTGGGTGCTATAGAAAATGTATATGATGATAAAGGAGAATTTGCAGGCAATAAAGCCAGCTTTACTGCTCCTTTTAATATCACATCTAATGTGCTCATTGCTGAAAGTCCTGATGAAACTAATGAAAGCAAATGCTTGCCGGTAAAAATAAAGAATGGAAGTGCTCTGTCTACTGCTTTAAATCTGAAAGACCATCCTGAAAATCAGGGAGGAGTCTTATTGATTCAAGGTGAGTTGAATGCCGGTTTTGGTAAGGCAGCATTGATTAATACGACAGCAGCAGTATTTAATAATAAGGGGATTGGTGAAGAACAAGGCGGTGGAGAAGAACTAGACCCGAATAATCCTTTGGGATTGGATACTTCAGTAGCTCCGTTGACTGATTTTTCTAACGACTTTTCAGATGTTGAACATCAAAAAGATTATTCAAAAGTCGGTTGGATTAACAAGGCCGTAAAAGGAACGAGAGTATGGCAAGGAAGCATTTTTACTTCTCAAAAATATTTGGCAGCTTCAACTTATGGGGTAAATAGTGGTGAGACAGCAGAATATTGGTTTGTGACTCCTTACTTTACTGTTAGTGCGGAAAAGCAATTTACTTTTAAAGCTACTGTAAATAAGTATTCTGAAACAATGTCTTTGAAGGTATTCTTCTTGCAGATGAAAGATGGTAAAATGGAACGTCATGAAATATCTGTTACTGATATTCCTACTACCGGTGCGTATCAATGGACAGGTGATTTAAAGGTAGCTCTAAGTACTTATGCTGGACAGAATGGTTTTATCGGTTTCCAGTATATAGCAACACGAGGTGAAGAGGTACAGACTTATGGAATTGATGACATTGTGTATGGCGAAGGTGGCGGAACTGAAGCTCCTGCTGGTGATGACCCGTTTGGATTAGATGCTTCTAACCCTAAAACAACTTTTGAAGCGAACTTTGAAGACATCACAACACAGAACCAGAATTATAGTTTGGACGGGTGGATTAATAAGGCTATTCAAGCGACTAATATTTGGCAAACTGGAACCTATAAAAGCGATAAATATATTAAAGCAACCCCTTATAATGTAGCTGCTGATGTAACAATGGAGGCATGGTTTATCACTCCTGCCTTTACTGTTAATTCGGCTAATAAATTTACATTTGACTGTGCCGGAGCAAATTGGAAAGAAGGTATGACACTGAAAGTCTTCTTTTTACAGAAGGAGGCTAATGGAAAGGTTATTAGAAATGAAATCTCAGTTAATCAGATTCCTACTTCGGGAACTAATTTTGCATGGGTGAAAGATATCAATGTTGATTTGAGCAGTTATAATGGTAAAGTGGGGTTTGTTGGATTCCAATATATAGTTGTAAGTACAGGTGTAAATAAGAGTTTGCCTACATACCAAATTGACAATGTGAAATATGGTACAGGTGAAGGTGGTGGAACTGAACCGGAACCAAGTACAGGTGAACTATTTATTTCTGAATATGTAGAAGGTTCTTCTTATAATAAATATATAGAAATTTACAATCCAACTAGTCAATCAATCGATTTATCTTCTTATGTGTTAAAACTGGAACAAGATGGTAAAGGGACGTGGACTAAAGAAGTTACTTTAAGTGGTTCGCTCGCTTCCAAGTCTGTTATTATATATAAAAACAGCCAGGCTACTGTTTATGCTGGAGAAGCTATTGTTAATAATGATGTTATCAATTTTAATGGTAATGACCCTGTAGGGTTATTTAAGAATGGAAAGCTAATAGATCTTTTTGGCGCATCTTCAGAAACACCGGGACAAGCTGTCGCAGATTTTGCAAAGGATAAGACTTTTAGGAGAAAGGCTACAGTAAAAGCTCCTTCTACGGTCTTTAATACAGAAGAGTGGGAGGTCTTAGCTAAGAATGATATATCTGGATTAGGTTCTCATACCATGGAATAATTAATTAAGTTTGAGTAATAAAAGGAGGCCTGTTTACAGGCTTCCTTTTTGTGCTTTTAGTATAGATATAATGGTTATATGATGAAATATAAATTTGCATATCTGCTGAATGTTGTATTATATGTTTTAGTATGTATCTCTTGCGATAGCGATGACGAAAATAACAATAACTCCAGTAATTTTGCCACCGGCATTGTAGAACTCCCCGCTCTTCGCAATGGTGCAAACGATGTATTAATAACTCACTCTACTACTTTCAAAGGACAGAAAGTAACCTCTTTCAGTATGGAATACGATAAGAGTAAGAAGCACTCTCGTTGGGTTGCATTCAGATTCGATAATCAAACTAGACTGCATGATGGGGCAACTCGTGGTAATGAATTTATTCCGGACCCTTCTCTTGATACGGAATATCAGCGTATTCAAGCTGATTTTGGAAGAAAAGGTTATGATAGAGGGCACCTCTGCGCTTCTGCCGACCGACTTTATCAGCAAGAAGCCAACGACCAGACCTTTTATTATACGAATATGAGTCCACAACGGAACAATTTTAATACAGGAATTTGGGTGGATTTGGAAGGACAAGTGCAGTCATGGGGTCGTAGTTGTACAGCTTCAGATACCTTATATGTGGTAAAAGGCGGAACGATTGATAAGGAAGAACAAATAAAAGAATATATAGGTGGTGACCGTAGCAAGCCTGTTCCTAAATATTATTATATGGCTTTATTGTTTAAAAAGGGAGAATCTTTCAAAGCGATTGCCTTTTGGATGGAACATACTGACAATAAACCGTCAAAACCAATAAAGCTTGTTGACTATGCATTATCCATAGATGAACTGGAAGAAAAGACAGGAATTGATTTCTTTCCGAGTCTGAATGATAATTTAGAAAATGTGCTCGAGGCTACCTATTTAGCCAAAGCGTGGCCGGGGTTGGGATAAGATCTCCGTTAATAATAGCTCAGGATATCGTCAATGGATGCGTGGCACTGGTATATTCAAGGAGGGTTATACTTCAGGATTCTACTATCCATTTTTCAATATTACGGGTTTTCTCACTGAAGTTAATCCCTATCTTGAATAATTTTCGCCCATCCGTTTTGAAAGGCAGCGCATAGCATTTGTCGTTAATTTGCTGCAAAGCCTCTTCTGCTGTTCCGTTTAGCTTGAATTCCATAATATAAATGAATTTGTCTGTCTGCAGGACGAGGTCTATGCGTCCGTTATTGGTGTGGTATTCCATTCACATTCGCATAAAAAGGAAGCAGAAAACGAATAAATCCTTCTTCCACTTCACGATTTGGGAAACCTAAGCGATATATCCCAAACTCTTCATCGTACCCTTTGATAGTGAGATATCCGCTTTGGTAAATCACCGGGATCGGGTTGGTCGATTCGGAGTCGATGCTGTTCAATACTTGCGCATCGGTTTCTTCGTGTGCCATACGTTCCAGATCATAATGATGCTTTTTCAGCAATTTCACCAGATAGGTAGGTGTACCCGTCTCAAACCAATAACTACCGAATTCCTTATATTTGAAAGCATTAAGTAGACTAAACGGATTATATATGCCGATAGAATTATGTGTAAAATGATAGCCGTCATAATATTCTTCTAGTTTTGCACAGAGCTTGTCATACGATAAGCCTTGCGTTTTTGCAAACTCATGTAGTTCGCCATCTAAGTTCTTATGAAGCTCCTGAATACTGACACCGCAGATTTCAACATAATCTTTTCGCATCGATATGTCATCCAAATTATTCAAGTCGCTAAACACACTGACTTTGCCGAACTTTGTAACGCCGGTCAGGAATGCAAACTTTATATAGCCATCCATCGTTTTGAGTGCCCCATAGAAAGGTTTTAACGTATCTCGGAATTGCTTTTGCAACTCTTCGTTGCCGATGGCTTGTAACATGGGCTTATCATATTCATCTACCAAAATAACTACACGTTGCCCTGCCTGTTTGCAGGCGCGTTCTATGATGCCGGCAAAACGCAGGGAAAATGAACGTTCGGAAGGCTCGGCACCATAGAGCTTTTCCCACGCAGTCAACGATTTTTCGAGTATATTATCCAGACTTTCCGGTACATCATATTTTTCGATATTAAGGTCCAGATGTAATATCGGATATTTAATCCAGTCCTTTTCCAGCTTTTCTACAGCCAGCCCTGCAAACAGTTCCTTTTTCCCTTGAAAATAGGCTTTCATAGTAGAGATGAGCAGGCTCTTCCCGAAGCGGCGTGGGCGGCTTAAGAAATAATAACTACCGGTTTTGACCATCTGATACATCAATGCCGTTTTATCAATATAGAAATAACCGTCATTACGAATCTTTTCGAAATTCTGTATGCCAATGGGGTAAATTTTAGTGCTCATATACTCCGGTTTTATAAATCAACTACACAAAGGTAATAAATTCCCCGGGTACTTCATTGTTTTTAGAAAGAATAAAGTATAAGCACGATTGCTTTTAACCGAATGAAGTGTAGAAAACAGTGTGTACTGTTTGAAGTCTATATTTTAATGCCTATATTTGTCTACATTTCAATTTCATAAGGACTGGCATTATGGATACTACTTTCAGAATATACCCGATAGGGATACAGAATTTTGAAGACTTACGCAATAATAACAACGTCTATGTAGATAAGACGGAGTTGATTTATCGTTTGGCTAATACCAATAAGGTTTATTTCTTGAGTCGGCCCCGTCGTTTCGGGAAAAGTCTGTTGGTATCTACTTTGGATGCTTATTTTCGGGGGAAGAAGGAGTTGTTTCAAGGGTTGGCGATGGAACGTTTGGAGAAAGAGTGGAATGTTTATCCGGTGTTGCACCTTGATTTCAGTATGACAAAATACACTGCCATGGCTGATTTGGAAGAACGCTTGAATCTTCAACTTCGTGAATGGGAACGTATTTATGGTAGTGACCCGGAAGAAGAAGGTTATGCGGCTCGTTTTTCCGGAATAATAGAGAGGGCATATCAGCAAACCGGTTTGCAGGTAGTTGTGCTTATTGATGAATACGATGCCCCTTTATTAGACAGTAACCATTTGCCGGAACTGCAAAATCAACTTCGTGAAGAGATGCGGAAATTCTTCAGTCCTTTGAAAGCGCAAGGAGAATATCTTCGTTTCCTGCTTATGACGGGTATCAGTAAATTCAGTCAGATGAGTATTTTCAGTGAACTGAATAATTTGCAGAATATCAGCATGAGAGACGACTATAGTGCTATCTGTGGTATAACCGAACGGGAATTACATACGCAATTGAGAACTGATATTGAAATGATGGCACAGGCTAATAATGAAACTTATGAGGAGGTCTGTATGCATTTGAAACAACAATATGACGGATATCATTTTAGTAAAAACAGTGAAGATGTTTACAATCCTTTCAGTTTGTTTAATGCGTTTGCTCAAAAGAGCTATGGTAATTTCTGGTTTTCTACCGGGACGCCTACTTTCCTGATAAATCTATTGCAGCAGAGTAATTTCGACATTCGCGAGTTGGATGGCGCAACGGCTACTGCAGAGCAGTTTGATGCACCAACGAGTGTTATTACCGATCCTCTTCCTGTTCTTTATCAGAGTGGTTATCTTACCATCAAAGGGTATGACCCGGAGTTTCAACTCTACACATTGGCTTATCCTAACAAAGAAGTGCGGAAAGGATTCATCGAATCTCTAATGCCTGCTTATGTACATCTACCTGCCCGTGAGAATACATTTTATGTCGTTTCTTTTATTAAAGATTTGCGTGCCGGCAGATTGACCGAATGTCTGGAACGAATCAGATCTTTCTTTGCTTCGATTCCCAATGATTTGGAAAATAAGCAGGAAAAGCATTATCAGACAATCTTCTATTTGTTGTTTCGTTTGATGGGACAGTATGTGGATGCGGAGGTGAAGAGCGCAATCGGACGGGCGGACGTAGTAGTAAAGATGCAAGATGCCATTTATGTCTTTGAATTTAAGGTAGATGGAACTCCGGAGGAAGCACTGGCACAAATAAATAGTAAGGGATATGCTATTCCTTATCAGCCGGATCATCGGAAAGTGATGAAAATAGGCGTTAACTTTGATAGTGCGACAAGAAGCATTGGAAATTGGAAAATCGTAGAGGAAGCCTGATTCTTTCTCTCCCTATTGATTTCGTCAATTCCTCTTTCAACCTATCACCATCGTTCTGAAACTCTTTATTCATCGTATTTACGGAGTGGTGATAGGTTATCCCTAACCTATCACCTGTATCTGTCACCTATCACCTGCCGGAGAGGTGTATATTTATGCTCTTTTCGGCTTGATCCGCACCACTTTATAAACATTCCCGCGTTTGGTGTGCGTGGAAGGCACTTGATTCTTTTGCAATATTCTTCCGAACTGAATAATATTGCAATCGGATATATGAATTCTACTGTCGTGTTGCACCTGTTCCAGTATCTCAATAGCAAGAAGTGACTCATATTCTTCGTCCTCTTCTTTGGCAGCCCGGAAAAACTGGTGGAATAACTGCTCCGCAATGGGGGTCACTTGAAATTCCTGATTGGCTTCGGTCATAACCTTCTCATCTTCAGTGTCGAACCAGTAGCGTTCTCCCTTGTAGATATCGTGCATGGCTTGTGCATACAGTTGTTCGTAATCGATTGGAGAACAGTCAATCGGACCGGTTACATTGACAACAATGTAGCGTCGGCTTCCGGATGTGTCAGTCAGTAAGTCTTTGTGGTTGCTTGTTCCTATGAATGAAGCGTAACGGCGCATCTCTTGTGTGGCAGTGGCGTGAGGACGACGGATATTAACCACCGGCTTTTGCAGGATATGTTTCAAAAAAGCCTGTTGGCTCACTCTGTTTTGGTCGAATTCATCCATGTTGATGAGTGCAAAACGATTGAGAGCCAGCTCGGCATCCCTTTTATTACTGAAATCGATTCGGTCGGTATAATATATCTGTAGTTCCGGTGGCAACAAATTCCGGCAGAAAGTCGATTTTCGATAAGCTTGCGGACCGACAAGTAGCGGTACCGTACAATTGGCATACTTTCGATCCGTGTGACGCCAATGTGCCACCATGTTTAGAAACCAACGGTAAAACAGATCCGGCCAGTGGGCGTTGTTGCAGGGAACACGAGAGGCCAGTGCACGAATCCGGTCGCGTCCGTCCCAACGGACATCTATTCCGAAAAGAAAATCCTCGATAGGGTTGAATATCGGGATGCGGTCGGAATCGAGGTAACGAAGCACGTCCCGGTCCCATAAGTTGAGACCTTCCAGGCGTGCATTCATGGCGATACTGTTGCGTATACGGTTGCTGATGGGTCGGAAACAAAAACAAAAGGTGTTCCGTTCGCGGAATTCCGTAACAGTCGTCATGGTGTTATAACGAAATTCGTATCGGCGTTGCATAAACTCTTCCATTCGGAATTCCAGTTCCTGTTCGGCTGATAAAGGTAATTTTTGTCCGAATCCCTTGGCTCCTGTGTATACGTTCTGTATGGTTTTCCGGATGAGAAATTCTTTCTTTGGAGTATAGAAATGAGCGATTGCCCAACGGGCTGTTTCTTCTTCCGGTATGCCTGCCTGAAAGCAGTTTTCCGCCAGGCGGACCAATAATGGTTTGAGATCTTCATCGGAGTGTAGATGTATGTGGGGATGAAGTTCGCTTAGTGAATGGTAAGCCTTGTTCAGAGCCGCTTCGAAGAGTGCGGATAACGTTTCGAAGCTGTCATAACCGGGAATCAGTCGTTTGAAAGGAGAGGTTTCTGCCTGTACGGACTCTTTGTAGGTTGTATCCGATGGCATCTCCAGTGGCTGACGCATATAAATGACGGTGGAATCGGGATTATAGTAAAGTTCCGGATCACACGTTTGCCGGCAGAATTGCTCCAATGTCGGATTTTTTAGTTCGATGGAGTAGGAGAGTGCCGGTTGATAAAGGCTGACGGCTTTTCTGTAGGCGTGAGCCTGGAATATTTCTGCTTCCTCCCGGTCTTTAGGAAGTGATTTGTCCGGACGCGTGAAGCGTAGCCATATTTTAACGGAATGACCGCTGGAACCCATAAAGGCGGCGAAAGTCTGTGTAAGTTCCGATGCCTCTTGTTTGATACGGTTTACTTCCGTCCGATTTGCCAGATGGTTGACTTCTATTTGTACAATGCCGTTATATCCGGTCATTTGTGTACCATTCGGGGTTTTGCGGAAGTTAGCCGCAGGAATGACTTTGGGCAGTTTTTGAGCTGCTTCCAATTTACTGTCCGGTGAGGCATAACGTATGCTTGTCCGTAGATTACTTATCGGTCGGGCTTTCGTTTCATGCTTCATCGCTTCAATTTGTAGGTTTATGTCCAACGTGCGCATGGTTGATGTGCCGTTGTTGTCCCGCATCAAAGTAATCTTCATGTTAAAATGTTTATTATTTATGCCTTTTATTAAAGGTGTATAAAGATAGGCTTTATTATCCGGTCTGCCAAGCTTTTTCGTGTTTATTATAGTATTGCAGTTTGAAACAAAGTGTTTTTGCGGCTTGGAACAAAGTGTTTAGCGCCTTGAAATGTCTTATACGGATTTAGGTTGACACCTTTTTAGAGACATAAAAAAAGAAAAATTATGTCTAAATTATCTCGTAAGATTTATTCTGAGACTTTCAAATTGGAAGTTCTCCGTGATTACTTCAGTAGCGGTTTGTCAATGTTTGCTACTGCCAAGAAATGGGGTTTACCCAACCATACTTATATTCTGCGTTGGCAAAAGTGTTATGCAATTGATTCGGATTCCTTATCTTTGTCCCCCGAACTTCTGTCAGATCTTCAAATGAAAAAGAATCCAAAATCAAAATCTAAAGAAGAACTTCTTGAAGCGGAAAATTTGCGTCTGAGAAAGGCTTTGGAACTTGAAAAACTTCGTTCCCATGCCTTTGAAAGACTGATTGAACTCACAGAAAGAGAAGAAGGGATTTCCATCTTAAAAAAAGATGGTGCCAAATAGTCACCGGCCTTCGTGAAGAGTTTCCTCACATCAGTGTGAAAACCCTTTGCGGACTGTTTGGCATGTCTTCCCAGGCCTATTACAAAAAGAAAAAAAATCTTTTGTCGCGTCATCAGATCAGAACAGCCATCTTGGATGCCGTCTTCTTCTACCGCTCAAAGGCTCCGGGCATCGGTGGTTTGAAATTATACCATGAGCTCCGCTCCCTTTATGGAAGCGAGATAACCGGAGGGCGGGATGCCTTCCTTCATCTGCTGCGTTCGGAACGCCTTATGCTGCCCCCGAAGAAACCCAGGCATACGACGGACTCCCACCATCTTTACAAGAAGTATCCGAATCTGATCAAGGGGGTAACGGCACAATACCCGAACCATATCTGGGTATGTGACATCACTTACATCTGGATTGAAGGTGGCGTATGCTACCTCCATCTTGTAACGGACATGTACTCACATGCCGTTTTAGGATGGGTGCTCTCTCCCAGTTTGCATGCCGAATATACGCTACAGGCACTGGAACAGGCCATCAATGAGGCTGGAGGTGGCAATCTTTGCGGCACAATCCACCATTCCGACCGGGGGGTACAGTATGCCTGCGATGCCTATATCGACACACTGGTCACTCATCATATACGTGTGAGCATGACTGAAGATTACAACCCGACGGACAATGCGGTAGCAGAAAGGATGAATGGCATCCTGAAAACGGAATGGATATACGGCATGTCGCTGTTCAGGGATAAAGAGATGGCACGGGAGCAGATTACGCGAATGATTGACTTCTATAATAATGGACGACCACATATGAGCATAGGTATGAAAAAACCCATGGACGTATATCATGGAGAGGTGCCGGGAAAATCATTGTGGAAAAAATAAGGTTCCATATGATAAATAAATACTATATTTGCGATACCGAGAGCCCGAGCACACTCAGATTTGTCCATTGTTTTTACGTATGACAACTATCTTAGGAGCAAAGGGAAGAAACTAACAACTGTTTTAGTTATGAATAACAGAATGTGACAACTTATTTAGTAACTAGCCTCTAAAAGTGACAACCATTTCTAGTATAAGTCAAAACAAAGTGTTTAGCGCCTTGAAACAAAGTGTTCAGCGCCTTGAAACAAAGTGTTTCAGCGCCTTGGAACAAAGTGTTCAGCGCCTTGGAACAAAGTGTTTCAAGCAATTGAAACATCTTGAAACAAATCGCAAAAATTAGCCCTTTGTCCCAATATTGTCCTAAATAAATTGGGGGGAACAAATAAAAAGGAAGTAGAACTAAGGTAAAATGACTACCTTAGTAGCAAGCTACCAACTCATCTACTTCCTATGGCAAATATAACACTTTTCGCACAGGTAATATCACATCTCCCGAAAGAAAATATCAGGAAAATCATAAAATCTTCGGGGTCAGACAAGCATTGTAAGGGCTACAATACATGGAGTCAGTTTGTTAGCATGATTTTCAGCCAATTCTCAGGATGTGATTCAGTCAGAGATATCTCAAACGGGCTGAAATCAGCCACCGGCAACCTCAATCATTTGGGAATCAACCGTGCACCATCCAAGTCAACGGTAGCATATCAGAACGCCAACCGAGACAGTTCGGTTTTTCGCGGCATATTCTACTCGTTGTTTCAGTATTTCGGACAGCAAGCCCTATGGCAACGAAGAAAGTTCCGTTTCAAGATGCCGATAAAACTGCTCGACTCCACATTGGTGTCATTGACTCTGTCAATATATGACTGGGCACATTACACTACCACCAAGGGGGCGGTCAAGATGCACACGCTATTGGACTATGACAGTCTTTTGCCGGAGTTCGTGAATATCACCGATGGCAAAACCACCGACAACAAAGCTGCTTTTGATATTGAGTTACATCCGTATAGTATTGTAGTAGCCGACCGAGGCTACTGTGACTACTCATTGCTGAATAATTGGGACAGCAGCAACGTGTTCTTTGTAGTGCGTCATAAAGACAATATCCGGTACAAAGCCATAGAGGAGTTGCCTTTGCCTGAAAAACACGCTCAGAATGTACTTATTGACGAAATAATCGAGTTCGAACTCTCGGCGGCCAAATCCAAATATCCCAAACGTTTACGTCGCATCGCAGTATGGAACGATGAACACGGTTTTGAAATTGAGTTACTCACAAACAACTTCACATTGGCAGCATCAAGCATAGCGGCTCTGTACAAGGCTCGGTGGAACATAGAAATCTTCTTTCGCAACCTCAAGCAACTGCTACGCATCAAGAGCTTTATCGGCACATCCCGCAATGCCGTAGAGACCCAAATATGGACTGCTATGACTACAATGCTGATTCTGACATGGCTAAAGCACATCGCAAGATACAAATGGGCATTGGCTAACCTTGTGGTCACGCTCCGGCTGAACACATTTACCAAAATCGACCTCCAAAAATGGCTTGATCAACCATTTACACCACCTCCCGAAACCATCGAAAACGATTAGGGGGGATTGATTTTGAACTCTCGAGGCTATACTTAACAGTATAGTCAGTTAGCTCATGCTCAAAATTTATTTAGGACAATATTGCCTTTGTCCATAACCTTCAAAAATTAGGCGGTGATAGGTGATAGATGAGGTGATAGGTTAGTAACAACCTATCACCGCTCTGTAAATACGATGAATAGGGCGTTTCAGGAAGACGGTGATAGGATGAAAGAGGATTTTCGTTTTTATGTATGAGAGAGCTTGCCGAATATACATTGGAAAATTACCCTTTGTGTTTGATTTTACAAAGTTCATCACTTTATGAAGCGACATCAATACATTACTTGTGAACTCGGTGTCATTATAAAATCTGAGAGTACAGCTAAGATAGATCCTGTTCTTGCTTATTCAAAAAGAGACATTTGACCACATTTTAAGCTATAATATACTCTATTTTTGATCTTGCATTTCTCAATCCCCTGCTGCATTTCCAAATATTTCTTCATTTTATAATCACTCCATTCAAGTTTTAATTTCAAAAGGATATTTTTTAATGAAACAGGTCCAGCTGACAATATAGATATTATCTTGGCTTTAATGATTTCATCTTGTTTGTCCTCTTCTAATTCATCCATTACGTACTTGCATATGTCGCCATGTATGTCTACAGGTATGGATCCTTTTTTTATGAGTTCTGAGTTAGCATTCGCTTCATTTGTTTCTGGACATCTTACATAAATACTCCTTTTTTTTCTCAGTCCGTCAATAACTCCAGACCAAGTACCTCCATTGTTTGCACTTTGGGCAACAAAGATATCTGATGCCATACCATAGATAATTGGATTTCTTGCCATAGCTAATTCCTTTCTCCATGGTGCCTGCGGTGCAAATGTGCTCATAACTAATACACGTCCCTGTGTTATTTCCTTATAGTACTGTCTAAATCCTGACGAGAAGGTCATTATTCCCTGAGGCAAGACTATAATGCTTTTGCCACCATTCTCTAATGCAGAATCAAGAGCCTGTTTGTCAACTCCTTTTGCAAAGCCACTGACTACAATTTTGTTTTCAGAAGAAGCTTTTTTTGCCACATTGTCCGTAAACTTAAGTGATATTTCATCTGCTTTCCTTGAACCTACAATAGCTATAGAATGCTCTCTAAAGATATTCTTATTGCCTTTGGTGAAAATAACAGTTGGAGCTGCTATCTTAAGATTTTTCTTAAGAATTGCAGGATAGCTATCGCTATGTAGTGGAATAATGTCATAACCTTGAGACAACATATCTTCTACTAAAAATGAGTTATTAGCCAATTGGCTATAAGTCGCCTTGAATAGCTCCTTTTCAGAATCATTTAATCCTAATTCATCCCAATACGAAGGTTCCTCAAACAATTCTATTATGGAAATTTTAGGATTGTGATTAAAACAATTTACATAAATTTCATTTTTCCTTTTTGTCCATATTTTGGGCATTAATGCCAACGTAACCCAATATGTCAATTCTTGATTTGTCATAATGCTCCTCCTACTGTCTTTGCTATTACTACTGGTACAATCCATTTAGCTCCACAATTAGTTAATGTATTTCCTATTTCTTTAAGTGTAGCCCCACTATCATATATATCATCAACTAAAAGGATTGTTTTTCCTTTAACTATACTGTTTTTTATAGTAAAGGCATCTTTAACATTGTCTTGTTTACTGTATGAATTTTGAAAAATCTTCTGTTCGTCAGTTTGTCTTGTTTTCACTAAATCATGTGAAATGGGTACTTTTATTGTATGTGCTATTTTCTCTGCAAAATTCTTTACCAAGTCCCCTGATCGTGTTGGAGGAACATATAATACGATATCAAATTTTATTCCTCTGTATTTCTTTCCCAAAAGAGACAAGACCTTTTTAAGTAAGAAGTTGGGGAAATCGCCTCCATTCTCATATTTTGAACGATGTAACGCTGTTCCAACATTTGAAACTCCATAATATGAAGCAGCATATCCGTTTGTGAGTTTAGAAGCAGAACATACATGCTTTTCAATGATGTCATGTACGATGGCTTTATCTTCTTTAGAAAAAATGCCAAGGTCAATACGATCTGTTTCAAAAGAAACAAAAACATTGTTATCTTTATAGATTTCGATATAGTTAGGCTTTGGCATCCTCATTCTATATCCAGTTTGGGGCTTGTAGGTGAATACGGCCAAATCCAATTCGGGGAAATAAGTTTCTCTGTATTCTTCCAACTTAGACAATAAACTAAAATCCGGTTCTACGCTCAGTTGAGGCATATTAGTATTGTCACAGTTTGAATAATTGCATTTTACTTCATTATCAAGAAAATCGCACAAATATTTCATTCTTGGCTCATTGGTATAAACATACTTTACCATAGAGTCTAAATCTTTTATTTTGGCCTCACGTAATTCCTTAAAATTCGACGTGTCTAATTCTTTTGCATTATATTGGTACTCATATTTCTTGGACTTTCCATACAATACATCTTTAATTATACCTTGATCTATCAAATCGGACTTAATAACTCTAATTTGATTTTGTTTAAGGTTGGCTCTTTTTAAAATTTCCCGTTCAGAAAGAGGCTCATCCTTCACTAATTCTATAACGTTGTAATATTTGCTTACAGAAGGACGTGCGTTTTCTATAAATGATAAAGGCAGCTGGTAATCTGTAGCATAATTCGTTCTGGAATCTTTGCTCTCGTTGTAGAATAATATTATTCTTGTAGGTTTACCATCCCTGCCAGCTCTTCCTATTTCTTGGTAGTAATGAATTGGAGACGATGGTATTTGTGTATGTATAATGAAGCGAATATCTGGCTTGTCAATCCCCAT
Source organism: Bacteroides sp. AN502(2024) (assembly GCF_041227145.1). Classification (NCBI taxonomy): domain Bacteria; kingdom Pseudomonadati; phylum Bacteroidota; class Bacteroidia; order Bacteroidales; family Bacteroidaceae; genus Bacteroides; species Bacteroides sp. AN502(2024). Next base: position 1,387,956 of record NZ_JBGFSP010000003.1, on the reverse strand, counting down.
GCCTAAAGCATTTGTGGAAACTACACATTTCCACTTGTTGTTCATCAATCCGTTTTCGATATCTTTACGAGTTGCTGCATCAAAGCCTGCATTATAGTCGATGGCATTTATTCCTACATATTGAAGCCATTTGGAATATATCTCAGTATCAACTCTTGTACCTGTATAAATTAATCCAGTTCCCGAAATGTCATTCAGATTCGCAGCAAGCCAAATCAATTTTTCCTCTTCTGATTTAACCTTTATAACTTGTAAATAAAGATTTTCTCTAATAAGATTGCCCCTTATAGTTGTAAGATGACCTCCTATTTGTTTTTCTATATCCCTTTGTACTCTTTTGGTTGCTGTTGCAGTGGTTGCCAATACAGGAAGAGATACTGGTAATAGTTTTACGAGTTCTATAATTCTTCTAAAGGCAGGTCGGAAATCATGCCCCCAAGTTGAAATTGTATGCGCTTCATCTATAACGACCATTGACAGGTCCATTTTTTTTGTTGCATCCAACCACTCTTTGTTCTCTTGTCTCTCTGGAGCTATGTATAGAATCTTTATTTTATTATTTAATGCCATGTGAATGGCATGTGTATTGTCTTCCGGTGATTGTTCTGAATTAATATACGCAGCGGGAATGCCTCGTTGATTAAGATTACGTACTTGGTCGCGCATAAGTGCAATCAAGGGAGAAAAAACAACTGTAATACCAGAAAATTGAGTTGCAGGAAATTGATAACACAATGATTTCCCAAATCCCGTTCGTTCAATCATGAGAATGCGTTCTCCTTTTAGTATACGTTCTATCGCCCTCCATTGTTCGTCATAGAAATGCCCTATGCCAAATATTTTATTTAGTTTAATTTCTGCTTCACTTCTTGTCATATTAATGTTTTTATATGATCCTGCACTTTGACACGTTGCACCAGTGCCTATCGATCGCCTATTATACGATGAAGCGTCAGCTTTTGAAGACATAAATTCCTTTTCTTCCACTGTTATCGTCAAAGGTTGTAATTATTAAGACAGACTTTTCTCTGAAAGATTTGTCAAATTCCGACTACGAAGGTATAAAAAGAATTGCAGATCCTTGCATAAATGGACAAAAATATGCGATAAAAGAATGAAAAACAGGGACTTTGACTCAAAAATCAACAGATTTTAGGCTATTAATGTCGTTTTATGTTCGTTTGTTTCTTGGGATACTTATCTTTGTCTCTCCACGATAATTTAGATGTGGAACCACCTCCACCTATGCCTACACGTGGTTGTGCACTCCCACCAAATGCCAGTCCAAAAATCAGTTCATATACAGTAGCCTTGCTCCGTTCAAACGACCTTCAAATGCTATTCTTTGGCTCAATGTATTTGGGCATAGCAAAGGAATATTGATACCCCTGAGCGGAAATGTTTAAATATGCAGGAGATATACCGGAAATATACTGTGTCATAAGATTTTTTATCCATTCGTTTCATATTCTTAACTCCGAAAAAATCGTAAACGTTGATAAACTAACTACTTTTGCCTTTTAATCTTGCAGAATTTTTGAATGTCCGGTATCTAATAAGCATAAACTAAATATTTCCAGTTATGAGACACAGACTGTTATTACTATTGCTGTTCGTGTTTGTTGCATCTGCAATGGGGTGGGCACAAAAATCCACAGCTCTCTCTTATACTGTGAAAGGAGTACTCGTTGACTCTTTAACACAGGAAGGAGAACCGTATGCCACGATTAAGATTACTCCCAAAAATACGCCGGATAAAGTGGTAAAGATGGCAGTGACTGGGGCGAATGGTAGGTTTCAAGAAAAACTGAATGTGGCTGCGGGCAGTTATATAATCACCATTTCTTCCATTGGTAAATCACCGATAGTAAAGGAATTTACTCTGAAACCGTCTGTGAAGGAGGTTGACTTGGGTACGATGGTCTCTTCAGAGGCCAATAACGTATTGAAAGGAGTGGAGGTAGTCGCACAAAAACCTTTGGTAAAGGTAGAGGTGGATAAGATTGAATATAATATTGAAGATGATCCCGACTCAAAATCGAACAGCATATTGGAGATGCTTCGGAAAGTGCCTTTGGTGACGGTGGACGGAGAAGACAACGTACAGGTGAACGGCAGTAGCAGCTTCAAGATACATGTGAATGGAAAGCCCAATAATATGATGAGTAATAACCCGAAGGAAGTGCTGAAAAGTATGCCGGCAAACACAATTAAATATATTGAGGTGATTACTGCTCCGGGAGCTAAATATGATGCGGAAGGTGTAGGAGGTATTCTGAATATTGTCACCATAGGTTCCGGATTTGAAGGCTACACGGCTACTTTCAGGGGAAATGCCGACAACAATGGTGTTGGTGCCGGTACTTACGCGATGGTGAAACAGGGCAAGCTGACTGTTTCTGTCAACTACAACTACAATTATAATAATAGTCCGAGGAGCTATTCCGACAGTTACCGCGAAAATTATGAACCGGGTCAGGAGAATGAGAAAAACCTGGAATCGGAGAGTAGCTCCAAGTCGAAAGGAAATTTCCAGCATGGCAATTTGGAAGCCAGTTACGAGATTGATACGTTGAGGCTGCTGACGATGGCTTTCGGTATGTATGGTGATAGTGATAAGAATAACAGTGACGGAAATACGATTATGCACGGAGCTGATCGCCGGAATTTTGCGTACCGTTACAGAACGGATAATCATGGAAAAGGGTCATGGTATTCTATCAACGGGAATATAGACTATCAGCGTACTTCCCGGAAGAACAAAGAGCGGATGATTACCCTTTCGTATAAAATCAATACCCAACCTCAAACGAATGATTCATACAATACTTATCTGGATATCGAGCCTGATGAGAATAAACAGGATATCATCAAAGAATTGTCATTGAAGAATTTCCATTCGGACGGAAAGACCAATATGATGGAACAGACTTTCCAGGTGGACTATATTACTCCGATTGGAAAACTGCATACGATTGAAACCGGTGCCAAGTATATTTTCCGACGTAACTCCAGTGATAATCGATTTTATGAAGCCGAGGGAGCAGATGACAACTATGCATATAATGAAAATCGTAGCAGCGAGTACCGTCATTTGAATCATATCATCTCCGCTTATGCCGGATATACGCTGAAATACAAGGGATTTACTTTTAAACCGGGATTGCGTTATGAGCAAACCATACAAGAGGTGAAGTATCTGGTCGGTCCGGGTGAAAACTTTTATTCGAATTTCAGTGATTTGGTTCCTTCCATCTCCTTAGGAATAAAACTAGGTGAGACGCAGAACCTCCTCGGTGGATATAATATGCGTATCTGGCGTCCGGGCATTTGGAACTTGAATCCTTATTTCAATAATCAGAATCCGATGTTCATTAATCAGGGAAACCCGAACCTGAAGAGTGAGAAGAGTCATTCGTTTGATTTGTCCTACAGCAGTTTTACGGCTAGGTTCAACATCAATCTCTCTTTGCGCCATTCTTTCAATAACAATGGAATCGAAAGAGTCAGCCGCCTGATTGCTGATAGAGGCGGAGAAATATTCGAAGGTGGTCATAAAGCTCCTTATGGGGCTTTGTATAGCACGTATGATAATATTGGTAAAAGCCGGGAAACAGGATTGAACTTTTATTTGAACTGGAATGCTTCTCCTAAAACGAGGATTTATATTAATGGGCGTGGAAATTATAGTGATTTGCGGAGTCCTGCCCAAGAGTTGCATAATTATGGGTGGAATGCTTCTGCGTATGGAGGAATTCAGCAAACCTTACCGGGAAAAATTCGTTTGAGCTTGAACGGAGGGGGGAGTACGCCGCGTATCAGTTTGCAGGGAAGAGGGTCAGGATATAATTATTACAGTTTGGGATTGAGCCGCTCTTTCCTGAAAGAAGAACGGCTTTCTTTGAATATTTATTGTAGCAATATCGTAGAGAAATACAGGACGTACAATAATCACACGGAAGGGGTGAACTTTATCTCGAAAAGTTCGAACAAGTACCCGAACCGGAATTTTGGCTTTAGTGTCAGCTATCGGTTCGGGGAGTTGAAAGCCAGTGTGAAGAAAACCGCACGAAGTATCGACAATGACGATGTGAAAGGGGGCGGCGAAGGAGATGGAAACAAATGATATAAAAAGACGATGTATTGAAATAATAATTCAGTATTATTAGCTATTTTTGTAGCTAGTAATATAATTATGTGGTGCATGAAAAGAAATATCATCTTTCTCTTGAGTATTTTAGGTTTTGTGATGATAGATGCTAAAAATCACTATTTTAAACATCTGGGAGTTTCCGATGGATTGTCTCAGGTTTGTATTTTTTCCATCTATCAGGATGAACTGGGAGCAGTGTGGCTGGGGACATCGGAGGGACTAAACAGATATAATGGTAAGGACGTAAAAATATTCCGTCCTTCACAAGGAAATGATGGTTTGACGAATAATGAAATCAATAAACTTTGTGGAGACGGGAACGGGAGGATATATATACGTTCGGGAAATGATTTGATAAAATTTGAACTCTACAAGGAACGGTTTACTTGTCTGCGCCGGAATGATGTGAGAGACCTTTTCTGCAAAAATGATACCTTGTGGGTGAGTTGCAAATCCGGCATCTATTATTATACGGCGGAGAATTCGGATTTGACTTTTGTCACTCAATTGCAGGAAGGATTGGGAGCGGGAGGAATGATATATGTTGATGACGACTGGATATGGGTGGCTACTAACCATCTGGTGGCCGTTTCGCGGAAAAATCCGGATCAGCAGAAGACCTTAGTTCCGTTTAATAAAGGTTGTCAATGTATTTCGGGCGACAAAGCCGGTAACATTTGGGTGGGTACTTGGAATGGATTGTACAGGATCTCGGCAAATAGGGAAGTGACACATTATACGAGTTCTTCAAGTGAAAATAAATTGTCAGATAATCAGATCCGATGTGTCTTGGAAGACGATTTCAACCATATTTGGATAGGTACTTTTCGTGGGCTTGACTGTTATGATGCTGTAACGGGCGAGTGGGATCATTATACACGTTATGGTGATTCTCCGAATACATTGAGTCATCATTCGGTTTTGTCTCTTCATAAGGATATGCAAGGCAATATTTGGGTAGGAACTTATTATGGAGGTGTAAATGTCTTTAATCCCAGTAAGTTTAGCAATCATTTTTACTATGCCGAGCCCTTGCAGGAAGATTGTTTGAGTTTTCCTGTTGTGGGAAAGATGACAGAGGATAGCAGAGGAAATTTGTGGATTTGTACGGAGGGAGGAGGCTTGAACTATTATAATACATCTACCGGAGCTTTTGCTCGTTATCAGCATCGTGAGGGGGATATGAGTAGTGTGGGTAGTAATAATTTAAAATCGATATTTTATCGGAAAGAGAACGGGCGCTTGTATGTCGGTACTCACCTCGGCGGGCTGTTTATATTGGATACAAAATCAAATAAAGGACATACCATCCATCACATAAAGGGTGATTCTACGTCTTTGCCGCATGAGATTGTGAATGATATTCAAGAGTATAAGGATGGTCTTGCACTGTTGACGCAAGGCGGTCCTGTTTTTATGGATCCGGTGACTGAGAAGTTCTCACCACTCTCTGATGATATGCACATTCGGAAGCTGGTGAGCAAAGAATACGCTTTTGAAACATTCCTGATTGATCGTCGGCAACGTATGTGGCTGGCTTTGGCTACCGGAGGGGTTATTTGCGTAGATTTGCCTTCATCTAAAGTAACCGAGTATGCGATGGATGCCAATAATCCATCTGCGATAGGGAGATTTAAGGTCGTTCATATCTTTGAGGATAGTAAGGGTGACATTTACTTTTGCACGATAGGATCGGGCGTATTCGAATATCAGGAAAAAGAGCGCTCTTTTAAGTCTTACAGTACCTTTAATCAATGTCTGCCAAGTGATTATTGTTATTATATTTGCGAATCTGTTGAAGAGCGCCGTTTGTTTATCCTTCATGGAAAGGGACTTTCTATTTTTAATAGCGAAAAAGGAGAAGTAGAAAATACTTATCATTTGTTTGATCAGACTTATAGCCAGGGCTCTGCTTTATATTTGGACAAAAATGGAACTCTTTTTATTAGTGGCACGAATGGTTTGGCTTTGTTTCAAAGACAATCTTTACATGCCCTACCTTCCAGGTATTTGTTGAATTTCGATAAACTGTTTATTTTCAATGACGAGATCTGTCCGAATGACCCGTCCGGTATTCTGACTGATATATTGGCAAAAACATCGGATATTTATCTGAACTATAAACAGAACAATATAACTGTTGAATTTGCCTCCTTTAATTACAATAATAATCGTAATCGTGTATTTGAGTATTGTTTGGAGGGTTTTGATAAAGTATGGACTCAGACTTCCGGCACAACAATCACTTATACGAACTTACCTCCCGGTGATTACACGCTTAAAGCTCGTCCGCTGGTCGGTAAGGAAGACCCGAATGAGGAAATTTGTTTGAATATACACGTTTCCGCTCCTTTTTATGCGACTTCTTGGGCCTATCTTTTCTATTTCTTATGTTTACTTGCGTTGATGGTCGCATTTACCCGTTTTAAAACCCGTCAGGCTGCCTTGAAATCCTCTTTAGAGTTTGAAAGGAAGGAAAAAGAGCGGATCGAAGAACTGAATCAGGCAAAATTACGTTTCTTTACTAATATATCTCATGAATTCCGCACCCCGTTGACACTTATCCTTGGTCAGATTGAGGTGTTGATGCAGATGGATTTAAGTACAACTGTTTATAATCGTATTCTTCGCATCTATAAGAATGCCTGGCACATGCGGAATCTGATTAGCGAGTTGCTTGATTTCCGTAAGCAGGAGCAAGGCTATCTGAAACTGAAGGTTGAAGAGCAGAATCTGGTTGCTTTTACCCGACAGATTTATATGTGCTTCTACGAATATGCACAGAAAAAAGAAATCACTTACCGTTTTGATAGTGTGGAGGACACAATCGCTGTCTGGTTTGATTCAAACCAGTTACAGAAAGTGATTTTTAATTTATTGTCGAATGCTTTTAAATACACACCCAATAAAGGGAGTATAACGGTAGAGGTCAGAAAGATTGCTTCTCAAGCAGTTGTATCGGTGTGTGATACGGGTGTCGGCATTCCGGTAGAACATATTTCGAAGATTTTTGAAAGATTTTATCAGACAGACAATTCGTCCTCTTCTTTTACGTTAGGAACGGGGATAGGATTGGCGTTGGCTAAGGGAATAATGAATATGCATCATGGAAAGATTGAGGTGGAAAGTGCTGTCGGGAAAGGTGCCAAGTTCACGTTGTCCCTTCCTTTAGGCAGTCGTCATTTTAGTGATGAAGAGATCGCTGCTACGGAAGGGCGGGAATCTGTGATTGTCTCCGAAGCGGCTCCCGTGCTTCCTTTCGAGCAAATGGTGGAGGTAGAAGGAAAGGAGGAGAAGATGGTTGCGCAAGAGGATGCGAAGGATGAGGATAAGCCTGTCATTCTTTTGGTGGATGACAATGAAGAGTTGTTATCGATGTTGCAGGAAGTGTTTCTGCCCATGTATCAGGTCTATATTGCACATAACGGACGTGAGGGGTTGGAAATGGCGCGGCAGATACAACCGGATTTGATCATAAGCGATGTGATGATGCCCGAGATATCAGGAAAAGAGTTGTGTTATAAGATTAAAACCAATGTCGAACTTTCTCATATTTCAGTTATTCTATTAACGGCTCTGACCTCTGTTGAGTATATTGTGGAAGGGTTAATGTTTGGTGCAGATGACTATGTAACGAAGCCGTTTAATGTGAAGGTATTATTGGCCCGTTGTAATAATCTCATAAGGAACAAGAAGCGCCTGATGGCTCATTATACAGGTAAAACCGTAACAGAGTCTCCTGTGCCGGAGGTTGTTAATGAACGTGATAAGGAGTTGTTGGCAAAATGTGTCAGTATTATCAAAGAGAATTTTGAGAATCAGGATTTTGATGTGACGGCGCTTGCTTCTGCACTCTGTATGGGGCGCAGCAAACTCTATATGCAATTTAAACAGGTGACAGGATTGACACCGAATGAGTTTATTCTCAAGGTCAAATTAGATGAAGCGATGTTTTTACTGAATAATCATCCGGAGTTGAATATTTCGGAAATTTCCATACGGTTAGGATTTTCTTCGCCTCGTTACTTCAGTAAATCCTTCAAGGCGTTCTTTGGTATTGCTCCACAAGCGGTAAGGAGTAAAAAAGGCGAGTAGTTCATGCTGGTTGTTATACATATAACTATTGTATTCTCTTTTTGATGGTATTTCGGGGAATAATCAATGATTGGCTTTTTTGCTCTCTGAAGACAACAATCTCCAATGGTTTATTTAAATCTGTTTGCCGGACAGCTTCTTTTAAGTCATCCAGATTATTGATTTCTTTTCCATCAAAGATGATGGTGCCTCCCCGGTATATTCTCCAGTCCGAACGCAGCAGGGGTTCATAAGGTTCCATAAAGGTGCGGACGGTCTGCGTGAATTCGATGTCCTGAAAGGAGATGTTTCGTACAGGCGATTGTTCTGCCAGCCTCCTTCCAGTTGCAGCTTGCCGGATTGCTTGTCCGTTCCGGTGATTCGAAAATGAAAATCGCCCCAGTCGTGCGAATGCATTGCATGTAGATAGCCTCCGGCAGGATTTTTCCATTTTTTGATTCGTTGCGGGGAAGTAGCATCTGCCGAAGTGCCGTTGAGACGAATGGCAGTAGAATCGAAATTCGGAAAACGTGCCATGGGGCGAATATTACCATTCACCAGCAGCATGTCCATGACTAAGGGGGGAGGCAGAGTGGCTTTCATAATACCGTTTGCATGAGGTTGCCAGTTTAATTTTAGCCGGATGCCGCTACTGAGGATTACTTTTTCATCGGGGTAAGAGCGGAGGATGAGTTGTTTTTGGACTCCGCCGTCTTCCGGGGTGAAGATCAAAGGATGAGTCAGGATATATTTACCTTCTCTCAGATAGATCGTTATTGTCCCTTTCTTATTGCTACGTGCTTTTTCCAGTGCTTTCGTGATGCTCTTGAAGGGCGAACGTATACTGCCATCTCCGGAATCTTTTCCTGTGGGAGATACAAAGTAGTTGGTTTGAGCTGATAGTGTGAAGTATTGGCAAATGATAAATGCTAAGGATAGGAGAATGCGGAGTTGTTTTCTTTTATGCATATCACAAATAAAAAAAGGAGGACATCTTCAAAGTATGAGGCTTGTCAAGCAACTACTTTATAAAATGCCCTCCATGTATAAGAACCTATTTCTAAACTGTCGGATTAGAGTTTACGTCCAAGACCAAATTCAGCAACCTGTGCAGATGATCCTCCTGAACTGTATGATCGATACTGTACTTTCACATATCGGTAGGTTGATTCCGGTATATCAAAATATTGAATATCATATAAATTCGGGATAATACTAACCACTGCATTATTTATCTTTTCAAAGGTTTGATTGTCATGACTTCCATAAATGTCTACAGATAACACCTGCAAAAAGCCATCATTCTGTTTTCTATGCTGCCAATAGAAATAATTGAAAGTTTGTTCTTTCTGCATATCAACAGTAAAATTCGGATCTGTCGTACCCACATAACCGCTCATTGATTTACCGGGTTTAATCAGTGATAAATAAGTATTTTGCTTACCATCCAATATATGTTCCGGCTTTCCTGTATTATTGTCTGTCACATAATTCTGCCCATTAGCGTATTTTGCAAAAGTAGACACAGTCCAATCAGTGCGGTTCAAAATGATATCCCCTTTAACCTTCAATGTTATCACATCTTTCACACCGCTCTCATCGGTTGTGCTTACATTGATTTGTGCCGTACCCACAGAACGCCCTGTAACCACTCCCGCTGCTGACAGACTGACGTATTGCTCACTGCCTTCAGCAAGAGTAAATCTCAAGTCCTGATAGCTTGCATTAGCCGGCAATACCTTTACCACCGTATTCAAGTCCAGCGTTTCCTCCAGATTTATGCCTTCCGGTACAGCACTTTTATCAATACTGGTAACCAGTATCACCGGAGCCTTCTCCTGGTTTACCACCAATTCTACCTGATGGCCTGCATCATAAGTCAGAAACACCTTTGCAGCACGCCCGTCAATATCTTCCGATGGTTCTACATCGATTTGCATCTTGCCATCTTCAATATAACCGGAGCACCAATTTTCACTGCTAATGACGTATACTACACGCTCATCAAGTCCATTGGCCAATTCATAGTCCAATGACAAAGTTCCTCCTTCGTATGAGATACTCATCGGATCAGTCTTTACAGTCACCCAATTATCCGGTACGACCACTGTTTTTTCGTCATCATCACAGGCAACAAATAGAGACCCTGTAAAAAGTAACGATAGAGTCACTGTCAATATATGCATTAAGTTCTTCATCTTCTTAAATTTTTTATAGATTATTATTCATGTTGTAATTTTACCATTTATAATTGCCCCAATTGCTTTCTGTAATCTTGTGAACATCCGGGCGAGGCATTAAATAGTCCTTTCCGTTAATTTCCTCCTTTAATTCTTCAATTTGTTCCTTCGTAATCTCAAAGGGCTTATTTCCATAGTCATTCAAAGTTGTTTTGACCGGATACAAGAAGCCCCATTTTTCAAAGAAATCAAGCATGTTTATACCGGATAGAGCACATACCTGACGTACAAAATCCAATTGATTCATGCCCTGGTTTACACCTCTGTCACTCGGACTTTCATGCGTACGGAAATACTCGTATAAATCATGATAAAAGTCTTTTTTCCCTAACGCATCTATCATGTACAGCTTGAGTTGCCAGAACGGCACCAATTGCGTTTCACGAGTGATATTCGAAATACCGGGAAGACAATGAGGACGTTTCCCATCCACTATCAATGCCGTAGCTCCTTGATAGATATTGTCGTATGTCCCCAATACCTGATTCTTCTCATCCTTCAACGTACATCCGTCCACCTGTAACTTACAAGGACTGCCAAATGATGTTTGTATAAAAAGCGACATAATATTATTGGTCACCTCTGTCATTCCCGACCATTTGATACCCGGACGCGTCTGATTACAATGTCCGACCTCGTGTGCAGGTCCCCAGCAACGAGTTGGGAATTTGGAAGGATCACAGAACGGTTCTGCATAGTAATTACCGTCATTATACACCGTGCGATAATCTGAAGCATTCGGACTACTTGTTTTATAGTCTATACAAAAATGCATTCGGTTGTTGAACATCTTTTTGTATTTGACAAGTCCCATGAATTCTTCTTCCAGATATACCAGACGATCCAGATTTTCAATGGTCTTCGTTATCTCTGTTCCGTATTTTTTGAAATCAGAAACACTCCAAGTCAGATGTGAATATTTTCCCAATACATCAATATCCTGATACTTGGCATTGTCACGAATAGAAGCCCAATCGCTTTCCTTATTCTTCCGGATATCGAAATAACCATTCACTTTTCCCATCGCAAAATGCACTTTCACCGTTTTGGCTTCAATAGCCTTCTTTTGGTTACTGTCGGCATTCTCCAGTTGAAGCGGAATGTCATCATTTGCATGATTCAAGATATAAATCAAGCCACCTACCTCTACTGTTATTTCATTGTATCCTTCTGATAAGTCGTAGGTTTTTGAGTTATTATACCCACCGGTCACGTCCTGAATCAGCATGGAAATCTTGCCGCCTTCATAAACATCGCCCACAAATATCGGCAACGTCTCATTGGCTTTCGCATAAATACCTGTCGGATTGTCTCTCAAACTATATTTCGAAGTTTTATTAATCTTAGCCATTATCTCAGGATGTTGATAAGGGCGATAATCCGCCAACCGATAAGAAGACTCGTAGCTGCCATTCAACAAAGCTAGTCCCAGCTCTTTCAAATATTGATTAGGAATTTGCTTTATCTGTTTTTCAGTGACCCCTTCTTTCAGTTTCATACCGATATTATCGGCAAAAATAGTGGCTGGATCAAATTTATTATCACTGGCTTCGTAAAACTCTATTTCAGCGCAACTAACCCTGTTCTCATAAGCTTTACTGATGATAAAACGGATAAATCGGACATTCTTTACCGGTTTCGACAATTTTATAGTAAATGGAGTATGCACTCCGTTTCCTCTTGCATAGTCGCCTATTTTAATAAATTCATCCGGTTTCTCAGATGTAGATGCTTCCACCCTAAATTGGTCGAACGATCCCCATTTATTCCCTGAGTCGGTGCGAGGAGTATAGACTATACTATTCAGTGTGTGCCCCTTCTCCAGTTCATATTTGATAACAAACGGATATGAAACGGCCCCGAACTTAGAATTAAAATAAGTTTTCTTATTGCCGTCATAAGACATCTTCAAAGTCAATGGGTTTCCATCTCCATCTTTACTTTGCACTTCTTCAGAAGTAGCCTCACCTCCAATCACTTTTATTAATTTGTCTGCCGAATTGGGAGCTGCTTCTTGCGAAATTGAGATGTTGCACGTATGACTATCATCGTATACCAAAGTCAATACAGAGGTTCTTACTCGCTCTGTAAAAGAACGTTCGCATACAATTGTCATTCTTCCATTCTCAATACTAGCAGATAACCAATCATCTCTCTTATTAGTTAATTTAACTGCTATTTGATTCACATCGACTCCTTGCCCCAGTACAAATTCCCGGCTTTCACTACCTCCTTCATAAGGAAAACTTACAGATTCGGCAGATATGGTAATCCAGTCATCCGGAATAGCAGGATCTGCACCATCATCACTACACGCGTAGATTGGGTAGAGGCACAGTAGAGATAAAAGAACTACCTGCAGCTTGTGCCATCGGTCTTTTATGATATGTATTTCTGTGTTTTGCATGACCTTATTCAGTTATTTAACATCGACTTTTTTATTATCAGAGTATGTTTACAGTAATACAATCTTAGATAAGTGAATAAAACAAAGGTGAAGCCGATACCAGGGAAGTCTGTCTTCACCTTTGTCTGTCCGGTTATCAAACGATTAATTCCATAACGGATTTTGAACCGTCAACTCACTCTTCTGCATTTCATTGTAAGGTATAGGATACAACAACATAGCCTTTGACCACGGATATCTGTCGACAACAATCCGATTGTAATATGAACCGGTACCGATCGCATCACTAAACTCGCTAGCTGTATTTTTAGCACTATTGAATTTTTTTACAGCCGGCTTACTGATATCCATACCATAACGTATCAACAGCTTGTCTTCACAATCTTTAATCCATTCACCGGTCGTTTCATCCTGTGACCATCCTGCACGCATCCATCTGTGCATATCGAAGTAATAGTTTCCTTCTCCCAGCATCTCAATAATGCGTTCACGATAGATAGCTTCGCGCTGCAAATCTTGGTTTCCAATAATATTCTTTTTCCCCTCTGCTGCCAGCGTTCTATAACCGGGAATACCTGCACGCTCACGCACCAAATCCAGATATTTGATAATATTCGGATCATTCTCGTTAATTTCATTACATACTTCCGCATAATATAAATAGAAGTCTGCCAACCGGAAATAAATCCAAGGACGTCCCCAAGTGGTCGGCTTTGAGCCCTCTTTCATAAGTGTACGATTGTTGAACTTATACAGCAAATAACCGGCTCTTGCATGCATTGTCTGGTCTTTATATCCTGCTCCACCTTTACTGAAGTATGCTCCCCAATCCGGGTATCCACTTCTCTGTATGTGCCAACTTTTGCCTTCATACGTGACATCGGCATAAAAACGAGGTTCCCGATTTACATACATGTTAAAAATGTGCTTGTCTTTATGTCCCTTCTCATTGCAAACATTTACCCAGTCTTTAAATCCATTCTCGTTATAATCCGGGTCTTCACTGATATCCAATCCTTTATCCGTGAAGAACAAATCGATGATATTCTGATAGAAACCGACGTTTCCCATTCCGCCGGGAATATCACCGGGAGTCGTACGGTCTTCCATCTTGTATCCGCCAAGAGCATTGTTATAGTCATTGTTTCCGTTTGCCCAAAGAATCTCATCGTTATAGTATTGGAACAGTTCATAGATGGACGTATTAGGATCTTTATCCTCAGAGTAATACAAATGCATGCCATGTGCATCGGCAAAACTCAACAGAGCTTCCAGATGTCTTTTCGCTGTTTTCCATTTTTCATCATCCTTATCAGGGAAAAGCCGCTTTCCATCCTTGTTTGTTAAGCTCAATGCTTCTTTATAGCCACCATTGAATAACGGGGAAGCGGCATATACCCATAAACGGGCACGCAACGCCAAAGCGGCAGCTTTTGTAGGACGCAGGATCTCCTGAAGATTATATGCGCTGTTGTCATGAGTAAAATCTTCAGCCGTACCTGTCTTTAGGGTTTCAGGCAGATCATCTCTATATTCACCGTCTATTACAGACGCCAGCAACTGGTCGATATGCCCTACCATCTCATCAACAGAAGCACGTTCATAATCAACATTTTCATTAGACGGGTCGGCAACCTCTGTGATAATAGGTGTAGGACCATAAAGCTCAAATAACAAGAAATAGTTATATGCGAGCAGGTAAGTAACATCTGCTTTGTAACGGCGCATTTCTTCTGCTGAAATATATCCTTCAACATCTATCGGATCACCAATACTCTCCGGAGCCATCTCTAAGAATATCATTGCCTGACGAATCTGCTTGTAACAATTCCACCAACGATTATGAGTTGTCGAATTGGGAGTATACGTATTTTGCCCGAATTTCAATACGTTGGGATGCGCACAAACCAATTCTCCGGAATAGATAGCTTGCGCATTAACGGTACCGTTGCTATTCTGAACATCATATCCTGTTTCCGAATAATTGGGACAGGTTTGGTAAATTTCTGCATACCACTGTTTGATATATTTAGCTTTTGAGAACACCTCTTCCTTATCCAGATTTCTGGCAAGTTCCTTAGAAACATCCAAATAATCAGAACAAGAGGCCAACATGCCGACCAATGAAAAAGCCGCTGCCGTACATACTGTTTTTATAATATTCATAATTAATTGTTCTTATAATTGATTAATGGTTAAAAAGTTACGTCAAGACCAAATGTCCAAGTCGCATTAATCGGGTATCTTGCACCACTGTTTCCAATTTCCGGATCCCACATCTTAATATGATCCCATACGGCAAGATTGCTTCCCTGTACATATATGCGAAGATTCTGCATTTTCCATTTTTGTACCAGTTTCTTGTCAAACTGATATCCTAATTCAACATTCTTCAGACGAAGGAAGCTGGCATCACGATACCACCATGTACTATTCAAAGTATTGTTGCTATAATTATTGGTATGCAAACGGGGATACAACACGTCCGTGTTGTTGGGGTTGCTTGCACTCCAATGGTCGGTAGCTTGTATACGTGCGGAAGATTGGTCTTTTCCTTTGGCAAATGGGACAAAGTAATCCGTATTGGCTTTCAGGTTGGTAGACGCTCTACCTACTCCCTGGAAGAAGGCTCCGGCATAGATACCTTTATATTGTACATTCACCCCAAAGCCGTAAACGATCTGCGGGTTATTCGGATAAATACCGCTATAATAAGTCTGATCGTCGTCAGTGATACGCCCATCATTATTCAAATCTTTGTATCTGATATCACCCGGTTTTACGTCAGCAGAATAAGATGCGATTCCATCTTTCAATTTATAATTGTAACTTCCGTCATTTCTTTGGGTGATAATAAAATCCTGATTGGTAAACAGACCATCCGCAACATATATCTTATTGGTTCCGATAGATGTGCCGGTTTGAGCAAGCCACGGATACGCTTGAGGAATTTCATCTTTTTCAACAATCTTATTGACTGCGTAGGTTATGTTACCTCTGGCCGAAAGGGTCCAGTCTTTGCCAATATTGTGTTTGATGGTAACACTTGCATCAAAACCTTTATTCGTTGTAATACCGAAGTTCTGCCAAGGATTTACACGGAAACCGGTAGCAGTAGGAATAGTGACTCTCGAAATCAGGATATTTTCACGGCGATTACTGAAATAATCGGCTGTAATATCCACACGTCCTCGGAATAAACCTAAATCGATACCGAAATTGGTTTTCTTTTCCTTCTCCCAGCTAAGATACGGAGCAGCAAAAGTGTTTTCATAAATACGTCCTATACCATTCACGGCCTTTCCACCTGTACCGGCGCTTAAACCCAAGTTTTGTGTTCCACTATTTGTCAATAATTCCCTATATACAAAGCGGGAAGATCCCGTATTATCGTTACCCGTAAGACCATAAGAAGCTCTTAAACGCAACTTACTCAGAATATTCATGATATTCTCCTTTTGCATAAATTTCTCGGCATGTACATTCCAAGCAGCACCTACTGCCGGGAAAATACCCCAGCGGTTACCGGGAGCAAAGTTCTCACTACCGGTCGCACCAAAACTGGCTTCCAGTACATATCGATTGTCATAAGCGTAAGTTCCACGCAGCACAATATTCTGCTTGCGGTAAGGCAATAGCTGCAAGCCTCCCACATCTTGTGTTCCATTAGAGTTTCTAGATCCTTGGTATTGAGTTTCCTTCTGATTATATACAAAAGTTCCCGTAACCGCATGTTTCTTATTGAAAGTGCGCTCATAGTTCAATTGTGCTTCAATGTATATCTTTTTCGTTCCGCGGCTTTGGCTGGCGGTAGCTTCTCCGAGCGGGCTTCCCTCTGTTTTTAACTTTTTAATAAGTGCTCCATTCTCATCCCGACCTGTAACCGTATATTTATCCGGTTCCATCGAACGTTTTAAGGTAGAACTGAAATCGGCATCAAAACTGATACTACCTTGAACAGACAATCCTTTGGTAATGAAATCAAGTTTTTGCTTCAAGGTTGCCTTGGTTTGCATAGCTACAGACCACTTCTTGGAATAACCGGAGTAGTTCAGTAGGTTGTATGGATTATAACGTCCGTCTGCATCCGTATCACAAATAGATGCGGTGCCATCTGACCAGACAAAAGGAACCAGATGAGTTGGGAAAAGTATGATATGCTTGAATATCTGATCAGAAGTGTTTCCTGGATTATTCTGAGTTCTATATTGCCCACTCATATCCACGGAAAGTTTGGTTGTCGGAGTGATATCCATATCTACATTGGAACGTAAATTATAACGTTGCAGACCGATATTGGCATTGTAATCGTCCAAGGGGTTCGATTTGAACA
Source organism: Bacteroides sp. AN502(2024) (assembly GCF_041227145.1). NCBI lineage: Bacteria > Pseudomonadati > Bacteroidota > Bacteroidia > Bacteroidales > Bacteroidaceae > Bacteroides > Bacteroides sp. AN502(2024). The sequence goes on along the minus strand of NZ_JBGFSP010000003.1, from coordinate 1,370,749 downwards.
TACCGTTTTCCTTGTAGTAAGCTCCTGATACAAAGAATTTTGTTTTCTCCGAACCTCCTCGCAGATTAATCGTATAGCGCTGATTCTGTGTATTGTTGGATAACAGATCTGTCCAGATAGAATTCGGGTATAAATCCGGATCAACACCGTCCCGATACATAGCCAACGCTTCTGCACTGTATGGGGCATTGTTTTGCAAATAGGTGTCCCAATCAGGATTGCCCGCATCATTCCAAGATGCTTCATTCCACATTGACAGGTAATCCCAAGAGTTCATCAACTCCGGCATACGGGTAGGAGTAGCAATACTGTATTGTGCATTGAAACTGATAATCGTTTTTTGCGCGCGACCACGTTTGGTAGTTATCAAAACTACACCGTTGGCTCCTTCCGAACCGTATACAGCAGTGGCGGCAGCATCTTTCAAAACAGTGAACGTCTCTATTTCGTCCGTATCAAGATCGTTCATACTACGGGGAACACCGTCCACCAGCACCAAAGGACTTGTACCACCGGCGTATGAGCTTTGACCGCGAATCCAGAAATCAGCATCATCATTTCCCGGTTCTCCGGAACGCTGGATAGCAATCACACCTGCCACCTGACCGGCAATCGTATTTGACAAGCTGCGTGTCGGGATGGCAATCTCCGCAGGCTTCATCGTGTTGACAGAAGATACGACACTTTCCTTCTTCTGTGAACCATAACCGATAACGACCACATCGTCCAAGTTTACATTTGATTCTGCCATGGCTATGTTGATAACGCTTTTATCCTTCACTTTCTGCTCAACACTGTTATAGCCAATATAGCGGAATTCCAACACTTCACCTTCTCTTGCCTTAATGGTATATTTACCATCCATATCGGTCAATACACCGTTGACAGTGCCTTTCACTATTACTGTGGCTCCGATAACAGGTTCTCCGGTTGCATCGGAAACAACACCGGTAACGGTTTTGAGCGCTCCTTTCTTAGATGTTGAAACTTCGTTAGAAGAAAGCGACAACACAATTTTACGGTTCTGAAATTTGAATGTGATAGCAGTCGGTCCGAACATTTTACGAAGTGCCAGACGTATTTCTTCGTTCTTACAGTTCAAACTGACCGGTTGCTCTGTGTTTATTTCAGTCGCATCGTAAGAGAATAAATATCCCGAAGCCTTTTCTACTTTTGTCATGGCCTCTTTTAAAGGTATTTTACTGAACGATATGCTAATCTTTTCCGTACCGCTTTGAGCGAATAGCCCAATAGAAAAGAGGCATACAGCAATTAAAAAAAATAATTTTTTGTGTTCCATAAACTAATTAGATGTTTTTATATTCTATAACATTTTAAATTCTGATTCTAAGTGTTTTTCGAATGGATGTAAGATCACTGTTTCACATAGGCTTTTAATATTTTATGGTTTAACATTTTGTTTTATTTCTATAGATCATAAAGCAGGCAATTACCATCCTGCATGTTCATTCTTGTTTTCACGCGAATCTGCACTTCGTCTCTTTTCACCGGTATAGTTCCATTTAATTTCATCGGTATATTCTTTTCCGTTGTGTGTTGTGACGGCTTTGATGATGTTTTCTCCTTGTCGCAATGTGACGTTGTCAAAAATGTAATGCACGTTGGTATATCCATTGCGGACGTTGGTTAGTTTCTCTCCATTCAGATATACTGTCGGAGTGCCGATATTGGAATAGACTGTCACAGAAGTTTGCTTCCGTTCACGGTCTGTATTTCGGCGTTGAGTCAGGTATAATACAGGCTCTTCGCTCCAGTTGGCTTTATACCAGTAATAAGAGTCCTTCTTGATTTTCCGGTCAAAAGTTATCAGTCCCTTCAAATTACGGGCAGGTACGCCACCCCGGCTCCACATCGGTACGCCAAAGTCAAACATATTCCAGAGATAAGAAGCAATGATATAAGGATGTTTCGAGATTACACTCCACTGATATTCATGAGTTTTGGTTTGAAATGTCTCCGGATAGAAAGGTTTCCCCCAGTTCAATGCATCACCCAGATATTCAGTCTGATGTTCCAGATTGGCATCCGCACCATATTCTGTCAACATCAATTTCTGCCACGGATATTTCTCTTCCAACCCTTTCACCCATGGTTCAATGTCTTGTAGTTTCCTCTCATACCATCCGAAATACCGGTTCATTCCCTGAATGTCCGTATTTTGGTTCACTGCGTGCTCGGCATGTCCGAACCCATTGACAGCTACCGTATAACGATCCGGATCCTCCGTCTTGGCAAGATTATGAAGTGCCTGTGTCAGTCCGGCCGTATATTCATGAGGTTGATATACCTCATTATGCAATCCCCATACATAAATAGAGGGGTGATTGAAACTCTGACGAATCAACTCACGGAGCTGAGACTGTGCATTTTCCGCTTCATATCCTGTCACACGATTTACAAAAGGTATTTCTGCCCAAATTACCAGTCCCAATGAATCACAACGGGAGTATAAGTAATCCGATTGTTGATAATGGGCAAAACGGACAGTTGTTGCTCCCACATCCATGATCTGAGCTAGATCAAAGTCGTGCTCCTGATTCGTAAGGGCACTTCCCAATACCCACCAATCCTGATGACGGGTTACACCATACATCGGATATTTCTCACCGTTCAGATAAAATCCCTTGCCGGCTACAATCTCGTATTTACGGACACCCAATGGTTGGATTACCTCATCGATAACTTCCCCATCTGATATCAGACGTGAAACGACCTTATATAAATAAGGATCTTTACGCCCTTGCCAAAGGTGAGGTTTACTCAATTTAAAAGTGGAAGCATAAGTCTGTATCCCTTGAGGAGTTAATTTCAAAGGAAGACGGTGCGAAAGAACTTTCTTCCCTTCTTGTGTATAAAGAGAATTTTCAAGCACCAAATCAGCCGGTGTAAGACCGCCATTATCCAATTTTACTTTAACAGTAATATCAGCAGACCGTTTCGATACATTCTTCTGAGTAATATAAACTCCCGGAGAAGCACAATCGGTAACTGTAATGTTACTCTGTTCAGTGACGATAAGCCATACCGGACGATAAATACCTCCATACACACCGAAAAGATTGTGATTCACCGGAATAACATCCGGCCGTGAGGTATTGTCGGCCTTTACCATAATTTCGTTCTCAGTTCCCAGTTTCAAAGCTGTTCCGATTTCAAAGGCAAAAGCGCTGTACCCTCCTTTATGGGTTCCGACAAGCTTCCCGTTTACATACACCTCGGTGTTTGCGCCCACACCTTCAAACCGGAGAAATACACGCTTCCTTTTCAGTTCCTCTCCAAAAAACTGTTTTTTCTTATAATATCCTACCCCTTCATAAAAAGAAGCTGCTTTGACCTGCATGTCCTTCGCATTCCAGGTATGAGGCAGGTTTACGGCATCCCATTTCCCATTCCATTGAGCGGATGCTTTCACCGGATCTTTTGAAAAAGGACCCCGCTTGAACAACCATCCTTCATTGAAAGAGGTCACTTCACGGGCAGTAAGAGAGAAAAACTGCCCGATCAGTACGAACAAAATGAATGTAAATTTGAACTTCATAATATAATCTAATTCTCTTTTGATTTATGTCAGAGCATCCCGGTAAATACCTTTTGTTCCCTTAGCTGCACGAACTTTAAGTAGAATAACATAGGGCTCACCCGGATTTTTCTCAGGTACAGATACATTATACTCGTTACGGGTTGTCTCGACAACTTGAATCTCTTCGCCGGTGCCTAATAAAGAAGCCTTTTCAACCGAGATGCCTTTCGGAGTCTTCACTGTCAGACGACCGCTATATGGCTGATTAAATACGATCATATACACTTCGCCATTTTTGCCGCGTGTGTAATATCCCCAGCCTTGCTTGTCAAATCCTGCATAGTCACAGGCATAGACAGCTTTACCATAACGACTCATCCACTTACCGATAGCCTCAGCCAACTCTTTTTCTTCCGGACGGAAGTCCCCATCTGCCTGCGGACCAAAATTCACAACCATATTTCCGCCCATGGAAACAGCATGTACTATACGCTCAATCACCTCTATCGGAGTCTTTACATAACTCAATGACCAATCTTTGTGGTATCCCCATTGATTTTCAGGAACCGTCATACAAGCCTCCCAGTCCCATTGAGTGACTTTCAAATCCTTCACCGGATCAGGCAACCGGCGTTCATAACCGGACTCATAGTCTCCCATCAGGCGACCGTTGCTGTCGAAATGGCGCTTCCCTTTATCATCGGCACGCAAACGGCTATTGATAGTAACGCCCGGAAGCATTTCTTTCAACATCTGTTCTGCATGAGCTGTCCACCAACCATTCTTCTTGATACTGGTATCCCATGTACCGTCAAACCAGAAATCTTTCACCGTCGGATAGCGTGTAGCCAATTCTTTCAACTGATTATCCGTAAACTCCAGAAAGCGGCTGAATGCAATACTATCTTCCGCTGATTTGATGCTATAACGATAATCCGGATGACTCCAGTCCATGACCGAGAAATAGAAGTGTACATCAATGCCTTCATCATTGTAGGCCTTCACCATTTCACCCAGCACATCTTTTTTATAAGGAGTGTTTGCTACCGTATATTTAGAGTATTTGCTCGGCCACAAACAGAATCCTTCGTGGTGTTTGGTTGTTATCTTTACATATTTGACTCCCATTTTCTTGGCCATCTTCGCCCATTTCTTTGCGTCAAACTTGGTCGGGTTCCATTGATCCATCAATTTCATCCACTCGTCAGAAGGTACTTTTGCCCAACTTTTCAACCATTCGGCTGCCCCTCCATATACTTTCCCGTTCCATTCGCCACCTGGAATAGCATACAATCCCCAATGAATGAAAGCTCCCAAACGGTTATCACGGAATTTTTGCATGGCCGGATCTTGTCGTTTACCTTCATTGGTAGCTCCATATTTTAAAGGTATCTCTTTTTTTATTTCCTGAGCGGAAGATAAAAAGGAGATGGCAGTAATTAGTGCGAATAATGTAATAATTCTTTTTGTGCCTTTCATTCTTTTCTGTTTTAATTAATAGTTGATATAATGAAGTGGCACAAACTTATGACTAATCCATTAATGAGAGGTGACTTCTGTGTCATATAAGGTGGAGTTTGAGTTTTTGTGGAAAATAAATGCATCATCTTTGGACGATATATGTATATATATTGCTGCTTCTTACTCCGTTTGTGCGAATATATACTTCGTGATGGACCAATATATCCGTCAGGATATTTGTTGGGGAGTTCCTGGAGGGTGAGATATCTCTTTGGTGTTGATGGTGTGCGCAATTTGTCCATAATATATGCCTGTATTTTCCACAGAATCGTAGATACCTCTTTAAAGGGAGATTTGGTTTCACTCCGTATAGAAATACTCCCTATTTTTACCTGAAATTTTTAATATCCGATTTTAATGTAATTTATAAACCGGAAGAAAGCAAGTACGGGTTCGGTCATTGAGTGAGTGAATAGAGCTGTTCAGAAAGCTGCTTTTTCTTTCTTTGATGGAAGATAAGAGCAGCTTAAACGGAAAATATAACTCTACTTAATCTATTCAGGCTTGTTATCTTTGGATTGAACAAAATTATAGTATTATGAAGAATTTTCTTTTAACCCTTGCCCTATGCATGGGCTATTTGTGTACTACAGTTGCGCAGACATTTACTAAAACAGAAGTGAAGCAGTCGATGAGGCGGGTGGCCGACTGGCAGATTGCTCATTACAACAAGGCTATTTACGGTGACCTCAACTGGGTAAATGCCACTTTCTATCTGGGACTTGTCCACTGGGCTGAGATAGCCGAACGGATGGACAAAGACGATTCGTATTATAAATGGCTGTTGCGGCTGGGAAACCGCAACCACTGGCAGGTGGACCAACGAATGTATCATGCGGATGATATCTGTGTCTCGCAGATGTATCTGTATATGTACGAAAAGTACAGGAAAGAGAGGATGCTCATCCCGACACAGGCACGTGCCGAATGGGTGATTGCCCATCCCTCTTCCGGCTCGTTCGAATTGAATTACGGTGATGCCAGCACATTGGAACATTGGACTTGGTGTGACGCTCTGTTCATGGCTCCCCCTGTTTACATGAAACTCTACAGTATCACGGGCGACAAAAAGTTCATCCGTTTCATGGACAAAGAATATAAGGCTACCTATCATTATCTGTTCGATAAAGAAGATAACCTTTTCTTTCGCGACCACCGCTATTTTACGATGAAGGAAGCCAATGGCGCGAAAGTATTCTGGGGACGTGGCAATGGTTGGGTGCTCGGAGGGCTGGTAGAGCTTTTGCGTGAACTCCCTGCCAAGAGTAAATACCGTCCGTTCTATCTGGACTTGTTCCAGAAGTTATGTCGTCGGATTGCTCCTCTACAGAATAAAGACGGTTTCTGGCATGCGAGTCTGCTCGACCCTGCTTCTTATCCGTCGCCCGAGACGAGTTGCAGTGGTTTCTTTGTGTACGCGCTGGCGTATGGTGTGAACGAAGGACTTCTACCGAAAGAAGAATTTCTGCCTGTAGTGGAGAAAGGCTGGAGAGCCTTGGTGTCGGCTGTGGGAGAGAGACGGAAAACTGGGATATGTGCAGCCTATCGGTGCCGATCCCAAAAAGGTGACTCCCGATATGACCGAAGTATATGGTCCGGGAGCTTTCCTACTGGCAGGTACGGAAGTTTACCGTATGGCACAGGATACTCCGAAACAGAATGCGAATATTTCTCAAGACCGTATTCGTGAAATTGCTGCTATGCTGCCCGATAAACCGGAAGGAATGGGTATTACCTATAAAGACCGTACTTTCTGGGATAAAGTAAAAGAGAGCGGTCAAGCAAAAAAACTGCTGACAGAAGAGGCGCCCGCGTTACTGAAAAAGGGAATGCCTCCTTTCGTTGACTCCTTGTATCTGCATTTGAACAAAACCAATGTGCGCCTGCCGGGAGAGAACATGATGAATGCCCGTTACCATTATTTGTTTCGGCTGACATTGGCAGAATGTCTGGAAAACAAAAAACGTTATATCCCTGCTATTGAAAAGGCGTTGGTTGCTCTCTGCAACCAGAATGCATGGTCGATTCCGGCTCATGACCGCAATCTGAATAATTATCATGGGACAGATTATTATGTCGATCTGGTCGTTGCCACAGCCGGAAACGGAATTGCGCAGTGTGTCGCTATGCTCGGCGACCGTCTGTCTCCCGAAGTAAAGGCTCGTGTGCAGTGTGCCTTCCGCGAGAAGGTCTTTCGTCCGGTGTACCGTTGCCTGGAAGAGACAAAACCTTTCTGGTGGTTCACGATTACCAATAACTGGAACTCGGTTTGTCTGGCCGGTGTCACGGGTGCCGCTCTTACTTTGTTGGCGGATAAGGAAGAACGTGCCTATTTTGTGGCCGCAGCCGAAAAATATAATGTGTATGGTATGAAAGGATATGCCGACGACGGCTATTGCAGTGAAGGTGTCGGTTATTATAATTATGGTTTCCGTGCTTACATCTTGTTGCGTGAGGAAGTATGCCGTGCCACACAAGGTAAGATAGACTTCTTCCGCGAACCTAAATTTGTGCGTATTGCCCAATATGGTAGGAAAATACAGATGAACGAGGGCGTATGTCCGGCTTATTCCGATTGCCGTATCGGTCTGTCTCCTGATAAGTTCATCCTTGATTATTGCGACCGTGCGCTTGGCATTGCTTCGCCGGAAGAGAAATACATTCTTCCCGCAGGGAATAACTTCTCTCTTTACCTTATTGGACTATTCCCCCATCAGGTGTGGAAGATGGATATGACGGACGACATCCGTCAGGCGTTGCAGGAAGGTTCCGATTCTTTGCGTGCTTATTACGAGAAGGCGGGAATTTTGGTGGCGCGTCCTGCCGAGGGTAGTTCATGCCGTATGGCTGTCTCGGTCAAGGGTGGCAATAATGCTGAAAATCACAATCATAATGATGTCGGTTCTTACGCCGTTGCTTTGGGAAAGAGTACGATGGTTGGCGATCAGGGCGGTCCTTTCTCTTATCCCGGTGATTATTTTAGTGCGGAAGCTCCTGCGAAATATAAAATCAAAGGGTCTTTCGGCCATCCTGTTCCGGTGGTAGATGGAAAAATGCAATCTACCGGTGCCAAAGCGAAAGCCATGGTACTCAAAAAAGAATTTACAGCCGAAAAAGATTTGTTCAGTATTGACTATACATCAGCTTATTCTACCCCCAATTTGGATAAGTTGACCCGTACTTTCGTCTATGACCGCCAGGGTGAAGGCTGCTTTACCGTCAGTGACGAATTTACAGCCGATACGCCCATCCGGTTCGAAACAGCCGTAACAACACAAGCCGACTGGAAAGTTTTGGACGATACACGTCTTTTGCTCACTAGCGGCACAGAACAGATGATTGTCAATATCGAAGCATCCGGCAAGGTTGCCTTTACTTCTGAAACCATCGAAGTGAATGCTCCGGCTTATACCCGCATCGGGATTGCGCTGAAGGAGCAGTCGGAGAAAGGATATATCCGGTTGAAGATGCAGGCAAAACATTTGTAATAATGAAGATACTGTGAAAAACACTATTTATATTTTATAATTTGGCAAGGAGGAGGCGTATGGATACAAATTCTGTTTGTGGCTTGACAGCCGTTTGCTTGGATGATGAAACATTCTCCGGGTATCAGAAATATATTGATATATTGATGCGTACGATTTTGTCTCCTGTCACTCTTTGCCACCTACATAAACTAGCTACTTTGGTAATATAGATCAATACGGAAACGGGAAATATGATCATACGGTCAACGTAGAGGCAAGCGGTGATTGGTCGGTTTTCGATAGGAGACTGAATATATATGGGCGCATAGGTTATGTTTTTTGTGAGAATGCGACAGAAGATTACTCTCATTCTTTGAACAGCTGGTATTATAATGTAGGAATAAACTGGACTTACCGGAATCTTACAGTGCTTAGATAATTGCTTGTCAGATACAAAGTTTCTCAGGCCGAGAGGAAGATGTTGGAAGTATCAGAGAATATTTTGTGCAAAACCGTACGGAAAGGAGCCAAATACTATTTTTATTTCTTTTTTTGCCTGATCAGATTAACTCCGTTAGTTATTCTTTTTTCGTATGACTATAGTCTTCCGCAAGGATAACTATAGTCTCCCTTGCGTATGACTATAGTTATACGCAAAGTATACTATAGTCATACGAAATAAAAGTAGCGAATGAAATAAGTTTGAATGGGGAACCGGCTATAAAAGAATGGCTATAGAGATCAATCAGAATCAGAGGCTATCCTTGTTTAATTCAAAACCGTGCGGAAAAGAACAGGTTTTAGCTTAGAACTGCGTGGGATATGAATAAAATTTGGCGTTGTCCATCAAAATTTTATTTTCTCTTTGTAAGCCTCTGTGTATTAGTATTATAAAATTTGAAAATGTCCATCGCCATTTTTGGATATTGTTTTTTGATTCGTTATCTTTACAAACAGAAAGCACGAACTTTTAATCATTAAATCATAAGTAGTATGTTTATACGAAAAGTAACAGAGAGTTATGAAAAAGAAAAAGAGAAAAATCCTTACGGAAATTCCTCTTTAGTCTATTCGTGCGGCTGATAGGACTCGAACCTACACGTCTCACGACACCAGATCCTAAGTCTGGCGCGGCTACCAATTACGCCACAGCCGCATGTGTAGCATTTTGTTTAGCGGTGCAAAGATAGGAAGATTTTCTGATTTGGCAAATAAATCGGCGATAAAGTTATTTACTTAGGAATTTAAATGCTTCTTCAATCAGAGTGTCTTTGCCTTCAAGTTGGTCGGATTCAGATATATTAATTTTAATGTCTGGCTCTATACCTTCTTCCAGCGGTTGTTTGTTTCTGTCGAAATGCGGGCTGGCAGAAAAACGGAGGCTCCATCCATTGGGTAGTTCCGAGGAGAAAGGAAGTCCCGAACCGCCTCCGGTCCGGTCGCCTATTTGAACTATTTTCTTGTCTTCGATGTTGTCGTTTTCCTTGTTTATACTGCGCATGGCATTGACAAAATCGTTGGTAGCACTATAACATCGGCGATTGGTTAATATGACTACTTTTTTCTGCCATCTGATACTGTTTGATGGCTCCAAATAGATCGGCTTCATCTTGGAAAAATCATTATGTCCCGGTCCGGTTTTATGCTGTATATATCCGGTAAGTATTTTTTCGTTGGTGAACCGAGCGGCAATGCGGGTAGAATTGGTCAGATTCCCGCCTCCATTGTCACGTACGTCGATGATAAGTCCATTGCAGGTGGCCAGATAGAGCAGAACTTCATCCAGATTGCCATCACCCACTCCGGAGCTGAAACTTTCGTAACGGATATATCCTATGTTATTATCAAATATCTTATATTTCAGGCCGGCGGATGTGTAATAGCCTTTACTGGCGCTACCTAAGTAAGTCTGGTAGAGAATGTCCTCCCGGTAATTCCAGTCGTACCCCTGATACCATTCATCGTAGAAAGAAGTACGCTTAGCGGATGAAAGATTGACATGCCCGTCTTTCAGGACATATAGCATATTGCTTAGGATGTCGAACAGGTCATCGTTGGATATTGTCGGATTTATCAGTTTGCTATATTGGTCATGAACGGCATCCCAGTCAATTCCTTTTGTATCCAGAAAGCAATACTGCTCGTCGATGATCTTCCATAGTTGCTCGAAGTTACCTTGAGGATCATTGGCGTATGTGTCTTCTTTGATGCAACCGGCCAGTATCGGAAGGCAGCAGCACAACCAGAGTATTTGTCTAATCTTATTTCTCATTTCTTATTTCGGATGCGGTATAGGTTTCTCACAAATCCCACCATAAATACGTGTGAGTAGGTATGTGTCTTGATATTGTTAACGTTGGATTGTTGCAAATCAGCCAGGTAGCTGAAGCGCATTTTAGCATATCCTATCGGCAGGTCGACAGAGAGCATCTGTCGCAGCGAAGGTTGATTGTGCAGGGAAGTGAATTTTACCACTCCACTCGAATTCCCCAAAGAGAATATCTCGTAATAAGATTGTCCGTAGTGCGGAGAGAACATCACTCCCATAACCGGTAGATTGACCTGATAGCGTAACATTATCGGATACCGTTTGATTTTCAGGTGCCAGATAGCCATTCCAGAGGCATCCAGATTGACATAGGCCCGTGCGGATGCCGGATTGTTGGTGTTCCGGAGATTGTAGACAAAGCCACCGTTGGCGTCAATCAAGCCTCCTGCCAATAACTTGAATTTCTCTGTCAGGCGGAATTGGTAGTGTAATCCGAAATTCCAGTTCACCAATCCGGAGAAAGTGTTGTTATTGTCTGCTCGGTTGTGTGTATAACCTATATCTGCCTGACAGAAATTTTGCATAGATACATTCCCATCGAACAGTTTGGTCATCCGAATCAACTCGCGGGAAACACGGAAATCGATTCCTTTATATTCCTGCGGTGAAAGATAGGTGTCGAATACGTTGGTAAATCCAACACCATACATGGTGGCACGTGTTACATAACGATGAGTTTGCAGACTGTCGATTTGTGCATGTAATCTTGTGCAAAGGGCGAACAGAATGCAACCTGCCAGCCCCAGGTATATTCGTTTTTTTTTCATCAGAATAATTTCATCTGTCCGGTGATCTCATCAATAATATCACCTTCACTCTTGTCGCAGTCCGGGTCGAGGTTTTCCGGTTCCTCTTCGGGAACTTCCTGCTGCTTTTGTGGAGGTTCGGGGAAGCGGGTCGGTTCAAGCTCGTTGATTGTATTCACTGCATAGGTGGTGATACGTTTTCCTTTGGCTTTGAAACCTTTGACGGCAATGAACTCATCCGCATCAATATTCAACGGATCGCGGAAACTGTCATGTCCACCGAATATTACTTCCAGACGCGGATAGTATTCATCGGTCAGCAAAATAAGACGGTTATCCTTATTCTCTCCCAGATAGTTCTGCTTGCGGTTGGAAGCTTCGAAACAGAAACGTTTCAGGTACGGATAATTCTGTTGGTCGGCATCATAAAGTGCGGCAGTCCATATCTTGTTGGAGTCGAACTTCTCGACAATACTTACGTTGTCTTCATAGTGGTTGCTCAAGTCGAAATTAGTGGTGTAGAAATCACCGTTGTTCAGGACAACCAATATGCTGTCATCGCTTTGGAATTCACCTAGATATTCACCTCGTCCGTCATAGTTGAGGCGGAGAATGTCGCGGTCGAACCATACTTTGCGTCCTCCGAGCGTAGAACCTCCTTTTTGTTTCAGGGATATTTTATGCACCGATAAGCGGGTGAGAATCACACCTCGTGCCTGACGTCCCTTGATGCTGACTTCGCTGAAATCATGTTCGAAGATGATACGACGTACACGTGGATTCGGCTTCAATGTCACCTTGATGATTTCGGCCTCCCCATTCGGGTTGGCACTGAAATAGGTAATCCGTGAATCAGGAGTTCCCTGTGTTACATCATATTCGCGATCGCGGACCACAGAGGTTACGGCGAAACGTTTTATGTATGTTGTTCCTTCTTTTCCATCGCGGTAGGCTACGTTGTAGATTGTACGTTTATCGTTCTTTTTGAATACATTGGCATAAAGAACGTTCTTGCCTACAAATTTCTTGTCGGCAACGGGGGTGACAATATATTTGCCATCGCGGAAAAAGATAATGATGTCATCAATATCCGAACAACATGCCACGAACTCATCTTTCTTTAAAGCTGTACCGATAAATCCTTCTTCGCGGTTGATGTAAAGTTTCTCGTTTGCCTCTACTACTTTGGTAGCTTCGATGGTGTCGAAGTTGCGCAGTTCCGTGCGGCGTGGAAATTTCTTGCCGTATTTGGTTTTCAACGTCTGATACCAGTTGACGGTATAATCGACGATGTGAGCCAGATGGTTATCAATCTCGTCAACTTCTTCTTTCATCTTGGCGATCTGTTCGTCCGCTTTGTCCGAGTTGAATTTCAGGATGCGTCCCATCTTGATTTCCATCAGCTTGAGAATATCCTCCTTGGTTACTTCGCGAACAAATTGCGGGTAATAAGGGGTTAAACGTTCATCGATATGTTCACAGGCAGCATCCATATCTTTGGACTGCTCGAATTCTTTATCTTTATAGATACGTTCTTCGATAAATATCTTCTCAAGAGAGGCAAAGTGTAATGCTTCCAGTATCTCTCCCTTTTTGATTTCCAGTTCTTGTTTCAGCAAATCCTTCGTGTTGTCTGTCGACTTTTTTAAAATTTTGCTGACAGTGAGGAAATGAGGTTTGCTGTCGTCAATCACACAACAGTTGGGCGAGATGCTTACTTCGCAGTCGGTGAAGGCGTATAATGCGTCGATTGTTTTGTCTGATGAGGTTCCGGGTGCGAGATGTACCAGTATTTCTACATTGGCGGCTGTGTTATCGTCTACCTTGCGGATTTTGATCTTTCCTTTGTCGACAGCTTTCAGGATAGAGTCAATCACTGTTGAAGTTGTCTTTCCATACGGAATTTCTGTGATAGCAAGTGTTTTGTTATCAATCTTGTTGATCTTGGCGCGTACTTTCACTGTTCCGCCACGTTCTCCGTCGTTGTATTTGGCTACATCGATAGAACCGCCCGTCTGGAAATCGGGGTATAGTTGGAACTCTTCCCCACGCAGGTAACTAATGGATGCGTCGCAAAGCTCGTTGAAATTATGGGGTAATATTTTGGAAGAAAGCCCAACGGCGATTCCTTCTACTCCCTGTACCAGCAATAAAGGGAATTTCACAGGAAGAGTGACAGGTTCTTTGTTCCGTCCGTCATAAGAAAGTTTCCATTCGGTAGTTTTGGGATTAAAGACAACATCCAGTGCAAACTTGGACAAGCGTGCTTCGATATAACGGGGAGCAGCGGCACCGTCTCCCGTGAGGATATTACCCCAGTTACCCTGACAGTCGATCAGCAGGTCTTTCTGTCCCAACTGTACCAAGGCATCTCCGATAGAAGCATCTCCGTGCGGGTGGAACTGCATGGTGTGTCCCACAATGTTGGCAACTTTGTTATATCGTCCGTCGTCCAGACGTTTCATGGAATGCAGGATACGGCGTTGTACAGGCTTCAAACCGTCATTGATGTGAGGTACGGCACGTTCGAGAATTACATACGAAGCATAGTCCAGAAACCAATTCTGATACATGCCTGTCAGTTGATGTTTTACGCTTTCATCCCGTGCGTCCGCCGGTTTGTAGTCTGAATGTCCTTCCGTTATCTCGTTGATTTCGTCACTCATAAATTTGTATATATACTATGATTTTATGCATACGCAGGCAAAAATACAAAAATAAACGAGATTTAGGAAGAGAAAGAGTGAGATTCCGTGTGTTAAAAGGGGATAAATCTGCTTTACGGAAAGGAAAACATAAGAAGGTATTTTCGATAAAAGAGGAGTTTTTCAGTGTTCATGTATTCGATCAAGCGGCCAAAACTGAGCAGGATAAAAATGAGACACTCTCCTGATGGAGCGAGGATTCATTTGAATTAAATATGTTAATAATGTTTAACGGGGGGGGGGCGATAAACACTTATTGTATTTCCAGTGTTTTTTCTTCGAAATCTTTTTAAATTTTTTATATGCAAAAATTACTAATCGCATTGATCTCTCTTGTGACATTATCTCTAAATGCCCAAGAGGTGAAGAAGGAGGTGCATGGAAAGGCGGTGTCTGCCTGTCCGCATACTCCGAAGTACAAGCCCAATTATTGGTACGTGGGTGGAGAATTCTTTTCGCCGATGTTCTTCGACGATCTGTATTCATGGAACAGCCAGACTTTCCATTTCGGAAAAGGCGGTACTTTGAAAGTGGGTTATCAATTCTCTCCTTTGTTCGGACTGGAGCTTTCGGGCGCCATCGGTACCAACAAGGTCTCTCCTAACCGATATCAGTATGACTATGTATTGGGTACACAGGATGCTTATACCTATTATCCGTACACCGAAATAGACGGTACTGTCTATTCTTATCCGGTCACCGATTTGTTTGGTGAACAGGGCAAGCACAATCAGAAAGATGTGACGCTCGAGGGAGTGGGCTTCGACAAGATTGTGAGTAAAGTGAGTTTTAAGCGTCTGGCTGTGAATGCCTCGTTCAACCTCACTCGCCTTTTCACGGCCAAAGCACTGTATAGCGAACGTCCCGTGGAACTCATCGTGCGCCCCGGTGTTTACCTCACCCGCTTCGATTCCAAGGTCGAACTCGCCAAGGATGCACAGAACCTGCGAACCAAAGAAACGGTGAAGGAAGGCACACGTGTAGCTCCTAAGGTAAACCGTAAAGCTACACTCGGATTGGGAAGTGATGTATCGGTGCGCTTCAACTTGAGTCCCCGTTGGTCGTTGGATCTCACCAACCGCTTGGTATGGCAGCGCGACCACGCCATGGACGGTATTCTTTCTGCCAAGCGTGCTTACGACAGTTTTGTATGGGCACCGGCCGTAGGCATTACCTATAAGTTCCGTAAAAAAGCACCCGCTTGTCCCGTTCAGCCGCAGCCTGACCCACTGCCTGTACCCGCACTTGCTGTGTTCCCCGAACTTTTCTTTACCTTGCCCGAGGCACCTCAGACGCTCAAACCCAAGGTACGTGAGCACACAGCCATGGTCTATCTCACTTATCCGTTGAACAAAACCTATATTGTGCGCGAGCTTCACAACAACCCCAAAGAGTTGGCTAAGCTGGATAACGAGATAGATTCGTTCCTCACCAACAAGGATTTTACCGTGAAGAGTATCCGCATTGAAGGATTCGCTTCGCCCGAAGGTCCCTACGCCAACAACCTGCGTCTGGCTCAAGGACGTGCCGCATCGCTTATAGACTATGTGGTACAACGCACAACGCTCACTCACGATCGCTTTGCATTGGGACGCACCACCGAAAACTGGGACGGTCTGAAGCACGAACTCGAGAACAACGGCGCCATTGCACATCGTCAGCAACTACTCGATGTGTTTAACACCAACCCCGATACTGAAATACGTAAAGAGGCGCTGAAACGTACGGTGGGCTATCCGGCACTGCTGGCGGAAATCTATCCGAAACTCCGTCTGAGTAGCTATACCGTAAACTATGAAGTACGCTCTTATAACCCTGAAGAGGCGAAGGAGGTGATCAAGAAAGACCCCACCAAACTCAGCGCAGAAGAGATCTACTCCGTAGCATTGAACTATGGTTTGGATACACCCGATGGTGTACGCACCATGGAAATCTTGAATGCTACTTATCCGAACGAAGACGTGACCATCGCCGCCAACGGCGGGCGACTGATGCAGCAGGCAGATTATGAACAAGCCATCACGATACTTGAACGTGTACAGGCCAAGAGTGCAACCGTTCAAAACATGCTCGGTGTGGCGTATGCCAAGACAGGTGAAGGTGAAAAGGCATGCAACTTGTTCCGTCAGGCATCCGTGTCCAACTCCGACGCACGGCGAAACCTCGAACTGCTGACCAAATACTTGGAAAGCAATAAGTAGTAATTAATCAATAACTTAACCAACAGACAATGAAGATAAAATCAATTTTATGCTGTCTTGTAGTGGCTGTGTCTACCCTGTACTCTTGTTATAAGGAAGATACCAATGTGCTCTACAGTCGGCAATATGTTTTGGCAGGCAGCCTCAAAGACCTGAATGAGCAGATACAGAAAATAAATGGGGACATCAACAATCTGCAAAATATCATCAATATATTGCAAAACCCCAAACCTATTTCCAATATTATATATAAGGTGGTGGAAAAGGCTGGAGTGAAAGATACACTCGGTGCGAGTTTCACCTTCGGCGAGCAAACCATCTATATTCCTTTCGGACATAACGGTAAGAACGGTTCGACAGTCATGATTGGCGATAACGGCAACTGGTTCATTGACGGTCAAGACACAGGGGTACCTGCCAAGGGCAAGGATGCCGAAGCTACGGTTGTAACCATTGGCGATAACGGTAACTGGTATATCAATGGCAAAGATTCCGGTAAACCCTCGAAAGGTGCGGATGGAAAAACACCCAATGTGACCATCGGTGCCGATGGCAACTGGTATGTCGATGGAGAGAATACCGGTGTGCCCGCCCGCGGGAAAGATGGTAAGGACGGAAAAGACGGCTCTTTGGTCACCATCGGTGATAACGGTAATTGGTATATCGATGGTAAAAATACCGGCATCCAAGCCAGAGGAAAAGACGGTAAAGATGGAAAAGATGGTAAGGATGGAAAAGACGGTAAAGACGCACCGGTATGGGTAGTTGGTGAAAACGGTAACTGGTACGTTGATTGCGTAGATACCGGCATACCTGCACGTGGCAAGGACGGTAAGGACGGGCATACACCTTCAGTCATCATCGGTGATAACGGCAATTGGTTTGTCGATGGTAAAGATACGGGCATATCCGCTCGCGGTAAAGACGGCAAAGATGGCAAGGACGGTAAAAATGCAGATCCTGTATTCGTGACCATCGGTAATAATGGTAACTGGCACATCAACGGTAAAGATACCGGTAAACCTTCGAGAGGGGAAAACGGTACAAATGGTGAAACGCCTACCGTGGAAGCCAAAGACGATGGCTTTTGGTATATCAACGGTGTGAACACCGGAAAAACCTGGAGAGGAAAAGATGGTAAGGACGGTAAGGATGGGCATACACCCGTGATCACTATCGGTAACAACGGTAATTGGTTCATCGATGGCAAGGATACGGGCAAACCTTCCAAGGGAGCCGATGGCGTGACTCCGGTAGTAGGTGCTCAGAAAGACCCCAAGAACCCCAATGATGAAAATTTCTACTGGACCATCAAGTTTGGAAACGACCCCGAAGAGTTCATTACCGATAGTCAAGGAAACAAAATACCTGCTACAGGAACCAAAGGCAAAGATGGTAAAGATGGCAAAGATGGTGCCAACAGCCCTATTGTGAATATCGAGAAGAGCAAGGACGGAAAGAACCTCGTCATCACCACCACGATACAGGGACTGGAGAAGGTGGAGATTCCTTTGGCGGAAGAACTGGAATTCATAGTGAAGCCCGGAGAACCCGCAGCCAATGCCGACAAGTACACCGCCGATAGCAACCTATTGCAGTTCAGCGATGCCGAGGAGGAAATAGAAATACCTTACGACCACTCTGTGGAACTGAGCAATCTCATCGTAAACGCGCCCGAAGGATGGACTTACCGCATAGACAAGGATAACAAGAAGGTGTATGTAAAAGCTCCCTCATTGAGCAAGCTGCCCAATGTGGAGCATCACAACCTCCAAGTGGTGTTCCATGCAACAACTACTACAGGTAAGTCGTGGACACGCGATGTGAATATCGATATGAAGGAGAAGTACATCATCAACTACTTCTATAATGAATTCGACGGCACACCGTTTGGCGTGGGAAGTGATCCCCGAAACGAATTTACGTTGGCAAGCGATGGTAATATCTACTTGGTGACCAAGTTCGGATTCAAAGGCTATTCTGATGATAAATATACCACATTGGTACAAAAGGGGGTGGTGAAGAAAGGACAGAAAGCAATCACGGAGACCGTGAAATCCTATCCGGCAGTGGTAATGGACAAACCTGTTGCAAAGAAGAATGAATACATGCAATACACATCTGTGGTGTTCAATTCCGCTTGTTTCTCCGAATTGAGACCGGACCAGTTGATGAAAGACCCCGATCCGAACGACCCCACACAGTTCAGCTTGTACATCCCTAAGAGCATGGTTGTCCAAGAAACCGGATTGAAGAAGGATGATGTGCTCTTTGTGAAACCCGTCGACAGGGATACTTACCTCTCCGTAGCCGTGTTGGACGGAGCCGAATTGGATAGAAGCCGGGTGGTGAACAACCGTCTGAAACGATTGACTCAAGACATCATAATAGACGCTTACAATCCGAGGAAACTCTTGGGGATACCCGATAGCATCAAGTTCGACATCAGTAAAATAAAGGTGTTCTTCCCCTCGCACAGAGGCATTGTGATGAATGCAAGTGAGCAGAGAGTGCTATACACCAGCGATAGCAAACGTGTCTATACCCGCGCCATGCAAGGAGATCCGTTCACGGAATTTGAGTACAAAGCCGATAATGACTTCATGCACATTCAGTTCGCGGCGTTCCCCAACACTTACGACTATCTTTCCAAGGTGATTGTAAGTTATACGCAGGAAGACGGTAAGGTCATTAATAAGGTGTTGCGCGTGAATTATGAAGCCAAAGGTGGTCCGTTCCTTACCTTGCGCGTGATCGGTGATGGACTGCTACGCATCAATTATGGCAAACCTACCACGGAGGCCGATGGGCATGCGTCCAAGGTGCTGAATTATATCTTCCAGCCCAATACCGTAACCGTAGGTAACCGTAGGACGAAGGATTTTTCCACCGGTGGACTGGAGCTGAACACAGATGGCTCTGCACGTAAGGCATATTATGGCCCGTGGGAGATCTGCCAGTTTGAAGATCCTTGGTACTTCTGATGTAATGACTTGCCGTGAGGCATGTAAGAAAGAGAGGCTGTCTAACAAGTCTTATTTTAACGATTTCACCCCTGCCAGAATATGCTTTGGCAGGGGTGACTTCTAATTACTGAGACCTGTTAGACAGCCTCTTTTTGAAGAAATGATTTAAACCCGTATTTCCCAACCTTTTTCATACTCTATTCCCCAAAGTTTATTGGCTTCCAAATCATTAAGAATACGACCGCTTCCCGGATCGATTTGTAATGAATGACCGACGCACTGAGCGATATTGCCTAATTGTACTAACTGGGCACTGATACAGGCATCTACAATTCCTGAATTTAGGGATGACACGGCTTTTTCATTTAAGATAAAAATATAGCCATACTGCCCCTTATCTGGTCCAATGCGAGCCGGGTAATTGGTTGATGTTTGTCTGTCAGTCAATTATCTTTTTCGGATGCGGGACGTATTACCGCTTTTACCGTAAAGAGAGATATTTGTCGCTTGAACAACAGGAATATATTCGTAGGATTTCTCGTCAGAAAGGAATACCGGAGGAACCTGCATTCGATTCCTACACAGAAGAATATATGTGGTAATTATCTGCCATCTGCAACAATTTTGTTGTATCTAATTGAAATATAATGGCTTATGGCGTTGCAGATGCCTGTTGCAGATATGTTGCAGGTCAAGTATCTGCAACACATCTGTTTTAGCTCATGATGGTCTGACAACATGATAAACTACTCTTTCAATCTCACAAGTAAACTCGTATGCTTTGTTATTTTGTATTTGTTACTTCAGCGAACCACTTTGTTTCAATATGGTGAACACTTTGTTTCAATATGGTGGAACACTTTGTTTCAACACGTTGAACACTTTGTTTCAATACGGTGGAACACTTTGTTTCAAGGCGCAAAACACTTTGTTCCAAGGCGCGAAACACTTTGTGTAGATATTTTGTTACAGCCAACACTTGTAGATGAAACGTACTTGTATACCTTATTAATATTATATGCCCGAAAGTCCGCTGACGGAAAATAGAAAGAAGACAGACCGGGAATAAGATAAATTAATACCCTACCTGTCTTATTTATAAGATAAATCCCTATCTTTGTGGCACTTTTTACGAAGAAAGCATAATCAAATTAATAGATATAGAAGAAATGGCACAAGAAGACGTTTTTAAGAAGCTTGTATCGCATTGCAAAGAGTACGGTTTTGTATTCCCCTCAAGCGATATCTACGATGGGCTAGGCGCTGTGTATGACTACGGTCAGATGGGCGTTGAATTGAAAAACAACATTAAGAAATATTGGTGGGACAGCATGGTGCTGTTGCACGAAAACATTGTCGGAATCGACTCTGCCATCTTTATGCACCCTACTATTTGGAAGGCTTCCGGACACGTTGACGCATTCAATGACCCTTTGATTGACAATAAAGATTCTAAAAAGCGTTATCGTGCCGATGTGCTGATTGAAGACCAATTGGCTAAGTATGACGATAAAATCAATAAAGAGGTGGCAAAAGCTGCCAAGAGATTCGGCGATAGTTTTGATGAGGCTCAATTCCGCTCTACCAACGGTCGTGTGTTGGAACATCAGGCAAAGCGCGATGCGCTTCATACTCGTTTCTCAAAGGCTTTGAACGATAATAATCTGGAGGAACTACGCCAAATTATCATTGATGAAGAAATCGTATGCCCGATCTCAGGCACTAAGAACTGGACGGAAGTTCGTCAGTTCAACCTGATGTTCTCTACAGAAATGGGCTCTACTGCCGACGGCTCTATGAAGGTTTATCTTCGTCCGGAAACGGCACAAGGTATTTTCGTAAACTATCTGAATGTGCAGAAAACAGGTCGTATGAAAGTTCCTTTCGGTATTGCACAGATTGGTAAGGCTTTCCGTAATGAGATTGTTGCTCGCCAGTTCATCTTCCGTATGCGTGAGTTCGAACAGATGGAAATGCAGTTCTTCGTAAAACCGGGAACTGAACTCGACTGGTTTAAAAAATGGAAGGAAATCCGGCTGAAATGGCATAAGGCGCTCGGCTTCGGTGATGCAAGTTATCGTTATCACGATCACGATAAACTGGCTCATTATGCCAATGCCGCTACTGACATCGAATTCCTGATGCCGTTCGGATTTAAAGAGGTGGAAGGTATCCACTCCCGTACTAACTTCGACTTGTCACAGCATGAGAAGTTCTCCGGAAAGAGTATTAAATACTTCGATCCTGAACTGAATGAATCATATACTCCGTATGTAATTGAGACTTCTATTGGCGTTGACCGTATGTTCCTCAGCATCATGAGCGCAGCTTATTGCGAAGAGCAACTGGAAAATGGTGAAAGCCGCGTAGTATTGAAATTACCTGCTGCATTGGCTCCGGTGAAACTGGCTGTCATGCCGTTGGTGAAGAAAGACGGTCTGCCTGAAAAGGCTCGTGAGATTATCGATGACTTGAAGTTCCACTTCCATTGCCAATATGATGAGAAAGATAGTATCGGTAAGCGTTATCGCCGTCAGGATGCTATTGGTACTCCGTACTGTGTAACAGTCGACCATCAGACATTAGAAGACAACTGCGTGACATTGCGTAACCGTGATACCATGCAGCAGGAACGTGTCGCTATCTCTGAACTGAATAATATCATCGCAGACAGAGTAAGTATCACTTCTCTATTGAAAACTTTACAATAAACCTTTGACGAATGAGTAAAAAGATCTATTTATTCTCCTTAGTATTGCTGGCGCTTGTGTTCACTGCTTGCAGTGAGACGGAAGAAGTAGGGCGCTATGATAACTGGCAAGCACGTAGCGATGCCTTTATCGATTCTATTGCGAACGTATATGTCGGACAGCAAAATGGCAGTATACCGGTGACGGATGAAAAAGAAAGACTTTATGCTTTCCCAGATCCGACGAATAATCAGACTATATATGTAAAGAAGATAAAAAAGGGGGAAGGTAAAGAATCTCCTAAATATACTTCTACGGTAAGTGCACATTATCGTATGTCTTATTTTAATGGAGATGTAGTTCAGCAGAATTTTACGGGGGCAGAGCCGACAGAGTTTGATTCTCCTGCAGAGTTTTCTTTAGATGGTGTAATTTCCGGCTGGTCTTATACATTGGTTGAAATGAAAGCTGGTGATTTTTGGACATTGTATATTCCTTATCAAAGTGGTTATGCTTCTGGTACTGGCAACGATGGATCTTTACAGGCATATTCTGCATTAGTCTATAATGTAAAGTTAGATAAGATTGTAGAGCGATAGTCTTATAATTAAAGAGGAATAAAAGTAAATAGGTGCTGTATCGTATAGATGCTGCACCTATTGTTTTTTATGCTACTTACTTTGCAAGGTGATTCTGCCTGCTTCATTCATGTGAGTTCTTTTTCGATTATAAAACTTTATAGCACTTGCATGTTTCCATAGCCATTATTATTACAGCTATTATATTTGAAAGTAAAATAGGGGTCCCATGGGGAGATAAAAAACTTTATTTTGGCAATTACCCTCTCTGAAAGATCAAGGAAAATATACTAATGTTTATTAGAAAGTCTGTATTGATGGACACAATGTCAATGCTTATCTTTAAAATATACCAATATGTTATTTACTTTTCAGAATTAACTTTTTTATTTATTTCTTTTGATTATAAAATTATATATGTACTTTTGTGCTATATTAAATATAATTGTTAGATTTTATGAATGTAGATAAGCGGATAGTAACAAATGTAAAGTGTTTGTCTCCGTTCTATTCGGGAGCCCGAATGAAATGTTTCTGCTTGATTTTTATTTTGTTAGGCAGTTTTGCGACAAACACTGTGAACGCCCAGCAGGCGAAGAGTGAAAAAACAACTCAGTCTTCGCATCGGGTGGTGTACAGAGGTGTGGTAGTCGATGAAGACGATTTACCGTTGGTTGGTGTGAATGTAGTTTTGAAAGACAACAAGCAAGTGGGAGTCACTACGGATGGACAAGGTCGTTTTCAATTGAGTATTCCGGAAGGAAAACATATATTGGTGTTCTCATACATCGGTATGGTGACGCAGGAAGTTCGTGCGAGCGAGGGAAAACAGATGACCGTGCGCATGTTGGCGGATGCCCATCAGTTGGGCGAAACGGTAGTGACCGGTATCTATACTCGTAACATGGACAGCTTCACCGGTTCTGCCTCCACATACAAGGTGGAAGAACTGAAAGCCATTGGTAATCAGAATATCCTTCAAAGTTTGAGTGTCCTCGACCCTTCGTTCGTGATTACGGAGAACAATCTCGCTGGTGCCGACCCCAACAGCAAGTTAGACATCAGCATCAACGGAAAGACAAGCATCACCGGACTGTCGGATACCTACGGCACTGACCCCAACCAGCCACTTTTCATCCTCGATGGCTTTGAAACTTCGCTTGAACGGATTTCCGATTTGAGTATGGACCGCGTGGAAAGCATTACCATCCTAAAAGATGCGGCGTCCGCAGCTATCTACGGTTCGAAGGCTGCTAATGGAGTGGTGGTTGTGGAAACCAAGAAACCGGAGGCAGGCAGGTTGCGTTTTACTTACAATGGCAACTATCAGGTGAGCTGGGCGGATTTGAGCGATTACAATCTGATGAATGCAGCAGAAAAACTGGAATTTGAAAAATTGTCGGGACGTTATGGCGCACTTGATGCCAATGGAGAGATCTTGATGGACGTCAATCGCGAACTCTATTATTCGCGCTACCGCAACATCGTGGGCGGGCTGGATTCTTATTGGATGAACGAACCGCTACGCACAGCGTTTATGCATGACCATAGTCTGAATGCCGAAGGTGGTGACTCAGCATTCCGTTATGGACTGACGTTGCGCTATAAGAATGCCGAAGGTGTCATGAAGAACTCGGGCAGACAGAACATCGACGGAACGGTGAACTTGTCGTATCGTATCGATCGTTTCAACTTCTCGAATCAGACGAACGTTTACTATACGAAGATCGACAATAACGTCGTGTCTTTCTCGCAATTCTCACGAGCGAATCCTTATTACGGAAAATACGATGAAAACGGAGAGGTGTATAGGGTGCTGGAGTCGTACCCCACTTTTACCGGGACTGAGTACGTCTATAACCCCTTGTGGGATTTTCAACAGAAGAGCTTCAACAGAGGCGACCAGTTGACATTGAATAATAATTTCAATGTGGAATACCGCCCCATCGACAAGCTACGTATCATTGGAAAGTTCGGTTTCACAACCACACGTGGGAAAACGGAGGTGTTCAAGTCACCGTTCGACTCCTCTTTCGCCAATACGGAAGAACTGAAGAGAGGAACCTACTCGCACACCAACAATAACAGCACCAACTATGACGGAAGCCTGCTTGTCAGCTACGGTGATGCCATTGGAGTGCATACGTACAACTTTGTGGGTGGTGCCCAGCTTGCTGAGAACAATACCACGATGGACGCATACCTGACTCAGGGATACATCAGTGACAAATTCTATAATCCCAACTTCTCGAACTCTTATCCCGACGGTAGCAAGCCTTCTTCTTCCGTTGTCAAGGCACGTTCCGCCAGTTTCTATCTGAATGGTAACTATGCCTATGACATGCGTTATCTGTTCGACTTCAATGTGCGTTCGGACGGTGCTTCCGTTTTCGGTGTGAACAATCCATTCTCTACGACCTACTCATTGGGTGTGGCATGGAACATCCACAACGAGAAGTTCTTCCGTCAGTCGAAGCTTGTGAATACATTGCGTCTGCGCTATACGTTCGGTAACCCAGGTAATCAGAATGTGGATGCTAAGTTGGCAAACAACGAATATACCTATTACACGCAGTATCCCAATCCGTTCGGGCTGGCAGCTATCGCCACCAAGTGGGGGAACAAGAACTTGGAGTGGAAACGCACGCTGACGCACAATATCGGTGTGAATGCCACGCTGTTCGACCGCAGACTGTCATTGGCGCTCGACTACACGCTGCGTAAGTCCGACCCGGAACTGATTGCCGTAGAACAACCTACCTCTACCGGTACCTCCTCCGTGCCGATGAATATCGGTGCCACCAAGAATAAGAATGTCTCCATGACAATCGGATACGACATTCTCCGTCAGCGCGATCTGCTGTGGAAGGTGACCGCCAATCTGCTGCATACTACCACTACCTATTATAATATAGGCGACTTGCTCGAGAAACTGAATCAGGAAGGACGGGCAAGCCAAACCCTGATCCGTTATTACGATGGTGCCAGCTCTACGGCATTGTGGGCAATCCGCTCGATGGGTATCGATCCGATGACCGGAAACGAGGTTTTCCAGAAGAAGGATGGTACATATACCTACCAGTGGGATTCGTCGGAAGAAATTGTATGTGGTGATTCTACACCGAAGGTACAGGGAAGCTTCGGCACTACGGTGCGCTACAAGGGATTCTCCTTCGGCATGAACTTCACCTATCGCTTGGGCGGACAGACCGTTCTCCAGACCTTGCTGAACAAAGTGGAAAATATCAATGATGTGGCAGTGCGTTACAACCAAGACAGACGTGCCTTGCACGATCGTTGGCAGAAACCGGGTGACATTGCCAAGTTCAAGCGTATCAACGATACGTCGGAAACGAAAATCTCCTCCCGTTTCATTGCCGATGAGAATACGTTGCAGTGCGCCAGCATTTCGTTGGGCTACGAAGATACTACGTCCGATTGGATTCGGAAAGCCGGTTTGTCATCGGTGACCTTCCGTATCTATACCAACAACATATTCCGTCTCTCTACAGTCAAGGAGGAACGCGGACTCGATTATCCTTTCTCCAGAAGCATTTCCGCTTCTTTGGGCTTACGTTTTTAACTGTTTAATTAAGAGTTATGATTACAAAAAATAAGATTAGAATAGGAGTGATGGCGTTGGCAGTGGCTGCGTCTTTCTCTTCGTGTGCCGATTGGCTTGCCGTTGACATGGAAGACTCCATCATGGAAGACCAACTGTATGGGTCGACCGAAGGCTTTTTGTCTTCTTTGAACGGGGTGTATACAAAAATGAACGAGAACTACTCGACGACGCTCTCCATGGGGGCGATAGATGTCATGGCACAGTATTACGATGTGTCGAAAAACAGTACCCACACCTATTATGCATTTGCCAACTTTCAGCCGGAACAGTTTAAGAGTACTTCCAATTCCATTTGGACTACGCAGTATGGACTGATCGCCAACCTGAATACGCTGTTGGAGCATTGCGACGAAGCGGGTTCGGCTTTGAGTGCCCTCTACTATCCCTACGTGAAGGGAGAGGCACTGGCATTGCGTGCCTTCCTGCATTTCGACCTGATGCGTATCTACGGTCCCATCTATCGCGACAATACGGCAGGCGCCATCACTATTCCTTACGCGGAGACCTCTTCAAAGGCAATACAGCCTTTGCTGCCGGCAAAGACGGTGATGGAGAAAATCATTCGCGACCTACAGGCGGCATCCGACTTGCTGAAGGACGACAAGATACGGACAGAGGGAGTCATGAACGGTGAGTCGGACAATCCGAATGAAAGTGTCAATTTCCGCTATCGCCAGTATCGGATGAACTATTTTGCGGTACAGGCATTGCTGGCAAGAGCCTACCTGTGGATCGGTGACAAAGAAAAGGCTTATCAACTGGCTACGGATCTGATAGCCGAGAACAAAGAGAATGAAATATTCATCTGGACGGCTAAGTCGGCAGTTACAGCAACGAATAATCCCGACCGTGTTTTTTCGACGGAAGTAATATTCTCTCTTTATAACACGTCGCGCACGAAACTGTTCGACCAGTTCTTCAACCGTTCGGTTAATTTGAATTCCATCCTCAGTTTTCAGGGTGCCACGCTCGAAGAGGGTAACGCCGAATCCAAGCTGACTTCCTACTTTGATGACATGGGCGACCTGCGGAGAGAGTGCATGTGGAAGGTGGAAGAGGTCAACCAAAGTGGTGAAGAAGGCGGGACGGTAAGTTCGCAGAAGGTGTTGTGTTTGAACAAATACGAAGGAGTGAGTGCTGCCGCCTATCGCTATATGATTCCGCTGATTCGTATGAGTGAGATTCATTTGATAGCCGCCGAATGTACAGACGATCTGGAAGAGGCCATCGGACATCTGAATGCCATTCGGGCAGCCCGCAACTGTGTGAACCTGCAATTGACAGAGAGTGATACGAAAGCAAGCATCCAGGAATACATTACCAACGAGTTCATGCGTGAGGTGATTGGCGAAGGCCAGTTGTTCTTCTATTACAAGCGTCATGCCATGCCTGAAATATTGGCAGGAAACGGATTTTCAGAAGACTGGTGGAGCGGTGATGCAGTTCGGAGTACGGTAAAGATGGACATGCAGGATTACGTATGGCCGATGCCTGAAGTGGAAATGGATAAACGTGTAACATCTGAATAACTATAAAAGAAAGAGCTATATGAAAAAATATGTGATAATAGGGTGCGCTTTGCTGGGGATGCTTTCTCTGCTGGCAAGTTGTGAAAAAGATCTGATGGGATACGAAGGAAAAGACTGTCTCTACTTTGATGTGCGCCGGGGACCTAATCATATCCTTTCTTCTATGTGGGGACACCAATTTTATACGGATGTCTCTTTTGGAACTATCGTGGAGGACGAGGTGGAACTGTCGTTGAAAGTGATGGCTTCGGGCACATTGAAAGATTACGACCGTTCGTTCCGTCTGTGTGTCAATAAGGATAGTACGACTGCCGTTAGTGGCACTGACTTTACGGGATTGCAAGACGAATATGTCATTAAGGCGGGAGCTTCGAGCACGGAAGTGAAGTTCACCGTGCATCGCACCGGGCACATGGATGAGGATACCCTCCAGTTGCAGTTGCAATTGCTGCCCAACGAACATTTCGATTTGAAATATGACAACTACGGTGACCATCCCGGAGTGTATGATCCGACAGACAATGTGGCGTTTTCGGGTAATCACGATGCTTCCATTCATAACCTCTTCTTCTATGACGTACTGTCCATGCCTCGCGGTGCCGATGGACTGACCTCTTCGGGAGGATGGTACGGAAATGATAAAGGCGGTAATGGTTTGGGGCTCTTCGGCAATTTCTCTCCTAAAAAATTCCGTCTGATTATGGAATTGACGAATACGACAGTCGCAGATTATGCCAATAAAACCGTAATGCCTAGTGCAAGGGCGGAGGCTATCGGACAACAGGTAGCTATCTATTTGCTGGAGATGGCGAAATCGCGGGAGACCGTGGTGCTGGATGAAGACGGTACAATGATGTTTGTTGACGCGGTAGGAACGTTGGGGGGGACCCGTGCTTGGCGGGCTTTTACGAAACCGGAAGATTATTTTAAATAAACAAAGATATGATAGTAATGAGGAAAATACAGATATTGTGCGCCGTGTTTGCAGCGTTGGGGCTGGCATCGTGCGCGGAAGATGAAGGCTGCAATACACTGTCGCCAATTAACGAACTGGAGATCAGCGGCATTGAAGACGAATATTATAACGTAGGTTACAAGGAGACACTGGAGATTCCTGTCACGCTGAAAGGCAGTCTATCCGGCAGCGACGAAAGCCGATTCGACTATCAGTGGTATCTTTGCAACAAAGCGGTGTCGGAAAATGAACACGTTCACACCGTGATTGGTACGGAGAAGGACTTGAGCTACCCTTTGAATGTCCCTTCCGGAAACTACCGTCTCTATTTCCGTGCTACGGACAAAGAGACCGGCATGCAATGGGAGAAGGTCTCTTCGCTGACCGTGTTGAGTCCGTTCGTTCGCGGTTTTTATTTGTGGGGAGATAAAGAGGACGGCACCTGCGGTCTGGATTTTGTGAGCATGATCGAAGGGCGCGACACCACTGTGATGGCGGGTATTTTCGACAATACCGTGGGCATGAAAAAGGCTAAGAATATCATCTTCACCGGTTTCTATCATTCACTACCCCATACGGTTAACCTGTGGGCGATCTCCGATAATGGAGCGTATTCATTAGAACATTCATCCTCTTTGGAGAAATTCGGAGTATTGGAAGATGTCTCTCTCGACAAGATGGTGTTCCCTACCGTTGAAGTGACACGCCCGTTGAAATTGGTCGACATTGCTCCTCATCCTTACAGTTCGGCTAATACGAATAGGTCCCGCAGTTGGAGGGTACTGATGACTGAAGGAGATATATACTTCTGTAAGAATATGTATTCGGTAGAATCCTATGGAAATCCGATCAACCGTTACGATGCCGATTCACCGGATTTATACAAACCGTTCCCTTATGTATTTTATCAAGCCAATTCACCTAGCGTGTCAGCGGTGGCTTTCTTTGACGAGACCAATCATCGCTTTACCATTCAGAATAGAGCATACTATAGTGTCACCCATACTATGGCGTGCAACGATTCCGAAACGCCTTTCTGGTTAGATCAAAACCACTATGATCCTGTCCGTCAGATGGTATATGGTGAAAACGGATATGCTCAAGGATACTCTTATGCGTTGATGAACGACGAGAACGGTGATTATTATATCTATAAATTCAAAGTCAACAGATACGGTGCGACAGGAATAGTAAAACAATTGATGCGCACGATTGACAAGTCTGTAGCCACGAATTTCGACCAAGCAAGCCATTATGCTTTCTTTTCCATGCAGCCCATACTGCTTTATGCCGTAGGCGCAGAACTGTGGGCTTATAACTACACAAGTAATGTGGCAAAGAAAGTCCTGACGATGGATGGAGAAATCACTTACCTTGCCATGGATCACACATCGAGCAACAAGCCGACCGATTTCATCGTTGCCACTTATAGCGATGACAAAAAAGGCACGGTGCGCAAATATACTATCGAGGACAATCCGAATGACATCATCGTGACGGAGCACACCTATCTTACGAAAAGTTATCCGTGGAAAACGGATCTGAAAGTGGTGAAAGTAGAATATCGTAATTCAAGTTTATAAAACTATAGCATGAAAAATAAAATGAAAAAATTAGTAGTAGCAGCCTTTGCATTGGGCTTGTCTTTGTCGGTGCCGGCACAAACCGATTTCCGCTCCATCTCTTTTCAGGAAGCGGTGAATGCGGCACGTCAGGAACAGAAAATGGTGTTTATTGATTTTTATACCGACTGGTGCGGACCTTGCAAGAAGATGGCACGCGAGACATTCCCCCAAAAGAAGGTCGGCGAATATATGAACAAGAACTTCGTCTGCCTCAAACTGAATGCCGAGAAAGAGGGCAAGGAACTTGCCGCCCGTTTTGAGGTAAAGGCATATCCTACCTTTGTGATTCTGGATACCAACGAGAAAGTGCAGGCAGACCTGAAAGGATTCATGGATGGCGATACATTTATAGCGAAGGTAAAGGCAGGACTGAATCCCGAATGTTCACCGGAACGCATGGCGGAACGCTATCAGGCAGGCGAACGTACCCCTGAACTGGTAAACAACTATGCATTTCATATGATGGAGCAGCGCAAGGAGAAAGAAGGATTCGAGATTATCGATGGATATTTCAATTCGCTGTCTGATGCGCAACGGTTGGATAAAGCCAATGTATTCTTGTTTACCCGTTATACAATGAGTATCGACGAACCGAAGTCGCGCTTCATGGTAGAGCATCGCAACGAGTTCGATGCATCGGTAAAAGAAGACATCGCAGACAGAATTTCCCGTCTGTATCGGGCAAAGGCGGTTACGTATTTCTCCGGTTATCAGTTGCGTTCCAACCTCTATAAGGAAGAGGAGTACCTGGCATTGAAGAAGGAAATCTTCGACTTGGGTTTGGATAAGAAATACAAGTATGCCCCGATGTTCCGTCTGATTGAAGGCAGACTAACCTGCGACGATGATGCTTACGTAGCCATGTGTGCAAAGGAATATGATAGTTTGGAAGAGTTGGACCGTAGCCTGTTGATTATGAACCTAACCCGTTTGATTAAAACGGAAGACCCTGCTATCCTGAAGAAAATGTCGGAATTCATACGCACACACTTGCGTGAGATGGCACCGAGCTGCATCTCTGTTGCTAGCCGTGCATTGGACGATATTGAATCTCGTATGAACAAGAAATAGAAGTCGAGGGTGTGTCAAAATTCCCTTTTAGGCATTATGACACACCCTCGAAATCGTTAAAATAGGACCTGTTAGACTGCCTCCCTGCAAACGATTCTTCATTTATGAGAAAAGATTAACCTCTCCTTATATCTTATTGCTCTCCTTTGATAGTATTTACAACATAGGTTTTACCGGCCTTTGTTTCGATGTCATACTCATAAACCTTCTGCAGTTTGGGAGATTGCGCACTTACCCCTTTAGCTACAAGAGGTTGCTTGATAGGAGTGGTGGCGAAGAATCTATTTGAGCACTCTTTCCCGTTCACTTGTTTTAAGCCTTTCCCCTTCAGGGGAGTATAAGACCGGATACGGAGCGTACCGCCTATATTCGATCGGATGATCGCTTTATTTAACAGATTGTTTTTCCAGTCCATATCGACAGTAAAGTTTCCACGTGCCACCAACCCCTTTACACTTCCTTCTTCCCAGGCATCAGGCAATGCCGGCAATAAATGTACGGCACCGTCATGACTTTGAAGCAACATTTCTGCCACTCCGGCTGTATAACCGAAATTTCCGTCAATCTGGAAAGGTGGATGGGCATCCAGCATATTGGGGTAGGTACGTCCGTTCGGATATTCTTTTTTCAGGTCATCACTTGGCAATAGTTGAATCATGTTTTTGATGATTTGGAAAGCATGGTTCCCGTCCAGCATACGTGCCCAGAAATTGACTTTCCAACCAATGCTCCAACCGGTAGCTTTATCACCTCGTTGCAGTAATGTGTTTCTTGCTGCCTGGAATAACTCGGGGGTTGAGTATGGAGAAATTTGATTGCTCGGATATAGCCCGTACAAATGTGAAATATGACGGTGCTTGTCTTTGGGGTTGTCAACATCGTCAAGCCACTCTTGTAGTTGGTTATGTTTGCCTATTTGCATAGGTGGCAGCTTCTCTAGTGTTTGTTTGAGAGAATCTTGGAAAGAGGGGGCTTCACCTGCAATGTGTGAAGCTAATAAGGTATTATACAGCGCATCAAAGGCAATTTGGTTATCCATGGTGCATCCGGCGGTGACCGGACCATGTTCCGGGGATACGGAAGGAGCCACCACCAGCCATTTATAGGTAGGATGTTCCGCCAGAAAGTCCATATAGAATTGGGCGGTTCCTTTCAGTATCGGATAATATTCTTTTAGAAATTCTTTATCTCCGCTGAAAAGATAATGTTGCCAGATATGTTGAGCCAACCAGGCACCACCGCTAGGCCACATGCCGGCTGCAGCAAAATCAACGACCCCGCAGATTCTCCATAAGTCGGTATTATGATGTGCTACCCATCCCCGACAGTTATACATTGTTCGGGCGGTTTGGGCTCCTGTGACGGATAAATCTTTCAACATAGAGAATAATGGGCTATGTGTTTCACTTAAATTGGTGACTTCTGCAGGCCAATAGTTCATTTCTGTATTGATATTGATGGTATATTTACTATCCCAAGGTGCATGAGTACTGTTATTCCAAATGCCTTGCAGATTAGCCGGTTGCCCACCCGGTTGCGAAGAAGAAATCAGCAGATAACGTCCATATTGGAAAAGTAGAGCTACCATTGCCATGTCTTCCCCATTTCCGAAGTTTTCAATTCGTTGGGGAGTTTCCAGTTGGGACGTTTTGCCTGCCGGTAATGTAAAGTGTACACGGTCAAATTGTTTTTTATAATAAGCGATATGGTTTTTGAGAGCTTTTTCATAAGGTGTTTGTATCACTCTTTGCAGATACTCGCTGGCCCGGTGGGATTCATCGGCGCTGACATCCTGGTAGTTTACGTAGTTGGTTGCTGCCGATATATAAAGGGTGGCTTCTGTTCCTTCATTTATTTGGAGCGTATTTCCTGCCGGGCGGAGAGTGCCATTCGTTATTACTTGGATTTGACATTCTGCCCGTAGTGCGGCTTTCAAACCTTCCTGCTCTTTCCCTTGACAAGTGACGGTCAGCTTATTATTCTGAACATTCACCTGATGTGCTAAAGGGCAGTTATATGCAATAGTAAAGTTCAGTGCGTTTGCTTTACTTGCTTTGATATACATAATAATGACATTGTCAGTAAATGAAGCAAAAGTGGTGCGGGTATAAGTGACGTTATCCACTTGGTAACGGGTAGTAGTCGTTGCATTCTCCAAATTCAGATCGCGGTAGAAGCCGGATGCGTTTTTGTGTTCCGGGAATTCCAGATAGAGGCTGCCTAATGTCAGATAGCTCATACCGTGTTGTTTAGTCAGAAAGTTGGCGTCAATGAGTTTTTGCGCTTCCTTGTTTCTTCCTTCGAAAATCAGTTTGCGTACAACCGGTAGCACATGTACGGCATTCGAGTTATTATTATTGTAGGGAGAACCTGCCCAAAATGTTTCTTCATTGAGTTGTAATTCTTCGCGTTCGATTCCGCCATATACCATGGCTCCAAGACGGGAGTTGCCGATAGGGAGGGATTCCGACCAATTTTGTGCAGGTTGACTATACCACAGTTTCAGGTCCTGTCCTGAAACAAGGTTGCTTATTAATAGAAGTAATACAAAAAAAGTGTTTCTGTTCATATTGTATGGATTTGTAGCAAAGGTAGCTTATTTTCCAATACAGATGAAAAAAAACGGTTACTAAATTTACCTTGGAAGCACGACTCCCCCATATATAAAAATGAAAATCCTCTTTCAACCTATCACCATCGCCCTGATACTCTTTATTCATCGTATTTACAGAGCGAGGCTGTCTAACAAGTCCTATTTTAACGATTGAGGGTGTGTCAAAATCCCCTTTTTGAGGAAATTACCCCTGCTATAGCTATCTGTGGCAGGGGTGAATCTTTATATTTAGGCATTATGACACACCCTCCTTCTAATTACTGAGGCCTGTTAGACAGCCTCTTGATTTTTGTATTTCAATTTATAAATATCGTTCTTTATGACAACAATAGTAATATCCAATCGCCTCGATTCCTAGGATGAGCATAGGGGGTGAATCTGTTTGGAAGGTGAAGGTAATCGAGTGCTATCAGATTCTTTCAATCTCGTCTATGGAAAGTCCGGAAGCCTGCGAGATAGTGGTAACGGGAATACCTAGTTTCTTTAGATTACGGGCAATTTCCAAACTCTTTTCTTTCATGCCTTCCTTCCGACCTTTCTCTATGCCTTTCTTCATTCCTTTCTCCATACCCTTCTTTATGCCTTCCTCTTCCGCAAACGAAATAGTAACCAGTTGGTCACGAAACACTTTGATGCTCTCATCGTATTTCATGCGTTCTTCTTTGCTCAGGGAAGCGATATCGACAATCTTTTCCAACTTCTCGAAGACTGATTTCCGTGCCTTGAAAGGCATTCTTTTCAATGTTTCCATGTTCTTCAATACATAAATCCAACGTTCAAAATCCGTATCACATTCAGACTCCTCCTTGTTGAAAGACGGGAGTTCGATAAAGATAAAGCGCAACTTGTCTGAGAATGTCTCATGCGTGTCTCGGTCGGCCAATACCACATCCGTACGCAGTTTGTGGGAACCGTTAGGCAGGCTGAAGTTCAAGAAAAATACGCCGTACACCGCTTTTAAGTCAAACTTCCAAAAAATACCCCGCTCTCCCTGACGGGCAATGGTGTGGGACAGGTAAAAAAGGGCACGCTCCTTAAAGTTCGTCTGCTGCTTGTTCTGCATCTCGACAACCAGTTGTTCACCGTTTTCCGTCGTACAATAAATGTCATAGATAACCCCTCTGTCTCCCATGTATTCCGGAAGCAATTCCTTGTCCAGAAAGGTTATGTCGGTGATACACTTCTCGTTCACAAGCAATCCGTTTAAGAAATCGATCAACAAGTCTTTCGTTATCTCCTGCCCGAATATTTTTTTAAATCCTACATCCGTAAACGGATTGATAAAGTTTCCCATTCTATTTTTTTTAGTTTATCCGAGACAATGTGTATCCGATTGGAACAAAGATAGTCTATTTTCCGAAGCATGCGGTCCTGTTTCTTTTTTTTAACTAAAACAGTTCTTTTATTCAGGGATATATTTATTCAATATATCGAATTCGCATTAGAAACGATTTTGCACGCTTGCAAAACGTCCGCAGGCTTTTAGAAACGATAAAATAGCCTTGTTTTGCCTTAGAAAATTTTTAAATAACGTGAATTCGAAATAACTCAAAGCAAATTAAGTTGCCTGTCCTTGATGGACTCAATGTCAATGGCTGGAGACTGACTAACTTTGGGTTGTTAGACAGCCTCTCATCTGTCATCTATCACCGCCTATTTTTTGAGAGCCCGATTTGTTACAAGACAGTTCAATTGCTTGAAACACGTTGTTTCAAGGCACAAAACTCTTTGTCTCAAGGCACGAAACTGCACTTGTCAGGGGACTTGCGTACTACTTTATCATTGTTTCTTCTTGAATAGTTGATCACATAGAGTATTTAACTGTTGGGTAGATAAACTGATCTCCTTGTAAATCTCTGTGAGTTTTTGGGTGTTTAGTTTACCCATGTCTTCTTCTCTGACAATCGGGAGTATACCACCCATCTCTGCAACAGCCGGACTTATTAATATCCCTTTTTCATTTGGAGCATAATAACAATCGAGACGATGTTTTGAGCGTAGGAAAATGAGGCAGTTCCATACTTCTATTTCATCACCTCCGAAATGGTTTATTTTATCGAGACCATACCAGGTTATCATGTTGATTAAAGGTTCCTTATCCGAATAAATGATGGAAAGATTCTCGTAGATCTTTTCAAATTGTTGCAGTAAGTTAACTTTCAGATCTGATGTCATACCTATGCAAGTGGTGAATACATTGTCTGCATAAGTTATCGCGCCGCTTTTGTTTTCTAATATATCCGCCATGAAATTCAGCGCAAAAGGGTTAAACAGTTCTTCTTCTTTTCCGGCTGCCTGGAAATGCATGTGGTCAGGGGCGGAAGCACCGCACTCCGGTCCGTTATAGAGTATATAGAACTCATCCAGGTTTTCAGCCAAATGAAGCATATCTTCAAAACGTCCTTTCATGCTTTGTGGAGTATGTTCCTTGTCGATGATTGTCAAGTGACGCTGAAAAATGGGGTAGGGGTTGAGGCATATCTCGTAATGTCCGAAGGGTAGATAGGTTTGCTCTGCAGGGCGGCTTTTCCTGCATAAGAAACAAGGTCTTTCTTGGATGGAGTGGCTGTCTGTTTTTGCCATAGTCGAGAAGGATGCGTTGGGGATTCGGGAAAATTCGGACTTTCATCTCTCTATTTTCTTCCTTCAGTTTCAATACTTTTTTCTTTTTCAGATTTTCTTCCAACGCTTTATAGTTCCTTTTCGCAAGTTCCCAGTTTTCTTTTTGGTTCTCTATCATTTCCTCTACAACTCCTTGAAACTCTGGATCGATAGTATGCATCTGGATTCTGTTCTTCATTTCCCATGTGCGGATTCGGTCTTTGTAGAAGTTGTTCCGATTGACTTTTTCTGTGCTTAATGCAGCGTCAGAGTTACCTTCCCAACGGCGACAGAGGTATATTACATCATAGATACGTCCGATTTTATATTCCCGCGAGATTCTTAATCCTATGGCATAATCTTCCCCATAGCTGGTATTCGGCAATTTAATATCGCGAAGAATAGGGGTGTAGAAAGCCCGTGGAGCGCCCAGGCCATTGATACGTAGAGCGTTATTCTTCCCATTTTCCGGTGTCCACTCTTTGTGGTCGATGATACCGGGAGCTATTTCGTTCAGTTGGAAGTCGGTCATTAGATAGGTACCTATGACCATTGCGCAACTTTCCTTGTAAAAGGTGTCTACAATTTTCTGTAGAGTGGATTCATCTTTATATAAATCGTCACTATCTAACTGTATAGCAAACTTTCCACATTTCTCGTGATATATGGCCTTATTCCAACATCCTCCTATACCTAAATCATTTTCTTGGGGAATGAGATGGATCACTCTGTTATCAGTGCTTAGTTCCCGGAGTATTTCCGTTGTTCCATCGGTGGAATGATTGTCGATGACAATGATGTTAAAAGAGAAAGTAGTCCGTTGCTTCAAAGCCGAATTGACAGCATCACGGATTGTATGAGCACGATTACGTACAGGGATGATGACAGATGCCTCGAATTCAAAGCTTTCGCTGTGAAGATTTACAGGCCGTGAAGAAGTAGGCATGAAGTAAGCATCAATACATTTCAGGTATTCGGTGCAGGCCGCTTCCATCTCCATTTGCACTTCCCGATTTTGGGGATTTACATAGTCGAATTGTTTTTCTCCGCTTTTCCTGGTATCTGTTTCAATCTCGGTATACAGATATTCATTGATGTGTACAATTGAGTGTTTGTAAGAGATGAATAAACGCATCGCATATAATCCGGCGTATTTGTACTCTTCCTGCACAACCTCTGCTATTTTAGTGAAGGCGGAAGAACTGAATAGAAGCATGGATCCGAAGTCGAAATCATCCCGGACACTTCCTAGTTGGTAGTCAATGACAGGTGCTTGTTTAACTTCTCCGTTAATCAGCTGGTAGTGGTCGGCATAAACCATTCCATTCTTTCTGTCGCTCTCCAGAATCTGCACCATGCGTTCCAAGGCGTATAGCCCCAGTTCTAATGGAGTTTGTTTCAGGTAGAGCAGAGTATATTCCGTGTCCGCATTGGCTGCAATTGTTCTCATTGTGTCTGTGGAATATAATCCTTTATAACAAAGAGATATTCACAACCCGGAAGAGCTCTCTTACTGGGATCCGAGCTTAATAAATAGATTTTGTTTACCAGCTCTGATGCTTGTAGTTCTTTTACTGTCTGCATAGTATCTTCCGGGGTGCCGAAAGGTATGAAGCAATTCATTTTTTTCTTCATCTTGATTTTATTATTAAAGGATTGTTATAGAGTGGATGTCTACAAATGTAGGGAATTTATTATAGATATGCATACTCTTACATGTTTTTTATTCCGGGTGTACCTCCGGTTGTATGTTTGGATGAGTGCCAATTCTTATTGAGGGAGGTCAGCTCCGGGGATTTCTTTTCGAGTGAGATGCCAATTGTCTTTTCTGATGTATGCATCTCATCTCTGAAACAGCAAGTGTCAAAAGTATGTCCTGCTGCTGTCTTTTTACTACTTGAGAGTGCCAGATAACCTCCCTTATTGCTTAAAGCAGGAAAGTTAGGTATTATAATCAGCGTTTCTCCTCCGACTTTATGTTTTTGAATTACCTTGTTGCCGTATTTGGTGAAACAAAGATATCCTTTGGATGGAATGTTAAGAGGGATGGACGTATTCTCATTTTGAAGGGTAGTAGTGCTGTATATGGTGCCATCTTTATACATTTTATATAGATAAAGGGCCGGTACGCTGACCGTTGTTTCGGTCGGATTATAGATTTCTATATATTCTGCGCCATCAGTAGCATTGTCATACATTATTTCATTGAAAAGAAGCATGCCTCTCACATCTTCCGGTAATTCGGGTGTGTCCGGATGATCCGGTATTTCAGGTGTTTCGTCGGGTGTGGTGGTCGTTTCCACGTCATGAGATAGCCGTATGTGAGGAAATGTAAATCCTTTACAGCGGGTTTTGGTATAGATGCAGTATATACCGCAGCAGAGCGAAGTCGGTATATCCATATTTTTCACTTGTTCCTCTTTGACATATTCATTCTCGGATTCGAGACGTGTCCAGAAGGTCCAGTAACCGTTATTGTCACATTCTACTTTGATGGATAGCTTCGGTGAGTTATTGCCTTTCATCAGTTCTCTGCCTGAAGCCAGCAGTTGGGTACCGTCTTCCTTCTGGCGGTAAAGGGCTATATTATCTTTGGAGCCTCCTATTTGAATATAATAGCCGTTTAGTTTACCGGAAAGTACCTTGGAAGAAGAGGTCAGATAAAACCGTGCATAATTGTTGGCGGAAGGGTTGAATGTGAGATGCACTCCAAATTCCCAACGGGTATTCTTCACCGATGTGGACGGTATGGTGAGATAAGCCGTCCCGGCATCTTGTTGTGGGTCATTCAGATGAACACCTTCTTTAGAATTGATGGTGAACTTATCCGTTTCTCCTTCCCAAGGAAGCCCGGAAGTAGCCGTATCTTCTCCTTTTTCTTCGTCATCAGCAGGAAGTGAACAATGATAGAATACCATCACAAAGAGACTTAGGGAACCCAATACTTTATAAACTTTCATACGGCTTTGATTTTTAGTTTTTATTCTTATTTTACCGTATTTGTTTATGTATAATGCAGAACCAATTGCGGCTTAAAAAGTTGAATGATTGGACAAAGATAATTTTTTTTGCCGGAAAAAGAGCATACTTACAGAAAAAAGATGATAATTCTTTTTGTTTTTTATCAATGTAGGGAAAGAAAACAGTGAAGGGCTATCCGAAGTCCTATTTAATAGATTGACTTTTGATAGCCCTTTGCAACGGTTACATTCAATATTGGAATACTATTCGAAACGTGGCATTACATATTTATCTGTATGAGAGGTAAAAGTAATGCCGGGCATGGAATAAGTGGACGATTTGTTTTCTAATTTTTTAATCAATGAATAATCGTCGGCATTCAATGCGTAATAGTTATCAGAGGTCGGAGTAGTCACGCGTACCGTCCAAGCGAACATATTACCGATAATGGTTAGGGCATCTGTTTCGGGATTGAATACCGGAATGCCTGTTTTCACCACTTCGTATGTCCGGTTCTGCAGTACATAGAAGGCCTTGTTGACATCGGTCATGAAGGCAAGTGTCTTCTTGTTTCTGAATTCTGTCAGATACAGATGTTCCGGTGTCACTCCTTCAGGCAAGGTGATAGCACGAACATACGGACGCCCTTTCACCTGTTTCAGATGAAACAGACGGCGGTTGGCATCCAGCAGAAGATACCCTTCGTCATACTCTTTTTTTACCGTTGGATTTCCTGCAATTGCCGTTGCGGGAAAGTGGAAACCTTTTTTAGTCATAGCTTCGGTAAACTGGTGGCTCTTGTCTTCCTTCACGCAGTTGGAGGCCATGTCAATAAATTCGATTCCTTGGGAGGTGATGCGGAATACATCGTCCGGCATTTTCAGGTCTACACGTCCTGACAGGGATTCCATCAGAGGATAAAGTCCGATAGAAGGCGCATTGATATCCGAAGGCACACTACGGAAGTTGAAGTTTTCCGTCTGTACCATTTTAGGAGTTACTGCAATTCCTTGAATGGTATCCGGAAAACGTTCATCGGACATCAGCTGACGAAAATAAAACATCGGCAGGATACTGTCGAAAGCAGCCTCCGAATAAATATTTCCAGCCAGGTCGCGACGTACGGTTCCTTTTCCCTCTTCCTGTCCCATTTGCGCAAAATCGCCAATCACGAAACTGTATAGGGTAAAAGGAGTCTTCTCCGGTTTTACGACAAAAAAATTGTAACACCAGGGCAACTGCCAAAGAAGCAGAAAAGCGATGGTTACATATAATAATATAGTACTGAAACGTCTCATTATTCAATCTTTTTATTTTTAATCTTTACTTGTTCCTAGTCCTGTTTTCCTGCCTTGAATCGTACGATAGAAAGCCATGAGAAAGAAGCTGTCAACAACGTATAAACCGCTAAATAAGGGAGGAACTTGTTATATGCTTCCGGTGTGGACGACAGAAAGAAGATTCTGAGTAATAATACTGCGATTATGAGATTCAGAATACGACGTTTCCATGCCGGTTCGAGACAGATCCATGCCACAAGCAGGTAACCGGAAATTCCGGCAAGATACCAGGTGAGAGCGGTGAGCAATAGGTGGTTCTTCAGTTCATGGGCAAGTATTCCGTTCAGGTATATTTCCATTAACAGAAAATTGGAAGCGAAGCAGACAAGTAGTAATACTAACCCCGAAAGCAACATATTTCCCGTCATCTTCAACTCCGGATAAGGCAGATGAAGTGTTAGCTTCAGGCATTTGCGCTGCATCTCGGGAACAAATTGTACAATAGCCATCAAGACTCCTGTAATCAGGGGGATATATTGCAACATATCAATGAAGATGACATCTCGTTGCAGCATCACTTCCCACACATGAGCAGCCCCTTTCATCTCTATCACCCGGTTGATGCGGAGCATACAGTAGCCGGTAAAACCAAGTGTGGCGAGCACGGCTAGTAGAAAATACCACCGTGTCTTTATCCATTCTTTATAAAATATAGCGTACATTGTTTTTATAAATTATCAACGATTCTAGTATTTGCCTGTCAGGCCGATAAATGCATCTTCCAGATTGACCTGTTCACTATGAAAATTCGTGTAGGGCACTGACATGGATTTTAGTTTTGCTTCTGTTTCTGCCGGTTGAAGGAAGGAGAAGGTCTCCAACCGGTTCCTTATGACAGAAGGATGATAGAAATCATCGGATGCAGGAAGTTCGTAGCCTTCAGGAACAGTGAAGGTATAGCGCCGGCCTTTTTCCAATAGTTCGGTGATTGGCTTCTGGATCAGTATCTTTCCGTAGTCCATGATGATACAGTCGTCAACAAGCCGTTCCATATCCTGAATGATATGCGAGGTCAGAAAGACGGTTTTTCCTTCTGAACGGGCATAGTCGCGGAGATAGTCGACAAACAGGCGACGATAGCCGGGATCGAGTCCGAGAGAGAAATCATCCAGTACGAGAAGTTCCGGGTTCTGTGCGAGAATCAATCCGAGGGCTACTTGTGAACGTTGTCCGCAGGACATACGCGAGATACGTTGTCCGGTGGCTACTTTCAATTTATTCATCAGTTCGTAATAGGCTTCCTTTTTCCATTGTCCGGGATAGAAAGCTGCATAGAACTTCTCTATCTCGGTGATGGTCATGAATTGGTATTGCACATGACCTTCGATGAGCAGTCCTATATTGCGGCGCAGAGCCGGTGCCATTGTCTGTATCTCCTGTCCGAAAATGCGACATTCTCCCGAATGGGGTTTCAGGTAACCGCTCAAGATATTGATCGTGGTGGTCTTGCCCGTACCGTTCTTTCCCAATAGTCCCAGGATACGTCCTTTGGGTACTGTGAAACTAAGATTTTTGTAAATCAACCGTTTGCCGTAATAATGCGTCAGGTTGTTACATTCGATAATATGCTCCATTTGATTTTATCTGTTATTCTATTCAAAAGAAGAAAAGGAAAAGAATGGGAATCAAGATTCCGGCAATTAGTTCGATTCCTCCCCTTCCGATTATACCCTTATTCCCTTTCAGCATGATGATGCCGGAAAGCGTAATGATCATAAGAGCGATAGCGAAAATATCCGCAAAGTAAGTCCACCATTGTCCCGGGTTGTAATGCAAGCGGGACATTGCTCCGATAAGCGGACGGCGGGTGACGGATTCATAGACCGCTTCCCCCGTTTTCACATTGACGAGGAGGTTGGATCCGCCTTTCAGGAATACTTTCATTACGTCCGTTTTCGGGAAGTAATGCTTGGTATAGTTGCCGCTTTCTCCCAACGGTTCTAGGAGGGGGAGTATTTTTTCCTTGTTCATATCTGCTTCATCCGGTAGCTTTTCTGCTATTTTATACTCTTTCCGTGTGATGGAAAAGTGCGGGTTGATCGTATTACGGTGATTCATTACTATTCCGGAAATGGCATATATCAATACCATTCCGGAAAAGAAAAATGATAAGTCACGGTGTATGAGTCGACTCCACTTACGGATGTTGTTACTCCACTTCATACGAGATAGCTTCCATGAAATAGAAAGATAGATACTCTTTTCCTGTTTCAGCCTTGCGGTCGGCTATTTTTGCACGGAAATCTGCAATGCGGGCTTCAGGGGTGTTGGCTGTTTCGCCACGTGCTTTCTTTTCAGAATCGCATCCGGCTTTGTCGGTTCCGTGTTTCTCGGTAGCTTGTGCTTTGAGCTGTGCCTCCCAGTTCTGGAGATAAGCTTCGTCAATGCGTTGTTCTTTGAGTGTTCCGGTAACACGAACGATGGAGTTTATGCATTTAGGGTCGAATGCTCCCAAGGTTCCCGCTTCTACACGGATCATTTGGGTATCGTCACTACCCATCAGGAAGATTTTTTTGGCTCCATGTTTACAGGTATGTGTGCAGACGCCTTCAATGGTCACTTCTTGTCCTACAAGGCTTTCGGCATTGGCAAGAAGAGAGTCGATTCCCAAGGCGGAAAATGCAGCCTGTTCTGTAGTCGTTTCTGATACGCTTTTCTGTTGTTT
The DNA here is from genome assembly GCF_041227145.1 of Bacteroides sp. AN502(2024). Taxonomy (NCBI): domain Bacteria; kingdom Pseudomonadati; phylum Bacteroidota; class Bacteroidia; order Bacteroidales; family Bacteroidaceae; genus Bacteroides; species Bacteroides sp. AN502(2024). The sequence goes on along the minus strand of NZ_JBGFSP010000003.1, from coordinate 1,327,016 downwards.
GTTACCACATGAGGTTCCGATAAAAGTCATTGCCACGATGGCAATTACGATTGTTAGCTTTTTTGTTTTCATTGTTCTTGCTTCATTTTTATATAGTTGGTAATAACCTTCTTGATTCTTTTCGTTTCCCGGCATGAAACAAATATGAATCCTTTAGTTGCCGGCTTGATCTTTTACGCAACGAATTGCTTGTCCGCAAAGTATGCTGGCAAAACTTACTGAGACTTTCCCCTCTGGATTATTCTTCGCAAATGCCCCCATGAGTGAAAAATATTGAATATTGCTTACTACATCGGCTTTTTTAGCGACTTTGTAGGCTGTTGAGGTCATGTAATAGGTTGTTGTACATTTGTTATACCATTCTTCTTTGCTGCAATTGGTGCTGTTCGTAGTAACTGTTTGATATCTTGGAGTGGATGAATACCCCGTGGACATACGTACACCCGAAATCGGATAGTTAAATCCTGCATCGATAAATGATTGGACTTTGGCGGCTTGATAATCCTTATCATAGAAGAGTGCATCTTCTTTATATTGCTGTCCGGTTTCTCCTTCTGCTGCATTGGAATTACCTACAAGATTGAAATAATCGGTACGTGTTGGTATATGCCAACCCTTTGGACAGATACCTTGTTTCCCTTCAAAAGAAGCAAAGTTCTCTTCTGTAATTTTCTGACCTAGTGCTGCTTCTAAGTCATAGAGATACCCTGATTCTTTAATTGCAGCTTCGGAAGTTAAGGCTTTTGCTACCCCATCCACGATCTCATAAGGATACCAGATATGTGAATCTACCGTTGGATCACTTGAAGGAGTATATCCTTTCGGTAAATAGATAAGCGCTTCTGCCATCCATGTCGTACCGTTTGAGAGAGTTACCGTCTTATATTTCACATTGTCATACAGGAAATAGTTCTGATCGAGATGTTCTTCGAAAGGAATTTCATTATCAGCCCCGATTTCGCCCTCATCTGTCCAGTTTTCAATGTCACCACTAAGTATGACTTTTATATCGTCAGGTAACACGCGAATGTTGACACTGTATTGTCCTCCTTGTGCCAAAGTGGTAGAAGTGAGCTTTTGCGACAAGGTCTTACCGTCAGATGTTGCTACTTCAAGTGTCAAGGCCACTGTTTGGGGAACGATAATAGCGCGGTATGTCTCATTCGCTTTAACGGCCTGTGCAACAATACTTGTAGCAGAGGCGTTTGCATCAGCAGTCACTGTGAGAGCTGACAAATCAAGAGTCGCGGTCGGGATAGAGCCTTTCAATACGATGGACGAGATGTTTGCTTCTACATCCTTCGTTACATGAATCACCAGTTTGGTAAGCAAGTGCTTAAAATTCATGCTTATAGCGTTTGCAGTCGGAAGCACATCCGATTTCTTTGCTGCCATGAAATCCGATGCTCCATATCCGCTGGTCTGATCGGTCTTTACAGAAAATGAAGCCGGAGTATTACCTTCTCTATAAGGATAATAGGCTACTATTTGCGATTTGTCGTTTCCTTCCGGGTACCAAAGTAAATCACTGGCAAATACTCCGTCATTGTATGTCATCGGTTTGTTTTCCGCATATACGAAGTCACCGTTTTGGGTAATTGTAACACCGATTTTATCTCCGGTTTCAAAGTTAACTTCCGTAGCACGTGTAATCACAGGAGAGATGGTGATGCGACTGTTTGCAGGAGTCGTGGCTTCATTCTCCTCTTGTTGGCAAGATACCAAAAGTGCTGCTGCGAAGATAAATGTCAAACTCTTTTTCATTGCTTAATAAATTTAGTTTATATATATATTCATTGTTTTCAAAAAATATATCCTAATTTGATAGTCTCGTTCCAACGGTTCGAACCATCTATGTATTGAAGATTGAAACCGTGTGTATAACTACCCTGTATTTCCGCATAAATTTCATCGTTGAAATAATAGCGCAATCCGAGATGAAATGTCGCCTGCGGGGCGGTTGCATATTCATTTCTCAGATGGTAATAATCAGTCAGCCGATAAGGCGGATCCCCCGGCTCCATACCTGTTGCCGTAGTCCTGTTTTTCTCGGTAAAGTTTCCTATGGTAAAGGATGCAGCCGCTTTCAGGTCGAGTTTGCCCCAATGAAGTACATTGGAGATATAAGTTTGGCTGCAAAGCATCTTTTCCGAAACCACATAAGGATACATCTGTGTGGCCAGTCGCCTGGATGTTGATATATTCGTTCCCAAGCGAAGTTCCGTGCGGGGACTTATGAATTCATATTCAGGATGGACGGAGAAAACGTCCTGCTCAAAAATGCGGTTGGCCCCGTGTATATAAGTAGTCGTTATCCCGTTCATCGTTTCTTTAGTTATCACATTCTCGTTGTTGACCAGATGTGACCATTGCAGGTTCAGCCGTAAAAAATGCTCTTTCTTCTCCTGTTTGAAATGGTAACTCAACTGGGAAGTAATCCGGTGAGTGGGGAATTTAAACCAGATGGCATCTCTTTCACCGGCAGAACCTGAAGAGTATGTGTATTCAATATCTCCGTAAAAACCTTTCCATTGAAGCTGCAAGGCTCCCCCGTTCAACCATTCTTTGATGGGGAAACCGTTGATACCCGATTCGCTGAGATGGATTCCGCTACCGTCCCATGCCTCGTAGGTTCCATACATAAGCCCTTTATCCAGAAAAGCATTGTAAGATTTCTCGGCTGTGCCGATGACTTCTGCTTTCACAGATTCGCTGTTTTTACCGAGGATATAGGAAACCCCGATTGCCATATCTCCTGAATGATACATGACGCTGGGAACTATTTTCAAATCCAGCCGGTAATTGGTATGCCTCAAGTCTTTTCGTTTGGAATAGTTGGATGCGGCAAAGTCAATCTTTCCTCCCAATCGCCAGTTGGGTGCAATATCGGTTGCAATACCACCCATGAAAGTATAGGTTTGTAAGTTTTTACGTCCGGGCGTGAACTCCAGGAGATTGACGGGATAAAATCCCGGGTGGGTGAACATCGAACCGCTCATATCCCTGCCGGAAGTATGGTCGAAGGAGAATGAACCTGTCAGCGAATAGCCTTTCAGATGAGTGATGGACTTTGCTACCGCTCCGGCACTCCATGCTTCTTTTGCTTCGTAATAGTTGCGGAAATCACCGTGGTTATTCTTTCCGTACAGTTCGGCATAAGAAGCAGAGAGACTGTCCGTCATGATGCCGGTGACATTTGCCCCGGCATTCCAAGAGTTACGGCGTTCGATGATGTCATAAGTCTGCGCCGAAACTCCGGATGTCAGACATAGAATCCAAAGACCTGTTATATATATTTTCTTCATCTCACTCATGCAAAGATTGTTTTTCCCGTTCATAAAAATCGGTAGAAGAATTGTTCGTATCTACCAGTACTTCATAACCCTCTTCCTGTGTCGCCTTTTCATCCACATGACGGCATAAACTGCGTCCGTTGTACGTGGCACTTTGAGTGACATATCCCGCATCGATGGATGGGGAAATGCGCTTTTTATTGCTGGAGGAACCGCCATAATACACCTCCGTCCCATCAATCACCCAGTCAAACGGTACCGTTATCACCCGTTCGGTGGTGCTTCCCGGCTTCTGTATGACGCTGCCTTCTTTAAGAACGAAGTCCTGTATCGTAGTATCCTTGGCTTTAAAAATAATCGTGGCCGGAGAAAAGATGGAGAATGTATAAGCGTTCGCCTGTCCTGTTTTCAACACTACGTTCAGGTAATGATCCGGTGTAATCCGATCGCCGGGAGCCGGATGATATTGTGTGTTCGGGAAATAAACATTGTTGTAACATACAAAATATCCGGGTTTGTTCAGATTCACAGATTGCGGATATTGTGCCGCATGGTCAACTGCTCCGTTGATGGCAATCACCGCATCCTCTCCCGGTTGAAGCGGAAAAGTTTTGCCGGTACCGCCAAACTGCCAGATGCATTGTGCGATAGGAGCGAAGGTGGGGAAGATGGTTGCTCCGGTTGCTTCGTCCTGTGTCACCCATACATTGGTGGCTTGTGAATTGTAAGGATCGAGCGCTCCGAAACACAAGCTATCCAGATATTGCACTTCCGAGCCGTTATTATGCAGGATCATGTACTTGTCGGACTGATAATTCCCTTCCAGCGGTAACCTGCTACATCCCCCGCAGTAAATCTCTTTAATCACGATCGTTCCGGCTCTGGAATGAATCAGCGGAAGATGAAGAGAAATATCACTACCGGTCAGCTTTACATGATCAGCTAACCCGTTGAAAATATCCTGTCCGTCTTTGTCACTGATTTGCACACGGTATATACCTTGGGTCAGAGAAAATTGCGCCACCCCATTCTTGTCGGTTTTAGCCTTGTAAGAATTTCCACGGTCGACATCTTCAATCTTTACCGTCACTCCTTCCCGGAGATGCTCCGTGTATCCGTCCGGATATACGGCGATAACCTGCAGGCTGTGCAATTGGTTGTCATACGGATTCTCTTTATCGATATCCGTGCATCCTGTAAAGATGCCGGTCACTGTGAGTAGTAATATGTAGATGGATTGCTTCATATAGTTAGAATTTGATGCGGCAAGTAAGTCCATAATAGAAATCCGGGGTGAAAAGAGCGCTTACACCCGTTGCATGAGATTTTACATAAGGCCGTGAGTTGGTGAAATTAATCGCATTGAGAGAAAGGGATACATAGTCTCCAATCTCTTTGGTGATATTGATATTGGCAGAAAAATAAGGATCATATCCGTCTGCAGCGAATGTATAGGCATTGCCCGATTTGCGTATCAGGTAGGAAAATTCCGGATTCGCGGCTTCCGCTGGCGTGAAAGGATGCATCTCATTATTCAGATCGAGGTATGCCACGGGCCAGATAGCAGTATAGGAATTGCCGTCATAGATACTTCCTCCGGTTGGGACATTACCGTTTTCACTCACATTGAACGCATATTCTTTTCCTTGGTATTCGGAGATATTCTGCGAACGCTTCACTAGCGAACCTTCCAGCCGACACGAGATAATCAGTCTGGCTTTGGGAATGCGGGTGATGGCTGTGACATTGGCATCCAGCGAGTGGGTGCGCTTGCCGTTGGCTGTACTCGATAAGTTGTCTCCATTGGCGTAGATACCTACATATTGGTAAGAACGATTGGCGAGACTGGTGTGCGACCATCCATTCTGATAATAATACGATAAAGAGTGGTCGATATTTTTCGTATAAGTATAAGCCGCATCTATCCGGAACTGGGTGCGAATCGGCGTGATTTCCGGGAAATCAACGATCATTTCCGCTCCGCGACGAATCACGTCCCTCCCATTGTCGGGAGACGTTGACTTTACAAAAGTCCGGTCGGTCACTTTGACATCCATAGGAGTCCAGTAACTGGATGCATTGTCGCGTATGTAAACCATTCCTGTCTGGTTGTCCACATGGATTTGCGGATTAGCAGGCATCGTGAATCCCTCCGGCAATTGGAGAACATCGTAGGAGAACGGAGTATAGGTATTTGTGTATTTATACGGCAGCTTGGTACGGTTGAAATAGCCGACTAATGAAATGTTGGTACGGGCGATGTTGACGTCCAGACCGATTTCTGCGTTCTGATTCCGTTGCCACCGGAGGTTCTCATTGTGCAATAACGTGTAGGGCTGACTATAATATATATAAGATGATTCCATCTTATTATAGGAAAAGCCGAAGGTCTGTATGTCCCGATATTCCTGTTGGGGGTACAAGGTATGGAAAGAGGGCAGTTTTTCGGTAATTCCCCAACCGCCACGGATAGCGATAGATTCGTTCAACTGCCATCTGGCATTGAAACGTGGAGATAGAGTATTCAGATTTTTATAGTTCGTTCCCTTGATAAACAAATGTTCCCAACGCACCCCTGCCATCAGTCTAAGCATGGTATTTCCCACGGGAAATGACAGACTCTCTTCTGCATAAACTGAAACATTATGCATATATGGATAAGTCGTGTAAGGGCGGGGGCGGTAGCCGTTCGGAGCCAATGAAGGATCTTGGTAAAATTCTCCTTGACCCACATTTCCTGTTGCTTTCCACTGAACACCCGCTTTCAGGTTGCTGTTTACAGCCTTCAACCGCCTGTTCCATTCGTACTTTAATGACGCGGCATAATCCAGCTCTTTGGAGTCGATGATTGGGTCGGCAAAGTAGGTATATGGCAGTTTGTTTGCCATAAAATATCCTTCCTGCATGGCATGAACAGCCGGTTGCTCCGATGCATACGAGTAGAACGTATGCGCGTGGGAGTTGTTATCATTGTAATATATCGATGCGTCGAACTTGAGGTTGGTTATCCACGATTGATTGATCCGCCAGGCGAGTGACGTGTTTGCCCGGAATACGTTATCTCTCACTTTCTTGTATTCTCCCGAATAGGCATCGGGATCATCTTTGGTATTCATTCCTCCGATATTGCCTGTAACACCGATGTCGAATCTCAATACGTTGCGGAATGTGTTGCTATATCCGGCAGAGAATCCCCTCCTCGTATAAGAAGAATAGGGAGATACCAACTTCTGAGTAGCTTTGGTCCACTCACCGTTTATGTTGATGACTCCTTTGTCGTTTCCTAAATCCAATCCTTTGGCAAATGAAACCTGTTCGGTGCGAGGATTGACAGATAGCAATATGTTCCAGGGTGTTTTTCCTTTTCGGGTGTGAATCTTGACCATTCCACTATTCAAGTCTCCATATTCTGCCGAAGGCACTCCGGTGATGACCTCTACCGATTCAATATTCGCGACAGTAATATGCCGGGTATCCACTCCGCTCATCTTGCCAAACGAACCATTGTTTCCAATACGGACCCCATCCACTTCCACAGCTGTTCCGAATGCGGCATTACCGGCTGTTGACCCTCCGTCACGTAAGGAGAAGATATGGTTGGCGGTGAGATCCGGCACTCGGGTCTTTCCTCCCGGAAGGAGAGCGGAGATATCGCTCACGTTCGACACCTGTAGGTGTTCCAACGCATTATTTCCGATAGTGAGTGTGGTATTCAATTCATTCTTGGGAGCTTGTGCAGTAACGACTACATCATCCAGTGCAAGTGTGTTTTCTTTGAGTAGGATAGGAAGGTGATTGATATTGCTGTGTACATTTACGGGAATTGTCGCCGGCACATATCCAAGAAAAGAAACCTCCAGATTATATTTTCCCTCCTGTACTCCATGTATCGTAAATTCTCCTTTCTGATTGGATACGGCCCATAAATAGGTACCTTTAATGAGAATGGAAGCACCGGGTAAGGGGGAGTTTGTCTCGGCTTCGGTCACACGTCCCGAGATTGTATAGATGTTTGAATTAGCAGCGACCTCAACTACATTGAAAAACAGTAGCCCCCAAAATGCTATATTAAAAATACAATATTTCATAGATAACTTTTGTGCAAAATTCGGTAAAAACCGAATTTTCGTCAATCGCCATAAATAGGTATTTCGGTTAAATGAAGATACCTACAACTGATTAGCCTACCCTACTTGCAAATAGGTATTTTTATTTGATTGCACTTGGGAGAATAAAAACCGGCTTGCATTGTGATCGCCATCACAGTGCAAGCCGGTTGATTTATCGGGCTTATCTATAGTTGTCCGGATCTTATTTCCAGTCGCGCTATATTAGATATTTTTTACTTTAATCAGATATTCGGCAATCTGAACAGCGTTCAGGGCAGCCCCCTTCTTGATCTGGTCACCTACAATCCAGAAAGTCAGTCCGTTTTCGTTTGTCAGATCTTTGCGGATACGGCCTACGTATACCGGGTCTTTACCTGCCAGGAACAACGGCATCGGGTATTCTTTTTCGGCAGGATTGTCCTGTAAAACCAGCCCTTCGCCGTTAGCGAATGCTTCACGAGCCTCTTCTACGGAAATCGGACGTTCCGTTTCTATCCAAATACTTTCAGAGTGAGCGCGTAGTGCGGGAACACGTACACAAGTTGCACTAACCTTTACGTCAGAATGCATGATCTTACGCGTTTCATTATACATCTTCATCTCTTCTTTCGTATAGCCGTTTTCTGTAAACACGTCGATCTGCGGAATCAGGTTGAAAGCCAACTGATAGGCAAACTTCTCCACAGTCACAGGCTCATTAGCCAATACCTGACGATATTGTTCGTACAATTCGTCCATGGCAGCGGCACCCGCACCACTTGCTGCCTGATAGGTAGATACGTGTACGGTTTTTATATGAGAAAGCTGTTCGATGGCTTTCAGTGCAACGACCATCTGGATAGTCGTACAATTCGGATTGGCAATAACACCGCGCGGACGTTCCAATGCATCTTCTGCATTTACTTCAGGTACCACTAAAGGCACATCGGTATCCATACGGAAAGCGCTGGAGTTGTCGATCATCACAGCACCATACTTGGTGATTGTTTTTTCGAACTCCTTGGATGTTCCTGCACCGGCAGAAGTGAAAGCAATGTCTACCCCTTTAAAGTCATCGTTGTGTTGTAAGAGTTTCACCTCGATCTGTTTACCGCGGAAAGTATAGGTTGTTCCGGCACTACGTTTAGAACCGAACAAAACTAACTCATCCAACGGGAAATTTCTCTCATCGAGCACGCGCAGGAACTCTTGTCCTACGGCTCCGCTTACGCCAACAATAGCTACTTTCATCTTTATCTTCTGTTAAATTGTGAATATTGAATTTCTCTCCTTCATCCTGTCGAATCGGAAAGATTTGACTGCAAAATTATAACAAATTAGTATATAAACATTGTTTTTGAGAGAAATATTTCAGCTTTTCGACGGATTACTTGAACCTTACGTATCATCAGGTGATGTTATCGGGACAGGATAACTGTACGCAAAGTGACTCCTTCTCCGTCGCGACGCGAATCGGATTGGTTGGGTTGCCCGATTAGATTATCTTTATTGCCTATTATTACTTCGTTTGACTATAGTCTCCCTTGCGTTTGACTATAGTTATTCGCAAGGGAAACTATAGTTATCCGTAAGGAAGACTATAGTCATCCGAAATAAAAGTGCCTAACGAAATATATCCTGATAGGTAAGCGGGGGAAAAGAAGTAGTAAGGTGAGTAATTGACTAATGATAATACGTCAGAACATTCATTGTGATTCTGCGAACTTTTTTGTTCCTTTGCAGAGAAATCCTAAAACCACCGTCTATGAACCTGTTTGATCTTCATTTAACGTTGCCTATTTCTGATCCGACCTGGGTATTCTTTTTGGTACTGATAATCATTCTTTTTGCTCCGATGATTCTGGGGCGTCTCCATATACCTCATATTATAGGTATGATTCTGGCAGGTGTACTGATTGGCGAGCACGGCTTTCATGTGCTCGACCGTGACAGTAGTTTCGAACTGTTCGGCAAAGTAGGACTCTATTATATCATGTTCCTTGCCGGTCTCGAGATGGATATGGAGGATTTCAAGAAGAACCGGACGAAAAGTTTCGTGTTCGGCTGGCTTACCTTTCTGATTCCTATGGCGTTGGGGATATGGAGCAGTATGAGTGTGCTGGGGTACGGTTTTCTCACGGCAGTATTGTTGGCAAGTATGTATGCTTCCCACACCTTAATTGCCTATCCTATTATTAGTCGTTATGGACTGTCGCGTTTACGCAGTGTCAATATCACCATTGGTGGTACTGCTGTCACCGTCACTCTGGCTTTGATTATTCTTGCCGTCATAGGAGGCATGTTTAAGGGAACTGCCGATGGCTGGTTCTGGGTATTTCTTGTAGTCAAAGTGGCCTTCCTCGGATTCCTGATTGTATTCTTTTTCCCCCGTATCGGGCGTTGGTTCTTCCGGAAGTATGATGACAGCGTGATGCAGTTTGTGTTTGTGCTGGCGATGGTTTTCCTCGGAGGAGGATTGATGGAATTTGTAGGAATGGAAGGAATCTTGGGAGCTTTTCTGGCCGGTTTGGTATTGAATCGCCTGATACCCCATGTATCTCCTTTAATGAACCGGTTGGAATTTGTGGGAAATGCGTTGTTTATTCCCTATTTCCTGATTGGTGTCGGAATGATTATTGATGTGAGAAGCCTGTTTACCGGAGGCGAAGCATTGAAGGTAGCCGTTGTGATGACAGTGGTGGCAACCTTTAGTAAATGGCTGGCTGCCTGGATCACACAAAAGGTCTATCGGATGCAGTCGAACGAACGGAGCATGATATTCGGTCTGAGTAATGCGCAGGCGGCGGCTACATTGGCAGCGGTATTGATAGGGCACGAGATCATCATGGAGAATGGAGAGCGGTTGTTGAATGACGATGTCTTGAACGGTACGGTAGTGATGATACTGTTCACTTGTATCATCAGTTCTTTGGTGACCGAACGTTCGGCCCGTCGTTTTGCTTTGGATGACAATGTGCAAGAGGAAGAAGAAGCTAAACAGATAAATAAGGAACAAATCTTGATTCCAGTCGCTAATCCGGAGACGATTGAAGATCTGGTTAATCTGGCTTTAGTGATAAAGGATGCCAAGCAGAAAAACGCATTGGTGGCGTTGAACGTTATCAATGATAATAATAGCTCGGAGAAGAAAGAACAGCAGGGTAAACGTAATCTGGAGAAGGCTGCCATGATTGCCGCTGCCGCTGATGTGCCTGTGACGATGGTGAGTCGTTATGATTTGAATATCGCTTCGGGGATTATCCATACCATCAAAGAGTATGAAGCTACGGATATTGTGATCGGTCTGCACCGGAAGGCAAATATTGTCGACTCTTTCTTCGGACATCTGGCTGAAAGTCTGCTGAAAGGTACGCATCGTGAAGTGATGATTGCCAAATTCCTGATGCCTGTCAATACCTTGCGTCGAATCAATATTGCCGTTCCGCCGAAGGCTGAATATGAATCGGGGTTCTCTAAATGGGTGGAACACTTCTGCCGTATGGGAAGTATCTTGGGCTGTCGGGTGCATTTCTTTGCCAATGAGCGTACGTTGATGCGTGTTCAGCAACTTGTGAAAAAGCGACATGCAGGTACCCCGACGGAATTCTCCATATTGGAGGAGTGGGAGGATCTCTTGCTGTTGACAGGGCAGGTGAATTATGACCATTTATTGGTCGTTATCTCTGCCCGTCGCGGATCTATCTCTTATGATCCCTCTTTTGAGCGTCTGCCGACACAATTAGGAAAATATTTCTCTAATAATAGTTTGATTATTTTGTATCCCGACCAGTTTGGCGAACCGCAGGAAATTGTGTCATTCTCCGATCCTCGCGGGTATAATGAGTCGCAACATTATGAGAAGGTTGGTAAATGGTTTTATAAATGGTTAAAGAAAAACTAATGGACAGAAATGATTGGCAACAGAGAACGAAACTCCTATTAGGGGAGGAAAAGATAGAGCGCATTCGGAATGCACACGTATTGGTCGTGGGACTGGGTGGAGTAGGTGCTTATGCCGCCGAGCTGATTTGCCGTGCAGGGGTCGGACGGATGACGATTGTAGATGCCGATACAGTGCAGCTTACCAATCTGAACCGTCAGTTGCCGGCCATGCATTCCACGCTGGGGAGAACGAAAGCGGAGGTGTTGGCAGCCCGTTATAGAGATATAAATCCGGCGATTGAGCTGACTGTCCTGTCTGTTTACCTGAAAGATGAAAATATACCGGAACTGCTGGATGCCGGTACTTATGATTTTATTGTGGATGCCATTGATACGATCAGTCCGAAATGCTTTCTGATTTATGAAGCGATGAGGCGTCACATAAAGATTGTCTCCAGTATGGGAGCAGGGGCGAAGAGCGACATCACCCAGGTTCGTTTTGCCGATCTTTGGGAGACGTATCATTGCGGTTTGAGTAAGGCTGTGCGGAAGCGTTTGCAGAAGATGGGAATGAAACGGAAACTTCCGGTGGTGTTCAGTACGGAACAAGCCGATCCGAAAGCTGTATTGCTGACGGAGGATGAACAGAATAAGAAATCGACATGTGGGACAGTCAGTTACATGCCGGCCGTGTTTGGGTGCTATCTGGCTGAATATGTCATTAAACGATTATAAGGCTATGATGATAAAGCTAGAGGGGATTACGAAGAGTTTCGGCTCATTACAGGTGTTGAAAGGCATTGACCTGGAAATCAACAAAGGAGAGATTGTTAGTATTGTAGGCCCGAGTGGTGCGGGTAAAACTACGTTATTGCAGATAATGGGTACTTTGGATGAACCGGACGCAGGTATGGTAGCGATTGACGGAACCGTGGTGAGCCGGATGAAAGAGAAAGAACTATCCGCTTTTCGCAATAAGAATATTGGGTTTGTTTTCCAGTTTCACCAACTATTGCCGGAGTTCACGGCATTGGAAAATGTGATGATTCCCGCCCTAATCGCCGGGGTATCTTCGAAGGAGGTACACGAACGTGCTGTGAAGATTCTGGATTTTATGGGACTGGTTGACCGGGCTTCTCATAAACCGAACGAATTGTCGGGAGGTGAGAAACAACGGGTGGCGGTAGCACGGGCTTTGATCAATGAACCGGCTGTTATTCTGGCTGACGAACCATCCGGCAGTTTGGATACACATAATAAAGAAGATTTACATCAACTGTTTTTTGATTTGAGGGATCGGCTGGGGCAGACTTTTGTCATCGTGACGCATGACGAAGGGCTTGCCGAAATTACGGACCGGACGGTTCATATAGTGGATGGTATGATTAAAAAAGATTAATTGGAGAGTTTAATGTATAAAAATATATATGAAAAGGCGGAGCCTTGTAAGTGTTCTGTCTTTTAGCCATACATTTATAGTCCCTTCTCTACGGAAGTCTGTGAAGATGATAGTAGAGTGTTTGTTTTGTTTGTGTGTGATGCATTCTTGTCTGTGGTGATAGGAATGCATCTTTTTTTATTAATTATAACAAATGTAGGGCTCGATCCGTTCGAGATCAGTAGGAGTGAACTCCTCGTAAAGAGATAATTGCTTCAGACTTTTTAAGGGTCCTTTCTTTTTCCGATATTCTATGATAGCCTTTGCCTGGTAGTAGTTTATGTATGGATGATGCATCATTCGTTCCATGCCGGCTTTGTTTAAATTGATGCGGCGTGTTTGATGGGTGTCAATGGAAAACCACGGACGGAGTTTGTCTACCTTTAGATGAATCTCCTGCAACTGCTCTATCCGGGAAAAGCCTCCCAGCCGTTCGCGGTAATTCACAATCATCCGGGCAATGCTGCTTCCGATTCCCGGAATCTTTTTCAGTTCGGTGGTATCTGCGGAGTTGAGGCTGATGATTGTTCCGGGGGAATATTTCATGAGTGTGTCCCGTTGTATGCTTGGTATGGTTAACAATCGTACCGTATCCTTTGAATTGAAATCTTTTCTAATTTGAATATAGGGATAAAGGGTCCGGTATTGTTCTTCCGTTAGCCCATAGATCTTTCGGAAATCCTCCGGATGGCGGAATTTGCCTTGTTTATTGCGATAACGCAGAATGTTCCTAGCCATCCAGGACGGTAGTCCGAGTGACAGGAAAGTGGCGGAGTCCGCAGTATTCGGATCGAACATCGCAAGTTTGATCTCCCTTTGAGGGGATGATTGAAATGAATGATCGGACTTTGGGCGAGGTTGGGTTTCTCGGAGGGAAGAAATAAAGTCGTTATATTCTTTATCGAACTTCTCATTCTCTGCGCAACCGGTATCTTCAACGCGAGAGAAAAAGGAGAAGAGTTTAGGAGCGGCATATACTCCTAAAATGAGAACAACAAGAACGATAATGCCCTGTCGTTCAGTTTTGGTATAGTAAAGGAAGTCTTTCCACATTATAGATTGATTAATCCCAGTTCATTGATAAATATCAGTGAGATGGCGATGGGGGCGATGTATTTTAATATAAAGATTATGAGTTTGTATGCCGGTATCTTTAATGAACCGTTATTGGTAACCTCCGACCATACGATCTTTTTGTCCAGATACCATCCGGTGAAGAGCGAAATACACAATCCGCCAAGTGGTAACATGATTTTAGCTGTTAAGAAGTCGAAGAGGTCGAACATATTCAGTCCGAAAATCGTAAATCCGTTCATGACTCCCAATGATAATGAGCAGAATATTCCTAGGAAAATACAACCTCCGGTGACTAACCTGGCTGATTTCCCACGGGAAAGCTTGAACTCCTCATGTAAATAAGCGGTTACTACTTCGTGCAGGGAAATGGTGGAAGTTAAAGCTGCCATCGCCAACAACGCGTAGAACATGACAGAGAATATATATGCCAGTATGGGGACTCCGCTGAATGCCTGTTGGAATACATTAGGCAGTGTGATAAAGATTAGGCTCGGACCTGAATCTGGTTGTATGCCTACGGAAAAAGCGGCCGGGAAGATGATAAAACCGGCTAGTATCGCTACAAAAGTATCAATGATTCCTACGCTGAAAGCGGTTTTAGTTAGGTTGGTTTCTTTACTGAAATAGGAGGCGTATGTACAAAGACATCCCATTCCCAAGCTTAAAGAGAAAAAAGCCTGTCCCATGGCACTCAAAAACACATTTCCGTTCACTTTGCTAAAGTCTGGCCTGAACAGGAATTCAATGCCTGCACCGGCTCCCGGCAAAGCAACCGAGCAAACTACCAGTATGAGGATAATGATAAACAAGGCAGGCATCATGATTTTGGAGGACTTTTCGATTCCTTTTTCCACTCCTTTCACGATGATGAAATGAGTGATTAGCAGGAAGGCTACCAACCATACAACCGGTCTCCACGGACTACTGGAGAATTGCTGGAAAGAAGAGATGAACTCTTCGGAGTTTTTCCCGGCAAAGCCGTTGGTCGCAGCTTCAAGAATATATTCAAGTGTCCAGCCTGCTACTACGGTATAATAACTAAGTATCAGGAAGCCGGCCAGTACTCCCATGCGTCCTACCCAACGCCAATGTGTTCCAGGGGCTAATTTCTGATATGCTCTTGCTGTGTTGGCTCTCGAACGGCGTCCTATCAGAAACTCGGCAATCATAATAGGCAGTCCCAGAAGAAAGATGCAGCCTAAATAGATCAATATAAATGCCGCACCTCCATGATTTCCCGTTTCATAGGGAAATCTCCATATATTACCCAGTCCGACCGCAGAGCCGGCCGAAGCGAGTATGACCCCTAATTTACTGCCAAAGTTTGCTCTATCATTTTTTGCCATAAATATTGTTTTATCTTACAAATCGTTATAAAATGCAGGTATAAAATGCAAATATAGAAAATGATACTTATATTTGCACGATAATTGTAATATTATTTAGATGTGCTGTCTTATATTAAGAAATATCCGATCTCGCTTTTTATTATTCTGACAGTGGTTTATCTGTCGTTCTTTAAACCGCCTAAGACGGATTTAAATGAAATTCCCAATCTCGACAAACTGGTTCATGTCTGTATGTATTTGGGCATGTCGGGCATGTTGTGGCTGGAATTTCTGCGTGCGCATCGCAGAGACAATGCTCCGATGTGGCATGCGTGGGTAGGTGCATTCCTCTGTCCTGTACTTTTTAGCGGTTGTGTAGAATTACTGCAGGAGTATTGTACTACTTACCGGGGTGGAGACTGGTTGGATTTTGCTGCTAACAGTACAGGAGCCTTTCTGGCTAGTTTAGTAGCCTATTATGTCGTACGTCCTAGGATGATGAATAAGAGGCTGTCTAATAGGTCTCAGTAATTAGAAGTCACCCCTGCCAAAACATATTCTGGCAGGGGTGAAATCGTTAAAATAGGACTTGTTAGACAGTCTCTTGTTGTTCTTTCCGTTTACAAATACTCTACCGTCGAGCTAAGGCTGATCGCGTTAGAGCCTTTGATAAGAATGGTATATCCTTGGGGTGTGTCAGCTTGCAGCTCCTTTATAACTTCCTGCACATTGGCGTAAGTTTTAAAAGAATGTTCGCTTGCGGCAAACTGTTCTCCTACGAGCCATACTTTCTCAAAACCACTTTCTTTGATGTAATCAACTACTTTCTGATGTTCGGCCGAGCTTTCAGCACCTAGTTCGCGCATATCTCCTACTATGAGCATCTTGTGAGGGGCTGTCATGTTCCGGAAGTTTTGCAAGGCAGCCATCATACTGGTCGGGTTTGCATTATATGCGTCGATAATCAATGTGTTATCTTGGGTCTTTTTAAGTTGGGAACGATTGTTTTGTGGTGTATACCCTTCCAAAGCTTCGTCGATCTTCTTTGCTTCCACTCCGAAGAAACGTCCGAGGGTGATGGCAGCCAAGGCATTCGGGAAATTATATTCTCCGATTAACTGTGTGTGAACCTGATGGCGTTCACCGTCCTTTCCGGCTTTCCACTCGAAAGCGAGATAAGGTGAATTACCGATAATCCGACCGTTGACATAGAGATCATCTTCTGTTCCATAAGGAATCAAATTCAATCCTTGTGCAATATTCATTAAATAGGTGTTGTCATAATGGATGAAGGTCGTTGCCTCGGTACTCTTACGAAGGAAATCATACAATTCTCCTTTGGTCTTGATCACTCCTTCGAAAGAACCGAATCCTTCCAAGTGAGCCTTGCCTACGTTGGTGATAATGCCATAATCCGGTTCGGCTATTTCGCAAAGAAACTTGATTTCTCCCGGATGATTGGCGCCCATCTCTATGACAGCAAGGTCATGTTCCGGCTTCAGTCGTAGCAGGGTGGTCGGCACACCGATGTGATTGTTGAGATTGCCTAAGGTATAAAGCACGTTATGAGCTTGGCAGAGAACGCTGGATATTAATTCTTTGGTGGTCGTCTTTCCGTTGGTTCCGGTAATGCCGATTACCCGTGTCCCGAGTTGGCGGCGATGATAGTTGGCAAGCTGCTGCATTGTTTGCAGACAGTTGTCTACAAGTATATATCGCTGATCGCCTTCTATGGCATATTCGGCCTCATCGATAATGGCAAATGCGCATCCGGAGTCCAGTGCTATCTTAGCAAATGCATTACCGTTGAACGACTCACCTTTCAAGGCGATAAACAAAGAACCGTCCGGGCAGTTCCGGCTATCAGTAGTAACTGATTGGCAATCCAGAAAAATCTGGTAAAGAGCAGCAAGTTTCATAACCTGATCTTTTATTTAAAACGTTGCAAAGATAGGTTATTCTTTCGGATTCTCCTATAATTTGCAAATATACGTTTATTTCTTCTTTTTAGTACGAATACTTGCTTTTTTTGTCTACATTTGTAGGCGATCTAAAAGGAATGTTGTCCATGATGAAATCTATATCTCCTATTTATATAAATGTAAAAGGGCGGTTGCTCGATCTTGCTACTCCGCAGGTGATGGGAATTTTGAATGTTACTCCTGATTCTTTTTATTCCGGCAGTCGGATGCAGACTGAAGAAGATATTGCTGCCCGGGCGCGGCAGATACTTGATGAAGGTGCTTCGATTATTGATATAGGAGCTTATTCTTCACGCCCGAATGCTGAAAATATCTCTGCTGAAGAAGAGATGCGAAGACTGCGCACCGGTTTGGAAATTCTGAATCGCAATCATCCCGAAGCTATTATTTCCGTCGATACTTTTCGGGCGGATGTGGCGGAAGAATGTGTGAAAGAATATGGAGTCGCTATTATTAATGACATAGCTGCCGGTGAAATGGATCACCGGATGTTTCAGACAGTCGCCAACTTGGGAGTACCTTATATTATGATGCATATGCAGGGAACTCCCCAGAATATGCAGAAAGAACCGTCTTATGATAACCTGATTAAAGATGTTTTTCTGTATTTCGCTCGTAAGGTACAGCAACTTCGCGACTTGGGAGTGAAAGATATCATTCTCGATCCAGGATTCGGGTTCGGAAAGACATTGGAGCATAATTATGAGCTGATGGCGCATCTGGAAGAGTTTCATATCTTCGAACTTCCCGTTTTAGTGGGAGTTTCGCGGAAATCAATGATTTATAAATTATTGGGAGGAACCCCACAAGATTCATTAAATGGGACAACCGTATTGGATACTGTTGCCTTGATGAAAGGAGCGCACATTCTGCGGGTACATGATGTGCGTGAGGCGGTGGAAGCTGTTCGGATCACGGAGAAATTGAAAATAGAGAGCGGATATGACAAATAAGAGGAGGGGGCATGTTTTTTGAGTTTGGCATAAAAGATTTTATCGATATTCTGCTGGTGGCTTTTGTTTTGTACTATACCTATAAACTGATGAAAGCTTCCGGTTCTATTAAGGTATTCACGGGTATTCTGGTTTTCATTCTGATCTGGCTAGTGGTGACACAAGTGCTGGAAATGAAACTGTTGGGTTCTATTTTCGACACATTGATGAATGTGGGTGTGATAGCATTGATTGTGCTTTTTCAAGATGAGATCCGCCGTTTCCTTTTGACTTTAGGATCTCATCGGCATGTCAGTGCATTGGCCCGTCTCTTTAGCGGATCGAAAAACGAGTCGTTGAAGCATGATGATATCATGCCTGTGGTAATGGCCTGTTTGAGTATGGGGAAACAAAAAGTCGGAGCATTGATTGTCATTGAGCATAACACTCCCTTGGATGAAATTGTTCGTACGGGCGAATTGATTGATGCGGCAATCAATCAGCGTTTAATCGAGAATATCTTTTTTAAGAATAGTCCGTTGCACGATGGGGCGATGGTGATCAGCAAAAAACGTATCAAGGCGGCGGGATGCATTCTTCCTGTGTCCCATGATTTGAACATACCGAAGGAGCTTGGCTTGCGACATCGCGCAGCGATGGGGATTTCACAGCAATCGGATGCGCATGCCATTATTGTTTCAGAAGAAACAGGAGGTATCTCCGTAGCCTATCGCGGACAATTCTACCTCCGTCTGAATGCGGAAGAACTGGAAAGTTTGTTGACAAAAGAAAACTGATTTCCGGAAAAACAACAATGGACATTTTTATACTTTTATTGTGGATATTTATGCTACACGTTCCTTGCGCGATTTGGTCAATAAATTGGGTAAGGCTATTTTGGAGGAATTAAAGCCGCATGGAAGAAAGGTTTGGGAACTCTTCATTAATGCTATATCTTTTTTGCAAGCCGGGATATCTTATGATATTTCAGGAACACCCTCTTGGTCTATCAGCTTGGGCGATATTACTAATCCGGCCATTAGTATTGTAGCAATACGCGTTTTGTATTTGCAGGATCGCAACGGCATTTGATGGGAAGCATTTTCACCTCTTCTTCCCGACCGTTTTGCCAAAGTGTAACAATCATGAATCTTCCACCTATTCCGAAAGATAAATACAGGGAGTTTGCTGTCAGACATTTCCGGGAAAATCATAAAATACTGTGTCCGGAAGTGGTTGATATATTGTATGATCGTTTTGCTGACGGAACTTTTTATTTACAGAAAGTGATGAATATGCTTTTCCTGAAAACTCCTGATAACGGAATTTGTGGAATGGAAATGGTCGAGGCGGCTATTGATTATATTATTAATTTTACAGCGGATACCTATGCTGAGCTGTTATACCAATTACCGGAAAAACAGAAAGAAGTTTTTATCGCTATTAATAAAGAGGGGAAAGCAAGAGCAATTAATTCGGGGGCATTTTGCAAACGGTATGGATTGGCTTCGCCGAGTTCCGTGAAGTCTGCTGTGAATGGACTTTTAGATAAAGATTTTATAACTAAAGAACGGGATTATTATGAAGTTTATGATAAGTTCTTTAGCCTTTGGTTAGCCAAACAATAGCTGTGGAGTAAATGAAATAAAGCAAAATAGCGTCAATCGGTGCTATTTTGCTTTATTTCCAACCCTTTTTGAATGATAATTATGCCCTCCTTTTAGGTGAATCGCCTACCTTTGCCGTATACTATTAAAATTCTATTTTTGAATAAACCATGAAAAACAGATTGATTGCTTTACTGGTACTTTTTACAGTTGTTTTCTTTAGTACTGCACAGGCGCAAACTACTGCACGGAAGTTTGAGGTAGGCAAGAATACATTCTTGCTGGATGGAAAACCGTTTGTGGTAAAGGCTGCCGAGTTGCACTACACCCGCATCCCGCAAGCTTATTGGGAGCATCGCATTGAGATGTGCAAGGCATTAGGCATGAATACTATTTGTATTTATATTTTCTGGAATATCCATGAACAGGAAGAAGGTACGTTCGATTTTTCCGGTCAGAATGATATTGCTGCTTTCTGCCGTGCGGCACAGAAACACGGTATGTATGTCATTGTTCGTCCCGGTCCGTATGTATGTGCGGAGTGGGAGATGGGAGGACTTCCCTGGTGGTTGTTGAAGAAAAAAGATATAGCCTTGCGTACGCTCGATCCTTATTATATGGAACGAGTAGGCATCTTTATGAAAGAAGTAGGCAAGCAACTGGCTCCGCTGCAAGTGAATAAAGGGGGAAACATCATCATGGTGCAGGTTGAGAATGAGTACGGTTCTTATGGAATCGACAAACCTTATGTTGCTGCCGTGCGCGACCTGGTTCGTGAATCCGGTTTTACCGATGTACCTCTGTTTCAATGTGACTGGAGCAGTAACTTCACCAATAACGCGCTCGATGACCTGATTTGGACCGTGAATTTCGGAACGGGTGCCAATATCGAACAGCAATTTAAAAAGCTCAAGGAGCTTCGTCCTGAGACTCCATTGATGTGTAGCGAGTTCTGGAGCGGATGGTTCGACCACTGGGGACGCAAGCATGAGACACGTCCTGCAAAAGATATGGTACAGGGCATCAAGGATATGCTCGACCGGGACATCTCTTTCAGTCTCTATATGACTCACGGAGGAACGACTTTCGGACATTGGGGAGGTGCGAATAACCCGGCTTACTCTGCTATGTGCAGCTCATACGATTATGATGCTCCGATTAGCGAATCCGGATGGACCACCGACAAGTTTTTCTTGCTTCGTGACTTGTTGAAGAACTATCTTCCGGCAGGTGAGACATTGCCTGAAGTGCCCGCAGCTTTGCCTGTTATTGAAATCCCCGAGTTTCGCTTCCATCAAGTGGCTCCGCTTTTCTCGAATCTGCCGGAGGCAAAACAAACGGTGGATATTCAACCGATGGAACAATTCAATCAGGGATGGGGAACGATTCTGTATCGCACCACATTGACTGAAACTACTCTTGCTGGTACCACTTTGAAAATTACGGAAGTGCACGATTGGGCGCAGATATATGCCGACGGTAAACTCCTGGCACGTTTGGACCGTCGTAAAGGAGAGTTTACAACGACCTTACCTGCACTGAAAAAAGGTACACAACTGGATATTCTTGTGGAAGCAATGGGTCGTGTTAACTTTGACAAATCCATCCACGATCGCAAAGGAATAACCGAAAAGGTGGAACTTATTGCGGGTAACCGGGCTAAGGAATTGAAAAACTGGACCGTATATAACTTCCCGGTAGATTATTCCTTTATAAAAAATAAGAAATACAGCGATGAAAAGATATTACCGACTATGCCTGCCTATTACAAGAGTACCTTCACATTGGATAAAGTAGGAGATACTTTTCTGGATATGAGCACATGGGGGAAAGGCATGGTTTGGGTGAACGGTCATGCAATGGGGCGTTTTTGGGAGATCGGTCCGCAGCAGACTCTCTTTATGCCGGGTTGCTGGTTGAAAGAAGGAGAGAATGAAATTCTTGTTCTGGATTTGAAAGGTCCTACCCAAGCTTCCATCAAAGGTTTGAAGAAACCAATTCTCGATGTGCTTCGTGAAAAAGCTCCCGAAACACACCGCAAGGATGGAGAAAGGCTGAAACTGGCGGGTGAGAAAGTGGCTCACGAAGGGGCTTTCACTCCAGGCAACGGCTGGCAGGAGATACGATTTGCCACTCCGGTGAAAGGACGTTATTTCTGTCTGGAAGCACTTGCTCCGCAAGCAAATGATAACATCGCAGCGATAGCAGAGCTTGATGTCTTGGGAGCTGATGGTAAGCCGGTATCCCGCGAACATTGGAAGATTCGTTATGCCGATAGTGAAGAAACACGTAGTGGCAACCGTACTGCCGACAAGATATTCGACTTGCAGGAATCCACTTTCTGGATGACAGTGGACAACGTTCCTTATCCTCATCAATTGGTGATTGACTTGAGCAAAGTGGAAAACGTGACCGGTTTCCGCTATCTGCCCCGTGCCGAAAAGAATTATCCGGGCATGATTAAGGAGTATCGCGTATATGTGAAACCGGCGGATTTCAAATCTGTGTTTCAATAAATAATCATACACTAAATATTGAATATAAAATGAATAAAAAGAGATATATCATCCTTATGGCATTCCTATTTGTAGGAGTGCTGACTGGGTATTGCCAGCAATCTGCTTACCTGTTTGTCTACTTCACCGGCAATCGTATGAGTGAAGAGGCAGTCCGGATGGCTGTTAGTCTTGATGGATATAATTATAAAGCCTTGAATGGAAATCAGCCGGTACTTGATGCCCGTGTGATTAGTTCGACAGGAGGAGTGCGTGATCCCCATATTCTGCGTTGTGAAGATGGGAAAACATTTTATATGGTGGTTACAGATATGGTATCCGGAAATGGATGGAGTTCTAACCGTGCCATGGTACTTTTGAAATCAAAAGACCTTGTACACTGGACTTCCAATGTCGTGAATATCCAGAAGAAATACCCAGATCAGGAAGACCTTAAACGTGTGTGGGCGCCACAAACTATTTATGATAAGGAAGTTGGAAGGTATATGGTTTACTGGTCTATGCAGTATGGCAATGGTCCGGATATCATTTATTATGCCTATGCCAACAAAGATTTTACGGATATAGAAGGAGTGCCGAATCCACTGTTTCTTCCGAAAAACGGAAAATCATGTATTGACGGCGACATTGTTTATAAAGACGGACTCTATCATTTGTTCTACAAAACGGAAGGGAATGGAAATGGAATAAAAAAAGCGACTACTTCCTCTCTGACCTCTGGGCAGTGGGCAGAATCGGATGATTATAAGCAGCAGACGGAGGATGCGGTAGAAGGTGCGGGCATTTTCCCATTGATTGGTTCGGATAAATATATCTTGATGTACGATGTGTATATGAAAGGCAAATACCAGTTTACGGAAAGTACCGACCTGGAACACTTTAAAGTGATTGATCATGCTGTCAGCATGGATTTCCATCCACGTCACGGTACTGTTATTCCGATTACTCAAAAAGAATTGCGACGTCTTTTCAAGGCATATGGTAAACCGGAAAGTTTATAAAACTTTGCGATTGATAATCTTAATGCTATATATATCATGAGAAAATTATCCCTCTTTTTAATTGTCTTGTTTTTCTCGTTTCAACAAATTACTTTAGCTGCAATCAAAGAAATGACGAGTATACCTGATTCGGTTTATCTGTTTTCTTTTGCAACTTCCGGAGATGACGGACGCAGCGGACTCCGTTTTGCCTGGAGTACGGATAAAGAAAACTGGTTTGAAATTGGCAGGAACTACGGATATCTCCGGTGCGATTATAGCCGTTGGGGATCACAGAAGAAAATGCTCGATCCTTATTTGAAACAATCGCCTGATGGCGAATGGATTTGCACCTGGAAACTGAATGACCGTGATGGATACGGCCAGGCTACTTCCAAGGATTTAATCCATTGGACCAGTCAGAAATATCCCCGTACTACACAGGATTTTGACGGAGTAAGAGTGAAAGCTATTGTTACCGGAGAAGAGCAGAAAGGGAATATCAACCGGGTAGCTTGGGCCTTAGTGGATGGATTGGATAAAAATTATGGCTGGAATCAATATCGGAACTCATTACACGGGGAGCGTCCGGTACAGGATGGAGAACGTTTTGCCGGTTTGAAACCTGTAAACGCAACGGTCACTGTACAACCGGAAGGCTCAAAAGCTATTAGTGATGTACTGCTGGGCGCTTTTTTTGAAGACATCAATTATTCGGCAGACGGAGGGCTCTATGCGGAGCTTATCCAAAACCGTGCCTTCGAGTACGACCCTTCGGACAGGGAAGGAGATAAGAACTGGAACTGTACTCATTCCTGGACACTGAAAGGAGAGAAAACCACTTTCACTATTGATACTAGCGATCCTATTCATTTCAATAACCCACATTATGCCGTGTTGAATGTAGAACAACCGGGAGCTGCATTAGAAAATACAGGTTTTGATGGCATCGCGCTGAACACCGGAGAGAAATATGATTTTTCCATCTTCGCCCGGGTTTCGCAAGGTAAATCGAATAAATTGCAGGTTCGTTTGGTAGATGGAAAAGGAAATGTGTGTGGAGAAACTTCTCTAACAGTATCTTCCCGCCAATGGAAAACATATAAAGCAGTGATAATTGCTAAAGCTACTGCAGACACTCATCTCGAAATCATTCCTCAATCTGTTGGTGAATTGAATCTGGATATGATTTCTCTATTCCCACAAAATACATTTAAAGGACGTAAGAATGGGGTTCGCAAAGATTTGGCTCAAGTGTTGGCTGACATTCATCCCCGTTTTATCCGTTTTCCTGGTGGCTGTGTGGCTCACGGTGATGGCTTGAAGAACATTTATCAATGGAAAAATACAATAGGCCCGTTGGAAGCAAGAAAAGCACAGCGTAACCTTTGGGGGTATCATCAAAGTATGGGACTGGGTTATTTTGAATATTTCCAGTTTTGCGAAGATATTGGTGCGGAACCGCTTCCAGTGCTGGCGGCCGGTGTTCCTTGTCAGAACTCTGCCTGTCATGGTGACTTGAGAGGAGGACAGCAAGGTGGTATCCCGATGAGCGAAATGGGAGCTTATATTCAGGATATTCTTGATCTGATAGAATGGGCAAACGGTGACGCTAAGAAAACTAAGTGGGGAAAGGTACGTGCCGAAGCGGGTCATCCGAAACCATTCAACCTGAAATACATAGGTATCGGAAATGAAGATCTTATCACTGATATTTTCGAAGAACGTTTCACGATGATCTTCAATGCCATCAAAGAAAAATATCCAGAAATGATTGTTGTCGGAACAGTGGGACCGTTCAATGAGGGTACAGACTACGTGGAAGGGTGGAAGTTGGCGGACAAACTGGGTGTTCCGATGGTCGACGAACATTATTACCAAACCCCGGGATGGTTCTTGAATAACCAGGATTTCTACGACAAATACGATCGTTCGAAAAAGACAAAAGTATATCTGGGGGAATATGCAACTCACATACCGGGGCGAAAGGCGAATATCGAAACAGCATTGACAGAAGCTCTTTATCTTGCTGCCTTGGAACGTAATGGCGATGTTGTGCACATGGCTTCCTATGCCCCTCTTTTCGCTAAAGAAGGACATACCCAGTGGAATCCGGATTTGATTTACTTCAATAACCGGGAAGTAAAACCTACCACCGGATATTATGTTCAGAAACTCTACGGGCAGAATGCCGGTAACGAATATTTGCCGTCGCAGATCACTCTTGATAATAGAGATGATCAAGTGCGGAAACGCATAGCTTCTTCTATTGTCCGTGACTCTGCAAGTGGCGATGTGATTGTGAAGCTGGTCAATTTACTTCCTGTAGAGGTGAATACGAATGTCAATCTTTCAGGAATCGGTGCTATACAGTCTTTTGCAAAAAGAACTGTACTGACTGGTAAACCGGCAGATACTCCGCTACCTGTTGAAGACACGATGGAAGTAGCAGAAAAGTTTGACTACCAATTACCTGCCTATTCTTTTACGGTGATCCGCATAAAGAAGGCAAATGAGAAATGAAAGAAAAAGGTGAAGATAATAACGACATAGATAATATGAAGAAGATAATAAGTACCCTGCTGGCTGGTTGCTGTCTGACTTCTCTGATGGCACAGGAGGTAGCAGTGAAAGGGCCGGATGAAAAACTGCAATTGGTTGTATCAGCTTCTCCAGCCGAAAAACCGAGTTATTCGATTACCTACAATGGAAAGACAATGTTGGAGAAATCTCCTTTGGGTATGAACACGAATATCGGTGACTTCGCAAAAGGGATGAAACTGGCAGGACACGCTGTTATTCCTATTGATACTGTCTATCATCAAGACCGTATTAAAACCTCCAAAGTACACTATCAGGCAAATGAACTGATTTGTAATTTTGAGAATCCGGAAGGGCAGAAGATGGACGTTGTTTTTCGTGTAAGTAACAATGATGTCGCTTTCCGATATATTCTTCCGCGTCAGGATGGAAAAGGAAGTGTTACGGTAACTATCGAAGAAACCGGCTTTCGCTTTCCGCAACAAACAACCACTTTCTTATGTCCGCAAAGCGATGCCATGATAGGTTGGAAACGTACAAAGCCCAGTTATGAGGAAGAGTATAAGGTAGACGCTCCTATGAGTGACCGTTCCCAGTACGGGAATGGCTATACGTTCCCTTGTCTGTTCCGTATCGGTGATGAGGGTTGGGTGTTAGTCAGCGAAACGGGTGTGGACAGCCGTTATTGCGGTTCTCGTCTGAGTGATGTAAGCGAAGGCAATCTGTATACGGTTGCTTTCCCGATGGCAGAAGAAAATAACGGTAACGGAACTTCTGCTCCGGCGTTTGCCCTTCCCGGTGCTACTCCCTGGCGTACTATAACTGTGGGCGAAACCTTGAAACCGATTGTGGAGACAACCGTTATCTGGGATGTCGTACGTCCTCTTTATGAAACGAAGCATGACTATCGTTTCGGACGTGGCACATGGAGCTGGATTCTCTGGCAGGATGGTAGTATCAACTATGACGATCAGGTGCGCTATATTGATTTTGCAGCTGCAATGGGGTATGAGTATGCCTTGATCGATAACTGGTGGAATACGAATATCGGTCGTGACCGCATGAAATCTTTGATAGAATATGCACGAAGTAAAGGAGTGGAACTTTTCTTATGGTATAGCTCTTCCGGCTATTGGAATGATATTGAGCAGGGACCGGTGAATCACATGGACAATGCCATTATCCGCAAACGTGAAATGAAATGGTTGCAGAGCCTTGGAGTGAAAGGAATCAAAGTCGATTTCTTTGGTGGCGATAAGCAAGAAACGATGCGCCTGTATGAAGAAATTTTGAGTGATGCCGATGATCATGGTCTGATGGTCATCTTTCACGGTTGTACCATCCCTCGCGGATGGGAACGTATGTACCCGAACTATGTAGGCAGCGAGGCTGTGCTGGCCTCCGAAAATATGGTTTTCGGCCAGCACTTCTGTGATGAAGAGGCGTTCAATGCCTGTCTGCATCCGTTTATTCGCAATACGGTGGGCTGCATGGAATTCGGCGGTTGTTTTCTGAACAAACGACTGAATCGCAACAATGACGGAGGGACTACCCGCCGTACGACTGATATATTTCAATTAGCTACTGCAGTATTATTCCAGAATCCGGTTCAGAATTTTGCACTTGCTCCCAACAATCTGAAAGATGTTTCTCCTGTTTGTATGGACTATATGAAAACGGTTCCTACCACGTGGGATGAGACGCGTTTCATTGACGGATATCCGGGGAAATATGTGGTCTTGGCACGTCGTCACGGTGACACCTGGTATGTGGTGGCCATAAATGCCGGGAAAGAACCGCTGAAATTGAAACTTGATTTGGATATGTTTGCCGGAAAGACAATCTCCTTGTATAAGGATGATAAGAAAGGAGAACCACAGCTTGCACCTTTGAAAATAAAAGAAAAGGGAAAAATGCAGCTGGAAATTCTTCCGCAGGGAGGTGCTGTATTAGTAAACAAGTAGTCTGCTTTGTTGCGGTTATCGCCTGAGAGCAATCTGTTGCAGCTATCCTTCATCTTCTAATGCTGATAAGCAGGGGATTATGAAAGGTGAAGTCTGTATTGGTAAAATTGAAAAAGATGTGTTCCATTCCCTGTATTTCGAGTCTTCTGATAGGTGATGGCTTGAAAACAGATAAAAAATCATAATTCTCTCATTAAGTGAGCAAAAGTGCTTATTTTTGTAACCCTTAAAATTATGATATTTTATGAAGAATAAACGATACGTAGAGCTTATAATTAAAAATTTAATTTTACTCGTATTTTCTATACAATTTTCTGCTTCACTTTTTGCATCAGAAGATTATCTTGTTACTAATCTGAAATTCAGGCAATTCCCAGCCTTAAATAACTTGCAATCGGACGAAATACAAAAAATATATCAGGATAAAGATGGATTTATTTGGCTGGCAAGCCGTTATGGCTTTTATCAATATGACGGTTATGAAACGGTCTTGTATAAGTCAAATCTCTATACTCCTGGATTGTTGACTAATAACAATATCCTTTGTTTGGCAGATGATTATGAGCATAATTTGTGGATAGGTACGCAGGAAGGCTTGAACATATTGAATAAGAAAACCGGTGCAATAAAGAAAATACTATCCCCTACTATTCCCAACAATGTAATATCTTGTTTGTTGGTGATGCGTGACCACTCTGTTTGGTTGGGTACGGATTCCGGATTGTGTAAATATGATGCTAAAGAAGATTCGTTTGTGGTTTATAATCGGGAACTGACCGGAGGGGTGTTGGATAATACCGCTATTAAATCGTTGTTGGAAGATTCAGAGGGAGATTTGTGGATAGGTACTTGGTCCTCAGGTTTGTATAGATACGTTCCCTCTACTGGAAAATTTTATGCTTACCCTGCCATTAATGAACGTAATTCCGCACATGTTATTTACGAAGATACGAATAAAAATATTTGGGTAGGTAGTTGGAGTTGCGGGCTTTTTAGACTTGATAACCCGAAAAATCTAAAGATGGTATCTTACGTGAATTATCGGCATAAGGCAGGAGATGATACAAGTTTGTCTGATGATATTGTATATGATATAAGTGAAGATCTGAATACCGGAACATTGTGGATCGGAACACGTAGTGGATTGAGTATTATGGATAAAGATGCTTCCGGTCGCTTCATTAATTACAAATCCAGCGGTTCTTCCCATTACATTTTTTGCGATGAAATCAATACTGTTCTGCGCGATAAGACAGGAATGATGTGGCTTGGTTCTATAGGTGGGGGTGTGCTGGCAGCTGATACCAGTCAACCCATGTTTGCTTCTCATTGCTTGGATTTCGCGGATAATGACATACCTGTTACTTCTGTACGTGCATTGTTTACTGATTCCGAACGCAATATTTGGATGGGAATAGGTACGTATGGATTGGCTTGCCTTGAAGCGGAGACCGATAAACTGAAGTCTCATTCACAAATACCGGAATTCGCAGGAATGACTATCCCTACTGTGTATTCTGTGATGCAACGACGGAATGGAGGAGAGATTTGGTTTGGTACTTATGATGGGGGAATTTTTATTTATCGAAAGGGTCAGAAAGTTAAAAATCTGAAGGTAGACAATTGCACATTTTTGGGCAATTCTTGTGTTTCTGCACTTTATGAAGACAAGCATGGTAACTGTTGGGTAGGAACCCGTGGCAGTCTGGGAGTATTGTTGGCTAACGGGAAGAGTTTTTTGTTCGGTCCCATGACGTTTGCAGACAAGAAACAGCTGGATTGGGTTTATGTGCGTGATATCATCGCTGATGGTGAAAACAGTGTGTGGATAGCTACCTCAAACTACGGATTGATTCATATTTTGGGAGATATTCATCAGCCCTCCACTTTAAAATATGTCAATTATAGTTTTTACAACGGGTTATTAGTGACAAACAATGCATTATGTCTTTATAAAGACAAGAGCGAACGTCTGTGGGTTGGAACAGATGGAGGAGGTCTTTATCTTTATGACTGTAAGAATGATTGCTTTGATGCAAAAAACAAGGAATATAATATTCCCGGTGATATGGTGGGCAGTATTGAAGAAGATAAGAGTGGCAACTTGTGGTTAGGGACCAATGCAGGATTAGTGAAGCTCGGTGTACAATCGATGGGACAGGATGCGGTGGTTCGTGTATATACTGAAGTGGATGGATTACAAGGAAATTTCTTTATTTCCCGTTCTGCCTGCAGTCGTGATGGGGAATTATTTTTTGGAGGTTATAGAGGATATAACAGCTTCAGACCGGAAGATATGGAAGAAAAGCCGAGAGAGGTGTCGGTTGCTATTACTGATATTAAGATATTTAACCGTTCCATAACTTTGTTGCCATTGGACATACAGCGGAGGATATCACAGTTTACTCCGTCTTTTACACAGAAAATAGAATTACCTTATCCATATAATAATTTTAGTATCGAGTTTGCTACACTTACGTATAAAAATCCAGAACAGAATCGATATGCCTATCGATTAGACGGATTTGATGAAGATTGGGTGTATACAAATGCTGACCGACGTTTCGCATATTATAATAATTTGAAAAGCGGTACTTATACATTCCGTTTGAAGGCAACCAATGAAAATGGAATTTGGAGCGGCTATGTCCGCGAACTGACTGTGGTGGTGCTTCCTCCATTTTGGGCTACTTGGTGGGCGTATGTCTTATATGTATTGTTTGTAGCCGGAATGGTTTTCTGGCTGTTCCGGATTACGCGGAATCGCATTTTGTTGCAAAATGAACTTCGGGTGCGCGAAATGGAAAAAATGAAAGCGGAAGAATTGAATCATGCCAAATTGCAATTCTTTACCAATATAACTCATGAATTGTTAACACCGCTTACTATAATTTCTGCTACGGTGGACGAACTGAAAGCGCAGGTTCCTCGGTATACTGAACTGTATACAGTGATGTACACTAATGTCCATCGGTTGATACGCTTGTTGCAACAGATTTTGGAATTTCGTAAAGCGGAAACTGGGAATTTAAAACTTCGGGTTTCTTTTGGAGATATAGCTGCATTTGTGAGGAAGGAAGCGGAAGGTTTTCAGCCTTTGATAAAGAAATCGAAGATACATTTTTCGGTATTATGCAATCCGGATTCAATCATGGGCTATTTTGATACGGATAAGTTGGATAAGATTCTGTATAATTTGTTGTCTAATGCGGCTAAATATACGGAAGAAGGTGGTTTCATACAGGTTACTTTGTCGTATGCGGAAGACAGGGACCATGTATTACTGAAAGTGAAAGATAACGGAAAAGGCATATCGGAGGAGAAACAAAAAACTCTTTTCCAGCGTTTTTATGAAGGAGATTATCGTAAGTTCAACACAATTGGAACAGGAATCGGACTGTCGTTGACAAAAGATCTGGTTGAATTGCACGAAGGAACAATTTCGGTACAGAGTGAAACCGGACAAGGAGCGGAGTTTATCGTTTGTATTCCTATTGATCGTTCTTATTTCAGGGAGGATCAGATTGATGAAGAAACTATTGTATCGGTACGGAAGATGTCAATTTTCGTTGATGAGGAAGATGAGCAGACAATTGAGGAGCCGGCAATAGAGAAAAAGAAACATTCGGTGCTGGTGATAGAAGATAATGAAGAGTTACTGCAACTTATGATGAGACTGTTGAAGCGTGAATATAATGTATTTACTGCAGAAAACGGGAAGGAAGGAATTATAGTACTGGAAAATGAGGATATAGATTTGATTGTGTCTGATGTGATGATGCCTGAAATGGACGGAATAGAATTTTGTAAATATGTGAAGAGTAATCTGGAGATTAGTCATATTCCTGTGATATTGTTGACTGCTAAGAATAAGGAAGAAGATCGGGCGGAGGCTTATGAAGTGGGAGCGGATGCTTTTATCAGTAAACCATTTAGTTTGTCTGTATTTTATGCACGTATCCGTAATTTGTTGAAACATAAGGAAGGAGTGGGGCGTGATTTCAAACATCAGTTGGTTTTTGAATTGAAAGATTTAAATTATACAAGTTTGGATGAGGATTTCCTGCAACGAGCTATTGATTGTGTGAATGGACATCTGGAAGATGCCGAATTCGATCAGCCGCAGTTTGCCGATGAAATGAAAACAAGTAAGTCTACCTTGTATAAGAAGCTCAAATCTTTGACCGGATTGAACACTTCTGCTTTTATTCGCAATGTCCGTTTGAAATCCGCTTGTCGGATCATGGAGGAAAAAGGTAGTAATATCCGTATTTCCGAATTGGCTTATGCGGTCGGGTTTAACGATCCGAAATATTTCAGTTCTTGTTTTAAGAAGGAGTTCGGGATGTTGCCTTCTGAGTATATTGAACGCTTTTTGACAGATACTGCCAAATAAAAGAGGGAAATAGTTGCTTTTTATATAGGTCGAATTATCATTCAATTTGGTGGAGTAATTAAAATTCATCCTAAGATAAGTATTATTGGAGCCTTGTAGACAGGGGGCTTTTTACATTTGCATTGATTTTTCTGCTGAGATCGCAGAAGGATCGATAGTTCACTTAATGTTTAATCTTAATATTTATACTAGATGGAAAGACAAAAGCAATTCCATGAAAGACAAGCGAGAAAGAAATGCCGGTTGTTTCCAATAGCATTCTCGTTGTTTTTGTTTCTTTTGATTCCTCTGAAAGGGTATGGAGATGAGATTCCTATGCCCGAGGTGACTCAACAAAATTTAAAAGTAACGGGTACGGTGGTCGATACCAATGGGGAGCCTGTGATTGGTGCTAATGTGACGGTCGTAGGAACTACGATGGGAACCATTACTGATATAGACGGGCATTTTTCTCTTTCTGCAAGTTCAGGTGCGAAAGTGAAAGTCAGTTTTATTGGTTATAAAGAAAAAACGGTAATCGTTAAACAAGGTATTAGTTTGAATATAGTTTTAGAAGAAGACGCACAGACCTTAGGAGAGGTTCAGGTAGTGGCTTATGGGGTACAGAAAAAGGTGTCTATCACGGGAGCTATCTCCTCGATGAAAGGGGATGATTTGCTGAAAACCCCAGCAGGGTCTTTATCCAATGTGCTATCCGGACAGATCACTGGTATTTCTTCCGTACAGTATTCTGGTGAGCCGGGAGCGGATGCGGCGGATATTTATGTACGTGGTGTTGCTACATGGAACAATGCGAAGCCGTTGATTCAGGTAGATGGAGTAGAGCGTGACTTCTCACAAATTGACCCGAATGAAATTGAAAGCGTGACTGTGTTGAAAGATGCTTCGGCTACGGCTGTATTCGGTGTGCGTGGTGCCAATGGTGTTATTCTGATTACAACCAAACGTGGCGTGGAAGGAAAGGCGAAAGTTTCTTTCTCCACGTCAGCGGGTGTTAATGTGCGGACGAAAGAGCTGGAGTTTGCTAATTCTTATCAGTACGCTTCCTATTATAATATGATGAAAGTGAATGATGGCGGAGTGGCTACTTTCAGCGATGAACAATTGGAAACGTTCCGAAATCATTCTAATCCGTTGCTGTATCCAGATATCAATTGGATTGATTATTGTATGAATAAAGCTGCTTTTCAGTCTCAACATAATGTGAATATATCCGGTGGAACCAGCAATATGAAGTATTTTGTTTCAGCTGGTTTGTTTACACAGGGAGGTATGTTCAAACAGTTTAATGCGACAGATGATTTTAATTTTGATTATAAGCGGTATAATTATCGTGCCAATCTGGACTTTGATGTAACGAAAACAACCTTGCTTTCGGTTAATATTGGCGGTCGTATAGATACCAAACGCACTCCGGAATCTGGTCAAGACCAGAATCAATTGTTCCGTGAGCTTTATTGGGCAGTTCCTTTTGCAGGTGCAGGTATTGTAAACGGTGAGCGGATTGTGTCCAATTCGGAAATTCTCCCTTTTACGGGGGCAGACGGATTGAATTCTTATTATGGAAAGGGCTTTCAGACAAGGACCACCAATGTGCTGAATGTGGACCTTGCGTTGAATCAAAAGCTGGATTTCATTACCAAAGGATTATCCGTAAAACTGAAAGGAGCTTATAATTCGGAATATGCCAATACAAAAAAAGCAAGTTCATCTAAGGCTTATTATACCCCTGTTGCAAATGCCGATGGTTCTATTTCTCTTCGTAAGTATGGAACCGATTCTCAATTGAGTTATGAGGAACCTGACAACGGCTTTTCCAAAGCGCGCAATTGGTATATGGAATTGGCATTGAATTATGCTCGTAAGTTTGGTGATCACAATGTGACGGCATTGTTGCTCTATAATCAGTCGAAGAAGTATTATCCATCAGAGTACTCTGATATCCCTACCGGATATGTAGGTTTGGTGGGACGTGTGACTTATGACTGGAAAACTCGCTATATGGCGGAATTTAATGCGGGTTACAATGGCTCGGAAAACTTTCGTCCGGGAAATCGGTATGGTTTCTTTCCGGCAGGTTCGTTGGGCTGGGTTGTAAGCGAGGAATCGTTCTTTCAGCCGATTAAAAATGTAGTGAATTATTTGAAGCTGCGTGCTTCTGTAGGAATGGTGGGTAATGACGTGTCACAACGATTCTTATACTTGCCTGACTCTTATCAATATGGTAGTGGTGGATATTATTTCGGACAGAACGTAGGAAATAAAATGCCCGGTGCCAGTGAGGTCAGCCGTTCTAATCCGGATGCCAAGTGGGAAACAGCTGTGAAACAGAATTATGGATTGGATGCTACTTTCTTATCTGAACGTTTGACGGTCTCTTTAGACTATTTCAGGGAAGACCGTAGCGATATCTTGTCTAAACCTGATTATTTACCTAGCATTTTAGGAATGTCGCTTCCTTCTGTGAACGTTGGAGAAACATTGAACCGGGGATTTGAAGTGCAGTTGAAGTGGAATGAGACGTTGAAGAATGATTTTAGATATTGGGCAAACTTTAATGTTTCTTTCTCAAGGAATAAAATTGTTTACAAGAATGAGGTGGATCATAACGAACCTTGGATGTATGAGACCGGACGTAGAATCGGTTCCCGTTCAATGTATAAGTTCTGGGGCTTCTATGATGAAACAGCGGATATACGTTATCAAGAAGAGTTTGGACGTCCGATTGCCAATCATGGCATTACATTGGTACCGGGGGATTGTGTTTATGTAGACCTGAATTCCGATGGTGAAATAAACTCCAATGATGCGACGCGCGATATAGGATATACGGATATGCCGGAATACACTGCTGGATTGAATGCCGGGTTTAGTTGGAAGAATTTTGATTTTTCCATGCAATGGACGGGTGCGTGGAATGTGGACCGTATGTTGGATGAGTTCAGACATCCATTGGGGGATACGAGTGAAAAAGGATTGTTGCTTTATCAGTATGAAACGACGTGGCGTTCATCCGCGGATACATTCACGGCTAAGTTCCCGCGTGCATCCAGTCTGCATGCTAGTAATAACTATTTGCTAACATCCGATCTGTATTTGATTAATGCCAGTTATTTACGTTTGAAAAGTGTGGAGATCGGTTACAATTTTAATTTCCCTTTCATGAAGAAGCTGAAGATGGATAACTGCCGGTTGTACGTAAACGGATATAATTTGCTCACTTTTACCGGATTCAAATATGGAGATCCGGAATCACGTCAGAGTTCCCGCCCCAATTATCCTTTGACACGTGTGTTTAATATTGGATTGAAATTTGGATTCTAATGCTTTATGAATAATATGATGAAACATCTTAATAAATGGTTTGTAGCGGCATTTGCAGGAGTAGCTTTGTTTGCTTCTTCTTGTGTTGATCAGGTAAAATTTGGAGATAGCTTCCTGGAGAAAGCTCCGGGAGTAGCGGTAACGCAAGATACAATTTTCGGAAAAGCTACGTATGCCCGTGCTTTCTTGTGGGATACTTATGCCAAACTGTATTACGCACTTCCTGTATATTGGAATACGGTGGACGGGAAAATGAATACCGGAATTTTTGAAATGATGTCCGATTGCTGGCATAGTCATACGGACTGGAACGGAGTGAACCGTAAGTATTATTCCGGCTCTTATAAAGCCGGTGACGAAGATAGTAGCGATGATACACGTTTCGGATATACCAAAGAAAATTGCTGGGAGGCAATTCGTGCTGCATGGTTGTTTATAGAGAACGTCGATAAAGTGCCGGATATGGAGGATGAGGAGAAAAAACGATTGACGGCGGAAGCTAAAGTGATTGTAGCATCTCGTTATTTTGATTTGTTTCGCCATTTCGGAGGACTTCCTTTAATTAAGGAAACTTATGATATACAGCCTTCCTATGAATTGCCTCGTGCTACGGTGGCAGAAACAGTGGAATATATGGTCAGACTTTTGGATGAGGCTGCTGACACCCCTCAGCTTCCGTGGAGTCTGGATGCAGATGAT
Organism: Bacteroides sp. AN502(2024); assembly: GCF_041227145.1. Lineage (NCBI taxonomy): Bacteria > Pseudomonadati > Bacteroidota > Bacteroidia > Bacteroidales > Bacteroidaceae > Bacteroides > Bacteroides sp. AN502(2024). The sequence continues at coordinate 1,290,969 of NZ_JBGFSP010000003.1, read as the reverse complement.
ACGAACTGGCAAGGACGTTTTACCAGAGCATCGGCTATGGGATTGAAGTGTAAGATTCTTTTGTTTGCAGCCAGCCCGTTGTTTAATAGCAGCGTTCCTTATTGTACGGAAGCACCGCAAGATGCCGTAACAAACCATCAGGTGTGGTATGGCGCTTACAAACCTGAATTGTGGGAGCAGTGCTGGCAGGCTTGTGTTGATTTCTTTACGGAACTTAAGACAAAAGGATATTATGAATTGACACAGGCAACAGAGGCTACGCCTAAAGGTTATAGAAATGCGTATAATAAGGCTTATTTTACCCGCGAGAATAATAAGGAGCTGTTGATTTCTACACACATCTCTCGTTTTGGCAAATTTAATTCATGGGATGACTGGCAGTATCTTTTTGTTAAGAGTGGTAACGGAACGGTTGATACAGGTGGGTTAACTCCTACACTGGAATTTATGGAAATGTTCCCGATGAAGGATGGAAAGCCTTTTCAGTTAGATGCGGATACCAATCCTTTCTATACGGATAATGATTATAACCAACCGATTCGTGACCCGCGCTTGTATGAAACAATGCTAGTGAATGGAACGCAGTTTGGCGATCATGCTGCCGAGTTATGGATTGGGGGGCGTGATAATATCAATGATACGGAAAAAGAAACAGGCAAATATGCAACTGGCTTCGGATGTTACAAATTTTACAAAGAAGGCATCAATTCGTTGAAAGATAAGTATCTGCAATGGCCATATTTGCGTTTGGCGGAAATGTATCTGATTTATGCAGAGGCGTTGCTTAAATCTAAAAATGACTTGACAGGAGCTATCGAGCAGGTTAATAAAGTACGTGCCCGTGTCGGTTTAGGTGACTTGGTTGCTTGTAATCCGGATAAGAATCTGACGACTGATGCCGATGCTTTATTGGAAGAAATTCTTCGGGAACGCGCTTGTGAATTGGGACTGGAAGATGTTCGTCTGTTTGACATGATACGATATAAGAGGGAAGATCTTTTCAGAAAACAGCTGCATGGATTGAAGATTTATAGAAATGACGGGGGAGGAAATACGCCTTGGTCCGGAAGTACGGGAAACAGCAGTATTTATCCTAAACCGACGAAATTCACTTATGAGGCATTCCCGTTGGTGAATCCTGCTCGTGCGTGGTGGAGTAATTTCAGCCCGAAATGGTATTTATCTGCATTCCCACCATCAGAAGTGAACAAAAAATACGGATTGACTCAAAATCCTGGATGGAATTAATGTGGAATAACTACGATTAATCATAGAATAAAATGAAGAAATATAAGATATTAGCTTTAGCGATATTCGCTTGTGTCACCCTGAGCGGATGGGCACAAAGTGAGGAAAGTGTGACCGGGAGGGTACTTGACAAGAAAGGAAGACCGATAGCGGGAGCTTTGGTTTCGATTGAAGGGAATCCCTTAGTGAAGGCTACAACAGATAAAAATGGGCTTTTTGATATCATTGCAGTGAAAGGAAATCGCTTGATCGTACAAACCGGCAATGATGCGATAAAAAAGGTGAACGTGGAAAACAATTTGAATTTGACCATTGTTGTGGATTACTCTTCAGAAAAAGTGAATTATGGATTTGGCTTACAGCAAACCCATGTAGAGTCTACCGGTGCCGTCTCTACCGTATATGCGGAGGATATTGAAAAAAGCTCGGCTTTTTCGATTGGGAACTCCTTATATGGAAATGTATTAGGACTGACTACCATGCAAAGTTCCGGTGTCGTATGGGAACAGATGCCGTCAATGTATATCCGCGGTTTGAAAACCTTGAATAATAATGGCATTTTATTGGTGGTCGATGGGCTGGAACGCGATAATAACTGGCAAGTGTTGAAATATATCACACCGGAAGAGGTGGAATCTGTCAGTGTTCTTCGTGATGCGGCAGCTGTGGCTCTCTACGGTTATAAGGGAGTGAACGGTGTCGTTAATATCGTTACCAAACGAGGTAAATACAACACGCGTGAGATTAACTTCTCTTATGATCATGCTTTCAATTATATGATACGTAAGCCTGAAATGGCAGATGCTTATACCTATGCTTCTGCTCTGAATGAGGCTTTGATGAATGATGGCAAGCAGGTTCGTTATTCACAGGATGAGCTGAATGTATTCAAGAATGGCACTTCTCCTTATCTTTATCCGAATGTGGATTGGTGGAAAGAAGTTTTTCGTGATCGGGGAGCTTCGGATATTGCTACATTGAGTTTCCGTGGTGGATCTACCAAGATGCGTTATTATACGATGATGAATTTGCAGAATAACCGTGGATTTATCAAGAACTTTGATGCTAATGACGATTATTCCACTCAGGAAAAGTATTCTAAAGCTAACTTCCGGACCAATTTGGATATTGATTTGTCTCCGAGAACAAAGATGCAGGCTAATATTGTAGGGATATTGAATGAATTCAGTCGTCCGGGAATGGGAAGTGACAATCTGATAAGCAAGTTGTATTCATTGCCTTCTGCAGCTTTTCCTATCCGTACAGAAAGTGGTTTGTGGGGTGGAAATACCACTTGGGGTGAGAATTGGAACCCGGTAGCATTGACCGAAGGACGTGCATACTCCAAAGGACATACCCGGGGATTATACGCTGATATGTCTTTGCGGCAGGATTTGTCTTCTCTGACCAAGGGATTAGGAGTTTCTGTCCGTATGGGATATGATAATCTCGCTTCTTATTGGGAGAATCATACAAAGGGATATAAATATGGTATGGCATCTGTCGCTTCTTGGAACAACGGACTGCCGGTGGCAGGAGAGGAAACAACGGGAGGAAAAGATACGGAAATGTCCGGTGATAGCAAACTAGACTGGCAATACCGCGCCTTTAACTTTCAGTTGAATGTAGATTGGCAACGTCAGTTTGGTGCGCACAGCTTGTATTCCATGCTGCTTTATGCGTATAAATATGATAATGCTAAAGGCATTAACAACACGTTCTATCATCAGAATGCCGGATGGTATACCCATTATGGTTTTAAAAATCGTTATTTCGCAGATTTCACATTGATGGCTTCCGCTTCTAATTTACTGGCACCGGATCATCGTTGGAATGTGTCTCCTACAGTTGGGTTGGCATGGGTCCTTTCTAATGAAAAGTTCATGCAGAATCAGAGTGTAGTCGATTTCCTGAAATTACGAGCTTCATTCGGTATGTTGAATACGGATAATATACCGACTAATGGTTATTGGAATGAGACGGTAGGAGGAGGAAGCGGCTATCCTATCAATAATAATTTCGGTGGTGACAGTGGTTGGCAGGAAGGTCGTCTGGCTTCTGTTAACGGAACAACAGAGAAGGCTTATAAATACAACGTAGGTGTGGATGCTACTTTGTTTAAGGGGTTGATTTTGACTGTGGATGGTTTTTATGAAAGACGTTCGGATATTTGGGTCAGTTCAGCCGGACAGAATTCGGCAGTGCTCGGTGCAACGAGTCCTTATGTAAATGCGGGTATTGTAGATAGCAAGGGGATGGAAATCGGTGCCAATTATAATAAAAAAATTGGTGACGTGAAATTAAATTTAGGAGGAACGTTCACTTACAACCGGAGCAAAATCATAGAGATGCTGGAAGAACCTGCTGCTTATGATTATACGCGCTCTACGGGACATCCGGTTGGACAAATTTTCGGATTGCAGGCTAGTGGGTATTTTGTAGATCAGGCAGATATAAACAATAGTTTGCCGCAGCAATTCGGACCAGTCAAGGCCGGAGATATCAAATACAAGGATATGAACGGTGATAACGTAATTAATTCGGATGATAGAGTAGCGATGGGGTATAACAGCACATGTCCGGAAACGTATTATTCGTTTAATTTCGGTCTGGAATGGAGAGGGTTAGGCTTTAGCGCACAATTCCAGGGAGTAGGGAATTATACGGCAATTTTGTCTGGAACCTACTATCACCCACTGGTAGGTAATTCAACGATTTCTAATTATGTTTATCAGAATCACTGGACACCGGAATCACCGAGTGCCCGTTTCCCGAGACTGACAACGGAAACTATCGAAAACAACCAACAAACGAGTTCTTTGTGGCTGGCCGACCGTTCTTTTTTGAAGTTGCGTAATTGTGAAGTGTACTACAAACTTCCTGCATCTTGGTTGAGTAAATTTTGGATGAAGAATGCAAAAGTATATGTAAGAGGAGTTGATTTACTTTGTTTCGATAGCATTGAGCAACTGGATCCGGAAGCGATGAGTGGCTCTTATCCTGCTACGCGTTCTGTTCATGTAGGTTTGTCGGTTGGATTTTAACGTTTACGTTATAAAAAGAATGAAACTATGAAATTGAAAAATATATACTTAGGAATAGCTTGTATAGCGGTGATGTCGGCTTGCAACGATAAGATGGATTATCATGAGTACACATCATATGACAAAAATTATGTTTTCTCGGACTTCTCCCGTACGGCAGGATTTGTGAATAATGTCTACAGTTATTTGGACTCTGATTTGCCGAGCCTTACTTCATATGCTTCCGCTTGTGATGAAGCGGAAATGGCTGTCACTTATTCATCTGTTCTTGACTATACGAACGGTGCTTGGAGTGCATTGAATCCTAAATCTTTATGGGGGTATTATTCCGGTATTCGTGCAGCCAATTATTATCTGAAAGAAAGTAAAGACCTTGATTTTTATGATTTACGCTATGCACAAGATTATGAAGCTCAAATGAACAGGTTTAACCGTTATCAATACGAAGTTCGTTTGCTACGGGCGTATTACTATTTCTTACTGGTTCGTGCGTATGGTGATGTGCCTTTCACGGTGAATGTGTTGACAGAGGATGAAGCTAACTCTCTTTCACGTACTCCGGCATCGGAAATATTTGATTTTATCATTAGCGAATGCGATGTAGTAGCACCGGAATTGCCTGTTTCTTATTCTGCTTTGGACAATGATGCTGCGGGCGGTTCCAATCCGGAAGCCGGTCGTGTGACGCGAGGAACAGCTTTGGCTTTGAAAGCCCGTGCCGCATTGTATAGAGCAAGCAAGTTGTTTAGTGGCGGAGAAAACAAAGAATTATGGCACGAAGCTGCTGCAGCCAATAAAGCTGTCATCGATTATTGTATGGCTAATGGCATTCGGCTCGGAAAATATACGGATATTTGGGGCACTAATAATCATCAAGCTTCTGAAATGATTTTTGTCCGTCGTATTGGAGATACAAATGGTCCTGAATATATAAACTTTCCGGTGGGAATGGAAAATGCCAGTTCTGGAAACTGTCCGACGCAGACATTGGTGGATGCTTATGAATCTAAGGATAATGGAGATAAAGATCCGCGTTTCGGTATGACTATCGCTTGTAATGGTGATAAATGGCCGAATACGAATCCTGACCCGTTGGAAACGTTTATTGGCGGTAAGAACGGGCTACCTCTTCCGTATGCCACACCTACCGGTTATTATTTGAAAAAGTATTTGGATGCCTCTACTGATATCAGTGCGGAGAGTGGTAGTGGAGGCAAACGGCATAACTGGGTTATATTCCGTTTGGGAGAATTTTATCTGAACTATGCAGAAGCGGTTTACCGCTATTTGGGAACAGCTGGCGGTACGGATAATGAATTTAGAATGTCGGCTTGCGCTGCGGTCAATAAGGTACGGCAGCGTTCGGATGTACAAATGCCGGATTTCCCGGATAATATTTCTAATGCTGATTTCTGGGAACGTTATAAAAAAGAAAGAATGGTAGAACTGGCTTTTGAACAGCATCGTTTTTGGGATGTCCGCCGTTGGAAAGAAGGTGGTTTCACTAATATCGTGCGTATGGAGATTACCCAAAATGCGGATGGAAGTTTTCGTTATGAAAAGAAAAATAAAACATTGGTTTGGGATGATAAAATGTATCTCTTCCCGATTCCGGCTTCGGAAATGCGTAAGAATTCGAATCTGACCCAGAATCCGGGATGGTAAGTTTAATTAATGAAAAAGATAAAGATTATGAAGTTGAATGTTAGCTATATGATTACAGCCTTTGCTTTGCTGGGAATGGTTGGCTGTGACAAGAACTTTGAAGAATTTGAAACGGTTGCAGGAGGGGGAGCTCCTGCCGCTGTTGAGCTTTCGACTGTCCGGTCAGAGGCTTTGCCGGGACAGATTAAACTGAATTGGAAAGCACCGGAAGGTGATTATGCTTATATGCAGATTCGCTATTATGATCCTTTGCAAAAGAAGAATATTTGTAAGATTGCTTCTAAAGGAACAACGGAAATGTTGATAGAGAATACGCGTGCCCGTTTCGGAGACTATACTTTTTATTTGCAGACTTTTAATGCGGTTCATGAGGGCGGAACGATTCAGGAATTGAAAGCAAAGTCGGGAAGGATGCCTGCATCATATACGGAGAAATCTCGTACACAGGTTACGTTGACGGTAGACCAATTGTCTTGTAATTATCCGGATGCGAACGAGGGATATTTTGATCGTTTGATAGATGGAAAAACGGCGGATCCTTCTTTCTTCCACACCAATTGGCATAATCCGCTGGTTGATCTGCCGCATTATATTCAGATCGACTTGAAGGAAGAACATGAAAACTTTGCATTTGAATATTATACGCGGGATACTGGCAATTCAGACGGGTTTCCTACTTCCGCAGAATTGCAAATTAGTACGGATGGTGAACACTGGGAAACGGTTGCCACTTTGAATGGATTGCCAGCAAAACGTCAGACAAAATATGCGTCTGATTTTGTCATGCCGGGAAAGAAATTTAAATTCTTTCGTTTCAATGTGTTGACAAGCTCACAGAATAAAAAATATTTTCATATAGGGGAGATTGCTTTTTTAGATGTGGATATTGAGACGTATGATCCGGAAACAGTACCTTTGGATTAACTTAACATGAAACGTATGATGAAAACGAATAAAATATGGATAGTCGCCTGTATGGTGACCGCTGTCATCGGTGGAATTTACGGTTGCGATGATGATAAGGATTTTAGTTATGAAGGTCGATTAGATCTTAACTTGTTGAACCTGACTCAAGCCCGTGAGTTGTGGGATGGGGCGGAGTGTAATGTGTTTACGGCTTTACGGCAAAGTGAGGATGAAATGCCTGTCAAAAACTTTACTTATAAGCTGAATCTGTCTCTCTATCAGGATCGTACGGCAGCGCAGGATGCTCAGGTTAATTTGGAGGTGAACAAGGATACATTAAACAAACTAGTAGCCAAGGTGAATGAAGGGGGTATTTATGCAAAATATGACGGTGCGGAGTTACTTCCGGAGTCATATTATCATTTTTCCTCTCAGACATTAATGTTGCAGACTGGTAAAACAAAGTCGGATGCTGTATCGGTGACTGTCTATTCCAATGAGCTGATTGCCGCTTGTCAGGATGCCAGGCGGGATTTGTTGTACGTACTTCCGTTAACGATTGAATCTTTATCGTCTTATGGAATCAATCCTAAAACAAGTACGCTAATGTTGCATTTTAATGTGACTTATGTAGAACCGAAAGAGGATGAAAATGGACCGGAATATGTGCCCGATCCCAACGATGCACCGGAAAAGATGGAAAATGGACTCGTTTTGAAATTTCATGATGAGTTTAACGAGGATGGAGAGCCAGATTGGAATGTATGGCGTTGGGAGGAGGGCTTCCAACGTAATCAGGAATTGCAATGGTATCAGAAAGAAAATGCTATTTGTAAAGATGGGGTATTGATAATTACAGGAAAAGAAGAACGGGTGAAGAATAAGAACTATGAAGCGGGAAGCGGCGATTGGAAAAAGAATCGTGAATATGCCTATTATACATCAAGTTGCCTGATTACAAAAGAATATAGATTCCGGAAGGGAAGAATGCTTGTCAGAGCTAAGATTCCTACGGCAATGGGAGCGTGGCCAGCTATTTGGACGACCGGTGGAAGTTCTGACAGCTGGTGTTGGGAATGGCCATTGGGCGGTGAGGTTGATTTGCTCGAATATTATGTAGTGAATGGAAAACAGAGTGTGCACGCCAATGTTTGTTGGGGATCGGATAAACGTTGGAGCGGTAAATGGCAGTCTTATAACAGACCGATTGCTGAATTTATAGAGAAAGATAAGAATTGGGGAAAGAAATATCATATTTGGCGCATGGATTGGTGCTTGGATGAAGAAGAGAATACCTTGAAGCTTTATTTGGATGATGAACTGATGAATGAGATTACGGATTTGAAGAAGACGACTGTCAATGGTGGTGGGGGATTAGATGATTGGTGGAGAGGATCATGGCGTAATCCCTATCTTGATAGTGGTAATGATAAGGAAGGATTCGGACAGTGTATCTGGTTGAATCTGGCTTTGGGATCTAATGGAGGTGAACCTGATTTATCCAAATTCCCGCTTGAATATCATGTGGATTATGTTCGTGTTTACCAGTTTGAATAAACAATAAGATTGAAGCAATGGCATATTGGAAGAATGATTCAGTCATATTGCTGTTACTAACGATCTTGTCGTTGCCCATTGCCGCGCAAAGTGACGGTTGGCGATTGGTATGGAGTGATGAGTTTGATACGGAGGGGCGATTATCCCCTTCCGTATGGAACTATGAACAAGGGTATGTCCGTAATGAAGAAGAACAATGGTATCAGCCGGATAATGCCATTTGTAAAGGAGGTTTTCTTGTTATCGAAGCTCGGAAAGAACGAGACCGTAAGAATCCTCTTTTTATGTCTGGTAGTAGCGATTGGCGCCAGAAAAGGGAATTTGTAGAATATACCTCTTCATCAGTGACGACTGCCGGAAAGAAGGAGTTTCTTTATGGACGTTTTGAAGTACGTGCCCGTATTCCTGTGGCGAAAGGTGCATGGCCGGCTATTTGGACGTTAGGTAATGGTATGGAATGGCCTTCGTGCGGTGAGATAGACATCATGGAATATTATCACATCAAAGGTCTTCCCCATATTTTGGCCAATGCTGCATGGGGTACAGACAAACGATGGAGTGCCCGATGGGATAGTAAAGCCACACCCTATATTCATTTTACGGAGAGAGATCCTGAGTGGGCTTTTAAGTTTCATATCTGGCGGATGGATTGGGATGAAGAAGCCATCAAGCTTTATTTGGATGACGAGTTGTTGAATGAGATTTCTATAAAGAACACTTTAAACGGAACTATCGGCAAGAGGACGAATCCTTTTACAAAGCCACAATATCTTTTATTGAATCTGGCCGTTGGTGGTATCAATGGAGGACCGATTGATGAGGCTGCCTTACCGATGAAATATGAAATCGATTATGTGCGGGTTTATCAGAGGGAAAAAGAAGTAGTTTCTGGAAGGGTATGGAGAGACACAGAAGGAAACGTGATTAATGCCCATGGTGGGGGTGTTCTGTATCATGGAGGAAAATATTATTGGTTCGGCGAGCATCGCCCGGAATCGGGATTTGTGACCGAAAAAGGAATAAATTGTTATTCGTCCATCGATTTATTGAACTGGAACTATGAAGGGGTAGTATTACCTGTATCCTCAACAGAAGGGAGCGATATTGAAAAAGGGTGTATCATGGAACGACCGAAAGTGATTTATAACAAAAAGACTGGAAAGTTCGTAATGTGGTTTCATTTAGAATTGAAGGGGAGAGGATATGAATCGTCCCGTGCTGCTGTTGCTGTCAGTGATTCTCCTGCCGGCCCCTATTGTTTTATACGTTCTGATCGTGTGAATTCGGGTATTTATCCATTGAATATGACGAAAAAACAAAAGCGAATCAAATGGAATCCTTCTGAATATAAAGAGTGGTGGACTCCGAAATGGTATGATGCGGTTGAAAAGGGAATGTTTGTGAAAAGAGATTTGGAAGGAGGGCAAATGTCTCGTGATATGACTTTGTTTGTGGATGATGATGGGAAAGCTTATCATATTTATTCTTCGGAAGATAATTTGACATTACAGATTGCGGAATTAACAGATGATTATCTCAGCCATACGGGTGCATATATTCGCATTTTTCCCGGAGGACATAATGAGGCGCCGGTTATATTTAAAAAAGATGGAGTTTATTGGATGATAACTTCCGGATGTACGGGGTGGAAACCTAATAAAGCCCGTTTGCTTACTGCTACTGCAATAATGGGGGAATGGAGACAGTTGGCGATGAATCCATGTGTGGGTGAAAATGCGGATCAAACTTTTGGTGGACAGGGTACTTTTATCTTATCTTTACCGGAAAAGGAACAATTTATTTTTATGGCAGATAGTTGGTGTCCGAAAAGTTTGGCGGATTCTCGCTATATTTGGCTGCCAATCCGATTTAATGAAAAAGGAATACCTTTTATCGAGTGGGTATATAGGTGGAAACCTTATTAGTGTTGTATGTATTACGGATTGTAAATGAAAAATTTATAATAATATCATGAATTTGAATAGGCATTGTGTATTACTATTGTTGGTCGCAATCTTGCTGATTCCATCGCAGGATGTATCGGCGAAAAAAAGGAAACAAGTAAAAGAACCGACTGACCGTGAATTATGGGTGGAGGTGTTGTATCGTATGGCTGTTCCGGTGCTCAGTAATATGAGTGAGGGAAAATTGCAGCAAAATATGTTGGTTGAGTTGAGTCCAACGTGGGACGGAAGAAACAAAAAAGTCACTTATATGGAATGTTTCGGGCGTTTGATGGCAGGATTGGCTCCTTGGATTTCATTGCCGGATGATGACACTATGGAAAGTGCGCAACGTAAGCAACTGCGTGAATGGGCGCTTAAGAGTTATGCGCAGGCTGTCGATCCGGAAAGTCCCGATTATTTATTATGGAAGAAAGAAGGGCAAACCTTGGTCGATGCCGCATATATTGCGGAAAGTTTTCTAAGAGGTTATGACTCCTTGTGGTTGCCGTTGGATAGTGTGACAAAGAAACGTTATATTGCCGAGTTTACCCAGCTCCGTCGAGTAGATCCTCCTTATACGAATTGGTTGTTGTTCTCAGCTACTGTAGAGGCGTTTTTGCGTAAAGTGGGTGCACCGAGTGATACTTACCGCATCGCTTCGGCTTTGCGTAAGGTAGAAGAGTGGTATGTCGGTGATGGCTGGTATTCGGATGGGAAAGACTTTGCTTTCGATTATTACAATAGTTTTGTACTGCACCCCATGTATATAGAACCATTGGAAATAATGACTAACGGTGGAAAGAATAAAATATGGAATATGCCGGACTGTGATTATAATCGTGCAGTAAAACGGATGCAACGTTTCGGGATGATTTTGGAACGGTTCATTTCTCCTGAAGGAACACTCCCTGTTTTCGGTCGTTCTATTACCTATCGTACAGGAACTTTGCAACCTTTGGCATTGCTGGCATGGAGAGGATGGTTACCCAAGGAATTGCCAAACGGACAAGTGCGTGCGGCCATGACAGCGGTTATTAAACGAATGTTTGGTGATGATCGTAATTTTAATGAAAAGGGATTTTTGACGTTGGGGTTTAATGGCAAACAACCGAATATATCTGATTGGTATACAAATAATGGTAGCTTATATATGGCATCGCTAGCTTTCCTTCCGCTCGGACTCCCGGCAGACCATCCATTTTGGACATCTCCAGCTGAAGACTGGACAAGTAAAAAAGCGTGGGAGGGGAATGATTTTCCGAAGGATCATGCTTTTCATTAATAAAGAGGAAATATGAAACGGATATTGCTATTATTTTGCGGAATTATGTTGTTTTCTGTGTTCTGTTATTCCCAACATTTGGTTGAGGTGGGAAAAGGATATAGTTGTACTTCTGTCAACACTGCCGTGTTCCGCAATAATTCCTTGATTACTCATAGAGATGAACAGTATATCAGCTATTATGATGCTGACGGCTATCTGGTACTTGGAAAGCGGAAACTGGATTCGGAACAATGGACTCTACATCGCACCCAATATCAGGGAAATGTGAAGGATGCTCATAATATAATTAGCATGATGGTAGACGGGGAAGGATATATACACGTATCTTTTGACCATCACGGACATCCATTGAATTACTGCCGGAGCATTGCTCCCGGTTCTTTGGAACTGGGGAATAAAATGCCCATGACCGGAGTTGACGAAGGAAATGTCACCTATCCGGAGTTTTATCCTTTATCCGGAGGAGATTTATTGTTTGTTTATCGTTCCGGTTCTTCGGGTCGTGGAAATTTGGTCATGAATCGTTATTCGATGAAAGAACATAAATGGACTCGTGTGCAGGATATACTGATTGATGGGGAAAATAAACGGAATGCCTATTGGCAATTATATGTTGATGAGAAAGGGACGATTCATCTTTCATGGGTATGGCGCGAGACCTGGCGTGTGGAAACAAACCATGATATTTGTTATGCCCGTTCTTTTGATAATGGGGTAACTTGGTATAAGACGAGTGGAGAACAATATAAACTCCCGATCAAATTGTCCAATGCGGAGTATGCCTGCCGTTTGTCTCAAAACTGTGAGTTGATTAATCAGACGAGTATGAGTGCTGATGCTGGAGGAAATCCGTATATCGCTACTTATTGGCGGGAACCCGATAGTGATGTTCCTCAATACCGCATCGTCTGGAATGACGGGAAGGTGTGGCATCAACGGCAAATAACCGATCGTCAGACACCTTTTACCTTGAAGGGTGGAGGTACGAAAATGATCCCTATTGCTCGTCCGCGTATTGTGGTAGAAGGTGGGGAAGTCTTTTATATTTTCCGTGACGAAGAACGAGGAAGCCGTGTGTCGATGGCACATGCGACTAATGTGGGTACGAGTAAGTGGACGATAAGGGATCTGACAGATTTTTCCGTAGATGCCTGGGAACCTTCTCATGATACGGAACTTTGGAAAAAGCAACGGAAACTGCATCTCTTTGTACAACACACCCGTCAGGGAGACGGTGAACGAACAGCGGAAATTGAGCCTCAAATGATATATGTATTGGAAACGAATATGGATACCTGTGTAAGTTGCACGGATAAGAAGGATGCTTCCTCTGAAGAAGTGATAAACATCATTCATAAAGTGAATAATTATTGGCAGACGAATCATCCGGAACACGGACGTTCTTTTTGGGATAATGCAGCCTATCACACCGGAAATATGGAAGCTTATTTTCTGACTAAACAGCCGGAATATCTGGAATACTCGAAAGCTTGGGCGGAACATAATGAATGGAAAGGTGCAAAATCAGATCATAAGGAAAACTGGAAGTACAGTTACGGTGAAAGTGATGATTATGTGCTTTTCGGTGACTATCAGATTTGTTTCCAGATGTATGCCGATCTCTATAATCTGGAACCGGATACGCAAAAAATAGCCCGTGCCCGCGAAGTGATGGAATATCAGATGAGTACCCCCAATCATGATTATTGGTGGTGGGCGGATGGCTTGTATATGGTCATGCCAGTCATGACTAAGATGTATAACATTACTAAGAATCCGCTCTATTTGGAGAAACTACATGAATACCTCTCCTATGCTGATAGTATTATGTATGATGAAGAGGCCGGACTTTATTACCGGGATGGGAAATACGTGTATCCTAAACATAAGAGCATGAACGGCAAAAAGGATTTCTGGGCACGTGGAGATGGCTGGGTATTGGCCGGATTGGCAAAAGTCTTGAAAGAACTTCCTGAAACAGATAAGTATCGTCCGGAATATATAGGTCGTTTCCGTACCTTGGCTAAGTCGGTTGCTGCTTGTCAACAGCCGGAAGGCTACTGGACGCGCAGTATGCTTGATCCGCAACATGCACCGGGACCGGAAACCAGTGGAACGGCTTTCTTTACTTATGGTTTGCAATGGGGAATCAATAACGGTTTCCTGGATGCTACAGAATATCAGCCGGTGGTTGAAAAAGCATGGAAATATCTCTCGACAGTTGCTTTGCAGCCTGATGGTAAAATCGGATATGTGCAACCGATTGGTGAGAAAGCGATACCCGGTCAGGTAGTAGACGCAAACTCAACTTCGAATTTTGGAGTAGGTGCATTTCTATTGGCAGCCTGCGAACGGGTTCGTTATTTGAATAAATAATTTCATAATTCTAATTCAGCATCAAGCTCATATATGGATTTAACGGCTGAAGTATTCTATTGGTTAATTCACTAATGTTCATCTGTATATGAGCACCAGGCAGCCTCTCGGCACTGTACATGCACTTTCCTTTACACAGGTAATAAAAGCCGTTATTTACGGACAGTTGTTTATCTGATAATTCCAGCTGCATTTCATCTTCGGGAAAAGCTGCGGCATAGATTTGCAGCACCTCTTTGACATTGATGATACGTGCCATACCTAGCGGATGTTGAGGCTGTTCATCTTCTGGAGGCAGTAGTTGAATCATGCGCTTGCATCCGGTCTGTTGCCTGATGGCATACAATAAACCATATTCTACATCCTTATCATCTGCGCAAAGTTCATTGATAATGATCTGTTTGTCTCTTTTATATATAATGGTTATTCCCTTGATTTCGTTTACCTGGCTGGCTACAAATAAATAACCTCCGCTAATGGCAAGATCGGTCATAATAACCTGAAAGTCTTCCGGTGTGTGCTGAATACAGCAAGCCCGTTCGGAAAGCTTCCTATTCAAATAGGAATAGACCTCCTTCTGAAACTCTGGAACGACACTGACCACTATCTCTTTAGAAGGAATAAACTCGGGCAAAACGAGCTCTTTGGTTGAATACTTGAATACCGAAGCATATCCCATACGGGCATAGTAATCAAACAACCAGGGTTCCGCCGGTATCAATGCGCTGAAGTGTACCCCATTCCGTAACATCCGGGCGAAAGACTGTGATAAAAGCTCGCGCATAGCCCCTTTGTTTCGGAAATCGGGATGCGTGCAAGCTCCTGAAATATATGAGGTCTGTACACTTTCTCTACAGAAAGTCATCGGATAAGGAAGCATCTGAAGTGCGGAGATTACCTCATCACCACTTTGGATGGTGACATTCACCTCTGTTTTATAGCGCAGTTTGAAATACATTTCAATGAATTCCTCACTATCGTCAAAACAGATTCTCCACAATGCTTTTACTTGCTCCTTTATCCTCATATTTACTTAGGAATCACCATTTAATCATATTCATGGGATGCTTTTTAAGGCAAGCCATATGTTTTTCCAGAATTATCACCGGCTGGTAAGACAGTTTGGCTTTGCGCAAACCTTCAATACCTAAATCTTCTTCCCGATTGATATAGATATATTGTTCGGGAATCCGGTTGGCAAATTCATAATTGATCATAGCATACGCACCCTCAATGCTGGTATCCGCTTTTTCTACATGCACGCCGAACGTTTCATGGTTGATAGGCATACCGAAAGTGAATGCAACGATTTTACCGTTTACGTGAAGGATACCTCCCGTCAGTCCGAGCGCTTCGAAGTTGTGAAGGGCATAGATAAGAGCACGGCGTTCATTGCCTGTTCCTTCCTGTTGGTCACAATTATTCACTTTACACCATTCTGCTTCCAGATCCAAACATTCCTGAATGCGGTCTGGGGTAATCTGTGTATACTCATAATCCGGATAAGTGTTGCGGAACCGGTTGATATGATTTCTTTTCGCTTGGAATTTCTTACCCTTCAATGTCGAAAGATCACTTTTCAAATAGATATAATCGGCATAGTCGCGGTCTTCTGTGAAAGTGAATTGCTCTGGAAGGATGGCTTCAAGTTCGGTGCGCATATTACTACATACGCCCAGCATACAGAAATATTGGCTCTCTTTGCGGGCATCTTCTATCAGTTCCCACAATACTGCTTTCAAATCTCCCGTGCCTACAGGCATCATATAGGCAAGTTGATCTCCTGCCCAGAACTTGAATAGCAGAAAATTATCTACTACAGCAAATTGTGTGTCGTATAAGAATCTCCAACTACAGAGATTGGAGAACGAAAGATCGCAGTTGCGGCGATCACTTTTCATCGTGAATGAGGTGATTATGTCTTTATCTGCTAATGTGATTTCTTTAAATGGAATCATAAGATTGCTTTTTGCGTTTCACTCTTTATATAACGGAAGATCAAGAGATTTTGTTTTTATAAAACACCTAATGATCGAAGGATGGTAGGCGTTAGCAGTGCAGTGAATATTCCATTCAATGTCAGTCCCAGACTGGCGTATGCTCCATATTTGCTACTGATATCCATAGCGGTAGAGGTACCCACAGCATGCGCGGCTGTTCCCATGGAAAGCCCTTGGGCAATCGGACTGCCCACGTGCATAATTTTCATGGTTTTAAATCCGCAAATAGCCCCTAATAAACCTACTACTACAACAACCGCTGCTGTCAGTGACGGAATACCGCCGATGGCTTTGGTTACTTCCATCGCAATCGGAGTCGTAACCGATTTTGGAGCCAGCGACAGGATTACCTCTTGTGAAGCTCCCATGAACTTTGCAATCAACACTACTGAAATAACTCCGACGATGCAGCCTGCCAGTTGAGACAGTAGAATAGGCAACAACTGTTTTTTTATCATTTCCAGTTGTAGATATAAAGGTACGCCTAAAGCCACAACGGCCGGGCGTAACCAGAATTCGATCAGATGTCCTCCTTTATTATAGGTCTCATAAGAGATGTGGTTCATTTTAAGGAAGATGATTAATAGTGCGATGGTCAGCAATATAGGATTTAATAATACCAGCCCTGTTTTTTTCTGGAGCAGTTTGGCAAAGAAGAAAATCCCGAAGGTAATGGCCAACAGGAAGAAATTATTTTCTAAGAAGTTCATTTTTTTTATTTGTTAAGTTGATTTTGCGAACAATCTGATGTACCCATCCTGTAACGACAAGAACAAGCGCGGTACTGACAATGGTAGCTATCACTATCGGCCAAAATTCAGCCGCAATAACATCAAAGTACAGCATAAGAGCCACACCGGGCGGAATGAAAAAGAATCCCAAGTTAGCAACCAGAAAGTCGGACAACCCCTGTACCCAGTGTAATTTAATCCAACCTAATTTTAGAAAGAGGGTGAGCAGCAGCATACCAATGATGCTGGAGGGGAGCTTGATCCCCGTGAGATAAACAATTAATTCACCCAAAGCCAAACAGCCAAATAAAATGGCGCACTGACGTATCATACTAATAACCTATTGATTTTGTTTGAAAACGCTGCAAAGGTATGAAAAATAGGAGTACAGTGTTAAATATTATAATATTTTAGACTTGAAAGAGAAAAATAGACGGAATTGTAATGTGGATGTTGCAAAATTGAGTACTTTTGCACCGTAAATTACAACTTGTAATGAGGTTTTATAATAATATTCAATATATCTATGCTCAATTTAATCAACCAAATCGTGGCGCGTGCGAAAGCAAATCGCCAACGTATTGTTCTTCCGGAAGGAACTGAAGAACGCACATTGAAAGCTGCCAATATGATTTTGACAGACGAAGTAGCCGATCTGATTTTACTGGGTAAACCGGCTGAAATTAATGAACTTGCTACAAAATGGGGATTGGGAAACATCAGTAAAGCTACTATCATTGATCCTGAAACTTCTCCGAAACACGAAGAATACGCACAGTTGTTGTGTGAGCTTCGTAAAAAGAAGGGGATGACTATTGAAGAAGCCCGTAAATTGACGAGCGATCCTTTGTTCTATGGTTGTTTAATGATTAAGAGCGGTGATGCTGACGGTCAGTTGGCCGGTGCGCGCAACACGACCGGTAACGTACTGCGTCCTGCTTTGCAGATTATCAAGACTGCACCGGGAATCACTTGCGTGTCTGGTGCTATGTTGCTTTTGACTCATGCTCCTGAATACGGAAAGAATGGCATTGTGGTTATGGGTGATGTTGCTGTAACTCCGGTTCCGGATGCTAACCAGCTGGCACAGATTGCTGTTTGTACCGCTCAAACTGCGAAAGCTGTTACCGGTATTGAAAATCCGAAGGTCGCCATGTTGAGCTTCTCTACCAAGGGCTCTGCAAAACACGAAGTGGTAGATAAAGTGGTGGAAGCAACTAAGATTGCCAAAGAAATGGCTCCGACTCTTGATTTGGACGGTGAATTGCAAGCAGATGCTGCCCTTGTTCCTGAAGTAGGTGCAAGCAAGGCTCCGGGATCTCTTGTTGCTGGACAGGCGAACGTTCTGATTGTTCCGAGTCTGGAGGTTGGTAATATCTCTTATAAACTAGTTCAACGTCTGGGTCACGCCGACGCTATCGGTCCGATTCTGCAAGGTATTGCCTGTCCGGTAAACGACTTGTCTCGTGGTTGTTCTATCGAAGATGTATATCGTATGATTGCTATCACAGCTAATCAGGCCATTGCAGCAAAAGCGAATAAATAAGTATTAGATATAAAATATTAAGTATAAATCGACAGCGACATGAAGATTCTGGTATTGAACTGCGGAAGTTCATCTATTAAATATAAATTGTTCGATATGACCACCAAGGAGGTGATTGCACAAGGTGGTATCGAAAAAATCGGTCTGAAAGGATCATTCTTGAAACTTACTTTGCCAAATGGCGAAAAGAAAATATTGGAGAAAGATATTCCCGAACATACAGTGGGCGTGGAATTTATTTTAAATACATTGATTAGTCCTGAATATGGTGCTATCAAGTCTTTGGATGAAATCAATGCGGTAGGTCACCGTATGGTACACGGCGGTGAACGTTTCAGCAAATCTGTATTGCTGACTAAGGAAGTGCTGGAAGCTTTCGCTGCATGTAATGATTTGGCTCCGCTCCATAATCCTGCCAATCTGAAAGGTGTGAATGCCGTTTCTGCCATTCTTCCTCATATTCCGCAGGTAGGTGTCTTTGATACGGCTTTCCATCAGACCATGCCGGATTACGCATATATGTATGCTATTCCTTATGAATTGTACGAGAAATACGGTGTGCGTCGCTATGGCTTCCACGGAACTTCTCATCGTTATGTCTCAAAGCGTGTATGTGAATTCTTGGGGATAAGTCCGATAGGAAAGAAAATTATCACTTGTCATATCGGTAACGGTGGCTCTATTGCAGCTATCAAAGATGGTAAGTGTATAGATACGACTATGGGCTTGACTCCGTTGGAGGGCTTGATGATGGGTACACGTAGCGGTGATATTGATGCCGGCGCGGTAACATTCATCATGGAAAAAGAAGGTTTGAATACCACTGGAGTTTCAAATTTGTTGAATAAGAAGAGTGGTGTACTGGGTATCTCCGGTGTATCAAGCGATATGCGTGAGCTGTTGGCTGCTTGTGCTGCCGGTAATGAGAAAGCAATTCTGGCTGAGAAGATGTATTACTATCGTATCAAGAAATACATCGGTGCTTATGCTGCTGCATTGGGCGGTGTGGATATTATCCTGTTTACAGGTGGTGTCGGTGAAAATCAGATGGAATGTCGTCGTGAAGTTTGTAAGGACATGGAATTCATGGGTATCGAACTTGATAATGAAGTAAATGCCAAGATTCACGGTGAAGAAGCAATCATTTCTACTCCGGCTTCTAAAGTGAAAGTGGTAGTGATTCCGACAGACGAAGAACTGTTGATCGCTTCGGATACAATGGATATTCTGAAGAAATAATCGAACTGATAGAAGTTTAATTGAGGAGAGTGAGGCTGTCTAACAGGTCTCAGTAATTAGAAGTCACCCCTGCCAAAGTATATTTTGGCAGGGGTGAAATCGTTAAGATAGGACTTGTTAAACAGCCTCACTCTTCTTTGCTTTGTATCCGTTTCTACTCCCTACCTTCCTTATACCAAGCTCACGAAATCCACAAAGCGTTTCAATCCCTCTGTCAGCGTAGCACGCGGGCATGCGATGTTCCAGCGCATGAACCCTTCTCCCTCTGCTCCGTACATTGTTCCGGCATTGAGCCACAACCCGGCTTCGGTAACCAATCGCTGTTCGAGTTCCTCCGAGTGCATGTTGAGTTTGCGGCAGTCCATCCAAACGAGATAGGTTCCCTCCAATACCGTAACGGGAAATTCCGGCAGATGCTCACGGCAGAATTTCTGCATGTGGAGATAATTTGCTTGCAGATATTCGATAAGTTGGTTTAGCCATTCTTCTCCTTCGTTGTAAGCCGCTTGTGTAGCGATTATGCCGAATGGATTGACATCGCATACCTCGTTATCGTTGATGGCTCGGTCGATTTTCGCCCGATGGTCAGCATCGGCGCAGATTATGTTCGCAATCTGCAGTCCGGCGATATTGAACGCTTTGCTGGGGGATATGCAGGTGACGGAATGTCGTAGGAAATCTTCCGAAATGGAGGCAAACGGCGTGTAACGGTGTCCCGGAAACACCAGCTCGCAGTGAATCTCGTCCGAAACGACTGTAACGCCATGACGGATACAAATCTCACCGATGCGTACCAATTCTTCTTGTTTCCAGACCCTTCCGACAGGATTATGGGGATTGCACAGCAGCATTACCTTCACTTTCGGATCAGCAGCCTTACGTTCCAGGTCATCAAAATCCATCGTATAGGTGCCGTTGGCATACAACAACGGTGAGCAGACAGCCTTGCAGCCGTTGTTACGGATAGATGAAAAGAAACAGTTATAGACGGGTGTCTGCACCAGTATCTTATCTTTCGGTTGTGTCAAAGCTTTGATAATCGCTGAGATGGCGGGTACTACACCTGATGTATAAATTATCCATTGACGGTTGATCAACCAATCGTGACGGCGTGCAAACCAATCTGTAACAGTATTGTAATAGCTGTCGGGTACATGGGTATAGCCGAAAATGCCGTGTTCCACTCGTTGGTGCAAAGCATCCACAATTGCGGGGGCCGTATGGAAATCCATATCAGCCACCCACATCGGCAATACATTTTCGTTTGGGGCACTGTCCCATTTATAGGAATCGGTTCCCCGGCGTGAAATCTGTTTGTTGAAATCGTATTTCATCTCTTCGTTTTAGTCGGTGAAACAGGTATACTCATCCCTGAGACGGATTTCACAATCAGCGGGCGCCTTGATGTTCTCGTCTATGGTTATGGAACCGAACTCATCGGCTACGATGCGTCCCGACATCGGATTCTTGATGTTCGTGATGGCTCCGCGAATATCGGCCTGCACTGTGCTGTACTCGAATGCCCGGTCGCAGTCGGGGGAGAATGTACAGTTTTCCAGCACGAGATTGTGCGCATAACAGAGTGGCTGTTCGCCCGTAATGTGGCAGTTCACCAGACGTAGATTTTTCGAGTGCCAGCCAAGATACTCGCCGTTGAGTTCGGAATCGTAAATCGTTACGTTCTCTACTTCCCAAAACGCATCCTTTGTCGTAATTCTGGCGTTATGAATCTCTGCATTTCTTACGTACTGGAACACATACTTGCTGTCGCTCTCCAATCCGTCTACATAAATGTCGTTGCTGTACATGAAAGGGTAGGTACCGTCGTGCAATTTGAGATTCTTGATGCGAATATTGTTACAGCGCCAAAACACTTCATCAGCATTGTTCATTGTTACGTTCTCGATGTCGATTTCACTCATCTCACGGAACATTTTGGGTGCGTCGATAATTGTGTCGGTCATCTTCAGGTGGTCGGAGTACCACAAGGCAGAACGCCCCCCGACATCGAAAAAGCAACGTTCAATCTTAAAGCCATGTACGTGCCAAAAAGGATAGTTGCCTTCGAAGCGACAATCTACAGCTTCGATATTCTTGCACTCTTTGATGGCCGATTCTCCAGCACGGATAATCACATTCTCCAGGCGGAGGTCTTGGGAATTGAACAAGGGACGTTCGCCCCCGAATTCACTATCTTTAATCAGTTTCATTTGAAGTATTGTTTTAGTTGTCAGTCATTATTGATTTCAAAAGTTACAGGCACGTTGCCTCTTCCAAGGGCCGAAGCCAGTCCTGACGGATCATTGAGCTGTCCTATACGGGTATAGCTGTAAGGCGACGCGAAGGTTTCATAGAAGAGGACGACACAACTGGAACCATATAGCATCAGATCCCCGTTCCGGATTGTTCCCGGGCGGTAACTGTCTGTGGGCAGACTCTCCGACAGATAATGGTATTTTTCGTTGCTGTTCATTTCGTTCATCGTTATCGTCATAGGCAGCAAAGCGGAAAAAGCACGTGCCGTGGCATTATCCTCAAGTGTGGCTGCGAAGCCACGGTTGCCCACATGGATTATAATGTTTCTATTCATTTTATTTTCTCCTTCATTGTTTTCGTTGTCATTATTCTCCTTATTGTCATTTCCGCTCTCTGAATTGTCGTTCTCTCCCGTCCCTTCGGGATTCGGGACGGGCGTAGCAGGCTTCTCCGTTATGGGGTCATCGTCAGTACCGCATGCAGTCTGTACGGATGCGATTGTCATAAGCAGCAAGCCCAGAACTATCATACATTTGTTCATATCTTGTTCTATTTTAAGATTCTGTTTCCCATCTTTTACTAGTCCTGTTTTCTACACTTGTTTTCTATCCGTTGTGCGTATGTCGGTCGTATCATATCGACCTCACGTTATTTTAAGTATTCGTTGAAAAAATCCTCCAGTTTGTCAAACGGAATCATGTCTGTCCGGTCGTACAAATCCGTATGCACGGCCTTGGGAATAATCACCAGTTCCTTGTTGTCACCTTTCAACCTCTTGAAGACATCCTCACTGAAATAACGGGAGTGGGCTTTTTCTCCATGAATGAGCAGCACGGCATTACGGATCTCATCGGCATAGGCAAGTATGGGAGCATTGACAAACGCGAGCGCCGAGGTCTTGTTCCAGCCCAGACCGGAGTTGATCGAACGCGGATGATAGCCTCGTTCAGTCTTGTAATAATCGTAGTAATCCTTCATGAACTGCGGTGCGTCATCGGCTGGTTTCGGGTTCATGACAGTGCGGGGATAAGTGCCGGTACGATAATCCTCCGTGCGCTGTGCATTGAGTTCCTGACGCATTTTATAGCGTGCATCCGCGTTATCTGCGGCATCGGAATAACCGTTTGCCGTGACACGACTCATGTCGTACATGGTGGAAGCTACTGTTGCCTTGATGCGGGTGTCGTTGGCTGCCGCATTGATGGCAAAACCTCCCCAACCGCAAATACCGATGATGCCGATGCGCCCGGCATCCACATCCGGACGTGCCGCAAGGTAATCCACTGCTGCCGAGAAATCTTCAGTATTGATATCCGGTGAGGCCACACCGCGAGGTTGTCCGCCACTCTCACCGGTAAACGAGGGATCAAAAGCAATGGTCAGGAAACCTCGCTCGGCAAGCGTCTGGGCATACAATCCCGATGCCTGTTCTTTCACTGCACCGAACGGACCGCTGACGGCGATAGCCGGCAGTTTACTCTCGGCGGTCGTTTGGGGTACATATAAATCGGCAGCGAGCGTGATGCCGTACCGATTGACAAAGGTTATTTTGCTATGATTTACCTTGTCGCTTTTCGGGAACGTTTTGTCCCACTCTTTCGTAAGTTTCAGCTCTTCCATATTCAGGTTGCATTGAAGGGTTTGTGCCGGGCTTTCCGTCAGTCCGGAGAGGGTGAGGATCGCAGCGGTCAAAAAGATGAATCGTTTCATAACTGATATGCTTTTATGGATAACTACTTTTTTTTCTTTTCACATCGCAAAGTTACAGGAGATTACAGAGAGACTTGGTAGATGAATTACAGATATTATAACCCCGATTACATAATTTCCGGAAAGAATGGTATAAATCTGTGGCCGAGGTTATATGATCAGTAATTGGGGTTATTGTAAGATCCGGAGAAATTAAGAAAATTACGGGCATTTCGCCTGATGAATACAGGCGTTCGTTGAATTAGCATATTGTCTATATAATAAGAGAGTTCCTTATTATTTTTTATAATCAGTTTCTGCTTTCACATTCTTGTTGTATTTTTGCGCAGTATAAAATAGGATATTCATGCGTTACTCGGTCATCATCCCCGTTTACAATCGTCCTGATGAAGTGGACGAATTATTGCACAGTCTTACGGTGCAACACTTTAAAGATTTTGAAGTTGTCGTGGTAGAAGATGGTTCCTCCTTCCCCTGTAAGGAGGTCGTAGACCGGTATGCAGGTCGGTTGAATATCAAGTATTTCTCCAAACCCAACTCCGGTCCGGGGCAAACCCGAAATTACGGAGCCGAACGCAGTGAAGGGGATTACCTTATTATATTGGATTCTGATGTGATTCTGCCCGAAGGGTATTTCGATGCTGTAGAGAAAGAACTTCTCACCTCTTTGGCTGATGCCTTTGGGGGTCCCGACCGTGCCCATGCTTCCTTTACCGACATTCAAAAAGCAATTAATTATTCCATGACCTCCTTCTTCACCACAGGCGGTATCCGCGGGGGGAAAAAGAAAATGGATACATTCTATCCCCGCAGTTTCAATATGGGAGTGCGCAGGGGAGTGTACGAGGCTTTGGGAGGATTCTCCAAGATGCGTTTCGGCGAAGATATTGATTTCAGCATCCGTATCTTTAAGAAGGGTTATGCTTGTCGTCTTTTTCCGGATGCCTGGGTGTATCATAAACGGCGGACCGATTTGAAGAAGTTCTTCAAGCAGGTTCATAACTCCGGCATTGCTCGTATCAACCTTTATAAGAAGTATCCGGATTCTTTAAAACTGGTGCATGGATTGCCTGCCGTTTTTACATTGGGGGTGACGCTTCTGCTGTTGGGCACTTCGTTTTCTCTTTTCAGCCTTACGCCGATTCTTCTTTATGCAGTGCTGGTGTGCATCGATTCTGCCATTCGGAATAAGAGCCTGACCATTGGAATTTATTCCATTGCCGCCGCATTTATACAGCTTATCGGCTACGGAACAGGATTCTGGCGTGCATGGTGGCAGCGTTGCGTCAGAGGGAAGGATGAGTTCGAAGCTTTTCAGAAGAATTTTTATAAGTAATCAATCTCTTGTTGGAGCACAGAAAAAGAAGATATAGGTTGTTAAATACTTCTTTTATAGCATAGACTCTCTTTTAAAGAACTATCTTTATGTCCTCAAACTAAAGTAAATGGAAAGTAAAAACAAACTGTCCATCAACCAATGGGCACTGGAGGACCGCCCGAGGGAGAAAATGATGGAGAAGGGAGCAGCCGCATTGAGTGATGCCGAACTACTCGCTATATTAATCGGCTCCGGAAATACCGAAGAGAGTGCTGTCGAACTGATGCGACGCCTGCTTCTGTCTTGTGATAATAATCTTAATTCCTTGGCAAAATGGGACGTTTGCGACTATTCCCGTTTTAAAGGCATGGGGCCGGCGAAGAGTGTCACGGTAATGGCTGCATTGGAACTCGGAAAACGACGAAAGCTGCAGGGTATAAGAGAAAGGCCTCGAATCAGTTGTTCAAAAGATATCTATGAAATCTTTCAACCTTTGATGTGCGATCTGGAACAAGAAGAATTCTGGGTTCTTTTGTTGAACCAGGCTATGAAACTGATTGATAAGGTGCGTATCAGTACCGGCGGGATAGACGGAACATACACCGATGTACGTATGATTCTTCGAGAAGCACTGTTGCAAAGAGCCACACAAATAGCTGTGGTCCATAATCATCCTTCGGGGAATACCCGTCCCAGTCAGCCAGATAAAACCTTGACGGAACACATTCGCAAAGCAGCCGGTACGATGAACATCCGCCTGATCGATCACGTAGTCGTTTGTGAAGAGGGATTTTTTAGTTTTGCAGATGAAGGATTACTTTGAATGATTGGCTTTCTACAGTCATTTGTCGTCCCGAAATGTGATCTTAATCAACCGGAGACAAGGAACAGACGGTGTGTTATTCAGGCAGGCGACATACATTCTGTTTCTAGTTTTTTATGTTTCATTTTTTATCTCTATCTTTGCGATACATAAAAATGAAAGGATGTATGGAAAAGATTGAAATAGAAGAAAAGATTGTAGGCATGCTGAAAACGGTGTATGACCCGGAGATTCCGGTGAATGTGTACGATCTTGGACTGATTTATAAGATCGATGTCGCAGAGGATGGGGAAGTGGTACTGGATATGACGCTGACTGCTCCTAACTGTCCGGCAGCTGATTTTATCATGGAGGATATCCGTCAGAAGGTGGAATCGGTGGAAGGGGTGACTTCGGCTGTTGTCAACTTGGTCTTCGAACCGGAATGGGACAAGGATATGATGAGTGAAGAGGCGAAACTCGAATTGGGCTTCCTTTAGTGATGAGCGGACAGGAGTCATACCGACAGCTCAGGCTTGCCTGCTCATGACTTATCGCTTATAACCAAATAATTAGAACACTTATGAAGAACGTTTATTTCCTTTCCGACGCGCATCTTGGTTCCCGTGCCATTGAACACGGGCGTACTCAAGAAAGACGCCTGGTGAACTTTCTCGACAGCATAAAGCACAAGGCTTCTGCCGTGTACCTGTTGGGAGATATGTTCGATTTCTGGTATGAATTCCGGTTGGTGGTTCCCAAAGGCTATACCCGTTTCTTAGGAAAGCTTTCCGAACTCACGGATATGGGAGTAGAGGTTCATTACTTTATCGGCAATCATGATATCTGGTGCGGAGATTACCTCACGAAGGAGTGTGGGGTTATCCTGCATCGTGAACCGTTGACTACCGAAATCTATGGGAAAGAATTTTATCTGGCTCATGGCGACGGACTGGGCGATCCGGACAAGAAGTTCAAACTGCTCCGTGCCATGTTTCACAGCAAAACATTGCAGGCATTATTTTCCGCGATTCATCCCCGTTGGAGCGTGGAGCTCGGTTTGTCATGGGCGAAGCGTAGCCGGCAGAAACGGGTTGACGGAAGGGAACCCGACTATATGGGTGAGAACCAAGAGCACTTGGTTCTGTACACTAAAGAGTATTTGAGGAGTCATCCGAATATCAACTTCTTTATTTACGGGCATCGTCACATCGAACTGGATCTGATGCTAAGCACCACTTCGCGCGTGCTGATTTTGGGGGACTGGATTCACTATTTCTCCTATGCCGTATTTGACGGCGAGAATCTTTTTCTTGAAGAATATGTAGAAGGCGAGACGCAAGTTTGAGACAAAAGGAATCGCTCCGGAAGGACTCAGGCCTCATCCTATGCTCAACCCCTTGCATCAAGTTGTTAAGGTACTCTTCTATCATATTATTATTTTTAGGGGTACGTGAGAACTTTCATGCTGCCTGGTTTATATGGTTAGTTTGTATGTCATCAATATTTAAAATATCTTCTATATCACTGATTGTTATGGAAAAATCACTATATATTTAGTTATTGTATTTCTCCTCTTTAGGATAAATGATACGATCTGCTTTCATAATGTATGAAAGAACTTTTATGATGGCGTATTTTTCTATTGTTGTGAAACTATTCATAATGTTTGATTATAGAAGAAGTTGTGATAGGTATCATTATCAATATTAATTATATACATGTTTTCCCTTGCACGTGTTATCGCCGTATATATCGTTTGTGGTGACATTGGACGAAATGTCGTATTGTGTAAAACAAGGTCATTCTCTAGAATAACTATAACGGAAGGAGATTCCCAGCCCTTGAAACTTTGTATGGTAGATATTTTCAAACAACGTTTGTCTGTCGTAAACAATTACTTTCTTGTTCGTTCAAGAGCTTCAAAATCCCTATTAAATTTCCAATTGGCAGCCTTTTCATCAGAACCTGATGTATTTGCTTTAACCGTTCAAGAGTTTCGTTTGAAATAAATGTTATTTCTGTTTGTTCGTTTGTTCTTTGTCGATAAAGGATGTCAATATTGCGAAGCAATTTTGTTGACGAAGCAAGTACAACAAAATCTCTTGCTTCGTTATTGTCATTGGAAATGATATTGATTATATTAGTTATTATGGATTCAAAGGAATTATTTTTTCTCAGTTCAATATAAGTTAAAATTTGAAAATTGAATGTATTTGACATGGCATTTCCCGCAGCTATATTATCAACAGGTAAATTTGCCATAAATTGTGTTTGAAATGCTGTGGCAAGATTAGCAAGGCGCGGATTAGTAAATCTTCGGCTGGTTGTTAATTGCCGATTCCATTGTCCTCCAATAACACCTAACCGGATGTCACCATTTGTATCTAAAGGTCGTTGATATACATTTTGTTTTGGATCTCCAAATACTACCAGTTCACCATTAGGCTCTAAGAGAAAATTTTGCATAACGATGCGAAGCCATTCCGTAGTATAGTCTTAAACCTCGTCAATGAAGATCGCAGAATATTTCTTATGACTTTTGGAATTATCAAAGAAGGCTTCGTTTTGATATGAGCCAAATTCAACATGTAACTGACATTCTGCAGCACGTATTCTAAAGAATTGATGATAAGGATATACGTCTATTTTTTCCCAAGAGAAATCCTCCCGAATCTCGGAAAGCCTAAACTTCAGGTAATTTGCTAATGTAATGTTATAGGTCAATACTAAGACATCACTTCCAGTGCGTTTCATGGCATTTACTGCTCTAAAAGCAAGTACTTGAGTTTTTCCAGAACCAGCGACGCCACTTATTTTCTGTTGTGTTATACTGCTTTCCGATAGCCGCCTCTGTGCGCCAACAGGTTGCATATCAATACGTCCTTCCTGATAAGAATGCCAGGATGGAGATATCATCCTAGCCAATTTCCTTCTTACAACATCGTCAAAAGCATTGTTGTTGTATAGGAAACCTATGGTAGTATACAAATTTTGTGATATATCTCCATTTTCAATAATCTCCCTACCGAAGATAAAGGTGAAATTAAAGAAGTTATTCTCATATTCAAAGAAATTTTTTATCTCGTCAATAGAGTTTTCTGGGAACACAATCGCCTTTTTGATAAGACCAAAATTCCGATTATCTTCAATAGTACTCATCAAAAGTTCTTCTATACCATCCTTGATACTCAATTGACATAGGTTTATAAAGTCAATAGGAGATTGATATAGTTGCCCATGTACATTTATTTCCTTTTTATCTTCTGATAATGTACACTCATTAAGGTTCTCCTCGAACACGTTCAGTAGAAGAATCCCCTTATTAGGTCTAACGATAATAAAGTCTACAGCCACTTCATTTACTACTGCATCAATATACATTATGTCATCCACAGACAAAATATTTTCGAGTCTCCATGCGACTCTTGCTTTTTGAGATGATAGCACATGATTCTGTATCTGTAATCGTAAATCATATTCATTATATATTGCCTCATGGCTCTCACCGACCAAAGCTAATCTGTTAAGGTCAATTGTTGCACCATTGTATTCAAAGCATCTTGTCATGCATGTATAGGGATGTGCTGTTCTCCTTGTGCGTGCATAACGTACACTATTTATCTGACTGAAATAATTCTGTTCTCCAAAAACAGAACAAAACTTCTCAATTCTATACGCAGCACCATTTTGTGGACCAATACATAGAACGAAGTGTTTTCCGTGTGCAGATGCCACCATCCTTGCGACTACTCCCAAATCGATAGCAGTTACATCTAAGATATTAGAAAAAACATGGATGACATCAATATTGTCCTAAATAAATTTTGAGCATGAGCTAACTGACTATACTGTTAAGTATAGCCTCGAGAGTTCAAAATCAATCCCCCCTAATCGTTTTCGATGGTTTCGGGAGGTGGTGTAAATGGTTGATCAAGCCATTTTTGGAGGTCGATTTTGGTAAATGTGTTCAGCCGGAGCGTGACCACAAGGTTAGCCAATGCCCATTTGTATCTTGCGATGTGCTTTAGCCATGTCAGAATCAGCATTGTAGTCATAGCAGTCCATATTTGGGTCTCTACGGCATTGCGGGATGTGCCGATAAAGCTCTTGATGCGTAGCAGTTGCTTGAGGTTGCGAAAGAAGATTTCTATGTTCCACCGAGCCTTGTACAGAGCCGCTATGCTTGATGCTGCCAATGTGAAGTTGTTTGTGAGTAACTCAATTTCAAAACCGTGTTCATCGTTCCATACTGCGATGCGACGTAAACGTTTGGGATATTTGGATTTGGCCGCCGAGAGTTCGAACTCGATTATTTCGTCAATAAGTACATTCTGAGCGTGTTTTTCAGGCAAAGGCAACTCCTCTATGGCTTTGTACCGGATATTGTCTTTATGACGCACTACAAAGAACACGTTGCTGCTGTCCCAATTATTCAGCAATGAGTAGTCACAGTAGCCTCGGTCGGCTACTACAATACTATACGGATGTAACTCAATATCAAAAGCAGCTTTGTTGTCGGTGGTTTTGCCATCGGTGATATTCACGAACTCCGGCAAAAGACTGTCATAGTCCAATAGCGTGTGCATCTTGACCGCCCCCTTGGTGGTAGTGTAATGTGCCCAGTCATATATTGACAGAGTCAATGACACCAATGTGGAGTCGAGCAGTTTTATCGGCATCTTGAAACGGAACTTTCTTCGTTGCCATAGGGCTTGCTGTCCGAAATACTGAAACAACGAGTAGAATATGCCGCGAAAAACCGAACTGTCTCGGTTGGCGTTCTGATATGCTACCGTTGACTTGGATGGTGCACGGTTGATTCCCAAATGATTGAGGTTGCCGGTGGCTGATTTCAGCCCGTTTGAGATATCTCTGACTGAATCACATCCTGAGAATTGGCTGAAAATCATGCTAACAAACTGACTCCATGTATTGTAGCCCTTACAATGCTTGTCTGACCCCGAAGATTTTATGATTTTCCTGATATTTTCTTTCGGGAGATGTGATATTACCTGTGCGAAAAGTGTTATATTTGCCATAGGAAGTAGATGAGTTGGTAGCTTGCTACTAAGGTAGTCATTTTACCTTAGTTCTACTTCCTTTTTATTTGTTCCCCCAATTTATTTAGGACAATATTGATTTTTTCCATAAAAGACATCCTTTCGATGTAAAAATACAAATAAATTATGAGAACCGCGATAGAATACGTCAAAAAAGAGCTTTTTATAATAAATAATTGACCATATCACCAACAGACAACTTCATTTCTGATTTGTAAGTAAGAGGTTCTAAAGTTAGAGAACTTGATTTTTGTCGCAACAACTTAAATTATTTGCGACAGATGGTTTATGCAAAACAGGAGTAGGTACTTTGCATTTGTTAAATGGGCTTAATAACAGTCTTCATTCCCCTTGATTCTGCGTAAACAATGCGTAAACAAACAGTTTCAGTTAGGGGTATTTAGTGAGTTTCATTAGAAACGACTATTATCGTAAATAATTGATAATCAGCAAGAATTGTAATAATAGACTATCGTAGAATATCACTTTGCCGTTCTCATAATCTGGAGGTTTCTGGTTCAAGTTCAGGCTGGTCCACAAAAAGATAAAGCGTTAATTGCACGAAATCAAGCAGTTTACAAGTTTCTTTTTATTCTCTACTATGAGTTGGATAGGCTCAAACCAATAAGGATTACATATCTTTTACAGCTTGTTCTCTACATGAGTTGGAATGGAATAACCATTTTCACGGGTTTTGCACTAGCGAATCTGCCGATACAGAGAAAGTTGTTGATTTTCTCGACAGATTCTCGTTTAAACTCAATAGAATATATCGTGCTTGACAATGCAAATATAGACCGTAATGAGAAAATAAAGCGAATGCGTCCTATTGGGGAAAACGAGGACTCTTTCTGTTTTACGTCCTCCCCTATTCTCCTCATCTGAACATTGTAGAAACTCCGCATGGCTATTATGAAAGGAAATGGCTCAAACCACAGGAGTATGCCCTATGGAATCGCTTTTTATGCCACGGACAGGGCGTTAGCGGCTATAAGAAACCAACTGAATATTACATTAGCCATTATGCTGCTTGATTTTGATTAGTTACTTAGCTAAACTGATTTGAATCTATTGTAAACAAACATTTTAATCATTCTTTCGCTAGTTCGTACAAATGTAAATATACCCAAAAACAAACATATTATACAAAATAATGAGCTGTCAGATTTGTGAGATCAGACTCATTCCACTATGTTTGCCGCCGTTTTATATAATCAAATTAATAAATGAAATGAAGAAAGTTTTTTTAAGTAAAGGTTGTTTTCTGTTATTATTTTCTCTTGCTGTGTATGCTTGCAGCAAAGAAGAGACGGTAGAGGAAGAGGGGAAAAGTGAGGCCAGAAGTTTCTCTACAGAAATCAATATGTATGTCAGCCAATTGCCCTCTGTGCAGCAAATGGCTCCTTTTAGCGAGCGGAGAGCAGCCAATAGCAGAGCGGTTTCTACGCCTTTTGCGCATAACATACCGGAGACCAGAGCGACAGCATCCCTCAAAGAGTTTTATGAGCAGGCTAAAGAGTTTGAAGAGCAACTCTTGTTTTCCGACGACCGAAGTGTGTTCTATCCCGGTGCATTGCTTCAGGCCCAAAGTGTAATCGACGGTGATTATACATCCATTATTGCCGATCGACAGCCGATTGTGATCTCAACAGACCTGCAAGGAAAGGGAGACCCGACAGTTACTGTTTCCAGTCCTTCACTCTCTAATGTGCGTAAAGGTATCAATGAACTGCTTGGTCGTGAGTTCAACCCCCCGGCAGCGAATCTGACTTACTCCATCGAGGAGGTGCATGACAAGGCCCACCTGAAATTGGCCATGGGAGGCAACTATAAAGGAGCATTCAACACGGTAGAATCCAGTGCCGGTTTCAGTTTCGACAGAGAGAAAAACCGTTTTTTGGTAAAGGTACAACAGGTGTTTTATGAATTGAGTGTGGATGAACCCCAAAATGCAGCCAGCTTCTTCGCGAAAGAGTTTGATTATAAAAAAGAGTTCGGCAATGAGAAGCCGCTGTATGTATCTTCTGTAAAATACGGTCGTATCCTGTTGCTGGGTATCGAAACCAATATGACGAAGAAAGAGGCCGAAGCAAAACTGCAAGCTTCCGTGTTGAGCGGAAAAGTGGGCCTGAATGCCGAGGCTGCTTACAGCGATCTGTTGAAGGAGTCTACCATCAGAGGCCGGGTGCTTGGCGGTAATTCGCAGTTAGGCGCCATCGCTTCCATCGACTTAGAGCATGTGAAGAAGTTTGTGGAAGAGGGAGCGAAGTTTGATGCAGCCAATCCGGGTGCCCCGATTGCTTACAAGCTCAAAGAACTGGGTACGAACAGAACATTCAAGACGGTGATTTACTCCAAATACACAAAGCACGATCCTTATGCCGGTGAGTTTACACAGATGAGTTTCGATCTGGTGATTCCGGATAACCTGAAGACGCTGTCCGGAAAGAAAGTTGATACAGGTAGAGGATATATTCAGGTGGGGCTTAATGAGGAAAACAAAAACGAATTCTTCTTCTATTATGGAGAAGCCAAGTATACCATCCCCAGCTACAAAAGTCAAGAACAGATTTTTATTGTTTTCGACGACTCCGGAGTAAGCGGTCGCAAATGTATATTTGAACTTCCGATGTTTGAAATGCTGGCAAGAAAATACAAGGCTACACCCGGTGTTGCCAAAATATTCGACAAAGATAAAGACCCGTTGAAACTGCGTGATCGTTCCGGAAACTTTGTCATTGATTTGGGGTTAGAGAACTTAAAGCTGACCAAATAAAACAGATTCGTACCACCTGCATAGCGTGGACAGCTCTCTAAATTCTTGTAACTATTCAATAGATGGGCGAGGGTACCAAGTAAAATTCGGTATGCTCGCCC
This sequence comes from Bacteroides sp. AN502(2024), assembly GCF_041227145.1. Lineage (NCBI taxonomy): Bacteria > Pseudomonadati > Bacteroidota > Bacteroidia > Bacteroidales > Bacteroidaceae > Bacteroides > Bacteroides sp. AN502(2024). Next base: position 1,257,400 of record NZ_JBGFSP010000003.1, on the reverse strand, counting down.
TTTTTTTATGATATTTCACCAGATGGGTGTCTGCCTTTCCGATTATCAAACAGGAGTTCTGAGAGCGTATCGGACATGTACAATCATATCATTGTGCAGCCCAAATATTTGGACTACATTGACAAATAATAGAATCTAAATGATAACAGATTATCTTTTATCATGTTTTTACTTTGCAAAAAAAAATGTAATAGACTGTAAATCTCATTCAATAAGCATATTGTATTTACCATATACAACTCGTTTACTATTATCGACTTACATTCTTTTTTATCGAATTTTTTAATTCAAACTAAATAATTTATGAATACACGTCAAAAAACAGCGAGGGTAATTCTATCACTTTCGCTTTTATGTGGAATACAGGCTCATGCGTTCCATGATTATCCTTCTCTAAAGGAGGAAATAATACAACAGAGTGATATTTGTCAAGGAGTTGTCAAAGATGCCAATGGTGAAAGCATTATCGGTGCATCGGTGCTCGTCAAAGGGACGACGAACGGCAGTATCACAGGACTTGACGGCGATTTTTCCCTGAAGAATGTAAAAAAGGGCGATATCATTATTGTCTCTTATGTCGGCTACCAGACTCGTGAAATTCCTTGGACAGGAGGTCCTTTGAATGTAGTATTAAAGGAAGATGCCGAAATACTTGATGAAGTGGTTGTAATTGGTTATGGTACTGTAAAAAAGGCAGATATGGCGGGATCGGTGGCTGTACTAGACAACAAAAATTTCAAGGACCAGCCGATAACTCGGGTTACCGATGCCCTTCAGGGACGTGTCAGTGGCGTCCATGTTGAGAATAGCGGTGTTCCGGGAGGAAGTGTGAAAATCCGCGTACGCGGTGCCAACTCTATCAGCAAAAGTAACGACCCTTTGTATGTGGTAGATGGCATTGTCCGGGAAAGTGGTTTGGATGGTATCAATCCTGAGGACATCCGTTCGATGCAGGTTCTCAAGGATGCTTCTTCTACTGCCATATATGGTTCCAGAGGATCGAATGGAGTTGTTCTGATCACGACTAAGAGTGGCAAGGCCGGTGTGCGTGAAATCATGTTTGATGCATCAGTGGGGATTTCCAATGTATACAAAAGATACGATATCCTTGAGGCATACGATTACGCCCTGGCATTGAAGGAGGTCAAGGGCATTGATTTTTCAGATGATGAATTGCGTTCTTACCAGAATGGCTCAGCCGGTATCGACTGGCAGGATGAGATCTTCCGCACGGGGGTTACCCAGAATTACAAATTGGCCGTATCGAATGGTAGTGAGAAGACGCAATATTATATTTCTGCCAACTATATGAGTCAGGAGGGGGTGGTCATTGAATCGAAGAACGAGCGTTACTCAGCAAAGATGAATCTCTCCTCACAGCTTGCCGACTGGCTGCATATCACGGCGGACATCAATGCCTCTCACGGTATCCGTCATGGCAGTTCCTTCGCATCGAATAAGGATAATCCAATATGGATCGCTTTAAACTATTCACCGACAATGACGATGAGATCCGAGAATGGGAATTATAATACTGATATTTATAATTCCATAGCCTCCAACCCGGTCGGCATCCTAAAATTGCAGTCGGGAGAGACAATGACCAACGTTTTCAATGGGCGTGTGGATTTACGCTTCAATATAATAAAAGGCCTGACATTCACCACAACCAATGGGGTGGACTATTATGACGGGAAAAGTTATAGTTTCAGTTCCAAAAGAGTAGGAACCAAGAGTGGCATGGGTAATAATGACACTTACCGCCTGATGCTGCAAAGCTCCAACAATCTGACATATACAGATTCTTGGAATGACCACCATCTGACAGCCACAGCTGTATATGAGGTGGCTTCTTCTGAAACCAGAACAATCGGTATAACGGGGAACAATCTACTGACCGAAGGTGTGGGCTGGTGGAATATAGGCATGGCCTCCTCCCGTGATGGAAGCAACAGTTACAGCCAATGGGCGCTGATGTCGGGAGTTGCCCGTATCATGTACAATTACAAGGAGCGTTATATGCTTACCGGCACTTTCCGTGCCGATGGTTCTTCTCGCTTCGCCAAGAAAAAATGGGGATATTTCCCCTCCATTGCCGCAGCCTGGACGTTGAGCAATGAGGATTTCATGAAGGATATTTCCACGATTCAGGACATTAAACTTCGCGCCAGTTATGGTATTGTGGGTAGTCAGGCCATCAGTCCCTACGCAACCATGGGCCTTATGAGTGCTACTGCATACAATTTTGGGACTAACAGTAATTTTACCGGTTATTGGGCAAATGACATAGCGACTCCTGATCTCACGTGGGAGAAGACCAAACAATTCGACCTAGGTCTGGAGTTCTCCCTATTCGACAGGAGACTGAATTTCAGCGTGGACTATTTCTACAAGCTCACTACTGACGCGCTGCTTAAAAGAAGTATTCCCGGATATGTCGGCGGTAACTCTTTTTGGGTGAATGACGGTGAGATCAGTAATCGTGGTGTCGATTTGAGTGTGACCGCCCGGATAATTCAGAATGACCGATTCCAATGGACCTCCACCTTGAACGGTACTTATTTGAAGAACCGTGTGGAACGCCTTTCCGGTGGTGAGAATGACTTCATCAACGGCTCCAGTCCGGCTGCCGGTATGGTTGATTATGCCACCATTATCAAGCCGGGTGAGGCTATTGGTACTTTTTGGGGCTATGAATGGACCGGTCTGGATGAAAAAGGACATGATACCTACAAGGACGTAGACAACAATAGTATAATAGACGGTGGCGACCGGAAAGTTATCGGAAAGGCTAATCCTGATTTCACCTTGGGATGGAATAACTCCCTGTCTTATAAAAACTGGGATCTGAACCTGTTCTTCAGCGGTTCTTTTGGAGCCAAACGTTTGAATCTTGTAAGGTACACGATGGCTTCGGCCGAAGGGAATTCCCGTTTCGTAACTCTAGCAGATGCTTATCTGAATGGATTTGACAAGATAGGTTCTTCGGCAATATATCCGAGTCTGACTAAAGGTGGGAATAATCTACAGCCGGTTTCAACCAAATGGTTGGAGAACGCAAATTTCCTTCGTCTGGAGAATATCAGTCTTTCATACACTTTCCCCAAAAAGACAACGGGATTCGCTGATTTACGGCTTACTTTCGGCTGTCAGAACCTTTTTACAATAAGCGGGTATAAGGGAATGGATCCAACCGGCAGTACCTTCTCGAACAGCAGCGTAGACGTGGACGCGGGTATTGACATGGGTGCCTATCCCTCCCCGAGAACATTCACATTCGGTCTCCGAATGAATTTTTAAATCTAAAAAGAAAAACTTATGAAAATAAAAACAATAGCAAGTACTGTGGTTGCTCTGTCATTCTCACTGATATCATGCAATGATTTTTTAACAGAAGATCCCAGAGGCAAACTCACCCCGGAAACCTTCTTCTCCACTCAGGATGAGCTAAACATGAGTGTATATGCACTTTATCAGAAGGTTAATGCTTCCCAGATATATACAAATATGCAATTACCCCAATGGCAGGGAGATGATATTACGACCAATCCTGGCAGTAACAAGCAGCCTGCAGCAGAAATGGACAAGTTTGCCGCTGTTAACAATAACAAGGGAGTGAAAGATGCGTGGAACATGCATTATGCCATTGTAAAGGCAGCCAATTTGATCATACTGGGAGCGTCTAAAACACCGACCACTCAGGATGAGATAAATATCGCCCTCGGGCAGGCTAAATTCTGGAGAGCATACGCTTATTTTACTCTGGTGCGACTTTGGGGACCGCTGCCGATGAATCTGGACAATGTCAACGATGATTATACCAAACCCCTAACCCCGGTAGAGGAAGTATACGGTTATATTGTACAGGACCTGACCGAAGCTGAGGCCGTATTACCTACGAGATACAGCGGTAGCCCCCGCTTTCTGAACGGAGTGAATGTATACGTAACCCGTCAGGCGGTAAAATCTACTTTGGCGGCAGTGTATATGGCTATGGCCGGTTGGCCGATGAATAAAACGGAATATTATGCAAAGGCGGCCGAAAAGGCGAAGGAGGTCATTGAGGGTGTAAACAAGGGTGAATACGAATACGAACTCGATGAAGAGTATAAAAATGTGTATGCGATGAGTAATAACTATAATAATGAAACGGTGCTCGGCATAAACTATTCACCATTCGTGGATTGGGCTCAGGATTCTGAGCTTACTTCTTGTAACCAATTTGAATCGTTAGGTGGCTGGGGAGACGCTTGGGGGGAAATTCGTTTCTGGAAAGAGTTTCCTGACGGTCCGAGAAAGGATGCGACTTATGATCCCAAGATTCGCCTGAAAAACGGAACCTTGGTTGACTGGTGGAAGTTAAAAGAGGACGGTACACCTGTCGTTCCGGAACGCCACCCGATGTTCAGTATATTCTCTGTCAACTGGGACCCTGTTTCCAAAGTGAATGTCAATGCTCCATATGATTATAAACTACCGGCCAGCCAGAACTTGTGCAATGATCATCGGCATAGAATCATACGTTATTCGGAAGTTTTGTTGTGGTATGCGGAGGCTAAGGCCAGGACCGGGCAAACCGATGAGCTGGCATTCAAGTGTCTGAATGATGTCCGCCAACGTGCCGGATTGGAACCGCTGAACGGACTTTCAGCAGATGATCTTGCCGAAGCGGCTTATAAAGAACATGGGTGGGAAGTGGCAGGCTATTGGGTAGCCCTTGTAACACGACGTGCAGATCAGTTCCGAATGAACAGGCTGAAAGACACCTTTGAGGAAAGAGCCAAGAATATGGATGTTGAAGTCGCCGAAGGGATTAAGGTAAGGGAATCAGTAGAATATACGAACAAAGTATGGAATGACAATCTGATGTATCTTCCATATCCTGATATGGACTCCCAGAGAAATCCGAATCTGACGAGATAAGGGTTTGTTCAGACCGGAGTGAACCGCCGTTGCCGAATATTCGGCTGACGGACGGTTTACTTTTGATTTTCAGTTTTGTCCTGAGGCTGTCTAACAAGTCCTATTTTAACGATTTCAGCCCTGCCAGAATATGCTTTTCAGGGGTGACTTCTAATTACTGAGACCTGTTAGACGACCTCAGGATATTCGCCTTACAAATCACCATTTGTAGGTATTGCGAGTCATAAATTAAAGTGCTAATTTTGCCGATTAATGGATCATACGAAAAAAAGACAAAGACAGCGGGGTGTCATAGCATGCATGTTGTTGCTAACATTGATGCCCTTTTTCCTCGTGAAAGCCTTTCATGTTCACGAGGAACATTCGTATGTACCCTATGACGAACAGGGACACTCCCATCATGATTCTTCGGGAGATTGTCCCATCTGTCTCTTTACCCTCTCCCCGTTTATCGAGGCGGAGGCTTTGGAATACGATTATGTTCCGACCGGAAACGCTGTCGACTATCTTATCCCCGGGGAAAAAGATGTCATCGTCACTCTTTTCCCGCATTTCCTCCGTGCACCTCCCATGCATCTGTCATAAATCCCTTGAAGGGTTCGCATACCATCGCAGTGATGGCATGCCAGGGCTTTTTATGCCCCTATCTTAACCCGTTATCATCCGTTTATAATTTTTAGAGTATGACATTTCATGCATATTTACAGTATGCGTGCCTACCGGTTGCCTGCCTCTGTATCGTCTCTTCCCCCCTGGAAGCACAGGTACAGGAGACTCGCCCACCGATAGGTACACGCGATACCTTGCTGGTCATTGACCGGGAAAGCGGGCTTCCCATTGAGGGAGCCTATATCCTGACCGGGGAACGATTACTTGTCAGTTCCCCTCGTGGAACGATTGTTCTCGGTCATGGCACGTGTTTCATGGATACGGTCCTCGTGCAGTGCCTGGGTTACAGCTCCCGGCGTGTGCTTTGGGACGAAGCATTCAAAGAAAGCAGCACATATACCGTACGCCTCTCACCGGATATACAAAAACTCGGGGAAGTGGTCGTTACCGGTGAACGCAGCGAGGCGTCACCCAACGCCGTGAGCAGGCGCCTTTCATCCCCTGAGATCAGCAACGCGCTGGGCACCTCGCTGACCACCCTGCTCGAGCGCGTCAGCGGGGTGAGTTCCATCAGCACGGGAACCACCGTATCCAAACCCGTCATCCAGGGAATGTACGGGAACCGGATACTGATCATCCATAACGGTGCCCGTCAGACGGGGCAGCAATGGGGTGCCGACCATGCCCCCGAGTTGGACATGAACGGCAGCACCTCCGTTTCGGTAATCAAAGGCTCCGATGCGGTAAGATACGGCTCGGATGCCCTGGGAGGCATCATCGTCATGGAGCAATCCCCCCTTCCTTTCAGACAACGGGCGCTGCAAGGGAGCATCTCCACGCTTTACGGAAGCAACGGGCGGCGTTACGTGGCGACCGGACAACTTGAAGGTGCTTTCTCCGGCAATCTTGCTTGGCGCGTGCAGGGCACCTGGTCGAATTCCGGAGACCGTTCCACCGCGCACTATCTTCTGAACAACACCGGGACCAGGGAATATCACACCTCCGCCTCTCTGGGTTACGACCACGGGCGCTTGAGAGTGGAAGGTCTCTACAGTCGCTTCCACACCCGGACAGGAGTGATGCTCAGCGCTCAGATGGGTAGCGAGGAGCTGCTGGCAGAACGTATCCGGCTGGGTCGTCCCCTGCACACGGATCCCTTCTCCCGAGATATCCGGCCTCCCAGCCAGACGGTCACCCATCAGAGCGCTGTCGGCAGGATACGGTTCGGAATGAAGAACGGAGGAAACATTCACTGGCAAAGTACGTGGCAGAAGGACGACCGGCAGGAGAACCGTGTCCGGCGGCTGGACTCCAATGTTCCGGCGGTTTCCCTGCACTTGAATTCCTTCCAGCATCTCCTGCGCTGGAAACGGGATTACCACTCCTGGCAGATCGAGGCGGGAGGCCAGGTCATGTTCATCGAGAACCACAGTCGCGCGGGTACCGGATTCGTACCTGTCATCCCGAACTACACGGAGACACAGGCAGGGATCTACGGAATCGGGAAGTATCATCAGGCCAAGGGAGGGGTTGAAGCGGGGCTCCGGCTGGATATGCAGGAAACCCGTGCCAGTGGGTATGACTGGACGGGAAGTCCCTACGGCGGGACCAGAACGTTCAACAACGTCTCCTACAGTCTGGGGGGGCACTATCAACTTTCCCGGTGCTGGAGGC